>JBIIHW010000013.1:0-115877 GCA_044235425.1 Pirellulaceae bacterium
CGCTGCTCAGTCCTGAGGCTGCCAGCGCCCATCCCGCTCGCGCCCTCATCCCAGTTCCCTCGTTCAATCAAGCCCGATCACCCCAATCGGCCCCGTGCTCATGGCATGGTGCTGGTGAACGGTTACGTATTGTTTGCCCACAAAGTAAAACTTCCTCGAGCGAGCCTTACTCAAGGAACAGCACTCCCTTCTCTCCCGCAGGAAAAAACTGGAAGCGTAGCGTCGGCAAATGGACTTAACTTTTTTCCTGTGGGGGAGAAACTGACCTGATTGGGCCCCCAATGCCTGTCCAGTTTTTGGAGGTCACTTCAGCCCTTATAAATACGACAAAAGTCCAGGGCATTGACAATTGATTACAAGCGTGTAACCTCTGCCCTCTCTTAACTCGAAACGGATTTTGAGTTCTTTTAGCTCTGGTGTCTCCTTTGGATAGGAGTTGCACCTAGATTTCTGAGGGGTGTAGATTGGGACTTTTCAAGTCGTTCTTGTGTGGTTTAGTGGTTTTGTTAAGTGCAAGCTGTGGGCTAAGTCAAGCCGCTACGATTAGTCAAACCTTCAATTTCTCCGACACACAGACTGCGTCGGGAACTGGACGGATTGTTCACGCGACCACAGCGGGGATTATTGCCACAGACTTTGATCCATTTAATATCTCGCTTGGCACACTGCAAAGTTTTGCGATCGATTGGACGGCGACCGTTACAGCTAGCGGAGTAACTTCTTCAAGCGGCGGTAGTCTCAACACGCAACTTGGAGGTACACTTTATATTGCTACCGATGTTTACGACGGAACGGGCAACAGCAACGGCAATGGTTCAGGTCCAAATACTGCCGTAGGTCCCGTATCGGCTACGATAAACAAGAGCAATTTGTTTCTTGTTTCTAACTCGTCAGTCACTTATAACCCTGCACTTCTCGCTACAGTTATCGGTGGCTCACCATTTAGCATCACTTATTCAAGTCCCAGCAATGATACGATTTACACCGGCTATAGCACTATGGCCAGTATCACTTCATCGCTGACAGGATCTGTGACGTTGACCTACAACTACGATGCTGCCACCGTGCCGGAACCCACATCTTTTGCCATCGGATCAATCTTGTGCATGGGTTTGCTTGCAATGCGTCGACGTACGCGGCAGCGTTCAGATCCGGCCTTGAAAACATAATACGAATTTTTGCCAGCCTCGCAGCATGTCCATGCGAGGCTGGCTCGTTTATATTCCCCTCCATCGCTCCGCGATTCACGGGGGGGCATAATGAGCGGCTAGTCCCGCGCATCTAGACGCCTGGCTATCGATGGCCACGGCTCCACCGTTTGGAACCTTGTGCGTCCCTTGACAATCTACTGCGGTAGCAATTCAAACGTCTGCGGTTTGAGCGCCAGCGTCTTGGCCACCTCGGCGTCGAGCTCGGCAACCTTTGCTAGCCGGTCGGTGATCAGCTTCTGCTTCTTCGCCTCTAACTCTTCCTTCGGCACAATGCTGTAGATCCATTCGGGAGTACCGCTCAGCACGATCCCGCGGAAAATCATGTCGTGGTGGTAACGATTCTTATTTTCAATCGCCAGCTTCACCGCTTTCACCTGCTCGGCGATCGGTCCTTTGGCCAGCACGCCGGCCGCTAGATTCACACCCCTGGCCAATTCTTCCGCCGTGTAGGTCGCGACCAACTCGCCCCCCACCTTCACTCCATACTTACCCGCCGCCAAGCCGGACACCTTCAGGCGATAGTCATTGAGTTCCTCCAAAAGCGGCGCATTCGGCAGAATGCTGGCTGCTTCGCTGGGAAAGAAGGGCAGGGCGCGATCCAGCCGCTGAAACACTAGACCTCCATCCTTTCGCACCACTTGATCGACTTGGCAGTTGCTCGCCGCAACGAGCTTGCCGGTGGCAGCATCCAGTTCCACGGTTGATACCAACGTCGGGAAATTGAGTCCTTTAAGAATCGAAGCCGCCATGAGTGCCTGGCCGGGTGGGCCGGGGTGAACGGCATCTCCACCCGTAATGCGGTCGTACTTCGGACCGGCTGCGCGAGCCTTGTCGAGCGCCGCGAGATAGGGATGAAACTGATCGACAAACAAACCGGCATTCTTCTCGGCGATCGTCTTAACTCCCGCCGAAAACTGCTCCAAGGTTTGATTGTAGCCAGTCAGTGCCGTAGGGCCTTGATCACCGGTATCCAGTGGCTGAGGCGTCACCCAGGCGGTACGAATCTTCGCCGCCTTCGCTTGATCGGCCATCCCTTGCAGACCGTCCATGTAGGGTTTGAAGGTATCCTCACCAAACGCTCGATAGCCCCCATCGTTCATGCCGAAATCAACCGTCATGGCCGTCGGTTTGTGCAGCAACACATCGCGTACAAAACGCGAATTGCCGCCCACCGATCGATCTCCGCCAATGCCGACGTTGCGGAAGGTGAGCTTCCACTGAGGAAAGCGTGTGACTGTCCACATCTCCACATAATTTGAATAGAGATGCTGCTCGGTGATGCTGTCGCCGATCATCACCACCACATCGCCATCTTTGAAGAAGAAATCGGCGGCCAGCAGTGGGCTAACCAGCAAGGGGCTCAACAGCACCAGAGGCGCGATGGCGAGTAGTAACATCGCGAGCCAACCATTCATCAACCGCTTCATCCTGTCGTCTCCCCGGGGTAGTTGTCACTCGAAAAAGAACGAGCGACAGTCTACACCAGGGAATGTTGTGACAACAGCAGCAGCGATAACCGCAGCGAGCCCGGCCGTTGCGGCTGGATTAGTCCTCGGACTCACGACGTGACTGACGCCCCGCCTCCACGAACTGAATTGCATCCTTCGGCAATTCATTGCCGTAGATGACCGACATGATCGCGGGCAGATACAGGTCCAGCATCGACACCGTGGTGCCGATCAAGCGATCAATCACCTCGTTGCTCAAGTCATCGTCGGTCACGATTTGCGAGCACTGAAAACGGACGTCGCCCGAATCCAGGTCAAACTCAAATTTTCCCACCTGCAGACCGTGGTTGGCCCGCGCAACCGTCTCGGCCACAGCAGGTCGAGCCCCCGGTGGCACGGTCACCATGGCGTGACCATACACCACGAACAAACTCGAACCGTCATCCACACCGGCAATGATGCGATGCGTCCCAAAGTCACAACGAAACTCGGCGCAAATGGACTGATTCTCGGTGTTCGACTGGTATCGTACCTCCCGCGAATCCAAGAGCTGGATCAGGCGGTCAAACGAAGCATTCATCGTAAACTCCTTTCGGTCCATTCGAGAACTCATTGCCGCAGCCAGGGTCGTACCACCAGTCAAGGCCAGCGAATTCGCACGCGGATTCACCGCACCAGCCGCTGCCGATGCCGCTGCCGGGCCGTGAAACCAAGCGCGAACGTCAGCCACCAACAGGTGCCACCGCTCGTTCATGCTTCGTATCCAGTTCCACATACCTGTCGCCCCTTCAATGTCGCGGCGCTACTTGCCGATCTCCATCCCCAAAACCACCGTTCTTAACCGCTGAAGTGCTCGATGGATAATCGAGAAACTACCGCGTTCCAAGACAAATCAGGGAGTATGACGGTCGACGCTGGAATCTACGTAACATGAAACACATTTGTTCAGTTCGAGGCCAGACGAGAGTCAACCGATAGCGTGCTGCTCAACCGCCACCCACAACTCACTATCCTGGTGGTTGTGTAGTATCTTATCAAGGACCACAATCTTGCATCGAAGGTTCGGCAGAAATTTTTTTTCGCTCGCCGCGACCGCCACAATCGAACCAAAACGGGGGCAGCACATGCGTACTCATATTCATTGGCTGGTGCGACTCGGTGGCCTCTGCGCCAGTCTCGCAGTTCTGTACTGGCTGGTGCCGGGCAGCTTAGCCGAGCGGCAGCCCGATCCCGCCGGTGAACTCGATCGAACTGTCCTGCCGATTCGGGAACCTCAGCGGCCTCGGATTGCGGAGCTGGACGCCCGCCGAGCCAAAGCTCCGCCCCGCTGGGAGGTGAAGGCTCCCGCCAAGGCTCCCAACGTGATCGTCATCCTGCTCGACGATATCGGTTTTGGTCATTCCAGTGCGTTCGGTGGTCCCTGCGAAATGCCCACGCTTGATCGCCTCGCCTCCCGCGGACTCAAATACAATCGCTTTCATACGACGGCGCTCTGCAGCCCCACCCGTACCGCACTCCTCACTGGCTACAACCACCACAGCAACAATGCGGGTGCCATCATGGAAGTTGCCACGGCGTTTCCGGGCAACACCGGGGTTCGTCCGCAGGCCATCACTCCCATGGCCGAAGTTTTTCGGCAAAACGGCTACGCCACCAGCGCCTTTGGCAAATACCACGAAACACCGCCGTGGGAGGTGAGTGTCAGTGGGCCGTTCGACCGCTGGCCGACTCGGTCGGGGTTCGATGAGTTCTACGGGTTCATTGGTGGCGAGACGAATCAGTGGGACCCGATGATCGTCCACGGTACCACGCCGATGCGCAAGCCTGAAAACGCCACCGACTACCATTTCACGACGGATATGACGGATCGCGCCATCGCCTGGATGCGGTCTGAACAGTCGCTGACGCCAGACAAACCATTCTTTATGTACTTTGCCACCGGAGCCACTCACGCTCCGCATCATGCACCCCAGAAATGGATCGACCGCTACCGGGGCAAGTTCGATCAGGGCTGGGATAAACTGCGCGAACAAACACTCGCTCGACAAATCGAATTAGGCGTCGTTCCCAAGGGCACCAAACTGGCTCCCAAGCCCGCCGCCATCAAGGACTGGGACGCCTTGACCAAGGACGAACAAAAACTGTTTGCGCGACAGATGGAAGTTTTCGCCGGTTTTGCCTCGCACACAGACGATGAAGTCGGCCGCTTAGTACGAAGCCTGGAAGAGATGGGCCAACTGGACAACACCCTGCTGCTCTACATCGTCGGTGACAATGGCGCCAGTGCCGAAGGTGGCATGCTGGGAATGTTCAATGAGGGAACCTATTTCAACGGCGTTGACGAGTCGACGGAGTTCATGCTCGAAAAGCTGGATCAGTTGGGTGGGCCGGAATGCTTCAATCACTTTGCTGCCGGCTGGGCTGTCGCCGGAAACACTCCTTTCACCTGGACGAAGCAGGTCGCCAGCAACTTTGGCGGCACTCGCAACGGCATGGTCGTACACTGGCCCGCGAAAATTCACGCGAAGGGTGAAGTGCGTAGTCAGTTCCACCACGTCATCGATGTCGCTCCCACGCTGTTCGAGGCCGCTGGCATTCCCGCCCCGCGGGAGGTCAATGGCGTTGAACAGCTGCCTATCGAAGGTGTCAGCATGGTCTACAGCTTCCATCAGCCGCAGGCCCCGGATCGCCGCCGCACCCAATACTTTGAAATTGGTGGCAATCGAGCGATCTATCATGAGGGATGGTTGGCAGGCACGATCCATAAAGCACCGTGGGAAGCTCGCCCTCGGCATCCGCTGCAAGATGACGTGTGGGAACTCTATCACGTCGACCAGGATTTCAGTTTGAGTCAGAATCTGGCAGCCAGCAAGCCAGAGAAGCTGAAAGAATTACAGGCTCGCTTCACGCAAGAAGCGATCGCACATCACGTCCTGCCGATCGATGATCGCACGATTGAACGATTTGATCCACGCGTCGCTGGCCGTCCCGATTTGATGAATGGCCGTAAACAACTCACCGTTTATCCTGGCATGATCTACCTGGCTGAAAACGCCTTCATCAACGTCAAGAACGCTTCCATCGATCTGACGGCGCAGGTGGAAGTGAAAACGGAGCGTGATGGTGGAGTGCTTCTGGCACAGGGCGGCCGCTTTGGTGGCTGGTCGCTCTGGGTCGACGAAGGTCGCCCCGCCTACTCCTACAATTTCCTCGGCCTCAAACTGCAGCGCATCGTCGGCTCGCGCGCCATGACTCCAGGAAAACATCAGATCAAGATGTCCTTTAGTTACGAGGGAGCTGCTCAGCGTGGTGCCGGCGGAACCGCTACCCTCTACCTCGATGGCGAAAAAATTGGAGCTGGCAACATCGAGCGCACACACGCAAATACTTTCTCCCTGGATGACACCGCCGACACCGGCATCGACACCGGCACCCCAGTTGACGAAAAGTACGGCGAGGGTCAAAAAAATGCCTTCACCGGGAAACTCCAGCAGGTGCTGATCGAACTAAAATAGCCGTTTTTTTTTCAGGGCTGAGCGGCACGGGCTGAGCGGCACGGGCTGATCGGCATGGGGGGAACGGAGACACGGTGAGGTATCGCACGGAGACACTGAGGCACGGTGAGGACGCGGATGGAGCGCACGAACTATTGATCGTGCTTCCTCTCTGTTCCCTCTGTGCCTCTGTGTTTCAAATCCGTGTTTTAAATCCGTGTTTCAAATCCATGTTTTAAATCTGACCTCACATCGTACCGCGCTCGATTAAGCCCGCCGCAGTAACCGCTGCAGCCCCAACGAGACCAAGAACTGGCCCGAGCTGGTCACGACGATCGCAGAACCTGGGGCGACGTTGAGCGCGAGTGACAGCGCTAAGCCGCCGGCGAAACTGGTCCAGGCAAAGAGAGCTGCGAACACTAGCATGCGTGGTAACCGGTCGCTCCATAGATAAGCGGTAGCGGCGGGGGTCACGAGTAAGCCCACCACCAAGATCACCCCCACGACATTCACGGCACTCACCACCACCAGCGACGTGCAGGTGGTGAGTAAGTAATCGATGGCAACGACGGGTACTCCGAGCGACGCCGCCAGCACCGGATCGAAACTAGTAAGCTGCAGGGCGCGGTAGCCGAGCGTCACGAATGAAATCACGATAACGGCGATCACCGCCACCGCCCATAAATCTGGCATCTCAATCGCGAGCAGATTTCCGGCCACAAAATGCAGCAGATCGACCTGTACATAACGACTCCACAGTGACACCAGGAGCCCACCGAGTGCAAAGACACCGGTGTAAATAATGCCGATCGCCGCATCTTCCTTGACTCGGGTCAGTCGCCTCACAAAGCCGATCAGTGCCACCGTGATCAGGCCTGCTACCAGTGAACCGACCAGCATTCCCGCTGTGCTGGCCTCGATGCCAAACACGAGTTTCATGAGCAGATAGCCAAAAGCGACACCGGCCAGCATTGAATGGGCAATCGCATCCCCCAGAAATGCCATCCGGCGCAGGATGATAAAGCAGCCCAAGATGCCACAGGTGATCGATACCAGCGAACCCGCGAGTGCGGCGCGCACGAGATGGGAATTCTGTGCATGCCACAAGGCCAGGTTTTCCCATAGTTCACTCACGTCGCACCTCGCTGATCCACAACGAGGTCACCAAAGATTTGCAGGCGGCCGCCATAAACCTCCCGCAACAGCTCCGGTCGCAGCACTTCCGTCGGCCCGCCCACCGCGAAGAGTCGTTGCCGGAGTAGCACCAGACGATCGAAATAGCGGCCGGCTGTCGCCAAATCGTGGTGCACCACTACCACCGTGCGCCCTGCCTGTCGACTCGCTCGCAGCACCTCCAGGATCGCCTGCTCCGTCGCCGCATCCACTCCCGTGAAAGGTTCGTCGAGCAGCAGAATGGAGGCTTCTTGCGCCAAGGCTCGCGCGAGAAACACACGCTGCTGCTGACCGCCCGACAAGCGACCAATTTGCCGGCTGGCTAAATCCGACAAGCCAACCTGCTGCAAGGCCTGCGTGGCAGCCTGCTGATCCGTCGCCGACAGTTCGCGCCACCACGGCACTCGACCATATCGTCCCATGAGCACCACATCGCGGACGGTCACCGGAAAATCCCAGTCGACCGTTCCCCGCTGCGGCACGTAAGCCACTCGCCCGCGCGAAGCCGCAATCGACTCACCCAAGATCACCACTCGACCACGCTCGCAGGGCTGAAACCCGAGGATAATTTTGATGAGCGTGGATTTGCCGCTGCCGTTGGGTCCGATGATTCCCACCAATTGTCCTGCGGGAAGGTCAAGCGAGAGATTGTCGAGGGCGATGAGTGAACCGTAGCGCACCGTGACGCCATCCAGTTGAATTGCTGGCGGCAACGAATCGCCAGCGGCCGAAAACTGTACACTCATCGGAGCCCCTCGACGATCGTCAACACATTTTCGCGGAGCATCCCCAGATAGGTTTCGCCCGCCGAACCGGGTGGTCCCATCGAATCCGAATACAGTTCGCCACCGATATCCACGCCGGCATCCTGAGCGATCGCGCGCAGCAGTTTGGGGTTCACACTCGTCTCGACAAAAATCGCCTTTACTCCAAAGTCCCGAATCGATTCCACCACGCGCTGGCGCCGTTCGTTCGTCGCCCCTGCGCCCATCTCATCGCCCGTCGACCAACCCGTCGGCGCCGCCGCGCGATAGTCATAAGCCTGACAGAAATAATGAAACGCATCGTGACTGGTCACCAACACACGCTGCGACTCGGGCACGGTATGAAGCTCTCGCCGGGCCCAAGCGTCGACTGTTTCAAGTTGACGCAGATAAAGTTCCGCTCGGCGTTCGTACCAAGCTGCCTGGGCCGGGTCGACCTGAATCACTCCCGCCAGAATATTTCGGACGTAAATCGCGGCATTTCGAGGTGCAAACCAGGCATGGGGATCGCGTACCGCTTCGCCCTCCTCGTCCAAGATCAACGGCTGGACGCCCGTGACACAGGTCACCAGCGGCTTGGCAGCCCCCCGAGCCAGCCGCTCCATCCAGCCATGACCTTCCAGATTCCAGCCGTTTTCCACGCAGAGATCGGCCTTGGCCACGAGTGTCGCGTCGCCCGGCTTGAGCTCATACAGGTGTGGATCTTGTCCCGGTGCCAAGATGCTCACCACCCGCCAGCGATCACCGACGATTTGCCGAGCAAAATCGGCGGTTTGGGTCGTGGAGCAGACGAGGAGTCGTTGTGCAGGTATTTCGAGCGTGGTAGCCGGACGAAGCTCGCGGAACGTGTGATACGCGCCGACGACTCCCAGGATCAGCGTCGAAAGCAGAGCGGCGAGTAAAAGTCTCATCGTGCTCAGGCAACCGAAGGAGCGAATTCGAGACAACAAACAAGTTTTTTCGATTCATCAAAATTATAATTTTGACGTAGTGTACTAGGAGCTTGAGGCGAGTCAATGCCGGGTGGGTGGGACGTTTTGATCCCGTCAACCAACTATTGATTCCTAAACGAGTTCCGCCTAAACTTCCCAGACTCCTGAACTTCCGCAGTTGTTGCGCGCCGAGCGCATAATCCACCGGAGAGTTACTTCACCGCGACCAGCGAGGGGTGACCGGATAAAACGTGGGGAACAGGGCAGGTGGCGACGGGCAACATCGGAAAGGTTGTGATCGTGAAGCGAGCGTTAATCAGCGACATCCATGGCAATCTGGAAGCACTCACCGCCGTGATGGCTGATATCAGTGCCCAAGGAATCACCGAGATCTATTGTTTGGGCGACATTGTCGGTTACGGTCCGGACCCTTGCGACTGCGTGGAAACGGTGATGAAGAAATGCACCGTGACAATTCAAGGCAATCACGATGTCGCCGCGATGTATGACCCCAACGGTTTTAATCCGGTGGCGCTGCGAGCGATTTATTGGACTCGTGATCGACTGGATTCCTTAGGATCGAAGTCCCAGATTCAAACTCGGTGGGATTTTTTAGGGATGTTGCCGGCGCTGAAGAAGGAGGATCAGTTCTGGTTCGTACATGGTTCGCCGCGTGATTTCACGAATGAATATGTATTTCCCGAGGATGCTTACAATCAGCGTAAAATGGACGCGCTGTTTGGCAAGGTTCCCCAGTACTGTTTTCAAGGTCACACGCATCTTCCGGGCGTATTTGTGGCCGACTCCAACTATGAATTTATCAGTCCCGAGCATGAGGCGGTCTTTACTTACCCGCTCGGCAATCAGAAGTTGATGGTGAATGTCGGCTCCGTGGGTCAGCCGCGTGACGAGGATCCGCGGTCTTGTTACGTCATTCTGACCGACACGACGATTACCTTTCGACGCGTGGAGTATGACGCGTCGAAAACCGCGCGCAAAATCTACGCCATTCCCGAACTCGACAACATGCTTGGCGATCGCTTGATCAGCGGGCGCTAGTCGCACACGAGCCAGTCTCATGCGTGCCATCGTTAGCGACATTCATGGTAATTTGGCTGCGCTGTTGGCCGTGCTGGAAGATGCGGCGCAGCAGGGAGCGATCGAAGTGCTGTGCCTGGGAGACGTGGTTGGCTACGGTCCCGAACCGGCGGAGTGCTTAGACCTCGCGATGACGTTCGCGACCTGTCTTTTGGGTAACTTCGATGCGGCGGTGCTCTACGCCTATCCGGCGTGCTGGACTACGGTCCCCGTCGCCGAACGCGTGGGCTTGGTGGCCAGCGAGCGGACGGCGGAATGGACCTATCAGGCACTCAGTCGTTGTCCTGCGTATCAGCCGCCTTCGTTCGCTTTACTGGACCTTAGCAGGGTTGGTGACGAACGGCCGATGGACGTTCGCCGTCGTCATTTCCTGGCGCAACTGCCGCGTCAACAGCTACGGGATGGGGTGCTGCTGGTGCATGCTTCGCCACGTTCAACCATTCATGAGTATCTGTTTCCGGAGGATAGTGGCCAGGAGCAAAAGATGGCGGGCCTCTGGCCGCTGTTCGACCGCTGGTGCTTTGTCGGTCACACCCATGTGGCCGGGATGTTCTTGGAGTCGGGCCTGTTTCAGGCCGCTGCCGAGTTTCCTCAGCGATTCCTACCAGCGCCCGGCAAAGCGATCATTAACCCCGGCTCGGTCGGCTTGCCGCGCGATGGAGACGCTCGCGCCTCCTACGTCTTGTGGGATGGGGATGGGATCGAGTTTCGGCGAGTGCCGTACGACGTGCAGGGGACGCTCGCACGCATGCTGCAAGTGCCGGAGTTAGTTGATGCGCAGGTCGAGCGGTGGCTGGCTCGCAGCGAGGTTGCCACTTGACCGAAAGCCGCTACGCTTCCTAGACTTCAGGTTTCAAATTCCGTTCTTATCTTGTTTTCCCAGGCGATTCCCCGCCACCATGCTCGGTCGGCCGAGCGGAGGTTGGCGCTTGGCCGAGGATTGGCGTGAAGCTAGCGATC
Organism: Pirellulaceae bacterium; assembly: GCA_044235425.1. Lineage (GTDB taxonomy): Bacteria > Planctomycetota > Planctomycetia > Pirellulales > Pirellulaceae > JBJSXJ01. The sequence continues at coordinate 11,081 of JBIIHW010000013.1, forward strand.
ATCAGCGACATCCATGGAAACCTGGAAGCCCTCGAGGCTGTCCTGGCTGACATCGCTGCGCAGTCAGTCCAGCGCATTGTCTGTCTCGGGGATGTGATTGGCTACGGCCCCAACCCCCGCGAGTGCCTCGACATCGCCATGACATTCGATCTCTGCATTCTCGGCAACCATGACGAGGCAGCGATCTTCAGCCCTGATGGTTTCAGTAGCGGTGCGGAGCGGGCGATCTTCTGGACACGGTCCCAGCTGGAGCAGCCCACCGCCGATCCGGAACTGGCCAAACGGCGTTTCGATTTCCTCATGCAACGCCCGTGGGTCTTCGCCGATGAAAACCGACTCTACGTCCACGGCACACCGCGCCAACCGCTGAGCGAGTATCTTTTTCCGGACGATATTCACAACAGTCGCAAAATGGAGCGACTGTTTCAGCTGGTGCCGCAGTATTGCTTCCAAGGTCACACCCATGTGCCCGGTATTTTCACCCCTCAAGGACGCTTTCTCGCTCCCCGTGATATCGGTGGCCGCTGGACCTTGCACAACGACAAACTCCTGATCAACGTAGGAAGCGTGGGGCAACCCCGCGACGGAGACGGACGTTCCTGTTACGTCGTCCTGGATGGCAATCGCCTGGAGTATCGGCGCGTGCCCTATCCGCTAGAAACCACGATTTCGAAGATTCATGCGATCCCCGAGCTCGATCCCTACCTGGGCGACCGGCTTCGCGAAGGACGCTAACCTGTGGATAAACGACTCGCTACCTTCTTTGCTGTCGCCATGCTCTTAATTGGCGGGCAAATCTACATTCAAAGTAAACTCCGCCCGCAGCGTCCGGCGACGCCCGTCGCCGCGAAGCCCGCGGAGTCGGATCCCGCTGCCGCCCCCGGGGGTCAAGACGCTCAGCCCGGCGACCCCGCCGAAAAAACGGGGGCCAAAAAAACGGGGGCCGAGAATGCCGCACCCGCTGACAAGTCACCCGCTGACAAGTCACCCGCGGAAAAAAGCTCCGCCGAAAAGCCCGCTGAAAAACCCGCTGAAAAACCCGCCGAAAAGCCCGCCACCGATCCGGCCGTGCCTCCCGTTCCCACCATTCGTCCGCAGTGGGTCACTCTCGGTTCTCTCGACCCACAATCCGGCTACCGGCTGCTGGTCACTCTCAATAATCGTGGTGCTGCCGTCGAGCGGGTGGAACTGTCGAGTCCCAACTATCGCGATCTGGAAAACCCCGCAGGCTACCTGGGGCACTTGGTCCTTGCGGTGGACGCCGAAGGACGCGGCGCTCGAATTCAAGCCGTCGGTCCCGGCACACCGGCCGCGCTCGCCACGGCCAGTGGAGTCGCGGAGCCGGGACTGCGCGTTGGCGACATCATCACGAAGATTGACGGCGAGCCGGCCCCAAGCAATCTGGTGCTCGAACATCAACTGGAGCATCTGCGCCCCGGAAAGACCGTCGAGCTTGGTGTCCTCCGGGACTCCAAGCCACTCAGCTTTACCGTCACTTTAGACCGGCACCCGCTCGAGGTGATTCGTCCCGAGCAGCAATCAAAATTTGATCCCGAAGACGGCTTTCCGCTTTCGTTTCCTCTGGAACTCGACACCATTGCCACGGGCGCCAAATCGGCCACGATCAAACGTGGATTTAAAGTCATCGATGACATGCCCTCGCTCGCCGACGGGCGTTGGGAAATTGTGAAAGCCGATGAGGGCTCCGTGGAGTTTCGCTTCCGAGTGGACAAAGACACCTTGGCCGCAATCGGGCAGTCCGGCGAGCTCGAAATCTACAAGCGTTATTCCTTACCGAAGCTCCAGGAAAGCGCCTTGGCGGACGAGACTGCAGCGGGTTATCACCTGGATTTGGAAATTGAAATTCGCACGATTGACAGTGACGCTCGACAAGTTGCGTATCGGCTGGAAGGTCCCAATGGTTTGCCGCTCGAAGGTTGGTGGTACATCAGCAAAAGCGGGGCTCGTGACGTTGTTCTGCGAACCGCCAAGGGTGGTCCGGATTGGCACAATGCTCCCGCCATTCACAAGCATGCCGTGAGTAATCCGCGCGATCCACGCACCAAGTTAATCACCGAAGACGAGGCACAGGACAAGCGAGCGGTTCGTTATATCGGAGTGGACTCTCAATATTTTGCTTCGGTCCTCATGCCGCAGGGTAAGGATGGTGGACCGGGGATTTTTCGTCGAGCAACGGCTTTTGGCTTAGGCGATGTCAAGCAGATTCCCGCTTCGCACAACCGCACCCTCAATGTCGGCTTTGAACTGGTTAGTGAAGTTACAAAGATCACCAGCGAGGCGCCGCTCAAGCATCGTTATGTCCTGTTCGCAGGTCCGAAGCATGCCGATATTCTGGAGCGCTACAGTGGTGCCAAGACCGATCAGCTTTCGGCTTTCGATCTGGCGGAACTAAACAACTATGGCTGGTTTGGCTTTGTCTCCCGGCCACTGGCTCGCATTCTCCATCTGTTCTATTGGATCGTCGGCAACTACGGTATTGCGATCGTCATGCTGACCTTGCTGGTTCGTAGCTGCATGCTCCCGATCAGCTACCGAGCGACCAAAAGCACACAGCGTATGCAAGCCTTACAGCCGGAACTCAAACTGCTGGGCGAACGTTACAAAGACAACCCACAGGAACGAGTGAAGAAGCAGCAGGAACTTTTTCGCAAGCACAACATCAATCCTCTGGGTGGCTGCCTTCTGGCCTTCTGTCAGTTACCAATCTTCATTGGACTTTATCGCTGTCTGTCGATTGATATTGAATTGAGACAAGCGCCACTCGTCTCGAGCTGGCAATGGTGCTCGAATCTGGCTGGTCCCGACATGCTGTTTCGCTGGTCGGATTATCTGCCCTCGTTCTTGTCCGACGAAACGGGCTATCTGGGCCCATTCATGAATTTACTGCCCGTGATCACCATGATTTTGTTCCTGGTCAATCAGTCGTTGATGACGCCACCGGCCACGGACGAACAGACGCAAATGCAGCAGAAGATCATGAAGTACATGACGATTTTCATGGGCTTCATGTTCTTCAAAGTGCCCGCCGGTCTGTGTGTCTACTTCATTGCCTCCAGTTTGTGGAGTTTGGCTGAGCATAAGATTCTGCGTAAGGGCAAGACCGCTGTTTCGACCACTGTCGCTACGTCTCGATGATACGATCTGTGCTCCGGCGTCCGCTTCGGGCGCCGGAGGTCGATCGATTGTGCGCATTAGCGGCCCGGCGACACGCAGTTGCCTGACCGCTCTGTTTTCGCCCGGTGATTGGCGTGACAGTCGCGTGGCTCGGAGCTTTGCTGGTACGATCCAGCTTCCACCACCGCTCGGTTCCATTCCCCTCACGCTGGCATGGTGGCCCAGTACCGCCAGTTACACGCGTCAGCCGACCGCTGAACTTCATACCCTCGGATCGCCGCCAATCGTCAACTCGCTCCTGGCAGCTTTGCATCATCAGGGAGCGCGACTGGCGGAGCCCGGCGAGTTCACGCTGCGGGCTTTTTTGGCGGGTCGCATCGACCTGACTCAGGCGGAAGCTGTCCTGGGAGTGATCGATGCCCGTTCCCACCGGGAACTCGACGTCGCCCTTCAACAGCTTGCCGGCGGTCTTGGCCACCAGCTGACGCGGCTTCGCTCGGACCTGCTCGATGCACTGGCACACGTCGAGGCGGAACTGGATTTTGTGGAGGATGACATCGAGTTCATCGCTCCCCAGGCACTCCGCGCATTGCTGGAAAGGTCCGCTGCGGAACTGCACACCATCAGCCGGCATTGGCCGCAGCGCGAATTAGCGGGCGGCGCCCCGCGAGTTGTTCTGCGCGGCTTGCCCAATGTGGGCAAGAGCAGCCTGCTCAATGCTCTAACAGGTGAGACGGCGGCTATCGTCACGCCTCTGGCAGGTACGACACGCGACTATCTGCTACGCAGCATTTCCTTGGCTGGTCGAACCTGCCAGCTCATCGATACCGCAGGGGTCGAATTTGATTTGCCTGAGCAATCGATCGCACAGGTGGCGGCGCAGCTGGGAGAGGCCCAGCAGGCGACGGCAAACCTGGAACTTCTCTGCTTGGATGCCACTCGACCACTCAGCTCCTGGGAATGCCAGCAACTGCTCGAACCAGTCGCCAACCGCTTGGTCGTCGCCACCAAACAGGATTTGCTAAGACCCGCGGAGACTCGCGGCCAGGTTTTAGATACCAATTCGACGTCGCGTACTTGGATACAGCAGCGAGTTGCGGAACTGCGAGACTACGGTGATCGGGAACGGCAGTTCATCGCGCGGCGGCTCGAGGGAGCGTGTGTCGTGAGCAGCCAGACGAATTGGGGACTAGCCGAGCTGCGGCAGCAAATCGCGCAGCAGCTCACCGCGCTCGAAGACGATGAATCGACCGTCGTCGCCGGCACCGCCGCGCGTTGTCGCGACTCAATCACAGCCGCCCTTGAGGCGATCGTGCAGGCCATTCCGCTCAGCGAACGAGCGGACTCACAAGTTCTCGTGGCGGCTGAATTGCGACTCGCGCTGGACGAGCTCGGACGAGTCGTGGGCGAGATCTACACCGACGACTTACTCGATCGCATCTTCAGCCGCTTTTGCATCGGCAAGTAATCCGCTCAGCCTCGAAAATGCCACGGCCAAAGCGAACCACGAATCGCACGAATCGCACGAATCGCACGAATCGCACGAATCGCACGAATCGCACGAATCGCACGACTCGCACGACTCGAAAAAATCGTGGCTTTCACAACTTGGCCCTCGCCCATGCAACATCGGAGCCTGGTGGCGACGTCAACAATTAAAAGCTGACACTCGCCGCATGGTCCGAGAGAAATTCGACGAGCTTAGCGCCACCCACAATGACGCAGCCGTCGATCAACTGAGTTTCATCGAGTGCGCGGCGTTTGAAGCAGGGCGAGCAGAAAGCGTAGCAGAACTAAAGGCCGCCATCCGACGAGCTTGTAACTTGTTGGGACGCGAGCGCGTGCTGCTGAACCCCGACTGTGGCTTCGCGACGTTCGCGGACAATCCCGTGAGTTCGATGGAGATTGCTGAAGCCAAACTGCTAGCACTCGTTACAGCGGCGGAGGATTTTCAGCGAGAGTGATGAGGAGCAGTCGGCCGGGCTTGAGGAATCTTGGTGCGGCGGCGACCACATCCCAGCGCCCCGGCATCTCATGCTGCAATTCGCGCAGTTGCTCATCCGTCGTGATCAAGCAGCGCCGCAGAGGGTGAACCTGATTGTGATCACCAGCGGAATTCCGCTGACTGGCGAAGGCGTCATCGCCAGCAGCCGCCGCCGGAATCGTCGACGATCGGCCCGCGGCGAAGAACTGCAGGGCCACTTGAGCGGCGGTCAACTCCTGAGCGGGATCGACTGAAAGTTCACGAATCGCACGACCACCATAAAAGACCCAAGATGGCTCCAGGCCACCCAGGGCCCCAACTTCGATAACCTGCTGTGCCGCCTGTCGTTCAATGGCCGCTAAAATCCGGTCACTCTGCTGGTAGTAATCGACTCGCTGAGCCCCCACGGCACAGAGCATGGTTGTGAAGGCCACGGCCGTGCCCAACACGGTCGCAGATGCGGCGCGATCGCGCCCATGGCGGCGCCAGAACAAAGCCACGCTCCCGCCCGCCAGCGGCAGCAGCCCCAGTAGTCCTAACCAACCATCCTGAGGCAGGTAACGTTCCGTGACGATCGGCAGACCGACCAGCAGCACGACGCCCACCGCGATCAACGCTCCTAAAGCTGCCACACTCCACCGCTCACTCACCGCACTACCACGATCGATCCAGCGAACCAGAAAGGCCGCAGTGATCAAAGCCAACGCGGGATAACAGGGAGTGACATAACTGGGCAGCTTGGTTCGAGCAATCGAGAAGATCGTCACCCACACTCCTACCCAGCAAATGGCCAGCAGCAAACCAGTGCGAGCTCGATCGCCAGCGGCCGGTGCACGCAGGCGGCGAGCGAGATCAAGCAGCACGGGTGCAGCAAAAACCGACCAGGGAAAAAATCCGACAAGGATCGCGATGGGATAGAACCAAGCACCACCTCGATGGCCCTCAAACGACTGCATGGCCCGGCCTACATTGTGCTCAAAAAAGAATCCACGCAGGAACTCGCCATCCGTTCGTAGTCCCACCCAGAGGTACCACGGAGCGGCGATGGAAAGCGAGACGCTGAGCGCTAAAAGCGGACGCATATCCCAGCAAGTACTGAGAAAGTGCCGTGGTGCAAAACAGTTCAGCCCACCCCGTAACCAGCCCCAAAGTCGCTCGGGAATCGTCGCGGCGGGAGTTCCGGGTACGTCCTCGTGAACCTGGCGCATGATCAGTAAGAACATGCCGATGACGGCGGTGGGAAGCACCAGTCCGACAGGGCCCTTGGCGAGCATCGCCAGGCCCATCGCGGCATACATTGTGAGCGCCGTGCGCAGTCGCAGGGGACGCCGCCAATCAGACTGGCCAAGCGTAGCCGGTGTCAACTCGCCGTGCACATAACAAGTAATCGCCAAAGTCACACAGAAGATCAGCAGTGCGTCGGGAGTAGCCGCTCGACCAGCCACATCGAACATGAGCGTGGTGGAGAGAATTAGCGCCGCCCAGAACCCCACTCGACGATCACTCAAGCGACACCCCAGATGATAGGTGAGCAGAGCGGTGCCGATGCTGAGTGCCGCGGACCAAAAGCGGGCCGAGAATTCATGGATGCCAAACAGTTGATAGGCGGACATGATGAGCCAGTAGAGCAGCACCGGTTTGTGAGTCCGCAGCTCCGCGTTGAAATAGGGTGTGATCCAGTCACCGCGTTCCAGCATTTCGCGAGCGCAACCGGCGTTACGAGGTTCGTCACGATCCCAGAGCCGCGGGCCGCCGAGATTCGTGAACAACACCACACCACTCACCAGCACAATCACCAGCAGATCACGGGCGGTGAGGGCCCAGGTTACGGGCAGGCGAGCGGGCAGGGCGGCAAACGACGACAACGGCACAGACGACATGGAGGGCTCTTCCTTGAGCGCGGCGAGTCGAAACAGGGACTGAATCAGCGACCGATTGGGGGGGAATCCTAAAGAACGGTGGCTAATCGGACAACCCCAATACCGCCGGAAAAACTCCTCGCAGCCCTCTCCAGACTTAGTTGACAGCCGTATACATAACCTGTACTCTTGCTATCTGTACAAGCGTATCATTCTGTTCACTTGCTCCCAGTAGCGCTGAAAATGAACTCGGCTGACCACCTGAACTCGATTCTGCCCACTGCAGAGCAGTCCCCCGCGATCGCCAACCGGCTGGCTCAGGTCAGTCGGTTGCGGGAGCAGATCGCCCGCTGTGAAACTCAGCGCCGCCCCGACCACCAGGCCACCAGCAGCAGTGGTACTCCGATCCTCGATCGGCTCCTGCCCGCCGGCGGATTTCGTCCTGGCACACTGATTGAATGGCTGGAACCGGGGCCGGGCGGTGGCACGAGTGCCCTGGTGATCCTGGCCGCTCGACATGCCTGCTCCCTCGGCCGACAACTCGTCGTCCTCGATCGCTCCCGCCGCTTCTACCCACTGGCACTCGTACCCTGGAAAATTCCGAGCGAACAGGTGCTAGTCGTACGAGCGTCGACGGTGGCGGACGAGCTCTGGGCGGCTGATCAGGCGCTGCGCAGCACGGCCGTGGGCGCCGTCTGGCTGACTTGCGATGAGCTGGCCAGTCCCGATTTTCGGCGTTTACAACTAGCCGCCGAACAAGGTGGCTCACTCGGCCTGCTCCTGCGACCCGATCGGCACCTCGGCCAACCCTCCTGGGCTGACGTGCAGTGGCGAGTGACTCCTGCCGGAGCAGCACGCGCCTCACCCGGCACCAGCAGTCGCTGGCTTTCGATCGAATTAACGCGCTGCCGCGGTGGTCACCCCAAACCTCCCCTCACCATCGAGATGGATGACCACTCGGGAAATGTACGAGAGGTTCCTGGTCATGCTACCACGCCTACTGTGCCTGGCACTTCCCAATTGGCCCATCCAACGACTACTCGCCGCACAGCCCGAGCTTAACGCACAGCCCAAGCTGAATGCGCAGCCCAAGCTGAATGCACAGCCCGAGCTGAACGCGCAGCCCAAGCTGAATGCGCAGCCCAAGCTGAATGCGCAGCCCAAGCTGAATGCGCAGCCCAAGCTGAATGCGCAGCCCTCGCCGGACCACGGTGGAAATAACAGCAGCAGCGGCAGCGGCCAGACACTGCTGGTGCTCCATCAGCGCGATGCGCGACGCGGCGAACTCGTAACCGCCTGCTCTCGGCGCGCCTGGCAAGTCGGCGTACGCCCTGGCATGCCTCTGACCGAAGCCCGCGCACTCGCTCGCAGACACACCACCACAGCTCACCCCCACTTCCTGCCTCACGACCTCGACGCCGATCAAGCAGCACTCCACCAGCTGGCTTTAGATTGCGAGCGTTTCAGTCCGTTCGTGGGCTGGCAAACGCTCAGTGGCTCCAGTCCAGCCCCCACTTCCAGTTCCACTACCCCCACTTCCAGTTCCACTACCCCCGCTTCCACCGCCCCCACTTCACATCGCTACCTGCTCCTGGACGTCACCGGCATCGGACGCCTCTTCGGCAGCGAACAAATACTCGCCCAACAGCTCATCGACGCCTGTCGAGCTCAACAGTATTGGGGACGAGTGGCGATTGGGCCAACGATTGGGGCCGCTTGGGCCTGCGCAATGTTTCCCCGCCGCCAGATCCCTTCGCCCCAATCCAATTCACTGTCGCCCAATTCACTGTCGCCCAATTCACTGTCGCCCACCATCGAAATCCTAACCCCCGAAACTCTCCTGCAGGCGCTCGCCGATCGGCCTGTGACCGCCTTGCGACTGCCCACCGAGACCGTCGATCTGCTGCGTCAACTAGGTATCCATCAGATCGCGCAGTTACAAACCATTCCCCGCACTGCACTCACCTCGCGCCTCGGCCCTCAGCTCCTGCAGCGACTCGATCAAGCCCAAGGTCGGCAGTTAGAACAGATCGAACCGCTACGACCGCCGCCACGTTACCAAGTGGATTATTGTTTGGAGGAACCTACTCAGGATGTTCAGGTACTCGAGCGACTCGCGGAACGTCTGCTGGTGGATTTAACGCGCGAGTTGAGTCAACGTTCGGAGGGCATCTTGCGACTCGACGTCCGACTTGACTGTGCCGGTCATGCACCGATCGAATGTTCCGTCGGACTCTTTCGCCCCACCGCTGCGCCACGTCATATCCTGCAGTTGCTGACCACGCAGTGGGAGCAGCGTCGCTGGTCACAAGCGATCGGCCGCTTGCAATTACGAGCCACGTTGACGGCTACCCTCGAAACGCGCCAAGGCTTGCTCTTCGCCGATCACGATCGTTCGCTAGATTCTGAACGACAACTGGGAGACCTCTTGGAACGTCTGAGCAGTCGTTTGGGGTTAACTGCCGTCCTGCGACCGAAACTGCGTCGCGAGGCATTACCCGAGTCTGCCTTTACCTACGAACCGGCAGTGGGTGGCAAACGTTCTGCAAGTCCCAAGCGATCTCCCCATCCCACACGCACCACTCGTACTGCTCGCAGTTCGCGTGCTGCTCCTACCCCTCCCTCATCTCTCGATCCGATCGAAGAACTTGCCTCACTCGGACCACTCGGTAGCGTTGCCGCTCGCCCCTGTGAATTGCGACATCCCCCCGAAGCGATTGCGGTGGTCGCGCTTGCTCATGATGGTCCTCCCGCTTCATTTCAGTGGCAACAGCAGTCCTGGCGTGTGACTCGATATTGGGGACCTGAGCGAATTGAAACGGGTTGGTGGCGCGGTCCCTCTCGACGTCGTGATTACTACCGAGTGGAAACGAGTGCCGGGCAGCGCTTTTGGCTCTATCGCGATCTCGCGCCCGGGCCCACTCACCTGCACTGGTTTCTCCATGGTCTTTTTTCTTGAAGTGGACTGCCGCCTATGTTTCCTTACGCGGAATTGCATTGCAAAACCAACTTTTCATTCTTGGAGGGAGCGGCTCATGCCGATGAATTGCTGCCGCGCGCAGCGGAACTCGGCTATCACGCACTGGCCATTACCGATCGCAATAGCCTGGCTGGGATTGTCCGAGCTTATACCGCCGCTAAACAGCTCCCCATCAAGTTGATCGTCGGCGCTGAACTGCATCTCACCGACGCTCCGCCTCTGGTTGTCTGGGTCCCCGATCGCCCCGCCTACGCCCGCCTCTGCCGCTTGCTCACCGTCGGACGCCGGCGCGCAACGAAAGGAGAATGCCTCCTATCCCTGGACGATCTCGCTACCTACTCGGCTGGCCTGATAGCCGGCGTTCTACCCTCAACGCAGCTTTCCGCCGACAACTTACTTACCTATCGCGAATTGTTTGGCGATCGGCTTTATCTGCTGGCAGAACTGTTTCAGGGGCCGGATGATGAGCGCCGGTTGGCGGAATGGCAACGACTCGCTCAGCAGACTCGCGTCCCACTGATGGCCGCCGGTGATGTGCGTTACCACCTCCCTCTGCGCCAGCCACTCGCCGAAGTCCTTACCGCCATCCGACTCGGTACCACCGTCGACCAACTCGCCGCTCGTCGCTTCCCCAACGCTCAGCGCTACCTTCGCTCACTGGAACAGCTGCACACCGCCTTTGCAGCCGCTCCCGCACTCCTGGCTCGCACCCGCGAAGTGGCTGATCGCTGCCACTTCTCACTTGCGGAACTGCGTTATGAATATCCCGAGGAACTGGTGCCACCCGGTCACACACCGACCAGCTACTTGAATCAGTCGACCTGGGAAGGAGCACGGCAACGATACCCTGCGGGAATTCCCGCTAAAGTTCGTGAACTGCTCGAGTATGAATTACAGATTATTGCCGAATTGCACTATGAACCTTATTTCTTGACGGTCTGGGACATGGTCTGCTTCGCGCGACAGCGAGGCATCCTCTGCCAAGGCCGCGGTTCCGCTGCTAACTCTGCCGTCTGCTATTGCCTTGGCGTTACCTCCGTTGATCCAGCGCGCAGCGATGTGTTATTCGAGCGATTTGTGAGTCGTGAGCGCAACGAGGCGCCCGATATTGATATTGATTTCGAACATGAACGCCGTGAGGAAGTGCTGCAGTATCTCTATGAAAAATATGGTCGCGAACGTGCCGGACTGACGGCTGTTGTCATCACCTACTGCGCCCGCAGCGCCGTGCGCGATGTCGGTAAGGCACTCGGCTTGTCACTCGATCGAGTTGATGCACTGGCGAAGCAGGTCGAGGGTTATCGTCATGAACCACGACTAGCCGAGCGATGCTCGCAGGTGGGGCTCGATCCCGACTCGCCCCTGGGCCAGCGCCTCATCCATTTAATCTCGGAACTTATCGGCTTCCCGCGCCATCTGTCGCAGCATGTGGGCGGGATGGTCATCACTCATGGACCACTCTGCGAATTAGCGCCCATCGAAAATGCTGCCATGGCTGATCGGACCGTCATTCAATGGGATAAAAATGATCTCGATGAACTCGGCATTCTCAAAGTCGACTGTCTCTGCTTGGGCATGCTCTCCGCCATTCGTAAATGCTTCGCGCTGATCCAGCAGCGACATGGTCGGCAACTCACTCTGGCCAATATCCCCGCCGAAGACTCGCGAGTCTATGACATGATCTCGCAAGCCGACACGATGGGCGTATTTCAAATCGAAAGCCGAGCTCAAATGAGTATGCTACCGCGGCTCAAGCCACGCTGCTTTTATGATCTGGTCATCGAAGTGGCGATTGTGCGCCCAGGACCCATTCAAGGGCAAATGGTCCATCCCTATCTGCGACGGCGCAGTGGCAACGAACCCGTTACTTACCCTACCGAAGCACTGCGTGAAGTCCTCCACAAAACACTCGGCGTGCCTCTGTTTCAAGAGCAGGCCATGCGCCTGGCGGTGGTAGCAGCCGGTTTCACTCCCGGTGAAGCGGATCAACTGCGACGAGCGATGGGAGCATGGCGACGTCCGGGGATCATCGATCAATTTCGCCGGAAACTGCTCGCCGGCATGGAAGAGCGGGGCTTGAGTCGTGAATTTGCGGAACAGGTTTTTATTCAGATTCGAGGCTTTGGTGAATATGGTTTTCCCGAATCTCATGCCGCCAGTTTTGCACTCCTGGTCTATGTCTCTGCCTGGCTGAAACGATACTATCACGCCGCTTTTACCGCCGCTCTGCTGAATAGCCAGCCGATGGGTTTTTATGCGCCCGCTCAACTGATTCAGGATGCCTGTCGACATGGTGTGCGAGTGCACCCTGTAGATGTCAATCACAGCCACTGGGACTGCACACTCGAAGGCCCCACCGGCAAAGATGAACTGCGACTGGGAATGCGCTTACTCAGCGGTATATCGCGTCGAGTGGTTGATCAGATTCTAGAAGCCCGCTCGGCCGCTGGTCCCTTTCGGTCACTCGATGACTTCACCGCACGTACGAAGCTAGGCCGAGCGATGGTGAGTCACTTGGCGGACGCCGATGCCTTTGGGTCACTGCAATTAGACCGTCGAGCGGCTTTGTGGGAGGCGCTGGCACAAGAGAAGAAGGCGGTTGAGCAACCACTGTTATTAGGACTGGACCACGACGAGCCGACTGCCAGCCTGCCCACGATGTCGGGCATCGATCAAGTATTTGCCGACTATCGTACAGCCGGCTTATCACTGAAGGCTCATCCGCTAAGTTTTTTTCGAGAACAATTAAGTCGGTTACGAGTACGCACGGCGGCCAGCCTGGCGCAAACCATGCCCGACCGACAAGTGCGAGTGGCGGGCTTGGTGCTGCTGCGTCAACGACCTGGTACCGCTCGTGGAATCACCTTCGTCACTCTGGAAGATGAAACGGGAGCTGCCAATCTGGTGATTCGTCAGAAGGTCTGGGAGCAGTATTACACGATCGCTCGGCGTAGCCCGGCCTGGATCGCTCACGGCAAACTTGAACGTCGCGATTCCGTGATCCATCTGGTCGTCAATCGCCTGGAAGACCTCTCCACCACCCTCGGCCCAATTCATTCACCCGCGCGCGACTTCCGCTAAGGAGTATCCCCGGATGGATGATCGAAAAATCTGGGAACGTTTTTTTGGTCCTTTTGAGCTTCAAATAGTTTGTGCACTGAACGTGTGGGCAAGATTCGTTTTTTGTTTTCGAAACACCCTGAAGCAAGAAAGCCCCAGCCCAAAGGGCCAGCAACATGTCAGTTCATGGCAGCGCCTCTAGCCCCAAGGATAATCATTGCTTTCGTCCCGTGATCCGCGACAATGATCCGCGACACTTCGCTCTCATTTCAGGAGTACTCGCGGATGAAGCTGGGAAATTGCCAACCGGTCACGCGCAGTGAAAAACTGCTGCGACCGTGGATGTGGATCTGGAGCCTCGTGGTCGTGCTCGGGGTCGTGACCGAGTTGCTAGCGGACGAAGCTCCGCTGAAATCGCGTCCCAGCAGACTCTCCAGTGGCCCCCTACCCAACATCATCCTCGTGATGCCCGATGACATGGGCTGGGGCGATATTGCTGCTCACGGTCACCCGCTCGTGAAAACACCGCATCTGGATCGCCTGCATCGCGAGAGTGTACGGTTCACGGATTTCCATGTGAGTCCCACTTGTTCGCCCACTCGTGCCGCATTACTCAGCGGTCGACATGAATTTAAAAATGGCGTGACTCATACCATCAAGGAGCGTGAGCGTTTGGCGCTCGACACCATCACCTTGCCTCAAGTGCTACGCGACGCGGGCTACCTGTCGGCAATCTTCGGCAAATGGCACCTCGGCGACGAGGATGCCTATCAGCCTCAACAGCGCGGATTTCACGAAGTGTTCATTCATGGAGCGGGCGGGATTGGTCAAACCTATCCCGGTAGTTGTGGCGACGCGCCCAACAACAAATATCACAATCCAACACTCTGGCACAACAAACGTTTTGTCACCACCAAAGGCTACTGTACCGATCTGTTTTTTGATCAGGCGATGAAGTGGATGGCAGCTCGCCTGAATGGCCAAAAGCATGCCGAGAGTAAACCTGATGATCCCAAAGCCAGTACGGCATACAGTCCGTTTTTCGTGATGATCACACCCAACGCGCCCCACGCGCCCCTGGTTAGTCCCGGCCCGAAGTACGACGAGCAGTATGAGGGCAAGAGCATCGGCGGCAAAGCACTAAGTCGCGGCGATGTGGCCTACTACAGCATGATCACGAACATCGACGAGAATGTCGGGCGCTTGCTGGAATTCCTCGACCGAGAAAATGCCGCCGAGAAAACCTTGGTGATTTTTCTCAGTGATAATGGTGGTACACACACGCACTTCTATCACGGTGGCTATCGAGGCGGCAAAGGAACGATGTATTCGGGTGGCACGCACGCGCCGTCTTTCTGGCGCTGGCCCCAGACGCTGCCCGCCGGCGTCGATGTCACGCAGCTCGCCGCTCATATCGACATCTTTCCCACTCTGGTCGATATCGCCCGACAATTGCCGCTGCGAGATTCCCGAGTGCGAGCCCAAGTTGAAGGTCGCAGCTTGTTGCCTCTGTTGCTCGATCGGCAGGCCCCGTGGACCGATCGCACACTCGTCACGCACGTCGGTCGCTGGGAAAAAGGCCAAGTCGAACAGGCAAAATTTAAAAACTGCTCGATTCGCAATCAGCGCTATCGACTGGTGGAAAACCGAGCACTCTATGACCTGGTCGAGGATCGCGGCGAGCAAACCGATGTGAGTGCTCAGCACCCCGACGTAGTAACAAAGCTGCGAAACGCTTATGATCAATGGTGGGGCGAAATCCAGCCGCGGTTGGTGAATGAGGATGCCGTTGGCCCAGCCACGAATCCGTTCCATGATCGTTACTACGAACAATTTGGCCCACCGAAGATGTGATCTATGAATGCATCGAGTACCTCGCGGCAGTATCACTATGAGTCTCAGGGCGTAACGCATGGTCCCGTATCGGGCCGAGCACTCCGAGCGCTTGCAGCATCCGGCAAGATCGCTCCCACGGATACCGTTTGGGAGGTAGGATCCGAAAAACGCTATCGCGCGACCAAGGTGCGCGGACTGTTCGGTGAAGCCGGAGCGGATGCCGAATCCAAATCGGCGACAGCAGGTAAAGCCGACGGCAGCGATAGCAACAGATCTTCTGGCGGCTCTTCGAGCACCGAGCCGCCCGACGATGATATCGTGACCGCAACCCTGATCCTGGATGACACGCCCACGACTGCCTCGCCATTCGCTCCCGTGACGCCAGCAGCGCCCGTGACGCCAGCGGTGCGCGTGACGCCAGCAGCGCCCGTGACGCCAGCGGTGCGCGTGACGCCAGCGGCGCCCGTGACGCCAGCGGCGCCCGTGACGCCAGCAGCGCCCGTGACCGGCAACCCCTTCGCGACAACTTCCACGCCGCCCACGCGGTCGGCTTCTTCGGTCTCCAACAGGCCATCCGCTGCCCCACCGGCCACCAAACCAGCTGGTCGATCAAGCAGCCAACCAGCTAGCCAAACAGTTCGTCCACTAGTTCCTCAGAATAATACCCAAACATCCACCACGACTCCGGCGAAACCTGCTGCCCAAAACGGCACCAAGTCTGCTGCCAAGCCAGCAGCCACGCCGGCGAAAGATGTTGTGCTGGCCACCGCCCTGCGCGATGTTTTCATCTCGTATTCTTCCAAGGACAAAACGATCGCCGATGCGATCTGCGGCATCCTGGAGCAGGAGCGTATTCGCTGCTGGATCGCTCCGCGTGATATTCGCCCCGGACAGGAATATGCCGAGTCGATTCTCAATGCGATCAATGCCAGCCGCATGATGGTGATCGTGCTGTCGGCCTCCTCGAATGCCTCCCCGCACGTGCTGCGAGAAGTGGAACGCGGAGTGAGTAAAGGAATCCCTGTGATTCCGTTTCGAGTGGAAGATATTAAGCCGTCGAAGTCTCTCGAGTTTTTCTTGAGTGCCCCGCACTGGCTCGATGCACTCACCAGACCTCTGGAAGACCACATTCACAAACTGGTGACCGTCGCCAAGACCATCCTGGAGACTCAGCCGGACGATCCCGATCGCTCTCTGGGTGGTGCCACACGTCTAGCGCAGATGCGTCCTCGGCCTCGCCGGGCTTGGCTCAAGCCAGCCGGAATCGTGGGAGCCGCGCTGGCACTGATCCTGGCGCTGATGATGCTTTGGCGATCCGCTGGCCCCAATCCACTCGACGCTGAGCTCGCCGAATTCAAACGAAATCTCGACCTGGGCAACGGCTCGATTGTCTTCCTGAATCAGCATGCCACTTCGCGATTCCCCGAATGGTTAAAGTTGGCCGAACGCGGTAATCCCATCGGGCAACTTTTCGTGGGCCGCTGTTACCAAGAAGGACTCGTCGTCGAACCAGATGCCAAAGTCGCCCTGGAATGGCTCAAGAAATCTGCCAACAACGGTAACTCATTCGCACAAGTTGCTATTGCTTATGGCTACAGTGACGGCATCGGAGGCATGGAGCGGAACGTGTCGGAGTCCCTGCGGTGGAACACATTGGCCGCCGAGCAGGGCAATAGCACGGCCATGCGGAACATTGGATTTCTCTACGCCGAAGGAATTCAAGGAAAGCCGGAACTAGATAAGGCGCTGGAATGGTTTCGTAAGGCCGCGGAGGCGGGAAATACGGCAGCGATGCGCAAGGTCGCAGATTTTTATCGGTCGGGAACAGGTGTGGAAAAGGATGAGGCGGAAGCGGAAAAGTGGGTCGCTCGAGCACTCGCGGCGGGCGATGTCTGGTTGATCGGCAAAAATCTGGGAGAGGAATTTGGTAAACAGTTTGCCGCTTATTTGGACGCCAAAGCAACCGCCGCACGCAAATCCGAGGCGGTTACGACATTACAGGCCAAGCTGCCTGAAATCCAGCAGATGCAATTAAATGGCGTCGTCGCTATCTTCTCCGCCTCCGACTTTTATGTCTCGATCACCGGCCTGGAGGATCTGCCGAAAACCGATCCGCTGCGAGCGATTCACAATGATCTGGTGACCCGGCTCATCACCGTTTATTCGGCTGCTTCAAATTCAGAAAAAGCGAATCATCTGGCCGACTTCACACGCGCGGTCGATCTGCGACTGGCGAGCTTGTACGAAGACAAAAACTATGTCGAGCTCGAGAAGATCTGGGAGCAGTGCTACCAAAACATTCGCTACGATCAACTACGCAAGAACGATGAATGGAACAGTCTCGTAAAGCAAATTCGCTTTCTCACCACGGCACTCATCAAGCAAGGGCAACGCAAAGAGGCCGAGCAGTTGATTGAGGCGATAACAAAGCAATGTCAGGTGTGGCTCAAGGATCGACCGTGGGATTGGTATTTGAAAGATGCTTATACGGGAGTTTGTTTCGAGGCGGCAGATGCTTGGTTTGAGACCGGTGATGTGGAACTCATGCAGCCGCTTTTGCTACAAGGCTGGACGATTCGCTTGCGGCAATTCGGGAAAGAAGATTGGCTGTCACGGTTGACGGGCAGGTTGCCTCGCAAGGGACAGGTCCCCAGCGGTGCATCGGATGAAGAACGCGATTTCTTTGAACGTTTTGCGGTCGACAAATCGAAAGATGATAAGAGCAAGAGCGGTTCCAGCACGACAGGCACGACGACGTCGACGAGCAGCGGAACTGCCGAAGTAAAAAAGCGTGATTCAGGCATGAAACGATTTACGGTACCGATCGATTTTGCCGGAAAGAAGTATCCGTTTTTTGTCTACGTGATGACTGGTCCGCGCGGGTATGCCGAAGTACAAGATCAGTTTCGCTGGGTGGAGGAGATCCGCGGCGGCAAGGTACCGCAAGAAGTGCGTGATTCCTTTCGGCGATTAAATGAGATCGCCAAAGAGAATAACGTCGACTTCATGGAACTGACCGTCTACGCACTCGGCACCGCCACCACCGAAGGCGGTGGCACGGGTGGTAGTGGCACGGGTGGCAGTGGCACGGGTGGCAGTGGCACGGGTAACAGCGGTACCAAAGTAGAGTCACAGGACAACAGCAGCAAAAGCAGCAGCACGAACAGCGGTGCTGGTAGTACTCAGCCCAGTGGCATCAGCCCGGCGGGCACAACCGGTAGCGAAAAAGGTGCGAGTGAAAAAGGTGCGAGTGACAAGTCATCAGCCTTCGGACTGAATAACGGCTTCAGCAATCCAATGGGCGGTCCGAAGACGAAGATGAATTCGAATGGTCGCACGCCTCCACCAGAAAAAAAAGGCCCCGACAACATGAACGGCAAACGCCCCTCACCACCCACCAAGACTAAACGCTAAGGCGGTGATTTAATAGCACGGGAAGGTTCCTAAGCCGACGAACGCTTACAGGATTGATCCTCAAGCGTTTTGGGCGAATGTTTGTGGGCGAATGGCTCTGATACTTTGCCGCCTCCTCACACTCTGTGACCCCTGTGCCTCTGTGTTTCAGAACCAGGCGGCGAACAAGAACCCGAAGAAGTCGCACTGCCGACAGGCACAAGGCCAGTCGAGGTTGACGTGGCCCACTCCACCTGTCCAGCCTTTGGGGCCCACTACAGATCGACAACAACGATACCGAGCAGTTGATGCGTCAAGTGGCAGTGGGACGCAAGAACTGGTTATCCGTGGGTAGCGTCGCGGGTGGTGAGCGAGCGGCGACTTTGATAACGCTGGTAAGTTCGGCGATCCGCAATCATCCAGATGTAACGGCCTAAATCAAAGATGTATTAGAAAAAAATCCTCGATGGCTGTACCAACTATGAGGCCGTAGCTCCGGGCGCAAGGGCGGTATCTCCGGGCACAAGCCAGAGGCATGCCGGCGAGCCAAGCCGTGTTGATGTCAAAGCTGTGGGGTTCGTAATCGCTCGAGTGGAAAAGCACGTCAGCGATGCCGAGCCAGTTGCCGATGCAGCGCTGGGATGGCCGGAGGTGGACGCGCGGGCTGATACGCTCCAGCGGGACATACCGGAGCCCGATGATCACGGTGTGTCAGGACTCGTCGAGGTGGTACGGGACATCGATCAGGGCTTGGAAGTTCTTCTCGACGGCGATGCGGCCGATGTAGACCACGACTTTATGTTCGGAAGTCAGACCGAGCGTGGCTCGCAGATCGTTGCGATCGACAAGTGAAAAAACTCGGCCGGCGTTGGATCCGTTGGGGATGAAAACCACCTTGTCGCGAACTCGCTCGGAGAGGTTTTGTTTTGTGGTCAAATGATTCCTCAAAAGAAACGAGCTCCCCTCTCCCCAATCAAAAAATCAGGTTGTTATCGATTTTGAAATAAGATGCCATTTTTCTGATTGGGGAGAGGGGCTGGGAGTGAGGGGCTAGAGCGCCGCTTGAAGCACGCACACCGGCTTGATTCATGGATAAACATCGCAGCACATAGCAGCCATTTCGCTACAAGCCAATGAGTAAAACCTGCTGGCTTGCCTGCTAACTTCTGGCCTCATTAGCCCCCTCATCCCCACCCTTCTCCCCCACAGGAAAAAAAGGGGAGTCAATTTGCCGAAGCGTCGCTCCCTGTTTTTTCCTGCGGGGGAGAAGGGAGTGCTCTGACTTGAACGTGGTTCGCTCGGGATTTACTGGTGCTGGATACGATCCGCCGCTGAACTCGAACCAGATTGTCACGATTGGGGGCCAGTGTGCGGGAGCGCCTAATCAACGTCCGTGTCACTGACCAGTTACACCCCGTGCGTTTTTCGGCATGCGCAAGGAACTTATCCAGTAGGAACTGGTCGCCAACCGGTACCCTGTCACGGTCGCTGAATCACGGTCGCTCACCATGGCCACGAGTGGCGCAGGCTTCCATTCGTTCCTAAACTTGCGATAGGAAGCAAAAGACTCAGGAGAGCCCTACCATTCCAGGTAGATCGACCGTCCAGAGACGGACACGAAAGCTTGCCCGCTCGCATGGCGACGAAGCTTAGGCGTACGAGTCAACAAGTGCGGCACGACAACCCTTTTTTGGTACTCACAGGCGTTCTACCTGTTTATACCCGTTTGAGTAGGGTTCTCTTATGCTGCACTTCGAACGTCGGCAGGTAACTTAGATCAAGTTAGAGCAAGGACTTAAAAAAGTGGAGGATAACGGACTTGAACCGATGACCTCTTGCATGCCATGCAAGCGCTCTCCCAACTGAGCTAATCCCCCGTGGAGTGAAAGCAATTATTGCGAAGGGACCGAGACTGTCAAGGCGGCTGGTGGAGGGTTACTCCGCTCCGTCTGACTCAACTCGCTATTCGCAATTTTTTTTCACTTCTGTTTGATCATGCCTGCGGACGTTCGTCCGCCTGACAATATCAAGCAATGTGTTTATCGTCCAAAAACTGGTTTTTCCGTGCGGTTTTTTTCCGGGATTTGTTCTGCCCTCGTTGGGATTGCATCCAGTATCACTGCAATCGCGGCGCGATGGCCCGGAACGGCGAGTGATGAGCCCAGCAAAGTTCCAGGCGTTGGCAGGCCTGGCTACTATCCAATGCCATCGCTCCGCGATTTCGGATTTCGAGGTGAAAAGAGAGCGATGGACCGTGCCCAGCCGTTGACACGCTTGGCTATCAAATGCCATCGCTCCGCGATTCCGGAACAACGCCCTCCAGCCTAGAGCCTAGAGCCTAGAGCCTTCAGCCTAGAGCCTTCAGCCTAGAGCCTTCAGCCTAGAGCCTTCAGCCTAGAGCCTTCAGCCTTCAGCCTTCAGCCTTCAGCCTCATGGCTTCGTGATTGCTTCGTCCAAGTTGAACAGCGTATCGCAGACGATCGTCCAAGCGGCGAGCTCGCTGGGCGCGAAACGCTCATCCCGCGCCGCTCGACCAACACTCAGCAACTTACTCGCCCGCTCCGGCTCCGCCGCGAACAGCGCTCGCGACTCGGCCAATAATCGCAGCACCACCGCCTCCTCCGCTACCTGCGGTGGTCGACTCAAGAGTCGCTCATACAGCCAGCGCACTCGGCTTTGATCCAGCGCCGTCGGCTCCGACTTGTCCCTCGTGGCATCACCACTCACCCCGCTAGCCGTGTCGGCCGCACCTGCTCTACCGGCATTCACATTCGAACCGGCATTCACATTCGAACCGGCGTTCGCTCCCACTCGCCCGGGCAGCGCGATCAGCATCGCTTCAGCCCACTTCCTCGCCGCCTCTACATAGGTCGGATCGTTCAGCAGCACCAGCGCCTGCAGCGGCGTATTTGTACGCGCACGACGAATCGTACAGGTCTCGCGCGACGGCGCATCAAAGGCACTCATCGTCGGTGGTGGACACGTACGTTTCCAAAACGTGTACATGCTCCGGCGATACAGCCCCGCCCCGGAATCGGCTTCATACTTATGACGCCGCTCGACCGTCACATCCTCCCACAAACCGTCGGGCTGATAAGGCTTCACACTCGGCCCCCCCAGCCGTTCGACGAACAGCCCCGACACCGCCAGCGCCTGATCGCGTACCGTTTCCGCCGACAGTCGATATCTCGGACCGCGACCCAGCCATTGATTCTTCGGATCTACTGCCAATCGTTCCGCCGTCGCCTGTGACGATCGCCGATACGCAGTTGTCGTCACCAGCAATCGCTGCATCGCCAGCGTGTCCCACCCTGAATCCAGCAGTCGCAGCGCGAGCCAGTCCAGTAGTTCTGGATGAGTGGGAAACGAGCCGGTCAAACCGAAATCCTCCAGCGTCTCTACCAGCCCTTGCCCGTAGTACGATTCCCACCAGCGATTCATGGCCACTCGAGCCGTTAACGGGTGAGCTGGTGCCGTGGCGGTAAGCCACCGCGCGAGTGCCAAACGATTCGCGGGCGTCCTTTTCTCCAGCGGTGCGAAAACAGTCGGCACGGCCGCCGAAACCGCTTCACCCGGCTGATCATATTGACCGCGTCGCAAGATCTGCGTCACGCGCGCCGTGGGCTGATCCTGCATGACCATCACCAGCGGAACCGATTTCTCGATTGCCTCGCGCTGCTTGGGGAGCGCCGCCAGTTCCGCTTGTAGTTGCCGCGCTTGCTCGTCGATGCGCTCCAGATAAAAACGTCGCAGCTGCTCGCGCTGCGCCGGAGTTCGCTTCCCAGGCTTCACGGCCAGTAGCGTTTGGCCCGTTGACAGCTCGGCCCCCTGAGCCAGCTCCAGCGCCTCGGCTGCCGTTACCGCTCGTCCATAAACTCGCAAATCATCCAGCTCACCGCGATAAGGCAGTGAGCTTTGCCGACGTCCCAAGTGAAACGGTTTGTCCGTCGCGAGCGTGCCGCGAAGTGAGTCGCGCACCAACTCCAGCTCTTGCGGCTTACCATCCCAGTAAAGCGTCACCCCGGCCGCTCGACGGGACCCGTCGTAGGTAATCGTCAACTGATGCCAGTCCTGCAGTGGCAAGCTGTTTTTCGTTTGTACTTTGATGGCATCGTCGGGCCAGCGATCGATGAGATGCAGGGCGATGCGACCACCTTCCAGCGTGATGTCATAGCCACGAAACGCCCCAGCATCATCCATTTTTGACAACACCGCCGCCACTCCGTCGTTCGCCGGTCGCAGCCAGATCGCCAGGGTAAAGGGACGATCCGCCGCCAACACGGCTGACGATCCGCCGTCCAAATATGTTTGACCGTCTAGCTTCAGCGCGCCCCGCAATCGCCCGTCCGTCCACTGGGCCTTGCCGACGACCGTAAATGCTCGCGGTGGCGCTGCCGCTCGATCCATCACCGGCTCTCCATCTCGCTCATCCAGCGGCAAGTGCAGTTGCAAGTCACCCGGCCCCAGCTTCTGTCGCTCTTCGTCCGTTAACTTCTCCTCCCAAGCCGCCAGGCGCTGATCGAGCGACTGCTGCTGAGCTTCCCAGGCAAGATTTAGCTGCTGCTGGCGCGCGGCCAGTTGTTCCAGTTGCCGGCGCTGCTGAGTGGTGGGAACTTTCACCGTCGGCTCCGCTGCACCCGCACGACCAGCAGTCGCCCCCACATGCGGCAGCTGATTGAAAAAAGCGAAAAACTGATAGTACTCGCGCTGCGAAAGAGGATCGTATTTATGATCGTGACAGCGCGCACACTGCAGCGACAACCCGAGGAAAACCGACGACGTGGTATGCACGCGCTCCGCTACATACTCAACCCGATACTCCTCTTCAATAATTCCCCCTTCGGTGGTGGCCGCATGATTGCGATGAAAACCCGTCGCAACCTGTTGATCCAGGGTAGGGGAGGGTAGTAAATCACCTGCCAATTGTTCGGTTAAAAACTGATCGAACGGCATCTGCCGCTGAAAGGCGGTGATCACCCAATCACGCCACGGCCACATCGTGCGCTCTTCATCGTTGTTGTACCCGTTCGTGTCGGCATAGCGAGCGGCATCGAGCCATTGCATCGCCATCCGTTCGGCATAGCGCGGTGAAGCGAGCAGACGATCAACCAGTCGCTCATAGGCATCAGGCCCAGCACGTTCTTCGTCCGCGAGCGGTTCGGCCAGTGGCAGTCCCGTCAAATCCAGCGCCGCTCGCCGCGCCAGCAAATCCAGCGGTGCGGGTGCGGACGGAGTGATCTCGCGACGCTCCAAGGCGGCTTGAATCCAGATATCGATCGGGCTGCGAACCGCATCGCGCTGACGAATCGTAGGCCAAGGCCGCTCGACAGGCCCCGTGAACGCCCAGTGCCCCGCGTACTCAGCCCCCTGCTCGACCCAGCGCCGCAGCGTGGCGCGCTGGAGCTCCGTAAGTGGTTTCTTGGCAGCGGGAGGAGGCATGACCTCATCGGGATCACGCGATTCGATGCGCGCGATGAGCGGACTGTCAGCCGGTCGCCCGGGCACGATCGCCGCCTGCGCGCCCGGTCGCACCAGCACCGCGGACTCACGCCGGTCAAGCCGCAAGCCGGCTTCGCGCGTCGTTTCATCCGGTCCATGACAGCTCCAGCAGTGCTGCGCCAGGATTGGACGCACGTCACGAGAAAAATCAACCTCTCCCGTCACCTTCCGTGCTACCGGAGCGTCCGGCTCCACCGCCCAGACACGATCACGACCACCATCCGCTCGTGCCAGCCCATGCACAAGGACGAGGCCGAGCAACAGCCGAACAGTCACCGCCTGTGCCGCTCTAGCTCGCGCCCAAGCTAGCAGCACGCGCCAGCAGGCCAGACAGGCAATTGTCCGAGATTTGGGTGGCATCGAGTTCCCTTTGTGGAGTTCGCCGCAAGCAGTCAGCTGTTCCCGATCGCCCGTAATCTTAGCCATCTCCACGCCCTGCGTCACGATACCCCTCTCCTAGCCTCTGCGTCTCCGTGCGCCACGACTTTGTGTCCCTGTCCACCCATTATCCCCTCTCACCCAGTATCCCCATCCCCTCGTATCTCGCCGCCGCGATTCGAGCTTGGTGAATCGGGGCGGATCTGGTACAAAACCGGCCCTCGGATGTTTCCCCTAGTGGCCATGGATGGTCGCGTTATGAAGAATTTTGGTCGTGTGCTCCGAATGGCGCTCGTTTATCGCGGGACGCTCGCGGGGATTTTGATCTCGTCGCTGATCGTGGGCGTTCTCTGGGGAGCGAACATCGGGATCGTCTATCCCTTCGTGGAAGTGATCTTCAGCGGCCAGTCGATGCATGAGTGGATCGATGGCAAGATCGAAAAAGCAGCGGCCAAAGAGGCGGAACTCAGTCAGACCATCGCCGAGCTGCGTGCCGCGAACGATTCAGCAACCGCCGATTTGCCAACCGGTGATGCTCGCGGACAGCTGCAGATGCAAGAAGCGCGGCTGCTCGCCGAACAGCAAGCTCTGCAGGGTTATCAGTGGTTACAGCCACTGATCCACAATTATCTGCCGACGAAACCGTTTTCGACGCTGCTGATTTTGATCGGCTTCCTCGTTCTGGCCACGATCATCAAGGATTTCATGCTGGTGCTCGATCTGGTGCTGGTCGAGCGGCTCAATCAACTCACCCTATTCGATCTGCGCAAGCTTTGTTTTCGTACCACACTGAAAATGGATTTGAAGTCGTTCAGTGAGCATAGCACCTCCGCGCTCATGGCGCGCTTCACGGCAGATGCAGGCGCGGTCGGACTCGGCATCACTCAGGTCTTTGGCAACAGCATCCGCGAGCCGATGAAGATGCTAGCCTGCGTCACGGGAGCATCGCTGATCTGTTGGCGGCTGCTGCTGTTCTCGTTGCTTCTGGCCCCGCCAGCGATTTATCTCATCAAGCGTCTGTCGCAATCGATCAAGCGGGCCAATCGCCGTGCGCTGGAAGAAGTCACGCGTTTGTTTCATGTCCTGAGCGAGGCGTTCTCGGGGATTCAGACGGTGAAGGCGTACAACATGGAGCGGTGGGAGCGGAATCGCTTCCATGGTGTCTCGAAGCAACTCTATGCCAAGTCGATGCGCATCACCTTTTACAATGCGCTGACCAAGCCGATCACCGAGCTACTGGGGATTGGCGTGATTTCGGTGGCGCTTTTGGCAGGCACTTATTTGGTGCTGAATCAGGAGACGCATTTGTTTGGCATCCGAATGTGTGATCGACCGCTCTCGTTTGCCTCGCTGCTGCTGTTTTATGGATTGCTAGCGGGAGTGAGCGATCCGGCGCGGAAAATGACCGATATCTATGGCGGAATTCAAGGCGCTTTTGCCGCAGCTGATCGTTTGTTTGCGGTGCTGGATATTGAGCCGGAAATTGTCGATGCCGAGTCGCCGCGGTCGATCCCGCAGCCTTTTCGGGAAATCGTATTTGATCGAGTGTCGTTTCATTATCAGGCAGACCAGCCAGTGTTGCGGGACTGTCACCTGCGCATTGAAGCGGGCGAGAAGGTGGCACTGGTAGGGCCCAATGGCTGCGGTAAGACGTCGCTACTTAATTTGCTGCTGCGGTTTTATGACCCGGTGAGCGGTTCGATTCGCGTCGATGATGTTGATTTACGCGAGGCGCGGCTGCGGGATTTGCGTGGGCAGATCGGTTTAGTGACGCAGCACACTCAGCTCTTCAACGATACCGTGCTCAACAACATTCGCTATGGCTCCCCCCAGGCCACCGAAGCGCAAGTGATCGCCGCCGCCAAACAGGCTCACGCGCACCAGTTCATCATGGACAAACTGGAAGATGGCTACTCGACCGTAGTCGGGCAGGGGGGGAGTCGACTATCGGGTGGCCAGCGGCAGCGGATCGCTCTGGCACGTGCGATCTTGAAGAATCCTGCAATTCTGATCTTGGATGAAGCGACCAGTCAGGTGGATATTGAAAGTGAGCACTTGATTCACAAGACGCTGGAGACGTTTATTGTCGACCGAACGGCCATCTTCATCACGCATCGACTCTCGACACTGGACCTGGTCGATCGTATTGTGGTGATGGATGCCGGGAGAATTCTGGATTGTGGCACGCACGAAGAGCTGTTTCGTCGCTGCGAACTTTACCGTCGTCTCCATGACATTCAGTTCCGCCAAACGGCATAGTGCCCATCATCGTTCGCTTTTGCGGGAAGGCCTTCAGCGACCATGTCTAATGACTCACCAAATCCGTATGCCTCGCAGAGTCACCAACTGCCGCCGACGATGGCGACGAACTCGCCATCGAGCACAGGTGGGATGAACACCGGCCCCGCCCCGCCACCCTTCACCGGCATGCAGTATCTGCGCAGCTACCAGTTCATTTTTGAGCATGCCAAATGGCTGACGAATGTGGCGTTGTCGTTTGTCTGCTGGTTTTTGATCCCCGTTGTCGGCCCGATCGTTGGCCTGGGTTACATGGGTGAGATGCTTGAGCACCTACACACGCGTCAGCCCAATGGTCCCTATCCTGATTTTGTTTTTGGGCGTTTTGGCGACTACCTTAAGCGCGGCATCTGGCCATTTCTCGGCGCTCTACTGGTATCGCTCTTGCTGTTGCCCGTGGCCTTCGTCGCCCTGTTTGGGATTGGTCTGCTTTCGGCTGTTGCCGGTGACACGGGCAGGGAGTCAGAGATCTTTGCCGTGCTGCTATTCATGTTGATGGGAGTCCTCTACATCGTCGCCATGGTCGTGCTCAACCTCGTCATGATCCCAGTCATGATCTCGACGGAAATGACCCAAGAACTGAGCGCCGCCACCGACTTCCGCTGGCACCGAGACTTCATCGGCCGCGTGTGGAAGGAAATGATACTCTCCGTTGGTTTTTTAATTGCCAGTTCGATGGGGCTTGCGATCCTGGGCGCCGCTTTGTGCTGTGTGGGCATTTACCCCGCCACTACGCTCGTTTTTTTCGCACAAACCCATCTGAATTACCAACTCTACGAACTCTATTTGTCACGTGGTGGTCGGCCACTAACCCTTAAGTCCCAGCTACCACCGATGCTGTAACTCGTTCCGCTTGCTGGACAATTGCTCGTCAGTTTGCATTAATAGAGGGTCTTCCGGTTCTTACCTGGAGAGCTGCCTGTTGGGTGCTCCCGAGAGATGAACTGGGTGTTCGCTGTTGAACTGCAACACTGCCTGCCGGTTTTTGCTGATGTTGGTCGAAGGTTCCGTCGCAGGTCCCGCCTCAAGGAAAGGTTAACTCGATGAATACGCTGCGATCGGCGTGCTCGATTACGCCCCGCCTCGCTTCCTCGATTCGAACGCTCTCGCCCGTCACACGGGATGGCTCCCACCGACTTTCGCGGTTTGCCACCGCGATGTTTTCGGTGCGGGCGCTCGCACTATCGCTCGCACTCGTCAGCGGCTCGGTCGCCTCGGCCGAAGGCCCAACGATCGATTACGCTCGTCAGATTCGCCCGCTGCTATCCGACCGCTGCTACAAGTGTCACGGTCCGGACGATCAGGAGCGTAAGGCGGGCTTGCGACTCGATGTACGCGACACCGCCCTCGCCAAACTTGAGTCCGGCCAACAGGCGATCGTGCCGAGCAAAAGCGGCGAGAGCGAACTTGTGCGGCGATTGGAATCCACCGATCCCGACCTGAAGATGCCGCCTCCCGACTCGGGCAAAACACTTACAGCAGCCGAGATGCAGCTCATTAAGACCTGGATCGATCAGGGCGCACCATGGAAGGATCACTGGTCGTTTGTGAAGCCGAGTAAACCGCAGCCGCCGGACGTGAAGACCGGAAATCTGGTGCGCAGCCCAATTGATCGCTTCGTGATCGCTCGAATGGAACGAGAGGGCTTAGCACCTTCGCCAGTCGCTGATAAGGTGACGCTCATTCGCCGTGCCACGTTGGACTTGACCGGTCTGCCACCTACGCCGGCCGAGGTCGATGCCTTTTTGGCCGACAACGCTCCGGAGGCGTACGAGCGCGTGCTGGATCGACTGCTCAAATCACCTCGCTACGGTGAGCACATGGCGCGCTACTGGCTGGATGCGGTGCGCTACGGCGACACTCACGGGTTGCACCTGGACAACGAACGTTCCATGTGGCCGTATCGAGACTGGGTGATTAACGCCTTCAACAACAATCTGCCGTTCGATCAGTTTACGGTCGAGCAGTTGGCCGGCGATTTGCTACCCAACGCCACGCTCGACCAAAAAGTCGCCAGCGGCTTCAATCGCTGCAACGTGTCGACGAGCGAAGGTGGTTCGATCAACGACGAGGTGCTGGTGCGCTACGCAGTTGATCGCACGGAGGCGTTATCGACGGTATGGTTGGGCCTGACGATGGGCTGCGCCGTCTGTCACAACCACAAGTATGATCCGATCACGCAGAAGGAATTTTACCAGCTGTATGCGTTCTTCAATGCAGCTGCCGATCCGGCGATGGATGGTAACGCGCTCCTGACGCCTCCCGTCATGAAGATCCCGACGGCGGAAACCACCGCTCAGCTCAAGGCCTTTGACGATCAGATTGCCGCCCTGCGAAAGCAGATGACAGACGAGTTAGCCAAGGTGGAATATCAAGAGCCACCGGAAGCTCCGGCAGCTCCCACGGGTGAACCGCGCGAGTACGTCTGGATTGAGGATGCCGCTCCGGCAGGTGCCAAATTGGAAGGCGATTCTCCCTGGGAATTCGTCGCCAAGCCTCAGCCTGTTTTCAGCGGAGAAAAAGCGACTCGCCGCAAAGCGCCGGCCTTGAGCCAACACTTTTTCACCGGTGCCACTCAGCCGCTCAAGATCGGTGAAGGCGACAAGCTGTTTGCCTACGTCTATTTGGATCCAGCTGATCCGCCCAAGCAAATCATGCTGCAGTGGAACGACGGTGGCTGGGAGCACCGCGCGACCTGGGGAGCTGACATGATCCCGTGGGGGCAACCGAATTCGCCCAGCCGCATCGTGATGGGGGAATTGCCCAAGGTGGGTGAATGGGTACGACTGGAAGTCGAGGCAGCCAAGGTGGGCCTGAATCCCGGCGCACTCGTCAACGGCTGGGCTTTCACGCAATTCGGCGGCACTTGTTTCTGGGACAAGGCCGGTTCCGTCACTCGCACTCCGCAGGATGGTCAGTCGTTCAACTCGCTGAAGGCCTGGGTCGCCTATGAGAAGGCCCAGACCAAGTCCACGCTGCCCGGACCGGTCCAAGCGGCCATCAAGGTGGAAGAAGACAAGCGGAACGACGAACAGAAGAAGGTGATTCGTGATCACTTCCTGCAATTTGTCTATCCGCAGTCGAAGCCAAAATTCGATGGCTTGCAGAATCAGATCAACGATGTCACGAAGAAGCGTACGGATCTGGATAACTCGGTGCCGGCCACGCTGGTCATGGCGGACATGCCGCAGCCTCGCGATACCTTCATCCTGGTCCGAGGTCAGTATGACCGCAAGGCCGATAAGGTCACTGCGGCCGTTCCTTCGATCTTGCCGCCGCTGCCGTCCGGTGCCCCGGTAAATCGCTTGGGGCTGGCCCGCTGGCTCGTCGACCCCAATCATCCGCTGACGGCCCGTGTCACGGTGAATCGGTTCTGGCAACAGTTGTTTGGAACGGGGATTGTGAAAACGAGTGAAGACTTTGGTTCGCAAGGCCAGCAGCCCACGCATCCGGAACTGCTCGATTATCTCGCGACCGACTGGATGGAAGGTGGTTGGAACGTCAAGCAACTGCTGAAGAACATCATGATGTCGCACGTTTACCAGCAAAGCTCGCGCGTCTCGCCACAACTCGCTCAGCGCGATCCCGCCAATGAACTGCTGGCTCGTGGACCGCGTTTCCGCATGGATGGCGAAGTTCTACGCGACTCGGCGTTGTGGTCGAGTGGCTTGCTGGTGGAGCGGCAGGGCGGTAAGAGCGTGAAGCCCTACCAGCCCGATGGTTTATGGGAAGCGGTCGGTTTCGTCGGCAGCAATACGTCGGTGTTCAAACAGGACAGTGGTGATGCGCTGTATCGCCGCAGTCTCTACACGTTCTGGAAACGCACCTCTCCGCCCCCCTCGCTCGCCACCTTTGATGCACCTTCACGGGAAACATGTACGGTTCGTCGAGCGCGTACGAACACACCGCTGCAAGCCCTCGTGCTGCTCAACGACAAGCAGTTCGTCGAAGCAGCACGCAAGCTCGCCGAGCGCATGATGCTGGAGGGTGGAGCGACTCCTGCCGAGCGTATCGCGTTTGCCTTCCGTATGTCGACAGCACGTCGCGCCGAGCCGGATGAAATCGCGGTCCTGGCTCGAGTTCACGAAGCCCAGCTCAAGCTGTTCCAGGCGAATGCCGAAGCCGCTAAACAGCTGCTGTCCTACGGCGATTCAAAACGCAATGAGCAACTCGATTTGTCAGAACTCGCCGCCTTCACCATGGTGGCCAACGTGATCATGAATTTGGACGAGACGATTACAAAAGAATAACTCTACATTCCAATCGATCAGCAATAAGGGACGACTCCTATGGACCCCATCATTCAGCATCAGCTTCAGGAAACGCGGCGCTACTTTTTTGGAAAAGCCGCCGCCGGCGTAGGCACTGCAGCCTTGGCGTCGCTGCTGAACCCACGGATCTTCGCTGCCGATGCACCGGCCGCCGCAACGAATCCCGCGAATCCAGCGGCGACGCTGGGCGAATTGCCGGCGTTGCATCACGTGGCGAAAGCCAAACGTGTGATTTGGCTGTTCATGGCGGACGCCCCGTCGCAACTCGACCTGTTCGATTACAAGCCCAAGATGGCAGAGTATTACGACAAGGATTTGCCGGAATCCGTGCGCAACGGTCAGCGATTGACCACGATGACCTCGGGGCAAAACCGGTTCCCCATCGCTCCCTCCATTTTCAAATTCGCCCAGCATGGCAAGAGCGGAGCTTGGGTGAGTGAGCTGCTGCCGAACATTGCTTCGATTGTCGATGAGCTCGCGATTGTGAAATCGATGTACACGGAAGCGATCAACCACGATCCGGCGATCACATACATTCAAACGGGCAGTCAGATTCCTGGCCGCCCCAGCCTCGGGACCTGGCTGTCGTATGGCATTGGCAGTCCGAACCAGGACCTCCCGGCTTACGTTGTGTTGACGTCGCGTCTGGCCAATGGATCGCAGTCACAAGCATTATTCTCGCGTTTGTGGGGCTCCGGCTTCATTCCGACCAAACATGCGGGGGTGTCACTGCGCGGCAGCGGCGATCCAGTGCTTTACCTGTCGAATCCGCCGGGGGTCACCGAAGAAGCCCGCCGCAATACACTCGATGGACTCGCCGAGCTCAACCGCAAACGACTCGATGTCGCCGGTGATCCCGAGATTCAGTCACGGATCGCACAGTACGAGATGGCGTTCCGCATGCAGACCTCGGTGCCCGATCTCATCGACTTCTCGAAGGAGCCGAAGGAGGTGTTGGAGTCGTATGGACCGGATGTGACGCAGCGTGGCACCTATGCCTATAACTGCTTGCTCGCACGCCGCATGGCGGAGCGAGGTGTACGTTTTACCCAGGTGTTCCTCCGCGGCTGGGATCATCACGGCAGCTTACCCAAGCAGATGCCCAACTTGTGCAAGGCGATGGATCAGCCCACGGCAGCTCTGATCAAGGATCTCAAGCAGC
This sequence comes from Pirellulaceae bacterium, assembly GCA_044235425.1. GTDB lineage: Bacteria > Planctomycetota > Planctomycetia > Pirellulales > Pirellulaceae > JBJSXJ01. The sequence goes on from JBIIHW010000013.1 coordinate 42,936, forward strand.
GCGGCATGCTCGAAGATACCTTAGTGATTTGGGGTGGCGAGTTTGGTCGTACGATCTACAGCCAAGGTGCACTCAGCAAGGACAACTACGGTCGTGATCACCATCCGCGGAATTTCACCATGTGGTTCGCGGGCGGAGGTATCAAGCCCGGCACGGTGCATGGCGAAACGGACGACTTTAGCTATAACGTCACCGCCAACCCGGTTCACATTCACGATCTGAATGCCACGATCCTGCACTGCCTCGGTATCGACCACACGAAGCTCACCTATCGCTTCCAAGGTCGTGACTTCCGCCTGACGGATGTGCATGGCAACATCGTCAAGGAAATCTTGGCCTGATCGGCCAGCGAACATGTCGCCGGACTATATCGCGGACATCGACGATCCACGACTAGCGATTTATCGCGACCTCCCGAATTCCAATCCTACGCGGCATTCGGGACTGTTCGTGGCGGAAGGATGGCTGCTGGTAGAACGGCTGCTGGCCAGCCCACTACAAGTCGCCTCAGTGCTGCTCGATGAACGTTTTGTCGAAGAACTGCAGCCACAGTTACCGCTCGACGTTCCGGTATTCATCGTCCCTGCCAAACTCGTAAGTGACATTGTCGGCTTCAAGTTTCATCGTGGAGTGTTGGCGTGTGGACTGCGGCCGACTCCACCATCGCTGACCGAGCTGCTCTCCGGTACCAAGGAGCAGCGCGTCACCGTTGTCGTCGCAGCCGATATCCACGATCCAGAGAATATGGGCTGTATTCTCCGTAATAGCGCGGCGTTCGGCGTGGACTTGGTCGTGGTAAGCCGGCGGTGTGCGGATCCGTTTTCACGTCGAGTGCTACGGACGTCGATGGGCACGGTCTTTCGTCTGCCCATCGTTCAGCCACACGAACTGCGAACCACGATCAGCGAACTCATCGATCAGTGGCAAATTGAACTGGCGGCAACCGTCCTCGATGAACAGGCCGAGCCGCTTGATCAGGCCACACGTGGTGAGCGCTTTGGGCTGGTGTTTGGTAACGAGGGCCATGGACTGGAAGCGGACCTGACCGCTGCCTGCTCGCGGCGACTAACCATTCCCATGCAGCGCGGAACCGACTCGCTCAATGTCGGAGTGGCAACCGGCATTTTTCTCTATCACTTCTGTGGAACCACGCGATGACTCAACTTTCGATCGGCACCTGTGCCACGCTTGCCTGCCTGCTCGAGGCGACGGCACCGAAGGTTGGCAACGTCCATCGCAGCGCCGACTTTGAAGATCTTTCGTTCACTGATTTTGCAGTCAGCGCGGCCTTGGTTGGGCCAGTCATCGACCGCGTGGCGGAACGTGGCGTTGGCGCGACGATCTTGGCTGCGGTACGGGCGACGCAAAGTGTCGTGCGCACGAACACCAATCTGGGCTTGGTGCTGCTGATCACGCCCCTGGCCGCAGTGTCACGAGCGAGCACGATCGCGAGCGGGATTGGCGATGTGCTAAAGTCGCTGCGCGAACCGGATGCTCAGGCAATCTATGAGGCGATTCGGCTAGCTCGACCGGGCGGACTGGGACAAGCCACCAGCATGGACATTCAAGGACCAGCGCCCGCTCGCCTGCTCGATGCCATGCAGGCGGCGGCAGATCGTGATCTGGTCGCGAAGCAGTACACGAACGAGTTTGCGGAAGTTCTGCAAGAAGTCGTCCCCTGGCTCATCGAAACTCGTCAGGCAGGCGCTTCACTCACTCAAGCCATCATTCACACGCAAGTCCGTTTGTTGGCCGCTCGACCCGACAGTTTGATTGTGCGCAAGTGCGGCTTGGAAGCAGCTCAAATGGCTCAGCGCTTCGCCAATATGGCACTCGACGCCGGTTCCTACGACGATGATAATTATTTGGCCGTCTTGGCCGATTTAGACTTTTGGATGCGATCCGACGGTCATCGACGAAATCCTGGTACGACCGCCGACTTGATTGCCGCCGGGCTCTTTGTCGCTCTGCGGGAAAACTGGTTACCACCGGACTGGAGCTAATGCGACCGTGACGGAACGATTTTTTGTGCAACTGGAGAAAGAGCAGCACGTATTCAGCGCCGCTCACTTTATCACCTTCAATCGCGATGTCTGTGAACGACTCCATGGGCACAACTATCGCGTGCGCGTGGCCGTATGCAGTCCTCTCGATGAAAACCAGTATGTCGTTGATTTCATTGCGCTGCGGGACGAATTAAGCAAGATTCTCGCAGAACTAGACCATCACATGCTGTTGCCGCTGCGACATCCCAGCATCCAAGTGACGAGTGATCTGCTGGAGGTGGAAGTCAAGTTTCAAGAGCGTCGCTGGATCTTCCCGCGCGGCGATTGTGTCTTGCTACCGATTGAGCAAACGACCGCCGAGCTGCTGGCAAAATATATTGGGGAGCGGCTTTTGGAAGCGCTGGACGAACGCTGCTCGTTTCGCCCTCAAGCCATTCGCATTGAGGTTGATGAAAATCACGGTCAGTGGGGAGTGTGGCAGATTTAAGGTCGTAGGGGTGATCAGGGCCGAGGGTCACCCGCCGCTGACATGACCTCATACAGCTGGCCCCACGAAGAATCTCCCGCCGGTACTCCGGGAACATCGACAGGCTTTAATAATCGCTGACGCCCCACCAACTCCTCTTCCACCCAAGCTGCAGTAATCTCGCTGGGAAATCCATAGTTGCCCGGAGAGCGATAGCGCGCGATCTCCGGCCAATGAAAGTAAACATGCGAAACTCCCCGCCGCTTGAACTCTTCGCGTAGCACCGCCGGCCCCGTCGCCACGGCAGCAGCCGCATTCGCAGCCGCATTCGCATTCGCAGGCGCAGGCGCAGGCGCATTCGCAGCCGTATCAGAGTTTCCGCGCCCAAGCCAATCGTCGAGTGGACTCGGATTCCAGCACGTGTGATACGTAATCGGTACCTCGAGATCGAACACTGCGGCGTCACCGATCAGCACTGCTTGCTTGCCGAGAGGAACATGCTCGTTCAAATAACGATGGACTGGGTTGAGTCGTGCTGGCATGACGCTATCGGTTCGAAAATCTTTCAGCGGTACCAACCAGCGCTTATCACCCAGCATGGCCGGCGATACGAAAAAGATGCCATTCAAGAGGAACGAAAGGGTAAAGAATATGAGCACCGATTGACGTTCGCGACGACCTGACAGCTCTGCCACGCCCAGCCCTGCCAAACAGGCCAGCAGCGGTAAGTCGGGGACTAAGAAACGTTCCAAGCGATGCGTGAGCAACCACCAAGTCAGACCGTTGGCGCCAAGCAGCGTGAGCAGAGCGGTTTTCAGTCTGCCGCGCGGAGCACAGCAGATTCCGACCATCGCCAAAGGCCACAGAAACATACTCAGCTTGTCACTCCGCCAGCCCATCACTGGTACTGATTCCATGAATTGCTGGAGATGGTACTGATGACCGCTGGCATCGTGCGGCGCGCGATGGGCTCGTTGCCAACGCTGATGAGTGGCCTCATCCCACGCTCGACCACCAAACAGCGGATAGAGCAGAGGATAGGTCGGATTGCCGGTGAGCATTGCGTTCTTCACAAACCATGGACCAGCAGCCAGAACAGCTCCGACGATCAACACCATCAGCCCACGATAGACTACACGACGTTCAGGCCAGGCGGAGTAGATCACAAGCACTGCCAGCGGCAGAGCCACCATGACGACCGCCGTGTATTTGCAGGCCACTGCACTCCCAGCCAGAAAGCCCGTCAGACCGAGCCAGCGGCGTTCATCCCAAGCGTCTGCTTTTGTGACTGCTTTTGCAACTGCTGTCGAATCAACTCTTAACCGGGCGCCCCGTGCCTCATCCCAGCGCCACCAGGCGTAGAGTGCCCAAACGAAGCAGGCCGCCACGGCTCCTTCATTCATCCCGGTAATGGAAACATCGACGATCCAAGGAGTGACAAGGTAAGCCAGCGCTGCCAGTCGAGCCGACCAGCGTGCTAAATCAGTTTGATTCGATACATAACCACCGACCGCCCGGCGCACCAAACTATGGACTCCGCTGGCACCGAGAAAGGAATAGCAAGCCAAAATGATTTTTCCGGCGAGTGCTCCATACCACCAAGCGGGCTCGAATCTCAATCCGGGCAGGTCCGTGGCGAGCAGCATGGTTGTGGCCAGCGCATGCAGCTCACCACCTAGCGGCATATTGCCATAGACATTGTGCGGCAAAAAACCAATTCTTCCAGCCAGAAACCACTCCTTTGGAACTTGAGCATGATATTCGCGCACATCAAAGTCCCAGGGTGGCACTGCGGCCAAAACGAGTATGAAAAACATGGGAACGATGACCAGCAGAGCCCAGCCAGCGGAAGACAGTGGCCGCTGCCGCCAGCCATCCTCACGCGCCTGTCGCTCACGCGCCTGTCGCTCACGCGCCTGTCGCTCACGCGACGGCTCACGCCACCGCTGGCTAGTCCATAGTCGGCAATGTCGCCCGAGCGCTAAAAAGGGTAATCCAAGCGCAGGCAACCAAAACAGGATCGGCACATGCAATGCTCCAGCCAGTCCCACGAACAGCGTGTAGAGCGAAAGCCACTGCAGTCCCACAACAATTGAAAGTGTGGTGGTTTCCAGTTGAGTTAACGAACGTCGTAGATTCAGGGGCAACGACAACCAACCCGCGCTCAATGCAGCTCCCAGCCAGATCAAACTAACACTCAGCAGCGTCCCACGCTCAACCACCCAGCTTAGTGCCGAACTTTGCTGTGCTGACGCACCCCGCCAAGTATCAACTAAATCGACCACTAATTGATCAGGGATCAGTAGGTAGCCGCGTAGCAGCGTATCGTAAAACAGTTGTCGTTGGCCGCCCGAGGTCCAAAAGAGTGGCACGTAAACGAGTAGCACCAGTGCCAAGCAGATTGCCGGTCTACGCCAACGCGGTCGCTGCACCACGTGCGGCGCAGCGGGTTCCGTTCCTGGCAGGGATGAGCTGTTACGAGAGCTGGCGGTCATGAGATTAGTTTAACATCTAATCTCACACATGAACCTCCGCGCCACCGTCCACCGTGATGGTTTGTCCTTGGACCAGATCACTGAGCGGACTGGCGAGAAACAGAATGACGTCCGCCACATCGCTCGCTTCGAGTGTGCGCTGGCCCATCATCGTTTTATCGGCTCGTCGAGCAAACATGCGCTCGGAATCGGGCAACCGGGCAGTGGAGTCGGTCTTTACGAGTCCAGCTTTCACGACGTTGATATTCACGCCCAAATGGCCGAGTTCCAGGGTGAGATGACGGCAGAGGCTTTCCAGCGCCGCCTTTGAAGTACCAATGACTCCATACATCGGTAACGCGATCTCGGACCCATGACTCGACAAAGCGATAATCTTCGTACGATAGCTCTTGTTGACGAGCAGTGATCGTGCAGCGCGGGCCAAGTACACCACGGAAAGCACATTCGTGGACATGGCATGTTCAAAGTGCTTGCGTTTGGCATCCAGCAATTCATGGAAACCACCGGTGGCAGCATTGCTGATGAGGATATCAAGCTGGCCGATTTCCCGACTGATGAAGTCGATCATCGCCGTAGCATCTTCCTCCTCACTCACATCCGCTTTCACAACCCAGGCGCGACGCCCTAATTGTTTCACTTGCCGCGCAGCATCGATTGCCGCTGTTTTGCTGGAGACATAATTCACTATGACGTCCGCACCGGCTTGCGCCAGTCGTAACGCTGTCGCGCGCCCGATTCCACGTGCCCCACCCGTCACCAATGCGACTCGTCCTGTTAAATCAATCATGCTGCTATTCGCCCTTTCCTGTCGCAACGAGCGCTGCTCGATAACCCTCAATCGCCAAAACTGGCTTTCCCTGCTCGTCAACAATCACACTATCGAAAACCACTCCGGTTGCACTGCGATTTCGGTAGCCCACCAAAGTTCGATAAATCTTGCCAGCGACTGCGGGCTGAAACATCGACCACCGGTCAACGCCTTGAGGGATGGTGACGGACGATGGATTTTGGGAGTACCACATTGATCCGCAGACATACAATCCCACATCGGCAAGAGCCAGTGGAATGAGCCAATCGCCCCGACGGCCACCACCGATTTCATTGGGGCAACGACCGACCACATGCGCCAGCATCTGCTCGCCCCGGGGCTGCACCAACTCAACCCAGCGATAGGTGGAGCCATGAAAAATGATTGAATCCGCGTCTGGGTAAACAAAAGTCCGCCACGGAGCATCACTCTCGATCCCCAGGTCACGCACCAGTGCCGGTGTTGCGGGTGGACCCCCCAACGTGACGCTGGCAATATTTCGCCGAGCGTCTAGCAGCCTCCCCTTGGAATCGCGAAACTCCGTCGTCAATTCGCCCACTAAACCACTCGCAGTCTGCCGCCAGCGGACCTCAACCGTCTTCGCGTCATCATTTAAGAACTTCAGTCCATGACCGATTCGCAAATCCGAAATCGTGTAAGGCAAATCACGACTCATCCTGCCACTGTCCACCGCCGACTCTAAGAAGCATTCGATCATGCCGACCAGCGGCAGTAGCGGCCGTTGCCGAAAACGATGTTCAGCCAAAAACGGATCGCGAACCGGGTCTAGGTGGATCCGCGACAAAGCAATAACGTCGGTTCCCGGATCAGCCACTGCCCGAGTCGTTCCGGCAATCGTTTCCTGCGACAAGGTGGAATTGCTCGCTGTTACCATCCGTTCGGTTTGTGGTGCGAGTGCCAATGACTTTTGCGAATCCACAATCCCAGCCCCACTCGCCGCTTCTTGAGTATTCGATTCGCCGCCATCACACAGCAGCTCATCGACTCGCCCCTCTCCATGATCGCGAGCCTCGAACCAACTCACCAACTGGGGCCCAGCGCCAGCGCGCAGCTGCCCCTGATTGTCGACGGCTCCGGCCAGTAAACAGATCCGAGTCGCAGGATGACGTCGAGCGAACCAGTGCAGCCAGCCACTCAGCCCACCCACGGTAGCCGCAATGGCTGGCTCCAAGGGCGGTGTCAGCAACATGATTCTCTCTAGCCGGTCGGGGCGCGTGGCTTCCAGGAGCGCCGCCAGCCGCTGGAGCGAATGGATGCCATGAGCCTCCTGAAGTGAATTCACCGTCTCCATGACGACGAGTCCCGTGAGGCGATCGCGCGCCGCAGCTCGTTCCGCCGAAAGTGTCTGGACACACGTCGTGATGTCGTTCAGTCCAGCTGCGTCCACGCTGCGAAAAGCCGGTGGCCGTAGCCCGGAGAGAGCCTCGAACTCAGGCTGGTTCGCGGCTTGACGCGCCCCCACGACGAGCCACATTGACGCAGATTTTTCGTCCGACGGCCGTCCCGCGCCGCGAGGCTGTACGACTGCAATCCCCGCTCGATCAGTGGCTGCGGAGGTGGAAGAAAACTCTGCCGCTGTCCATTGTTTGGCATATCGGCCCAAGGCGGAGTACCGCACGTGCGCGCTGCCATCTACGGACTGCAGCTCCAGTAATAACGTCTGCGCGGCGGAACTCGCCGACCAAGATCCATCCACCTCCACGCAGCGCAAACGTGGCTCCGGGCCCGACGGCGTCCGGTTCTTGAGGGCAGCTTGATGAGCCTCACAGAACCAAATCGGCCACCACAATTCGGGAGCAATCGGGCTTACCGTTGCCTGCTGCTTGGGCTCCTGCACGGTTTCAATTTGTCTGCCAAAGAGCAACAGCGGCGAAGCCGGCGAGGTAGCTAGAGCTCGCTCTGCATGCCCGCGCAGCCAAGCTTGGATCACCTGAACACTCAACTTGTAGCCCACTTCAATGCGCTGGCGATGTCGTTCCCAGCCACGTCCAATCATCGCCTCTGGGTCGTTGCCAACCAGCCAAACCAATTGGCGACAGCCGATGGTTGTCAGTAGCGATTGCAGCTGCTCCGCAGCGTCCTGAGATTGGGGTGACGCAACCAGATAACAACTACTGCTGACCTTACGTGACTGAGCGAACAGTTCCAGCGCCAGTGGGTTGTTACCCACAATCACGATTGGCCCCAAATCGGCGTTGCAGCAAGCCAGCGGTGCGAGACACCAATTCGGCTGCAACCAGCCACCTTTCTTTTCATCTGGAAAATGCTTCTTGTGGTAGTTGAGATCGGTGATCACCACTTCCGGATCGCGGCAACGTCCACAAAGCTCCGCTAAAAAATGGCGCACGCCCTCGGCCACTGGCATGTAGGTGACGGCTTTGCGAGTCAGTGCCTGCTTGCTTTCCGGTCGCGCGGCCATCCCCACTTCATCCCAAGAATGCCAGTCCATCGATACGGCATGGACCCCGGGCCGGATCCGTCGATAGCGAGCGATCAATTTCGCGAGCCATTCATTGGCGGCGCTGTAATCCGTTTGTCCGATGGAACCATACCGACCACTGATCGATCCAAAGCCAATGAATGTTTGAATGGGATCCGCGGCGGTGACCGCCATTAAATTCCATGCACCCAGAGCCTTTACCGCGAACGTCTGTCGTACCAGCTGTTCCTTCTTGCCGGCGAACCGGCTGGCCTTTTCAAACCCCGCACCATGGACGATCCCGATGATGGGCTTTCCCAAACTACGAATGCTGCTCGTTAACTTTTCTACCGCCGCTCGTTGACTGATGTCGCAGGCATGATAGTGCACATGTCCCCGCAGCGCGGCAAATCGTCTTAGATTGCGAGCAATCTCGATCGCCTTTTCCACTCGCGCCCACTCGTCGGCCGGCAATACCTTTCGCTCGACTGCCTGTCGGACGATTTCCGTACGCAACGCCCGCAATTGTTCCGGAGAGTAGTCTAACCATGACGTGTCAATGGCCGGTAAAGGACTCGATCCCACCAAATGAATTTCAGCGCCCAAACGCCGAATCATCTCGCAGACAATTTCGGCGGTAACACCTCGCGCGCCACCAGTCACGATCCAGCAGCCAGCATTTGGTTGGAAGAGTGGCAGAGAGTTTGGCGGATTTGGTTCAAGTGGCAACGGCTGGGGACTCGAACGCACGATGTACCGTGTGCCTTCACGATAGGCGACTTCCGCTTCGCGTCTTTTCGTTGCCACTTCAGTGACAATTTTCTCGGCGACGAATGTCTCGGTGGCAACTGTGTCGAAGTCGATCGCCAACGTGCGCAAGTCCGTGTCGCCCACTCGCTGGTCACGCGAATTCGCAATCGCTCGTTCGAGAAACATCGCTTTGGACAAACCGGTCCAGGCACCGGCTAAATGTCCCGCGGTTGCACCATCCCAGCCCAAGTCTCCGCCCCAGCGACTAGCAATCACAAATGTAGCCAGCAGCATCTGCCGATCTGGCCCCGGCTCTTCCAGGGATGCATACCAGGCCTGCAGCGCCAGGTATGGCGTCATCACGTAACGTTCCAACCCGGCATCATCGAACACAGCCTCATCCTGCGGATCAGCATTGCCGTCAAAGCCCGCAAACAGCACGACATGCCGAGCAGCGGCCGCTTGCATGCGGGCCAGCAAATCAGCACGATCGTGCCAATCATGAATCGCTACGACCGTCCCACCAACACGCCGAATTTCCGTCGTGATCGCCGTGACGACTGCCGCTGTCCCCCCCAGCACGACGGTTGTCCCGGTGGCAAAACGACTTGCCGAGAGCGCATTGCCCGCACCACCGGACCGCAGGTCCATATCACTCGCCCGCATCGGAGCTGCGATTAACTGGGGGACAAGGCGAGTGCATATCTGATCGCAATCAGGCGCTACGGCTACAACCTCGCCGCGGGGTACCGTCAGCTTGATTCCACTGGAGCTGAGCGAGGCTTCCCAGAATGCCTCGGACGTTGCCGCTGAGGCCAGTTCGTTCGTGACCTGCGTTCGCTCGACTCCCGCCGCAAACCAACAGTCCGTGAACGTCTCGCAACGCACCTGTTCCGGCGAAACCAGCAGATGAAGACCGCTGGGGTTGCTATTCACCGTTTTTAAGTCCGCCACCGCTCCCGTGCTACTCGTAGTGTTACTATCAAGCAGGAGCACACTCCAGCGTCCCGTTACGGGTGCTTGCGCAAACCTTTCGGCCGCCTCGACAACCGTGCTCGCCGTCGTCAGTACCTCGGTAATCACCATCGACATGGTGACGCCAAGCGAATGCTCTTGCGTTGCAGGATCTGCCGACAACTCGCTCGGACCTGCCCTCCCTTCTTCGTGATCGAGCTGGATGGCACTGACGCATAGTCCGCAGGCATTCCGTCCCGCCAGCCCTCCCACGGCTGCTGCATCCTCGATCACTTCCGCATGCCACTGCGAGTTAACCGAGACTACTGCTGGAGACGATCGCTCCGGTCCGGCGATCCTGCTTCCACGACACCGCAACTCGCGCTGCAGAACTCCTGTTTCCGTACAGGTTGTTACCACACAGTGCTGACGGTTTTCCCCGATGCGACAATCGGCGGCGGCAGCTTCTTGAGCGAGTGCTTCGGGCGTCTTCCCCGTCGCTTGGGACTTAGCGTGTAAGCGGTCTAGCCAGGCAGCGCCGAAGGCCTGATCGCTGTGCGTGCGGATCGCCGTGGGCGCGGGAACCTGCAGACGTCCGTGATTCCAGATCTCATGCGCGGCCTGGACCACGATAGCCTGATGTCGAGCGCCCAGTTTCGGGTCATCCAAGGAGACACACAGGACATTGTCTGCCGCTTGAAACGTATTGCGATTGAGACCGGTGAGTGTTTGACCGGCGCCCACTTCCAGGAAGCAGCGCACGCGCTGGTCATGTAACTGCCGCAATAAAAATGGCCAGCGCAGCGGTGTGACGAATTGATCAATCAAGTTCTCACGTAATCGCTCCGGATCGCTTTCGATTTGCTCGGAAACACTGCTCAGCAGCGGGAACCTTGGAGCTTTAAGTGCCAATCCACGCCATTCCTCACGACACTCCTCGGCTGCCGCTTGCATGAGCGGTGTGTGAAATGCATGAAAAACTGCTAGTTCGCGCGTGCGGATTTGCTGCCGCTCGAAGTCTTCGAGTAATTGCTGATAGCACGTGGTGGTAACACCCAGGACCGTTTGGGTTGGCGAATTCCAGTTAGCCACATAGGCCGACTGAGGATAGGCCGAGCAGATTTCACGAGCCGTGCCGTCGCTGCAAAATGCCACCAGCAATCGGCTCGGCGGGCCGCCGCTGCGCGCGATCGCGCGTGCACGCGCCGCCGAGGCGTGTAGTACTTGAGATTCATCCCAGCAGCCCGCCGCGTACAATGCCGCATACTCACCAAAACTGTGTCCCAGATAGATATCAGCTTGCCATCCCGCCTGACGAACGGCTTCCAGCCCCAGAATCTCACACCCCAGAATCGCCGCCTGGGAATGCGTGAGATCACGCTCTAATTGCTCGTTTGCATCCGCCACCAGTTGCGGCAGCGGCTCGACGTCAATGCTGCACAAGCCATCGTTCACACGCTCGAGAACCTGCGAACGACTCGCTCGATCGGCGATCAACTCACTACACATGCCTCGATAATGCGAGCCCTGTCCAGGAAACAGTAGCGCTAGGTGCGCATCCCGCCACTGGCCTTTTTCTGCGAGAAACACATGCTGATTTTGCAGCTGCCAAGTGTTGCCTGTTTGTGCCAGAGCGTGAGCGACAAGTTTACGCTTGACGGTCAATTGCGCGTCATCCCCAGCGACGATGTTCAGCTGATAGCGAGGCGCAGCGGATGGCGACTCCTGGGGCTGATGAACATTTTGCTCAACCGCTTGGATCAGGCCCGCAAGCTCCTGGGCACCGTAACGATAAATCTGCGGATGGAATGTCATGTTTGCGATAGCACTCGGACTACGTCACGCAGGGTTTTGAAATCACTCATCGTGCGTCCTTGAAAAGATTGCACATCCAGTCCGAACTGTTCCACCACTTCGCCCATCATCTGTGCAATCTTGATACTGTCGATACCCAGATCGGCCTCCAAATTAGCATCCAGCTCCACCATCTCTTCGGGATACCCCGTTTGCTCAATGACGAACCGCACCAGAAACGCTTGCATCGCCTCAGCGTCGTGTTTCTTGGTCACTGCGGCAGCTGGTGTTTCCACCGTCGCGGCTGGTGCCACAGTGGCTGGGGCCACGGCTGTGGATGGTGCGACCGTAGCGGCCGGTGGTGTGGCCGTGGATCTCGCTGCAGCGACGGATGGTGGTGCAGCGACGGATGGTGGTGCAGCGACGGATGGTGGTGCAGCGACGGATGGTGGTGCAGCGACGGATGGTGGTGCAGCGCTGGATGGTGGTGCAGCGCTGGATGGGGGTGCAGCGCTGGATGGGGGTGCAGCGCTGGATGGTGGTGCTGTAGGGATCGCGCTGTGCACCGTGGACGACGTGTGGTCCGACAATACTCGCACGATCGCATGCAAGGATCGAATCTCTTCGAACGAACGCACCTGGAGTGAGTCAGCTTGAATGCCGAATCGCTCGAGTGTCTCGCCCATCATCTGAGCGATTTTTATACTGTCGATTCCGAGATCAGCTTCGAGGTCGGCATTGAGATCGACCATCTCTTCCGGGTAACCGGTCTGCTCCACCACGAATCCAATCAGGAATTTTTCGAGTGCTTGGCGATCGACAGCAGACGCGCCGGACACAGCCCTACTGGCGGTAGACTCACCGGATATCGATGGACCGACGACCGGTGAGGTCGGTGGAGCCGCGTCCCGCTGCTCGGGAGCCTGCGTGGGCGGCGAAATGGCGACGGCCTGAGGCGGTGCGGCAACCTTCGGTGCAGGAACGCTCTGAGCCGAGCGGTGCGAAGTAAAGGATTGAGCAGCAGCCGGAACAGGAGCAGCAGTTTCAGAAGCGGGCGAAGCCAGACTGGTGCCTTCGCCGACCACTCGGCGCACGCGCCGCTGAAAATCAATGGTGAGCGAGGAGTTGGCGTTCGAGCTAGCCACGGAGGTCACGGCTACGGGTTCGGAATTGTCAGCCGCACGCTGGTTTTGCGAATCATGGTTCGGCCGAGCGAGTTTGCTTTGTGCCTCGGCCCGCAGTCGGCCACGCCGCCAAGCGGTGGCATCGAAATGCACAATACCGTCCGGTGTCACTTCCTGTTCCGTCATCGAATTGACCTCAATTGCCTGTTTCTCTTCTCTCACGAACATTCTGTTTTCCAATTTCCTATGGCCTCAACATCCAAGATGGCGGCACACATGAATTCCTCGGGATGCCCCATCAATGTCAACACTCGTCGTTTGACATGAGGATCAACTTCACGCACCGACTCGAGCGCAATTCCTGCTAACAATTCCACGAGCCCTGACGTCGCTGCTTGATGTCCAAACTGATCGACGACCGTCTGCAACTGAGGCCGCGTATCCTTGCCATTTCCATCCTCGCCATTTTCATACTTGCCATTTCTATTCTTGTCTTCCCGATCCTTGTCATGTTGGATCGCCCGACGTAACGCAGCATCCCCAGAGGCTCGAACGGGTGTGAAACGTGGCGCTGCCAAGACGACGCGTCGATCCAGCGGCTCAAGTGAAGTGGCCTCCTGGACCCGTCGCCACGCCTCGCCCGCCGTCAATTCAGGATCACCTTGCGCGGCGCAATCGACCGCTTGTAGCCAGGCGATCGGCGGAGCCAGTGGCGTTTGTCCGGCACTCAGCCTCTGCAGCAGAACCGCCACGGCTCCCTCACCTGGATAGACACCATCCTGCAGCGCTGCCGCAGTTTCCGTGGTGGGCAACCACCCCCAGTCATGCCAATACTCATATTTACCCGGCCCCATTTCCTGCTGTGCGCCAACACAGATCATGAATTCATTGTCCGTCAGGCTCAGCTGCTGAGCACAATAGGCCAGTGCTGTGCCGCTGCCGGCAAACCGCGCATCGAGCGCCACGGCCCCGCCCATGAGATCAAATGTTTTTGTGATACGAGAAGCAAGTGAGCTATTGGTGAAGCTACCCGTCTCATCGAAGTAAGCCGGCAACTTTTCTAAAACCAGACGGCGAAAACGCTGCACGATTTGATCCGCTTGCTCACTGGGCAGCTGATCATCGCGCAGCAAATTTCTCAGTCGCAAACTGATCTCGGGGACGCGCAAGACGATTTGCAGCTGAGTGTTGAAATCGTTGCCGTAGTTCGTCGCGGCGACAACGCCCGTACGTCGCCGCTTATCGGAGCTCTCGAGCAATCCGGTCCCACGAAGTGCTTCGTCGACCGCTTCCAGAATCATGAATTGCAGCGGGCTGGCAGTCGCAATTTGTTTGGGCGGCAATTTGTGTCGCTTCCAGTCGTAGTGAAAGCCTTGCACGAACCCGCCCCGTGGTCGCGGTGTACGTTGAGCCCAGCTGGATTGACTATCAGGCCCTGCTAGCCAGCGATCGGAAGGCGGTTCCGTCACCGACTTTCGCGACTCGGCGACCGCCTGACGAAACGCGGGAAAATTGAGGGCACCGGGTAAAACACAACCTACCCCCACGACCGCCACTTCAACGCGCGATGGGCGCCGCACGAACGTCTCGTCGGCCCGCAATGCGGGGCGAGTGGCGGCGCTCGATCGCACGGACGCCGATTTGAGATCCGTTAGGTTACCGGACTGCAGCACGACATGGGCATTCAGTCCACCAATGCCAAAACTGTTCACCGCGCCCCAGCGCTGTCCCTCATCATCTTCGGCCCACAGACTATTCTCGGCCGGCACGAAAATGGGAATCTGCTGCCACGGTATTTTCTTATTCAAGGTTTCAATGCGACGATGCGACGGAATGACTTGATGCTCCATGCAGAGCAGAACTTTCAGTAATCCGCAGAGGCCGGCCGCTTCCAGCGTATGACCGATGTTGGCCTTCACACTGCCAATCGGCAAGCGACGGCCAAGGTCGCGAAACTCCGCAAAGGATTCGGCCAGCGCTTCGAGCTCCGTGGCGTCTCCGACCTGAGTACTGGTGGCGTGTGCTTCCAGATATTGAATACGTCGCCGGGAAACAGGCTCCCGATAGGCTCGCTCGATCGCCAGACACTGGCCCTCTTTCCGTGGCGCCCAGAGACTCTTTCCTTTGCCATCGGATGCCAATCCCAGTCCGCGAATGACCCCATGGATCCGATCGCCATCACGCCAGGCATCAGTCAGTCGCTTGAGCAGCAGGACCACGACTCCTTCACCGATGATGAGACCATCGGCGCGATCATCAAAGGGCCGTGTATCCGTACCACTTAACGTGCCCGCCCGCGAGAATAACTGTAGGGAGTCGCTATTGAACTGTGAGGCACCAGCGGCAACCGCCAAATCAATTTGGCCTGACTGCAAGGCCAGAGCAGCGGCGTGCAGGGCCTGCAACGATGAAGCACAAGCCGCATTAAAGGCACACGCTGGACCGCTCCAGCCGAGTAGTTCCTGCATAGCCAGCGCACCGACGGCGGCACCCAGGGTCGGCAACGGCTCCGCGCGCCGCCAAGAATACTCGGCGCGCACCGAATCGATGAGGCGTTGTTTCCAGCGGGCCACTCGCGCACGTTCCAAACCGCCCACGTCGGCCACTTCATCCACAAACTTGGTGACCTGTTCAATCGCCATCGCGAAGCTGATTTCACCCACGAGAGGCCCACCGCGAGTGTTACCGATATAGATGCCACCGCGACGACCGCTCAGAGCCTCCGCCTCCGTGCCGGCATCCTGACAAGCCTCGCGCGTCACGGCCAGCAGATCTTGAAACATGAGTTCCGGATGCTGTTTCCAAGCTGCTGGCAGATCTCGACGTCGATCACTTGACACATGCTCCACGAGACAGGCCCGCGCACAGTAGCTCTTGAGCTCAGTACCGGGCTGCGCGTCATAAAGCAAATCACGATCAAAGCGATCCAGTGGGACTTCACCCATCGTTGGTAGATCATGCCGGATTACATGCCAGTATTCCGAGAGTGAACTGGCTTGCGGCAAGTGACAGCCACGACCAATGATTGCCAGCGGCGAGAACTCCGGTGAAGTCATGGCGTCACCTCACGATCAAGGGACCGCAGAAGCTGCCGCGCCGCCGCGAGTTTCTCAGGCGTGTGATCGGCGGGTACCCGCAGCGACACCCAGCCTGAATGAACTAATCGCTCAAACGAGCCCACCGCTCGCCACTCCTCCATCGACATCGTCCACTCGTAACTCCCCCGATCCTCTCCCGGCGAAAACATCATCCCACCGTCCGCTTTTGTACCCAACAGCAGACGCGCTCCACCGGCGCCCACCAGATTGAGGGCCAGCTCGGGTCGAAGCTGGGGTGAGTAGGCAACTCCACGTTGCTGCAGCAGTGTCTCGATTGCAGGCGACAACTTTGGTGCCGGCTTTTTTGGCCAACCAAAACCATGCCGGATGGCGAAGTCACAGAGTCGCTTCAGGACTACCGCATCCAGTCGCGGGCAGGGCAGGTGAGGAAGCGCGGCTTGCAGCTGACGAGTATCAAACACGGGATCGTCCCGCCAATATTCGCGATAGACCGATACCTGCTCGGCAAACGTCTGCGTCACCGCTGCCGAGGATGCCAGCTCCGAAGGCTTTCCGATCGATGAAGCCGCCGCTTCACCGCGACGACGAAAGTCCTCCACCAAACTCGCATGCATCGCGACCGCGACCTCGCGAGCCGTCACTTTGACTTGCGGAGTGAGATGATAGGTTCGGCCATGGTGCGCGGGATTGTCGAGTATCTGGACGAGCGCCTGTGACACCCACTCCACAGGAACAAAATTTTTCGTCTCCTCGCCCGCCAGCCCCAAAGCGCTCAGAAGTCCCTCAATGGAAAGCCGCGGGTCATTCCGCGAGGCCTCCGCGCTGGTGCGTTTGATCCACAAGCCCAGCAGGGCATGCAGAGATTTCAAAGGTGCATAAAAACCATGGTAGGTGCTGGTGTATCCCGTTTGCGAATCGCCCACGATGATCGCTGGCCGATAGATCGTCACTCGCCCCAACCCTGCCGCCCTCCAAGTTAACTCGCTCGCACACTTGCTAGCCTCATATTCATTGGCAAACTCCTGGCCGATATCGGTTTCCGACTCCAGGATGGTCCCCTGTCGCAAACCCGCGACGTAAGCGGTCGATACATGATGAACGGCAGTGATTCCCAGGCGTCGACAGAGTTCAACGGAACGCTCCGTACCACCCAAATTCGACAACCACGGTTCGCCGTCCGCGCGCTGCGGTTCGAACGTCAGCGACGCTGCGTTGTGCAGCCAGGAATCGCAGTGGCGACTGAGCCAGGCACAGTCGCGGTCGGTAAGTCCTAAGGCCGGACGAGTCAAATCGCCTTCGACCACCACGGGCCGCGGTAACGCTCGACCTAACTCTTTCTCCCAGCGACAAAAAAGCTGCTCGACACGATCTCGAGCTGTCCCTTCTCGATTGCCGCGAGCAATGAGAGCGAGAGGTCGGTTACGAACTGCCAAATCGCGCAGCAGATATTCGCCCAGAAGCCCGGTTCCACCAGTCATCAACACATAAGCCATCGACGCGCCGCTCGCTTACCCCGTACATCCCTGTTGAAGTCGCTCGCCCCACCGCCTACTGATTGCCCCGACGGCGGCGAGCCCGCCTGACAGGATGGAGAAGATAGCAAAGATGTAACGCCTTGTTAATCCAGATGCCGAGGTTTTGTGACTGGATTGCCGAAACGTTATATGGGGAACTGGGCTTCGGTAGCACGTTGCACAGGCCAGTCGCCGAGATTCAGGCCTATAACCGGTGCACCAACCGCGCCATCGGAATCAGCATGCAACCAGGATTGGAAAGTCGCACTCGACGCTCGTTTACCCCTCGATCATCTGTCCCATCCGCCGCTGTCCCGCTGGACTTCTTCGACTCGCCCGCTGCCTTGACCACCCCATTTGAGTGGTATTTTTTGGTGGACGAGACCGCTGACTGCCCCATGGTGTTTTCGTTCGTGATGGAAATGTCGGGGACGATCGATGTCCCGCGCTGGCAGTCCGCACTCGACGAAGTCTTGCCACAACATCCACTGCTCAATGCCTGTCTCGACTCGGCAACGAGACCGCAACCATCTCGGTGGCGACGCTGCCTGAAGAAAGAGTGCATACAGACCTTTGATCGTCCGGAGGAAATGCCGGCAGATTGGCAGTCGTTTGATCTCTATCAGGAACGCGGGTTCAAACTGGCGATCATCCGAAACGATGCGGAGAGTGCTTTTGCGGCGGGGCAGCTGACGGCTACCGCGCAAGACACGAACTTGGAGAACCTCTCCGCGCGGGATAACCCCTGGCTCTTGGTGCTCACCTTTCATCATGCCGCCACCGACGGTGTGGGAGCGCGTTCCTTTGTGGCAGATTTGATTTATGCATACGGTCAACGGACGACTACCGGTGAGGTGGGAGCGGTCACGCTGCGAAATCGTCGGCGGCGCATAAACGCCAGCGAGCAGCAGATTCAGGAGGTGCTGAGCAATCGTGGGAACTTTGAGCGTCCGTCGCCCCAAGCCCTCGCGCTGCGCCAAAAGCTGCGTCTGATCGCCAAGGAGATCTGGTCAATTCTCACGCGGCGCACGGCTGCACTGGGCGTTCCATCACCGACTGGTCCTTCGTCGTTACCGCCACGATCAACTTCCCTGACCAGTTCCGACTGGTGTCTGTCCACACATGCGGTGGCCGGATTTCCAGCCAGCTTAGAGCTGCGATGCCTGCGCTTCAGTCATCACCAGACGCAGCAGTTCAAACAAGCGGCCTCGGCCGTCAACGTAACGCTCAATGAGTTTCTTTTGGCCGTGTTCTGTAAGGCAGTAACTCGCTACTTGACCGCTCAGTCCGGTCGTCTACCCGGCTGGATTTCAGTGGTAACTCCGGTCCATCTGAGCCGTGAAGTACTGCGCAGTGGACAGGCTTGTAACGCGATCAGTTACGCATTTTTACACAGTCGAGGCACCGAGTCCTTGCAACTTTTAACCCAAATGGAACGTTTTTCGCAAATCTTTGCCCGACTACGAAAAACTCGTTCTCCGCTGCTGTTCCTGGATACCCTCAGACGACTACGGCGGTTGCCCGAGTCGCTGAGTCGTCGCTTGATTCGCGGCAGTAATTCAGCAACGTTTGTCTTCAGTTACTTGGGGGAATCGAGTCATCGCATGGCCGACGAGAAGGCATTCATCACGGACGCGAAATTGGGATCGCGTCATGTGCACCTGGGAGATTGTCAGATTTCGTCGATGTGGGGCGCGCCTCCCGTGCGGCGCGGTACGGAACTAGCGGTCGCCGTCAACCTGTTTACTGATCAACTGCTGTTCAGTTTCCGACATGACGAGCGGTTCTTTCCGGCAGAGCAGGTGCGAATCTTGCAGCAATTGATTCTGCTGGAACTGGGTGAGTCGCTTTCCACAATCTCGCCTTCGTGTTAGCATCCGGCGCATGGCTAACACTCCGATGATGCAACAATATGAGGATGCGAAGCGCGCATGTGGTGACGCTCTGTTGCTGTTTCGCATGGGTGACTTTTATGAGCTCTTTCATGAGGATGCCAAAACCGCTGCGCGCGTGCTTGGGCTGACCCTTACCAGTCGCGAAAAGGGTGAAAACCCGATTCCCATGGCAGGTTTTCCCTTTCATCAATTGGAATCCTATCTAGGGAAACTCATCCGCGCAGGGTATCGAGCGGCGGTCTGTGAACAGATGGAGGATCCGAAAAAGGCCGTCGGCATCGTCAAACGCGAAATCACACGTGTCGTTTCCGCTGGAACCCTCACCGACGACGCCTTACTGGATCCCCGTGAAAGCAATTATCTGGCCGCCATCGCCGAGCCGGTTGGTCGGCAAGCTCGAAGTGCGGATGAGGTGGGGATCGCGTGGGCCGAGTTGTCGACAGGTAGTTTCTTTGCAGCCCGCGTGCCGCGCTATCAGTTGGCCGATTACTTAGCTCGCATTCGCCCCTCGGAATGCCTGGTGAGTGAAGACGCACCGCCGCTGACTGTCGCCAGTGAACTGCTGATTACGAAGCGTCCGGACTGGGCGTTCTCACTGGACGGCGCCCACCGTTCACTCAACCAACATTTTGGCACTCTGCATCTCGATGGGTTCGGCTTCTCCGATGGGGAGTCGGAAGCGGCCGCCATTCGTGCCGCCGGTGCAATCTTGGACTACCTCCAAGAAACTCAGCGCACCTCAATCTCACACCTGGAACGTCTTACCCCCTACCGCCCCGGCTCAGCGCTGGAAATTGACGAGGCCAGTCGTCGCAGTCTGGAATTGGATCGCACGATTCGAGATGGTTCGCGAGAAGGATCCCTGCTCGCCGTGATCGATCGCACCACGACGCCGATGGGATCACGCTTGCTGCGTGAATGGTTAGCCGCACCTCTCACCGATGCCGCCGCCATTAATCAGCGTCTCGATGCCGTCACGGACCTCATGTCCGATCATCGCCGACGTGCACAACTGCGTGAGCTACTCAAGGGCGTTTACGATCTCGAACGACTACTGGCCCGCGTCACCACGGGTCGCGCGAGTCCCCGGGATCTGAGTTGTATCGGCCGCACTTTAATGCGGCTGCCCGACCTCAAAGCTCTGCACCAGGAAAGTCCCGCATCGTTACTGCGGGAACTTAACGAACAGCTCGATGAGTGTCCTGATATTGGTCAATTGCTCGCGACAGCACTGGCCGAGGAATGTCCGTTGAGCGCGCGAGATGGCGGTTTTATTCGCGCCGGTTTTTCCCCACCGCTCGATCAACTGCGGGAACTGGCTGCAGGTGGTAAACAATGGATCGCCCAGTATCAGGCGGCCGAGTCTCAGCGTACGGGCATCAGTAATTTAAAAGTCGGCTACAACAAAGTCTTCGGCTATTTCATCGAAATCACCAACGCGCAGCGCGACAAGACGCCCACTCACTACATCCGCAAACAAACCATCGCCAATGCCGAACGATACATCACTCCCGAGTTGAAAGAATATGAGGAACGGGTTCTGACGGCGGACGAGAAGGGTCAGGAACTGGAACTGAATTTGTTTTTGCAACTGCGCGAGCAGGTGGCGGATGCCAGTCATCGCTTGCAGCGTACGGCAGTAGCAATCGCCCAGCTCGATGTTCTCGCCGCACTCGCGGAACTAGCCGTCGAGAGACGCTATTGTCGTCCAACCATCGCGACGGAGCCCGTCTTGCAGCTCCTGGATGCGCGCCATCCTGTGCTCGATATCCTGCAGCCTGCCGGCAAGTTTGTCCCCAACGATACGGTGGCGGGTCCAGAAGATGGCCAAATGCTACTCATCACGGGTCCCAACATGGCGGGCAAGAGCACCTACATCCGCCAAGTTGCACTGCTGACGATCCTCGCCCAAATTGGCAGTTTTGTACCCGCTCGACAAGCAACGGTTGGCATTGCTGATCGTGTCTTCGCGCGAGTGGGAGCGAGCGACGAACTCTCCCGTGGTCAAAGTACATTCATGGTGGAAATGACCGAGACCGCTCGCATTCTTAACAACGCCACCGCGCGTAGCCTGGTGATCCTGGACGAAATTGGGCGTGGTACGAGTACCTACGACGGCGTGTCATTGGCGTGGGCGATTGTCGAACATCTACACAGCAAGATTGGTTGTCGCACTCTGTTTGCCACGCACTATCATGAACTCACGGATCTCGCCTCTTCACTCACCGGAGTGCGCAACCTGAATGTGGCGGTAAAAGAGTGGGAAGAGAATGTAGTTTTTCTGCACAAGATTGTGAGTGGTGCGGCAGACAAAAGTTATGGTATCCACGTCGCTCGACTGGCTGGTATTCCGCGCGAAGTGAACGAGCGTGCCAAGCAGATTCTGGCCCAACTGGAATCCGAACATCTGGATGAAGCGGGCCGTCCCAAGATGGGTCACTCAGGAAAAAAACGACCACGCGGTGAATTACAACTCACCCTGTTCGCCCCCTACGATCACCCACTCCTGGAAAAAATCCGCGAAGTGGATGTGAATGCCATCACACCGCTCCAAGCATTACAGCTCGTGCAGCAGTGGCAAGCCGCTCTTACGAGCGGCAATCGCGACTGATGTTCGCTGCGTCTCCCACATCCCAGCCTGGCAAAGCTGGTGACGACTCGAAATAGAAAGCTGCAAATACCGAGCAGCCGCCCGAGTCGGTACGGCTTGCAATTTGCTCACCACTAGGGCAGCAGAATGGCGCAGTGCGGGACTTTTTTAAGGGCCGCGAGAAGCTCCACGGCCCGGGTTTTGAATCGATGAGTTCTCAACTGATCGATTCCAACCCGGCCTTTTGAACGACTCTGAACCTGAACGACTCTGAACCTGAACGACTCTGAACCTGAACATGCCCTGACTATCGCTCGGCGCACCAGCGCAGCGCAAACTCAAGTGCTTGCTCGAATGTCGTCAACTGCCCCTCTAGCTGCTGATCGCGAATCTGATCGAGAAGGTGCCGAAAGAAGGGACCGGGTTTCAGGCCGGCACGCTGGAGATCGTCACCGGTGAGTAGGGGAGGGGGATTCCAGACATGGATTGGGCGCCCCATTTGACGGCGACAATGCTCGACCGCATTCGTATTACCATCGCGCACCGTCGCCAAGGTGTCGCTCCACGTCAGTAAATCCGTCACCCCTTCGTGGACGAGAATTCTCTGCAGTTTGGGCCAGGGGGTGGTGAGTGCCAGGCGAATGGTTTCTTCATGCTCAAGCAGCCAGCAGACGCGATTTATTTCGTCATTGGACAGACGCCACCGACGACAGATCTCCCGTGCCAGTTTGATCTGCTGAGAGCCATCCTCATGGCGGCAGATATCATGGATCAAGGTTGCTAACCCCACACTGAAGGAAGGCGATTCTAGCAAGTCCAGCTCTTCCAGCAGACGGTTCCAGCGTGCTTCCGGAGGTAGCTCGGGATTCGTCGGTGACTGCGGATCAAGGACGCGGATCTCCGGCAAAATCACCGGTAGTAATTCACTTTCGCGGAGCAATTCCACTGCGCGGCGGCGGCGTGGATGAGGCAGCATTCGCCGCATTTCAGCTGCAATTCGTTCGGCACTCACAATCACTAATTCACTGGCTAATGCACGAATTGCAGACAGCGTGCTGGAGTCCAGTGAAAAATCATAGGTCGCAGCAAAACGCACGGCTCGAATCATACGCAGTTTGTCTTCGTCAAAGCGTGCTCGCGCATTGCCAATCGCACGGACCACTCCCGCACGCAAATCATCTTGCCCACCGACGTAGTCGATCACTTGTTCGGCAAGTGGATCGAAAAACAAGCCATTGATCGTGAAATCGCGACGCTGAGCGTCAGCGGCGGCATCGCTGAACGTCACTTGATCGGGATGTCGCCCATCACTGTATTGTCCATCACAGCGAAAGGTGGCAACTTCCACCGGCTGCACCTGCCGAGGTCCGAGCACGGTAATGACTCCGAACGAGGCGCCCACGGCGATAGTTTGTCGGCGACCAAACAGATCTCGTATCTGTTCGGGGCGAGCGTCGGTGGCGACATCGTAATCCTTCGGCTCGATCCCCAGCAGCGAATCGCGCACACAGCCACCTGCCCACAGCGCTTCAAAACCCGCCGCGCGGAGCCGCTGAACAACTTCCAGTGCAAACAGGCGTGCTTCGCCGGTGGCATCAACTTGAGGCATGATTGTTCCGTGGGGAGCCGCCGATCGCAGAGCGATGGGGCGTTGTCAAAGGTTGAAACGGTCTCCATGATAACACCGCTCGAGCGACCCGATACCACATTCCCTGCTGGAGGCTCTGCTTATGTCTGCAAACTCATCACCGTCGGCGGCCTCTGGTAAAGAGCTGCCCTGGGAGATTACGGTTCATGCCGTGCAAGATCTACTTGCCCAGCAGGCCGACTTTCTGCTGCTCGATTGCCGTGAGAATTCGGAATATGAAAAGGCCTGTATTCTGCCCGCACAATTGATCCCGATGGGCCAGATTCCCAGTCGCCTGGCCGAACTAAGTGCGAATCCTGAGCGACATATTGTCGTTCATTGTCATCATGGCGGTCGCAGTCTGCGGGTCGCACAGTATTTGCGTGCTCAAGGTTTACCAAACGTGCAGAGTATGGCGGGTGGAATCGATTTGTGGTCTCAAGCGATCGATCCCAACATCCCCCGCTATTAAACGGCCTCGATTGCAGATTCAGCGGGCCCTCCCCTTGAAGCCCAAGGTCGTCGGTTTTATAACCTATCGCTTCCGTCGCGGGCGTGGCGGAATTGGCAGACGCGCAGGATTCAGGTTCCTGTGGCCGTAAGGTCGTGGAGGTTCAACTCCTCTCGCCCGCATTTGACTGAGCCCCGTGGAACGACGAGTTCCACGGGGCTTTTTTTGTGGCTAATCTGGGATTTCCAGGGGCTAATCTGGGATTTCCTGGGGCGCTGTCTCGAAGACAGAGCCTTCGCGGCCGCGAAGGCCATCGCTCCGCAAATCCCTCGCCGTCGCGATCCGAATCGGTAGGTAACCGTGGAAGTCAGCGCTGCGCCCGACGCAAGGTCGGGTCGTGAGCAGCCCTGATCGACGCCTCGCTCAACAACTCTTCTACTTCATGGCGTCATGGCGTCATGGCGTCATGGCGTCATGGCGTCAAAACAGCTCGCGAATCGGCGCGCCCTGAGTGATGATTGGAGTGGGGCGACCGCGTTCATCCTGATAGGTGGTCGACAACGGCACACCCATGAACTGATAGATGGTTGCGGCGAGATCTCCCGGCGTCACGGGACGCTCGCGAATGTGACCGCCGTCGGTCTCCGTTGCTCCGATGACCTGTCCGTGCCTCAGGCCGCCACCCGCCAGACACATCGACATCACTTCGGGCCAATGATTCCGGCCATCGGTACTGTCTTGCGTGCCGATTTGGGGAGTGCGACCGAATTCGCCCATGGCAATCACCAAGGTCTGATCCAGTAATCCCTGGCGCTCCAGGTCCTTCACCAAGGTGGTAATCAGGTGATCGAAAAGGGGCAGCAGCGGGCGCAGCCCATTCCAGATACCACCATAGGGCGGAATGTTATCGCCGTGCGTATCCCAGGTGCCCGAAGCAGTATGGTAGCTCAAATCGAGCGTCACAAACGCCACTCCAGCTTGCACCAGGCGTCGCGCCAGCAGGGCTTGCTGACACCACAAGTGACTGCCATATTCCTCCCGCACGGCTGGCGACTCACGGCTCAGATCAAACGCTTGTCGAGCCGCATCGCCCAGCACCATGTTGATCGCCATCTGCGAGTACGAATCGAGTGCGTCCATGGAACCATGTAGATCGAGCCCGCGACGGAACTGATCAAATTCATCGAGTAAGCGGCGACGCTCGCGTAACCGCTCGCCATTGAGCCCCGTGGGCAATTGAAACAGATCGCCGCCACTCACTTGCCCCGTATCGTTACCCACCAAGTCATAGACCGGTAACCGTGCCGCCTGGCTGGCAATGAACGGGTCGTACTGCTTTCCCAAATAGCCCGCGAAAGCCAGATGCGAGCGGGATTTCATGAACGCGACCGAGGGTGGTAACTCAGGATTGTTCGCGCCGTGATGCTTGGCCACGATCGACGCAATCGAAGGGTAATGCTCAGCGCGCGGATTAACGCGTGGTTCAGCCTCCAAATTGGCGGTTTGAAACACCTTGTTCGGCTCATGATTGCTGTGCCGAGCATCGACGCTGCGAATGAGGGTAAAGCGATCCAGAAGCGCCGCTTGCTTGGGCAGGTATTCGCAAATTCGGACGCCTGGCAGTTTGGTCGCAATCGTACCGAAGGGACCTCGATTTTCGTATGGACGGTCCGGTTTGGGATCCCAAGTATCAATGTGACTGGGCCCCCCCGCCATCCACAGCAGGATGACACTTTTGGGTGCTGGACGCGCTGCCGTACCGCCCGCTGCCGCAGTGGCGCGCGCTTGCAGCAATCGTGGCACGGTGAGTCCCGCGAGGCCGGATAGACTCGCCTTCATCATGCCACGGCGATCGACGAGAGCGACACCTTCGGGACGTCGAGGCTGCCAATGGGAAAACGCGTGAGTCATAGAACACTTCCTGGGAGCACGAATAGGAATCGTACAAGTTATCGACCGGCGGCCAGCGGTTCAACGCAAATTCAAGGGATCTGCTATAACCGAGGTCCGTCATCAGGCCTTCGTGAAGCGGCGGTAAGCCGCTTGTCATTCCCACTCCCACCGACTCACCCCTCCATCTTTGCCATGCTGCAGCTTCGACCGCAAAAGTTTGCTCCCTTTCTGGCCAGACATCCCTGGGTGCTCGCCAAGTCCCTGATCACACCGCCGACACCACCCGAACCTGGTGCGGTAGTCGAAGTGGCGGGCCCCAACGGCAAGTTCATGGCGCGTGGCGTCTACAATGGTCAGAGCCATGTGCGCGTGCGACTCTACACGTGGCGTGAATCTGAGCCGCTCGATGAAGCCTTCTGGCGTACCCGTTTACGACACTCGATCGACTTGCGCCAGACACTCGGCTACGTCGGCAGCGACTCCGCTACTCGGCTCGTCTTCAGTGAAGCCGACGGACTCAGCGGCCTGATCGTCGATCGCTACGGCGATTGGCTCGTCGTGCAAGTCGCCGCGCTGGCAATCCACCAGCGGCTGGAGCTTATCCTGCGACTCCTGATTGAATTGCTGCCGGTGCGGGGAATTGTCGTGCGCACTGATGCCAAAATCGCTCAAGCCGAAGGCTTGCCGGTACGCGATGAACTCGCCTGGGGCGAACCACCACCAGCGGACATGCTGGTCTACGAACATGGCTTGCAGTATGCAATCGATTTGATATCCGGCCAAAAGACCGGCTTGTATCTCGATCAACGCGAAAATCGTCGCGTGGCCGCGGGATACATGGGGGGACGTCGAGTGCTGGATGTCTGCTGTTATGTGGGCGGCTTCAGCCTCGCTGCCGCCAAACTGGGCCAAGCCGCCGAGGTGCTGGGAATTGATTCGAGCGCGAAAGCTGTCGAGCAAGCGCGGCGCAACGCCGCCGCCAACAAGGTCACCGTTGCCACGTTTCAAACCGGTGAATGTTTTGAAACGCTCGAGCAACTCGCACAAACTCAGCAGCGGTTCGATGCAATCGTGCTCGATCCACCTCGCTTTGCCAATAGTCGACAAGCCATTGACCAAGCACTACGCGCCTACTTTCGCCTGAATCGACTGGCCGTCGACCTGCTCAATCCCGGTGGCATTCTGGTGACCTGCAGCTGTTCCGGTCGAGTATCGCGGGAAGAGTTCCAGCAGATGCTGGCTGGTGTCTCTCAAAAGAGCGGCCGAGACCTGCAGCTTTTGGAAGCACGTGGTCCCGCCCCCGACCACCCCGTGCGCCTCGCCTGTCCCGAAACCGACTACCTTAAATGCTTCATCTTGCGCGCATCCTAACCCCGCCTGGTAAGCCCTCCGCCCCAATCCGCGGCTGAGAAGAACGCTCACCTCAGGTGGCATCCTAGCGGCGCAATCATTTATAGTAGAACCATTCCAACTCAACCGTTACGCAAGGGACCCAATCGATGCTGATTCAACGGCTCTCTGACCCAGTCGCTGGCAACATCAACCGCTCTCCCGTCCGCCCCCTCAGGACGCTCGTCGTCACCCTCCTGCTGACGGCCTTCGTCGGGCTGACAAACTCGGCCGCTCAGCCGCCGCAGCCAGCTACTGAAAAGCCGGCCAGTGAAAAGCCGGCCTCGGAACCGCTGGATCCGCAGCACGCGCAAAAAATGAAAGCGGGACTCGATCTGTTCCAGAAGGAGGTTCGCCCCGTTCTGGTCGGGCGCTGTGTGAAATGTCATGGCGGTGAAATGACCGAAGGTGAATTCGATTTGAACACGCGCGAAGCGCTGCTCAAAGCCAGCGAAAATGGGCCTCAGGTCGTGGCGGGAAAACCGCAGGAGAGTCGGCTGCTGAAATTGATTCGGCAAGAGATTGAGCCGAAGATGCCCGAGGATGGTGCCAAGTTACCGGATCGACAAATCGCCGCGATCGCCCAATGGATCGAACTCGGCGCTCCCTACGATAAACCCCTGGTCGACAAAAACGTTCGCCCAGACGCCTGGATCAACAATCAAATCGCACCCGAGGCGCGACAGTTCTGGTCGTTCCAGCCACTCCAGCGACTCGCCCCACCCAGCGTTCGCGATAGTGCGTGGTGCCAAACCCCTCTCGACCATTTCGTGCTCGCCAAACTCGAAGAAAAACAGCTCACACCAAATCGTTTGGCGAGTCGCGAGCGATTGATTCGTCGGGCCTACTTCGACGTGCTCGGACTCCCGCCCACTCCCCAGGAAATTGACGCCTTTGTGGCCGATCAGGATCCACAAGCCTACGCCAAACTGCTCGATCGCTTGTTTGAGAATCAGCATTACGGCGAGCGCTGGGGACGTCATTGGCTGGACGTCGCTCGCTTTGCCGAGAGTCACGGATTTGAGCAGGACTATGACCGTCCGCATGCTTATCACTATCGCGATTTCGTGATCCGCGCACTCAACGACGACATGCCCTACGATCAATTTGTGCGCTGGCAAATCGCGGGTGATGAATTTGAGCCCCAAAATCCGCTCGCCATGATGGCGACCGGTTTCCTCGGTGCCGGTGTCTTCCCCACTCAACTCACCGAAAAGGAATTCGAACCGGCGCGCTATGACGAATTGGACGACATGGTGTCGACTCTTGGCACGGCCATGCTCGGCTTGACGATCGGTTGTGCCCGTTGTCATGACCACAAATTCGATCCCATTCCGGCGGCGGATTATTATCGGCTCGCGGCAACCTTCTCGACTGCAATTCGCAGTAACGTGGAACTGGAACTGCAGTCGGCCGAAACCAAGCAGCAACTGGAAATGTGGCAGCGTAATCATGAGCCACTGGTTGCTGCCGTTCGCGAGTATGAAAAAACGGCATTGCCCGCCAAGTTCGACGCTTGGCTGAAAGAACGGCGTGCGAAAGCGGGCAGAAGTGAGTCCGCAAGTGATCCGAAGAGCCCAGCTTCCGGGGATGCACCTGCGGGAGCGGCACCCGCTGGCACGCCGGCTGTTTCGCCTGCCTGGTACATCTTGGACCCGGTGCAAGCCGTTTCCAAAGGCGGGGCGACCTTGACGAAACAGGACGACGGATCGCTCGTGGCGACGGGCAAGAACCCAGACTTCGATCAATACACGATTGTCGCGCAAACCCATCTCACGAACATCACCGCCTTGCGACTGGAGGCACTGGCGCATGATTCGCTGGTGCGTAAAGGCCCAGGCCGCGCACCCAATGGCAACATCGGCTTGAGTCGCATTCGTGTCACCGCCGCTCCACTGGATGGTCAAGGCGAGCCCCTGACGCTTAAGCTGATCAACCCTCGAGCAACCTTCCAGCAGGATGCGGGAGTGCTGTCGATCGCCGCCGCACTCGACGAGAATCCCAAATCGGGCTGGGCGGTGGATCCGCAGTTCGGCAAAGACCACGCCGCATCGTTTGATGTGGAAAAACCCTTTGGCTTTCCTCAAGGTACAAAACTCACGATCACTCTTGAATTTGACCTCAACAATTTCCACAACATCGGACGCCCGCGACTGGCGCTCAGCACCGCTGCTGTTCCGGTCGCCTTGGACGGTACCGCTCAGCCCCAGCATGTAATCGAAGCTTTGGCGTTACTGGACAAATCCACGGAACCACTTTCCGAAGCCCAGCGTGCCCGCGTGCTCGCTTGGTACCGCACCACGGATGCCATGTGGAAGTCCCTGCAGGAGCGAGTGGTGCAGCATGAACAGCAAAAGCCACAGGCCAAGCGCAGTCAGGTCATGATCGTCAGTGAGGGCGTCAAACCGATTCCCCATCATGCCGACGGCCGAGGATTCCCGCATTTTTATCCTGAGACCAGTTTCCTGAAACGCGGCGATGTGACGCAAAAGCAGGGCGTTGCCACGCAAGATTTTCTGCAAGTGCTCATGCCCGCGCGGACTGCCAACACGTCAAACTCCGCACTGACCCGCTGGCAATCAGCCGCGGTCGAAGGATCGAAAACCAGCCAGCGCCGCAAAACACTGGCCAACTGGATCACCGACACGGAAGCGGGTGGTGGACAGCTCCTCGCCCGCGTCATCGTCAACCGCTTGTGGCAGCATCACCTGGGACGCGGAATCGTGGCCAGTCCCAATGATTTCGGCATGCAAGGCTCCCGACCCACCCACCCCGAACTGCTCGATTATCTCTCCACCGAATTGATCCAAAACCAATGGCGGCTCAAACCCATCCATAAACTGATCATGTCGAGTGCTGTGTATCGGCAGGACTCCCAGCATGACGCAGCCGACGCCGCCAGCGATCCAGACAACCAGTGGCTCTGGCGCTATTCGCCCGTGCGGCTACAAGCCGAGGCGATCCGCGACAATATGCTGGCGGTGAGCGGCGCGTTGGATCCAACCATGTATGGCCCGGGAACGCTGAATGAAGGTCACAAGCGACGCAGTATCTATTTCTTCATCAAGCGCAGCCAGCTCATCCCGAGCATGCAGCTGTTTGATGCTCCCGAGCCGCTGGTGAGTGTCGGCGGACGTCCCAGCACAACCATCGCTCCTCAAGCACTGCTCTTCATGAATAATCCTCAGGTTCGTGGTTACGCACAGCAGTTCGCTGCCAAGCTGCAGCCAGTCGCCGAGAAGTCACTGGCTGACGCCGTAACGTTGGGTTATCGCACCGCGGTAGGTCGAGTCCCCACGGCGGCGGAACTGGCCGATACGACCGCGTTTTTAGAGCGACAGATGGCAAACTACACGCAGCAAGGTAAGCCGAATGGGCGGGCGCTGGCATTGGCTGACTTCAGCCAGGTGCTGATGAGTCTCAACGAGTTCGTCTACATCGACTGACATTTCCCCTAACGGTTTTTATCGATCGCAGGAAACAACGGGCGATATCCGTCTCACGATCACCCTCTTTACCAGGAATCGAAGATGCAAACTCCACGTAATTTTTTGGGGCTCGGCACGCCCACCACTCGGCGACAACTGCTGCAGCGCTGTGGTTCGGGTGCTGGCCTGTTGGGTTTGGCGACGCTGCTACAGGATGAACGACTGCTAGGCCAAGTCGCCTGGGGTGCGAAAAACGACAAGGCGATCAATCCACTAGCCGCTCGTCCCGGCCACATACCGGCTAAAGCCAAATCGGTCATCTGGCTTTTCATCAACGGCGGTCCCAGCCATGTCGACACCTGGGAATACAAACCTGAGCTCGAAAAGCGTGATGGGCAGCAACTGCCTGGTTTCGATCGCTTCACCGGCTTTTTCGCCGATGCGGTTGGCCCGCTGATGAAATCACCATTTAAGTTCACCCAGCATGGTCAATCGGGTAAGCATGTTTCCGAAATCTTTCCAAATCTGAGCCGCCACGTCGACAAGATGGCGTTCATTCATTCGCTGCATGGTAAGTCGAATAATCACAGCCCGGCGCTGTTCATGATGAATACGGGGTTCACGCAGATGGGACACCCCTGCGTCGGTTCCTGGGTGACGTATGGGCTGGGCAGCGAGAGTAAAGATTTGCCGGCCTTCGTGGTGATGTCCGATCCCCTGGGACGCGGCCTGCCCAAAGGCTACTCGTTGAACTGGGGTGCCGGATTTATCCCCAGCGTCTACCAGGGAACGTGGCTGAAGCCACAAGGTGATCCCATCGACAACATGTACCGCTCGAAGGAACTCACCGAGACCGATCAACGTTCGCAGCTCGACCTGCTCAAGCAGCTAAATCAACGCCATCTCGAGCAGCATGCCAGCGAATTGGAATTGGCGGCACGGATTGAAAGCTTTGAACTGGCCTATCGCATGCAGTCAGCGGCCCCCGAGGCGATCGATGTCGAACGAGAACCAGAGCACATCCGCAAACTGTACGGACTCGAAGAAAAGAAATGTGCCCACTTCGCTCGGCAATGCCTGGTAGCCCGCCGCATGGTGGAACGGGGAGTGCGTTTTGTGCAGATTTATTCCGGCGGCATGGAGAATCAGCGCAGCTGGGACGGACATAACGACATCAAGGGAAATCACACGCAGTTTGCCGAAGAGACCGATCAGCCCATCGCCGCCTTACTGCAGGATTTGGAACAGCGCGGCCTGCTGCAAGATACGCTCGTGATTTGGGGCGGAGAATTTGGTCGCTTGCCCGTCGCCCAAAAATCTCAGCAGCCAGGTCGTGACCATAATCCCCACGCCTTCACTTTTTGGCTGGCAGGTGGTGGAGCGAAGGGTGGAGTTTCCTACGGAGCGACGGACGACGTCGGACACAAAGCCGCTATCAATCCCGTCGACGTTCACGACCTGCATGCCACGATTCTCCATCTGCTCGGCCTGGATCACAAACAGCTCACGTTCAATCTCAATGGCCGTGATTTCCGTCTGACGGATGTTTCCGGGCGAGTCATTCAAGAAGTTGTTTCCTAGTAACCTTCCCTCCGAGGTGTTTCATGAAGTTTCGTTTGGCGTTGTGGCTGCTCATGGTTGGTGCCTGTTGGTTCTGTACGTCAGCAAGCGCTCAGGAATCAAAGCCCATGCTGCGCACGTTTAAGAAAATCAAACTGTCTGACAAGTTTTACAGCGAAGGGATGTTTTACGGCGATTTCAATAAGGATGGAAAACAGGATGTCGTCGCCGGCCCCTACTGGTATGCAGGCCCCGATTTCCAGCAGCGACATGAGTATTTTCCCGCCAAAGAGTTTGATCCCAATAGCTACTCCAATGCCTTCTTGATGTTTGCTTATGACTTCAATCAGGATGGGTGGAGCGATATTCTGGTCATCGGCTGGCCTGGTAAAGAAACGTTCTGGTATGAGAATCCACAGGGGAAGTCGGCAACCTGGAAACAGCATCTCGCCCATCCCAAGGTGGACAACGAATCACCTGGATTTGGAGATATCACCGGCGACGGCAAACCCGAGCTCATTGCTCATAGTGATGGCGTGCTGGGCTACATGGAAGTGAACTGGAGCAAGCCCAGCGACCCTTGGCGCTTTCAACCCATCTCCACCAAGGGCGGCTGGGGAATGTACACGCACGGCCTGGGATTCGGTGATGTGAATGGCGACGGTAAAACCGATTACTTGCTGCGCGAGGGTTGGTGGCAACAGCCCGCCAGCGGCAAGAACAGCGAGCCCTGGCAGACGCATGCCGTCGACTTCGGCGGCGGTGGCGCGCAGATGCAGGTCTACGACCTGGATGGTGATGGCGACAATGACGTGATCACCAGCTTGCAAGCCCACGGCTACGGGTTGGCATGGTTTGAAAACAAGAAGGATGGCGCCGGTCAAATTCAGTTCGTGCGTCACCAGATCACCGGCAGCAAGCCCGAAGAAAACCCTTATGGCGTAAAGTTCTCGCAGTTACATGCTGTTGATCTGGTCGACATGGATGGTGATGGAGTGAAAGACATCATCACCGGCAAGCGCTACTGGGCACACGGCCCAAAAGGTGATGCTGAACCAGACGCTCCGGCCGTTCTCTACTGGTTCCAGACCGTGCGCGGCAAGCAAGGCGTGGAATTCGTACCCCATCTCATCGATAACGACTCGGGAGTAGGCACTCAGATCATCGCTCAAGATGTGACCGGTGATGGCTTACCCGATGTGCTGGTGGGCAACAAGAAAGGTCAATTCGTTTTTGTGCAGGAAGCCAAAGCGGTAACCGCCGAGGAATATGAACGTTCGCAGCCCAAGCGTGTCAGTGCGAAGTAATCGCCAAGTGATCCCTGAACCAGCGACTCTTGCATCTTTGGCACCGTGCTCTGCCGAGCGTTAACTGACTCGCTCGGCAGTGGGTGACCCACTCACCCACAGCACCTCCACCGGACCGCTCGTCACGTTTCTCCAAGCGTGGCGAGTGCCGGCGGGAATCGTCAGCGCTTGACCTGCCGTCAATTCGTGTTGGCGCTCTTCGACATGCACCAGAAGCGTTCCGCTGATCACGAATAGCACTTCGTCAGCCAAGCGATGATGAAGTGGCAGTGACTCAGCGGAGTGCAGGATCAGATACCCTCCACTCATTTCCACCGTCCGTGGATGATCAGCAAAGAATTGCCGAATGCCACTGACAGTGCTCAATTCGTGATGCCGACGAGCGGTACGAAACCGCACGACTCGCTCCGGATCCGTCGCCACGTCCGCGCCGACAGGAATCTCTCGACGAATCAAATGTCGAGCGTCGACGTCGGTCCGAGTGGGTTCGTTGGAGCCCATCGCGATCAAAAATGTCACAGGAGCCGGCGATTCATTCCTGGACTGATGAATGGTGTGGGCAGGAATCGAGAGGTGGTCGAGCGGGCCGAGTCGATGGATACGACCCTCGATTTCACAAACTGCCGAGCCCTCGAGCACCGTGATCGATTCCGTAAACGTATGCGTGTGGTGAGGCAGGAACGCGCCGGGGGCAAACGTGACGGTACCGACGGTGAAACCTTGCGTGCCGGTCGTGGTTCCCGCCAATCCTCGAAAGAGCACGCCAGGCGCCAGTTCCACAGCGGGTATCTGCTGCAGATCACGCCGCAGTTCCAGACGCTGCCCGGCACCGCTGAGCGCCGCGACGCGTTGAGCGTGACCACTATCTTGAGGCTGCAGATCCGTCTGAAATTCGCGCTGAATACCTGCTTGTGCGAGCAACGAACGCAGATTTCTTGCGAGGATACCGGCGTCCATTCCCAGCCCGATCAGGCGAAATCCTTCCTGACGGCGACGAATGAGATCGGCGGGGCTGGTGGCTATCACTCCCGTCGTTTTGCCGGCCGCCACCAACGCTTGCTGTGCTGCCAGAATCTGTGCAGCCACCTCTGGTCCTTCCCACTGGCCACGATAGCCAGCGGTGGACGAGAAATCAGCGGGACCAAAATAAAACATCTCGGCCCCATCCACGGCGGCCAGTTCGGCAATGTTCTCGGCCGCACGCACCGATTCGATGATGGGAACTACCAGCACATGCTCGTTCGCGACCTGCGTGTGCTCAACCATCGCCTGCCCCCAGCAGGTCGCCCGTTCACCACCGATGCCACGACGACCTTCAAGCGGATAGCGTGCCCAGGCAATCGCCTCGCGCAACTGGTCTGCGGTTTCAATCCACGGCAGGACAACACCGTCCGCCCCGCAGTCCAAAGCTCGTTTGACAAGACCGCCGTTGAGTTCCGCCAGTCGCACCAGGGCGACCGTCTGACTGCGCACCGTCGCCCGCAGATGTTCGGTAATCTCCTTCCAATCAAGATGCCCATGTTCCGCATCAATCACAACCCAGTCGAATCCCAAAGCCACCGCCATTTCGGTGATACTTGGAGACTCCAGCGTTACCCACAGTCCAAAGGTTGGTTGGTCAGCCGCCAATTTGGCTCGCAGCGCACGGATTGCAGCAATCTTCACGTCACGGACTTCCTGAAAAAAATGATCGGCAGCCGGATTCGACCACGCAGTTCGTGGTTGGCGACTCCCAGCGGTTCGCCATAGCGAGGGCGACGACGACACGTATAATATCAGGCGTTCCGCGACGCGGCGACGGATCAGACAGCTCCCAGGCGAGGTTGGGGCAGGAACCGTTGGCACCGCAAGCCCATTACCCAGTAAGTGCCGCATTAGCGGTTTGAGGCACGCCATGTTGGTCTTGATGAAATTGGCTCGCATCATCCTGAACGAACTCACGGAGCAGAATCTCATCGTCTTGCAAGAAGTTGATGGTGAGCGTGAACTGGTGATTGCCATCGGTGCGTTTGAAGCTCGCAGCATCGAATATCGAGCTCGCAGGGAACGCTCTCCGCGACCGCAAACCCACGACCTGCTGATCCATGCCATCCAGGAAATGGGTGGTGAAGTCGACAGCGTGGCGATCGTCGAGCTGCATGAGAAGACCTATTTTGCGCGTTTGCGTATTCGGCAAGGCAACGAGCTCTTAGAACTTGATTCTCGCCCATCCGATGCCGTAGCCGTTGCCACTACCTTCGATCCACCGCTCCCCATCTATGTCGCCGAAGCCGTGCTCGAAGAAGTCAATAATCAGTGAGTGCTTGCCGGGCCTGATATTTACCGCCTTGACCGGAAACCGACCGGACACAATCGCTGGTAGACGGACGAACATTCGGCGCAACGTGCACGTTCGCCGCGCGGCGGCTGGCAGACCGTGTAGCCCTGGGCCTTCTTGGCCGTGGAGAAGCACCAAACATACACTCCCAAATTTCGCACATCGCCATACCAGCAACGGTACGTTACTTGGCTGGTGAGTCCGAGTTTTGGCGCAGGGCGAGCGCTTGGCGGAATTCACGTCGAGTGGCCGTGAGGCGCTCATTGGCGAGAGCAGGATTCTTATCCTTGCCAGCTGCCGCCGGTACAGCATAATCGTGATCCAGCAGCAAGGAACTTAGATAAGCGCTGATTTCATTGGGATGATCAAAGCCTTGTCCCACTGGAAAGGTCTTGCGCCAAGCATCAAATTCCGCTGTCGACTCGGCCACGGCACCAATCTCCCAACGTTCGCCGGGAAGCGGCTGCAAGCGTCGTAGCTGCGAGTTGAAACGGAACAGACCATCACGCTGCGGTGACAACAGCGTGAGATAGAGAAAGGACTGATCGCCCGCTCGCCAGGCCCAGTTGAGTTGCAGGCAGTCGGGGTTCTGAGCCACGTTGAGTCGCAAATCTTCGCCGTCAACTAACTGCACAGGTTCCATGCCATACGAGCGGTAGAGGGGCGCAAAACGTCCGGCCGTTATCCGCTGCAGAACATGCAGCTTCTCATGTAATAGCAATTTCACTCCACCCGCCTGATCCTGCCGAATGCGCTGCAAGTTCGCCTCGGATAGCACGATCACAAGGCCGCGCGTATGCGCCATCCCGCGGCAAAAACTGGCTTGCACCTTGAGGAAGTGCCAGGGAAAGCGACTGACAGCCGGCCAATCTGCCCCCGTCCCGTGTTGCAACTGAGCAACATAGCCACGCAGCATCTGCTGCTCCTCCGGCGTGAAATCCAACACCTTCTCGTGGTATCGCGCTGTGACGAACTCCTGTCGCGCGGAGGCATCCGCGGGGAACGGCGTGTCGGCCGTCAGCCCCAGCGAGAACCGAACCATGTCGAGCGGTGCGGAGCTGATGTAGGGCTCCCACGATTCATCGGTCAGCGATCGACGCGCTTCCTCACCTCCCAGAAAACGCAGGCGATCCAGCCGCTGCGGAGCATCGAGCGCCAAATCACTTGGCACCAGCTGTTCCAGAATCGATACCGGGGTCGCCCGCGGCGACTCAGCGGAATCCCCTAAACAAATCAACAACACGCGCCCAGCGGACAGTTTCCGTACCGCTGGTGCTCGCTGACCTTCGATGGCCGAGACAAACAGCCAATGAATCACTCGAGCGTCACGACGCAGCACCCCCTGTTCGCTCGCCAGACGTACCGTCTCCGCAGGGCTGATCGCTCCCTCCCGAGCAGTCGTGTGACGCCAAGTGAGCGGTTCCAGAAACAACAGCTCCGTGTCGCTCGCCGATAATCGCTCGTCGCATTGCCTTTTGGGATAGTCGGCCACCGCGGCACGCTGGCCATCGTCGTCCTGCAGCACGATCGGCTGGACGATGAGCAGCTTCGCCCGTGTTTGGATCTTCACGGTAGCCGGCTGATCCGCTAGTTCGGATTGACGAGTGTCTGACTGACGAGTGTCCGTTTGCGCGTCCGCGGCCTGGTCCCCGAATAGCACGCAGCATGATTGAACGACCGCAAGTAGCAACAGGCAACTCGCTCGTCTACGCACCGACGCAGTGGCTGCCTTGGAGACCACCAGCGTATCAAACAACTTCTTCATCACTCGCTCCTCGATGCACGACCTTCGGCGATGCGCACCTGACGCCCAATCACTTGCAATCGTCCTTCGATAAACAAGCGAATCGCTTCGGGGAGCGCGATGCATTCCTGCGCGAAGACGCGAGCGGCGAGTGACTCGGGGGTATCTTCCGCGATCACCGGTACCGACCGCTGCAGAATAATCGGTCCATGGTCGTAATGGTTATCGACGAAATGGACCGTGCAGCCGCTCAACCGGACACCATAGTTGATGACCGCCTCATGCACATGATGACCATAAAAACCATGGCCACAAAACGCCGGTATGAGCGACGGATGAATGTTGATGACTCGATTGACATAATCGGGTGGAATCGCGACCTGTTTGAGAAATCCACCCATCACCACCAGTTCCACACCCGCGGCGCGACAGGCCGAAAAAATAGCTTCGCCATAAGCTTCCACCGACTCATAATTGCCACGCACCAGCACTTGGTGGGGAATTTGATTCGCAACGGCATACTCCAGGCCGCGAGCACGCGGGTTGCTGGAAATGACCAGACGAAAATCAACTGGTAATTGCCCCGCGGCACGCAAGTCAATTAAGTTCCGGAGCGTTGTACCACCACCGGAAATCAAAACAGCAACCGGAAATGCGGAAGGAAATTGACTTTCAGTCACCGCGGCAGGGTCAAGCTGAACCGCAGCGTCCGCGGAGCGAGTCGATCGCTGGGGATCCGATGAGTGGGCGGCGAGTGCCATGGTTTAGCTGCGCTTTCCGTTGATCGCGTGCCAGTTGATATCCAGAAAACGCCGGTGGCGCGGCGGTCATTTACCCGCCACGCTCACATACAATTGCCCGGTCAGATCTCCCACTTGCACTTCGCTGGCAGCCACGGCGGGAAGTGCGCTGAAGAACCAGTCGCGCGTTAAGGTTTCCTGCTGAATGTAAGCTGCATTCTCCTCCGCTGCCAAACGTAATTCGGCCGACTCTGTCACCAAGCCAATAACAATCCGATCCGTGTAGGCCAGATTCAATTCCTTGCGGCGTTCCTGAATCAGCCGAACCAGGTCATTGGCCAACCCTTCGCGAATGAGCTGCGGTGTGAGCTGAGTGGCGAGGATGACGACGCAACCGGGCCCCTGAGCGGCTGCCCACCCCTCCTTGGCTCGCAGACCAACCTGAATGTCTTCGTTATCCAGTTCCACCGTCTCGCCCGCCACAGACAGGGTGACTTTACCGTCGGTGGTTAACTGCTGCAGCAGCGCACCACCATCCGCGCCGGCCAACGCCTGCTTGACATTCGGCAGCAGCTTCCCGATCCGCGGTCCCAAACGTTTGAAATTCGGCTGCACTTGGTACGTGATGTACTTCGTGGCATCCTTCGAATACTCAATTTGCTTGACGTTCAATTCCTCGCGCAGCAATTCATCATGCTGTTCCAGCCAAGCTTGATGAGCAGTATCTGAGAGCACCACTTCGACTTTAGAGAGTGGCTGACGGACTTTCAATTTGTTATCCATGCGGGCCGCACGTCCCAGCGACGCAATGCTCCGCAGCAGCCGCATCCGCTGCGAAAGCGTTTCGTCGATCAGCTGCGCGTCACCCGTGGGGTAATCGCACAGGTGAACACTGGCCGTCGCTCGCTCTCCGAACACCCCGGCCAAATTACTCCAGAGTGATTCCGCCAAAAACGGCGTAAACGGGGCGATCAATTTGGCCGTCGTTAAGAGGCACTCATACAGCGTCCAGTAGGCGTCGAGTTTTTCGGGTGAGTTTTTGTCTGCTGCCCAGAAGCGGTCTCGGCTGCGGCGCACAAACCAGTTGCTCAGTGCATCGACGAATTCATTGAGTGACTGACAGGCCGCGTAGTTGTCGTATGCATCCATCCGCTCAACAACCGCCAGCGCGGTTCGATTCAGTTCGCTGATGACCCAGCGATCCAGTTCGCCGCGCGCTGGCACCGGGCGATAACCGGTCGCAGAGGCGAGGGCGGCGGAATCCAGCTGCCCGGCATTCCCGGCCAGTCGTGCCGCCGGGTCAAATCCATCGATGTTGGCGTAGATGACAAAAAAGCTGTAGCAGTTCCACAGCCGCAACAAGAACTCGGGAATACTATCCTTGATCGATTGCTCGCGATAGCGAATGGAGGTCCAGGGTGGCTGATTCGCAAAGAAATACCAGCGTAGTGCGTCCGCGCCATATTTATCGAAGATCTCCTGCGGCTCGCGATAGTTCCGCTTGCTCTTGGACATCTTCTGACCATCTTCACCGAGCATCAGGCCGAGCACGATGCAGTTGCGGAAGGGATGCGGGAAGGGCCGCGCCTCCGTGGATTGCGCCAGGGATTTCTCTGTGGATTGCGCCGTGGATTGCGCCGGCGGTTCACCGAAAAGCATCGTGCTGATCGCCAGCTGGCTGTAGAACCAACCACGCGTTTGATCGATCGCCTCGCTGATGAAGTCCGCCGGAAACTGCTCCACGAACTTGTCGCGATTTTGCTGCGGATAGCCCCACTGCGCAAACGGCATCGCTCCCGAGTCATACCAGCAGTCAATCACTTCGCTGACTCGCTGCATGCGAGCACCACTGGCGAACGGCGAGTCGTAGGTGACCGCGTCGATGTACGGCTTGTGCACGCGCAAATCATCCGGTAATTCGGGGTTCGCTTGTTTGGCTTGAGTCCAGACCTCGGTTCCCGCGACGCCCGGCTTGGCAAGTAACTCCGCGTAACTCTCCACCGCCTCCATCTGACCGGTCTGCGAACAGACCCAGATGGGCAAGGGAGTACCCCAGTAGCGCTCGCGCGACAGTGCCCAATCGACATTGCTTTCAAGAAAATTTCCAAACCGACCATCACGGATGTGATCGGGCAACCAGTTGATCTGACGGTTGTTTTCCAGCATCCGATCTCGGAACTGCTGCGTGCGGATGAACCAACTTCGGCGTGGATATTGGATCAGTGGATCGTTGTCGGCACGCCAGCAAAAGGGATAGGGATGCAGGTACTGTTCCTGGTGATAGAGCAGACCGCGTCCTTTCAGTTCCCGACTGATATCTTTGTCGGTTTCCTTGACCCAGCGGCCCTCATAGTCGGGCGCTGCGGCCGTGAATTTTCCATCGGGCCCCACGGCACAGATGAGCTCTGGACCTGCGCCCGCCAGGAACCGCCGCTGCTCGGTCAGCAGCACTTCATAGTCGACTTCGCCGAACGCCGGAGCCTGATGCACGACACCGGTACCGCTATCGATCGTGACAAATTCCGCCGCCACCACGCGCCAGGCAAGCGTCTGTAACTCGCCCGACAAGAGTCGCCCCTGCGCGTCGCCCAGCTCGCGGTGGTAATAGTCATAAGGCGGCTGATAGCGCAAACCAATCAGCTCACTACCGCGACACGTACTAATCACCCGCAGTTCGCGTTTGGTTTTGCCGGCGAGCGTTTCCACCAGCGCCTCGGCAAGCACTAACTGCTCGCCGCTCGTCGTGTCTTCCACCGTGGCATAGGTCAAATCTGGATGAACTGCTGCAAACTGATTGCTCGGTAACGTCCAGGGAGTGGTCGTCCAGACCAGCAGCGAGACGCCGGGCCGGTCCACCAGCGGGAATTTGACGTAGACGCTCGGATCGGCCACATCGCGATAACCTTGTCCCACTTCGCCGCTGGAGAGTGCCGTGCCGCCCTGCGCCCACCACCAGACAATCTTGTGACCTTGATACAGCAGACCGCGTTCAAACAACGTCTTGAGCGACCACCAGACGCTTTCCACAAAACTTTGATGATAGGTGACATAGGCTTCATCCAGGCGAATCCAGAAGCCGAGCCGCTCGGTTAAGAGCTCCCATTGTTTCATGTAGCGCCAGACACTCGCCTGACACTGATGAATGAAGCGTTCCACACCGTAGGCCTCGATGTCGGCCTTCGTGTGAATACCAATCTCCTTGCAGACTTCCACTTCCACCGGCAAGCCATGCGTGTCCCAGCCCGCCTTCCGCTCACACAAATAGCCCCGCATGGTCCGATAGCGCGGGAACAGATCCTTGATCGCCCGGGTCAGACAGTGCCCCGGATGCGGCATCCCATTGGCCGTGGGCGGGCCTTCGAAGAAGACAAAACGTGGGGCACCAGCACGCTGCCGCAGCGACTCGTCATAAATCCGACGCTCCTTCCAGAACGTCAAAACTTCCTCTTCCAATTTCGGAAAACTAACGTTGTTGGGAGCGGGCTTAAACATGGCAATCCTTGAGCCCCCAGGCAGGGCAGGGTGGGGTGAGTACGTATTCGAGATACGTCTTAGAGATCCGGATCCTCTAACTCTTCGTCCAGATCCTCGTCGTCGCCGTCGTCGAGCGTGTCCTCACTAAGGCCACCGTCATCCTCCTCGTCCTCTTCGGGTTGTTCCTCAAAGTCGTCATCGAAATCGTCGTCGAAATCCTCTTCGTCGAAATCTTCGAGTTCGGTGGGGGGAATGCCGTCTTCATCGATGCCGAGATCGTCACCAAACCCATCGTCGTCCTCATCGTCGTCGTCCTCATCGTCATCCGCGTCGTCATCCCCCTCGTCGTCGTCGGAGACCGCCGTCACGGTCCAAGGGTGAGCTGGTTCGAGCGCAATCCAGGGCAAGGCAACAGGTGGCTCGAGGACGACAGCTTCCATTCCTATCGTGGTCATGGTCATTACGGCAAACTCCCCAAAACTGTGACGGGCCATCCGGCGAGGAACCGGTGAGGCGAAAAGAGTGATCGGTTTTTGTAGGGTTCCCCGCGCTGGCTGTCAAGGAACCGCCCCACGGCGCGTCAAGGAACTGCGACCTGAACGGGGTTTTCCTGAGGCCCCGAAGAGCCCAGTGGGTCTCCCAGCACGCACGCTCGCTGCCACTCAGCGGACAGCATCAAACAGTTGATCCCCGAGCCGATTCCCAGGAAAGCGAGCTGATCGCCCGCTGCCACAACACCCCGCTCCAGACCAATCCCCAGCGTCACCGGCAACGCCACCGACCCCGTATTCCCCAGCCACTCATAGGTGGTGAAATCCGCTTCCGGTCGTAAACCAAACGTCTCCAGCATCAGTTTCCGATGAGCGGTCCCCACCTGATGACAGAATGTCTTGTCGATGTCCGTGGTGTCCCAGCCGAGTTCCGCGAGGAAACGCTGGAAGTTTTCGCGGCCCACCGCCACACCTTCCTGCAGCAATCGCTCCGCATCCGTATCCATGAGCGGCTGCATGCCACTTTGTACCGCCTCATCCTGCCCACTCTGACAAAGATCATGAAACCGAGTGTGAGCGCGAAAATGAGCTGAGCGCAGACGGTTCCCAGTTCGACTCAGCGACTCTTCCACCAGCAAAATCGCACAACTGGCCGAGCCGATCGTGAGGGAGGCCATCGCAGGCTTGATTTGAGCGCGCGTTAACTGAGTGGCCGCGTTCAGCGACTCGATCGTCGTCTCCACCAATTGCCGACTCCCCTCCGTGCCGACAACTAACCCGGCCCGAATCTGCCCGAGCTCGATCATGTTCGCAATTTGTACGACACCGTTGAGTAGTCCGAGACAAGCGTTCGAGACGTCGTACACCACGCAGTCACTGGGCAACCCTAAGTGATGATGAACTTTGCAGGCCGTCGCCGGCTCCAAATGATCGCGACAGACCGACGCGTGCAGCAGCGCACCCACCGCAGCCGGAGCCACCCCCGCAGCTTCCAGCGCCCGCCGACCACTCACGATGCTCTGCGAACTGGGTAACGTCCCCGGCTGCCAAAACCGCCGCTCACGAATCCCTGACATCAACTCCAGACGACCCTCCGGTAATCGAAGACGTTCGTAGAGCGGACGGAGCCGCTGCTCCAGGGCAGCCGATGTAACGATCTCCTCGGGCAGCGCGTAACCAACAGATTCCAAACAAACCTTACGATATTGCATAGCAAGCCCTGAGGGAGACGTGTTCCGCAGTCGGAAAACCTGTTGTTACGATAGTCCCGTTCTGGGTTACCGTAAAGCCGCTACAGGCCAGCACGCAGCAATTCGTCAAGCGTCCGAAGCAGCAATTCAATCTGCAACTCGTCGTTGTACAAGTGACAGGAAACGCGTATCCACCGCCGCTGATCCCACTCCACAATCGGCACCTCAATCCGCGCTCGCTCCCATAACGCCTGCTGCAGCTGAACCCGATCGCCCGGCGGCAACGGCACATGAGCCATGCAGCCATACCAATCCGGCGAGTCGGGTACGAGTGGCTCGAGCCCCGTCAGCGCGACAAGTCGCTGGCGAGCCAACTGGGCTAGCGCGTGCGTCTCACCACGAAAACGCTCCCACCCCACCGACTCCAAAAAATCGATCGCCGCTGGAATCGCTAAATACGCACTCGCATCCCGCGTACCACTCCAAATGAACTCGTGATCCCACGCTTCCCGCGCTTGGTAGTCGAGCCGCCCCCAGCTCAACAGCGGCGTAGAAATCTCCGCTTGATGCTGCGGATGCACGTAGAGAAAACCCGAACCAAACGGCGCACAGAGCCACTTGTGCAGGCTGGCGGTGTAATAGTCAGCACCGAGGTGGTCAAGTTGCAGGGGCACTTGAGCGGGCGCGTGAGGACCGTCGATGCAAACCCGCACTCCCCGCGCCTGCACCGCGCGAACAATCGCCTCGACCGGCAAAATCACCGCCGTCGCCGAAGTGATATGACTGACGACCAAGAGCTTGGTCCGCGGCGATAACGCTTGCACCAGACAATCGACGACCGCCTGCACGTCACCCAGCGGCTGAGGAAGGCGGACGACGCGCGGCGGAGCAGCTCCGGCGCGCGCCGTCGCACGCTGCCAGATCCGCATCACGGCACCATACTCATGGTCCGTCAACAATACCTCATCCCCCGGTTGCAAGGGCAACGACTGCGCCACCACATTCATCCCGTACGTCGCATTCTCGACGAACACCAGCTTGTCCGCCGCAGTACTCAACCAATTGGCTAGACGCTCGCGCGCCCCGCGCCAGAGCCGTTCATGCTGACGCACAAAAAAGTCCATCGGCTGCTCATCGAGCGCCCGCTGGAAGCTTTCCCGCTGCTGCCGCACAACTCGCGGTGGCGGTCCGAACGAACCATGATTCAGGTAGGTGGTATCCGGCCGCAGAT
Organism: Pirellulaceae bacterium; assembly: GCA_044235425.1. Taxonomy (GTDB): domain Bacteria; phylum Planctomycetota; class Planctomycetia; order Pirellulales; family Pirellulaceae; genus JBJSXJ01. Next base: position 87,673 of record JBIIHW010000013.1, read on the forward strand.
CCCACTGCTGCGCCCAGCCCTCAGCTGCCACTCGGCTCATGATGCTCCTCATCCCTGTCAAGAAATGGCTTTTTCCCGTCAAAAACTCGCTCAAACCCCGTCAAACTCGCGCACTTCTGTCGCTCGTCAACCATCAATCGATTATCGCTTGTGAGCAACTTGGCCATTGAATTTTCCATGCTAGTGCCCGGTGCTAGCACCAGATCGCGTGCTAGCACTTTCGCCGCAACGCAAGATAACGGCTTTCTCTTGTAGATTCAGCGATGATTCCTAGAATCTGCCCGCGTTGAGCTGACCAGCGTTTGGTGAGCAAACGGAATGTGGGATGCGTGTTATAGGAATTGTTTCTGAGCGTGGCAATGGAAGCCACTCGCCGCCGCCTACTCGACCCAGTAGCGTCGACCAGTGAAACGCACAGGATGAATTTCTGGTTCGACATGAGCCAACTGGCATCGGGGATTTCTGCAAGACAAGGGAGTAGACGGGATGATCCACAAGCCTCTGATCGGAATGAATGCTGAGTATCGAAGCGGGAAGAAGGATGCGCCATCGTTTAGCTACGTGGCGGCTGATTATTATCAAGCGATTATCAACGCGGGCGGCATTCCGTTCATTTTGCCACCGCTGGAACACGAAGCGGACCTGGCCGCAGCACTCGATATCCTGGATGGCTTTGTGTTAGTCGGCGGAGCGGATCTGGATCCTCGCCGCGACGGTTTCATGATGCACCCGAGCGTGCGGGTGCTGGAACCTCGCCGCGAAGTTTTTGATCGCTTGCTCATGAAAATGATTGCCGATCGTCGTCTGCCGGTGTTCGGCATCGGCGTTGGGATGCAGCTCATCAACGTCACGCTCGGCGGTAATCTCTTCCTCCACTTGCCGGAAGATCTGCCAGCCGCAGTTCCTCACAAAGATCCACAAGATCCCGCTCACCGCCACGCCCTGAATGTCACTCGCGGTTCGCTTCTGGAACGCGTCTATGGCGATGGTGAAATTCGCGTCAATAGCATGCACCACATGGCCATCGATGAAGTTGCTCGTGGATTTTCGGTCACCGCGCGTTGCCCCGACGGCGTGATCGAAGCGATCGAAAGCAATCGCGAGGACTGGTTTGCCATCGGCACTCAGTTCCATCCCGAAGCCGACTCCGCCTCGGCACTTGATATCCGCATTTTCGAGGAATTCATTGACGGGGTGCGCTCGCGGAAGGGCGATTCGCTCCGCCTCGTCGCTTAACGCGTTCAGTTTTATTCCGTTGCCGAGGCTCGCCGTTGGTTCCGCACCAGCGGCGAGTCTTTTTTGTGCGGGGGCTCGTATTAATTAAGTCGGGCAGATTCCCTCGCTGGCCCGTCGGGCTAGTGCTGGGAAGACAGATCAAAGAATCTCTGCCCTGTGCGTCCCGGAAAACCGACAGACGCTGACAACGCCTGGACCAGGTGGTTCGATTCGACGTAAAACCCTGGAACAGCTGCCCCATGCCTTCGAAAATCCCACGACCAACGCCGGAATTGTCGACTCGGATAGTCGACCGACGGGAATTTCATTTCAACGCTTCGAGCATTTTCAGCTGAGCAATCGCAGGAAGGCACGAATCCAGGCTGGGTGTGCGGGCCAAGCGGGAGCGGTCACCAAGTTGCCTTCCACATGAGCGTTATCAAAAGTGGCATTGGGAGGAATGAACTTCCCACCCGCTAATTCAATCTCGGGCTGAACGGCTGGATAGGCACAGCATTCCCGCCCCGACAAAACTCGCGCGGCACTGAGGATTTGAGCTCCGTGACAAATCGCCGCGAGCGGTTTTCGCGTTTCGGCAAAATGCCGCACAATTTCCAGCACTCGACGATCCAGTCGCAGGTACTCAGGGGCCCGCCCACCCGGGATGACCAGCGCATCATACTGAGCTGGCTCGACCGCCCCAAAGTCGGCATTCAGACGAAACTGATGTCCCGGCTTCTCGCTGTAGGTTTGAGCGCCCTCAAAGTCATGGATCGCGGTCAGTACGGTGTCGCCCGCTTTCTTTCCCGGGCATACCGCGTCCACCTGATGCTCGACCATCAGCAGCATTTGAAAGGGAACCATCACCTCATAGTCTTCCACGTAGTCACCGACGAGCATCAGGATACGTTTCGCCATCGCCTCTCACCTTTCCTATTCGCTGCGTCAATCATCTCGCCTCGAGCCACTAGGCCACGCGACGACCACCGCTGGCTTTTCGGGGATCTGCGAGGGCCGTGATTTCATCGGCCGTCACCAGACGGAACGTCGTCACGCCCGGTGCGGTCGTCGTTTCCCAGTAAACAAGCGAGGTGGGCTTGAGCATCCGTGGCACGTAAATCCAGGCCCGCTCGAGCGACTCGGCCGGTTGATCGGCGCTGATGATCAAGAGGTCCGTCTCGCGCAGATTGTTGGCCGAACGTGCCAGGGCGCTGCTCGGATCACCCGGGATGAGCTGTGTTTTGATGCCCAGTGGTTTGAGCAGTGCGTAGGCCTGCTTGAGTGCCAGGCCCGGTGACTCGGCAGGACGAGCTTCAAACAGGTCGATACCGGTGTATCGCAATTCGGCGGCCGGCGTCTCCTGCAGCAGCCGCTGCAAAAGCTTTTGAGTCCGCTGCCCGCTTTGCACGCCGAGTTCGACGATCGCTTTCGGACGGTGCTTCACCGCCGCCTGATAGATCACTCGATCCGCTGCCGGCTTAGACAAATACGCAAGATGCAGGTTTTTGAGAAACTGTAGGGCGCTCACGACGCATTCCTTTGCGGCGGGTCACTTAAGAGTAAAAGCCACACCAGTTGATTCGGCATCTCGTGCCGGGGGATTCAGCGGGAGCTCGTCGCACCGCAAGGTCCCACCTAGTTGCAGAATTGGCACGACTAGCGCCGTGCGATACCGTAGTAATCGAGATACCAGTCGGTAAACCGACGGATGCCTTCCGCCAGCGGGGTAGACGGCTGAAAGTCAACGTCGTGATGGAGCTGGTCGCAGTCCGCAAACGTTTCCAGAACATCGCCGGGCTGGAGCGGCAAAAGCTCCTTAGTCGTCGTGCGGCCCAGACACGCTTCAATAATTTCAATAAACGACAAAAGGTCGACCGGTTCGTGATTCCCGATGTTGTAGACGCGATAGGGCGCCAGGCTGGTGGCAGGGTTCGGTTCAATCCCCGACCAATTCGGGTCCGGCTGCGGAACTCGCTGCATGACACGCACCACCGCCGTCACCACATCGTCCACATAGGTGAAATCACGCCGCATCCGCCCGTAGTTGTAAACCGCGATAGGCTCACCCGCCAGAATCGCTCGAGTAAACTTGAAAAGCGCCATGTCGGGCCGTCCCCATGGACCATAGACCGTAAAGAACCGCAGCCCGGTCGTGGGGATTTGGTACAGATGCGAGTAGGAATGCGCCATCAATTCGTTGGCCTTCTTCGTCGCCGCATAGAGACTCACCGGATGATCAACCGTGTCTGACTCCCGAAAGGGCAGGCGCGTGTTCGCGCCGTAGACGGAACTGCTGGAGGCATAGACGAGATGGGCGACCTGCTGATGCCGACAGCCCTCGAGGATGTTCAAAAAGCCAACCAAGTTACTGTCGACATAACTCTGAGGATTCTCAGCGGCATAGCGCACACCGGCCTGAGCTCCCAAATGCACGACATACGCAAACTTCGTCTGCTGGAAGAGCGACTGCAGGCCCTGACGATCAGCCAGATCCAGCTGTTCAAACCGAAAACGAGGCTGGGTTTGCAGCCGTGCCAGCCGATCCCGCTTCAATTGCACTTCGTAATAGGAGTTCAAGTTATCAAGGCCGACGACCGACCAGCCAGCGGCCAGCAATCGCTCGGCAACGTGATAGCCAATGAACCCCGCCGCTCCGGTCACGAGAACCGGCTCGGAGGTCGGCGCCTGCTCAACAAACGTCATGAAAAACTCACTCTTCCGTCGTATCTCAGCCTAAACCATGCGCTGCCAATGTCGCCGGAACTCGGAGTCAATTTCCGGCCACCGCGCACGGAGCTCTTGAGCCCAAGACGGCGAAGTGGCGGCGGTAGCGACTCCAGCGGGTCGCCGACGACAGGCGTGAAGATAGCGAATCAGCTCGGCTTGTGCAGCCGGCGGACCGTGCAGCAGGAAATGGATCCAGGACCAGGCGTGTCGATAATCATCGCCCTGAAGCTGCCGCGGTTCCTGCCATGCCTCAAGTTCCTCCAGGGTGGGTAGTCGGCGACCTCGCTGAGCGGCTTGGCGACAGGGACCGAGGTAGGGATTTTTAAACGCCCGGTCGTCGGCCGGCAGTTCAAAGTACTCCGCCAAGCCTTCATCCAGCCAGAGCGGTAGACCGACATGGCGATCGTTCAGCAGCGCATGCGTGAACTCGTGGCGCAGGTCCGTTGCCAGCTGCGGCCCACGTACGGCCAGGATCATGCCCGGTCCGCGCTCGCGGACATAATGAGCGGGCCGCCGCGGAAGTCGAGGGAAATAAGCTTCCAAGTACTGCTGATACGTTTTTTGCCGCGCGAACAGAAACAGGTGGATGTCATCATGCTCGCCAGGCAATCGTAACTGGCGCTGCAGAGTGGTGGGGAGCTCTCCGACGGCCTCAAGGGCCTCGGTTTCCAGGTCGAGCGAAAAGTCGGCATGGCAAACCAGCCCCGGTAACTGCCGCTCATCGTGCCAGCGTGCAGCCGCAGTTGCACACCGCGGTTGATGCAGGGGCCCAGAGCCGCTGAACAAATCACACAGGGCGAGCGCAGCCGTGGCGCCCGATGCGCGCAGCCAACGACGCCGCGTCCAGGGGTGCTCACCGTTGATCTCCATAATTTGCCGCATCATGTCGGCAGAATACTCGCATTCGCCACGCAGCTGATAGAGCAAAAAAGATCCTCTGGACCCCACCCAGACAAAATCCAGATGGACCATAAAACAGGGGAGTGGCAACCCAGAAGCACAACAAGAAAAAAGTTTTTTTCCTCGGGAGAGCACAGCAGCCGACCTGGCAATTGACTTTATCTGCACAGGCACCGATCGCCAGTTGGCCGGCGATCACTGGCACTACTTACACGAAAGGAAAGAGTCAGCTTATGAAGATTGCCAAGTATTTTTTCCTGGTTTTACTGGGAATAGGTTTAACCTCGCTGCCGGCGCGCGGGGCCCCGATGGTCTCGATTCCAAGCTTTCAAGTAGGAGGAAGTCACAGCCAAAACGACTCGACCGCATTCTCGGTGACGCCCGTCGCCCCACCGGACGGGAACGGCGGGTTTACCTACGAATACACGGTCACCTTTTCTGCCGCGACGTTGACGGTCACGCAGCTCTTCGATGCCGGCAATAGTGGTTTAGCGGTCAACGACACCTTGTCGTTCGCCGGCGGCAGCGTCACCGCGCCGATCTTCTCCGGAACGTATGTTCCCTTCGCAGTTTCGAACTTGGTCACCTTCACCACCGTGGAGGGAAACTTCACCTTTGACAGTGTCAATCTAGGCCTGTTTCTCGCCTCGCAAGTCGCACCGCTGATTCCAGGATTTCCCATCTCGGACGCGCCGCTCATCGCCTTTTCCACCGGCATCCTACACGGACCTGGCGGCACTTCCCCTGCGGATTTCATGTTCTTCGTGAACGGTTTTACCCCTGCCCCTAACGCGCCACTGTTTGGCGATGTCGCCTGGGCGCTCTATGCCCCTACCGTCCTGCCAACGCTGCCATTGACCACAGTGCCGGAACCATCGACATGGACCATCTTTGGACTTGGTGTACTGGCCTTGGCCTATCGCCGCCGTCGTCGGCTCGCGGCCTAACGCGCCATGTTTTCTAGTTGATTGCTGATTGCGACGTTCACAGCCGCCGGTGGCACGTCCCGCCGGTGGCGAGCGAATCATCGCTACCACATAGCTGGGGCGGAACAGAAGAAAGGGGGGGACTTTTGACCGGCACGGTTCGTTGCTCATAATGACGCATCGCAACTCCGCCGACCGCCTGTTCCCCTACGCTCCCGCCACGCTCATGTCGCCATCCCTCCCCACCGGCTCCGTTACCGGCCAGCTCCAACGGGCTCAGCAAGGAGACCAACAGTCCTTCGAGTGGTTGTGGCGACGCTACCACTCGATGCTTGTTCGATACCTGCAACGAAAGAATCGCGGCGCCTACTTTCAGCCGGTGGACCCCAATGACGTCGCTCACAGTGCCTTCGTCGCCCTACATCAAGGCTTCATCAATCACAAATTCCACTCGCTGCTAGGACGCATTCAGCTCTGGAAACTACTCACCGTCATTGGCATGCGAAAGGCGCAGAATCGAGCGAAGAGTGCCGCCGTCTATCAGCGCTACATCAGCCGCTATGCCGCGCTGCGGAACTTAACACCTGATTACGAAACCCAGGCTACTTCAGTTAGTCCGGAGACTGCCGCGGCCCTGGAAACGTCCGGGATCGACGCGGAACTGGAACATCGACTGCATTTGCTCGACCAAGAGGACCCCAAGCAACGCTTACGAGAGCTGGTGATGCACAAACTGAATGGTCGCAGCAATGCCTACATCGCCGACGAATTCGGCTGCACGAGAAAGACCGTAGCCTTGCGTTTGAATTTGATCTACGAAATCTGGAAAGCGGCAGCCGAGGAATGAATCCGGACCTGCTCCGCCGCATCTCCGCGGAATTCGATCGCATTGAAGAGGCCGCCGCACGCGGTGAATCGATCGAACTCGATGATCTCTTTTCGGATTTGCCGGAGGCTGATCGGGCAATTGCGCTGCGCGAGGTACAAGAGCTGCTCGAAGAGCTCCATCACTCCGGTCATCCTTTTTCGTCCGCGACGTCAGCCGCATCGCTGAGTGCCCGATTCGATCCGGTCGAGCCGACGAACCAGGGAGGCATGGGTGAAATCTGGCTCGCGATTGATCAGGATTTCAATCGTCACGTTGCCATCAAGGAGATCATTCCCAGCGCGGCGCAAGATGAGGATTTCCGGCGGCGTTTTTTTCGAGAAGCCGAAATCACGGCCAAGCTGGAACATCCCGGTATCTTGCCGGTCTACGGCAAAGGAACTCACGCCGACGGCCGCCCATTTTATGCCATGCGCTGGGTGGCTGGAGCGGGCGCTCAAACCCTGCAGGAAGCAATTCGGGAACTGCATGCCGCTGACCAGAAAGCCGCTGACACGGTACGTTTCCTACTGCCCGATTTGCTCCAGCGGTTCGTCTCAGTGTGTCAAACCATCGCCTTCGCTCATCATGCCGGTGTGATCCATCGCGATCTCAAGCCTGCCAATATTCTGCTCGGACCCTTCGGTGAAACATTCGTCGTCGATTGGGGGCTGGCCATCGAACTTGGCGAGCCCGCATCGCTGGTGGCACCGCTTGCCGGACCAGCCAGATCCGTCGTGGGCACGCCAGGATTTGTGGCCCCCGAGTGCCTCGAGAATCCACAGCGAGCCGATCAGCGCTCGGATATTTATTCGCTCGGGCTGATCCTCTACCAACTCTGCGCCGGCTCGTCCCCCTTCACAAAGTCGGCAAAGGTCACGCCCGAGAAACTTCAAGCCGCGGTTCTGCGCGGCGAAATTCCGCCGCTGCGGACCGTAAGTTCTCGTCTGCATCCCGCCTTGGAAGCGATCTGCCGTCAAGCCACGGCGGTTGATCCCGCACGTCGCTACGCTTCCGCTCGGGACCTCGCGGCCGACGTCAGCCGCTACTTGAGCGGCCTTCCAACCCAGGCCTGGCCGGAGTCGTGGCGCTATCGCATTCGTCGCTGGATCCAGTCCCACACTGCCGCAGTCGCTACACTGGGCATGACGATTCTGCTGTCGCTCTGCGGAGCTGTCGGCTATGGCTGGATCACCTCTCGTCATAACGTTGCCTTGAGCGACAAGTCGGTCGCACTCGAAAATGCCTTGCAAGCGGAATCAAAACAGAAACTCGCGGCAGTGGAAATGGGGCGAGTTGGCGGCGAATCGTGAAGAGCTCGCGCGGCAAGCCATCGACACCTTTTGGCATAGTGTGGCCGAAGATCCTAGCTTGCGATACTCGGCCGAATTACAGGAACTCAGACGTAGCCTGCTCGCACGTCCCATGGAGTTCTATCGCACGCTGGCGGAGTCCCATGCGATTGCCGCCAATCACTCACCCCAGTCACTGGCAAGTTTTGTCGATGCGCGGTTGGAATGGTCCAAGCTGCAGATCGAATGCGGCGATTGGTCGACTGCTCGCGGCAACGTCGAGCAGGTACTCGAACGAATCAATGACTATCTGAAGCAGACCCCCGACGCCGATGGCCAGTGGCTCTATCGACAAGCCTTAACACTTACCACGTTGATGCGCATCCATACCCAGCTCGGCGATCGCGAGGCCGCTCGTAAAGCTCGCGAGAACTTCGCATCGCTGAGCACCCAGATTGCACGACTGACGGATGTCCCCCCGGCGCTGGAAGCGATCCTGGTGGAACAAGAGATGGTGTCGGCCAGTGCACTGGCGATGCAAAATCAAATGGCTCGCGCCCGGGAACTGATCGCCAGCGCGCGACAGCGAGCAAAGAAGCTCCACGAGCGATTCCCCGGCAATCGTTCTTATGCGGTCTTACAAGAGGAGCTGCTCAACGATTCGGCGTTGATCGCTTTGCGCAGCGGCGATCTGCAGCTTGCACAGACTCAACTCCAGGAACTTCTCGATCAACTGAAATCGAAGATAGCGAATGAGGACGATCGGTCGCCCGCTGCCGAAAGTCCAAAACCTGCGACCCTCGAATGGTATAACCGACGAATACTGCAGGCGGCAGTGACGTTTAATCTGGCGGTCGTCGCCCAGCGTCAGGGCGACGTTGACCGTGCGCTGCAGGTCCATCAGCAAGCACTCCAGCAGCGATTGCAGATCTCCCAGCAACTGCCCTATGCCAACGAGTTATTAAGGACCGTGGGGCACAGCTACCAAGCGATTGCGGATCTGCATTTTCGCCGGAATGAGATCGAATCCAGGATCGAACATTACCGGAAATTAGTGGAGGTAAATCGTCGGCTGTTCCGCCAACAACCGACTCGCCTCCCCGCCCAGATGGAACTCGTTGCCAACCTGCATCAACTCGGACATTTCGAACTTTCGGCTGGCCAGCGTACGGCAGCGCTGGAACGGTTTGAAGAAGCGTCGCCGCTGGCGGTCGAAATCATGAACACCCAACCGTCCGAGCCACTGTGGCAACGTCATCAGGTGGAACTGGCCGTGCACTTGGGAACATTGCATTTCGAAGATCAGCGTTGGAAACAGGCCCAGGATTATTTCGAACAGGCGTTTGAGGGACAACAGCGTTACGCCAACCAGCCCAACTGGACGCCGCAGGACCAAGGCATTTTTCGCATGATGCTGAAGTCCATGATCGAAATCGCGGAAAAGTTTGAGCAAAAGGAAAAAGTGGAACGCCTGCAGCAGCTGCTCCAGTCCTTTGAAACTCGAACCTGAGGGAGGCGAAATAGAAACATGGCGTTGGGGGTCTTTGCCAATCGCAGGCCAGCATCCACCTTGCTCCGGTGAGCGGCGATCGATTCCAATTGACCACCGGCGCGCCGCTGGCTATCGTGTGGGCCGCATCCGGGAAGGACTTAACGATCGTGAATTACGCGGCAATCGGACCGATATCCATCCATCTCCCCGAACGAGTGGAGACCAATGAGGAATTGCGACAGCAGTTTCCCCAGTGGGACCTTGATACGATTTTCCAAAAGACCGGCATCGCCGCTCGCCATATCGCCGCTCCCGACGAATGTGCTTCGGACCTCGGCGTGGCCGCCGCCCAGCGGCTCTTCGCCGACCACCAAATTGACCCGCAATCGATCGATTTCCTGCTCCTCTGTACCCAAACGCCCGACTACCCGCTCCCCACAACCGCCTGCCTGATGCAAGATCGGCTCGGCCTGCGCACGTCGATCGGAGCCCTCGATTTCAACCTCGGCTGCTCCGGCTTTGTCTACGGATTGTCGTTGGCCGAGGGCTTGATCCGGATGGGAGCAGTGCGGCGCGTACTCCTGATTACGGCCGAAACCTATTCCAAATTCATTCACCCCACGGATCGCAGCCTGCGCACGATTTTTGGCGATGGTGCCGCCGCGACGCTGATCGAGGCCAGTAGCGAACCGTCGCTCGACGGTTTTCGCTTTGGCACCGATGGTCGTGGCGGAGATACGCTGCTCGTCACTCGCAATGGCCTGCGCCCCACTGAACAAGCCTTACGACCGCGCCACAAACAGCGCTGGGCGAGTGACCTGTACATGGATGGTCCCAGCCTCATGAGCTTCACGGTCGGAGCCGTCCCGCAAGTCGTCGACGAGGTGCTGGCGAGCAGCCAACTCACGCGCGATGCCATCGATCATTTCATCCTGCATCAAGCCACGCTCAAGATGCTGGAGCAACTACGACTGCGTCTCAACCTGCCCCCGGAAAAAATGCCCATCTACTTGGAACAAGTGGGGAATACGGTCTCGTCCACGATTCCTATTGTCATCGATTCACTGAGGCGCGAGGGGCGAGTGACTCGGGGGATGCAGAGCATGTTGATTGGCTTTGGAGTGGGCTGGTCGTGGGCGGGCTGCGTCTGGCGAGAAACCTGGTCCGCTGCGGGATGACCAGTATGAAATCACTCCAAGGACATTTGCTGGTGGCAGCACCGACCCTGAGCGATCCCAATTTCCTGCGGACCGTCGTACTCATCGTCATGCATGCGGAAGACGGGGCGTTCGGATTAGTTCTGAATCGGCCTACGGAAACCTCCGTCAAGGAACTCTGGAAAGCTCTCGAGGAGACACGCTGTGCCCGCCGCGAACCGCTGTTCTGGGGTGGTCCCGTTTCCAATCGCTTAATCGTTCTCCATGAAGTGGCCAGCGACGCCGAAGATATGGTCATGCCGGGCGTCTTTGTTTCCGTGAAACAAGAATCACTCCGCAAATTAATGCGCAAAACAAGTGGCAGAATGCGCGTGTTCAACGGCTATGCTGGCTGGAGTGCCGGTCAGCTGGAAAATGAACTGGCCGACGGCGGCTGGTTGCACTTGCCAGCCTCCGCCGAACTCACCTTTCTCGATCCCGAGCATCTTTGGGAACACAGTCTGCAAGTCATCGGAACGCAGATTTTGCGACCACTTATGGGCAACAGCCCACTGCCACCCGATCCCAGTGTAAACTGACCGTCTGAAATTGGACTACAGCTGATCGTTTTTGCTGATTGCTCACACGGGGTGATGATCCATGGTGCGATTGCCGACCTGGGTGCTGGGAAAATCGACTCGCACGCGAACTCCACGCGGGCGTCAACGCTGCCGCTTCGTCCCACCATGGCGGAAGACGGCCACCTCGCTCAGCCTCACCGCTAGTCGTGTGCTCGCTACGACACTCCTCGCCGTAATCCCTCTTCAACTACTCGCAGCCGATCCTGCGGCGGTCGCGCCCGCAGACCCTGCCGCTACCGAAAAAATCCAATTCTTCGAAAAGCAGGTGCGTCCGCTCCTCAGCGAACACTGCGTGAGTTGTCACGGTCCCGACGCACAGGAAGGCGAGCTACGAGTGGATTCGCGCGCGGCGCTGATCCAGGGCGGCAGTCGCGGTCCGAGCATCATTCCGGGGGACCCGAAAAACAGCTTACTGGTACGCGCGCTCGGCCATGGCGAGACGCTCCAAATGCCACCCAAAAAGAAACTGCCCGCCGATCGCTTGGCGGCCGTTGCCGAATGGATCAAGCAGGGAGCACACTGGCCAGCAGCCGTTGATCGCCCCAATCCCCCGCCACCCAGTGCCGGTGGTCCCAAAGCCCCGATCGCTTTCTCAGATAAGCAGCTCCAGCACTGGTCCTTCCAGCCGCTGAAAATCTCTTCACCGCCCGCTGTAGGTGATCGCTCCTGGCCGCAGTCACCGATCGATCAGTTCATTCTCGCCGATCTGGAACAAGCACGGTTAGAGCCCAATCCAAAAGCCGCTCGGCATGCGATTCTGCGTCGAGTGACGTTTGATTTGCTGGGACTGCCGCCGCGACCCGATGAGGTGGTGGAGTTTACAGCCGATGATGCTCCGGACGCGCTGGCTCGTCGAGTGGACCGCTTGCTGGCTTCGCCGCGGCACGGCGAAAAATATGGCCGTCACTGGCTCGACCTCGCGCGCTATGCCGACTCCAATGGGCTCGATGAAAACCTCGCTTATGCAAATGCCTTCCGCTATCGCGATTACGTCATTGCCTCGTTGAATCGCGACAAGCCTTACGATCGCTTTCTGCACGAGCAGCTAGCCGGTGATTTATTGCCGCACGAGTCACTCGAAGCTGAACTCGAAGGCCTCGTCGCGACCGGCTTCCTGTCACTCGGCGCCAAGATGCTGGCGGAAGACGATCCCGTGAAGATGCGGATGGACATCATTGACGAACAGATCGACACGATCGGTAAATGTTTCTTAGGACTGACGCTGGGATGTGCCCGTTGCCACGATCATAAATATGACCCCGTCGATATGCGTGACTACTACAGTTTAGCCGGCGTTTTTCTCAGCACGCGGACGATGGTCAATTACAACGTGGTCGCTGTCTGGCAGGAGCGGCCGGTCGCCGATCGCGAAACGCGTGCGCGCCGCGATTCCATTCAGCAGCAGATCCAGCAGCAGAAAGAGCAACTCAATCGATTTCGTGCGGCGGAGTGTGAAGTGCGTCGCAGCGCGGAACGCGAGCGAGCCGGTGACTACCTCTGGCAAGCCCACGCAGAAGGACAGCGCGAGCAGCTGCTGACCAAAATCGTCCCCTACGGTGGTCGCCCTGCCGAACAGCTCGCGCAGATTCAAGGACTCCGGCTGATCGAGGCGGAAGACTATCAGCGCGGCAACGTGAATCGCGACAAGAGTAGCTATGGAGCAGGCATTGGGGTGCTCGTGAATCGCGGTGAAACGCCAAATTTCGCAGAGTATGACTTGGAGCTATCAGCAGCGGGTCTTTATCGCGTGGAATTGCGGTATGCCGCTGCCGATGCGCGACCCTGCCGCTTGTTTCTGAATGGCCAAGTGGCGTTACCGCGAGTAGCCACGCAGGCCACCGGCAGCTGGCAGCCCGATGGACAGAAATGGTTTGTGGAAGGATGGCTGGAATTGAAAGCGGGCCGCAACACGCTGCGCCTGGAACATCCGCAGTTTTTTCCCCACATCGATAAGCTGCTGCTCGCCCCAGCCACACCCGCCGAACTGGGCGACCAGCCGCGTGCAACCGCTGAGGCCGTGGCGCCCAGCACTCCCGCTGCCACCACCGCGAGTTCAAAACCTGATGGGCGCGCAGAAGAGCTGGTGTTGCTGCCGGCGATCACCAAACGTTGGCACAGCTACCTGCAGCAGTCGCGCGACGATCCAGCGTCGCCGCTGGCCATCTGGCACGCAGTAGTCGCTGGCCGCGACTGGAAACAGTTGGAAACTCCGCTGGCGAAAGCGATCGGGGAACGCTTGCAGTTACCCGCCCAGCCTACCGTCCGTCAGGTGGCACAGGCCTACCAGCGGCTCTTTCGCACTGCGCAAGAAACGGCGCGCACCACCGCGGCGGCGGGCGCCCCGAGCGGCGAACAAACGCCCGCTGCGGCCGACGATCTCGCGCTCGCCGCTCTGCGCACGCTCTTGCATTCCCCACAAGGGCCGTTCGCCGTCTCGGATCAAGACTTGGAACCCGTGCTGGCGGACGAGTCAAAAAAGAGCTTACAAAAACAGCGCGACGAACTGTCGGCGCTGGAAAAAACGTTGCCCGCCGTCCCCGAGGCGATGGCCGTCATCGAACAGAAAGCCGAGAATGCGCGGATTCACTACCGGGGTAATCATCTGACGCAGGGAGAGGTCGTGCCGCGACGTTACCTGCGCGTCATCGCCGGACCAGACGACCAGGTGCCAGCCATCGGCGATGACCGCAGTGGACGACTCGAATGGGCCCGCTGGCTCACTCGTCCCGATCACCCGTTGACGTCCCGAGTCATCGCCAATCGGCTGTGGCAGTGGCATTTTGGCCAAGCTCTGGTGCGGTCTCCCGACAACTTTGGCTTACTCGGTGAAGCCCCCACGCACCCCGCACTACTCGACTGGCTCGCTCGCGAATTCATGACGAACGATTGGAGCTGGAAACGGCTGCATCGTGAGTTGATTTTGACGCAAACGTATGCGCTCAGTACGACTGCGAGTCCGGCAGGGATGGCGAGCGATCCCGAGAACCGGCTGCACTGGCACGCACCGCGACGGCGCCTGGCCGCCGAAGAAATTCGTGACTCGATTCTGTTGATCTCGGATCAATTATCAAGCCAGCAGGGAGGCAGCTATCTGCCAACCCCGAATCGTCAGTATGTGACCAGCACTGCGAATGTGAATCCAGCCATTTATGACTTGCGTTGCCGCTCCGTCTATGTGCCGATCGTACGTAGTGCGCTGTATGAGGTTTTTCAGGCGTTTGATTTTGCCGACCCAAGTGTCCTGGCTGGCCAGCGGGAGTCGACAACCGTCGCCCCACAAGCACTCTTCATGATGAACAGCAAGATTACGGCCGAAGCGAGTCGATTGTTGGCCGAGACGCTGCGACAGGACTCATTTGTACCCAGTTACTCAGTCGCAACCAATCGTCCAGCAGCCTCGCGTTCGGGAGCCGGCAGCGATGACACAGAGGGAACCGCGCACGCATTTGAAGCGCGACTGGATGAGCTTTACTATCGCGCGTACGGACGCGGGAGCACGGCCGCTGAACGCGCTCGCGGTAAAGATTTTCTGCAGCGCTATACCGCCGCAGTCGTCCAGCGCGATTCGGCGTCTGCCGATCAAGCCAGCCAACTGGCTTGGCGAGCACTCAGTCGAGCCGTCATGGCAGCGAATGAATTCATTTATGTGGAGTAATCAGTGATGTCAGCAGCTTGTCATCGATTCGATCGAGTGCTTGATCGACGCCAGATGCTGAGTGGCACCGCAGCTGGCTTTGGAGCACTTGCACTGCGCAGCTTGCTGTCAGCCGAGAGCACAAGGGCCGCCGAGCTAGAGCCGGCGACGGAATCGCCACTGGCCCCTCGCGCTCCTCATTTTCCTGCCCGTGCTAAGCGAGTGATTTTTATTTTCATGCATGGCGGGCCCAGTCAGGTTGATACGTTCGATTACAAACCGCTCTTGGAGCGTGATCACGGTAAGCCGCTGCCGTTTGACAAGCCGCGCGTGGTCTCGTCACAGACAGGTAATCTGCTCCGATCTCCCTGGAAATTTCAGCAGCATGGTCAAAGTGGAGCTTGGGTGAGTGAACTGTTTCCTCACATCGCCAAACAAGTTGATGATCTCTGTATCATCAATGGCATGTGGGGCAGCAATTCTCGCCATGGTGCGGCGCTGCTGGAACTACATACGGGCAGCGACACGTTTGTCCGGCCCAGCATGGGATCCTGGATCAATTATGGACTGGGAACGGAGAACCAAAATCTACCAGGTTTTATCACCGTCTGTCCGACACTTACTCATGGTGGCGTGAATGCCTACAGCTCAGCTTTCCTACCGGCCATTTACCAAGGCACTCCGCTGGGCAACGCCAGCATTCCCGCCGATCAGGCCCAAATACCGTTTATCGCTTCCGCCGATCGCACTCCGCGCGATTTGCAACGTTTAGAACTCGATCTGATTCGTACTTTCAACGAACAGCATCGCGACACGACCGGCCATGACTCGGCACTCGAGGCTCGCATTCGTTCGTTTGAACTCGCCTTTCAGCTCCAGACCGCCGCTCCGGAACTGCAAAGTGTGGCCGATGAAACAGCTGCCACCCAGCGTGCCTATGGACTCGATCAGCCCGCCACTCGCAATTTCGGCCAGCAGTGCCTTATGGCACGCCGATTTGCCGAACGAGGCGTGCGATTCGTGCAGATATCTCATAGCTATAAATGGGATCAGCATGGAGGCCTCAAAAATGATCACGCTCGGAACGCACGGGAAGTGGATCAGCCGATCGCTGCACTCCTGATCGATCTTAAAGAGCGAGGACTTCTGGAAGACACCTTGGTTCTGTGGGGAGGCGAGTTTGGACGCACGCCGGTCGCTCAAGGTGATGATGGACGAGACCATAACCCCCACGGCTACACAATGTGGCTCGCAGGCGGCAGAATCAAGCCAGGAATTCGGCATGGAGCGACGGACGACTATGGCTATTACGCCGTGGAAAACAAAGTCCACCTGCACGACTTGCACGCCACGCTGTTGCACCTGCTCGGACTCGACCATAAACGACTCACCTATCGCTTTGCGGGGCGAGATTTTCGTTTGACCGATGTGCACGGCGAGTTGGTGACGGAGATTTTGGCCTGACCCCGGTTGGCATCCCGGGGTCACCCTGAGTTATCATAACTTGCCGTGCCTAGGCTTTTCTTACGTTCTCGATACCAGGGGATTATCGCCATGCGTCAATCCGTCATCCTGTGCGGTCTGCACCTGTTGCTCAGTCTGGTTGTTACCCTTCCTCGCCCCACGGCGGCACAGGATAAGCCAGCTGCCGATAAGCCAGCCGCTACAAAGCCAGCGGATGCAGGCGCGAATTACATGCGACTACGACGCGGCGACGATCAGAATCCCGTCGCCGTCGAAACGGCCGTCACTCGCTTTGAACGCCAGGTCGACGGTCAACCAACCCTGCAAGTCGACCTCGTGAGCGTCATCCATATTGGTGAAAAGAGTTACTACGAGGCCCTCAACGAGCTCTTTAAAAAATATGACGCGGTACTGTATGAACTTGTGGCCCCCGAAGGCACTCGACCGCCTTCTGCCAGCAGTGGCCAGAAGCGTCCAACCAGTGCCCATCCGGTGTCGGCCGTGCAGCGTACCATGCAAAACATGCTCGCCTTGGAATTCCAGCTGGAGCAAGTCGATTACGCGCGCGACAATTTCATTCATGCCGACATGACACCTGAAGAGATGTCGAAATCGATGACGGACCGACAAGAGAGCTGGATGGGTATGATCTTCCGTTCGATGGGTCAGTCGATGGCTCAACAGGGTATCGCCCAGCAGTCGGGGGACAAGAAAGGACAGAATGCCAGCAACGGCCAACTGCTGATGGCCTTTTTCGCGAAGGACCGCGCGCTGCGTCTGCGTCGGCTCGCCGCTCAACAGTTTGATAACATGGATGCCAACATGGCCGCTCTTCAGGGTCCAAACGGTTCCACGCTGATCACCGAGCGTAATAAGAAAGCCCTGCAGGTGCTTGATCGAGAAATCAAAAATGGCAAAAAGCAGATCGCCATTTTCTATGGCGCTGGTCACATGGTGGACATGGCTGAGCGACTCGAAAAAGAATTCGGTCTGAAGCGTGTCAGCGATCAGTGGCTCACCGCTTGGTCGCTGGAGGCCAAACCCTAATTCAGCCCGCTCATCACCTTTACAGACTCCTCCCCACAGGAGATACTTGCCACTTCTTACGAGACCGCTACGACACCCGATCTAGGTATTCTGCTCACCACGATCCATCGGCGAAGTTTTTTTGAGGAGTGCAGGGGGATGGATCGTATTTCGCTCCACGAGGTGTCGACCTTTCGCTGGTCCTTCGAGGAGGATGTGCGGCGCTACCGAGCGGCGGGTTACTCATCGATTGGAGTCTGGCGTCAAAAGATTTCGGATTACGGGGAGGAGAAAGGCGCAGAACTGCTCGCGGACGTCGGCCTTCACGTTTCCAGCTTATCGTGGGCGGGCGGTTTTACTGGCAGTGATGGGCGCAGCTTCAAGGACAGCCTGGAGGACGCTCGTGATGCGCTGCGCGTGGCGCGATTGATCAATACCGATTGTCTGGTGCTGTACAGTGGAGCGCGCGCCGGCCACACTCTGAATCACGCTCGACGATTACTCAAATCAGCACTGCAAGAATTGGCACCCGAGGCTGCGGAACTGGGTATTCGCTTGGCGGTCGAACCGATGCATGCTGGCTGTGCTGCCGAGTGGACATTTTTGACGACGCTCGAGGATACGCTCGCGCTGCTCGATTCGGTTGGAGAAGCGGGCACCGCACTGGTGTTGGATAGCTATCACTGTGGGCATGACGCCGACATCTTGCAGCGTCTTGCAGCACTGGTCCCACGCATCGCACTGGTACATCTAGGCGATGCGCGCCAGCCACCGTGCGGCGAGCAGAATCGCTGCCAACTAGGGCAGGGGAGCCTACCCATCGAGGCGATGCTGGAAATCCTGCAGCGTTCAGGGTACCGCGGCTTCTACGAAATTGAACTGCTAGGTGAGGAGTTCGAAGCGGTTTGCTACGACGCCCTCATCGCCGCCTCGCTCTCAACCGCTCGACAATTACTCTCTAACACGCTCCTGAACTAGCGCTGGCTGTTCTCGGGAATCAATTCCAGACAGACAAGTCGGTCGTCTCCGCGCAGATAGAGCAGGCCATGCGACAAGATGGGAGCGGCCCAGCAAGGAGCCCGCAGGAGTTGACGAGGGGCTAGTCCATCCGGCAAGGGACCACCACTGGTGTCGCGGAGCGTCACTTCCGCGATCGGTTCATATTTCTGGGGATTGACCTTAATGAGTTCCAAAGTGCCAAACTCACCCAGGCAAAGAAAATGTCCGTCGACATACAGCAACGAAGTGCGTACTTGATTGGGAATCGACCACTGCACCTTCCCCGTTTTCCATTCGATACATCGCAGCTCGGCATCGGGTGGATTGCGACCGCTGCAGCCGTAGAGATAACCATCGACGAAGATCGGCGTATTCCAATGTGCTTTGAAGGACTTTTCGCGACGATTGGCCGAGTCTTGCCAGAGCACGGTGGATTGGCCGGGAGCGACTCGCAATAACGCGCTGCCAATGCCATAGGTCTCGGAAATAAAGACTTCGTCGCCCATCACCACCGGCGTGCTGGCATTCACACTTTCCAGAATGCGCGAACGCCAGGGAAAATGAAAATCAATTTTTCCAGAGCTCGGTTCGAAGGCGAGTAGCCCACCACGGCAAAAAGCGAAGCCGTAGCGGCGATCTCCGATGCCAGCCACCTTCATCGAGGCGTAACTAGCTAGTTCATCACTGATTTGATACCGCACTTCGCCCGTACGTTTGTCGAACGCAACGACCGCCGAGCCGTCACCGGAGACTCGGTCGAGTTGCCCCGGAGGAATCAGCTTATCGTCGGCGGGACTACCACCAACCATCACGAGCAGCAAATCGCCTTCAATGACCGGCGTACTGCCCACTCCAAAAAAATTCTGGATCACACCAAAGCGCTGCGACAGATCATGCTTCCACAACACCTTGCCATCCGTCACGCGTAAACAGTGCAGCTGCCCCTCCACTCCGTAGATATAAACTCGCTCATCATCAATCACGGGTGAAGCACGAGGACCACCGTTGTAGCTGTACAGGTCGGTGTAGTCGGTGAGATATTCGAACTGCCATAGCTCTTCACCAGTTTCCGCATTCAGGCAAATCAGACGAGCGAGATCGCCATAGCGATCGAATTGGAGGAATCGACCACGACTGACGGATCCAATGCCGTAGCCTTCTCCAATTTTCCGTTGCCAGACCAGACGCGGCCCCGCTTCCGGCCAGTTCGTCAAAATACCTTTCTCGCGAGATTTACTGTCGCCCGTAGGCCCCAGGAATTGTGGCCAATCAAAGCCTTGACGGCGCTTCGCCAGATTCGGCACTGCGGCGTCGAGTTCCGCGGAATTGGCTGCGGTGGAGGCCGGAGCAGGATCGGCGGCAGGTGGCGCTGGTGAAGCCGCCGGAGCGGTGCTGGGCGATCGGCTCGCCGAAGCAGCTGACACGGCGGAGTTGCCGGGCGCTACCGCGTCGGCGTTGCCGGTATCAGCAGCCACGCCGCGATTCGCGGCACTCGAGTCTGGTGCGGCACTGGCTGCTGGTGCGGCACTGGTTGCCGGTGAGGCACTCGTGTTCGGCACGCTTTCGGTGGCCGGCCGTGGCGCGCAGCCGCTGGCCAGCAGCATGAGTAGACCAATCCCTACCAACCGAAGATCACTAACATGTACCGAACCGAGAGAAATTTTCACGACAGAACTCCTGCGAGTGAGCTGCGTGGCACCTGGAGCAAACCAGGAACCTCTTGCCGCAATTCCATGGGAAGTTGTTAATATATCAATTGAAAGGCCGTGGCAACGAGCGGAAGCAGGTTTATCACTATGACTGTCTTGAAGATCACCGAGCAGTGGCAGATCCCGCTCAGCGAATTCGTATTTACCTACAGTCGTAGTTCGGGACCGGGCGGTCAAAACGTCAACAAGGTAAGCTCCCGGGCGACGCTACGCTGGGCTGCCGTCGATTCTCCCAGTTGGCTACCCGGCGCACTCGACCGCTTTAAAACTCGGTTTGGCAGCCGGCTCACCACCGAGGGCGAATTGCTGATCAGCAGCCAGGAATCGCGCGACCAAGAGCGCAACCGGCAACTTTGCTTGGAGAAGCTCCAGGAACTCTTGGCGGCAGTTGCCGTCGCGCCGAAAAAACGTCGCCCCACCAAACGCTCACGCGGTTCACAAGAACGGCGCTTGGAAGCAAAACGCGGCCGCTCACAAGTAAAGTCTCTGCGTCAACGCCCGACTCGGCCCGATTAACTCCCGCGGTTGATTCTCACCGTCGCCTCTGGGCAGCCAGTTTCTTGGTGAGTTGGTCGTTGGTATAATCCCTCCGAGTTCGTTAATTATCCACTATCTCGGCAAACGATCGTGCACAGGGCGCTTCGAGTGGCAGCGGGGACCCAGCGGTTGTGGTCGAGTTTGTCGCAATCAAAAGTATGGCGCGTAAATCGAAACGAAGCGGAAATATCGATCACATCCTGCGCGATTGGCCGTATGATCCTCAGGGAATCAGCGTGCGCTTGTCGAGCGGTGCGGACGGGCGCGAAGTGCTGCAAATGCGAGTTGATTTAGGGGTGTTGCAGCTTGAAATTACGGGCCGCCCCGACGGCACTCAGCCCCACGACCACGAAACCTTCACAGATTACCTGCTGGCAACCGTCGACGACCACGGTAGCGACTATCGAATGACCGAAGAGGACTGCGAGGAGGCGGATCGCGAATTCGTGCAGTTCTACCATCGCCGCATCTGCTGGTTAGCGCTCAAACAGTTTGCCAACGCTGTCCGCGACGCCGACCACACTCTGCGACTGATGGACCTCTGTCGTGACCATTCGCCCGATGAACAGTGGACCATTTCCCACGAACAATATCGCCCCTTCGTGCTGTTCCATCGAACGCAAGCCTCCGCTCTCGCCAAGCTGGCAGACAAGCAGCCCGAAGCGGCTATCCAAGAGATCAATACGGGCCTGACCACCATGCGAGCGCTGTTCGAAAAGTACGAGGCCGACGAGCATTTTGAGAATGATGAGCTGGTGCAGCGGCTCATCGAAACTCGGGAGACCGTGCGAGCCGATTACTCGATCGCCCGCACGCTGGAAGAACAACTGGCGGACGCGATCGAACATGAAAAATACGAACTAGCAGCCAAGCTCCGCGACGAAATCAACGGTCGCTCCCCTCACCGCCGCTAACGAATGAGCACGCTCAACCAGCACGCTCAACCAGCGCGCTCACCCAGCACAATCATATTGTCGCAGTGGATCACTTCCTCGTACGGGCGATGCCCCAGCACGGCGACAATTTGGCTGGATTTCAGTCCGCAGATGCGGCGTAGATCGGCCGCCGAGTAGTTGGTGAGTCCGCGGGCAAACTCTTGAGGCTGGCCCGCTGTATCGACCGACAGCACGCTGACGACATCACCTTTTTGAAACTCCCCCTCCACCGCCGTCATGCCGACCGCCAGTAAACTGCCGTGATTGGCGATCGCGCCGCGTGCCCCGGCGTCGACCATCACCTTGCCTCTGGTGCGAGCCGGGAAGCCGATCCAGCGTTTGAGTGGCGAGAGCGGCTTGCCCTGGGGCAAGAACAGTGTCCCCAGATCCTCGCCGTCGCTGATAATGCGAGTCAGGATATCGGTCTGACGACCGTCCGCAATCATCACCGCCTCGCCGCAGCTCGTGCAGAGCTGAGCGGCCTTTAGCTTGCTGGCCATGCCGCCTTTGCTGAGCCCCGTCTTCTGGTCGCAAACATACGACCGTATCCGCTCATCAATTTGGGACACAAGCGAGATGCGTGTTCCTTGATCGTCGTTAAGTCCGGCGACGGTCGACAACATGATCAGCAGATTCGCCCGCAAGAGATTCGTCACCAGCGCCGCCAGCTGATCATTGTCCCCAAAGGTCGTCTGAAGCTCTTCCACACTCACCGTGTCATTCTCATTGATGACCGGAATCACGTGGGGATAGTCCATCAGTCGCAACAGAGTGTTGCGAACATTCAGGTAGCCAACTCGATTTTGCAGATCATCCGCTCCCAGCAGCACCTGCGCCGCGTGAAAGTGCTGCGGGGTCGGGGTCGCGTCGAGCTGATGGCGACGAAATTCATGATCGTAAGCCTGAATCAGTTTGGTTTGACCGATGGCTGCCACCGCTTGGAGTTCGGCCAAATCCGTTGGGCGTTTGGTATACCCCAAGGTGCTCATGCCGGCCGCTACCGCCCCAGAACTCACCAGCACCACACGCCGCTGCCGACGGAGTGTCACGAGCTGTTCCGAAAGGTTCCGCATCCGTTCGGAGTCGAGGTAGCCGAGTTCATTGGTGAGGGCCCGAGTGCCCACTTTGACCACCACGGTCTCGGCCGACTGGATGTACTGCGCCCAGTCCCGCTGCCGGGCAGCTGAGGCTGAAACGTCTTGTGCTTGATCAAGTTTGGAATGATTAGAAGGCGAATTCATCCGGCCGATTGTAGAAGGGCAGCGACGAGTGATCGAGACCAGTTCCGTGTCGCGCGATTTTCCCCAAAACGATGAACGCCAGCCGACCTACCCCCCTCAACAACACGCAACGGCACCCCACAGCCCAACTTATTAAGGGAATTTTCACAACCCTTAAAACCAACTCAAACTGGTGCCAGACACCAGTTTACCCGGTCTCCAACTGGTGCCAGACACTAGTTGATTTTTCGCAAAGCCAAATTTTTCAGACACTTGCGTCACACCCAACGACTGGCCGTGGCAGAAGAGCGATTGAAAAGGAGCCATCACCGAATCGTTTAAGGGAAGTTTTTCCGCCATTCTTTTGAACCGCTGCGTGTGTCATTCCTTCAAGCCCTGAAGAGCCGGTGAGGGCCGGCGCGGGTGTTTTTACGGTGATGGTCAACCCCAACAGCCGCTCGCGACGTGGCTCCACCCATGGTGAAGGCCGTAACCTGCGCCTCGATCAACGGCACTCACGAACGACTCCGAGCAGCAAGCATTCGGAATTAAATCCCTCGCAAATCGCGGTGTAGATGCGGAGGAACACTTTATCTAGCCGATACCTATTACCACCTCGTCAACTTGCCCCGACCGCTGTACAGTGACAGCTTGGTAGGGCGAGTGGACTGCGTATCGCCTACGGTGCGACCACTCTTCCGGTGGCGCTGGCGGCGGTCGACAGTGGCTCGCCGAGGGTTAACGAATCACAACTGGGATTCCTGGCATGATCAATATTGATAACGCCCAACTCCTGCAGCGCATTCGTTCCGCTGGTGTCGTCGGAGCCGGCGGCGCTGGCTTTCCCACCTACAAAAAACTCGATTCGCAAATCGAGCACCTGATTGCCAACGGAGCCGAGTGCGAACCGCTGCTGGCCAAAGACCGCGAGACCATGAAGCAGGAACGCGCTAACCTGCTCGAAGGTCTCGCCCTCATGCAACGCATGACGGGTGCCAAGCAGGTCACGATCGCCGTCAAACGCAAAAACACCGACATCGTCGAAGCACTCGATGCCGACCGCCGCAAATACGGCTTCGAAGTCTTCATCTATGAAGATGTTTACCCCGCGGGTGATGAATACTGCTTGGTCTATGAAATCACGGGCCGACAAATTCCACCCGGTGGAATTCCGCTGAATGTCGGCTGCGTCGTCGACAACGTCGAGACGATTGTGAATGTGGCGCGAGCGGCGGCCGGACAACCGGTAATCGATAAGTTCGTGACGATCACCGGAGCGGTCGCCAAACCGCTCACCACCGTTGTCCCTGTCGGAGCCTCCATTCGCGAATGTCTGCAACTGGCCGGTGGCCTTACCTGCTCCGATCCCGTGATTCTGACGGGTGGCTTGATGATGGGTGGAGTGGCGAATTCCATCGACGATCCGGTCACAAAAAACATGGGTGGCCTGATTCCACTACCACGCGATCACTACTTGGTGAAGCGAAAGATTTCACCGCGCGAGACCTACACTCGCATCGGCCACGGGCAATGTGACCAGTGCTCTCTCTGTACCGAACTCTGCCCTCGCTACATCCTTGGATATCCCATTCAGCCGCACCGCGTCATGCGCACCCTGCTGATGACGGGCGATTCCAAAGCTCGGGCAAGTCTCTGGGCTCAGTACTGCTGCGAATGCAACGTCTGCTCACTGATCGCCTGCCCAGAACAGCTCGATCCTAAAAACATCTGCGTCGATGCCAAAAAACTGCTCCGCGAAAACAAAATGAGCCGAACGGCGGAAGAGCTGGAGGACCTATTCTTACCTCCTCACCCCGCGCGGAAGGGCCGTGAGATCCCCATCGAAACCTTGCTCACGCGACTGGGACTTACCCCCTACAATCGCAAAGCCGAATTCGCTCGCACCGACCTGCAGCCCTCCCATGTGCTCATCCCACTGGCAGGTCACATTGGAGCACCGGCCAAGCCGCTGGTGGCCGTGGGGGACCGAGTGCGTCGCGGTGATTTGATTGGCAATGTCGAAGATCAGCAGCTCGGCTGTCCGATTCACGCCAGTATCGACGGCATCGTCGCCTCGATTGACGCCAAGTACATCCGCATCAACCCGAAATAATGGTCGAAAGATATGAAAAAAGGTAGCGCGATCGGAATTATCGAGACCTCCAGTATTGCCAAGGGCTTCGAGATTTCAGACTCCATCCTGAAATCTGCCAATGTGGAACTGGTCGTGAATCGCACGATCTGTCCCGGCAAATACATGGTGCTGATCAGTGGCGATGTGGATGCCGTGAAAGCCAGCATCGAAGCCGGCATCAAATCTGCCGCTCACACACTGGTCGATCATTTCGTGATTCCCAACGTCCACCCGTCCGTCTTCCCAGCCATCAGCGGCGTCTCCCATTTGCCCGAACTACGAGCACTCGGGGTCGTCGAATCGTTTAGCGTCGCCTCCATCATCGAAGCAGCCGACGCCGCCGTGAAAGCGACCGCCATCCAGCTCATCGCGCTCCACTTGGCCATGGCCATCGGCGGTAAGGGCTTCGTGACCATGACGGGGGATGTCGCTTCCGTCGAAGAAGCCGTTCGCATCGCTGCTGCCGTGATCGAAAAGAAGGGCCTGCTCGTCGAGAAAACCGTCATTCCCGCTCCTCGCAAGGAACTGCTCGCCGAGTTCATCTAGAACTTCACCGTTCCGCTTGAACCCACCATCACCGCAAGCGGTTGCCAGGAACTCGTACCTACTTCCTCCGACGCTGGTGATCCATGCAGATCGACGTCGCCCAGGCGAATGGTACCGAGCTTTACCGGCTGCTGTCGGGACTGGTCACTCCACGCCCCATCGCCTGGGTTTCCACCCTCTCCCCAGACGACAAACCGAATCTGGCTCCCTTCAGCTTCTACAACCTCTTTGGCCTCAATCCACCCATCGTGGTTTTCTCGCCACTGCTCCGCCGTGATAGCAGCAAGAAAGACTCGCTGCGCAACGTCGAAGCCACGGGCGAGTTCGTGATTAATGGTGCCGTCGAACGATTGCAGAATCAAATCAATTGCACGGCACAGGAATTACCCTACGAAGACAGTGAATTCGACTTGGCCCACGTGACGGCGATCGCATCCGCACACGTCAAACCGCCGCGAGTGGCGGAAGCCCCCTACGCACTGGAATGCCTGGTACGCCAAATCCTGCCGCTCGGCACGGGACCACTCGCCGCCAACCTGGTGATCGGCGAAGTGGTCTGGATTCATCTGGCCGACAACTTGCTGGACGCGGCGGGCCTGCCGGATCCCGAACGAGTGGCCAATGTGGGGCGACTGGGCGGCGACGACTGGGTGCGAACCAGCGACCGCTTCATCTTACCTCGCCCCCGCTGAATCGCCCTCGAGGCAAAACAGATGCTTCTCACCGCGAATCAGGATGCGGTTCGCGGTGGGGACCGGTGAGCCGATCACCGATTCACTCATGTTGTTCTCGGCGAGCAGTTCGAACTTGTCGCCCGCAATGTTCGCCACAAACACCACACCATCCTCGCGCGGAGCGTACAGCTTTTCACCGGCAACCAGCGGTGACGCGTAATAGTTCGAGCGATTCTTGGGGAACTCACCGCTCCAGCGTGTCTTGCCTGTCTGCGGATCAACACTCACCACTTCCCCCCGATCGCGCACCAGAATCACTTGCCCTTTATAGACCACGGGCGTCGGCACAAAGGTGCCGATATCATCGCGCTTCCAGATATGACTGGTCGACGTCACATCACCGCTCCCCGCCAGGCGGATGCCATACAGCCGAGGAATGTTGCGATCATTGCGGCCCGTGGCAATCACCGCCATGTCGTCAACGATCACGGGAGTCGCAATCGCAGGCCACAACTTATTTCCATCGGGATTGAAATTGCCGCAGGACCAGGCGACCTGCCCGTCGCTGGCATTGTGGATCGTCAGATGCTCCGCGCCCCACACCAATAACGACTCGCGACCACCGTGCTGAATGACCAGCGGCGTCGTATAGCCATGATCGCATTCCTGGGGCACTCGATAATTGCGAGCCACCTTCCAGGTCATATCACCGGTCGTTTTGTCAAATGCGGCAAGCCACGATTCGCCTTCATGCATGCGCGCCATGATGACATGCTTTTGAGTGAGTACGGGCGAGGTGCCGTGGTCCCAGTACAGTGTGTCCTTGCCAAAACGCTCGACGAGGTCCGTCTTCCAGCGAACTTTTCCGTTCAGTTCCACGGCCGCAAACGTGCCGCTTTTGTAGAAGACAAAAATTGCCTGGCCATCCGTGATCGGGGAAGCATTACTGCCCGAGCCGTTGCGATGTTTACCAGGATTCTCCGGGCCGAAAACGGTACGCCATTTTTCTTGACCACGGGCATCCAAGCAGAGCAGGGCATCTTTGCCATCCACCGGTACCGTGACATAGATGAGTCCGTCCAGCACGATCGGAGTGGAACAACCTTTCCCCGGCAACGCGCTGCGCCAGAGATATTTTTCACCACTGAACTGCACGGGATAATTTCCCGACTCAATACTTCCCAGCCCCAGCGGCCCGCGCCACGCGCGCCAGTCCTGAGCCGCTCCCGAGCGATCAACCAGCGCAATCAGAAGCGCGACCAGGACCAAGTAGCAGCGATAAGCACGATTCATGACAGGGAACTCCACAGGCGAGGAAAGGGGTTTGGGGTTCGGGGTTTGAGGTTCGGGGTTTGGGGTTCGGGGTTTGGGGTTCGGGGTTTGGGGTTCGGGGTTCGGGGTTCGGGAAAAGGATGAAGGATGAAGGATGAAAACGCAACTACCGATCACTCCTCATTCCACAACCATAGTCTCCATGAAACTAAATCATCATTCGAAAGCCCCGCCCTAAAACACCATCCCACCTTTGCGCTCATCCTTCCTTCGCGCCTTTGCGCCTTTGCGTGAGAAAAAAGAGCTGAGCCCCAATCCTCGTGTCCCTCTGCGTTTCAACTCGTTATGGAACGCAGTCTGGTCCCTCTACTCGCTTATTATCAGTCGAAGCGAAGGAGCGGTGGTGATTCAATCAAATGGTGTTTTTTTCAAGATCTAAAACCAAACGCGAGCGAGTGTAGCGGTAGACGTCCTACATCCCGTGGTACTCAAAACGCCCGAGAGCTCCGGCTGCGGCGCCAACAAATCAGCCCACGGCAAAGGTGCGACGAGCCTTGTGCCCGAGAGACCACGGCCCAACGGGCCAGCAACAAATCAGCCCACGGCAAAGGTGCGACGAGCCTTGCGCCCGAGAGACCACGGCCCAACGGGCCAGCAACAAATCACCCCACGGCAAAGGTGCGACGAGCCTTGCGCCCGAGAGACCACGGCCCAACGGGCCAGCAACAAATCACCCCACGGCAAAGGTGCGACGAGCCTTGCGCCCGAGAGACCACGGCCCAACGGGCCAGCAACAAATCACCCCACGGCAAAGGTGCGACGAGCCTTGCGCCCGAGAGACCACGGCCCAACGGGCCAGCA
>JBIIHW010000014.1:0-109740 GCA_044235425.1 Pirellulaceae bacterium
ATTGGTTGCGAAACCCGTCACGATTTGGTTTGGTTTGGTTAGTGACGACAGGCGGCCTGATCTTTGTTTTCAGTCTCCGACGGCCATTCCTGACTGGCTTTCCAAAAGGTTGGTAAGGGTCAGCAGGCTCCCGAATGAAGCTCGAGCTCGCATCATTCGGATGAGCCGAAACAGTGCTTCAACTGGTGCCGGACACAAGTTGATCGTTGCTTCAACTGGTGCCGGACACAAGTTGATCGTTGCTTCAACTGGTGCCGTACACAAGTTGATCCAAGTTGATCGTGGTGGCCATCATTACGGGGATAATTTAATCCATAAAACTGGTGCCAGACACCAGTTTCTTAATCCTTCAACTGGTGCCAGACACCAGTTGGTATGTTGCAAGTCCTTTTTGGTTTATTGTTTGTGTTGAGTAGGCGATTCGAGGTGCCCGAATTCGGTCTTTAAATAGGTAGATGTTGATTGGTTTAGTGGTGGAAAAGTAGCCTTTGATATCTGCGGTTAAAGAGCCGTTACGACGAGGGTTGGAACAAGCCAACGGTCATCGTTTGGCGTTCACGACCACTGGACGCCGAGAGTTGCCTGGACTGTCAGCCAGGTCATCGATCTGTGGATGACGCCAAACGGTTATCGTCGTCCACAATTGGCATGAGCTCACAGCGCCCGATCCTCGGACACATAGCAGCAAAGTGAGCGATAAGCCAAACGCACTCGCCCAGATTCCGGAATTCGGGGGCCGTCGAGTTCCGGGAAGATGTCCCGCGGTGACTCGGCGGCCGTATCTACAAAGAGCCGCCAGGAATGGTCCTTCGTGAGCGACGGGATCATGAACTCGCGACCGTCGGGCGTGGGATTCAGCAGCAGGAGCACATCGCGTCCATGGTTTTCCGGGTCTTCGTCCTGTGCGGGGGCTTTGAGGAGGCAGATGAGTGTTGGGTCGCCATCGTGCCATTCGACGGCCGTACCATAGGAGCTGTACCAACTAACATCGGGCAAGATGCCGTTTGCCCCAGGACGACCGGTGAGGAAATTGAGTCGCCGCACGGCCGGTTGTTGGCGACGGAAGCGAATAAGTATCTCCGTGAAGCGGCGTAACGCGGCCTGAGTTTCCGTGAGTTTCCAGTCAAACCATGAAATGTCATTGTTTTGGCAATAGGCGTTATTGTTACCTCGCTGAGTGCGCCGACATTCATCACCCGCCAGGATCATGGGGACTCCCTGGCTGAGCAGCAGGGTGGCGAGCATGTTCTTGATTTGTCGTTCTCGCACCTCTTCTGTGGCACGGTCATTCGTCGGGCCCTCGATACCATAGTTGTGGCTGTAGTTAGAATTTTCTCCGTCGCGATTCTGTTCACCATTCGCTTCATTATGTTTTTGGTTGTAGCTGACTAAATCATTGAGAGTAAATCCATCATGCGATGTGATGAAATTAATACTGCAATGTGGCGGGCGGTTGGCATGGGCATAAAGATCACTGGAACCGGCCAGGCGAGTGGCGAAGCGACCAACCGCATGGGGATCACCGCGCCAGTATCGCCGTACATCATCTCGATAAAGTCCATTCCATTCCGCCCAGCGTCCGTCCCCAAACGAACCAACTTGAAAAGCTCCGGCTGCATCCCATGCCTCCGCAATGATTTTAGTATCAGCGAGCATCGGATCTTCAGCAATCACCTCCAGCATCGGTGGGTTAGGCACGAGCCGTCCTTGACGATCACGACTCAGGATCGATGCCAGATCGAACCGAAATCCGTCAATGTGATAATTATGTACCCAGTGTCGGAGGCAGTGAAAAATCAGTTCTCGCACAACGGGGTGATTGCCATTTATGGTGTTTCCGCAACCGGAATAATTGCGATACTTTGCTCCTCCTTGATCGAGCATGTAATAAACCTGGTTCTCTAGTCCCTTAAAACTAAAGGTCCCACCCGTTTCATCACCTTCGCCGGTGTGATTAAAGACTACGTCCAGGATCACCTCGATGCCGGCCCGATGCAAAGCTTTCACCAGTTGTTTGAATTCGACCACCTGCTGACCCGGTTCAGCACTGGCTGCATAGCCGCGATGCGGTGCAAAGAAAGCAATAGGGTCGTAGCCCCAGTAGTTGCGATAAGGCAGATTTGGGTCGGTAACAAGATAGTTGGAAAACTCATGGACGGGCATGAGTTCGACGGCCGTCACACCCAGGGATTGCAGATAAGGGATTTTTTCAATCATGCCCAGATAAGTGCCGGGCTTCGTTACGTGACTACTCGGACTGGCTGTGAAACCGCCCACGTGCATTTCATAGATAATAGTTTCTGAAATATTACGGCGCAAATGTCGATCGCCTTGCCAGTCAAAATAATCATCGACAACCACGCATTTTGGTGGCCGAATAATGCCATCGTCACTCGGCAAGAACTCTCCCGCCAAAGCCTTGGCATATGGGTCAATCAAACGAGCTCGGCCGTTAAAGAGTTGGCCGCGAGCGGGATCATACGGCCCATCGGCTTGGAAGTGATAGAGCGTGCCGGGAGAGAGACGTGGCACGAAGATACTCCAGATGTCACCCCAGCGATCCGTGCGGGGATGAAAGCGGATTACTTCGCAAGGTTCGCGATCGAATGAGTTCTGGTAGAGCAACAGTCGCATCTCGGTCGCGGAACGACTGAAGACCACAAATTGCACTCCCTGTTCACGTACGATGGCTCCATACGGCAAGGCATGAGTGAATTGGAGGATAGGATGCGTGTGTCGCATGAATGGCTAACCATCTACTTCATGGACCACGACGAGGTTATGAGCGCTAGCGATCAATTCTGAGCCGGTGATGAAGACCAAGCGATCACCGCGCTGATAGTTGCTTGTTCGCTTACCCCACTGCACGATAAACGAGCGTAGTTCGGGACCATTTTCCACTGGTGCGTCGGCCAGTGGCTCAACGCCCCAGAACAGTGACATGCGCCGCAGGGACGATTCGGAATCGCTCACGCCGATGATTGGAATCATGCTGCGCTGCTTGGAGAGCACGCGGGCGGTGTTGGCAGATCGAGTGGCGACGACGAAGCTGCGCGCTTGCAGCTCGCGGCCGATCCGTGCGGCACCGTAGACGACGGCGGCGGTGATTGGATGAACGCCACTCAGCGACGCTTGCGGAGGGACGTCGGTCGCTAGCGGTGGCAGGATGCGTTCGGTGGTGAGCATGATGCGATTCATCATTTCGACCGCCTCACGTGCGAATTCACCGATCGCCGTTTCGCCCGACAGCATGCAGGCATCGGCGCCATCCAAAATCGCATTCGCCACATCACTAACCTCGGCACGTGTGGGACGGGGTGAGTGATGCATACTATCCAGCATTTGCGTCGCCACGATGACCGGCTTCAGGTTGCGGGAACAGGCCGCGATGATTCGTTTCTGAGCTGTCGGAGTCTCCGCGACATCAATTTCCACTCCCAGATCTCCACGAGCGACCATTACGCCGTCGCTGGCCACCACGATTTCATCCAGTCGTTCCAGGGCTTCCCGCTTCTCGATCTTGGCAATCACCATCGCTTGCGAATGGTGCGACAGCAGCAGATCTTTAAGTTGCAGGATCTCCACCGGTGTGCGGACAAAACTTAAACTCACATAATCAACATCTTGACCGGCTGCCCAAATAGCGTTCGCTCGATCTTCCTCGGTCATCGCCGGGACGCTAAGCTTGGCACCGGGTAGATTGATTCCTTGTCGACTACGAATCAGACCGGCGGCAGTGACTTTGCAGCGTACGGAGTTCTCATCGGTGGCGATCACTCGCAAGCCCACGGTGCCGTCGGCCAGCATCACAGAGTCGCCCACTCGCAGTTCATCCACGAGGCGTTCATAGTTGCTGACCAGTTGTGTCGACTCCGTCGCGCGGTGGCCGCGAATAAACGTCAGTTCGCCGTTCAGTGGGCATTCGAGTGGATCGGTGGAAAGTTCCCCCAGGCGGATTTTGGGGCCGGCAAGGTCGACGAGGATACCGACCAGTCGCCCCATCTCACGACTCACTCGCCGAATGTCAGCCACCACCGCCGACTGCTGCTCGCGACTGCCGTGGGCCATATTGAGTCGGAAGACGTCTACGCCCGCTTGAATGAGGGCGGCCAGTTGTTCGGGGCTGCGGCAGGCGGGGCCGACGGTTGCCACAATTTTTGTGCGAGCTCGAACAGTCACCGGTGGAATCCTGGTTGAAGAAGCAAGGGGGGATTGTAGAGCGTAGCCTGTGATTGTAATCCGGTTTTCGCTCTTCGTTGCGACTCCACCCCGCAAAAATCGAAATCCAGACGGCGTAGACCAATTTGCCATGAGGCGTTTAGAATACGCGACTTATCAGCCGCCACGCGGTCGTTCTAGCGGTTATTCATCAAAGGTTGGCATTCATGGACATGGAAAAGTTGGTCTCGCTCTGCAAGCGACGTGGTTTTCTGTTTCAATCGAGCGAGATTTATGGTGGTTTGAACGGATTCTGGGACTACGGACCTTTGGGAGTAGAGCTGAAACGCAACATTAAAGATGCGTGGTGGCGTGATATGGTTTCCGGCCACGACGATCTGACGGCGCTGCCGGGCGCACCCGAAGCCTATGAAATGGTGGGACTCGATTGCACGATCATCATGCACCCACAGGTGTGGCGCTGCTCCGGGCACTATGATCTGTTTCACGACATCATGGTGGATTGTCGCGAGTCGCAGAAGCGATATCGGTTTGATCAGATTCGCGGACGCTGGGCCGCGGTGAAGCTGGCGGCGACCGACTCCTCGCTGCCGCCGGAAAAATTCGCCGCCGTGGCGGGTTTGATGCGAGTTTTCATCGCCTCGGATGCGGAGTCACCGGAGGCCGCCGTCGAAGACACCGTGGCGCGCGCTTGTCAGGCGTTTGGAGTGAAGAAGAAACGAGCCGATGAGCACTTCATGTGGGAGTCGCCGCAAGTTGTACCGCTGGACACTAAAGCCGATCTAACAACGGTGCTCGGAGCACACGCTGCCGCTCCCGGTTCGCTCACCAATCCGCGCGAATTTAACTTGATGTTTCAAACGCAAGTCGGAGCCACTTCGGGTGAAGAAGGACGTGCCTTCCTGCGTCCCGAAACCGCTCAAGGTATCTTCGTCAACTTTAAAAACGTCTGCGATAGTTCGCGAGTGAAGGTTCCTTTCGGCATTGCTCAGGTAGGGAAAAGTTTCCGCAACGAAATCACACCGCGAAATTTCACGTTTCGGTCGCGCGAGTTCGAGCAGATGGAGATCGAGTTTTTCTGTCATCCGGACTCTTCGCGCCAGTGGTATCAGTACTGGCGCGATCGTCGACTCAAATGGTACACCGAACTGGGGCTGGCCAGCGATCGACTCCGACTGCGCGAACACGATGCAGATGAATTGAGTCACTATTCGACGGGCACGGCCGATATTGAATATGCCTTTCCCTTCTTGCCAACCGGTGATTTTGGGGAACTCGAGGGTATCGCTCATCGAGGTGATTTTGATCTGCGCAGCCACATGGAAGGTAAACTTGACCCAAAGACAAAGCCGCTGCAATTGGAGTTGGGACCGGATGGCAAACCTCGCTGGCGTGGCAGCGGCAAGGATCTCTCCTACCGCGATGACATCACCAATCAGCGGTACATTCCGCATGTGATTGAGCCGTCGGCGGGGGCCGATCGTGCCACTCTGGCATTCCTCTGCGAGGCTTACACAGAGGATCAAGCGCCCGATGAAAACGGACAAATGCAGACTCGCGTTGTCATGCGGTTCCATCCACGAATCGCTCCCATCAAAGTCGCCGTCTTACCACTCGTCAAGAAAGATGGCATGCCGGAGCTGGCACAGGAGATCTATCGGGCCCTCAAGCGTGTTTGTAATGTTTATTACGATGAGAAGTCGGCGATCGGCCGGCGATATCGACGTCAGGATGAAATCGGCACACCCTACTGTGTGACGGTCGATGGGCAATCGCTGCAGGATCGTACCGTAACGATCCGTGATCGCGACAGTCTGAAACAGTGGCGAGTACCCATTGATCAAGTCGTGCAGGAAATCCGCACGCGGATTGGGCTGTAGGTCAACTACGATGATTCCTGCCCTCAGCCAAGTTTGCTCGCTGGCGTCACCCTTCGAAAAAGACATCGAAGATTATGCCGCTGGCCAATGTCGCGCGCTGGAAATCTGGCTCACCAAACTCGAACAATACCTGCAGACTCATTCCGTGGCGGATGTGCGGCGGTTATGCGCGCAGCATGAGATGGCAATTCCGGCGGCGAGTTACCAGGGTGGATTGTTGTCGAGCCAGGGAGAGAAGCGGCAGGAGTCGTGGGAACTGTTTCGACGGCGACTCGATCTGTGCGCGGAGCTGAACGTTCCCGTACTGGTCGTGGCCTGCGACGTACCGTCACCGCTGGTGCAGGCGACGCTGGAACGGGTGTCGGTGTCTCTGCAACAGGCGGCGATCGAGGCGGGGCAGCGTGGAGTGCGGCTGGCGCTCGAGTTTCAAGCCAACTCGGCTTTTGGAAACAACCTGCAGACCGCGGTGGCTCTGGTGCAGGACGTAGGCAGTCCGCATCTGGGCATTTGTCTGGACGTTTTTCATCATTTGATCGGCCCGAGCAAGACGGAAGATCTGCACTATTTGACCGCTGACAATCTGTTCCATGTGCAGGTGAGTGATTTGGCGGACGTGCCGCGGGAATTGGCGAGCGATTCGGATCGCATCTTGCCCGGCGATGGCGATTTTCCCTGGCCTCCGCTCTTGGAACGACTGCGCCAGATTGATTACCAGCACGCGGTCAGTGTGGAGATTCTGAACCCCAAATTGTGGGCCATCCCTGCGCGGCAATTTGGCGAAGTGGCCCTCACCGCGGTCCGCAAACTGCTCGGCCAATGTGATGGATAATTAGTGCGGATCGCCTTCGCCCGCTTTAGAGCCGTTCACGCTTAATGCGTCGCTCATCCCGCCACCGCGACACCCATTCAGCGTTGAGCGGAAAACGTCGGCTATTACGGGCGAGATTTGACCCCTTAAACTGGTGCCAGACACCAGTTTCTTGAGACCATCAACTGGTGCCAGACACTAGTTGATGTTTTGTAAGTTGTTTATTTTTAATCGTTTGTGTGATTTAGGTGGGTGGGCGATTGCTTTTTAGGCCGGGGTGGGGATCGAAAGGCGTAATCGCTAAGGGAAGAATTCCGGCATTAAGGTTCGAGCCCTTAAGCTGGCGTCAGACACCAGTTGGTATGTTTCTTCACACTAGCGCGACGCGCCAGCGAGGGAAAGAAAAAGTAAGGCTCCAGCCGGAATTTCCGTGGGGCGCGGCCTCGGTTGCGGGAATGAATCGCGGAGCGATGGGATTCGATGGCCAGGTGCGCGAGTTCTTGGGAATCGGTCCACTGCGAATCCTTCTTCAATTTAAAAGCCCGAGCGGCGTAGCCGCGACATTTTCGCCGCGGCGCTGCTCCCGGCGGAATTCCCTAGCCAATGTGGAGCCAATGCCATCGCTCCGCGATTTGGCGATCGTGATTACCGAGCGTTCCAGGCGCTTACGCGCCTGGCTATCAAATGCCACGGCTCCGCCGCTCAGGAAAACGGGCAGAGGAATCTCCTCCTTATCAAATGCCACAGTTCCGCCGCTCAGGAAAACGAGTAGCGGAATCTCTCATTTGACTCTCGGTCAAACTTGGATTGGTCAAACTTGGATTGGTCAAACTTGGATTGGTCAAACTTGGATTGGTCAAACTTGGATTGGTCAAACTTGGATTGGTCAAACTTGGATTGGTCAAACTTGGGTTGGTAAAACACCGATGCACCGCCTGCTCACGTTCGCACGGGACCAGTTCGCAGCTCGTCGTGCTGGCGAATGTCTTCTTCCTGTCGCTCCGCCAGCGTGCGTCGCTGCTCGGGGGTGAGGGCGGCGATGAAGTCACGATCGGTGAGTGCGGCGGTGGCTTCCGTCTGACTGCAGGCGCGCACGTCGGCCCAGTAATAAATCCGTTCCGTGCTGACGATGCGACTCACCACCTGGCAATCAAACCAAGCGACGCAATCGCGGAGTCGCGGCGCGCCGCTCATTCCCGGTTCCCATACCAAGTTGCGCAGTTTGTCGCTCGTGCGACTCGATTCACTCGCCATACGCCACGCCAAGTCGATTTGATGGGCGGCGAGCAGATGAGCGACAAAAGTTTGACTGGCATCGACGAGCTGTGTGGTGTGATGGTTTGGGTCGAGGCCGATGACCAGCTGAGGGCGGCGTCGATCGATGGAAGCAACGTGGACCCAGGTGGCGGTCAAACCGCCCAGCTGCTGATTAGCAGCCGCCGTGATTACCCAGACCTCACGAATCAATGGACGTAACAGAGCGCTGGCCAGCAGCGGATCAGTGGAAGCAGGCATGTCGCTGATTGCTCTCCCTCACCATCGGTTTTACATTATTGGTGCTCGATCTTGAGTCGCCGAAGCTGGGCCCGTGTTGACGGGCGTCGCGAGCGGCTCAAGTGACTAGTGTGACTTGATCGGCACCTCCCTACAAGGAATCCCCCAATGTTCGCTTCGCGTCGTGATTTCATTCGTCAATCGGCCATCCTGGCGGCCCTAGCCGCAGCGTCACCGCGAGCCGCTTCAATTTTGCCGGCCGCCGAATCCGAACCCACCTTCAAAATTTCGCTCGCCGAATGGTCGCTTCACAAAACCATCTTTGGCGGCAAGCTCAATCACCTCGACTTCGCCAAAACGGCCAAGCAGGAGTTCGGAATTGACGCGGTCGAATATGTAAATCAGTTTTTCAAGGACAAGGCGAAGGACGAAAAGTATCTCGGCGAGATGAAGCAGCGCTGCAGTGATTTGGGCGTTAAGAGTCTACTCATCATGATCGATGGGGAAGGGAAACTCGGCGACGCCGATGAGAAGAAGCGTGTCCAGGCCGTGGAAAACCACTATAAGTGGGTCGAAGCGGCGAAGTTCCTCGGCTGTCACTCGATTCGCGTCAACGCCGCGTCCGACGGATCGTATGAAGAGCAGATGGAGCGAGCAGCCGATGGCTTGCATCGACTGGGTGAATTCGGCGCCAAGCATGGACTCAACGTGATCGTCGAGAATCACGGGGGATTATCGTCCAATGGGAAATGGTTGGCAGCCACGATCAAGAAAGCGAACTTGCCGAATGTTGGCACTCTGCCCGATTTCGGCAACTTTCACGACTACGATCGCTATCAAGGTGTCACCGAAACGATGCCTTTCGCGAAGGCGGTGAGTGCCAAGAGTCACGACTTCGATAGCGAAGGCAACGAAATGAAAACGGATTATTTGAAGATGATGAAAATCGTGCTCGGCGCAGGTTACCGCGGCTATGTGGGTATCGAATACGAGGGTTCCAAGCTGGATGAATTTGCCGGCATTCGCGCCACGAAAAAGTTGCTCGAACGCTGCCAAACGACCTTACGTGGTTAAGCAACTGTTTGATATGTAGACGAAAGTTTTCAGTTCGTTACCTCTTTTTGCAGGCGGGAGATGAATCATGATGCGTCACTGGTGGGCCGGTATCGTGGTGGTGGCAGTGGTGGGACTATTCATACCGCTGGCGAGTGCGAATGATGTGGCGGAACTACGCGAGCGAGCACAGAATCTGCGCCGCGAGGCAGCTGAGCGTGCGGAACGCGGGCAGGCCGACGAAGCCGCTCGCCTTAAACAGGAATCGCGCGAGCTGATGGAGAAGGCGGAGCAGCTGGAGCGACAGCGTGGGGACCGTCGTGATCAAGGCGCACGCCGTGAAGGTGAGCCACGCCGCGAAGGCGAGCCACGCCGTGAAGGTGAGCCACGCCGTGAAGGTGAGCAAGGTCCACGACGTGAAGGCGTGCCCGAGGGGCTGCGCAAGTTCCCGCCGCATTTGCAGCCGCAGGCGGAAAAGCTCGAAATGGCCTCGCGTCGTTTGCAGCATCTCAAAGTTGCTGTCCAGAATCTGAAGATGGCCGAGATTCACGATCTTGCCAAGCAGCTGGGCGAGAAGGCGGAGGCGATGGAACGGGAGCTCCAGGAAGCCAAGGAGCGTTTCCTGCAGGAAGTGCAGCGTGAGCAGTCGGGCGCTCGGCGTCCAGATCAGCCGCGCAAGCCGGGCGGTGAACGTGAGTCGGA
Source organism: Pirellulaceae bacterium (assembly GCA_044235425.1). Lineage (GTDB taxonomy): Bacteria > Planctomycetota > Planctomycetia > Pirellulales > Pirellulaceae > JBJSXJ01. The sequence continues at coordinate 10,117 of JBIIHW010000014.1, forward strand.
AGTGGAACGCGATTTGCGCGAGCAAAACAAGCGACTCCAAAATGAGATTCAGGAGCTGCGCGCGAAACTAGAGAAGCGTTAAGCGGCTCGAAACGGCACGCTCCGGATGTTCCGAACGCTCTGGACGCTGGCGCGTTCCGGCTCATGAAAATAGTAACTCTACGGATGGGAAAGTTTGATTATGCTTCATGCGGTCATTATGGCCGGCGGCAGTGGCACTCGCTTTTGGCCGCAAAGTCGCCGCGTCTTGCCCAAGCAGTTTTTGAAGCTCGCTGGCTCGCGGACGATGATTCAAGCGACCGTCGATCGCTGTCGAGACTGGCTGCCGATGGGCAACATCACGGTGGTGGCCGGCGAGTCGCATGTGCCGACGGCGATCAATCAGCTGCCGGAATTACCGCTGCCAAACTTTTTCGCCGAACCGTGTGCGCGGAACACGGCACCATGCATTGCACTGGCCGCGCTGCAACTCGTCGCTCGTGATCCGGATGCCACTATGGTGGTGCTTCCCGCCGATCATGTGATTGAACCGGTGGCTGAGTTTCAGCGGGCGGTTGCACAAGCGGCGGAAATCGTTAACGCCGATCCGCAGCAGCTCGTCCTGTTCGGCGTGCGACCAACCTTTCCCGCGACCGGTTACGGTTATATCGAACAGGGGGCAGAGGGCCTCTTGGGGAGTCGTGCGGTCGCGTCGTTTCGCGAAAAGCCCGAGCTAATGGTGGCCGAAGAGTACCTGCGTCGCGGAACGTTTCTCTGGAACTGCGGCATTTTTGTCTGGCGGGCTCAGCGCATCCTGGATGCGATTGTCGAGTATCAGCCGGGGATGCGCGCGGGGCTGGAGCTCTTGCGGAGCGCCAGCGCTACTTCCGACTGGCAGTCGGCGGTGGCGACTGAGTTTCCTCGCTGGCCGTCGATCTCGATCGATTACGCGGTGTTAGAACATTGCCCCGCTATTTCGGTGCTCGAAGCACCATTTGCCTGGGATGATGTTGGCAGCTGGCGTGCCGTACAGCGTTTGCTCGGCGCCGATACCGACGGCAACACGATCGATGGTGAGCAGCTTGGGGTCGAGACCACGGGCTGTATTGTGCGTTCATCCCCAGATCATCTCATCGCCACACTAGGCGTGCGTGATCTGATCATCGTTCACACGCCCGATGCGACGCTCGTGGCGAATAAACAAGACGAAGAGTCGGTGCGACGCTTAGTGGATCTGCTGAAGGCACGTGGGCTGGAGCAGTATCTGTAAGCGCGGCTGGATGAGAAGCCGAGGGAATTCTGATGCGACTATTTGCAGGTACACCGTGGGATCGTCCACCACGCTGTGAGCGATGTGGGGTCTTGGAGCAGGATTGTCGTTGTCCGCCCGAGCCAGCCGCGCCGCGAACGAACGTGCCGCCGGAAAAGCAAACAGCCAAAGTGCAATGTGAAAAAAGAGCTCGTGGAAAGATGGTCACCGTTGTCCGTGGACTAGCCGCGAGCGACAACGACTTGCCCGCTCTGCTCAAGCAGCTCAAAGATAAATGTGGTGCCGGCGGAACGCTCAAAGAGGATTCGCTGGAGCTACAGGGTGAGCATCGTGAGCGAGTGGCGAAGCTCTTGCAGGAAATGGGCTATCGCGTGCGCTGACGATCGCGCGTCAGCGACAAGAGCAGCAGCGGCGGCTGATTAAGGACCAAACGGCCAGAAAAATGGGATGAGCAGGGTAGCGGTGATCCAGAGCAGCAGATTCAGTGGCAGGCCAACTTTCACAAAATCGCTGAAGCGGTAACCACCGGGTCCGAAGACCATCATGTGCGTTTGGTAGCCGATCGGTGATGCAAAGGCGTACGACGCGGCCAGTGCGACGGCGATGATGAAGGGTCGAGAATCGACGCCCAGCGATGCGGCCACGGCCAAGCAAAATGGAAACGCCAGATTCGCGGCTCCGTTATTGGTGATCAGTTCATTCAGGACCATGGTGCCGAAATAGATCGCTGCCAGAGCGGCAATGGGACCGTAACCGCTCGTGTAATGCACCAAGCTATCGGCAAATTCCCTGGCCACGCCCGACTTTTCCAGCGCCGTACCTAAACCAAACGACGCTGCGATGCTCACCAGCACCGGCCATTCCACGGCTTGCCGAGCGTCGGCGGTCGAAATGCAGCGCGTGGCAATCATGAGGCCGGCGACGGCAAACGAGACGATCATCGGGTCCAGCTTCGTAAACGATTCGGTGGCGAGCGCCGCGATCAAGCCGAGGAACAGGACGACACAGATGGTCGCTCGATCATGGCGCAGCGGGCGCGAATCGGCGACGTCGGCCACGAGGTAGAAGTCGGGGTTGTTGCGATGAGCGCGGAGGAAGTGGGCACCGGTTTGCAGCAGGAGCGTATCGCCTTGCTGGAGTACGATGTCACCGATTTTGTTGGTCACTCGTTCGCCGTTACGATGCACGGCTACGACTGCCGCGTTGTACCGAGCGCGCAGTTCCGTATGCCGAATGGTGCTGCCGATCAGGGGCGACGTAGCACTCACCACCGCTTCGCACAGCATGCGGCCGCGCTGCGCTTGACTACTCACTTCGTACGTGGCCTCGCCGGCGGCGACGAGTCCGGGGATGCGTTTCAGGTCGACGATGGTGTCGACAACGCCTGTGAAAATGAGTCGATCTTGGCTCTGGATACGTTCTCCTGGTGCGACGGGGCCAATCACGTTGCCATCTCGATCGATCTCGATCAGAAACAGTCCGGGCAGGTTGCGCAGGCCCGCCGCTTCGATGGTTTGACCAATCAAACGACATTCCGGCTGCACGATCATTTCGACGAGGTATTCGCGGCGGGAGTCGGCGAGTTGTTCGAGTAGTTCTTTGCGGTTGGGCAGGAACCAGCGGCCAAGGGTAAACATGTAGACACTGCCGATGATGGCGCACGGAATGCCGACCCATCCCAGTTCAAAGAACGACATCAGGGGCAGGTCGCGTTTTTCCAGTTGGCTTTGGACGACAAGGTTGGTGCTCGTGCCGATCAGCGTACAGGTACCGCCCATGATCGTAAAAAACGAGAGTGGAATGAGCAGGCGTGACGGCGAGATGAACCGCTTGCGACTCCAATCGAGGAGCAGCGGTAGAAACATGGCCACGATCGTCGTGTTGTTGAGAAATGCGCTGGCGACCAGGCTCACACCGCCGACCAGCAGCAGGGCTGCGTGTTCGGAGTGAACATTGCCGAGCAGTCGTTGTCCGATGGCATCCATCGCTCCCGTCTCGCGCATGGCGGCGGCGACCATGAAGAGTGCGCCAACCATCAAGACGCTGGGGCTGGAAAAGCCGACAAAGGCCTCCCCCGGCTTGAGCACTCGCCCGAGTACCAGTGCGACCAACGAGCCGACGAAGATGAGATCCGGCGGTCCCCATTCACGAATTAAAGCCCAAAGTGTCACGGCCAGGACCACCAGCGTTGTCGCGAAGGTGTGGTCCGACAAGAACTGCATCAAATTCATAAATCAATCGCTCCTTGCGGTACCGGTTCATAACAAAAACCGCCGCTTGTGGGGAGTGGAAGTGGCGGAAGCCTCGATTCGACGCCCATCCCCCAGAACGGTGGAGCCGTGGTACTGGATAGCCAAGAGTGTAAGCGCCTGAAAGAACGGCCCAAGGAGGACTGGTGAATCGCGGAGCGATAGCATTGGCTGTCCCTGGGCCAAGGAATTTCCGCCAGGACCGGCGACGCGGCGCTGGTGCCACCGCTCTGCCGCTCGGGCTTTTAAGGTCTTAAGGATTCGTGGTGACCCGATTCCGAAAGTCTCAGTCGCTTCGAGTCCCAGGAGTTTGTGCACCTGGCTAATGAATGCCATCGCTCCACGATTCACACTAGCAAGAGGGGCAGCGCCGCAATGCCGCTTACTTTCTCGGTTACTCGGCGAGCTAGTACCCCAGAGGGCAACGTACCCACGCCGATAGCACCACAGAGAGCACCGCGAATCTTGCGGTAGCGTGGCCTGGTGAAGACGCCAACGGTCGAGAAAACCACGAATCTCTCGAATGGGCATCCGTTTGATAACTTGGCCGAAGGCCATTAGACACCGTAGCCGCGGGCATCGCCCGCGGACCTACTTATCTGAGTTTGGCCGAAGGCCATATTCAACTCGCGGTATGTCCTGTACGCGCATCCCTACTGAGAGTCCTAGGGCGTTGCCGCTAGGCTACGGTGTCAGCATGGCCTTCGGCCATGCCATCGATCCATACTGCATCGTTGACTGAGCTCATCTCGACTCCCAACTGTCCCAGATCCCATGGCGCAAGTCTTATGCCAAATGAGTGTGTTTTGAAAAAAAACGAGAAAGTAAGTGGCATTGGGGCAGCGCCCCACGGAAATCGCGGATGGACGACTTTGAGAGACTTGTATTTTTAAAAGGCTTCGATTTTTGAAACACGGAGGCACGGAGGGCACGGAGTTTCACAAGGTTCCCTGAAACGGTTACCGCGGTGGCAATTTGGGAAAAATTCCGGCTTCTCAGTGGACGGGGCTGATTCAACCATTTATAAGAATGGGCCGTTCGTTAAATGAAAGATCATTGATACGTTGCACCATTCCGCGGGTCTGCGTCCCAGTAGCCTGCCTGTTTCGATCCTGCCCCTGCTGCATCCCATGAATCTGAAGTCGAACCTCTTCCTGCTTCCGCGCCATTTATTGTTTGCGCGGCGGGTTCGTCGGCTGACCTTGCAATTCGCTGCGGGACTGCTTGCGCTCATGATGCTCGGCAACAGCGTCCTGCTGCCGACCGTGCGTGCCGAAGGGGACTGGGAAACAACGCCGGAGAGCGAAGCGGCGCTGAGTCGCGGACTGGAATGGCTGGCCAAGAACCAAGGGCCCGAGGGGAACTGGGAGTCGAATGATTTGGGACTGGTCGGCATGGGGACGTTGGCATTCTTATCTGCCGGGCATGCGCCGGGTCGCGGCAAGTATGGTGCGGTGGTCAAGAAGTCGCTGGACTACATGGTGAATAAGGCTCAGCCGTCTGGGAAGCTGAACATCGCGGATGGTCAGCGAGACATGTACAACCACGGCTTGGCGACGTTTGTACTTGGGCAAGCCTATGGCATGACGAGCACGCCGGATCGCCGCATGGGAACCGTGCTCGCCAATGCTCTCAAACTGATCGCGAACACGCAGTGTGATGATGGCGGCTGGGACTATCGTGCCGCTCGACAAGCTGCTGGTCATGATTTGAGTTTGGCGGTGATGCAGGCCAAAGCGCTGCGCAGTGCGATGGATAGTGGACTGGAAGTGCCGCCCGAGGTGATCGACTCGGCCATTCGCAGTGTGCGCGAGCATTACACGCCGCGCGATGGGCGGCGGAATGCTCCGGAGTCGGAACAGCAGCGGGTGCCGGGTCAATTCACCTACAACAAGGGTGGCGGCAATGGCACGATCGCGATGGCGGCTTGTGGAGTGGTCTGTCTACAAGAGTTCGGTCAGTACGACGACTGGCGGATTGAGAAGAACATGACGGTGATTGGCGAGGCGATTCGTCCGCTGAAGAAACCGCAGCAGCGCGATGGCACGATGCCGTTCGATGCGTATACGCTCTACTACGTCGGACAAGCGCTCTATCAAGTCAATGGAAAACACTGGCAGGATCACTATCCCACGCTCCGTGACTTCCTCACCGCTTCTCAAGTGGTGAACGGAGCGAACACGGCGGCCCATGGGATGTGGCAGGATCGCGGCACGGGTGGTGGTGGCCGCGTCGGAGGCAAACCGGGGCAGTTATACGCGACGGCAGTGTCCTGTTTCATTCTGGCGATGCCCAATCGCTATCTGCCCATTTTGCAAGATGGTCGCATCGAAACGTTAAAGCAGCAGCAGTTGAAATAGGGTTTATGAATTTCTGGCCGTCTCTTTCATCCTGGCACTTTGCACTCGCCGGACTCATCGCCGCCGCGGGGCCGGTGATCATTCACTTGCTCAACCGTCGACGATTCCGGGTGGTGCAGTGGGCGGCGATGGATTTTTTACGGGAGGCGATCCAGCGGAATCGTCGTATCTTGCAGATTCGCGACCTGCTGCTGCTCGCGCTAAGAACTCTGGCGGTACTGCTGTTTGGCTTGGCTTTGGCACGTCCGTACCTGGCTGCCAATTCGCAAAAGTTTGATGGAACGCAGCCGCTGCATGCCGTGCTGCTCATCGACAATAGTTTGAGCATGGGTTATCAGACCTTGGCGGGGACGCTGCTGGATGAAGCCAAGGCGCGGGCTCGGGAGTTCATCGACAAATTGCCTCGCGGCAGCAAGATCACGCTCGTGCCGCTATGTGGTTCGGCGAGCAACACGAGTGTCGATCCGTATGAAACCGCCGCCGCCGCACTCGATGCCCTCGACCGGATTGAAGTGGTCGATCGCGCGACCTCCACGCGACAGGCGGTTAATGCTGCCAAGCGCGCGTGCGAGTTGTTGCCGGAACTCGCCAAGCGATTGGTGCTCATCAGCGATCAGCAGCGCGGTAACTGGCTGGACTGGCAACCCGACTCATTGGCCGATCTTCCGGCTCTGCAGGTCGTGCAGGTGAAAGCTGATGCCTGGGACAATTCCTGGATCAGCGATTTGCGAGTGCCGGATGGGTTGGCGGATACCGAAACGCCGACGACGATGGTGGTCGAGGTGCAGCATCGGGGCAGCCAGCCGCGTCGCGATGTGCAGGTCACGTTGTGGATTGACGAGCGACCGATTGCCTCGCAAACGGTGACGCTGGAGCCCGCTGAGGGCGCTCGGCAGATTACCTTTCAGCACGTGTTCGACAGCGTGGCTCCGCAAGCGGGGCGCGAAGTGTTTGTGCCGATCAAGGCGACGCTCTCGCCGGATAATCTGGCAGCTGACGATGAACGTCATCTGCTGGTGCCAGTCGTAGCAGCGTTGCCCGTGGTGTTCGTGGATCAGTATGGTCCCGACGAAGAGGATCCGGTGCGACGGAAACTCGGCGAAACACGCCATCTTCGCACGCTGCTGGCACCCCGTACTCAGCGAGATAACGCTGCTCCGCCGCTCATCAAGGTGCGACATGTGAAACTGGCTGACTTGAATCGTGATCTGCTATCGGACACTCGTTTAGTGGTGATTGCTGGAGTGGGGCAGCCTGGGGATACGGTGGATTTACTGCGCGAGTTTGTGCAGCAAGGTGGACAACTGCTGATTGCGACGGGTGGCGAGTTCGATGCGGATGCGTGGAGTCAGGCGGCTTGGCGTGACGGCCAAGGTATCCTGCCGTTGCCGCTGAAAGCCGCACCGATTGGTGCTACGCCGGATGAAGCGGGAGCACGCTTGCAGCCGTTCCAAATTGCCTTCGAGGGACTGGCGGGACTGGATTACTTCCGCGTCTCCGATGCTTCGGAAGATGACATGCGAGATTTATTCGGCGAGCCCTATTTCTTTAAAGCGGTTGAGGTTGATGCCAGTGATGATGTCCTGCAATCGCTCCGCGAGGCGGATCGCGCACAGCTCACAAAGCTGCAGAGCATGCGGCGATCATCCGCTGGTCAAACTGCTGCTAGTCAAACTGCTGCTGATCAAACTGGTCTCAAGGGAAAATCTTCGGCGGCTGGGGCTGACCCGAGCAAAACGGTAATCGACAAGAACTCCGCTGCGAGTGGTTCTCTTGTCGAGTCCGCAGAGTCTGACGAGGCACCTCGCTGGCTTCAGTGGGGGCGTCCGGAAGCGGCGGATGAATTATCGAGTGGCGGTGCGTTGCCGGGTGCGACGACGGGCAAAACAGCTGATGAGCTGTCTCAGGAACTGGAGAGCGCGCTGCTCAAACGAGCTCCCCGCATTCTGGCTCGCTACTCCCTGGAACGCTCGCCGGCATTTCTCGTGGAGCGGTCGGTGGGAGCGGGCACGATGGTGTTTTGCTCGACCGGTTTATTGTCCGAATGGAGTACCTTGCCGAAGACGAACACGATGTTTGTGTTTGATCGGCTGCTGCGTGGCATGATTGAAACGACGTTGGCGCGGCGAGTGTTTGAGCCTCGTGAGCAGCTGATGGTGCCGCTGGTCGGTGCTGATCCGACGCAAGCGGTGCGACTGCGCCGGCCAGGTCAAACCGAGCCGATCGAGGAACTGGATTTGGGATTCGTCGGTCGCGACGTACGGGGTGTCACCATTCCGGCGGCGCTGCTGCGTGGCACATACCGTCTATTCACGGCGCCCAACAGCATTACCGGCGGGAGCGGTGCGGCCGATGCGACGACCAAGAAGAGTGAATCAGCGGATCAGGCCGGCGACGAGAAAGCAGGGAATGAGAAGCAGCTGAATGAGGCAGATGAGACGATGTCGGGTGGTCGCTGGCAGGCGCTTGCGGTGCTGGCGATCAACGGACCGGCGGACGAATCCGATTTGACACCGCTGGCGGAGGAGCGCCGTGATAGCATCGTGGCCGACGATCGCCTGAGCTGGGTGAATGCGGGTGAGTCGATCAGTTTAGCGGGAGCACAGCTACGAGGTCAGGACAGTTGGTGGTATCTGGCACTCTTGGTTCTGGCGGCGTTGCTGCTGGAGATGTTCATTTTGGCTCGCAGTCATTGGTCGTCGCCGCCGACGGCCGCAACCACGTAAATTTTTCCTCGAACGATTTCCTGAATTCATACCTGGACGAACTGACCCACATGGCGCGCTGGCTTGGATGGCTGATTGGCTTGGAAAATGTCGCTTCGATCGACCAGGTCGAGCCGTCGTTAGCTGCGCCGTGGGCAGCGGATGAGTTCGGTGCGTTTTGGGTGGTGTTGGCGCTCGTGGCGGTGATCGTGCTCGCCCTGACGTTCTACTTGAAGTTTGAAAATCGAGGGACGCGGGGTTTGCGCATCGCGCTGGGCGTGACGCGAGGTTTACTGCTGGGGCTGCTCGTTTTGACCCTTGCCGATCCGGTGTTGCGGTTGACGGTGACGAACGTGCAGCCGCCTGCGGTGTTTGTCGTGTTTGATGGTTCGGAGAGCATGGCGATTGCCGATCCGTTGCCGGATCGTGAGCGCACGGCTTATGAGCAAGCCTGTGGCCTCAAGCCGCTCGGGGATCAAAATGAATCGTCGACTGCAAATCGCTCACGTTTAGATTTCGTGCAGGGCCTGCTGCGTCGGGATGACAAGAATTTATTGGAGCAACTCGCGGCGGATCAGCGGGTGCGAATTCAGCCATTTGTCTTCGATGGTAATTCGACCAGTCAGCTGCGGAAGCTAACTACGCATGCCGAGGGTGGACGGGATTTTGATCCAGACCATGTGGCAGAACAGTTGTCGGCGCGTGGTCAAGTTACGGCACTCGGCTCGATTCTCGATGAAGCCGCTCAGCAGCATGGCACGGGCAAGCTGGCAGGCGTCGTACTGTTCAGTGATTTTGTCAACAACGCCGGCCCGTCACCGCTGAACGCCGCGCAGCGCTTGAACGTACCGCTCTACACCGTCGGCATTGGAGCGGTGGAAGCGCTCGATGTATCGGTCGAATTGGATACGGGGTCGCGCTGGAACACGATGAAGCGGGCGGAACGCACCACCTTAGGTGTGAAGCTGCGATCAACCGGATTGCAGGGACAGCCTGCCAATGTCTCCGTGGTCGCTCGACGCATGGGCGGCGAAGTCGGTACGGATTCACCCACGGAGATCGTCGTCGGCCAGCGTACGGTCACGCTCAACTCAGAAGTCGAGAATGTGACGTTCCCGTTCACTCCGCAGGAAGCTGGGCGGTTTGAATTTGAAGCGCGTGTGGAACCGTTGCCGGGCGAAACGATTGATCAGAACAATCGCGCGACGCGCGAGATCACCGTCACGGACGATTATCTGCGACTCATGTATGTCGCCTATGAACCAACTTGGGAATGGCGTTTCATCAAGGAAGTTTTTCATCGCGATAAGCTGGTCGGTCTGCAAGGATTTCGGACGTTCTTGAGTTCGTCGGATGCGCGTGTACGACAGAGTAATACGCTGTTTCTGCCGACGCTCACTCCAAAGCGCAGTGAGTTCTTTGCGAACGACGTCATTTTTCTGGACGACATGCCGCAATCGGCTGTTGGTAATCGCTTTGCCGAGATGCTCAACGAATATGTGGGCAAGCTGGGTGGAGGGCTGGTGGTGATTTCCGGGCCGCGCTTTGGGCCACGCGAATTGCCGCCCACGATTCGCGACATGTTGCCTGTGATTGTCGACGCGAATGCCAAGCCGAAAGATGAACGTGAGTTTGCACCGCAGCTGACACCCGATGCGCAGCGTTATGATTTCATGCGACTGGGAGACACCGATGCCGATAACGTTCAAGGTTGGAAAAACCTGGGCAGTCTCAGTTGGTATCAGCCCGTTGCTGGCGTTCCCGATCGTACGACCGTGTTGCTGGAGCATCCCACCGACACCTGTGCGGATGGCAAACGCCGACAGCCGCTTGTGGCCATTCGTCAGTACGGCAATGGTCAGGTGGTGTATCTCGGATTCAACGAGACCTGGCGCCTGCGGCGGAAGTATGGCGAAAAGTACTATCGTCGTTTCTGGTCGCAGCTCATCTATCAGCTCGGCATGAGTCATGTCCTGGGCGATTCAAAGCGTTTCGTTCCGCTGCTTGATCGACAACAATATCGCGCTGAAGAAAAGGTCACCTTTACGGTCGAAGCGTCGGATGAGAACTATGAGCCGCTATCGGAAGAGCAGGTTCCCGAGCGTGTGTTAGCGGCCGAACTGATTGCTCCAGATCCGGCGGGTGGGGCCCCGATCGTGCGTGAAATGCCCGTACCGCTCTTGCGTTCCGGCGTCTTCGAAACTCGTTTTCCCGTCTTCACGCCGGGATCGTACACAATTCGAGTGCGCGATCCGATTACGAACAAATATGAAGAGCGACGGTTTGAAGTGACGAGTTTGTCGGCGGAACGGCGACGCAGTGTCCGCGATGTTCAGCTGCAGACTGATTTGGCGCAGCGGACCGGTGGACGCACCTATGACTTGGTGAGTGCCGTGAAGCTGATTGACGATTTACGAGCTGAGCCGACGCGCGAGACGGTCACTCGTAATCATGCGCTGTGGCATACGCCGCTATGGTTTGGACTGATCATTTTGCTCATGCTGAGCGAATGGCTTGTGCGGAAATGGATTCGGTTGACCTGATGACTACACACGCAACGAAACTGGAATTGCTGCGACGCCGACTGGCGGATCTCCGTCGTGCGCGCCAAACGGTGCGGTGGGGAGCGGCCTACAGTGCGTCGCTCGTCGCCGTCTTGCTGCTGCTCGGTGGACTCTGGGCACTCGATGTGGTGTTTGAGTTGAGTGTGTTTCAGCGTGCGGTGATGATGGCACTGGCGGCCGGGGGCGCGATTTGGAGTTTTATTCAATACACTCGACCGCTGCTCGGCGTACACGAATCCGAAGTGGATTTGGCTCTGCAGGTGGAGCGTCAACAGGGAATCGATAGTGATTTAGTCGCGGCCTTGCAATTTGAGACACCGGCCGCGGCCGCTTGGGGATCGCGCGAGCTTACCAGTGCCGTGATCGATCGAGTTTCGAACTGGGGCGCCAGTCTGGATGTGTTTCGCGGATTTTCTCGCGAGCAGTTACGACGACGTGCCTGGGCGCTGGCACTTACCTTGGGAGCTGCCGTACTGGCGACGATGCTGTTTCCGCAGCATGCCCGCGTCTTTGTGAATCGACTGCTGCTGGGGCAACGACACTATCCAACCCGGACGGTGATGGAACGTGTCGTTGTCGGTGAGTCGCTTGTGCTCACGCAGCAGCGCGATGACACTCAGCCACGCTCGATGGCTGCCGCTCAGGGGCAGAACCTGGGATTCCTGGTGGTCTGCACGGGCGAGACACCTCGCAAAGTTACCGCGCGTTTGCAAGCGCTCACCGGTGGCACCAGCCGCGTGGTGGAGTTGAACGCAGTCGATGAGTCGGAACGTAAGCAGCGACTCGAACAGATACAAACTCGACTGCACGCGCAGGCGGCCGGCACGGATGTGGTCTTGGAGGGCGACGAGTCGGTATCGATGCTGGCGACGTTACAAGCGGAGCTCCCGGACGTTGCCGAGCGCTGGCGCGAAGCTTCTGAGTCGCGGGCGACCTGGAGTGATGTGACGAGTCTTCTTGACGAAGCTCTGGCGGGTTGGGAACGCACGGCGGCGGCCACACGGTTGTATCGCGGTGAACTCGGCAGACTGGTGGATTCCGCTCGGTATAAACTGCAAGCTGGCGATGCCTGGACGGATCCCGCTGACATTGCCATGACGCTGCGTCCCACCGTGGAACTCAGCTACACCACGGAATCTCCCGACTATGCTCGTGGCACGGATGCGGTGCGGGAGCTGGGGCCGCGTCAATTGTCGGTGTTGGAAGGATCGCGAGTTGGGGTGCAGATTGCCTGCTCGAACGGCAAGCCGCTGAAAGAAGCTTGGCTCACGTGGAAGTCACCCGAGGGAAATCAGCGAGTCGATCTCGAGAAGGCCAATGCTGACGGTCGCTCGTGGAAGTTGCCGGATGGAACGGCACCGTTCTCGGCGGTGGCCACGGACGTGCGGTTTGCCATTCAGGTACGAGATGAGGATGAACTGGGCCTGGAGACGCCGGTGGCGGGGCTGATTCGTATCAAGAGCGATCGGCCGCCGGGTGGTTCGATCGATGTCGTGCATAAGGTTGTTTTGCCGAATGCCAAACCGATCGTGAGCTACCGGGCGTCGGATGATTACGGGATTGCCAAAGTTCTGTTGCATTTAGAGCATGAGCGAGCCGAGAATAAGCGGGCTGGCGAGGCTGCGGAGAGCTCACCTGCTGCCAGCAATACGGTGACGGAATCGCCCGACTCGCCCAGTCCCGAGACGGTCGAGGCGAGACGACAGACGGTGGTCTTGCAGGGAGATGGAGCGCCGCTGCGAGCGGCCTCCTTGCCGCTGGTGAGTCAAAAGGAAATTCAGTTGGCACCCCTGGCGATGGCGAAGGGGGATCGGCTGCGGATGACGTTGGAAGTGGTGGATGATCGCGGCTCGAAGCCAGGCGTGTCGTATTTGAGTGAACCGCTGTATCTGGAAATATCCGATGAAGCGGGAGTGCTCACAGCGATTCTGGAAGCCGACGAAAAGTCGGAACAACGGTTGTCGGATTTGATTAAGCGTCAGCTCGGGATTCGGGAAGCCCCGTAAACACTCAGGAGGATGGCAGATGTCACGTAACTCAATTTCGGTGATCGCCAAGCACTCATCACGCCTCCGGGCAGTTCGCATCCGCCAGCGCGTGCGGCAGTTCGCTTGGGCGCTGTTGTCGTTGGCAACAGCGGGGTCCGTTGTGCCGCTGCCCGCCCGGTTGATGCTTCCCTCCACCATTCGACTCGGTTTCGCGGCGGAGGGTGGCAGTGATTCCCTGCGACAAAAGCAGCAAGCTCAAGAAAAGGCTCGACAACTCGCCCGTGAATTGGTGTCCAGCGTACTCGAAGTCCAGCTCCGTCAGCTCAAAGAAAACGGACTTGATAAGCAGCCGGTCTACCGCGACATCCGCGAGATGCAGGGGAATGTGGATGCCATCTCCAAGCGGCAGATGGAAGAGGTCGTGCAGTTGCTGGTGAAGGCCCAAGAGGGCTCACAAAAGGAGCGGCTGGCGAACTTCAACGCCGCTCGCGATCGCATTCGTGATGTGGTCGTCGAGCTGATGGGTGAGCGGCAAAAGTTACACCGCCGACTGCGCGTGGCACGAGTGCAGGCACAGGTGGAGCAGTTGATCGGATTGGAAACGAAAGTTCTCAAGTCGACGCGGTCGCTCACGGAGGAAACGGCTGAGCGCCGGGACTCTCTGCAGCTGAGCACGATCGCGGATCAAACCGACGTCGGCGCCCTCTATCTCCAGTTGCTGGAAACCTTGACCGATTTGACCACGTGGAGCGGCGATGTGGCGGCGAGTGCCAGCGAGGGGATGCGCATCCTCAAGGCGGGCCAAGTTGATCAGGAGCTGAAAAGCGCGATTGTGTCGCTCAAGGATACCGATTTCGCCACTGCCGCGCAGCATGAACAGGCTGTGATCAAAGGCTTGCGAGCGCTGCTGCAGAAACTGGAAGAGACGCGCGGTCTGATCTCCTCGGATCGTGAAGCTGCGATCAAGATGGTGCAGGAGATGATGAAGAAGCAGGAGAAGCTCCGCGAGCAAACGAAGCAGTCGGAGCTTACTGAAAAGCAGCGTGAGGAGCTGGTCGCCCAGCAAACGCTGATTCAAGAGGAGCTCGGTCAGCTCTCACAGGCACTCGAAAAATTCACGAACACACAGCCGCTGTTGGAACAAGCCAAGCAGGCCTCACAGGAAGCCACTCGCGAGTTGTTTGAGGAACACAAGGCGGACGCGGTGAAGCAGCAGAGTCAGGTGATTGGCAACCTGGCGGAAGTGGCGGAGCAGCTGCGTCGTGCCGTCGATCTGGATCAGTCGCGTAAGAGTTCCGAGCAACTTGCTGCGGATGTCAAGAAGCTGGAGAAGGTTCAAGAGCAGCTGAAAAAGGCGATTGAGCCGCAGCGTGAAGCGACGGCGCTGGCGGAAAAAACTCCTGATCAGGCGCGTGCCAAGGAGCAGCAGGTCGAGAAGGCGGTAACCGAGGCGGCGGCCACCGAGGACTTGCCCGCCACCGTTAAGACGCGACTGGAAGATGCCGCGGCACAAGCCCAAGAAGCAGTCGCTCAGCTGAATGATGCACAGCCCGCAAAGGCGGAACAGCGCAAGGCAGCGGCCGAGAACGCGGAGAACGCGCTGCGGCAAGCCGCGGCCGAAGTGGCCGCTCAGCTGGCCGACACCAAACGACAACAACTGGCGGTGGAGGTCGGGGAGTTAGCTCGAGCAGCGGAGGCGCTGGAACGTGCTGCCGCAGCGGAACGGCAAGTCGCAGCCGATGCGAAACAAGCAGCTGAAAAAGGTTTGCCAGAGAAACAAGCCGCGGCATTGATGGCTCAGCAAGAGGAGGTTGCCGAAGTCGCGGCGAAGACCGCTGAAGGCGTGCAGAACTCTGCCCCCGAAGTCGCCAAAAAACTTGCGGAGGCCAATCAGCCGTTAGCACAAGCGGCCGAGGAACTGGCGAAAGCCAAGCAGACACCGGGTGACGCGGCGAAGGCGGCAGCCGAGAAGGCGGCTGAGAAGGCTCAGGATGCTGCCGAAAAGCTCACTCAGGCGGCGGCCGAACTGCGGAAGGAAGCCGGCAAGACCGCGAACGAATTAGCCAAGGTTGCCGATGAACAGCTCAACCAAGTCGCAAAGGCTCGCGAAGCGGTGCAAAACGCACTCGATCAGAACGCGCAAGCCAACCAGTCGGAGATGATCGACAAGCTGCAAGCGGCACTCGAGAAAGTGAACGAGGCTCAGCAAGCCCAGTTGAAGGCGGAGGGACGCGAGGAAGCGGCAGCGGCGCGCGAGGCTCTCGCGCAGGTCGATCAAGCGATGGCTCAGCAGAGGAAGGCGGAACAAGCTGCTCAGGATTTAGCCAAGGGGCGCGCCAACACGCCACTCGAAGCGGCAGCGGAAGCGCAGAAGCTTTCGGAGCAAGCGGCTCAGCTGGCTCAAGAATCTAAGGGCGAGACCAAGGATGCGCTGAAGAAGGCGTCACAGGCAGCTGCCGAAGCAGCCAAGGAAGCACTCAACGGCAACCAGAAGAAGGCCGATCAAGCCCGCGAACAAGCTCGCCAGCAACTTGCCGACGCTCGTCAGGCTGCCCAGAAGGCGGCTGCCGAAGCTGAGGCGATGCCGGCCGGGAAGCCCGACGCGACGGCTCAAAATGAAGTCACTCAAAAAGCCGCCCAGGCTGGTCAAGAGGCCGCCGAATCGGCACCGCAGGCCGCAGAGCAATTAGCTCAAGCTCGCGATCAATCGCGGGCTGCGGAGAAAGCGGTTGAAGCAGGTCAGAATTCCGAGGCTCAGCTAGCGCAGCAGAAGACGGGGCAAGCGCTGGCTCAAGCCGAGGAACAGCTGCGGCAAGCACTGGCTGAAGCCGTGCAGAAGCAAGCCGATCAGCTCGGTAACGAGGCTCAGCAGGCTGATCAGCTGGCGATGCAGGCGGCCGAGGTTGATGCCAGTGCAGCAGCTGCGTTGCGACAAGCCCAGCAGGCGGCTCGCGAGGGCCAAGAAGCGCAGGCAAGCGCTCAGCAGCCGCAGCCAGGTGACAAGCCGCAGCCGGGTGACAAGCCGCAGCCGGGTGACAAGCCGCAGCCGGGTGACAAGCCGCAGCCAGGTGACAAGCCGCAGCCAGGGAATCAGCCGCCGATGCCGGGGGATCCGGCGAGTGATCCGACGGGACGCGCCGAGCAGGTGGCAGCGGCCCAGGCGGAAGTCCAGCGGGGCGAGGAACGTGCCACTGCGGCACTCGCGGCCCGCGAGTCGCAGATTCGTCGTGATCGGGACATTGCCGAGACGCTGGCGCGGTTAGCGGCCGAGCAGCAGATGGCACGCGATGAAATTGCCGCTCAAGCAGCCAAGCTCGCTCAGCTTGCTGCCGAGCAATCCGGGAATGCGCCGATGCCTGGTGAGAATTCGGCCGGTGAAAACCCGGCCGGTGAAAATCCGGCCGGTGAAAATCCGGCCGGTGAAAACCCGGCGGGTGAGAACAGTGGTGGTGAGAAGCCAGCCGGAGAAAGTGCTGGTGGTGAGAAGCCAGCGGGAGAGCAACCGACGGGCGATCAGCCAAGCGGAAAGCCAGCTGGGAACAATGCGCCCAATGCCGCGAACAGTAAGCCGAGCGATACTCGCGGCCAATCGAGTCCGAATAGCAGCAAGCCGACGGGCAACATGCCGCAGCCGACGGCCGAGCAGATGGCAGCCGCGAATGCTTTGCGACAGGCTCAGCAGCAATTTGCCGAGGCTCAGCGTGCGACGGGCGAGGGTGCGGCGGAGGTTTCTCGGCAGCAGGAAGTAGTCAATCAGCCGCTGCGTGAAGCTTTGGAAGCCGCTTCGAATCTCGGCCAGAATCCGCAGGGCAGTGCCGATGCTCCGATGCCAGGCGACATGGGTCAGCCGCAATCCGGCGAGCCGCAGTCGGGTCAGCCACAGTCGGGTCAGCCGCAGTCGGGTCAGCCGCAGTCGGGGCAGCCGCAGTCGGGGCAGCCGCAGTCGGGTCAGCCGCAGTCGGGTCAGCCACAGTCGGGTCAGCCGCAGTCGGGTCAGCCGCAGTCGGGTCAGCCACAGTCGGGTCAGCCGCAGTCGGGTCAGCCGCAGTCGGGTCAGCCACAGTCGGGTCAGCCGCAGTCGGGTCAGCCGCAGTCGGGCGGAGACATGCCGGCGGGCGGTGAGCAGCTTGGTACGGGACTTGTGCCGAACAGTCCGGAAGCGACCGCGCAGCAAATTGCTGGTTCGCAGGCCGAGCAGCAAGCTCAGCAGGCTCTGGGGCAATCTCCGTCGCAATCGGCAGCTCAGTCGCAGTCGGCGGCTGCGAATTCGCAGGCAGCGGCGGCGAATCCGTCGTCCCCGAATGGACAGCAGCCGGGTGATATGCCAAGTGGGCAGCCGACCGATGCGCAGGCGAACGCTCAGCCCAGTAATTCTAAGACGGCCAAGAGTGGCGCGGCGAAGCAGGGTTCAACGACTCAGAATCAAGCTCAACCGGACGCACCGCTGAAGCTTGATCCAGCTGCGCAGGCGGACAGTCGAGCGGGTGATGGCAAAGAGGATGCGAATGTGAAGGCACAGGCCTTCAAGCGGGAACCTTGGTTCTCAAAGTTGCCCCCATCGCTCCAGCAGGCGATTGAGGCGAAGGCGCGTGGGCGTGCTCCGCGCGGCTACGAGGAGCGATTGAAGCGTTATTTTGAGAGTGTGGATTAGGTTGTGACAGGGGATAAACATGAGTGAGCAGATGCAGGGTGAGGATTTAGCGGCGGTCGAACGTTGCCAGCGCGCGTATGAGAAAATGCGTGCTGAATTAGGCAAGGTGATTGTTGGCCAGAACGATGTCGTCGAGCAGGTGTTGATTGCCATGTTGGCGAAGGGTCATGCGTTGCTCGAAGGCGTGCCTGGGCTCGCTAAGACGCTGCTGATCAGTTCGCTGGCGAAAGCGATGCATCTGTCGTTCAAGCGTATTCAGTTCACGCCTGATTTGATGCCGAGCGATGTGACGGGTGCGGAGGTGATTCAGGAGGATCCGGAGACGCACGAGCGTCGTTATCGTTTCTTGCCTGGTCCGCTGTTCGCCAACTTGATTTTGGCGGACGAAATCAATCGTACGCCACCGAAGACTCAGGCTGCGATGTTGGAAGCGATGCAGGAACGGCAGGTGAGTGCGGGCGGCAAGATGCACACCTTGCCCGCACCTTTTTTCGTGCTGGCAACTCAAAACCCGCTGGAACAAGAAGGCACGTATCCACTGCCGGAAGCACAGCTCGATCGCTTCTTGCTGTACATCAAAGTGGATTATCCGTCGGGTGCTGAGGAATGGGAGATTGCACGTCGCGTCACTTCGGGTGACATGGGTGACATCACGGCTTGTCTGAGTGAGCAGGATATTTTGGCGTACCAGAAGCTGGTGATGCGAGTGCCGGTGAGTGATCAGGTACTAGGTTATGCCTGGGCGCTTGTGCGGGCCTCGCGTCCTGGTACCGAGGAAGCTCGGTCGGTGGAAGAGATTAACAAGTATGTGAGCTGGGGAGCGGGTCCGCGCGGTGTGTTGTCGCTGATTGGAGCGGCGAAGGCGCGGGCGATTCTCTATGGTCGTCATCATGCGACGATCGGAGATGTGCAAGCGGTGGCGCGACCGGCGCTGCGACATCGCCTGGCTTGCAATTACAAGGCCCAAGCAGAAAACATCACGACTGAGACGGTAATCGCCACGCTGCTCGCGAAGATTCCCGCCGATCGTCAGTACCAGAAACCGGCGGCCTGATTGCCATGTCTTCCGTACTCTCGCGATATCTTGATCCAACTGTGTTAAGTCAGGTGGCGGAACGTCACCTGAATCCGCGTGGGCTGGTCGTCGGCAACCTTGCCGGCGCGCACAAATCGCCACTCTCCGGGTTTGCGGTTGAGTTTGCGGGACATCGTGAATATGTGCCGGGCGACGATCCGAAGCACGTGGATTGGCGAGTTTACTTCAATCGGGAAAAGATCTTCGTCAAGCAGTACGAACTGGAGACGAATTTCAATTGCCATCTGGTGCTCGATATCAGCGCTTCGATGCGTTATGGAGCGGATGACGAGCAGAAGCTGGCTTACGCTCAGCGGATGATTGCCACGTTGGGTTATTCGATTGTCAAGCAGAGCGACAAGGTGTCGCTGGTGATGTTTGATGATCGCGTGCGGGGAGTTGTTCCCGCCAGCAACTCGATGGCGCAAATTGTGCGTATGACACAGCAGCTGGCCGGTGCTGCAGCCACGGAAAAGACCAATCTGGCGAACTGTCTGGACGAGGTTGCCGGTCGTTTGGGACGTCGCGAGATCGTGATGATTTTCAGCGATTTCTTTGGCGATCCCGATTCAATCGAACCCGCCTTGCAGCGACTGCGGTATCAAAAGCATGAAGTGGTGCTGTTTCAGATTCTGCATCACGATGAATGGGCTTTTGAATTCGACGGCATGATCAAGTTCATGGGATTGGAAATTCCCGAAGAGTTGTTAGCGCAGCCGGAAGACTTACGCCGCGGATATTTAGAGGCGCTCAATCGATTTAATCAGCGACTGGAAGAGATTGCGCTGCGTAATGGCTGTGAGCGCATCGCCATCGACACTCGTCGCGATCTCGCGGCGAGTTTGATAGATTATTTGAACCAGCGTCAGTCCCAGGTGAGACGCCGCTGACCCTCAACTTACCAGGGATGGCAGCTTATGCGTTTTTCATTTCGACTTGCCGAACTTCTGCAGTACAGCCCGGAACCTAAACGACGTCCGGGAGTGATCAAAGGGATTTGTGATGCCACCGGGCTGGATCGGCATCAGGTGGCTTCACTCTTGCGTAATGAGGCCAAGAACATTCCGCTGGACGCATTGTCTCGGTTGTGCGATTACCTTGTTGAACATGGCCATGCGACACCCGAGCAGTTGCCTGCGGCGCTATTTGCCGTGCAAGCGGAAAATTTTTGGGAACTGCTGGCGCGGCGGCAGAGGTTGGAACTGTGCGTCGGGGTACGTCGAGCGGACACGACCGACTGGCCAGAAGGAGCTTGGGTGGTCGCCTCCGACGCGATCCTGCTCGGCGAACTCCTGAATGGTGTCTCCACCTTAGGTGGCACCACAAAGTTGCTGGCTCGGGAACGATCGAACAATGGCACGGCGACGCCAAACGTACCACCTCATCCCGAGCATCTGACGCAGACGCTGGTCTGGAGTCCCGGGCAGGGCGGTTTGGGCGAAGCACTGGCTCGAGCGCAAGAGGTCTATCAGGGCTTCGCGGCCGCTCCCCACGATAAAGCTCTGGTTTGCCTTGGCAGCACCAAGAGCAATCCTGTGGGCGAGCTGACGTTTGCCTCCGCGTTTGGCTGTGAACCGTTTCGTTCCCAGGATGATCGTCAGCGGGCGACGGATCGCGATTGTCCGCTGTATGTGCGGTTTCGCGAACATGATCCGCATCCCGATTCCTGCTGGGGCGGAGTGCGCTTGAGTAAACAGGATGAGTCGAAGCAGCCGGGAATCTATTACGAGACAGCGGATGGCAGCTGGCATTGTTGCCCGTGTGATGGCAGTCGCCACGATGCAGCGTTTGTGATGTATCAGCATCGCGAATCACAGGGTTGGCTGGAAATCACCCTGGGAGGATTTTCCGGCCGAGCGACACGACTGCTGGCGCGCACGCTGGCATCTCGCGCTCAAGATTTTTGGCCACCAATCTACAGTGGCTTTGGTCGCGACTACGGAATTTTTATTGTTCGTTATGAGTTGCCGGAGGAGCCGGATCGCAAGCTTGATCTGTTGCGGACCGATGTCGACGCGATGCCACAGGTCATTCGCCTGGATCCAGAGGTAGTGCGGCGCCGGATCGAAGCACGTTACGCGCAGTAAGATCAGCACAGGCGATCGCTCCGGGGCTGATCAAGGCCCACAACCTGACGTCGGCTTTCGGTCGAGGGGGATGATGGGATGGAAACGAAAACAAAACCAGCGTCTCGAAGCACTTCGATGGCAGGATGGAAGGGGATTTTCTTTGGTGGCGTGAGCGGTGCTTTAATTGGGGGATTACTAGCTTGGATTTCGTACTCAGTCCGCGATTCAGGGCTATCGGAAAACCGCTTGATCCTGCAGCTGGAAAAGGCCCGAGAGGTTCTAGCTGGTTGGGACATTCTGGCGCTTCCGGCGTTGATGCTCATCGTCTTCGGCGCCCATGAAATCGGTCATGTACTCGGTGGTCTGTCGCAAGGGATGCGATTTCTGATGCTTATCGTCGGACCGTTCGGCTGGCACGCCTCATCTTCCGGCCCGAAATTCCAGTGGAATACTAATTTGACGCTGATGGGGGGCCTTGCCGCCATGTTACCAGCGAAGGATGAAGCCTCTCGTCGATCGTTATTGGTTTTGGTCGCTGGAGGTCCGCTTGCCAGCCTCGTGCTTGCGATTTGTGCGCTGGCGCTGGCAGCGGCGGTATCCGACCCGCGCTTAGCAGCCTATGGCACGTTCATCGCCGCCACGTCGTTGGGAATTTTTTTCGTTACGCTCCTTCCGGTACGCTCCAGTGGCTTCATGAGCGATGGCTTGCAGATGATCGATATTCTGCGGGGAGGCAAATCGATCATCCAACGAGGCATACTGATGCAGATCCTCGCGCAAAGTTTAGACGGCGTTCGTCCTCGTGATTGGGATCCTTCTGCGATCGAAGAGTTGTCGAAGGTTGAGTGCGACGATCCGCTGCAGCGCACTGGCGGCTTGTTGTATCTGCTCGCCCGCGCAATGGATTGTCGCCACGATGCGGACATTGCGCGGTATCGAACGTTGCTGGAGTCTTGCGTCGCTGGATACCCAGCGGGTTTTCGGCAATCCATCTCGATTGAACTCGCCATTAGTGCCTGGCTGGCTGGGGATACGGAAGCTGTTCGGCTGCACCTGGAGGCGAGCCGAGGTGGTATCGCGGAGAAATCCCGTCGACTTTTGGCACAAGCGGCTCTGGCGAAACTCGAGGGACGCGACGAGGACTGTGAGCGGGATCGCCTTTTGGCCCTCCAGGCCTTGGCCAAGGCAGCGGATGCCGGACAGAAAAAGCTGACCGAAGATCAGCTCGCGCTGTTGCAAGGCGGTTCTTGAGCGTGGATTGGTAACGGGGCGGCGGTTGGAGCCGTATCGGTTGGGACGCGGAAAAAGTTTTTGGTCAGCGCGAATGCCACGTCGCTCGGCTTGCCTCCCTGGGGCCAAGTCGTTTTGAACGCGTAACGCGGTGCCGCGATGCGCCGTCGGTTTATCGTTGCAGCGTGCGATTCAAAGCCGCCCCTGGCGTTGCCATGAACCGATCGGTGGCTGGCCTTTCGGGCGTGGTGCTGGCTTGGGTCGAGGTGCTATTAAGAAGAGAAATGCATATTGTCTGCAGTTTCCGGGCACGAACCTCATCGATCACGGACGAGCGCCATGCAGCGGCGGAAGATTTCCTGGCCTTGCGGGTCGGTGTTCGTCCAGGGCTTGATCGTGTCGGCTCCCATCCGTGCGCAGGTCTCACTGTCGGCTGGAATGCCAAGGGCCTTCAGAGCGAGAGCTTGGCCGAGATAGGCTTTCGCCAGCAGCTTGGACTCAGCGGGCAAAGATTCAGAACTGGGTTCGCAGATGCTGTTGATGAGTCGTGCGTAAGCGTCTCGGGCGCGCAGCCAATCTTGCTGGGCAATTGCCAGGTCAGCGAGGGAATAGATGGAATTAATTAAACCTGTGCGATAAGTAGCGATGGTGGGATGATGGGCAATCAATTCCTCATAGGTGGCTTGGCATTGTTCGAACAGCGAATAAGCCTGTGTTCGTTCGCCTAGTCGCCCACGCACGCTGGCAACGATATTGAACGATGCCGCCAGACCGTATTGGTATTCGGCGTGGTGGGGGTTATCGCGGCAAAGTTTTGTTTGTAATTCGATGAGCTCCGTGCCGCGATTACTGGCCTCGGTGAGTTGGTTGGCGGACGTCAGGATGGCGACCAAGTTAATTAACGATTTTGCTTTTTCACCGACGTATTCTTGATGGACCGGATATCGTTCCGCGAGCTCGGAATTTATCCGGAGGCTCTCGGAGACATAACGCAAAGCTTCGTCCATGTGCTGCAGGCGAAGGCAAATCGCCGCCAAGGATCCATAGATGGCAGCGGAGTTCTTCAGCAAATCTGGGCGACTGGGATACTGATCGACGACCTTTTGTTGATAGTTCAGAGCCTCGAGAAATGAATTCTTACTCATCTCCAGACGACCAAGATTTTGTTGGCAGATTGCCAGAATGTTTTTTTGTGCGGATAGCAAGCGATGAATCGTGGGATCGTCTGGAAGCTGAGACTCCAATTCCTTCAGTTCCCTGGGTGCATGCTCCAGCAATTCGGTTGCCTGTGCAGCGGCACCTCGTGCGACCATTACTTTCGCCAGCGCATTTCGAGACGCCCATAGGCGCTTGAGGACTTCTGCGTGCGAAATCGACGTATGAAAGTCGTCGGTTGTCCGCAGAGGAGATGTTTGCAAAGACTCGAGTCGTGAGATGGATCGAGTGAGTACTTCCTGGGCCTCTTGAACTCGAGACACTCGCGTTAAAACGGTGCCGTAATCACAGAGGATTTTCGCTTCCAGGAATTGGTGATCAGTATTTTGCAGCTGGAGTTTCTCTGCCTGTTCGATCTGGGACAAGCTATCTCGAAAAGCTTGTTTCGACTCGATTACTTGACCGCCGTCAAACAGACACTTCGCGATCTGCCAATATGTTTCCGCCGCCAGTGTCAAGCGTCGCACTTCCTTCGTGGGCTCGGCGGTCTCAGCGGGCAGGGAATCCAAGGCAGTCTGCAGTTTGTCTCGGACGGAATGTAGATCGCCCAGTGTCATTTGAATGGTCGCGATGCGCATGATCGCTTCGGCTCGGACGAGCTGACTGGCGTGGGAGTCGGCGATGTGATCTGCAAATCGGCCCCAGCGCTGAGCCAATCGCTGCAGAACCTTCCATTCCGCATCTTCCTGACTGGGCGCTGCGCCGAATAATCGCTCTGTCGTTTCCTCGAGGCTGATGCGTAATTCGTCCAGTACCGCTTCCTCAGCCTGCTCGGCGCGCGCCGCCGCGGCCTCGTTCTCAGTTGCTACCTGTTGTATGGACGCCTGCAGTTGAGAATTCATCCGCCAGTCACGCCATAACAAAGCGACTCCTCCGATGGCCAAGCTGGCCGTAATCAGTAGCAAGGCGCAAATCGCTCGATTGGCGCGGAGAAAGCGCAGGAATTGTTTCGTCAGCGGAGGAGCTTTGGCGGCAATGGTCTTGCCGCTCAGGAATGCCTGCAGATCTTGCGCCAGTAATTCCGCCGTTTCATAGCGATCCTCAGGAGCTTTCTCCAGGCACTTCAGGCAGATTCGTTCCAGGGCACGAGGAACGTCCGGACGTAGCTGGCTTGGCCGCTGAGGTGTTTCACCGGCGACCTTCGCCAATAGCATGGTGGAGGAGGAAGCGTCGAATGGCGCGCGAGCGGTGATCAGTTCATAGAGGATGGTGCCGAGTCCATAGATATCGATGGCTGGATGACCACGCAGCGGCTGCCCCGTCGTTTGCTCGGGAGCCATGTACGCGGGTGTACCTAGCACATCGCCCGACTGGGTAATGTGCCAATCTTCGTCGCTGAGCTTTGCCAGTCCAAAGTCAATTAGCTTGAGATGGGGAGGGTGTTCCTCCGAGGTGACCAAGACGTTATGAGGTTTTAAATCGCAGTGTACGACTCCCTGTTCGTGGGCGTGAGCGACGGCCTGAGCTAACTGCCAAGTGAGGAGAGCGGCGGTTTGGCAATCGGGTTGGTGCGTGCGAATCCAACGATGCAGGGGTTGACCTGGGATGTACTCCATGACCAGCGCGGGTGCATCATTTACCAGGATCGTTTCGATCGCTCGAACGATGTTGGGATGATTGATCTTGGTCAGCGCGTGAGCTTCGCGAATGAGTCGTTCTTTTCGATCAGAGCCATAGGCTTCGGAAAATCGTGGCTTGATGACTTTGATGGCGACGGGCTGGTTTGATGCGCTGTGCAGGGCGTGGTAGACGATGCCCATGCCACCCGCGGAGATGCGTTCCAACCGCAGGTACCCAGGAATCGTCGGGATCGGCTCCGTCGTTTCTAATTTGGCATTCGCCCCTTGCGGGCCCTGTGCGGCAGCGGACGCTGGCAGTTCGATGGTGTTCATCGTCTCGACGAACGCCAGTCGGCAGGTGGGGCAGAAAGCTAAATGATCGCTCACTTGACGAGCGGGTTCAGGCAGCAGCGTGCCCAGGCAGAACGCCCGGAGCAACTCTAGGGTCAGATGTTCTTCAGGAGTAGACGGTACCACGGTGACTTCTCGGTTAAATTGCCAGGTGAGTTAGTCAGTGCCCCGTAACGTTTGCAAAGTTTCATTAAGTCCGATCTCGAAACGTTCCTTGTTTTTATAGACGCAGTTGATCGAGACACCAAGTCGTTCGGCAGTTTTGGCTCCCGATTGACCATCAAGTACTGTGAGGCGATAAGCGTTCCAGGCCAGGTCAGTGGAGATCTGTCGAGTGCGAGCCAAGGCACAATCGAAGAGTTCTTGTTCGATTAAGAGGTCGATTTGATTATCCATTGCGCTGAGCGTGTCCTCGGAAAGAAACTGATTCAGGTCGACTAATTTGCATTGCAGCCGCGCGCGGTAGGCAGTCTTGCGAATGACGTCTAACCAGCAACTTCGAGAGACTTTTTTCAGCCAGCCCCGAAAGGAACCTTGACCTTGATGTTGAAATTTATGGACGCTGCGAAACACTCGCAGGCAGGTATCTTGCAGGATATCGTCGACGTCATCGAGTGGAATGTTCCAGGATCTCAACCAGCGGCGCATCATCCAGGTGTACTTCGTGGCGAAATCCTCCCAGGCCCGAGGTTCGTGTTTGCCCAGGCGTCGAATCAATGAAGTGGATGTTTCGCTAGGTGAGCTCGTCATGGTGGGAATTGTAGAATCGTTCTTACCTGTAAGCAAACGCCGGCGTGGGATCGTCGAGCGCTGGGAGTCGTGGGCAGTGCCGACGTCACGACAGGCACCGTTGAACGATGGCACATCATTGGTGTGGAACCCGCCGCTGAATCGCATCACGGCTGGTTCTGCGAAGGCCGCTGTCGCTGAGCGCCGAATCAGGCTTGGCGATGCTTGGGACGCGAAAAAAACAGTGGTTTGCGACAAAAAACGCAGAAATACCGCGAAATCAGCCGCTTTTTTAGCGCTTTCCCGGTTGCAATTTCAGGCCCAGTGGTTTTAATCATCCGCGTTCAAGGTGTGGACGTGAATGAGCAGCCCGTCCTTGCACACTGAATCAACGTTCAAAATTGTTTGTTTCCAATTTCTGTTCCTCGATCCCGCAAGGAGGGTCTCGCATCATGGCAAAGGCCGAAGAAGCAAAGAAGGGTCCATCGAAGTCGCAGTTGTTCGCCAATGTGGCGGAGAGCACCGGACTGTCGCGCAAGCAAGTCGCGGCCGTTATGGAAGCACTCGGCAAAGAAATCAGCACGACCTTGGGCAAGAAGAAGATTCCGGATTTCACCATCCCCGGACTCTGCAAGATCGTCGTGATTCGCAAGCCTGCGACCAAGGCTGGCAAGCGCCCCAATCCGTTCAAGCCCGGCGAAATGATGGAAGTCAAGGCCAAGCCAGCACGCAACGTGATCAAGGTTCGCGCCCTCAAGGCCCTCAAGGAAATGGTCTAGTCGTCTGCGTGACGAAGGCCTGGTCCCCTCACGACTCACCTGGATTAACCCCTATCTAACCGCCCCTCTTAGAGTTCACCGGTGTCCGCCGGTCGCTCTGACCAGGGCGGTTTTTTCGTATCCCTTCGAACACTCCACCAAACAGCATTGCAATTCATCATGGCCAAGAAAAAATCGCCTGCAAAAACCCCAGTTAAGACGAAGTCTAAGAGCTCGACAAAGACCAGCGCGGAGGAACGTATTGTGCTCCGTACCGGAGAAGCGTTGGTGGAAGCCGATCCAGCCTGGTCGGCGGCGGAACCCGAAGTCGTCATTGGAGAACTTGACGGCCCGGTCGGTTACGCCATTGCTAATCTGCTGGGCGATCAGGTCAAAGGGCACACCCGCGTGTTCGCGATCCTCAATAGCGACGTGCAAGTGCGTCCGACCACGATGATGGTAAGTAAGGTGACGGTTAATAACGAACGCTATACCAACATCCTGATGGGAACCGTTCAAGCTGCCATCGCTCATGGAGTACTGGATGCCGTTCGTGCTGGTGACCTGCCGAAACACAAAGTCAACGATCTGGGGATCATCATCAGCGTCTGGCTCGATCCCAGTGTGATCGATACGGAGATCGATCCTGAAGTGCTGTTTCAAACGAATCGGGAGGCGACCGCGAAAGCCATTCGCAAGGCGATGCGCCACGAACCCTCCATCGACTGGTTGTTGGCGAACCAAGACAAAGTGCCTCATTACTTCCATCAATTGGCACTGGATCGCAAACTGTAAACCGAGAGTGAGCGCTTAGCTGCTGATGGGGTAGGTGCGCGGCGCTGAGGCTCGGGTTCACCTGAATACGATCCTGACGAATGACATCACTCTAATGACATCACAGCGCTCGATTCAGCTCAACCTGGTGATTCGCCGAGCCGCGTTTGCAGTTCGGCGAGCACTGGGGAATGACTGATGGGAGCGGTAATGGTGATGCGGCGACGATCATCGGCAGCTAACTCGATGTCGATGCGCCAATGATCGAGTGGCAATACGCTTTCCACTCGATCGCCCCATTCCACGATTGTCAGCACCGGCTGACTGAAATACTCTTCCACTCCCAATCGCAGGAACTCGTCGTTGTCCCGCAGGCGATAGGCATCCAGGTGGTAGATTGAACGGCGGCCGTGATACTCATGACAGAGCACAAACGTGGGGCTCATAACCGTTGAGCGGTCGATGTCGCAGGCAGCGGCGATGGCCTGTACGAGTCGAGTTTTGCCGGCACCGAGCGTGCCGCAAAGCGCGACGGTTGTACCGTCGCGCCAGACCTCGGCCAACGCCTTACCCAGTCGTTCGGTATCGGCCACCGAGTGGGATTCGTATTCCCAGCGAAGTGTTGGCGTCTGCGTCATCGTTTAACTCTGACGCTGCTCATGACTGCGGTGCTCCCAGCCACGAGGCACAAGCGGTCGCAGCTGCTTGGCATCAGGACTTGGACGTGACGAGTCGCTTTGATCGCGACACCACAGACCACTCTGCGCTACACATTCACCAATTCTAGTCACGGGCACTCCCAGGTCTTGCGCGGCGAGCAGGCGTTCGGCGACCACAGGGGAGGTGACCAGGATCAGTTCAAAATCCTCGCCATCACTCAGTGCATGCTCCCATGCGCTGCGTCCATCAGCTTGCTGTCGAGCGTACTCATGGGCGGCTGCGGCCACGGGAATCGCGGCTGCGTCGATCACCGCTCCGCAGCCACTGGCTTGCAGAACATGCTGCAGATCGAGGGATAATCCATCGCTCACATCCGTCGCCGCATGAATGGGATAACGCTCAGCGATTGCGATGGCTTCGGCGATACGGGGAGTGAAATCGAACTGCTTGCCAAGTCGACTACCTCCGAATTCGCCGGTCACCAGGATCACGTCACCGGGGTGGGCGCCCGTGCGATTCCAGCCACCTGCCACCACCGGCTCGCCCAGCGCCGTAATATTGATCACCAAGCTACCGTCCCAGGTGTTCGTATCACCTCCGGCAATCGCCACTCGAAACTGTTCGGCCAGTGGTAGCAGCCCTTCGAAGAGTTCGCGAGCAAGTCCAGCGGCACCGGATCGCGGTAGAACCAAGGATACCAGGATCGCCAGAGGTCGCGCGGCGGCAGCTGCCAGGTCGGAAAGATTGACGGCCAGCGCCTTGCGACCGATGCGCCGCGGATCATCTTGGCCCAACAGGAAATCCACTCCATCGGTCAACGCATCGGTCGTGGCAATAATCCCTCTGGAACCAGAGCCACTGCTCGCAGTGCCAGTGAAAGGCAGAAACGCGGCATCGCTGCTGATTCCCAGCGGAGTGCGTGGATCGCGCGGTAATCGTTGTCGCAGCCAATCCAGGAAATCTGCTTCCATGAGCCCTTCACTCTCTCCTCGCAGGTAATGGCAAGCAAATTGTGACCGCAAAGAAAAGGCGGAGGAAGCCAGTGGTTAGCGAGTTGTCGTACCGACAGGGGACCGCAGATGGCCGAACAACGTCTCGCTTCCACGCAGGATGTAAAACTTGATCGGTTGAGTGCGGGAGAATTCGGGGCTGCTCAGAATGAAGGCGACATTATCCAGAGAAACGGTTTCCCATTTATGCATGCCGACCAGGACGTCGCCGCGCCGAATCCCTTGCTTTGCTGCCGGGCCTTCAGCCTTCACTTCGAGCACTTTGAGTCCGCCGTTGTAGCGCGGATTGATCGCCTGCACCTTGTCCGCTGCAATCGGTTCCAGGCGCAGCCCCAGGACATCCCAGGAACGATCTGTGGCGACTAGTGAGGTAGTTGCCTTGCGCGTGGCACCTTCCCACTTCATGGTCAGTCGCACGAGTTCCTGGCCGCGTCGCACCGTAAGCGATAAATCCTCCAAGTTCTTACGCCCTAGCAGGGCACGTTCGAAATCGAGTGAGCGTGATATTTGAAAATCGCCCACACGAGTGATCACGTCGCCAGGCTGCAAACCGGCGACCTCCCCAGGAGTTCCGCTGCGTACCGCACTCACCACAAACTCGTGCTTCACCTCGCTCCTCAAATCGGATTGAAGCGGGCGCGTTTTGCCGATCACTCCATGCGTCGACTTCTCTAATCGCTCGACACTCATCAGTTGAGCGGCGACATCCATGGCGTTGTCGACTGGAATGGAAAATGCGATTCCCTGAGCACCCACTCGCACCGCGACATTCACACCGATTAACTCGCCGTCGATGTTGAGAAGCGGTCCACCGGAGTTGCCGGGATTGATACCGGCATTGGTTTGGATGACATCTCGATAAGTCTGTTCGTCACTCACTTGCACCGTGCGATGCAAAGCGCTGATGATCCCAGTCGTGACGGTATGTTCATATCCGAAGGCGTTGCCCACCGCGATGACTGATTCACCCGGCATCAGGTCGTGCGAAGTGCCCAGGCGAATGACCGGAAACGGCGGCTCGCCATCGACCTTGATGACGGCCAGATCGGTGCGGAAGTCGAAGGCGATGAGACGTGCTACCAGGGCTCGCTGGTCATGCGTGGTGATTTGAATGCGGTTGACGCCGTCGACGACATGGTGATTGGTCAGGATGTAGCCACGTTCATCGATGATGATGCCAGTGCCCATGCCGTTCACTTGGCGGAAGTTGTCGGGCCCAGCCGGCGCATCCTCGGAGCGAACCACCTTGCGGCCATGAATGTTCACAACCGAAGCTTGTACCGCTTCCACCGCTCGCACTACCGGCGTACGCCGGGCGTTCGCCCAGGCCGTGGTCGAGCAGAGGCTGCAAAGACTCGCCCCAACCACAAGAATGGTGAGTAGTCGAAACCGAGTCGTTAGGCAGCCGAAGGCGTTGAATCTCATGAGTTCACTTGCCGCTGGGCAGGGTCGAATTCATCCGTTTTTTAAAATCGGTCGTAGGGATGAAACCGGTGAATACCACTCAACGCGTCGGCAAGATTTACCCAGTTTGCCACGAAGCCGGTCGGTTCAGCGGCGATTCCGAGAAAACTCTGCGTAAACCGATCAATTCCCAAGAAATAGATTCACCAACGGGCAGCCACGCCGTGCTTACGAGCGAATAAAGAGCGATGGTGTGGCGATGGGCTACTCGGTTGCTGGTCCTCGGAGCTGGCGGGAGTCCGGCTTCGAGGGCCGAGAAAACAGCGGACGAATTCGGGCCGCGGGTTGGGTGTCTACGGCGGTGAGGTATCGGTCGGGCGCTTGGCACCACTGCGAAACACCAACTGCAAAGTCTGCAGGAGTAAAAAGAGGAGCAGTGGGAGGAGAATCAGGATCAGCCACGAGCGACCGCTGCCACTCGTTGACTGACCGGCCAGGCCGGCGGCTCCCTGTGGGTTGTAATCCATCTGCGAATGCCAGCCATGAACAAAGCCGTCGATGACGACGGCAGCGATCAGAACCAGTGGCACCAAGAGGAGCAGCAAACAACCGACTGCCGACATCACGCCCTTGAATGTGTCCTCTTCCGTCACGGTTTCATGATGGAGTTCCAGCATGCGTCCGCGCCGTAAACTTTGTTCCACCAGATCTGCCACATCCAGGTCTCGGCACACGCCTGGCCAATCGCTGGTCGCTGCTGTCAGCTCCAGCTTGAGCCTTTCCCCCACCAGTCGGTCGACATCCTCGCGTGGGTAGCTTCGCGCCGCGCTGGCCGATGATGTGGTAGTCAGCTGCCACGGCGCGGTGCCGGGCATCTCCAGGGTCACTCGCCCCTTGGATCCAATCAGAGTGATGCGTCCACTGTTGCTCGAGTCGCCTGGTTCAACGGACCAGCGGAGCAGCATCTGCCCATCACCGGTCATCTGGACTCCCAAGCTGCCCCAGGCCGCCTCACCGGCCTGCGGTGCCGTGGCACCTACACGCGTGATTCGGCCCGTGATTTGACGCAGTAAATAGGCATCGCGAGCGAATTGTTCGAGCACGGTGGTGCGTTGCCGCTGGGCCAGTCGTCGTTCCACCACCACCTGCTCGACACGTCCAATCGCACTGTCATCTCCGGCGGTGACGTAGGCTGCAAGTTCGTCCAAGGCGGGATGTCGCGCGCCGGGAAAGTGTACGATCAACCGCGCCTTGGTGTCGCGGCGAATCATATCGAGTTCAAGAGCGGCGATGGCCGAACAGGCGGGATGGGTGACAACCAGCGTGGTGCCCTCCTGGACATATCGCCGTAGCGTCGCCAGGCGATGGTCGCTGGCTACTGCTGTACCGCTACCGGTCGCCCCGCTCGCCGCCGATTCCAATGGTACGAGATCGAACACTGGCTGCTCGGCCCCACATGCCAGCAGTGTCTGCAGGGGCTCGAGAAGTTCGGCATCGCAATGCACTACGGCGGCTGTCATCGTCTAACTTCTTTCTCTGTCTACAAGCGACGAATATGAAAACCGCCATCAACATTGATGCGATCACCGGTACTGAAGGGAAAATCATGGCCGGCGAGTGCCGCGACTGCGCGCGCCACATCTTCACCGGTACCCCAGCGACGGATCGGCGATAATCCGTCGGCGATCAGGCGATCGTATTTGGCTTGCACCGGTGCCGTCATGTCACTGGCAATCACGCCCGGACAGACTTCGAAGACTCGAATCTGTTCCTCCGCCAAGCGACTGGCCAAGAGCCAGGTGAGCATGGGTTGAGCGGCTTTGGCGATGCAGTAGTCCGCGCGGTTGGTGGAGACAGCATAGGCGGAAATGGATGAGATGTTGATGATTGTCGCGGTCTTCATCCGCTCGGCTTGAATCAATTCAATCATCCGCAGCGCGACTTGCTGGGCTAGGAAAAACGGTCCTTTCAAGTTGGTGGCGAGGACCTCATCCCAGGATTCTTCCGTGGCCTCCAGCAGATCGCGACGGCCGGGGGACGTGATGCCGGCGTTGTTCACCAGCAGATCGAAACGCCCGTAATTCTGCAGCGTGGCCTCGATTAACCGCTGGCGATCGCTCGCTTGAGCGACGTCCCCCTGAATCGCCACGGCTTGTCCGCCACCTGCGACGATCTCCGCCACAACCGCCTCAGCTGCCTCGCCACTTCGCCGATAGTTCACCACGACGGCAAAGCCTCGTCGAGCCAGTTCGATGGCGACCGCGCGTCCAATGCCTCGGGAAGAGCCGGTAACTAAGGCAGCGGGGTGGGAGGATTGTTCAAGCGGATTCACGAGTGAATTCACAGGTGGATGGTTGAGCTGAACCAAGACCAGGGACCCGTTGAACCGATCTCTGCCGCGTCGGCGGAAAACAGACTCAGTGGGGTACGAGGGGCGCCGCCAAATGATACCATGTTTACATGGGTTGCGAACACATCCACTTTGTCACAGGACGACTGGCTGAACGAGCACTACGACGCGAAGTCGAGTCGGTGGCGGCGCGGCTCAACTGTACCTACTCCATCGATGTCCTGCCGATCACGGTCGCGGCGCTGATGACGCCTGCTTGGGTGGCGAAGCATTGGCAGGTGCCTGCGGCCGCCACGCGTGTCATCCTGCCGGGTTACTGTGCGGGTGACCTTACGCCGCTCACTTCGCAAGTGAAAATTCCCGTCGACTGTGGCCCACGCGATCTACGGCAACTGTTTGAATTCTTTGGTCAAACCGATCCGCGTAAAGCGGACTATGGCCGGCATGACATTGCAATTGTGGCGGAAATCAATCACGCGCCACGCCTCACCACGACCGAAATTCTCGAACAAGCTCGACAACTGCGCGTCGCTGGAGCGGACGTGATTGACGTCGGCTGCGATCCAGGGGTGACGTGGAGCGGCGTAGCGGATGCCGTGCATGCGCTCCGTGCGGAGGGGCATCGCGTATCGATCGATAGTTTTAATATCCAGGAAGTTGCTGCGGCGGTGCGAACGGGTGCCGAACTGGTGTTGTCCGTCAACAGTACGAATCGAGAAGCGGCGGTCGACTGGGGCTGCGAAGTGGTTGTCATTCCCGATGATATTCCTACGCTGGGGGGCTTGGATGAAACGGTGGAATATCTTGCTAATAACAACGTTCCGCTGCGAATCGATCCCATCTTGGAGCCGATCGGTTGTGGTTTCGCCGCAAGCCTGCTGCGATACGACAGCGTGCGTCGTCGCTACCCGGACGCCGAAATGCTGATGGGCATTGGCAACCTCACGGAACTTACCGATGTTGATTCCGCTGGAGTGAATGTTTTGCTCCTGGGTATCTGCCAGGAACTCGGCATTCGCAGTGTGCTTACCACTCAGGTCATCAACTGGGCGCGAACGAGTGTGCGGGAATGCGACTTGGCGCGACGACTCGTTCATTTCGCCGTACGTCATCGTATTCCGCCGAAGCATCTCGAACCAAATTTAGTCACGCTGCGTGATCCCAAGCTGCTCAGCCACGGCGATGATTGGTTCAAGCAATTGGCGACGCAGCTCAAGGACATGAACTATCGTCTGTTTGCCGAGGCTGGTGAACTACATTTGGTCGCCAGTGGTATGCACTTGCACGATTCGGACGCATTTCAGCTTTTCGATCAACTTCGCGCTCGCGAACCACGTAATCTCACGGCAGCACATGCGTTTTATCTGGGGTACGAGCTAGCAAAAGCGACACTCGCACTGCAGCTAGGTAAACAATATCAGCAGGATGAGGCGCTCAATTTTGGTTATTTGACGGTTGCCGAAACAAGTCATCGTTTGCAGCAGCGCGTGACGGCTCGAACGGAAGCACCCTGACATGAATGGTCTGCATGATTTACCGCTGGTGTGGGAACTTGACTCGGAATTGTCGGCCGAGCAGGTTTGGTGGTCGCTGGCTCATTTGCCTGGCTGTTTGTTTTTGGATAGTGCGCAAGTTGATCCCGGACTGGGACGTTATTCGTTTGTGGCGGCCGATCCGTTTGACTGGTTGGAGTTGCCGCTGAACACGCCTCAGCCACTCGAATTGCTGCGCCGTCACACCGCCCGCTATTCGGCTCCGACGATCCCTCATCTCCCCCCGTTTCAAGGCGGTGTGGCAGGTCTGTTCAGTTACGATCTGGGGAGAAGTTACGAGCAGCTACCAAGTCCAAGGTATGACGAATTCCAGATGCCGGCACTGGCCGTCGGCTGTTACGACGTGGTACTGGCGTTTGATCATCTGCAGCGTCGCGCCTGGCTCATCTCGCACGGTTTTCCCGCGACGGGTACCGAGCGTCGCATGCGTGCACAGCAGCGACTCGCGCAATTTCAGCGGCACTTAGAGGAGGCCAGCAGCCGCGCCCATGCAGCTCATCCGGTCATGCCATTGGCCTACTCTCAGCTGACTCCTTCTCAGCTGACTCCTTCTCAGCTGACTCCTTCTCAGCTGGCCGCCACTCAGCGGTCTTGTTCAGAGTTGTCCCCTTCGCAGTTAGCGCCGCAGTTCGATGTCCGCGGCCCGGCTGGTTTAACGAGCAACTTTCGGGAACAGGATTATCTGGCCGCCGTGGCTCAAGCGGTGGATTACATACATGCTGGCGATATTTTTCAAGTCAATCTCGCTCAGCGACTGCTGTATCCGGCGCGTGACGATTCCCGCTCGCTTTACCGGCGACTACGACGACGCAACCCGGCACCATTTGCCGCCTACTTCGACCTGGGGCCGTTTCAGATCGTGAGCGCTTCGCCCGAGCGCTTCATTCAGGTGCGGCAGGGCGCCGTGGAAACTCGCCCCATCAAAGGAACTCGTCAGCGCAGCCGATTCCCGGAAGCAGATCTGTATGCGGGCGATGAGTTGCAGGCGAGTGAAAAGGATCGTGCGGAAAATGTCATGATCGTCGATCTGCTGCGCAATGACCTCTCGCGGGTCTGTTTGCCGGACAGTGTGCAGGTGAGTCAGCTGTGTGGTCGCGAGGTGTATCAGTTCGTGCAGCACTTGGTCTCGGTGGTGCGAGGCGAACTGGCGCCTGGACGAACGGCACTCGACTTGATCGAAGCAGCATTTCCCGGTGGCTCAATCACGGGCGCTCCTAAAGTGCGGGCGATGGAGATTATTGCGGAGTTGGAGCCGACGGCCCGCGGAGCCTATTGCGGCTCGATTGGCTACCTTGGCTTTGATGGAACACTCGACTTGAGTATTCTGATTCGGACGATTACGGCGGGGCGCGGCTGGTGGCAGTTTCCTGTCGGGGGTGGGATCGTCGCTCAGTCGGATCCTCTCCAGGAATATGAAGAGACTTGGCACAAAGCGACCGGATTGCTGCGAGCACTCGAACCGTGATTCTATTGATCGATAACTACGACAGTTTTGTCCATAATCTCGCTCGGTACTTTCAGCGACTGGGGCAAGTTACGCGCGTGGTTCGCAACGATGCGATCACGATCCCGCAGATTGCCGATCTGCAGCCTCAAGCGGTCGTAATTTCCCCTGGTCCTTGTGATCCGCAAGCGGCCGGCATCTCGCTCGAAGTCGTGTCGAGTTTTTATCGCACGATTCCCATGCTGGGTGTTTGTCTGGGGCATCAGACGATTGGCGCGGCGTTTGGTGGTGAAGTGGTCCGTGCGAACGAGCCACGTCATGGGCGCACCAGTCTGGTCTACCATGATGGCAGTCGCCTTTTTGATTCGCTTCCCAGTCCACTCTCCGCTTGCCGTTATCACTCGCTGGTTGTTGGCCGCCAGCGCTGGCCCGCGGCGCTGCGCTGCACAGCCTGGACCCGTGATGGGCTGGCGATGGCTCTGGAGCATCACGACTATCCGATTTTCGGAGTGCAATTTCATCCCGAGTCCATTTTGACGGAGG
The DNA here is from genome assembly GCA_044235425.1 of Pirellulaceae bacterium. Taxonomy (GTDB): domain Bacteria; phylum Planctomycetota; class Planctomycetia; order Pirellulales; family Pirellulaceae; genus JBJSXJ01. Next base: position 46,607 of record JBIIHW010000014.1, read on the forward strand.
GTGGTTTTCAGCTACTGGAAAACTTTTTGAAATTGATTGGTGCAGCTACGCCCGGCACCACTTCCGGTACTGGTGCCGCACAAGCTTTTGCCCAGGAGCTGATGCTGCCGCCGGTCGTCGAACCGCTCGCTCCTGTCCGTCCCATCACGTTCTAAGTCGGAATTGCTCGCGATGATACTCGAAGGAATCGTCACTACGCGGAATCTCGACGGCTCGATCAACATCGCGCCGATGGGACCGATCGTCGACGACAACCTGACACAACTCATTTTGCGACCGTTCCCCTCGTCGACTACGTGCGGAAATCTGCTGCGCGAGCGGCGCGGAGTGTTTCAGATCACCGATGATGCGGAGTTAATCGCTCGCGCGGCGATCGGCAAACTGACGATCAAGCCAGCGTTGGAACCGAGTGCCCCGAATTATCCACCGCGATTGGCCGATAGTTGCCGCTGGTTTGCGTTTGACGTACAGGGTGTGGATGAGTCACGGCAGCGAGTGCAGATTGATTGCCGTGTGATGGCACGCGGTGTGGTGCGGGATTTTTTGGGATTTAATCGAGCCAAGCATGCGGTCGTGGAAGCGGCGATTCTGGCCACTCGAGTGAAGTTGATTCCAGCGCCGGAGCTCGCGCGAGAATTCCTGAGACTGTCGATCATCGTCGACAAGACGGCCGGGGCGGTGGAGCGGCGAGCGTTTCGTGAGCTGGAGGCTTACGTCCAGCAGGAGAGTGACGCGAGCAGTCGCGACTGGATTGTGCGAGCGCCGAGTCGTTTACATTTCGGCTTGCTGTCGTGGGGTGGGCAAGGGCGGCAGTTTGGTGGGGCAGGAGTGATGGTCGATGCACCATCGCTCGTCGTGCGCGGCATACCCGCTGAACAGTTTCAGGCGATCGGACCGGAGTGCGAGCGGGTCGCAGAGTTTGCGAAGGTCTGGCAGCAAACGACAGGGGAACGGGAACTGCCAGCGGTGCATATCGCGGTGGAATCTCTCGGAGCACCTCATAGCGGTTTGGGTACCGGCACACAGCTCGCGCTGGCGGTGGCTACGATTCTCGAGCGAGTGCGGCAGCGGGAAATCAAGTCGGTCGAGTGTCTTGCCGAGCTGATGGGACGTGGTCGCCGCTCCGCGGTTGGCACCTACGGGTATGGACATGGTGGGCTGATTGTAGAACGCGGTAAACTGGCGGATGAACGTATCTCGCCGCTCGACCAGCGACTGCCACTTCCCGATCCCTGGCGTTTCGTACTGATTCGACCGCAAGTAGATCGTGGTTTACATGGAGCGGCGGAGCATCAAGCGTTTGAACAGTTGCCGGCAGTGCCTCCCACCACCGCCGCGCAGCTCAATCGACTGCTCGACGAGCAGCTGTTGCCGGCGGTGAGATCGCATGATTTTGCGCGCTTTAGTGAGTCGCTGTATGAGTATGGGTATGCCAGTGGTATGTGTTTTGCGCCGGCACAGGGTGGAGCCTATCGCGGTCCGCGTCTGACTCAGCTGGTGGAATTGATTCGCAGTTTGGGAGTTGTGGGAGTTGGCCAGAGTTCGTGGGGACCAACGTTGTTTGCGGCTGTGCAGGATGACATCGCTGCTCATCAGCTCGTTACCACCCTCCGACTGCTCGACGACGATCTGCTGCTGACGATAGCGGCACCAAACAATGCTGGTGCACGAGTGAACGGCCAGCCGCTACTATCGACGTCCGGCGGTTGAGGGTCGTATGATGACGTGAATTACGAGTCGGATGACGATGAAGTGTGTCGTCGTCCACCGAGCACGACTTGCAGCCTGATGTGGAATAGTTCGAATTCAATTTGAAGTGCAGAGAGTGGAGATGGATGGCATGCCGGAACTGGGAGTAAACATCGATCACGTGGCGACGGTGCGGCAGGCGCGGCGAACGTACGAGCCGGATCCGGTCTGGGCCGCGATGGCGGCCGAACTGGGTGGTGCTGATGGGATCACCATTCATTTACGTGAGGATCGACGTCATATCCAAGATCGAGATCTGCGCCTGCTGCGCGAAACGGTAGCTATCAAATTGAATTTGGAATTGGCGGCCAATTCCGAGATCGTCGCGATTGCCTGTGAGACTCGTCCCGAACAAGCGACGTTGGTGCCGGAGCGACGTGAGGAGGTGACGACGGAAGGCGGGCTCGACCTGCTGTCTGACCCGGATGCGATCCGGCGATCCATCGAGCGGCTCAAGCAGGCGGGGATTGCGGTGAGTTTGTTTCTGGATCCTGATCGGCGCCAAATTGAATTTGCTGGCACGCTGGGTGTGCAGGCGGTGGAGCTGCATACCGGCACGTATGCGCTGGCGAAAGGCGAGCAGCAACACCAAGAGCTCCAGCGGTTGATCGCAGCTGGAGCTCTGATTCGCGACCTGGGCCTTACATTACATGCCGGCCATGGCCTGAACTATCACAATGTGGGTCCAGTGGCCCGGATCGTCGACATGCACGAATTGAATATCGGGCATGCCATCGTCGCGCGAGCCATCTTCATTGGGCTGGAACGAGCGGTACGGGAAATGAAAGATTTGCTGCGCGTGTGAGCGGCGAAGGGCTACGGACGAAAATCCTCATCGCCATTTAGCTGCGCAGCGAATTCAGCCAGCAGCTCAGCCGCCTGGTCCACATCGTCCAGGGAGATCGTCTCCACGGCGCTGTGCATGTAGCGGTTAGGAATACTCACCAGTCCCGTCGCTACACCCGCTCGACTAATCTGTAACGCGTTGGCATCGTTCGGTACCGCTCGACCACTGGCCGACAGCTGATATGGCAGCGGTCGATGGTTGCAGATCGCAATGAGTCGCTCGGTGACCACCGGATTCATATTGGGACCGCGGAAGATCACCGGCCCTTTACCCAAACTGATCTCGCCTTGCTGACGCTTATCGATCGTCGGACAGTCGGTGGCATGCGTTACGTCGACGGCAATGCCGACGTGAGGATCAATTCCAAACGCACTGGTTTGAGCTCCACGCAGTCCGATTTCTTCCTGAACGGTGGAGGCGGCATAGAGACCGATGCGGACGCCACGCTGTTTCGCACGACGCAAGCCTTCGAGGACGACCCAGAGTCCAGTTTTGTCGTCCATGCCCGGTGCGTTCGCGTAGTTATTCCGAAGCGCTTGATAACCGAGCTGCAGTGTGACGGGGTCACCGATGCGGACGCAGTCCAGTGCTTCAGGCTTGCTGCGAGCGCCGATATCGAGCCATAGATCTTGCTGCTTGACAGCGGTTTTTCGCTCGTCGTCGTTCAGCAAATGAATGGCTTTGCGTGCGATCACGGCAGGAATGGGCCCCTGTGCCGTCCAGATGGTCATGCGCTGGCCGATGAGTTGCTGGGGGTCCCAGCCGCCGATGGGCTGAGAATAGATGAACCCGTTATCGTCGACCTGGGTGACGATCAGCCCAATTTGATCGCAGTGTCCAGCAAACATGACACGCAGCGAAGCGTTGGGATTTACGACGCCGACGACGTTGCCATGAAAATCCGAACGCACCTCATCCGCAAATTCACTCAGGTATTTTCGCACCAGTTCTTGGACCGGCCGCTCGTAGCCCGAGGGACTTGGGGTTTCCAGTAGAGATTGCAAAAATGCCAGACCGGTCGGATCCATGGTTCAACTCAATAACGTGATGGTTACTCGAACAGAAACTACCCTGTTGGTGGCACGATGACGGGAGGTGACAGCGATCCCAGCCGTGCCGCTTAACGCGCCGCCGTGGTATCGGCCTTCGGCTCATCGGCCTTCGGCTCATCGGGTTTCGGCTCATCGGGTTTCGGCTCATCGGCCTTCGGTGCATCGGCCTTCGGTGCATCGGCCTTGGGTGCATCGGGCTTGGCTGCATCGGCCTTCGGCTCATCGGCCTTCGGCTCATCGGCCTTCGGCTCATCGGCCTTGGGTGCATCGGCCTTGGGTGCATCGGGCTTGGGCTCGTCCACCTTCGGCTCGTCCACCTTCGGCTCGTCCACCTTCGGCTCGTCCACCTTCGGCTCGGGCGTTTTCTGGGGTGCTGGTTTGCTATTCGACAGTTCGTCGAGGCCGAGATCGGGTGCTTTTTCGGGCTTCTTTTCTAGGGGATTGTCGAGTGGATCGAGTTTCAGGTCATCTTCGGGCGATTTTGGCGGAGCGGATTTTTTGGATGGGGGAGCATCATCGCTGGGGTTTGGTTTGCCATTTTGCTGGATGATTTTATTCCAGTCGGTCTTCGAGCCATCGAGGATTCCGGCACCGCTGGGAACATTTTTCATCGGCTCCTGCTTGTCAGCCGACTTTTCGGACGAACTTGCATCCGGTTCACCGCTGCCGTCGCCGCGCGGCCAGTACGCCTGAGGTAACAAATAGCGAGCAGCTGGATACTGAGCGACCTTGGGCGCCAAATTGAAGGGATCTTTACGCAAATCACCGGGGAGCCACCAGAGCAGGAGCTGGGCGAGCAGCAGTCCGACACCGCCACCCAGCACAACCTTCACGATTTCCTTGACGGGATTGACCGCCGGGGGTTTGGGGCGAGTGCTGGCACGAATCGAGGTGCCGCGTGCTTCGGCGGAGCGGGGTGCGAACGCAGGAGTCGCCGCTGCGGCACCGGTCTCGTCGCCCGCCAGTTCACCTAAGGATTCGCTGGCTGCGGCCAGCGCGTATTCACCTTCGTCGCCGGCCGCTAATTCGCTGGCACCCAGATCGGTCGCGGTGGGCGACGGAGCAGCCGAGACGGCTGCGAGCACGATGAGGGCTGGGGGAAGTTTTTCGAGTGCGGCACTCAGGGCGTATTCTTCTTGACAGAGCGGGCAGCGGACCTGGGATTCGCCTGCCAGGCCCGGCGGTAGTTGGACTTGCTCATCACACTTCGGACATTTAGCAATCATTGCGAGATTGCGCCGCAGATTCGGCGCCCATTAAAAAGATCGGCAACCAGGGAACAACGCGAGGGCCTAGTGTACCAGTCGCCGGGGCCTGGGGGTAGTTTTTTCAGGCCCTCGATTCGGCAAGTTTTTCGCGGTCACCCTGGGGTGATGGGCAGTCCCCTGGATTGTTCGCGGAAGTGCTATTTCAGCTTTGAGGTGGGAGCTTTGCCGGGTGGAGTGGCATTGCGGGGTGGCTGCGCGGGACGTTCCTCGCGGAATCGTTTCGCCAACTCATTTTCCAATTCACCCACATGGAGATTGCGATTGACCACTTTGCCGTCGGCGCCGACCAGGATCATGGTCGGTAGCGTGAAGATACCGAGTTCGACTGCCAACCGGCCCTCTAAACCGCCCGGCTCGTAGGCTTGGTCCCACGGCAGACGCGCGTTCCGCAGGAACTCGCTGGCCACCTTAGGGTCGTTGTCCAGGTTCACGCCGATGATTTGCAGTCGCTGTTTAGCATATTTCGCCTGCAGGTCGCGCAGCTTGACCATGTCCTGTTTGCACGGTTCACACCACGTCGCCCAGTAGTGAATGATGACAAGATTGCCACGGAGCTGTGCCAAGTCGACGGCGCGACCATCCAGCGTGCGTGCCTTGAGCGGAATCACTTGTCCAACCGACTCCAGACGCAGCTTGGCCCCCGTGGCCTTCTTGGCGACGTCCGTCCCTGCAAAGTCCGTGGCGATTCGCCCATACCATTTCAGTGCGTCGTCGGTCTTGCTGGCGAATTCCTGAGCGAGTGCCAGTTGCAGCATCGCGTCAGGCGCGTCACTCGTCTGAGGGAATTCCTCAATGAAGGCCTGCAGCTGTTCCGTCCAGCGATCTTGCAGTTTGACTGGATCAACCTGCGGATCTTGCACCTCGGCACTGTAACTGGCCAGCAACTTGCGGAACTTCACGTAAGCTCGATGTTCTGTTTTAGCTGGCGCGTCTTGTAGTTTGGCCGCCAACTTATCCAGCCGTTCAATGCCTTCGGGATAGCCGCCCGATTGCACCGCGGAGCTGATGGTGTCGGCCAACTGACGAATCCAGGTGGTACGTTCTTCTTCCGTCGCGGCCGCTTCGTAAAGCTTTTCCAAAATGTCGGCTCGCTGTGCGTTGCCCGCCGACAGCTTTGCCGGATCGGTGGCACTGGCGAGCAGCTGCTCGATCTTTTCCAGTTCTTCGGTGAGTTTCTGCATTTCGGCGGACGGTTCGCCCGCAGCGGGGCGCACGGGATTGCTGGCGGCAGCAGCGAAGAAGTAGCCACCCGGATGACCGGCTAGTTTTTCGTCGAGCAGACTGGCGGGGAGGTCGATGAGTCGCCAGACTCGCCCCACCTGGATCAAGGTTCCCACGGCCACCTGAGCATGTTTCCCTTCCGCCTCCACGACGGCGGAAACGTTTTCGTAGACGAGCAGATCTTTGGTGTATTCCTCACCCGTGGCCGCCACGACGCCCGGCTGAGTGGCACCGAAATTGGTCCAGATCGTTTTTTCCGTGACGAGTCGCTGCTTGCGTGCTAATTCCGGAAAACTGTTGGCCGCTGCCATGATTTTCTTGGCCAAGGCCTGACGCTGATTGTCACTCAGTCCCAGGTCGACCAGTTCCTCTTTGGTGAGCAGCAGTCGTGCGAAGCGGTCGCCATCACGTTCCCGTAGCGCAGCGGTAACTTCGTAGGTGACCTCTTCCGGCGAGATCACTTTCCAGGACTCGATACGACCATCTTCGTTTTCATCAACTCCCCAGCGACTACCGGCGGTGCCGAGCCAGCGATATTGATCGGCCTTGCCGTTAAAGTTGGAATCGATATCGCGATAGACCTCGATGCCATCCCGGTAGTAGCACCAGAGGTCGAGTTTGGTGTCTTTGTTGGTATCGACGAAGCGGCGGAGGATCTGGCCGTTGGCATCGCGCACAATCCAGCCTGCGCCTTGGTCGCCCGAGAGCGTATCGAGTTTGCACTTCTCGGCCTGTTCTTTCGTGGGTCGGTCGAAGATCACATCCTTTTGGACCGGAGAGGAGATTTCGAGCGCCATTTGGGGAGTGGGTTTAGCGGCCCAGGCCAACGACGGACTCAACAAACTGGTTGCCGCCAAGGCCGCGAGCCACGCTTTACGTCCTCGAGTTCGCAGATTACCCATGTTGCGCAGCATGACATGTTTCTCCCACAATTCGACAGTTTTTCACAAGACTGTAGGGATTATTCGGCCAGCGTAGGGCTGGAGAATCACCCCGATTAGCCGATTTTTGGGGTGTTTGGTCGGGCGGTGGGATAGGAAGCTGCGGACCCCGGTTTGACAGCCGAGCGGATGATTTTACAATGTGTGACTCGCAGGGTGAGACCGGTGAGCTTCCAGGGTAATTGCTGAGGGAAATGTTTTTCCCCAGACGATGAACCTCGGGAAGTTCAGGCGTGTCTGACAACTGCGGAGAGGGTCGGGCGTATAGCTCAGTTGGTTAGAGCGCGTCGCTGATAACGACGAGGTCTGAAGTTCGAATCTTCATACGCCCACTCGATTCCAACGATTCGTCAGAAATTCCTTGTTCGATGATGCTCTTGGTCGTCGAAGAAGAAATGGTTCGCACGAATGTGGTGGTTTCGGATTTGTTCGGGGACGTAGCTCAATTGGGAGAGCACTGCCTTTGCAAGGCAGGGGTTAGGGGTTCGACCCCCCTCGTCTCCACTTCACGAAAACCGTTGTCAGAAACTGGCAGCGGTTTTTTGTTGGCTGTTATCCGTACGGCAGCCCGAACCGCTTTCTTTTTTTTCGGTTCATCCGAATGCTACGCGCGCGTCTTTTAAGGGCATATGGGATTTGAATTGCATTCCGCCCGGAGTGTGCACGCATTTATTTTCTTCTGAATGTCGATCATGTGCGGCGAAACTTTCTCGACCGTGTAGCCTCGTCCCGTTCAGGATTCCATCGGTTCCTCCGTGGGCCTGAGCTCCGTGCCTGTGAGTCCCGGTGCCTGTGAGTCTCGGTGCCTGTGAGTCTCGGTGCCTGTGAGTCTCGGTGCCTGTGAGTCTCGGTGCCTGTGAGTCTCGGTGCCTGTGAGTCTCGGTGCCTGTGAGTCTCGGTGCCTGTGAGTCTCGGTGCCTGTGAGTCTCCGTGCGCAACCGTCCGGGGAGTCTCCGTGGGAACATCACCGCGGGTCTGCGCTGGGCAAAGAAAAAACACTCGCCGCGAGGCACAAACTACGGGACCGCTTGCAGTTCCAGTCGCAGTGACCAGGCCTCGGGGCCGGTTGGCGAGGGTTCCAAGGTGCCCTTGGTTTTCCAGAGCTTGACGGGCGCGGCGACCTGATCGAGTGGCTTGGCTTGCTGCCACTTGCCCATGTCTTTGATCTTGTTGAGCACTTGGCCTTGTTCGTTAAAGCGGCCCAGCCAATGGTCTCCGAAGTAGTAGTCGTAGGAGTCGTCGAAAATCTCATAGTCCAAGGTGCCGCTGCGGGCGATGTCCCAGCGGTAATAGAGATCGGTGAGTTCCGGAAATCGTGCTCGGATCTCAAATTTATCCGGTCGATTCATCCCCGGAGAAAGGATTGTCGCCGAGTAGCGAAAACGCTGTCCGCTGAAGATTACCTGTCCCTGGGCATCCGTCATGGCATGCTGATTCTGCGAAGTGTAACTCCAGAGATGTACTTCTTGATCGGCCAGTGGTTGGCCATCCGCATCCCGCAGAACGATCGTCAACTCGCAATCGGTGGAGGTTGTGCCGGGAAGCATGGCGAAGGTGAGAGCCATGAGTCCCACGCCGAGCAGGAACAGCAGAACGACTGCCAGGAACAATGAGCCCAGGACGATCGCGGCGATCTTCAGGCCACTCGATTTTGTGTTGGTCGCCATGCGCTCGGGGCCTCCCCGGGTAGATCGTGGGAAAAGAAAAAGAATAGGACCGGCAGGATTCGAACCTGCAACCAAGGGATTATGCTTCCCACTTCGGCTTTCGCCGCCCTTTTCAAGTTTGTGGTCTGGACCATCCCTTCAAGTGGCGCGGCTGTTCGCTGCGTAACTTGTCTGCCGTCTGGTCTCTACACCTTCCGCCGTCTCGGTCGTGAATTGCGAGGATAAGCAACTGACAACCATCAACCCGCGGCTTGGCTCGGGATTGGCCGCCGCTCGATTGGCATCGAGTCGGTGTGGCGTTCCCCGAATTTGACAGATTCTACCGTCCCGCAGCGAGTTATTCGCTGCCGGAGGCAACCCACGTGAATCGGGCCTGCAGGGATTGCTCAGGCAACCCTGTTTAGCCAGATTCGGTCGAGTCCCCTGCTCTAACCGTTGAGCTACGGTCCCATCTTTGAACTTAAGACCTCATTACATATAGCAAATCTCGCTAGGTAACTCCACTGCCGCGCGAATCTGCGGTGGACCAGAAGTACTGCTCGCGCACAACTATTCTGGAGCGCCCTTATTTTTGCTGGCGAGCGATGAGGGCATCGAGTTCGAGTTGCAGACGTGGCAGGATGGCGTCGTAGGGGAACGCGCCGAGTTCCTCGGTGCCACGTTTGAGGTTCACAAAATTCGGTCCGCACCAGAGCCCCAGGTCGGCGTCATCTGTTTCTCCCGGTCCGTTCACTCGACAACCCATGACGGCGATCGTGATGGCGTAATCCTGGGCGTATTCTGTCAGTTTTTTGACTTGCTGAGCGAGTTCCACGAAGGCTTCATTTTCCACTCGCGAACAGCTCGGGCAGGAGATGATGTTGAGTGATTTCAGGCCGTAGTCAACCACCGAACGCACTCGCCCCGCCGCGATATCAGCCAGAATCGCACGGCCGGCCGCAATTTCTTCGCCCTTGCGATCATTCGGCACCGTCAAGGACACTCGGATCGTATCCCCGATACCGCGGCTGATGAGTTGCTCGAAGGCGATGCGCGTTTTGATAATGCCATCAGGTGGAATACCCGCCTCGGTGACACCTAAATGCAGCGGCACATCGGGGCGTCGTTCGGCAAATCTCCGATTCACCTCGATCACCTTGGCGGGATCGGAATCTTTGAGTGAAACGACGTAACGGGTGAATTGGAGTTCATCGAGCCAGTCGCAATGTTCCCAAGCACTAGCCAGCATGGGACTCAGCGAGTCGTCTGGGGTGGCGGCTTCTTTATGAGCGGGATCGACGCTGCCGCAGTTGACGCCGACACGCAGGGCGCAATCATGTTCGACCGCCACGGCGGCGAGATAGCGCACTTTTTCGCGCCAGGGCTTTTCGCGTTCGTGATGATAGAGATGCCCGGGGTTGTAACGGATTTTGTCGACATGGGGAGCGACGAGTTCCGCCATGCGATAGTTCTCTTGCAAGTCGACCGACAAGTTCGCCGTGGTTTGACGACGGATTTCCGCGAGTGCCAGTGCGTCAGCGCGACTGTCCACTGCCACGCGCACCACATCAGCTCCAGCGGCGACCAACATGTTCACTTGAGCGACCGTAGCGTCGATGTTTTGCGTGTGCGTGGCGGTCATACTTTGAACCGCGATCGGCTGACCCCCGCCGATGGTCACCTTTCCCACACGAACGGGCCGAGTGGCATTTCGTTGAATCTGCACGTCGTTCATCCTTCGTAACCTGGAGTCCTGCTGCGATCGCTGGCCTGTACCTTAGCCGGTCAGGACGATTTTCGTTAACGCTTCCACGAAGAAAAATTCACCCCACATCACCGACTCATCGACCCCGAGTCCCTTCCGAGTGTGATAGACGCCGTGCTTGAGAATTCCTTCCCAGCCGGGCGTTTCACTCGCCAGATACTCGGGGTCGGTGAGTGCATCGAGTGTTTGCAGGGCGGTTTCGAGGTAGTCGTGTTGCCGCTCGGCGGAGTCCGTCTGACTGCTCAGATCGATCAGGCCACTGGCAGCAATCGCGCCGGCGGACGATTCCTTTTGAGCTCCGAGGGGCGGGGGTTGCTGCAAATCGGCGTTAAAATCCCAGTAGGGCACTCGATCCTGCGGCAGATGATTCAGCCAGTAATCGGCATTCGCTTGTGCGACGTCGAGCCAGGCGGGGTCGCTGGTAAGCGCAAAGCATTTGCTGTAGCCATACAGCGACCAGGCTTGTCCACGAGCCCAGCAGCTGGATCCGCTCAGCCCTTGATGCGTTGTCTGCCGCAGGAACTCACCGGTGACCAGATCGAAGAGGCCTTCATGGGCAGTCGATCCGTCGGCGCGGACAATCGTTTCTCGCGTGGTGCGGCAATGAGCGTCGGCGACCTCTCGTAACTGCGGGTCGTCGGTTTCACGAGCGGCATAAAAAATGATCGGCACATTCATCATGATGTCAATAAACAGCGACTCGGGAGCGACGAAGCTGCGCAGATACCGACCGGCGGGCTGAAAACGCATGGCGAGCGTACGTCCGGCTTGAATCAAGACATCATGGAGCTGCGAATCGCCGGTCAATTGATACCAGGGCAGGTAGGTATTCAGAAAGATGAAGCCGAGGTCGTGCACATGGCGATCGTGCTGGCGATGTTCGAGTAGCCGCGAGTAGTGTTCGGCGCGCGCTCGCCACTGCGGGCTTCCGGTGCGCACATGAAATTGCCACATCATCCCGGCGAGAAATCCGCCCGTCCAATCGGTCCAGAGTTCCCCGGTGTGGTGCCAGCGACCTTGTTGCGTGTAGATGGGAAAAAAGTCGGGATGCCGCGTGATCAGTGCCTCAACTTGTCGTTCGGCAAATTCCAGAGCGGCGGTGTATCGAGCGATGCGCTGTGTCGAGATCATAGGCGATGGGGTAGGGCGATATTGTCGTGGGATGGCGTAGTGCTCGAGAGACGTCGCCGAGCCATCCTGATGGTAGTGAACAGCTCCTGGTTTTGGTAGTGAACAGGCGGTCGTGGAGAAGACGGCTGGCCCCGCTTGACGCTGATCTGCCGGAGTGTTACTCAAAGGGGGTGTTATACGAACCTCGACTTCATATCGTTTTACATCAGCCGGAGATTCCGCCCAACACGGGAGCGGTGGGGAGAACCTGCGTCGCGCTGGCCGCGAAATTGTGGCTCGTGCGGCCGCTGGGTTTCCGCATCGATGAAAAAACGCTGCGCCGCGCGGGACTCGACTATTGGCAGCACCTGGAGTGGGAGGTGGTGGACGACTGGGCGGCTCTGGAACGAATGTTGCCGCTGGAGCGGGCCTGGTACTTCACCAAGTCAGCGCGGCATTCATTCTGGAACGTGCAATACTCGCTTGCCGACATCCTGGTGTTTGGCTGCGAGACGGCGGGCTTGCCGCCCTCCATCCTGGAGCGGTACCGTGAACGAACGCTCCGCATTCCCACTCGACCGGAAGTGCGGAGCTTGAATTTGTCGAATTCGGTGGCCATTGCCGCCTACGAAGCGAGTCGTCAGTTTCTGGTGGGCGGCGAGGGCCTGCCGTTACCCTGAAGAAAACCCTTGTTCTGAAATGCGAAGGTGACCGGTGCCGAAGATTGCAAGTGCTGATTTGGAACGTTTCTCGGTGAATCTGCTGCGTGCCGGTGGTGCGACGTCGCAGGAGGCGGAGGTGGTGGGACCAAGTCTGGTGGCCGCGAACCTGCGTGGTTATGAGTCGCATGGAGTGATGCGGCTGCCGTTTTACATTCAAGCACTGGCCGATGGCGAAGTGGTTTCCCAAGCGGACCTCACGATCCTCACCGATGCGGCCGCCCGGCTCGTCACGGACGCGAACTGGGGATTTGGTCAAGTGCAAGCCGGTCGACTGCTCAGTCGACTAGCCAGAAAAACTGCCAGCCAAGGACTGGCCGTGGGCACCATGATCCAGACCGGGCATATCGGACGCTTGGGCGAGTACTGCGAAATGGCCGCCGCTGAGGGACTCGTGTCAATGGTCATGGTCAATTCTCACGGCGGTGCGGTGCGCGTGGCACCACCTGGCGGTAAAGCTCCGCGACTGAGCACCAATCCGCTGGCCATTGGAGTTCCTTATCGCGATGAACCGCTGGTGCTTGACTTCAGCACCAGCGCCACGGCAGAAGGTAAAGTGCGAGTGAAAAAAATCGCCGGCGAACAGGTACCCGAAGGTTGGCTCCTGGATAATGAAGGCCGTCCCACAACCGATCCCAACACGCTCTATGGCAATCCGCCGGGATCCATTCTGCCCATGGGAGGTGCTCAGGCCTACAAAGGGTTTGGACTCGGCCTGATGATCGAGATCCTCACGGGCGCACTTTCCGGCGGCGTCTGCGCTCGAGAAAACACCTATCCCAAAAAGGGAAATTGCGTTTTCATGCTGCTCTTGAATCCCGATGCCTTTGGCGGGGTCACGCATTTTCGTGCCGAAGTGGAGCAACTGGTGGAATATGTGCGCGGCTGTCCGCGGATCGAGGGAGTGGATCAGATTTTGCTGCCCGGTGATCCCGAACGCATCATGCTGGCGAAACGTTCGGCGAGCGGCATCGAACTCGATGCCGAAAACTGGAATCAGCTCGTCAAGCTCGCGGAAAAACTGCAGGTCGCCGTGCCAGTCATTCAGCCCTAGAACTCAGCCCTATAACGCAGCCCTAGAACGCAGCCCTTGCAACGACCACGCTGAGGCCAGGATGGCGGAGCGTGTTACTAGCAGGCTCTCACCGAACAGTAAATCCACGACTCGCTTACTTCTCTTTTGCAAAAGGACAACCGACGATGGTCAAAACAGCTAGCACGATGTTGCCACTAGGCACCCGGGCGCCCGATTTTTCACTCCTCAACGTCGATGGTCGCACGATGCAGCGCTCAGACTTCGAGTCGGCGCCGGCGCTTTTGATCGCCTTTTGGTGCAATCACTGTCCGTTTGTTAAACACATCGTGAATGCGTTTGTGGAACTGGCAAGCAAGTACCAAGTTCGCGGAGTCGCGATTGTGGCAATCAATTCCAATGATGCCTCAAAATATCCCGATGACTCGCCGGAACGCATGGTGCATGAGGCCGAGGAACGAGGGTTTACATTCCCGTATTTATTTGACGAGGAGCAGGAAGTGGCGAAATCGTATCGTGCCGCCTGTACTCCTGATTTCTTCCTTTTCGATCGACAGCAGCACCTCGTCTATCGCGGTCAATTCGACTCGAGTCGTCCCGGAAATGGTCTGCCGATCACCGGCCAGGATCTACAAGTCGCTCTGGATGCTGTCCTGGCTGGTCAACCGATCCCCGAACCGCAGCGGCCGAGCATCGGCTGTAACATCAAGTGGAAGCCCGACGGCGAACCCGATTACTTCAATCCCGCCGGCGTCTAGTGTGTCGCACCGAGACACCTGCTCCGCATAGAGACACCTGCTCCGCATAGAGACACTTGCTCCGCATAGAGACACTTGCTCCGCATAGAGACACTTGCTCCGCATAGAGACACCTGTTTCGCACAGGGACACAAAGGCACCAAGTGCAAAGGCAGATGAGTCTCTTTCATCTGCCTTTTTTTCTTCGTGCCCCCCTGCGAAAAAACTGTGTCTCCGTGCGAAAGGAGCGAGCCGCTTACTTCTTTGGTTCGGCGGCGATGGCGATGACGCCCACACCCACGCGAGGACCGGCGTTGCCGGTTGGCTGTGAGTAGTCATCTGGTTTGGCGTGGACGACGAGTGAGCGGCCGAGTACGAAGTGCAGGGAGAGGCCTTCCACCTTCACGTCGACTTTGGCCACGCCAGCTTCATTGGCTTTCACGTTTCCGAGGTCACCTTCGTGGCGTTCGTTCGCGCCCAAGGCACCGTGCTTGTGACCTTTGGGATTGAAGTGACCACCGGTGCTCATGCCCTTCGGATCGCGCAGATCACCGAATTCATGAATGTGGAAGCCATGTTCACCGGGACTGAGGCCGGTGATCTCACCGGTTAAGTGCAACGTCTTTTCGTGCTGGACGAACTCCACGACGCCTGCCACCTTGCTATCTTCCTTGGCGACGATCAGGCAGATACCGCGCTTGGGCAATGCCGCTTCGTGATCATGCCCGTGAGCGGCATCGGCGGCTTTGCCGGTAGCTTTCTCAACAGCCTTCTCAACTTTCTTTTCAGCCTTCTCCACTGACTGCTCGACCTTGTCGGCGATTTTCTTGAGCGGCTTACCTTCTTGACCGGTGACTGTCATCACACCACCGATTGCCAGTATCGCCACCAGACTCAAAACCCAAGTAATCTTCTTCATACTTCAACCCCTATGAGAAAACGAAGCGAACCCTGATCCCAATGAATGAACGATTGAACTGAGCATTTTCGATGGCCGATTGCCATCACCACGTTACGCCATGATGTCGTGGCACACTTTGCCATGTACGTCGGTCAAGCGGAAATCACGACCGCTGTAGCGATAGGTAAGTCGCTCGTGATCGAGTCCCATGAGGTGCAGGACCGTGGCGTGCAGATCGTGCACATGCATGCGGTTTTCCACTGCTTGATTCCCGAACTCGTCGGTCGTTCCGTAGGCCATGCCGCCGCGGACACCGCCGCCTGCCAGCCACACGGTGAAGCCGCGAGCGTGGTGGTCACGTCCCTTGCCACCCTCGGACCACGGTGTACGACCAAATTCGCCACCCCAGACGACCAGGGTATCGTCGAGCATGCCGCGGGCTTTCAAATCAGCCAGCAGGGCGGCGATGGCTTGATCACTGGACTGGGCGTGCTTGGCGTGATTCGTGATATCGCCGTGATCATCCCACGGCTGGCCACTGCCGTAGTAGAGCTGCACCATGCGCACGCCACGCTCCACCAATCGCCGGGCGACGAGACAGGCATCGGCGAATTGTCCACTGCCGTAGAGCGTGCGAGTGGCTTTGGTTTCTTGATTGATGTCGAACACTTCTTGAGCCGCGAATTGCAGGCGGTAGGCCATTTCCAAGGATTCAATCCGAGCTTCCAGTCCGCCATCTTGGCCGCGCTGCCGCAGATGTTCGCGGTTGAGTGCCTGAAGGGCGTCGATCTGTCGCCGCTGCTCGCTGGCACTCAAATGATTATTGTGCACATGAGGAATGACGGACTTAGGATCGAGTCGTCCATTGTTGATGTGACAGCCCTGGAAAATGCCTGGCAGAAAGCTGTTACCCCAGAGTTGTGGCCCAACCACGGGCTTACCGGGACAGAGCACCACGTAACCGGGTAAATTCTGGTTCTCCGTGCCTAGGCCATACGACAACCACGACCCCAAGCTGGGCCTGGTGGGCTGTGTATTTCCGGAGTTCATCATGAGTAGTGCCGGCTCATGATTGGGAATGTCGGTGTGCATCGATCGAATCACGCAGACATCATCAATTTGTTTCGCCAAGTGCGGGTACAGTTCGCTGACGTCAATTCCCGCCGCGCCATGCTTGCTGAATTTGTAAGGCGAGGGAAACAGTGGCCCGACGACGCGCGGATAATTCTTCGTCAATTCCTCCGGCTTTTGTCCCGCATATTTTTCCAGGGCTGGTTTGGGATCAAACGTATCGACATGCGATGGTCCGCCATTCATAAACAGATGAATGACGCGTTTGGCCCGAGCGGGAAAATGAGGCGACTTGATGGCCAGTGGGTTATCGCCTGCCGCACCTCCGGCTGCCTGTGCTTCGGCTAAGACGCCGGCCAGTCCCACGAGACCAAAGCCAGCTCCCAGTTGTTGGAGCATTTCGCGCCGCGAATATTGTCCATTCATTGCCATCACTCCATTTAATCCACAAACACAAATTCGTTCGTTGACAACAGCAGTTGCCCGAGTTGTACCCAGGGCGGCAACCGAGTTTCCTTTTCGGCCGCTGCAGCAGTAATAAACTCTTGCGCCACCTGACGCTCGGCAGCACTCGGCTGGCGTCCCAATACCCACTGATAAAGAAAATCCACTCGCGCGATCGGATCTTGAGTTCCCTCGCGTTCCAATCGCGATACCAGCAGTTGTGCCTGACGAATCATGAAATCGCTGTTGAGTACAAAGAGCTGTTGCATGGGGACGGTCGTCGTCACGCGTCGTTCGCTGGTGAGATTCGGATCGGGAAAATCAAATAGCCGCAGCATCGAATGCAGCTCGTGCCGGCTAATGCGAGAATACAGGGTTCGACGTCGATGGCTGCCGTCATTTAAATCGCTTGGTGGCCCACCCAGGCGCTGATCGAGTGCTCCGACCGAGGCCAACACGGCATCGCGCCACGCTTCGATATCGAGTCGCCGACGATTCATGCGCCAATACCAACGATTGTCGGGATCGCGCTCATATTGGTCCGCGGCAAAGGTCGCTCCCAGTTGCCACGTGGCACTCAACATCAACTCGCGATGTAACCACTTCAGCGACCAACCGGACTCCATGAATCGCACGGTCAAATCATCCAGCAGTTCCGGATGAGTTGGACGCTGGCCGAGCAAACCGAAGTTACTTGGCGTACCGACGAGTCCCTGACCGAAATGATGCATCCAGACGCGATTTACGATCACGCGGGCGGTGAGCGGATTGGAGTCACTGGCAAGTGCTTGGGCCAGCTCCAGGCGGCCGCTGCCGCGCGAAAAGGTCGGCGCGTTTTCGGGCGAGAGGACCTCCAGGAATCGTCGCGGCGCTTCCTCGCCGAGCGTAGCATGATTACCGCGTAAGTGTATCTTCACATTCTTCGCTTCGCCCTCCGCCAAACCATGAGCAAACGGATACTTGGGGCCGATTGCTTGCCGACGAGCGTCGAGTTCTTTTTTGTGTTCAGCAAGCTGTGATTTCGTCGTGTCATCGGCCAGCTTGTCGAGTTGTTCGCGGGGCACGAAGAGCGGTGCTTTGCCGTCGAACAGCAGATCCTGCAGCAGTTCCGTCAGCGGCTTGTCCAGCTGTGGCTTAGCCACCTTCTTTTTCGCCTCGTCGTCCGTCGCTTGCGCGACCGCCGCTTCGTACTGAGCTTCCAGTTCGCGGCGTTTGGCGAGTGCTTGTTCGAGTTGCGTTTGGAGCTGAGCGGCGGCGGCGGTCATTTTGTCGACGAGGGCTTGATCGGTCGACCAATCGCGGCTCTTGTCTTGCCCCATGGCCGCTTGTCGCCAGGCCTCCCACGTCGGACGTTTGGCGACCAGATCGGACGCGAGCGATTTGGCGATCGCGTCCACGACAAACTCGGGCGCTCCAGCTTCCGTCGCCACCATCGCTGCTGGAAACTTGGCATCAACATGCCGCCGATTCTGGAGACGCCAACCGGCGATGAGCCAGCGCGAGAACTGCGGTGCCCAGCCTTCGCTCAAACGGCGAGTGGACGCATTTTGAAACTCGTCGAGCTTCTTCTCCTGTTCTTTCATGCGGGCGGTCGCATCGTTAAAACGTTGCACTTCCTCAGCCGGCACCAGCGGTAATTCTTGATACTTGCTGCTGGCAAATACGCCCGCCAATCCGTAGTAGTCGCGCATCGTGATCGGGTCAAATTTGTGATCATGGCAGCGAGCACAGGAGGCGGTAAGTCCCAGGAAGCCACGCGTCAGCGTGTCGACTCGATCGTCGATTTCATCGGCGAGTGCCTTGGGGGCGCAGCCGGCATCGGCGTAATAGACGGGACCCAAGGCGAAATATCCCAGTGCGGGAAGTCGCGCCAAAGCTGCTTGGGAGTTTGCGGGAGTGTTGTCCGACGCCTGAAAATCGCCAGCGACTTGATCGAAAACAAATTGGTTGTAGGGACGATCTTCGTTGAACGAGCGCACAACCCAGTCGCGATATTGGTAACCGTTGGGGTAATTGCGAGCTTGGAACGTGTGTGCCTGATCTTCACCATAGCGAGCGACATCGAGCCAGTGACGGCCCCAACGTTCGCCATGAAACGGTGAGGCGAGCAAGCGATCCAGCATCCGAGCCAGAGCGTCGGGAGCGTCGGCAGGATCGGGATCAGCGGCGGTCGTCGTCGCCTCGGACGTGCGGGCAGACGCAAACTCTTCCCGTGCGGCGGAACTCGGCGGCAGACCCGTTAAATCAAAACTGGCGCGGCGCAGGAGCGTTGATCGATCGGCAGCAGCGACGGGCTGGAGCTGCTCGGCCTCCAGTCGCTGCAGAATGAAATGATCGATCGCCGAACGACTCCAGTCGCCGCGGCGCACACTGGGAAGTGGATGACGCCGCGGAGGAACGAAGGACCAAAACTTGCGATCGGCAGCGGTGATCGTTCCGCTCTCGCGAATGCCGCCGCCGCTGGCGGAATCCGTTGCATCCGATTTTGGCCAAGGCGCACCGAGTGCGATCCATTGCTTCAGGATCGCCACGTCGCCGGCACTGAGCCGACCACTGGGGGGCATCTGGTAATCGCCCTCATAGAGGACCGCTCGCAGCAGCACGCTTTCCTCGGGCTTCCCGGGAACGACGACGGCACCGCCATCACCACCGGCCATCATGCCGGCGGCGGAGTCGAGTGTCAGCCCACCTTTCTTTTGGCCTTTGCCGTGACAGCTGTAGCAGTGCTCGGCCAGCAGTGGTCTCACCTTGCGTTCAAAAAATTCCTCGCCGGCCGGTTCTGGAACGGGCTGGGGAGCGGGTTCCTGAGCGGCGGCGGACCGGAGTGCGGGGCAAGCCAGATCGCAGGCGGGGCGGCCGCTGAACTGGGAGGCGATGAGGACGGCCGCTGAGATGGTGATCCACGGCAGGCGTCTGACCAGAAACAAGTTCCGACATGACAGCGGCATCGGTGAGGATCTCCTGGTCGTCGTGGCGGGTAAACGGAGAGCGGGCGGGACGCGGAGCGGAAATTTAATAGTATCCCCCCGACAAACCAACCGCAAGAACAGAGTCAGCGACATTGATGTTGTCGTAATCGCCGTGCTTTTCTACACTTCCGGCCGCAGGGTGCTGCGAAAGGGAGTTCGTGTCACGTTGGGGAGGTTGCGGGGCGATGAGTATTTCCGTGGTTGTGCCGGTTTATCAGGAGCTGGATAACGTTCGTCCGCTCTGCGAAAAACTCACCTCGACCCTGCGTGCCTTTGGCCGGGAATACGAGATCATCTTTGTCGACGACGGCTCGCGCGATGGCACGGTGGACAAGCTGCGACAGCTGGCGGCCGCCGATCCGCATGTCAAGCTGGTACTTTTTCGCCGCAATTACGGCCAAACGGCAGCCATGGCCGCGGGCATTCAGCACGCCACGCTCGAAGTGGTCGTCACGCTGGATGGCGACCAGCAGAACGATCCGGGTGACATTCCGATGATGGTGGAAGCCTTGGAGGGCGGTTACGACTTGGTGCATGGATGGCGTCGGGAGCGACAAGATCGATTCCTGAGCCGTCGCTTGCCGTCGATCTGTGCGAATTGGCTGATCAGTCGAGTGACTGGCTTCCCGATTCACGATTTAGGCTGCACCCTGAAAGCGATTCGGCGAGAAATCGCGCAGGAACTGGAACTGGTCGGTGACATGCATCGTTTCATTCCGATTCTCGCTCATCAGCGCGGCGCCCGCTGCGTGGAAGTCGTCACTCGTCATCATCCGCGCGTGCATGGCCGAACGAAATATGGGATCAATCGAACGTTTCGCGTGCTCCTGGATTTGTTCACGGTCAACTATCTGGTGCACTATGCCGGTAGCCCGATGAAATTTTTTGGGCGAGTGGGGTTAGGGTGTAGCGCGGCGACGGGGATGGCCTGGATGCTGACGCTATTGATGAAACTGGGCTGGTCGGTCCCGCTGGGGACGAATCCGCTCTGGTTGATGGGGCTGGCGCTGGCGTTGGCGAGTTTGCAGTGCTTGGGTCTCGGGCTACTGGCCGAAGTGCAAGCTCGGCAGCGTTCAGCGTCCGGTGCGCTGCAGGCTGGTGTGCCGGCTGCTGGGGCGAGCTACGCCATTCGTGAACGCGTGAATTTTTCGTCGACGGCAGGGACGGTGGATCCATCGCTGGTCGTAGTCGGAGGCGGAGCCGTCGCGGCAGGTGCCGCGGCGACGTCGATGCCAGCCGACGACCGCTCGGCGTTTGGATCGCGTCGTCGAGCGGACACGTCTACGGCGACGGCTCCGCGAGTTACTCGGGCCGCTTAGCGGTTTCGGTCGGATCGACTGGGAGTAACCAAGCCGCCGGTAGCCACTGATCCCAGGAGATCAGGAACATGAAGGCGAACAAGAGCGGCAAAAAGAGCGGGCCCATGAGGAGGCGAAAGCCGAGGAGCATGGCGAGGGCTGCCCAGCCGATGACGATGCGAAACCAGCGATGAAAAAGCCAGAGCACGCAGCTGAGTTCCAAGATCACGGTGCTGATGGCGAGGAATTGGCAGGCGAGCGGGTACTGGGCGAGGTAAAGTCCCCAGCGAGTGGGCGCCATGCCGCTGAAAAAGTAATGGTGTTGAATCAGCTTGAGTCGCAGGTTTTCGGCTGACATCCAATCTAGTCCCGAGTTTCTCAGTTTCGCGATGCCAGCCATCGCCAGAATCAGCGCCATCGTGATCCAGACTAAACGGATCGGCCAGCGATAGTCGCCACTGGGAGCGGGACGCTCGCCCCGGCGCCAAGCATCCAACGAAAGGCCATCGCCGCAGCGAGAACAAGCCAGGATCAAGAGGATCAAAATGGGCAGGGATTGGCTGTGAAAAAGCTTGCCGAAACTCTCGGCCATGCTGATCAAGAAGAAGGCCAGCAGCGTGGCCACTGTGGTGCTGAGGCGAGTCCAGAGTCCCAGGCAACTGGTGATGAGGGACAGGATCCAAACACCGTGCAAGATCAGCACGGTCTGAGGCGTTGGGCAGGGCAACGAAAACCAGGCGAACATGGTTTTGTCGGGCACCCATAGCGCAGCGGGTAATTTTGCATACTGACTGAAGTCGTCGAATCCGTAATAGACCGCCAAAAAGCCGCAGTAAAGGATTCGACAAATACTCAGATTGATCACCGATTGAGGCTCAAAAAGAAAGCCCATTACGGGGTATCGTCTCTCATCACTTCGCATAATAGAGTCCTGCTGGGATCGCTCACATTGGTCGCCCAGTCGTCAAGTTCCCAGGCACAGAGATAGACTCGTAGACCGCGAAATCGATCATCACGACTTTGCCGTACCTGGACGAGTGCCTGTGTGGCGGTGGCGAGTGTACCTTGCTTGTAATGAACTTTCAGAGCTGGGCCGAGTCGAGCTGCGGAGAAGGGTGGAAAAGCATTCCAGTCTAGTTCTTCAGTCCCGTCCTCGCGTACCACGTAGCACTGCAGTGCATCGAGTTTTGGTTCTCGCGTTACGCCGCTGTACATCGAGTAGTAGCAGAAGGGGAAGAGATCTTGTTGTATGTGGAGAGGCCACAGGGAGAGTCCCAGGTAGAGGCAAATGAAAAATAGGGCCGCGTACAAGCGACGTGGGCTCCTGCCATGCCCTGGGAAGCATTTTGAAAAGGCGACGATGCGCAGCCCGCTCCAGTACAAAGCGGGTAATCCCAGCGCGACGGCGGTGGTGGCAATAAACGCTAGTTTTTGCCAGTCGCGTAGATACTTCTCTACCGGATGTACATCGCGTCCGGAAATCAAAGCGTTCAGGAACGATAGCGACCGTTCCTCATACATGCTGCGGACGAGTGCCGGACCGACAAACAAGGCCACCACGAGCGCTAGCGCCAGGGTGATGAGATAGGCGACGACCGCTGGTCGCGAGAGTCGAGTCATACGGAGGCACTTTTACAGTACGCCAACGAGTGAAGTCAGCGTGAGGTGTCTGCGGGCACAGTGAGGACAGAAATTTAACATCCCCAAAAGTGATTCACAAGTAACGAGCCTCGAGCCCTCCGGGATTTGGAGCGAGCTGGGTTCTTGTCCCGGCCAAGTGTGACCACCGCCTTCGATGACAACCAGCACGACTTTAGAGACGTCCTTACCGCCCTTGAACGGAGCGTGTTCGTCGTCGGTGCCAGGAAAGTGAACGACCGATACCGGACGCTTGGGCTTGCAGGTTTCCGTTCCCATCGGACCGCTGACCGGAGCAATGGCCCTGTGCCAGTCCGGGGCGACGACTTCCTTGGTTACCAGCCGTCGCGAATAGAAATCCAGGTAACCGAGGAAGTCAGCGCTTCGACCGACGCAAGGTCGGTCGGGAGCAGCTCTCGCCTGGCGTCTTTTCGCCGGTCGGGAGCGGCTTTCGGCTTGCCTCTTTCCGCCGGTCGGGAGCGGCTTTCGCCTGTCCTCTTTCCGTCGGTCGGGAGCAGCCCTCGCTTGGCGTCTTTTCCCCGGTCGGGAGCGGCTCTCGCCTGGCGTCTTTTCCCCGGTCGGGAGCGCGGCCCTCGACTGGCCCTGTGCCAGTCCGGGGCGACAACTTCCTTAGCTACCGGCCGTCGCGAATAGAAATCCAGGTAACCGAGGAAGTCATCGCTTCGACCGACGCAAGGTCGGTCGGGAGCAGCCCTCGCCTGTCCTCTTTTCGCCGGTCGGGAGCGGCTTTCGCCTGTCCTCTTTCCGCCGGTCGGGAGCAGCTCTCGCCTGTCCTCTTTCCGTCGGTCGGGAGCGGCCCTCGCCTGTCCCTGTGCCAGTCCGGGGCGACGACTTCCTTAGTTACCAGCCGTCGCGAATAGAAATCCAGGTAACCGAGGAAGTCATCGCTTCGACCGACGCAAGGTCGGTCGGGAGCAGCTCTCGCCTGGCCTCTTTCCGCCGGTCGGGAGCAGCTCTCGCCTGGCCTCGTTCCATCGGTCGGGAGCGGCCCTCGACTGGCCCTGTGCCAGTCCGGGGCAACGACTTCCTTAGTTACCAGCCGTCGCGAATAGATATCCAGGTAACCGAGGAAGTCATCGCTTCGACCGACGCAAGGTCGGTCGGGAGCGGCTTTCGGCTTGCCTCTTTCCGCCGGTCGGGAGCGGCTTTCGCCTGTCCTCTTTCCGTCGGTCGGGAGCGGCCCTCGCCTGGCCTCTTTCCGCCGGTCGGGAGCGGCTTTCGGCTTGCCTCTTTCCGCCGGTCGGGAGCGGCTTTCGCCTGTCCTCTTTCCGTCGGTCGGGAGCGGCCCTCGGCTGGCCGCTAGCACAAAACCGAGCACAAAGAGAAGCATAAAGCGGAGCAGAAAATAGGCGGCCGTGCGTGGCGAGGGGTGGCGGGAGGCGGCGAAGAATCGAGCCACCAAGGAGATTTGCCCGTAAACGCAAACGCCTTGCCATTCGGTACTTATGAGAAGGCAAGGCGAGTTACGGCGAAAACTGGCGAAGTGGTCAGGGCCGGGATCGAACCGGCGACACATGGATTTTCAGTCCATTGCTCTACCAACTGAGCTACCTGACCTCCATGCTCCTCAACGAAGCAGAGGAAACAGTCTACCCCGAGAACGATTCCATGCAAGATGGGTTTAACCGGCGTTCACAATTTCCAGCAGCTCCACCGCAGGCACTCCGTCGCAATAAATCAGGGCTGTGCGACCATAACAGTCTTCGCCGTCCGCTAAGCCCAACAGCCCCTTGAGCTCAACGCTCGGGGTCACCCTCCATAACGACAGCAATCGCACCTTCCGCAGCACATTGTGCTCGATCAGCACTCGACCTAGCGGGATGCGTTCACTTTCGATCTCCTGACGCACTTTGTCGGACAGGCAGCTCAGGTTGAGTCGCACCAGTCCCACCAGCACTCCGCGGCCATCCTGAGGCCGCGTCAGCACGATTTTGCGGGAATAGTGCGTGGCTGTGCGCTGGACCGCCAGCACGCGCACCTCCACGGGACCGCCACACCGCGCCTCGCACGCCACCGTCATGTGCTCGTCATGCGCCAGCAACTGGCGATAAAGCTCTGGCAATTCCGCCGCCACACATTCGCGAAACCGTCCCAGCTCGTCCGGCGACGAGTAGAACAGGTCGAGCAGCGTTCTCAGATCGGGAGTCAGCGGAGCAGTCACGGGGTGGGATGCTGGGGTGGTTACGGAGTGACCACGGAAGGCGGCGGACCGATGCTGGCCAGGAGCGTCATGGGGGTGGGAGCGGGTTCACTGGGACGCTCTAAAACCGTATCAATCAGGTAATAGAACAACCGTCGCAGTTCTTCGCATTCCATCTTGTCCGCAATCGCCTCGGCTCGCTCCTGATGCTTCTCCACGAGTCGCATGGCCGTCTCGAAGACGCCGGCTTTCTCGTAGAGGGAACGAATCAGCGAGACGCGTTCGAGTGCTGAGCGCTGAGGGTCGGCGGCCAGACTTAAAAGCTGCTGCTGATCCGCCGGCGTTAATGCCTCCAGGGCCAAGGCCCAGAGCACGGTGGGACGACCACCGAGCACGTCACCGCCCATCGCCAACTTGTTATCGCTGTCCGACTGCCAGTCTTTCAGATCATTGAGAATCTGAAAGGCCACACCCAGGTTACGGGCGAGTTGCCGAGTGGGTTCGGCCATTTCGGCGAGCGGTCGTGCCAGTCGAATTCCTACCGCAAACGCGGCCTCAAAGGCGGGCGATGTTTTCAGCGCGTAGATTTTGAGTGCATCGAGAGGCTTTAGCCGCTTGTCGGTGGCATCGCGCCACAACAGCTCCGCCCCTTGCCCCTCCGACAACTTCATATGGGCGTCGGCGAGGCAATCTAGAATATCAGCCGCCACCTCGGCACCCAAACTCTTCGTCTCGCGACTCACCAGCCGGTATCCAAGTCCAATCAGGTAATCGCCGACGTTGATTGCCGTGGGAATTCCGAAGGAGCGGTGGAGCGTCTCGCTCCCATAGCGGAACTGATCGTCGTCCTCGATGTCGTCATGAACGAGCGACGCCTTGTGGAACGTTTCGATCGACATCGCCGCTCGACGCACCGCATCCGGTATCTGACTCACGTGCGCTTCGCCGGAGGGCAACGTTCCTTGGCCACCGGTGAGGGCGTCGTAAACGGCGAGCGTGATGAAGGGGCGCGAGTGCTTGCCGCCGCGAGATAGAAAGTCATACGCAATCACCTCGGTGCCGGCGATGGCATCGAGTCGACCCGCGGGCGCTTCGCCCAGGTCGGCTAAACGTGGCCCGCCGCGGAGCCGCGGTGCTAACCGCTCCAGTTCATCCGGTTCGAACATCTTCGTTGCCGCTCGCATCAAATGCATGAAGGTGCGAGTTTGGGGCGGAGCTGCCACGGGCTGAACGTTCAGCATCTGATGAACCCACGGCTGATCGACGGTCGTGTTCCGACAATCGCTCGACAGCAGCGGCACGGCCATGCAGGGAATTCCGGCTAGCAGGATTTTATCGATGGCTTTTTCGAGCACATTCAAACAAGCGACGCCCATGATTGCGTCGACGTGACCACTCACGATGATCTTGAGGACAATTGGTGAGCCTTCCGCGACGAGCACCTTGTAGCCCATCTTCTCGGCCTGACCGCGAAAATCAGCGATGCTGCAAGCGCCACATTTTTCGCAGTCCAAACCGAATTCGTCGTAGTCGGCGGGACAGCCTTCGGCATGTTTTAAGCAGTGCGGCAGCAGGAATAGCCGGCGGGAAGGCGGTACTGAGGCAACTTGATCGCGCCAGAATTCCGATGCAAACACCACCATCAGCCAGCCGACGTAACCCTCGGGCAATCCCTGTTCGTTCAGAATGCGGCGGACGACCGTTTCCATCTCATCTTTGGAAAGCGGTCGTGAGCGATCGAGGTGTGCGGCGACTTCGGCGCAGCGGCTACGCAGTTTCTCGCGCAGCTCCAAGGTGCCGGGAACGTCTTTCAGATGAGCGGTCTGGCGACGGCGCGAACGACGGGGCGATTCGCCCGCTTCATTGGCCTCGGCGGACATCGCCGCGGGGCTACTGGAAGCGAGAGACTCGGCTGCGGACTGTGACGCAGAAGCTGAAATCAAGAGTTCATCCTTGTGGCTGTTGCGAATTCACGACCGGCGGGTGTCGATCGGCAGACGAATCAGGGCGGGCTTGATGCAGTCGTAACGCACGACCCAAAGCTGCGACCGTAAAGGTTAACGGGTACAGTCTTTCATAGTACCACAATTTGGCAAAGTAAAAGCCAATCGGGGCACTCACCAAGTGGCCATCAGTTTCGACGGTCTGCGCGAGCCAGTCAAGTCCAGCAGCCAGAGCCGGGTCGGTCACCGCGTCGTCGGCTCCCGCCAACGTCTCCACCGCCAGCGCCGTCTCCTCAACACTTCCCCACGAGCCATCCGTCTGCCGAGCGGCTCGTAACCAAGCGATTCCTCGGCGACTGCCAGCCTCGGCGGACCGATTCCAGGCCTGATAGGCGAGCAACACTTTGGCCGATCCGTAAACGGGATTCTCTTCCTGTGGGTGATCCTGGTTGCCAAACCAGAGCGGCAGCCATGAGCCATCCGGGCGCTGCTGGCGAGCGAGATAGGCGAAGCCGCGATCCGCCGCCGCTTGTAACTGGGGCTGGAGCGAGCGGAGAGCGGGCGAGTTGATCCAGGCCCGGATCGCGCGCAGCCCATGGGCCGTCAGGTCCGAGCCACTGCGGTCGAATGGCAACTTGCCCCACCCACGACAAAACGTCGGCCAGCCGCCATCGCGATTCTGCAGACTCAGCAGCCAGCGCAACCCAAGGTCGACGGCTGCCATCACGCGTTCATTCATCGCGGCAGTCCGGGCCTGAGATGCCGGCGATGCCGCAAATGTTCGCTGCCAAGCGGCGAGTGCCAGAAGTGCGGCGGGGGTGTCGTCGGCATCGGGCACCGCTCCGCTTAAGTCGCTCCAGCCCCAACCGCCGGGTTCGGCATTTGTGAAGGGATGCACGGCGCGATTCTGACACTTCAGCAACCATTCCAGGCAATCCTCTGCCTGCGTTAGTTCCTCACGCCAGTGGTCATCGCGAGCGCTCAGTGCGTTGATCGCCAGACTGGTGTTCCAGGTCGCCAAGTTGGTATCGATCGGCCAGCTGCCGTCCGGGCGCACCGAGTCTTCGATGAACTTCAAACCGTGCTGCGTGACGGCATGAGCCACTCGTCCGGTGGCCGCCAGGCTCATCACCACGAAGCTCGTCAAGGGAATCGCTTCCAAATAGCCGCCACTGTCGGGTTGCATGCGCCGCAGTACGTTCATCGTTGGGGCGATCGCCAAGCGGCGTAGCCAGCGGAGTGGCCAGAACCAGGGTGGCTGATGAAAGAACTTGGCTTGTCCGATCGCGACGAGCGCGGGAATGGCGTAGCTCACCACCGGCATGCGCACAAGGCGATACCAGTTGGCGGGCAGTGCCGCACATTCAAACGGCAATGCCGAGACTTCACTCCAAGAGACGAGTCCCGCTAGCGCCGTGTTGGTGAGAATCGGAACGGCGAAGGTCTTATCACGTCCGTAGCGTTTTCGTAACCCAGCTACGCCACCCTGACGAGCCAAATAAGCATCTCCGCGCTCGAGCGCGGCGGCAAACTGACGCTCGGCCTGGGCCAGATGGCAAGCTGCTTTGACCAGCATCGTGGTGGCGATGTTCGAGTGACTCCGATCAGTATCTCCCCAGCCACCGTCGGCATTCTGGTGATCCATGAGCCAAGCCAAGCCACGCTCGATCAGCTGGTGGTGAGAAGCGGTGCCGGTTCGGGCCAGTGCCAGGGCACTGATCGCCGTGGCGGTTGAGAGCGCGGACGTGGAGAGCTCACCGGTCCAATGACAGGCTCCGTCGCGGGCCTCACGGAGCTGTTTGGCCGCTCGCTCGTAAGCCTGCTGAAGTCGCTGAATATCCACGGTTGTCATTATCGGCCTCGCCACCAAGCATCGAGTTTGCCGCGCAGCATCGTGACTTCCGCCGACTGCTCGGCGGCACGATTACGGGCTTCGTGTGGGTCCATGAGGATGTCGAACAATTCGGGCTGATCAGCGGGCTGGTTAATGGGATCCGGCACGATGAGCTTCCAATTGTCCTCGATGATCCAGCGCCACCGCAAACTCGAATCCGGCTTTTCGATGTCGACCGCGTTGTGCGTGAAGCATTCACCATAGATGGTGCGTCGAGCTTTACGCGCGGCGGGATCGAGCAGGTTGATGCCCGTCATTTCGGGGGTAGGAGGAAGTCCCACGAGCTTCAAAATGGTGGGGGCCAAATCGATGGAACTAGCGAGCTCTGGTGCGGGCTGGGGCGTGATCTTGCCGGGCCAGCGCAGCATGATCGGCGTGCGCAAGCCGCCGTCGTAGGGTGACTGTTTCGAGCGGGGAGCAAATCTTGGCTGCTGGGGATCTTGAATCCAGCCATTATCGGTGACGTAGACAACGAGTGTGTTTTCGGTGAGGTGACGCTGTTCGAGCGCGTCGAGCAGCTGGCCGCAGGTTTCGTCAAAGAATTCGACCATTGCCCAGTACCGGGCAACATGGATGGAATCGGTTTGTTCGCGATATTTTTTGAGCAGTCGTTCGGGCGGGGTGTGAGGATCATGGGGCAACATCGGCGCGTACCAGATGAAGAACGGCTTTTCCTGTCGCTGCGCCTCATCCATGAAATCATAAATCGGTTGCATGGTTTTGCGACCGATCTGAAGACCTTGGTCGCCATGTCGACCGCCTTGATCGGGATCGCCCTTGGACATGCCATGCGTAAAGCCGCCGCGCTGGTAATGTCCTTGCCACCACTTGCCGGTTTGCAAGCTCAGGTAGCCCCGTTCGGCAAGCAATCGAGGCAGCGTCGGCACGCGCTCGACATTGGCGATCATCTGTTGTCGAGCTGCTCGAAACGCTACATCTTGATTGGCGGCGGCTCCCGTTTTGCCCGCGGGCAGCGGCGGATCATTACTGGTGATGCGATGTTGATGGGGATAAAGTCCAGTGATGATCGACATCAAACTAGGACAACAGAGACTCGACGGAACATAGCCGCGCGTGAAGGTCAGGCTTTCCGCAGCCAGGCGATCAAGTCGAGGAGTGTGAATCGCGGGATGTTTTTGAAAGGAGTAGTCGGTCCAGGCTTGGTCATCGGAAATGATGAGCACGATATTGGGTGGCGAGGCAGTTTCGTCACCGCGCGTGGTACGACCGGTGAAAGTCACGGCCAGCGCGAGCCCCATGCAGCTGGCGAGGAACACCAGCCAGCCCGGCGGTCGCGGGGCGACGATGGGAAACAAGGCTGAATGTCTGCGGCTGATGGGTTGATGTGTATTGGGTGCAAATTCAGGCATCTAGCGGGCTCACTGCGAAAAAGGCATGAAGTGAATCGATGTTCTTGGGGCAACGTTCCCGCCAGTTTGAAGACGCTACGCCGGCGAATCCGATTCAGCGGCGAGTCCCAAGCGGAATTCACGCGGCTGCGCGATTCGCCGCCAATCGGTGGCGGACATGATGATGGAGTGAGTGAGGGCGCCGGCGTTGAAGGCGACTCGATCCAGCTGAGTGCCGATGGATTCGTCGGCATACAGGTCGTAGGGCAGAATCGGGCGACCAAAGGGTGGCACGCTGCCGGGAACTAAGCCGGTTTGTGCGAGCAGTTCTTCGGGCGTAGCGAAGCGCAGCTTTTTCGCTTGCAGTTGTCGCTTGATGGCGCCGGAATCAAGCTTCAAGTCGGCGGGCAGCACAAACAAAGAGAATTCCGTGTCGACTTTGAGCAGCAGTGCTTTGGCACCGACGAAGAGCGGTTCGCCGCGCACGCGCGCCGACTCCGCCGATGTCAGCGTCGGTTCGTGCTGCAATTCACGAAAGCTAATTCCTGCCTGCTCGAGCAGAGTGCGAATTGCTTGTGGGATCTCAGTCATGACATACCGCTCAGTCAAGGGAGGAGGATGACCAGGGTTGGTGGCGGTGAGCGTATGACGGCGGGCTATCGCTGTCAACCAAACCAGGTGCTGAGCTTGGAGCCAGGGTTGCCTTGCCCCGAGGAACCGTTCACAATCCGAGCGTCTACCAGCGAACATACGAGGACGGGCGGATGATTGTCGAGAAAACGAAGATTCCGGGGTTACTGGTCATCACTCCGAAAGTATTCGGGGATGCACGAGGGCATTTCGTCGAAGCGTACCATGACGTGCGGTACGGCGAGCTGGGCATACCGGAGACCTTTGTGCAAGACAACCTGTCACGCTCGGTGCAGGGAACGCTGCGCGGGCTGCACTTTCAAAATCCTCAGCCGCAGGGCAAATTGCTCTGGGTCGTACGTGGCGAAATCTTCGATGCGGTGGTCGACCTGCGTCGTAGCTCACCCACCTTTGGGCAAAGCTGGTGGATCACCATCGGTGATTCGAATCGGCAACAGATCTACGTACCACCCGGCTGTGCGCACGGCTTTTGTGTGACGAGTGATTTTGCGGATGTGCTGTATAAGTGCACGGATCGCTACCATCCCTCGGGCGAAAAATCGCTCCTCTGGAATGACCCGGCACTGGGGATTCCGTGGCCGGTGAGCGAGCCGCTGTTGTCTCCCAAGGATCGCGATGGCTTGCCGCTGAGTGCCTGCGAAGTGTACGCGTAATGACGCGGGAGAACGTTCCGCCGCCGCCACGCACCGGAGATGAGCGGTCACCGGGTGCGACTGGGGCCGCGAGCGGAAGTTCGTCAGCGGGTGAAGGTTTGGCAGGGGGTGAAGGTTTGGCAGGGGGTGAAGGTTTGGCAGCGGGTGAAGGTTTGGCAGCGGGTGAAAATCTTCCCGTGACCGGTCGGAAGTTGCCGCTGGAAGCGAAAGAGACACTTGCGTTTCGGACTGCCTGCTGGTTTTGGTGGCGACTGGGTTGCATCAGTTTTGGTGGACCGGCGGGGCAAATCGCGATCCTGCATGCGGAGTTGGTCGAGCGTCGGCGCTGGATATCGGAACAGCGTTTTCTCCATGCACTCAACTATTGCATGCTGCTGCCGGGACCGGAGGCGCAGCAGCTGGCGACCTACATTGGCTGGTTGCTTCATGGAGTGCGTGGTGGGTTGGTCGCGGGCGGATTCTTTATTCTGCCGAGCCTTGTTCTGCTGCTGGCACTCAGTGCGCTGTATGTCACCTTCGGCCAGACCCCGGCGGTGGAAGCGGTGTTGTGGGGAGTGAAGCCGGCGGTGGTCGCGATCGTGCTCGCGGCCGTTTGGAGGCTGGGGCGACGCGCGATCAAAACCGGCTGGCACTTAGCGCTAGCCGCCGCCGCGTTTATCGCGCTCACCTTTTTTCATATTCCTTTTCCGATCATCGTCCTGGTCGCCGCCTTGATCGGCTGGCTGTTGTCGCACTTCGTGGTCCTCGCAGCACCCGCTCATGGACCGAGCAAGGCTGTGGCCGACCATCGCACACCGGCGATTATCGACGACGACGATCCGCCGCCACCGCATGCGATCGCCAGTCGCGGTCGCTTTCTGCAAACGCTGTTGGTCGGGGCGATACTGTGGATCGGGCCGGTCGGAGTGCTGCTGGTGCTGCGCGGCACCGACGATGTTTTCACGCAGATGGTTTGGCTCTTCACGACCGCGGCACTCGTCACCTTCGGAGGCGCGTACGCGGTGCTGCCCTTTGTCGCGCAGCAGGCGGTTGATGTACGAGGCTGGCTGGAACGAGCGCAAATGGTTGATGGCTTGGCCTTGGGAGAGACCACGCCGGGTCCATTGATCATGGTGGTGTCGTTTGTGGGCTTTGTGGCCGGGTGGCAAGCGAGCGAACTGGGATGGGCCGGCGCTCTGCTCGGTTCTCTCCTGGCTACCTACTTCACCTTTTTACCCTCGTTTGTCTTCATCCTGCTGGGTGGACCGCTGGTCGAACGAATGCGCGGCCAGCTACGGTTCAGTGCGGCACTTACCGGAATCACCGCGGCAGTCGTGGGAGTTGTGCTGCATTTGGCGTACTACTTTGGACGCGAAGTGTTTTGGAAAGCAAGTGGCAGCGGCGGTCCGTCCACCATCGACTGGAGCGCCGTGGCCATCGCCGCCGCGACCCTCGTGGCACTCGTGCGCTTTAAAGCGAGCCTGGGCTACGTTGTGGCCATGTGTGCGATCTTGGGGATCCTGCACGGGGTACGGCGGGCTTGAACTGCTCCGCCTCACTGTGTCCGTCGTTTCCTGAAGGCCGGGCGCGCGGTACAACGGTGCCACAAAGTCCTGTCGAAAGATGTCCTGTCGCCTGATCGTCGGACGGACGCTCTTCCTTTTATTCGCATCGAGTGCACGGTATGCGGGCCGCTCTTATTTATCCACATCAGTTGTTTCTCCATCAGCCGGCTGCTGCGGCTGCCGATATTTGTTTCCTTGTGGAAGAGCCCCTGTTCTTTCGCCAGTATCGCTTTCACGCCGCCAAACTGGTGCTCCATCGCGCCTCGATGCAGCAGTATCGTGCCCAGTTGGAACGGGATGGGCGGCGAGTGATCTATGTGGAGGCGGACCAGCTGCGGCAGACGGCCGATATCGGCCAGCAGCTGCGGGCCGCAACAGTGACGGAAGTCCACGTGGTGGACCCGAGTGACGACTGGCTCCTGCGCCGCCTGCGTGCCGCTTGCCGGTTTCACCAAATCGATTTGCAGGTTATTCCTGATACCAACTTTTTGACACCAGACTCGGTCTGGGATGAATTTGCGCGGGATCGAAAACGCTGGTTTTTCACCGACTTCTATCTGCAGCAGCGAAAGCGACTGGGCATCCTGCTGGAGCGCGGCGATAAGCCGGTGGGAGGAAAGTGGAGTTTTGATACGGCCAATCGCCGCCGCTTGCCCAAGGAACTGGCCATTCCCGCGACAACGTGGCCCACTCCCACTCAGCCTGTTCGGGAAGCCATTCGTCATGTGCAAGCCAGGTATCCTCAGGCAATCGGCGAGGCGGAGCGGTTTCACTATCCGACGAATCGAGCCGAAGCACTGGCTGGTCTGGAAGAGTTTCTCGATGAGCGATTCGAGGCATTTGGTGAGTATGAGGATGCGATTGATTCCCGCGAGACATTCTTGTTTCACTCCGTGCTTACACCTGCTTTGAACATCGGTCTAATCTCGGCTCAGGAGGTCACTGCTGCGGCGCTACGACGCAGCGATCAAGTGCCGCTCAACTCCTTGGAGGGATTCATCCGGCAAGTCATTGGGTGGCGCGAGTACATGCGCGGTGTCTATCGGCATTTTGGTGTGCGGCAGCGAACTCAGAACCATTGGAATCACCAGCGACCGATGCCGAGTTCGTTCTACGATGGCACGACCGGAATTGAACCGGTGGATGTAGTGATTCGACGAGTCCGTGAGCACGCTTACTGCCACCATATTGAACGTTTGATGATTTTGGGCAACTTCATGCTGCTCTGCGAAATAGATCCGGATGCCATCTATCAGTGGTTCATGGAGTTCTTCATCGATGCTTATGACTGGGTGATGGTGCCGAATATCTATGGGATGAGTCAGCATGCTGATGGTGGACTGATCACGACCAAACCTTACATTAGTGGATCGAGTTATGTGCTGAAGATGAGTAACTTCAAACGCGGCGGCTGGTGCGAAATCTGGGATGCACTCTACTGGCGATTTGTTGCTCGACATCGCGATTTTTTTGCGAGTAATCCCCGACTGTCGGTCATGGCCAGTCAGCTGACGAAAATGGGCGAAAAACTCACTCATCATCAGACCGTGGCAGAACGATTTTTGAATCAATTGGGAGGCTGAGATGTTTTCCCGTTCGCTACCGCGAGTCACGTTCCCGCTGGTGAAGCTTTTCGTTTGGTGGGTGAGTGCGTTGGGGCTGGCTGGGACAGCGGCAAGCGTGGCCGCTGAGCCGAACAAGTCTCTGCTGGCCAGTCGACCGAACATCCTGTTGATTTTTGCCGACGACCAGCGCGCGGACACGATTGCGGCGTTCGGCAATACGGTGATTCAGACTCCTCATCTCGATCGACTGGCCAAACGTGGCACGACCTTTCACCGCGCCTACATGCAGGGCGCCATGCAAGGTGCGACGTGTGTTCCTTCCCGAGCCATGCTGCTCACCGGTCAAAACCTGTTTCATGTCGATGAACGGATGCTCAAAACTTCGACGATTCCGGCAGCCTTCGCGGCAGCTGGCTACCGGACGTTTATGAGTGGCAAGTGGCATAACGGGGAAGCTTCCTTGGTGAGAGCCTTTCCGACCAGTAGATCGGTTTTTCTTGGGGGCATGACGAATCCTTTGGACGCCAAAGTTCGTGATGTGGTCGCGGCACAACCGCAACCGCCGCGCCGCTGCGAGCAGCATGCCTGTGCCGAGTTTACGGACCAGGTGATCCGGTTTTTGGGAGAGCAAAAAACGGAACCGTTCTTCGCTTATCTGGCCTTTGATGGACCGCATGATCCGCACATCGTTCCAGCCGACTATCCCTTGCGATATGATCCCAGCAAGATTCCAGTGCCCGCCAATTTTGTCCCGCTGCATCCCTTTAACAATGGAGATATGGAGTTGCGTGATGAGCAGCTGTTGCCATGGCCTCGCACGGTCCCGGAAGTTCAAAAGATGTTGGCGGAATATTATCGGTATGTGAGTTACTTGGATGGGCAAGTGGGGCGAGTGCTACAGGCTTTGGAGGCTTCTCCTCACGCGCGCAACACGATCGTGATTTTCACGGCTGACAGCGGAGTAGCTCGCGGCAGTCATGGGTTGATAGGCAAACAGAATCTGTATGAGCATTCGATTCGAGTTCCGTTGATCGTGGCGGGACCGGGTATCGGTGAGAATCAGCGCAGCAATTCGCTCTGCTATCTATTCGATTTACTGCCAACAATGGCGGCTAGATGTCAGGTGGCACTCCAGGCTCCCGTGGATGGCATCGATTTCCAGGAAACACTTGCAGATTCTCAGCGTCCCATTCGGCAGCAGCTGGTGAGTGCTTATCGGGGAGTACAGCGGGCAGTCATTGAGCAGCGCTGGAAGTACATTCGCTACCCGCAGGTCGATCAGGAGCAGCTCTTCGACTTAGAGCATGATCCGGCGGAAACAAAAAACCTGGTTGCCGACCCGCAGCATGCTCCGACGGTCGCGCGGCTACGGAAAGTGCTGCGGAAGGAATTGCAAAATTCAGGTGATCGAGCACCACTCGAGGTCGATCAGCCGGCAAGTCCTGAGTGGCGGCCGCCGGCTCGCCAGCCAGCTCAGCCCTAGGACCATCTCGAATTCTCGTCGTGCGTGTGATAGAACCGTGACCGGTCAATCTTCGTGTTCCACAATTTTTACTTTTTTCTTCTTATTCTACTTCTACTTCTTCTTCTACTACTTCCTGCGTGATTGAGGGCGTTCAAGATGGCTCCGCGGTCCAACACGATCTATGACATTTCGTGGCCGGATCTTTTTCCCGGACTCATCATCCTACGTACGGCTCGGCTTGCGCTGCGGCCCTCGATACTGCTGCTGGCTTGCTTGGGAGTAACGTTGTCGCCGCTGGGGTGGCGCTGTGCTGAGTTCTGTTTTTTGAGCGGTCAGGATCCACCCGCTCAGCGGGAAACGTTGAAGAGTGGGCAGGAGCTGGACGCGCGGTCGGAAAAGGTCCTGCAGCTCAAGTCGGTCGAGGATATCGTGGAGCGCAATCGACGCTGGCCGGCGGTGCTACCGAGTGCAAATGGCGGGGACGCAGGTTTTTCTTGGCCAGATCCTCGGCCTTGGGCGAACCCCGCGCGTAACCCGCTGATTCATGTTTACTATCAAATGACGACGCCGCTGCGTCTACTTCTGGCGCATCCTCAATTGCCGCTGCGCTATGTGCTCTACCTGCTATTGGGCGGGTTTTGGACGATCGCGTTGTGGAGTGTGATCGCGGGAACGATTTCGCGAATGGCCGTGGTGCGGCTGGGGCTGGAGGAAGGTACTTCACTGACCAGCGCGTTTAATTACACGACCAAACGACTGCGCTCGTATCTGCTCGCGCCGCTCTTGCCGCTCATGGGTGTCGCGCTCATCAGTGCCGGTGCCTGGCTGGTGGGGCTTATCGCGAGTGCGGACATTGGTCTGTTGCTGGTGAGTTTCTTATGGATCTTTGTGCTGCTGGGTGGTTTTGTGCTGGCCTTGATCTTGATTGGTTCCGCACTCGGTTGGCCGCTCATGTGGCCTGCGATTGGAGCGGAGAAAGATGGCGATGAATTTGAGGCGCTGCATCGATCTCTGCATTACCCGTTTCGCAATCCGCTGCGTTATCTCGTTTATGTGGCGGTGGCATTTGCGATTGGTTTTCTGGGGGATTACGTCGTGCAGCTGATGGCTCAAGCGGCAGTTTACTTGAGTGAATGGGCCGTTGGCCTGGGGTTGAGTGACGCACGAGCTCAGGAGGTTTTTGGACGCGCTGATTCATCTTCCGCGATGGCGCGTGTTGGCATTGATCTCATTCAGTTCAGCAAGCGCCTACCAGCGCTGTTGGCTCAGGGATATCAGTTTGCGTTTTTCTGGTGTGCGGCATCCGCCATTTATCTCGTCTTGCGACTCGACACGGATCAGGCTGAATTCGATCAAGTGGTCCGTGATCAGCTGGCCGTGAGCCGTGAGCTGCCGCCCCTGGAGACGGATGCATCCGGTTTCCAGCAGCTGGCCGCAGCCCCGATTTCCGACCCGCCGCCGTCGACCACGGAGGGCGTAGCGAGTCACGCGCGCCATGAGGCACGTTCGGACGGCGATACGTGACAGGCGGTGACAGGAGGGGGCTTGACGGTGGCCGATAAACTCCGGATAGTCTCGCCTCTTGGTCGCGGGCAGATCTGTTATCAGCAATTCTAGCTGGGATAAATCATGGTTGATGTTGAGGTCCACGTTTACGAGGTGAATGCCCCGGATGTCGTATCGGAGTCATTCGACGCTCAGGTGGTCATCATCAATTTGGCGAACGGGCATTACTACAGTCTGGGAGGCGTTGCGGGGCCACTCTGGAGTCTGTTGACTGGTGGGCATTCGACGGAGGCGATTCTTGCGAGCCTTCAATCGCAGCGGCCGCAACTCGTGGAGGGGGCAACTGCGTTCATCGCCCAAATTCAGGCTTTGGGGCTGATTCGTCCTGCAGGGGGGCTAGCTGTGAGCACGCCGATCGACGTGGTGTGGGCGGATGAATTGCCCCGGCTCGAAGTCTTTGAGGATCTCGCCGAACTGATCGCGTCGGACCCAGTTCATGACGTGGACATGGAGGCGGGATGGCCGGTGATGCGTTCCCAGCCGTGTGCTTCGGTCGCGCTGCGGCAGCTGGTTATGTGACGAATGATGGTTTGCCGAAGTATGCGCGGAGTTTGCTGACCGCAGCTGTCTCAGCCGACAAGGGGCAGTTGGAGCACCGTCGCTTCCAATTGCCGCGGCTGGAGCTCAGCGTGTGGTTTGCCAGCTCTGAATTCCGTCGCGTGTGCGAACTCGCACTGGTGGAAACCAATGATCCGCAGACGCTCATGGAAGCCGAGATCTTCGCCCTGCACGCCCAGGCTGAACGCTGGCTAGCGCCCCTCTATTGGTACGGGGGTGAGGAAATGTCCGTTCGGGTCTTCGACCGCGCACTCAGCGAAAGCGGACTGCGTGGCTGCTATCACGATCTGCCGTGCTGGCAGATCTACGATCCGGCGGCTCGAATCGGGGTGCAGTCCCTCGCCTCTCCGCTCGCCATACCACCTTGGGAAATCGCATCGCCGCTCCGAGGCTTCTTGCACTGGGCGTATGCCGCGGCCGGACTGCGGCTCACGCATGCAGCGACGTTGGGGCAGGGTGGCGCCGGAGCGCTGCTCGTCGGCGCCGGTGGGTCGGGCAAGTCCGGCACCACGCTCGCTGGCATCCTCCATGGCCTCGAGAGTGTTGGCGATGATTTCGTGGTGTTGGAGCAAGGCGCGGCGGTCAGGGCTCACGCCATCTTACGCAATTTCAAGCAGGATGTTGGCGGACTGGAGCGAGCCGGGTTGGCGAATCTGTGCCGGGAGCGATCGCTGAACTGGCAAGGCAAGTTGGAATTTGATCCCGCGATTGTTGGCCGTCCTCTGTCCTCGTGCATGACGATCCGCGCGATCTTTCTGCCGCATATTGCACGGGCCAGCCGCACCGCGATCATTCCAGCCTCGGCGCACGAAGCCACGCTGGCGCTGGCGCCGTCGGCCGTGCTGCAATTATCAGGTGACGGCTCGGCGGGATTTCGCTTCTTCGCGGATGTGGCTCGCCGTCTGCCGGCCTATCATCTTCATCTCTCGGAAGATCCACGGGAGATCGCTGCTACCTTATCTACTTTCTTGAGCGCCGAGGTGGGCGATGCCGGTTAGCGTCATCATGCCGGCCCTGAATGCGGCTCGATTCATTGAGTCGGCCCTGCGTTCGCTGCTGCGCGAACGAGATACCGTGCCGCTCGACATCATCGTGATCGACGACGGTTCGACCGACGGTACGTGCGACATCGTGAGTCGGCTGGCGAGCGAGTTCGCCGAAATCCGGCTTGTCCCGAATGCTCGTCGGGGAATTGCTGCCGCTCGTAACACGGGCCTGATGCTCGCATCGCCCGAGAGCCGCTTCATCACCTTTCTCGATGCAGACGACCTTTCCACGCCGGGCCGCATCGCGCGGCAGAGGAGCCTTTTGGCGAGCGACGAGATCGACGTGGTCTATGGGCTCGTGCAGATGTTTTACGTCCTTGATGACGCGACGCAGGCGCCTGCCGCGGGCTCGCCGACTCGCATTCTGCGAG
This sequence comes from Pirellulaceae bacterium, assembly GCA_044235425.1. Lineage (GTDB taxonomy): Bacteria > Planctomycetota > Planctomycetia > Pirellulales > Pirellulaceae > JBJSXJ01. The sequence goes on from JBIIHW010000014.1 coordinate 85,782, forward strand.
GGCCGTATCTGCAGTCATCGATGTACCGCGCCGAGGCGATCCGGGCCATTGGCCTTTTTGATGAGCGATGGCGACAGAGCGACGATACGGAGTTCGTGCTGCGGGCGATTGACCACCCGCTGCGGCTGCACTTGGAGGATGCGGTGGCCGCCTATTATCGTCGGCACGACGCCAACGTCACGCTCAACACGGAGGAGGTGCATCGGGAGTTTCGCCAAGTGACGATGAATTGGGCCATCCGTCGCAATCTACGGGGGAAAGGGCCACCTCCGGCGATCTTTGCGGAGCTCTTCGCCAGCCCGCGCGTTATCGAAAAGGATGACTGTTCATGACGATTTCCTATTCCGTCGTAATACCAGCGTTCAACGCCGCCGCAACGCTCGGTGCAGCGATCCAGTCGGTGCTGGCACAAACGCTGCCGCCGCGGGCTATTATCGTGGTGGACGACGGGTCGACGGACGAGACGGCGACGGTCGCGCTGTCTTATGGAACGGCAGTTACGCTCGTGCGACAGGCAAATCAGGGCCCCGGTGCGGCCACCAACGCGGGTTTTCGCCGAGTGGAAACACCATACCTCGCCACGTTAGATTCCGATGATGTCTGGTTGCCCCGAAAAATCGAAGTCCAAGCCAGGAAGTTTGCCGAGGAATCCGACCTGGTTGGTGTATTCACCTTGGCTCGTCAGTTCGCGGAGCACGAGGTGCCCGATCCCGACTCATCTGGGCCGGAGTACCGCTTGTGGACGCGCACGACCATGTTGCTCAAGACCGATGCGGCACGAGAGGTCGGTGATTTTCACGACTTTCCAGGTCGTCTTGGCGAACTGGTGGACTGGCTGGGGCGCAGCCGGGATATGGGTCATCGCCATGTTATGGTCGAGGAGGTTTTGGCCATGCGCCGCGTGCGGGTGGGGAGTCTCAGCCATGCGCTCGATTCCACCCGTACTCGCGGCTACTTGGTGGCCGTGCATGAGGCGATCAAGCGGAGACAGGCGAGCCGGTCGGCTGCCGAAGGAACAGGGGATCGGTCGTGAATCCCGCTTGGTTGGCTCGTCTGGCCGGATTCTGTGGCCCTCCCCGGGGTGTCGATGCGCTCCTGCGGGCGTGGCTGGCGGATAATCAGACGGCTGCCGCCGCGTGGGCCGACTTTGAAAGCCGCGCCGACCTTGATCATCTGCCGGGCCCCGAAATGTGCCTTGTCGGATTGGTCGCGAAACGCCTGCCAACCATCGCTCCGACGACGACGTTGCGCGGCCGAATGGGCGGTATCGAACGCGCGAATTGGTCACGCGCTCAACTGGCCATCAGGGAGGCCGCCACGGCATTCCACGCACTCAGGACGCACGACATTCCAGTCATGCTCGTCGGTAGTGCCATTGGGTGCACCCGCGGAGATTCGCCGGGACGTGGACATCGAATCGAGCGCGTGGACTGCTGCGTCGGGTCTGCGGATATCCCGGCTGCACACGACCTGCTGCTCTCCGCGGGCTGGAAATTTGCCAATATCCCAGGCCGCGATGGCAACCGGGTCGGTACAGCCCATGCCTGTCGCTTCGTGCGCGGCCGGTTCGGCGCTCTCGAAGTGCGTGGATCCCCCTTCCCTCATCCTGTTCCCGACTCCGCGGCCGCGGAGTCGGTGTGGCAGCGGGCCAAGCCCGGATCCTTGGGCGATGCGTCCATCCTGCTGCCATCCGCAACCGATGCGCTTGCCATCACCATTGCCGATGGCCTGCAACGCTCGTGTCTAACCGGCCTCTGGTTAGTGGATGTCGCCCTGGCAACCTGCCACGATATTGACTGGCCGTTTTTCGAGGAGCAAAGCGGGCGACACGGTTTGGACGCGGCAGCCTTCTATTCGCTCCACTATGTGACCGACCGGCTGGGGCGTTCGGTTCCGACCGCGACACTCGACCGTCTCGCGCGGAGTGCCGCCGGACGTGCTCTGCGGACGGCGATTGCGATGGCCGAATATCGGTACGGCGCCCGAGGGACTCCGGTGTCGCGTGTTCTGGTCAGGGTCCTTCGGAGACTGCAAAGCCTCCATCCCGAGGTCGGTCGCGTCTGTCGTCCTCTCGACGGTCCACAAGCGTGAGAAAGGAAGAGGGCGGTAGTTCCGTCTCTGGCGTTCATGACCTCTGAAACATCCGTTCGAATGGCCCGCACCTGGGCGATGCAATTGCTGGCTGGAACCCCTGGCACCAAAGCGTCCGCTGCGCATGCAATAGCTACGTCCGAGGCGTGGCCTGCGGTGATTCACCACTGCCGACGGTGGAATGTTTTGCCGGCGCTGGCAGCGACCATTCGCGGTGAGTTTTTATCTCTTCCGGCAGTCGAAGCGGCAGCTGTGGTCCGGGAGTCGGCCATCGATGTGCTCCGTACCAAAGTCTGCTTGCGAGCTGGCTGCGATACGGTACGGCTGCTGACCGATGCTGGTATCCCAGCTGTTGCCATCAAGGGGGCCGCCGTTGTCGCCGAACTCCATCCGGACGGGCCGCGACGCGTGTTAAAGGATGTGGATGTGGTGATTCGTCCAGACACCATGCCCGCCGCGCTAACGTTACTCGAATCACGTGGCTGCCGACGGAGTGTGGGAACCGGCAAGCTTACCGAGTACATTACTTTCGTGCAGAACTCTCCGGGCGCGGCAGGCAACGAGGCGATCAGCCTCACGATCGGGCCGGGAGCCGACCTCGATCTGCACTGGAAACTCGGCAGGATCGACGTGGCGGCGCTGATCGACACGGCTCGACCGGCCCAGTTGATGGGTGTTGAGGTGCCGATCGTCCGTCCGGCCTTCAGCTTACTGCTTTCGGTACACCATGCCGTTCGGAATGACTTCGTTCCCGATCAGATTGCTCGTGACGTGATCGATTGCACCGGCTGGTTCGCTCGGCTGGCAGACGACCCGGTTGAATCCGCCGTGGCCCGGGAACAAGCCGCTCGCTGGGGGCTCGACGAAGCCGTTGCGGCCATGAGTCTGATCGTGCGGTATTTCGGCCATGAGTCGTGGTGGTGCAGTACCAGTTCCATTCCGTCCGGCGCGACTGATCTGGCGGACCTCTACCTGCACCAACTCGACGCCGGCCCTATCAACACCGATCTGGCATACCTCGGTAGCAGTCGAGCAGTTCGACAGGTCCTTGCCGGCGCATGGTCTGGATGGCGCCGCTATACCGACATGATGCGTGCGTTCGAAGCACGCAACGGGGAAATGTCCCTCCCGCTCTGGCAACGGCTCCGCCGTTTGGCGAGTGCCGCAACTCGATTGTCGCTGCGCGAGTGGCGGCAACTGCGGACGCTCGCCCGCGCTAAGGATCGGCTCTGAGCCGCAGGCGACTGCTCCGTCGCCCAATGCCCCTTCCGTTGTAGGTTACTCGCCGTCGCGATGAGAATCGGCAGGTAACCGCGGAAGTCAGCGCTTCACCAGAAGTTAGATTCGCCGCTCAGTTACCGAGGTAGCGGCGGAGAATCAGGGGGAAGGTGGCGTTGAACTGTCCGCGTGTGAGTACCTCGGTGCAGCCAGCGGCCACGGCGGCTGACAGCTGCTCCTCGCGCACATGCGGTCCGTAGGCTATCCAAGGAAAGGTCGCTCCCGATTTACGTACTTGGTGAGCGAAGTCAGGCCATACGATGTCCGGCATGGCGAGATCGATCAAGAGGAGAGCGGGCGTTTTTCCGCCGCTCGTCAGTTCCTCAAGTCGGGCGAGCAGGCGAGCGACCGTGGGACAGCATTCCAAGTGCCAACCGTGCAGCTGAGCGTCGCCCAGCACACGAGACGAAAACATCAAATCGCTTGTCAGGTAAAGACCAACGTTTGACTGAGTTGCTTCCGGAGGGGTTGCCGACATGTTTGCGTCTCAGGTGAGTGCTACCCACTGTGGGGCGGTTTAGTAGGATCGATCAACCACAAAGCGGCTCAGCTTAGCGAGCGCTTTCAAGGCTGGCGAATCCGGCAAGCCCGTCAATCGTCGTTCCGCTCGATCAGCGAAAAAACGAGCCTGCTCACGGGTGTAGTCGAGAGCGGCATAGCGAGTGAGCAAGGGAGCGAGGATCGAAAGTGGTTTTTTGTGGACACCGCGCAGGACTTCCAACACCAACTCTCGATCGGTCGAGTTGGCCAATTGAAGTAAGCGAATGACCGGCAATGTCGGCCGTTGTTTTTCAAGGTCAGTGCCGAGCGACTTTCCGGTTGACTCTTCATCGCCCGCGAAATCGAGCAGATCGTCGGCGATTTGAAAGGCGATTCCCAGGTCGCGACCGTAGGCGGACATTTGCTGAGCTACTTCCTCGGTTGCCCCGGCGTAATGCGCGCCCAGCTCGCAGCTGACGGCGCACAGTTCAGCGGTCTTCGCTTCCACGATCGACAAGTATTCCGACTCAGTGGTTGCTTGGTTGCCGCGTTGTCCTTTCTGCCGCAGTTCGCCTTCACAGACGATGTTGGTCGCGTGACCAATCAGCCGGCAAGCCAGAGTCGTCGGCATCGTACTGGCTAAATAGAAGGCATGCGTGAAAAGGAAATCGCCCAGCAACACACTCGCTTCGTTGTCCCAGCGGGAATTCACGGTTGCCAAATGGCGCCGCATGTCCGCCTCGTCAATCACATCATCGTGGACCAGTGTCGCGGTGTGAATCATTTCCACGACGGCGGCTAAAGTGCGATGGGCCGGCTGAACCTCTCCGACAGCTTTTGCGACCAGCAAGAGCAAAGCGGGCCGCAGTCGCTTGCCACCTAGCAAGCAGCCATAGCGAACCAGTTCGTCGACGTAGGGATAATCCGAACGCAGTTCGCGCTTCAGCAGCGACTCCACGTCACTCAGCTCCCCGCCGATCACGCCGAACAAACTGCTCTTAACCTCGGCCGCCAAAGCTGCCGACGTGACATTGGATTCCAAAACCGTTGCAGTTCCCTGAGTCATCGCATGATCTCCATCTCTCGTCGTCCGCGGGGTCACTTGCCCAGCCCTGAGCTTGCCGCCGTGCTGGTACCTCGAACGTAGTCGCCTCGCTGCCCTCCCGATTTTTCCTCCAACTGCACGTGCGTCAGGACCATACTGCGATCCACCGCCTTGCACATGTCGTACACGGTCAAGCCGGTGACGCTGACCGCAGTCAAGGCTTCCATCTCGACTCCCGTTTTGCCGGTGGCCTGGACGGTTGCCAGGATCTCCAAGCAGTTGGCCCGGGGAAACGAAAAGTCGATCGTAACTCGGTCAAGGCTCAGGGGATGGCAGAGCGGAATCAGGTCGCTGGTTCGCTTGGCAGCCATGATGCCGGCGATCCGGGCCACCTCGAGCACGTCACCCTTGGCGAGGGCGCGACTGCGAATCAATTCCAGGGTGGTTGGCAGCATTTCCACTTGGCCGCTGGCCCGTGCTACGCGGACGGTTATCGGCTTGTCGCCCACGTCCACCATACGGCTCGCACCGTGCTCGTCAAAATGACTCAGCTCACCCATCGCTTACCACCGCTCATCGTTATTTGCTTGTGTGATGACGGTAACCGCACTGCAGCGTGATCCCTTAACGCCCGGTGGGGTTGAGGCCGCCGCCGTCGGGGACGTGGTCTGTCGGTATCGTCGGAGATCGGTATCATAAATTGGTATGGTCCGCCTGTCTTCGTCTTCCCACCAGAGTATCCATGAGCGATTTTCTTGCCACACTCGACTCGTCCGCGCCTCAGATTTACGACATTTTAACCCATGGTGCGGGCCCTGCTGGTCAGTTGCCACTCAGCGACACCATTCTGCGGGAGTGGTCGAGCGGCGACTTATTTGGACTGACCCAGAACGCCGGCATGGGTTGGGAGCCCCGCGAACTGCTGGGTCCGCAGTTTCTGATCCTCAGCACTCAGGGCGGGGTACGAGCTCCGGACGGACGTCCGATTGCGCTGGGGTATCACACGGGTCACTGGGAGGTGGGGCTGCTGGTGCAGGCTGCGGCGCGGGAGCTGAAGTCGCTCGGGGGCGTGCCTTTTGCCGCCTACTGCTCGGACCCATGCGATGGTCGGACGCAGGGCACAACCGGCATGTTCGACAGTCTTCCTTATCGCAATGATGCGGCCGTGATTTTGCGGCGTCTGATCCGCTCGCTGCCCCAGCGGCGTGGCGTGCTGGGGGTGGCCACGTGTGATAAAGGGCTGCCCGCCATGATGCTCGCCTTGGCTGCCATGCACGATCTGCCGACCGTGCTGGTGCCTGGGGGAGTGACGTTGCCACCGACGCATGGCGAGGATGCTGGGAAAGTGCAAACGATTGGGGCTCGGTATGCCCATGGTCAAATCAGTTTGGAAGAGGCGGCGACGGCGGGCTGTGCGGCTTGCGGTTCTCCCGGAGGAGGTTGCCAGTTTCTGGGTACTGCTGCCACCTCGCAGGTCATCGCGGAAGCACTGGGATTGGCGCTACCCCACTCGGCACTGGCTCCAAGCGGTCAGCCGATCTGGCTGGAACTTGCCACGCGCAGTGCTCAAGCCCTGCATCAACTCACCCAGCGCAAGATTCATACGCGTCACATCCTGACCGAGGATTCCATTCATAACGCACTGGTAGTGCATGCCGCTTGCGGCGGTTCCACCAATTTGTTGCTGCACGTTCCCGCCATCGCGTTTGCCGCTGGACTGCCGCGTCCGTCCGTCGAGAAGTGGAGCGAGGTCAATCGTGCGGTGCCACGGTTCGTAGACGTGTTGCCCAACGGTCCGACGAATCACCCGACTGTACGCGTGTTTCTGGCGGGGGGGGTACCGGAGATCATGCTGCACCTGCGGAACCTCAACCTGCTGCGACTCGAGGCGCTCACCGTCACCGGTCAACCGCTGGGCGAAGTGCTCGCTTGGTGGGAGAAGTCCGAGCGTCGTCAGCGGGTGCGGCAGCTGCTGCGCGACCGCGACGGGATTGATCCCGACAACGTTATTATTCCACCGGCCGAGGCGCGGCGCCGCGGTCTGACGAGTACGGTCTGTTTTCCTACCGGCAATCTCTGTCCCGAAGGATCGGTCATTAAAGCGACGTCGATCGATCCGCAAGTCATTGATGCGGATGGCGTCTACCGCAAGACGGGACCGGCACGTGTGTTCACGACCGAACGCGCGGCCATTGCGGCGATCAAGGGACAAGGCGAGCGGCCGATCAAGCCGGGCGATATTCTCGTGCTGATCGCCCGCGGACCACTGGGATCAGGAATGGAAGAAACCTATCAGATTACCTCAGCGCTGAAGTTCATCCCCTGGGGGCGTGAAGTGGCGGTCGTCACCGACGCACGGTTTTCCGGTGTGAGCACGGGGGCCTGTATCGGTCACGTGGGGCCCGAGGCGCTGGCCGGAGGTCCGATCGGGAAACTGCGGGATGGTGATCGCATTCAGATTATCATCGATCGCCAACAACTCGTCGGCACGATCGACTTCGTGGGCGATGCCACGCAGACGTTGTCGCCGGAAGAGGGAGGTCGAGTGTTAGCCGAGCGTGAACCGCGGGGTGACCTGCAGCCGGATGCTCAGCTTCCGGCCGACACGCGACTCTGGGCAGCGCTGCAGCGTGTCGGGGGCGGTACCTGGGGTGGCTGCGTGTACGACGTCGACCGGATCGTGGAAGTGCTCGAAGCAGGTGAACGAGCACTGGCTGGTCGCCGGTCGAATTGATCGCTATTTCAGCACGGGGCAGAAGTCAAACCATTCCCGTTTTTGACCATGCATCCAATCGACGCAGGCATCGGGGCCCCAGGCGTTAACCGGATAGAAGTGTAATTCGGGAGCTGCCGGGCTCTGCCAGGCTTTCAAAATCGGGTCGATGATTCCCCAGGCCAACTCCACTTCGTCACTGCGGGCAAACAAGCTGGCGTCACCGTTGAGGGCGTCGAGGAGCAGGCGCTGGTAGGCATCGGGCAGCGAGCCGGAGAATTCCCGGCCGAATTGGAAGTCCAGATCGGTCATTTGCAGGCGCATGCCGGCGTCGGGAATCTTTGTCTGGAACTGCAGTTGAATGCCTTCCGCTGGTTGAATCTGCATCACCAGTCGATTGGCATCCATGTGTCGGCGAGGTCCGTCGGCAAACAGCATGTGCGGTGGTTCACGAAACTGGATGACGATTTGAGTCGTGCGGCAGGACATCGCTTTGCCGCTGCGCAGATAGAAGGGGACTCCATTCCAGCGCCAGTTATCGACGTGCAGCTTGAGGGCCGCGAAGGTAGCCGTTTCGCTATCCTTGGGTACACCTTCCTCGTCTCGGTAGCCCGTGTACTGGCCTCGAAAGGTGTCCTGGGCGAACGTTGCACCTTGCAGCGAACGCACCGAGCGCAGCACTTTTACTTTCTCATCACGCACCAGATCAGCGTCGTAGCGGGCGGGCGATTCCATCGCCGTGACCATCATCAGCTGCAGCAGGTGGTTTTGGAACATGTCGCGCAGCACGCCCGATTCATCGTAGTAAGCGCCGCGCCGACCAACCGTCACTTCTTCGGCGACCGTGATCTGCACATGATCGATATAGTTGCGATTCCAAATCGGCTCGAAAATCGAATTGGCGAAGCGCAGCACGAGCAGATTCTGTACGGTTTCCTTGCCGAGGTAGTGATCGATGCGGAAGATCTGCCGCTCCGAAAACACTTCATGGAGGGAATCGTTGAGTTGCCGAGCGGACATGCGATCGTGACCAAATGGTTTCTCGATCACAATGCGCCGCGCGCCGTTCTCTTCGGATGCCAAGCCCGCCGCACCAAGTTGCGCGGCCACTTGAGCGTAGAGACGCGGCAGTGTTGAGAGATAGTAAACTCGATTAGACTTCTGTCCCTGTTCGATATCGGCGAGTGCCGTACCGAGCTGGGCGAAGTCGCTGGGCTGCTGAATGTCCAGTGGCAAGTAATGCAGCAGCGGGGCGAATTCGTTCCACGAGGTGGCATCGACTTCTTTGCCCGTTAGCTTCTTCATGACTTTGACGAGGTCATCGCGCCAGGCATCCGACGTGTACTTCGTTCGCGACACGCCCACGATGCGCGTGTCGGGCGCGAGTCGCTTCTTGCGGTACAGTTCAAACAAAGCGGGAATCAGCTTGCGACTGGTGAGATCGCCGGAGGCACCGAAAATGACCAATGTCTGGGACATGCGTAGAGACCTTCGTGGCTAAAAACTGCCGCTGCTGAGTGAAGAACGTGGACGGCACTACGGTCGAGGCGTCTTACGCAGATGCAGCCATTCCGTATGGAACACACCCTCGCGGTCCGTGCGCTGATACGTGTGAGCTCCAAAGTAATCGCGCTGAGCTTGCAGCAGATTGGCCGGCAGCGAAGCCAGTCGATAGCTGTCGTAGTAGGCCAGCGCGGTGCTGAAGGCCGGCAACGGGAGGCCGAGTTGAGTAGCCAGGGAGATGACGTGTCGCCACGCCTTTTGGCTCTTCTTCATCGCTTCCGTGAAGTAGGGAGCCAAGAGGAGATTCTCGAGTTGGGGTTGAGCGTCAAAGGCTTCCTTGATGCGATCCAGAAACTGCGCTCGAATGATGCAGCCGCCGCGCCAGAGCAGAGCACAATCTCCGTAGTTCAGTGGCCAGTTGTGTTCTTTGGCTGCGGCTTGTAACTGCACAAATCCCTGCGCGTAGCTGCAGATCTTGGATGCGTAGAGCGCTTGCCGAACGGCTTCGATGAACTCCGATTTCGAACCAAGGTTCACGCTGCCGGGGGTGGCGTCCGGGCCGGGCAGTACGCTGCTGGCACGCACTCGTGCTGCTTTTTGAGCGGACAAGCAGCGCGAGAAAACCGCTTGCGTGACGAGCGTACTGGGGACACCCAGATCGAGCGCCAGTTGACTCATCCATTTCCCGGTTCCCTTGGCACCGGCGGTATCTAGAATCTTGTCGACCAGTTCGCCTTCGGCCAGTTCATCGCGCACGCTGAAGATGTCGCGCGTGATTTCAATCAAGTAGCTTTGCAGTTCACCGCGGTTCCAGGTGTCAAAGACGTCGTAGAGTTCCGCGTTGGATAAGCCGAGTGCTTGCTTGAGGAGGAAGTAGGCTTCGCAGATGAGCTGCATGTCGCCGTATTCGATGCCGTTATGCACCATCTTCACGTATTGACCCGCACCGCGAGGGCCGACCCATTCACAGCAGGGGATGTCGTGATTCGGTCCAACCTTGGCGGCGATGGCCTGAAAAATGGGTTTAATGATCGGCCAAGCCGCGACGCTGCCGCCGGGCATCAAGCTCGGTCCCTTCAGCGCGCCCTCTTCGCCGCCCGACACGCCCGTGCCGATGAACAGGAGTCCCTTACTTTCAATGTATGCGGTGCGTCGTTCCGTGTTGGTATAGTGCTCGTTGCCGCCATCAATGATGACGTCACCCGGTTCCAGGTGAGGAATCAACTGTTCGATCAGTTCGTCGACTGCGGCACCAGCTTTGACGAGCATCATGACTTTGCGTGGCCGAGCGAGGTTTTTGACGAGGTCGGCGATGGAATGGCAACCGACAAACTTCTTGCCCGCTGCTCGACCCTTAATCAAGGCGTCGACTTTGTCCACCGAACGGTTGTAGACCGCCACGCGAAAGCCACGACTCTCCACATTCAGCGCCAGGTTTTCGCCCATGACCGCCAAACCAATCAGCCCGAAATCACAAAGTTCACTCATCGTAAAGCTCGATTTAACTTGTCCAACAATTGATAAAACAATGCCGCGCGTCTGACGTCGGGCTGCTGAATGACCGGCACGCCGCCCAGGGGCAGGAATCAGCCAAAAGCAGAAAAACATGCGAAAGCACGGGCAGAACGCGGGCGATTCTAGCGGCGCTCGAGTAACGGAGCAACAACCGGCAGCGGCAAAGTCTACGGGCCGGCAGTGGTTCCCTAAGTTTTTTTGGCTGGGGCCGGAACGTCGCACAGGGGACGGCTCTTCGTCGGCTCCGCGAGCACTTCGGCGAGCGTCGTGTTGAGGAAAGCCTGTTCCAGCGTGGCGAGGGCATTATCCATGCGGCGATGGAGCGGGCAGAGTCGCTTGCCATGTGTTTTCAGTCCCAGCGGGCATTCGCTAATGCGGACGATGGGTTCCACAGCGTTAACGACGTCCAGGATGGTCAGTTTGTCGGGCGTGGTGACAAGCGAGACTCCACCACCCGCACCACGGCGGGATTTCAAGACCAAGGCAGCACAAAGTCCTTGAATGACTTTGGAGAGGTATGGTTTGGGAACCAGTGTGGCGGTGGAGATTTGCTCGGTCGTTCGTGCCTCGGGAGCCTGATCTGCCAGATACACCACCGCTCGCAGCGCATACTCAACGGTTTGCGAAAACATGCTATTTTTGCTCCCTGCGAGGAATGAATCGGCAGCCGAACCAGGCACTCCGGGAGCCGCCACCCGGGCTGGTCCCGTTCCAGGTCTCCAGCCGCTGCTCTCTGCTGCCGGCGACGCCTGGTGATTCTACCGCAGAGCGGCCCCGTTCGCGTCGGGGCCCGTCGGTCTTTTAAACTGGACGTTGACATCCAATTAGCGCTCGGGTAGTTTCTTAGTAACTGGATAAGGTTGTCCAGTTCGGTTCCCAGGCTGGCCGTCAGGTTGGGCTGAGGGCTGCCGGAGGTTTGGCTGACGGTGGTGCAGGTTGGGCATTGCTGTCAGGAAGAAGATCGCTACCGACTGCTGAGGAGATGAGCACCATGCATCACATTGACGAACCACGATTGGAGTCTGATCTGGGGTATCGCTTTCAGTATCTGGCGGAGTTTATGGGTTTTGGAGCGGCGGATATTGAAGCGATTCATGGAGCGGCGTCGCTGCTGGGACCGTTGGTCCCAGGGCTGGTCAATGCCGTCTACGACAAACTGCAGACTTACGACGCCACTTGGCGACATTTTCTCCCGCGGCAGTCGGGCTACGCGGGAGATCTCCCCACCGAACTTGCGGAACTCACCGCTAGCCACCCGCAGATTCAGTTCCGCAAAAACCATTTGGCACACTACCTCGTGGCACTCGTCACCAAGCCGTATGACGGGCAATTCCTGAGTTATCTCGACATGGTCGGCAAGATTCATACGCCGCGAGCTGGTTCCAGCGAGATCAACGTTCCACTGGTGCAGATGAACGCCCTGATGGGCTTCGTGGCGGATGCGGTGACCACCACGATTCTGGGGCTGAATCTGGAGCGGGCGGCGGAGGCGACTACGCTGCGTGCCTTCCAGAAGCTGCTCTGGATTCAAAATGACCTCATCAATCGCCATTATCAGACAGGGATCTGACACCACCAAGACAGTCGTGATTACAATGAGTCCTGACTCCACTATCACGTGCGATCCATGGATTCATTTTTTCATCATCGTCAGCAGCAATTAGAAACGTTGAGTGGTCTGCGCGCGCAGCCGCTGCTCACCGCATCCTTTTCTATTGAGCCGGGTGCCGCGCGCGGCTTGACGCTGGAGCAGGCACTGCGGCTGGCCGGTTCGCCCCAGACGGCTGACTCCGTGCCGCAGTTGATCGACGCCGCGCAGGCCAGCCTGCAGATGCTCGCCCAGCCGATCATTGCCGTGCTGGGAGAATTGAATGCGGGCAAGTCGAGTGTGGTGGCTAGTTTTTTGAGTGAGACGGGGCAGCAGCGGCTGCCACGCGGCGAGGAAGCGGCTCAGGGCACCCATCGGTTTGTTTATTGGGTGCCGAGTGATTGGCTACAAAATGCGACTCAAAAGACCAGCCTGCTGCAGCTGTTGGCGGCTGTGCATGGAGATCGCTTTGAGTTTTTAGCGGAGGATCGCGAGCAGGCGGCTCAGCAGTATCGCAGTGGTCGCGATCGCCTCGATCTGCTCAGCGTGCCGCTGATCGCCGCTGATCCTGCTCTGAATGAACTGGGCGCGGCGCTCCTGGACTGTCCCGATGTGCAGACGCGCGATCGTCCCCATCACGCAGCACCCAGTGCAGCGGGAACGAGCGCAGCAAGAACGAGTGCAGCGGGAACGAGTGCAGCGGGAACGAGCACAGTCGCAGCGAGTGATTCGGGCGGCGGCTCGGCCGGTCCTGCGGCGCCGACGGCGAGTCCGCAGGAGAATCCGCGGCTGGCATTTCTCTGTGATGCCTCGCGCATTTGTTCGGCGCTGCTGGTGGTGTGGGACCGAGTGCGAATTCGTGATGGACTGCTCGATGATCTGCTGGCCAATCTGCGGCAGCGGAAAGCGGCGGCACCGATCTGGCTGCTTATCAATCGCATCCGACCTGAGCGCGGCCAACCCACTCGCACTCGCACCGATCATGATTTGCAGCGTCTCTTGAGCGAATACGAATTGCCGGCGGACCATTGTTACGGGGCGTTTGATTTTGACATTGAAGCACGGCGCGATCAGCCGGGCTGGCGCGAGTTGACGCCGCCCGCCCTGGTCGCTCGCTTGGTGGGCGAGGGCGCTGCTACGGGGGCCGGCTTTCCACAGTTTTTCGAGCTGCGGGAAACGGATGAGTCGAATGCACCGGCGACGATATCGGCCGAGCGATTTCTTTGTCATTTACCCAAAAAACTGGACCTCACCGCCTTGCAGCGGCAGCAGCTGGACGATCAGTGGCGGGAACTGCGGCGTGTGCTGCGGGAGTCCCTGCAAACGGTGGGTCAATGGCGTGAGGCGCGGCGGCTTCGAGTGGCCGATTCACATGCGGGGTTACTGGCGTTTTGTCGCCGTCCCTTCACGGATCTGAATGAGCAGCCGCTGCAGCTGACGACTCCCGATTTTTCCCTGGCACTCAAGGAGAGTTTCACGCGCACGGCACCTTGGTATGTCCGCATGCCACTCACCGTGGCCGCCCCTTTCGAGCGTGCGATTGCTTGGGGGACGCGGCGCATCGGGGATGTGCGGCAGTGGCTGCAGCGACTGCGCGAGCCGCAGGAGGCACTCTCCGATCTCACTCGGCAATTGGGGCAGGAGCTGCGTTTGGAGGGCACGGAAGTAGCCAGTGCCGCGACGCTCGGCGCGGAGATGCGAGGCCTGCGCTGGGTACCCGCAGATGCCGATCCCGCTCGACTTGAACAAGCTTGGCACAGCATCTTGAGCCAACTATTACATCAGCGTTTTGAGCATTCCACCGAACAGCTCGATCGAATGACACGCGATGTGTGGGATCATCTGGGTATTTGGCAAAAAACCAAGGCCGCAGTTTTGGGGCTCTTCCGCGCGCTGGGCACAGTCGCCGCCGTCGGTGGACTCGTCACGGCACTCGTCGATGGCGGAGCAACGCTGCTGGTCTCCTATAAGCTGACCGCTACCATCGCGTTTTATGCTCCTGGCATCAAGGCGCTCCTGGTGGCGGGTGGAGGTGCAGCGGGTGCCTACGTGGGCTTTCAGTTACGAGCCATTGAACTCAACACGCTCCCCTATCTCTCGCGGCTCTTCGCCTTGGCTTGTGATGCTTTCGCACTTCCGCGTCAGCTGGATCAGTCACCGCCGCGGGTGCAGTTCGGTGCTGGCGAGCAGCGACAGGAATTTGTGCTGCCCGATCCGCAATTACCACCGACCGCTGTGATTTACGCGCTGGAAGACACGCGGCTGTGGCAGCTGGGGCCAGCTTGGGCTCAGTGGAACAAGGAGCTGGCTGATGGCTGAGTGGCACTTGGACCTGGAGCCGTGGTGTACTCGGGTGGAAGCGGCTGCCGAGCGACTTTTCGCGGGCAGCGACTGGTGGCCGCGGATTCACTTCATCACCAGCTCGTTACGCCAGGATGTGCGGCGCCTGGTGGAACGGGGAGCGGACTCAACACCAACGCTCGTGATCATCGGTTCGCTGGGTGAGGGCAAGTCGTGGCTTGCGCGCTGCTTCCTAACCAGTCATCAAGACAATGAGACGTTGCGTGGCGAACTGCGTACGGGACAAAATCATGAGGATCGTACCGACGGTGTCACGTGGTTTGGTCCCAGCGCGCCGCCGGGGCTCAACGCGCTCTCATCCGGGTCGACGGAATTGCTTGGCGCGGCCAGCTCGATCAATTCGTCCGCACACACCTATCCACCCGCCACGTTAAGAACTAACGAGCGATTCTGGCTGGTGCCGCAAAATCGGCTGCTTGATCTGGGGCGACCCTATGTCGTTGCCGATACCCCCGGACACTCAGACCTAGATGCTCTGCGTCGGACCCTGGCGGGGACGGTCGGAGCTGCAGCCACGATCAAGCTGCTCGTCTGCTCGTTTGCCCAAGTGCGAGACGGTGGGCTCGCGCGTTGGATCGCCGAGCTGGATGGCTCGGTTATCTTGCCCGTGATTCGCTATCGGCCAGTGGTCCCGAAATCGCCTCTGCCAGTTTCGTCGGCGGGTACACCGGTGGAAAACTCCGAGTCCGCTGCGGCAGCGGGGGGGCCAACAGCCACCCAGCGCGCGGACGTGCAGCGGGAAATGGAGCAGTGGCGAAGAATGGCACCGCAGATCCAGTGGCTGGAACCGTGCTACATGCCGGATCACGATCTGTTTGGCGAGGACGCCGCTCGGCAGCTGGTACAAACTCGACTGCAGCTGACGCTGACTCCGGCGCTGGGCCGAGTGGCTCAATTGCGCGAGGCGACGGATCGGCAGATGCGCCATCGCTGGCATGTGGCTCAGCAGCAACTGGCAACAACACTGCTGCCGTTTCGCCAGCGCGTGCTGGCGCCCATCGAGCAACTCGAGAAGCTTACGCATCATCTGCCGGAACGACTGCTCGCGGAGTTGGTGGGCGAAGAGGACGAAGTGCGGTTGGCGCTGCGCCCGCGATTACGGGCTGACTGGATCGAGCGGACGCCGACGATCTGTTTTCCCTATCGTTCGCTCCTGGGGCTGCTGGCGATTACGGCTGGAGCGTGGGATCGGCTGGCGCTGTCACTCATCGGCAGTCTTCCCTCGCTGGTGCTCACTGCGCTTCAGGCAGCGCGCAATACACGGGATTTCACAGTCGCTTCCCGGCAGCTACTCGCGGGGCTTAGCGAGCGAGTGGAGCGATTATTGCGGGATGAATTTCGCGGCGCGATTCGTCAATTTCGAGTGGCGGTATCGGCTTCGTTACCGGTGGATCTGGCGGGAAGTGAGCAAGCCCGGGGCGGAGTTTCTGCCGTCGCCGATGGAGTGGGCGCGGCGGCAGGTATCGATGCATTGGCTCACGGCGAAGCGGATGGGATTCGCATCGTCGGGTTAGACGGGGCTGAAGCCGACTCACGTCGCATCCTGCAGGATGTGGTTCGAGGGCATCGTGCCACGACAAGTGTTGTCTACTTGTTTGCATGGTTAGCGACAAGCAGTTTTCTTTTTTTGCTCATCGGTCCCTTAGTCGCACTCTATCGTGCCTATCTGATCGCGCATCATGACGCGCTGTTGGCCGGGGCTAGTCAGTGGCAGGAGTTTCCGGCGCCGACAGGTGGGATGCTGTTGTCGAGTTTTGTGCTGAGCGTGCTACCGGTCTTTGTGGTCGCGCTGATCGCGCTCACCTGGTGTTGTCGAGTGGCGCGGGTGCGAGCGGCAGCGGCCGACATCCGTCAGCGGCATCGCGACGCGCTGCAGCAGCGATTTGAAAATGGCTCGCTGCGGATCGAGCTGACCGATCCTCAGCTCGACGCCGCCCGTCAACTGCTCGCGCTGTCACAGCATGACTCCGCATCGCAGCGGTAGCCGTGTTATGCATGCGGATGATGTCCAGTGACGCAGCCGCGCTTTACAACAGTTCCCGACGCACTCGGCCTTCGCCGGCGATGGGGAGTGGCCGGCCGAGTCGGTCTGGCATGTGCGTTTCGGCCGGAATCCCCAGCCAGTGGAAAGCGGTGGCTTGGATATCTTTTGGGGTGATCGGCAGGTCGACCACTTCACCAGCTTGCCGATCGGTACGACCAACCACCGCTCCCCGCGGTGCTCCACCACCGGCCAGTAGCGTGCAATAGGCTTTCGACCAATGATGGCGTGCCGCGCCAGCGGGCTTGGAATCGATCTGGGGCGTACGACCATGCTCGGTCGTACAGACGATCAGCGTGTCATCGAGTAACCCGCGCTGTTCCAGATCTTCGATGAGCGCGGCAAAGGCGGCGTCGAAACCGGGGAGCAGGTATTGTTTCAGGCGTGGATAGTGATTTTGGTGCGTGTCCCAGCCGCCGCTGAAATAGGTTCCAAAGGCATCCCAGAAAACGGACACAAACCGACTGCCAGCCTCCACCAGTCGTCGGGCGGCGAGACAGGATTGTCCAAACAGGGTGTAACCGTAGCGTTCCCGTAATTCGGTTTTTTCGCGGCCAATATCGAGGGCGTCGCGGAGGGCTGGGGCGGTGAGGAGTGCCAAGGCGCGGGACTTTTGCGTTTGAAAGTCACGTACGCGGGCGGCTGCATCTAGGGCACGCCGCGATTCATCAAATTGCTGCAGCAAGGTACGCCGCAGTGCGAACTGTCCATCAGCCGGCAGAGCTCCCTTGGGAGTGGCGCCATGGAAGACGAAATTCGCATCGCGCGAGCAGGCGGCATAGGGGTCTTGGTATTCCTTCGTCTGCTCATGACGACATTTCGGCGCGACTTTTTGCGGCTGACCCTGAAACTGTGCCCAGACGGGATCGTATTGCCGTCCAAGGAACGAACCGTAGGGGCCCGCGATGAGGCCGAGATCGTCGACCTGGGAATTTAAAACCCATGGCAGCCCCACGTGCTGGAGCACTCGATCTGAAGTCTGTGCTTGACCGCGCGACCAGTACCAATCGGCCACGGAGCCGAAGTAGGGCCACTGCGCGGGATCGTGCGGTTTCACCTCTAAATCCGTGGTGTAGACCGGCAGGCCACTCAGCGCGTACGCCACACCGTGCAGCGGATAGGGGTGCGACATCGAGCGAATGGTGGTGAGGCGATCGGCAATCCGTGCGACCTGTGGCAAGCCTTCGCCGTAGCAGAGTCCGGGTACGGAGGTGGCGATGGCTTTCATTTCTCCTTGGATCTCGGCGGGTGCTTCCGGTTTCGGATCAAAGGTTTCATGCTGGGGGGCGGCCCCGAACAGGTAGATCAGAATGCAGCGTTTAGCACGGCCGAAACCGGGTAGGTCGCCGGCGGCAGCCGGGTTGGCAGCGGTCGCTGCCGTCGCTGCGGTGGGAGCGGCGAGCGTCTGATTGAGACCGGCAAGCGACAGGCCCCACAGTCCGATGCCACCGACATGCAGCAAATCGCGGCGCGTTACGTGGTCACACAGCGTTTTGCGATTTCCCCACAGCTTCAGCATGACGGTGATCCTGGCGATCGAGGCGAGACCGGTACGATAACGCTGTAATCTATCGTCTCCGTCTAGCCCCTCACAACGGCATTATCCCTGTATTTCCCCGAGGGCTTCTGCGAGAATCAAAGCCGATCACGATCGTGCTTCTGAACTCGCCCTGTCGGAGTCTGCCTGCCATGTCGGATGTGACCGGAGTTGCTCGAAAAATCATTACCAATGTCGAGAAGGCGATTGTCGGCAAGCGGCAGCAAATCGTGCTGTCATTGGTTTCCTGGTTTTGCGAAGGTCACGTACTGCTGGAGGATGTACCCGGCGTA
Organism: Pirellulaceae bacterium; assembly: GCA_044235425.1. GTDB lineage: Bacteria > Planctomycetota > Planctomycetia > Pirellulales > Pirellulaceae > JBJSXJ01. The sequence continues at coordinate 104,227 of JBIIHW010000014.1, forward strand.
GCCAAGACGATGCTGGCGCGAGCGCTGGCGGCGAGCGTTGGCTGTTCGTTCAAACGCATTCAGTGTACGCCCGATCTGTTGCCCACGGATGTGACCGGCGCGTCGATCTTCAATCCCAAATCGGTGGAGTTTGAATTTCGACCGGGACCGATTTTTGCCCAAGTGCTGCTCGCCGATGAAATCAATCGAACGACCCCGCGAACTCAAGCGGCTCTCTTGGAAGCAATGGCGGAAAGTCGTGTCACGGTGGATGGAGTCACTCGCAAACTCACGCCACCGTTTGTCGTCATTGCGACGCAGAACCCGGTGGATCATGAGGGGACGTTTCCGTTGCCTGAAGCACAGCTGGACCGCTTTCTGATGAAGTTCAGTCTGGGCTATCCGTCGCTGGACGATGAACTGAAGATGCTCGAAATGCTGCAGCGCGAGCATCCACTGGAGAAGCTAGAGCCGGTCGTTACGGCAGCGGAGCTGATCAGTTGTCAGCGGGCGGTGCGCGAGGTGTTCGTCGACGACAAAGTCCGTCGTTACCTGATGCAGATTGTGCATGATACGCGGGCCCATGACGACTTGAGTTTAGGTGGTAGTCCGCGCGCGTCGATCGCCTTGTTCCGCACGTCGCAAGCGATGGCGGCGCTGCGTGGTCGTAATTACGTCTTGCCGGATGATGTGAAACGAGTCGCTGGGCCGGTGCTCACCCATCGCTTGATCTTGAAGCCCGAGAGCCGGCTGCGAAAGATTACCGCGGCACAGGTGGTGGAAGAGGTGATGGGAGAAATCGCGGTACCTACGTTGTCGGCAGCGCCGGCGTCGAGTGATTTGTGATGCGGCGTTTTCCTCACCTGACGATCACGGTCCTCGTGGCGCTGGGTATCGCCACCTTGGTCTTTCAGCTCGGTCTGCTGATGTATGCCGCCTATGCGATCATCGCGCTGGCGTTCGTCAGTCATTGGTTAGCGAAGACTTGGTCGGAAAGCGTCGAGGTGCGGCGTGATTGTCAGCAGTTGACGGCCGAGGTGGGGACGACGGTCGCGGTGATCGTGGCGGTAAAGAATGTCGGACGCTGGCCGATTGGCTGGCTGTTGATTGAGGATCTATTGCCACACAGCGCGCTCTGGCAACGACCACCGCGTTTGGAGGTGACCGGTCAGCGCCTGCAGCTCGTGATGCTCAAAGCGGGCGCCTCCAAGACGATGCTCTATCAACTCAAATGCAATCGACGCGGCTATTACCAGCTTGGTCCAACGGTGGTGGAGACGGGTGATCTGTTCGGGCTTCATCGACGGTATCGCGTTGGAGTGGAGCCCAATTTTTTATTGGTCTATCCCGAGATTGTGCCGATTGCTGGCTATGACGTGGCCTCTCGTCGTCCGATTGGGGAAGTACGGATGACGCATCGACTTTACGAAGATCCCACTCGCATGGCCGGTGTTCGCGCGTATCAAAATGGCGACGCCTTGAATCGAGTGCACTGGCGAGCGACAGCGCGCACCGGCACCTTGCACTCGAAGATCTACGAGCCTTCATCGGTGGCGGGAGCGACCATCCTGATTGATTTTCATCAGCAGAGTCATCCGGCGGCTCATGAACCGCTGCGCAGCGAACTGGCGATAACCGCAGCGGCCTCGCTGGCCCACGTGCTCTATCACATGGGGCAGCAGTGTGGACTGGTAACCAACGGACGCGACGCGGCGGACCGCATTCGTCAGGAAGGCTACTCGCACGATTGGCGCACGCGGCAATCGCTGCGGCAGGCGAGCGGGATGTGGGCAGCGAGTGACCGCTTGCGACCGGTCGTCGTGCCGACTCGCCGTGGTCCCGAAACATTTCGGCAGATTCAGGAAACACTAGCGCGCTTGGAACTCACCGACGGCCTGACGCTCGCTCAGCTGATTGCCGAAACGGACAGTCGAGTACCGCGCGATGCGACCGTGGTGGCGATCGTGTCGACCGTGACCAGCGACGTAGCGATCGCGCTGGGAACTTTGCGGCGCCGAGGGCTGGCGGTCACGGCTCTGGTGAACTGTTTTGACGAATACGAATATGCGCAGGCGGCTGGTGCGTTGCTGGCAGAAGGCGTGGAGCCGCGGCAGCTGCGTGATCGCGAGTCGATCGCGCTGATCTGCCGCCGCTACGTGGTAGGATAAGGCGTCATGAATCAGCGACCTCAAAAAACGCTCACCGATTATCTGCTCGTTGGCCTCAACCCAGCGCTCGTGATGGTGCTGCTGGGGAGCCTCGCCTTCTTCTTGCTCGAAGCGTTCTATCGCGGCCAATACGATGGACGACTGCGATTTATCTTTGCGATGTATGTGATGGGTGTGGTGGCGGTAGCGCGGATCGCGATTGAAAATGGGAAGGCGTATGCGTCGGCATTTGCCTTGCCGCTGGCCATCGTGGCGGCGCTGGCGATGGGGAAATTTGTCTCGTATGACGGCCAACTTGCCGGTTTCACCACCTTGATCAACTGGAGTTTGCTGGGCGTGATTTGGTGGAGTGCCCACAAACTGACCTGGGACTGCACGGTGATCGACGAAGCGGAGGACGCGTCGGGCGAGGGCTTATTGGGGGCGATGGGGTTCAGTCGGGTGGCGGGCGATGCGGAGCTGATGTCGGGAGTGACGAGTGCGGGAGTGACGAGTGCGGGAGTGACGAGTGCGGGAGTGCGTGGGGCAGAACGGAAGGTGAGTGAGGGTGGGGCTGCGCGGTTCGAGCAGCCGGACGGCGGAACGCTGGCGAGTGAGGATTTAGAGGAACTGGATCGGACGGCACCGGCTGTGGTGCAGCGACTGCAGCGCTGGTTTGCTCCTAGTGGAGGCCGACATACGCCGGGCGTCTGGGTGATCTATTTTATGCTGGCTTCGCTGCCGCTATTTGGGCTTGGGCAGTGGTTCATTCCGAGTGATCGTGCGGATAGTCATGCGACGGCAGCTCGATTTCTGTCGCTGTACTTGGCGAGTGCTTTGACGTTGTTGGTATCGACGAGCTTTTTAAATTTGCGTCGTTATTTGCGTCAGCGCAAGGTGGAGATGCGCGGTGAGATGACGGCGATCTGGCTAGCGGCGGGATTGGCGTTGATCTTGGCAATCCTGCTGGGGGTGTCGCTGATTCCGCGACCGCGTTCAGCGGGCATTTTTCAGCCGCTGGCGAGTTCTCGAGTGTTGCAGCCATCGCGGTGGGGTTTTGGTCAAGCAGCAACGGAGCCACGATCGTACGGCACGGCCGCCGCGCCACAGCCCTCGCAGCAAAAGTCGTCACCGGGATCTCAGCCACAACAGCAACCGGGTTCTCAGCAGCCGCCAGGTTCTCAACCGCAGCCGCCTGGTTCTCAGCAGCAGCCTGGTTCACAGCCGCAGCCTGGTTCGCAGCCGCCGCCTGGTTCGCAGCAGCAGCCTGGTTCACAGCAGCCGCCTGGTTCACAGCAGCGGCCGCCTGGTTCGCAGCAGCCGCCTGGTTCACAGCCGCAGCCTGGTTCGCAGCAGCAGCCTGGTTCACAGCAGCCGCCTGGTTCACAGCAGCGGCCCGGTTCGCAGCAGCAGCCTGGTTCACAGCAGCAGCCTGGTTCGCAGCAGCAGCAACCACAGCAACCACAGCAGCCACAGCAGCCACAGCAGCCACAGCAACAGCAACAGCAGCAACAGCAGCAACCGTCTCAACAGCAGCAGCCGTCTCAACAACAACAGCAGCCGTCTCAACAACAACAGCAGCCGTCTCAACAGCAGCCTCAACAGCAGCAGCCTCAACAACAGCAGCAAGCTCAGCCGAGCCGTACTTCTGCGAATCAAACATCGACTTGGGCATCCCTCACGTCGCTCTTGTCGAGCTTCGTTGGTTTTTTGCGCTGGATTGTGATCCTGGTCGGAATCCTGGCACTCCTGGTCGTGGCCTGGTGGAATCGCGAGCGTCTGGCTCGCTGGTGGCAAGCACTTCTGCTTGAATGGCGGGAGTTTTGGTCAGGCCAGGCGGCGAAGTCCGCTGTGGCGGCAGAAACGACGACGGAATCGGTCGTGCCACCGCTGGGCTTTCACGACTTTCCCGATCCTTTTACGACGGGTGGTGCTCGAGGTAAGTCGCCCGCGGAGCTGGTGCGTTACAGCTTTGCAGCGCTGGAAGCTTGGGCTCGTGAACGTGGTCAGCCGCGTGGCAGCGAGCAAACCCCGCTCGAATTCGCCCAGCAGCTCACCAAGCGCGAACCGCGGCTTGCTCGGGAAGCAGTTACCGTCGCGGACCTCTATTGTCAGCTTGCCTACGCTGGCGGCAAACTCCCCAGTACGGCCGTCACTGAGCTGCAGCAACTCTGGAAGTTACTCCGCGCCGCTTCGTAGTCCTTGGTGTCTCATTGTCGGGCGACATCGTCGGTCGCCTCTCCGAGGCGACTTCTGCGGGAGTGTAAGCTTTGCCTTCTAGCGTTTCGCTTACCGACTTGGAAAGTCGGGCGACATTGTCGGTCGCCTCTCCGAGGCGACTTCTGCGGGAGTGTAAGCTTTGATTAGCGTTCGGTTACTTGCCGTCGCGTTGAAAAGCCGCAGGTAACCTCGGAAGTCATTGCTTCGCCCGACGCAAGGTCGGGTCGGGAGCAGCTCTCGCCCGACGCAAGGTCGGGTCGGGAGCGGCTCTCGACTGACACAAGGTCGGGACGGGAGCAGCTCTCGACTGACGCAAGGTCGGAACATGAGCAGCTCTCGACTGGCCCTGTGCCAGTCGGAGCAACGACTTCCTCGGTTACTTGCCGTCGCGTTGAAAAGCCGCAGGTAACCTCGGAAGTCATTGCTTCGCCCGACGCAAGGTCGGGTCGGGAGCAGCCCTCGACTGACGCAAGGTCGGGTCGGGAGCGGCTCTCGACTGACGCAAGGTCGGGACGGGAGCAGCTCTCGACTGGCCCCGTGCCAGTCGGAGGAACGACTTCCTCGGTTACTCGCCGTCGCGTTGAAAAGCCGCAGGTAACCGCGGAAGTCATTGCTTCGCCCGACGCAAGGTCGGGACGGGAGCTGCTCTCGCCCGACGCAAGGTCGGGACGTGAGCAGCTCTCGACTGGCCCTGTGCCAGTCGGAGGAACGACTTCCTCGGTTACTTGCCGTCGCGTTGGAAAGCCGCAGGTAACCGCGGAAGTCATTGCTTCGCCCGACGCAAGGTCGGGTCGGGAGCAGCTCTCGCCCGACGCAAGGTCGGGACGTGAGCAACTCTCGACTGGCCCTGTGCCAGTCGGAGCGACGACTTCCTCGGTTACTTGCCGTCGCGTTGAAAAGCCGCAGGTAACCGCGGAAGTCATTGCTTCGCCCGACGCAAGGTCGGGTCGGGAGCAGCTCTCGCCCGACGCAAGGTCGGGACGGGAGCAGCTCTCGACCGGCCCTGTGCCAGTCGGAGGAACGACTTCCTCGGTTACTTGCCGTCGCGGTGAAAAGCCGCAGGTAACCTCGGAAGTCATTGCTTCGCCCGACGCAAGGTCGGGTCGGGAGCAGCTCTCGCCCGACGCAAGGTCGGGACGGGAGCGGCTCTCGACTGACACAAGGTCGG
>JBIIHW010000086.1:0-2960 GCA_044235425.1 Pirellulaceae bacterium
GCGGTCGCGCCTCGACGAGGAATCGCCGGTCAATGTGCAAGGTGGGCTACTCTGGTCCTGCAACATATGCTTCAACAAGGAACTTTACCAAAGGCTGGGTGGGTTTTGCGAAAAGTTCCCATATCCTTGCCTTGAGGATATGGAGTGGCGCTACCGGCTTGACCATGCGGGGGAAAAATCCGTCTTTGTGGAAGGCGCGACTGTCGTCCACCCATGGCGGCGTTTTGGAAAAACTTTCCGGACCTATTTGAAAATGCGCGCCGAATCCTACGGGGTTCTGGTCTCCCTTTGGCCGACCCACCATAAGCGCGCCCCGGAAAGGCTGCGGTTCTTGGTCCGACTGGCCATGGAGTATTTCGGGGGCTTGTTTCAATTTCGCGGTCGAGGGTTTTTCGCAGGAACCAGAAAATTCGCCGTCGAATTCTTTTTGATCGGGATCGTCCAACCGGTCATGGGGTGGAGGATGGGATTGAAAAGAGAGAAACAAAAAAATCCAAAGGACAATGGTCTACTCCCGTAAAAAAAAATTCCTCTTCATCCATATTCCCAAGACGGCAGGAACAAGCCTGCGGGAGGTTTTGAACCGCCATGCCGCAAGGCCCGGCTTTTTGAATTTCCTTGCACGGCGCATCACCCGGGGAAGCCCCGGTTTGGGACAACGCTTTTTTTACCGTTGGCGGACCTTCGAGCCGCATGTCCCTTTTTCCGAAGCCCATGGCTTGCTGCCATCCCGCGAGTTGGAGTCATGCTTCAAGTTTTGCTTCGTGAGAAATCCCTACGAACGCCTTGTGTCTTTTTTTCGGCATATCGAAAAGCACCGCGGGCATCCCTACCACCAGCGGATCAAAAATTGGGGAGGATTTCCCGGATTGGTGGAACACCTCGGCGAGTTGGCCGAACCGAGCCAATTCTCCTACACGCTCGACCGCGAACACCTCCCTGCCATGGACTTTGTGGGTCGATTCGAGAACATCCACCGCGATTTCGGAATTGTTGCCGGGCGTTTGGGGATCGATGCGCGACTGCCGCACTGCAACGCCAACCCTGGCGGCAGTTGGCGGGATTTTTACACCGATTCCATTCGAGATCGGGTTTTCCGATTCTACGCAGAGGATTTTGCGGAATTTGGCTATTCCAAGGAAATTTTTTGAGCCCCCACCATCGTGAATTCCGCATTACTCTCCCGGGTTGTCCAAAACCACATCATCCCCGCCTGCCCCAAGGGTTGGCGCTTGCCCCTGTTCCACTTCGCGCAAACGAGCTTGAATTCCATCGAACCGGAGGCCGGCCGCTTGGCGAGGTTTGTTCCCGCAGGAGGGGTCGCGATCGATGCCGGGGCGAATGCGGGCGTCTACAGCTACGGGCTTTCCCGGTTCTGCAAGAAGGTTCATTCGTTCGAGATCAACCCCGCCCACAGCCGCATGCTTTGCGACTTCGGGGCGCCAAATGTGGAAATCCACGGGATCGGCCTCTCCAACACGACCGGCGAGAAGGTTCTCTACACACCGGTTCATCCAAGCGGCATGGTTCTGCATGGATGGGCCAGCCTTGAACCCGGGAACTGCCCGGGCGCGCGGGAGCATCTCGAAACGCGGGTCCGCGTTGTTCCCTTGGATGAATTTGGGTTTCCGGAGTGCGTCTTTCTCAAGGTCGATGTCGAAGGGCATGAAATCCAAGTTCTGGAAGGGGCGGAAAAAACACTGTGCCGGACGCGACCGCGCATTCTCATTGAGGTCAAGGATTCCAATCTCGCGGCGGTCGACCGGTTTCTGGAATCATTGGAGTTCAGGCGGGTGGATATCCGCGATTTCATCGGGTGCCCCGGCGCTCCGGGGAATTTTTTCTATATGCCTCTGGAGGTCCCGCTGCACACCGCCGCAGCACACGTGTGAGAATACTCTTCCTATGTGCGTCGCTCGAGCCGGGAAGGGACGGCGTGGGGGATTACACGGCGCGGTTGGCGGGGGAGTTGCGGTTGCGGGGGCATGATTGCCTTTGCGCGGCCATCGATGACCGCCACTTGGAACAGGGCGTTGGCGAAAAGGGATTTTTGGGCGGTTCCGGTTTCCCTCGGCTTTCACCCCAAAAAAGTTGGTCTGGAAGAATGGGAATACTTCGGGAGGAAGCCTCCGAATTCCAGCCCGATTGGGTGAGCCTCCAATTTGTTCCTTACGGTTTTGATCCAAAGGGAGTGCCGTTTCTTCTTCCAGGCCGGCTTGGCTCGATCCGTGGCGGATTCCGCTGGCATGTGATGTTCCATGAACTCTGGTATGGCGAAGCCAAGGGGAGCAGTTTCAAGGAATCCCTCGTTTGTTTGCTCCAGCGCTCGATCGTCCGGCGGTTGCTGGTGAAACTGCAACCGCTTCAAGTTCACACACACATTGGTTTGTTCATGGAAAGGTTGCGGGGGCTTGGCGCCAGGCCGGTTTTGCTGCCGCTTTTCGGGAACATTCCCGTGGTGGAATCGCCACCGGAACCTTGGGGAGAGGTGTGTCCCGCCTTGATGAGCGGGGCGAAGCGCACCCTGAAATGCGGGGTCTTTGGCTCGGTCGCCCCGGGAAGCCTGCCGGGTTCCGTTTTGTCCATAATCGGCGAGGCAGCCCGGCAGAGGGGGGCGGAGGCTATCTTTATCCATTTTGGAGAGCCGGGTGGTAGCCGCGGCCGCAATGCTTGGGACGATGCCATGCGGAAACTTCCCGAAGGCGCGAAGGCGATTGTTCTCGGGCCCCTAACAGCCGGGCGGATTTCGGCGATCCTGCAACATTTGGACTTGGGGATCGCCACCACGCCGCCGAGCGCTTTGGGCAAGAGTGGGACCTTCGCCGCGATGCGCGAACACGGGCTCCCGGTGATCGCGTGCGCGCCGGATTTTTTTCCCATTCCCGAAAAAGCGCCCGGGAGTTTCCCTGCGACCCGCCAAGGCCTCGGGGAAGCCCTTTCAATGCCGCGGGTGAAAGATG
>JBIIHW010000054.1:0-31030 GCA_044235425.1 Pirellulaceae bacterium
CGGGGTGCGGGGTGCGGGGTGCGGGGTGCGGGGTGCGGGGTGCGGGGTGCGGGGTGCGGGGTGCGGGGTGCGGGGTGCGGGGTGCGGGGTGCGGGGTTCGGGGTGCGGGGTGCGGGGTGCGGGGTGCGGGGTGCGGGGTGCGGGGTGCGGGGTTCGGGGTGCGGGGAGGCGAAGCATGACGAACGATCGGGCGTTTGGCAGTGGGCGGCGATGGGTTTTGTTGGCAGTCGTGATGGGACTGTTGTTCCTGGCGGGAACAGGACGTTCCACCCTTGCGCAGAAGCCCACTCGCGAGCAAAAAGTTCGGGAAGACAAGCGGCGAGTGGAAGCGGAAGGATTCTGGATCTACAACGATTTGGCGCAAGGCTTTGCAACTGCCAAGCGTACAGGCAAGCCGCTACTGGTCGTCTTGCGCTGTTTGCCTTGCGAGGAGTGTGTGAAGCTGGATGACAGTTTGGTCGATCAAGATCCGATCATTCGTCCCTTGCTGGAGAAATTTGTTTGCGTGCGGCAAGTCTCCACCAACGGACTAGATCTCTCCCTCTTTCAATTCGACACCGATCAGTCGTTTGCTTGTTTTATGTTGAATGCCGAAGGCGTTGTTTACGGCCGGTTTGGAACTCGTTCACATCGCACCGAGTGGCTAGGAGATGTATCTCTACCTGGACTCGCCCACTCCCTCCGCGCGGCACTCGCTGCCCACGAGCAATATCCCACGAATAAAGCTGCCTTTCAGTCGCTGTTGCCGCCGAAGCCAGAATTTGCCACGCCCGAGCAGTTTCCTGGCCTGCGCGACAAATATAAGTCCACTCTGAATTATGAAGGTAATGTCGTCCAAAGCTGTATTCATTGCCATCAGATTGGTGATGCTCAGCGCGATTGGTATCGCCAGCAGCGTCGTCCGATTCCAGACCAGGTCTTGTTTCCCTATCCACATCCGAAATCGTTAGGCCTGGTGATTGATCCTCAAGGTGGAGCGCGTGTGACGGAAGTCGCCGCGGATTCGCTCGGCCAGCGCGGCGGATTACGAGCCGGAGATGAGCTTTTAAGTGCCTCTGGATATCCACTGAATTCGATTGCAGATTTGCAGTGGGCATTACAACAAGTTGATGCGCGCGGTGGCACCTTGCCGCTCGTCGTACGACGTGGGGACGAGCGGATCAAGCTGACTTGGGAACTGCCGGCTGGCTGGCGACAATCTGGAGACTTATCCTGGCGAGCTTCTACTTGGGGACTGCGTCGCATGGCAACCGGCGGCATGTTCCTCGAAGCACTCTCGGCCGAAGAACGACAAGCACTGGGAATTGCCGCCGGAAAAATGGCGTTACGAGCCCAACATGTAGGTGAATATGGCCCTCATGCGGCTGCCAAGCAGGCTGGTGCCCGACGTCACGACGTGCTGGTCTCGTTTGGTGGTCGAGATGATCTCATGACGGAGACCGCGCTGCTGCATTACGCCCTCAATCATTATCCAGTTGGCGACCGAGTGGCCGTGGAAATACTTCGCGATGGCCAGCGCATAAAGCTAACGATTCCCCTGCAGCCCTAGCCCCGAAATACGGGCGGCGATGGTTGACGATGGCCACTCGATGCGAGATAACCACGGCCTGGTGATGAAAGCGTTGTGCACAGAAACTTGCGAGCTATTCAAGTTGAGATTGATTATGCGTCCTTCGTTATTGCGTGGAATGATCTCGGGATTGTTGGCGGTGGGCCTGCTGGCTTGGACCTACAGCGCCGCTCATGGACTGCTGGTTCCAACTGAGACGAAGGTCAGCGAAATTGCTCCAGGCGTCTTTTTTCGCAAAGCTCAGACCGAGCCAGTGTTCACGGGCTGCAATCAAGGCTGGGTGGTATTTCGCGATTTCGTGCTGGTGATCGACGCGAACTTTCCGGGACCGGCCGAAGAGGTGATTAAAAAGATTCGCGAGACGACCGATAAGCCCATTCGCTTCGTCTTCGATACGCACCATCATGGTGATCATGCCGACGGCACCGGCCATTATGTCAAGCAAGGTGCGACGGCCATCGCCCATGAACGCAGTCGACCACTCTTCGAAACCAAGGGAGCTGAAGGGTTCCAGAACGCGAAGAAGGGAAAGCCCGAGGAATACAGCAAGCTGGCCTACGAGATTCCCGCACTCTACTTCGACCATAAATTCGTCATCGACGATGGCACTCAGCGCGTTGAGCTGTTGCACTTTGGACATGGTCACACGCTGGGCGACGCAGTTGCCTGGCTGCCCAAGCAAGGAATTCTGTTCACCGGTGATGCCTGTGTAAACGGAGCGTTTAACTACACGGGTGAAAGCAATACCGAAACCTGGATCGCCGCACTCACCGCCATGCATGACTTACCCGTCAAGACGCTCTGCCCAGGACATGGCGAAATGGGCACCAAAGAAGTAATCGAAAATCAACGGCGATATTTTGTGGAGCTCCGCAAGGCGCTGCAAACTTTGATAGCCGACGGCAAATCGCTCGCGCAAATTAAGCAGGAAATCAGTCTTCCCTTCTACAAGGAATGGGCCGGTGTCGACGTCAAAACTCGCGAAGAAAATATCGAACACGTCCATCGTGAACTGACCAAGAAATAAGCCTTGCGCCGCTCCCACGTCACGAGCGCCCCGAAACCCGAACCCCGAAACTCAAAACCCGAACCCCAAACCCCGAACCCCAAAACCCGAACCCCAAAACCCGAACCCCAAAACCCGAACCCCAAAACCCGAACCCCAAAACCCAAAACCCAAAACCCAAACCCAAAACCCAAACCCCAAACCCAAAACCCAAACCCCAAACCCAAAACCCAAAACCCAAAACCCGAACCCCGAACCCCAAACCCCAAACCCCGAACCCCAAAACCTGCCCCCCCACGGATAACTCTGGTGAATTCATCGTCGACGGAACATGTGCTGGTCGTACCGACCGAATTATTTCGGGAACTGGGATATTTCCAGGGTTTCTGCCGCGACATCGAGCGTTATCGAGACCCACTGCTTAACTCCCCGCAGGTCAGCTATCGCCCGCGCGCAGCGATGGAGCAAGATCCGACGTTCAAGCAGTTGATTCCCTATGTCATCTTTCGGCATCGTGACGAGGCGGGCGTGGAGCGGATTTTTGTTTATACGCGTGGCAAAGGGCAGGGGGAGCAGCGACTGCATAGCAAGCGCAGCGTGGGTATTGGCGGACATATCTCAGCCGAAGATGCCGCGCATGCCGATGCCTACTCCGTAGGTATGCGTCGTGAACTGGCCGAGGAAATTCAGATCGATACGGCTTACACCGAACGCTGTGTGGGATTAATCAATGACGATGAGACGGAAGTTGGACGAGTGCATCTCGGGGTTGTGCATTTGTTCGACGTCGAGTCGCCTCGTGTAAAGCCGCGCGAACAAGATCTGCTCGACGCTGGCTTTCACCCCGTACCAGAACTGCTGGCAGATCTCGACGGCTTTGAGAGCTGGTCTCGCATCTGCCTGCAAGCCCTCTTTGAGTAACTCAAGTGATGGCCAAGTTGCCTGTCTATCTGGACAATCACGCGACGACTCAAGTGGATCCGCGCGTGGTCGAGGCGATGCTGCCGTACTTCACGGAGTTTTATGGCAACGCTGGTAGCGTGAGCCATGCCTTTGGCTGGCGCGCTCAAGAGGCGGTTGACCATGCCAGGCAGCGGATTGCTGCCACTTTGAATTGCACGCCGCGCGAAATCGTTTTTACCAGCGGAGCGACGGAGAGCAACAATCTGGCGATTCGCGGGGTGGCCGAACGAGTACGGCGACGAGGTAATCACTTGGTGACGGTCGCGACCGAGCACAAAGCGGTACTCGATCCCATCTCCCGCTTGGGCCGTCGAGGCTACGAAGTAACAATTTTGGCCGTCGAGTCGGCACTGACTCCGGTACCCGGACGTCTCGATCCCGCTAACCTGAAAGCCGCCCTCCGCGATGACACACTGCTCGCCTCTGTCATGCTGGCCAACAATGAGATTGGCACTCTGCAGCCATTGACTGAAATCGCGGCGATTTGTCGTGAACGCGGAGTGCTCCTGCACTGTGACGCCACGCAGGCGATCGGGAAGATTCCCGTCGACGTGCAACAACTCGGCATCGACCTGCTTAGTTTTTCCGCTCACAAACTGCACGGTCCGAAAGGCGTCGGCGCTCTGTACGTCCGCCGCGGAAGTCCGCTGGTCCGACTAGAGCCACAGCTGGACGGTGGTGGCCAGGAGTTTGGCCTGCGCAGCGGAACCCTTAACGTACCCGGTATCATCGGCTTCGCTCGAGCACTGGAATTGAGCGTGCAGGAGCTGAATGAGCAGACCACTCGCTGGCTGGAGCTACGAGAGCGGCTGTACCAAGGACTACGCACCGCACTTCCCGATCTGCTGCTCAATGGCCCCACGTGGAATCAGCCCCATCATCGACTCGCCAATAACCTCAACTGCCATTTTCCCTGGGTGGATGGCGAGGCGCTGATGATGGGCATGCGGGACGTGGCGGTATCGAGTGGAGCGGCGTGTACGTCGACGAACCCCGAGCCTAGTCACGTCTTGCGCGCCATTGGCTTGACGGTCGATCAAGCCCGCGCCAGCCTGCGCTTCGGACTCGGCCGTTTCACCACGGAGTGGGAGATCGACTTCGCCATTCAAGCGGTCAGCGACACTGTTCGTCGCCTGCGTCAACTCAGCAGCCTGGCCTGATCCCACACTCAGCCCCCCGTGAAATCGCTCGCTGAAATTTCGGTTCTCATCTTTCCAGAATGGTGGCGATGAGTATATTTAACGCATAGTTTATTGTGGAAATTGGATCATTCACAGGAACTGCTTTCGGAGGATGACAGAGATGGCGATCACGTTGACAGAACGAGCGGCTGAGGAAGTACAGAAAGCCAAGACGACCAATCAGATCGACGACACGATGTTCTTGCGGATTGGTGTTAAAGGCGGTGGCTGCTCGGGTTATGACTACTCCATGCACTTCGATAATCGTTTCGACAACGACTTGGATGCCCGCTATGACTGCCATGGTGTCCAGGTTGTCGTGGACAAGAAGAGTGCCTTGTTTTTGGAAGGCATGACCGTGGATTGGTACGAGAGCTTGGAAAAGCGTGGCTTCAAGTTCGACAATCCCAATGCGGTGAAGACTTGCGGTTGCGGCAATTCCTTCTCGGTCTAGGATCACGATCGGGTGAGGAGTTAAGAGACGGTCATGGCGAAAGTCCAGATCATCGGCATGGGTGATGACGGTCTCGAAGGCCTCACCGTTGCCGCGCGACACCTGATCGACAATGCCCAGTGGCTACTGGGCACCGATCGGTCGCTGTCCGCAGTAGCTGAACGAGCGGGCGTCGAGCGTTATGAAATCGGTGGCGATCTCGACGCCACCGTTCGCCGCATTACCGAAGCTGGTGACCGGCGAGTCGTGATTTTGGCTTCCGGCGACCCGCTCTTCTACGGCACCGCTCGCTATCTTTGCGACCAGCTCGGCAAAGATCGTTTTGAAGTGGTGCCACACGTCAGCAGCATGCAATTAGCGTTCGCGCGGGTGAAGGAGAGCTGGGACGAGGCGTATCTCACCAATCTCGCCACTCAGACGCTCGACTTGGCCGTGGAAAAAATTCGGACCGCCCAAAAGGTTGGTCTGTTTCCCACGGAACAAGCGACTCCGCGGCGAGTGGCCAAGACGTTGCTCGAACGTCGAATCGATTATTTTTCGGTTTACGTTTGTGAGAATTTAGGTGCTCCCGATGAATGCGTGACGCAGGGAGAACTAACGGATGTAGCGACGATGGATTTTTCGCCGATGTCGGTGATGATCCTGGTTCGTAAACCGAACCTGCCCGACCGTCCGCGGCAGATGATGGGCCGACGCTTGTTCGGCAATCCAGACGAATTGTTTTTGCATGCCCAGCCCAAACGCGGGCTCATCACACCGGCAGAAGTGCGAAGTGTGGCACTGGCGGAACTCGATTTGGGTCCAACCAGTATCGTTTGGGATGTGGGTGCGGGCAGTGGCTCGGTGGCGATCGAAGCGGCACAAATTGCCGCAGGGGGCACCGTGTATGCCATCGAGGTGGACCCAGAAGACTATGAATTGATCGCGGTGAACGCCGAGCGATTCGGAGTCACGAATTTGATTCGAGTGCTGGGGAAAGCACCCGAGGTCTGGGCTACCTTACCGGCTCCCGATGCGGTCTTCGTAGGTGGCACGGGGCGTCAAGTACGAGCGATTGTTGAATCGGCTTTTGACCGCTTGCGACCCGGTGGCCGCTTGGTCGCGAACGTCACCAGTATTGAAAGTGTGGCGGAAGTACATCGAGCGCTGCACGATAAATCGGGCGATGCCGATGTCTGGATGATCAACTTGGCTCGCGGCGTCTACCAACTGGAGCAGATTCGTTTCGAATCCTTGAACCCGACGTTTCTCATCGGAGCGCGGAAAAAGGGAGGGTCGCTGTGAATGCAAGCGACGAACGGCTTGATGTGATCGCCGTCGGTGCTCATCCCGACGATGTGGAAATTGCCTGCGGCGGAACACTGGCTCAACTGGTGCGGCAAGGCTATCGAGTGGGCATCATCGACTTAACGGATGGCGAGCCCACACCGCGTTGCCCCAGTCCGGCGGTGCGACTGGCCGAGGCAGAGGCAGCAGCGAAAGCACTGGGGGTCCAGCGGCGAGTGACGTTGGATCTTCCCAATCGTCGACTGTTTGATTGTTTTGAAGCGCGGGTCGCTTTGGCGATCGAGTTTCGTCGGTATCGACCGCGAGTGGTGATCGGTTTTGGTGATAAGACTCCGATGGCTTCACCGGATCATTGGCAAGCGATGCAGATCACCGACGCTGCTGTTTTTTATTCGCGTTTGTCGAAATGGGACGAGTACTTCCCAGGGCTGCCAGTGCATCACATTGACTCGCAGCTTTATTTTCGTTTAGCGTTTGAGCCCGCAACGCTGGGTGGCTACGCCAGCCACTTTACCGTGGACATTACGGAGACGCTGGAGATGAAGCTGGCCTCGGTGGCCTGCTACGCAACTCAGTTTCCGCCCGAGAAAGCGCACGTCTTCGAGCGGATTCGCGGAGCGGCACTGATCGCGGGATCAGCGGCGGGCGTCGGTGCCGGCGAGGTTTTTGTGAACACTCGCAGTCTACGCACCAACAACCTCATGCAGTTCTTGTTCGCCTAATTCATGCAGGCAGAACTGCTGCGTGGGTGCTTTGGAAGAGCGGATGGTACAAATCGAGATCCGCCAGGGATGGAATGACGAGGTCTGGTTGATAGGCGTAGCGCGGTAGATCCTCGCGCTGCGTACCGCCGCTGAGCACCAGAACCGTTTTATACCCTAGCTGGACCCCGCCGATGATATCGGTTTCCATCGTGTCCCCGATCATGATCGTCTCCTCGGTGCGCAGGCCCAGTTCGATACGTGCCGCGCGCAGCATAATCGGTGATGGCTTCCCGACGCTGAAGGCTTTAGTTCCCGAAGCGGCTTCCAGCATCGCCACGATCGCTCCACAGCCCGGCCTTATTCCACCTTGCGTCGGACAACTCGGATCCAGATTGGTGGCAATCAACTTGGCACCCTGACGCAGCATGCCGAGTGCCGTTTCGGCCATCTCAAAGTTAACGGTTCGTCCCTCACCCACCACCACATAATCGGGATCTCGATCGACGATTCCATAACCGTTTTGATGCAGCGCGGTAAGCAGTCCTCCCTCGCCGATGACGTAGGCGGTGCCGTTTGGTTTTTGGCGAGCGAGGAAGCGAGCGGTAGCCATGGCACAGGTATAAACATGTCGTTCATCGGCGTTGATTCCCATGCGTTGCAGCCGAATGGCAACATCGCGGCGAGTGCGCTGGCTGTTGTTGGTCAGGAATAGAAACGGAATGTCGCGCGACCGCAGTTCGTCGATGAAGCGATCCGAGCCGGGAATGAGCTGATTACCTCGGTAAATGACGCCATCCATGTCAATCAAAAACCCGCTCATGGCAGATCCTTCCTATCACGGGAAACCAAATTCATGAATCCATTGCCGCATCGGCGAGCCGAACTTGTAAGGCAAGGTTTTATCACCGCAGCAAAACTCGTGCCGGGCACGCCGCAAAAGAACAATCACCACTTGCAACTCGATACCCGATCGACACTTACGCGGATTGGCCAACCGCTCAGCTCGATCCTTGCCGCGACCTCGTGAACCAATGGGTGCCTAATAACCATGCACTCGGCAGGCCTACTTCAATTTGACCAGCACTTGGGATCGAGTTAGACCGCGACTGCGACATTGCCCTGATGAACACGAGAATGTGTGCCATGCCAACAAGTTGATTGTTCGGTTGAGCAATCAGGAATTGGAAGAAATCGATCGCGTCGTAAGGAGGCTCGTCGCAACGAGCCCTTAGGTCAGAAGCCCTGCCCAACCGCAAGAGCAGGACAAGGGCATCCTGGGACAGGTGCGCTATGCTTGGGAAGATCCCCGCGCGACGGCCACGACGCCCCTGTCTTCGGGATAGCGTCGCATGAACATCGCAGATGGACCCCGGCGCGACACGAGGATGTGCGAGATTCCGACGAAAAGTTTTTTTCGGTAAATCTTTTCGGCCGTGCAGCTGAATTGTAGGATACCGCGTGGGTACGACCTAGACGAGCGGATGCAGCGTGCAGTAGGCGGTGTAAAGAGTGACTTTCTGTGGTGGGTGTCACTCCGACGATTCGTTTGCATGTTGTCTACAGGACCGATGGTCAGGGGCATATCTATCAGGGCCGTTTGCCAGGTTCGTCCGTGCAGGATGATGAACACTTTTTGATCGTCCACCGGCATGTCGAACGAATTGCACTTCGCGCTCAGTTCGTGAAATGTGCTGGGAATTAAAGATGGACTTTGCCGGCGATCTTGCTGGAAAACCCGGAGTGAGACCCTGACGGATTATCCCGAAAGGGTCCTTTGACCGAATCTGTGAAAACGAGCAACGTCGTGGTGTGCGGGCATGGATTACGCATTGAAGACCTCGTTCGGGTTGCTCGTTATCGTGCCCGGACTGAACTGAGCAGCGATCCTTCCGTTCGAACCCGAATCCGTCAATCTCAAGAAGCGGTTCAACATGCGATTGAGGCAGGCCGACCGATTTATGGTGTAACCACCGGTTTTGGCGGGATGGCGCATGTGGAAATCTCAAGTCCAGAAACTGCCGAATTACAGTCTAATCTGCTGTGGTTCCTTCGAGCTGGCGCGGGAGAGCAACTGCCGATCAGAGATGTCCGATCGGGCATGTTGCTGCGAGCCAATTCCTTGATGCACGGAGTGTCGGGGCTGCGACTAGAGTTGATCGAGCGGTTGATCCTATTCCTGAATCATCATGTCACTCCTCACGTTCGGAACCTGGGATCGATTGGTGCCAGTGGTGATTTGATCCCGCTGGCTAGTGTGGCGAGTGCCGTTATTGGCCTCAGCGATGACTGCCTGGTAGATTTTGACGGCCAAACGATCGGCGCGATCACGGCGCTCGGTCGCCTCGGACTTCAGCCCCTGGGATTGCTTCCCAAAGAAGGATTGGCCCTGGTTAATGGTACGTCCATGTTGACCGGCATTGCTGCCGGCTGTTTGTACGACTCCAAACGGTTACTCGGGATCGCCCTGACGGTCCATGCCATGATGTTGCAGGCGCTCGGTGCGTCGAATCAACCATTTCAGCGCTTTATCCATGAGCATAAGCCCCACCCAGGACAGATGTTCATCGCAGTGCGTATGCTGGAACTACTGTCTGGATCGCAGCTCATTCGTGAAGAGTTGGAGGGTGTCAAACCGAAAGATCAAGGCAGGCTCATTCAGGATCGCTATTCGATACGTTGCTTACCACAGTTTCTTGGTCCGATTTTGGACGGCATCGCTGGGGTAACACAGCAGGTGGAAGTGGAGATGAATTCCGCCACGGATAATCCTCTCTTCGACCCTGAATCTCAGGTCAGTTATCACGGGGGCAACTACTTGGGGCAGTATGTGGCGATCGGCATGGATCAGTTGCGATTCCATCTAGGGCTGTTGGCGAAACATCTCGATGTTCAAATATCGCTGCTCATGGAACCAACCTTCAGCGGCGGGCTGCCCGGATCACTGGTTGGTAATTCAGAGCGCCCCGTGAATATGGGCCTCAAGGGCCTGCAGTTGGCCGGCAATTCAATCATGCCGCTGATTGGATTCTTCGGTAACTCCCTGGTGGATCGCTTTCCAACTCATGCCGAGCAATTCAATCAGAACATCAACAGCCAGGGGTTCGGCTCCGCAAATCTGGCTCGCCGATCGGTCGAACTCTTAGAACAGTACTTAGCGATTGCCTTGATTTTTGCGATTCAAGCTGTGGAGCTGCAGACACGCAAGGTCGCGGGCAGGTGTGATGCACGGGAATCGTTGTCGGCCGGCACGATTGATCTCTATGAAACCATTTACAGCATCATCGATCGTCGGATTGATCGCTACAAACCCCTGATATTCAACGATCATGAGCAAGCGATTGAGAAGTATCTGGACCTACTGGTTGGTGATTTGCGCGATCAGGGGCGGCTGTTTAGTTGTATCGAGCCTCTCGTGGCACAGATTGATGGTTATGACCCCCGCAGTTACTTGGGGCGAGGAACAAATCAATGAACATCGCTCAACACCTGGAAGCTTCCGCTCGCCGCTATCCGGATCGAGTTGCAATCCACTTTGAAGATTCGCCTATCCTTTACCGTGAACTCCTTCAGATTGTGGGTGCACTGTCGATCGCGCTTGTTCATCGAGGAGTTGGCCCCGGCGATCGTGTCGCTCTTTTGTTACCGAACATTCCGGCATTCGCCTTCTGCTACTTCGCGGTGCTGAAGATTGGAGCCATCGCTGTCTCGCTGAACACAAAAAATAGTGCCAACGAAACAAGATTTGTGTTACAGGACTGTTCGGCGAAGGTGCTCTTTACGACGGCAGAACTGCTTGTCAACTTACCGACGACGGGCATCGAGCACTTGCAACAAACGATCCTGGCCGAGGGACAAGTTGTCGGCTACACAACGCTTGACGATCTGCTGGATAACACTTCGCACTCGGACAGCCCTATTGAACTTGACCGACACCACCCAGCTGTCATTTTGTATACCTCTGGGACCACGGGTGTACCCAAGGGAGCGACACTTTCGCACGGCAATGTAATTTCCAATGCTTGGTCCTTCGTACACAACTGCGGTATCCAGCCACAGGATCGTATTCTTGTACAACTCCCATTATTTCACTGCTTTGGCCAAAACGCACTCATGAATAGTGCCATCTTGGCTGGCGCCACCCTGATACTGCAGCGTGGATTTCGTCCCGACACCTCTCTGGAGGCCATCCAGAAACAAGCGGTGACGATGTTTTTCGCGGTTCCCACGATGTTTCTCGCGCTGCTCGATCGTGCGTCACCGAAAACCATGCGAAGCGTGCGATATTTTTTTTCGGCGGCTGCTAGCCTACCCGAGCAGGTTGAGCGTCGATGGCAGGAGAAATTTGGCCTGCCCATCACACAGGGTTATGGATTAACCGAGACATCACCATTTGCCTGCTATAACCATTTTCATCAGTACCGTTTTGGCTCTGTCGGTACGCCAATTGAAAATGTCGAGATGAAAATTGTGGATATCCAAAGTGGACAACCGACACCTCCCGGGCAACCTGGGGAGATCCTCATTAAAGGCCCCAACGTCATGCTTGGGTATTGGAATCGACCCACTGAAACTGCGCAGGCCATACGCGAAGGCTGGTTTCATTCCGGAGATATCGGCACCAGGGATGAAGATGGATACTTCTATCTGACCGATCGGCTCAAAGACATGATCGATGTTGGCGGGATGAATGTCTACCCAGTCGAAGTGGAGAATGTGCTCTACCAACACGAGCAGGTAGCCGAGGCGGCTGTCTATGGAATACCCGATGGACTGATGGGCGAGCGAGTTTGTGCGGCGATCGTATTAAAAGGCGTTTCGCATGTATCTCCCGATGAACTAATCCAACACTGCCAGAACCAATTGGCAGGTTTCAAGGTACCACGCACGATTCTTCTGGTTGAAGAGTTGCCCAAGAATCCCTCAGGTAAAATTCTCAAGCGCGTGCTGCGCCAGCAATTTCCTCTAGACGCACAAGATCATGCTCACAAGATCACTTCGCTTTCACTGGAATATCAGGCCGGTGATCTGCAGTTCCGGCAGGAGTTTCTCCATCGTTATTTGCGCGAACGGCTGGCAGAGTTATTGGAACTGCAACCCCTGCAAATCGATCTTGACGAGCCCATTACCGATTTGGGGCTGGAGTCGTTGATGGCCGTTGATCTTGGAACTCGGATTCGTCAGGAATTAGGCATTGAGCTGACGGCCCTGTCTCTCGTCTCTGGCAGTACGGTGCGAGATATATCGAAGATCCTTTCCTCATCACGGCATGAACAGGGTCCTGGTTGATTGATTGATGCTTAACAGGAGCTTATACCTTGGCTAACAGAAGTGATCCTTCGAGCAACACACCGCGCAGTGGTTTAGAGACTTGGTCACAACAGCTGGATTTCGCAGGGTTGGCCGAACAGTACGGGACTCCTACCTACATACTGAATGCCAATCGCCTTGAGGAAAATGTGCGCAGTTATCTGCATTTGATCGATGAACCCAGCCGCATCCTTTACCCCGTAAAGACCAATCCCTCCTTCGCGGTTTTACGCCGCTTGGCGGACCTTGGTTGCGGCATGGACTGCGCTTCACGGGATGAAGTCGACTGTGCACTCGTTGCCGGTGTACCGTACGAACGCATTTCCTACAACACTCCGGCACCCGAGTTTGGCTTGATTCGAAATCTGCTCAAGGCGGGAGCCACGGTTGTTGCTGACTCGGAGGATCTTCTACTGAAAATCAATCAGAAGATACCGCCGTCGCATGTGATCGGGGCCCTGTTTCTTCGGCTCAATATCGACGCGGGAGGCGAATACTTACAGCATTACGACTGGGAAAACATGGTGCATCACGGTGCGAGCTCCAGCAAATTCGGGATTCCTGCCGAAGAAGTTGTAAAGCTGTTAAATAAGATTTCATTACCCGTGCGTGGCTTACATGTACACGTCGGCACCATGATGGACAATCTGCAAACATTTGAAAACATGATGGCCTTGCTGCATCAACTTGTGGACCGCATCCACGCTCTCACCTCCCACCGCATCGCGATGATTAACCTTGGTGGAGGATTAGGAATTCATTTTGTACCCGGCCAAACTTTTCCCTCGATTATCGACTTTGCAGAACGACTAAAGCCGCTTAAGCAGTCATCGATCACCTACTACGTCGAGCCCGGACAATCGCTCGTGGGGGACACCATGGGCCTGCTGACGCGTGTGGTCGCCTTGAAAGAAATGAGGGGTAAGCGTTGGGCGATTATCGATGTCGGTTCCGATCAATTGATGAAGATTACTACTGTCTCTTGGTACCACCAGATTCTGGATCAATGGCACCAGCCGCTTGCGATGTCCGGGACCGATGCAGTCGGTGGCCCCTTGTGCTTTGCTGGGGATACCATTCTTCCCACGACCAGCTTGACCGATGTCAAGATCGGTGCAGTGTTGTTTCTGCAGCATGCAGGCGCTTACCTGGAGGCAGTCGCCAATCGGTTTAACGGTCGTCGAAGTGCGGGATTAATCGTGATGGATCGAGAGGGAATTCACCGCGCCACGCATTCTGAGGATCCCTTTTTCAGCCCGCCGATTCAGACGTATGAGTGGGCGGAATCGTATAGTCGCCACGCTCGGTATAAGGATTTCGATGCCGCACAAATCGAATTGCTCCGCAGTCAATATTTTGCTCGACATGTCCATGACGACCATAGTCAGATCGTTCAGTTTCGCCAGACAGGGCCAAACTCCTTTCTCTTCCAGGTAGACGTCCAAGCAAGCGTAGATTTTGTTTCCGTTCCCTTTGCCATGCGAATCACGGCCGATGCAGTGATCATCGCAGTCTTGATTGCCCTGGGTAAACAGTGCAAGGACGTCAGTGTCTGGGGCAGTAAAGGAACCTTCACCTATCGTGAGCCGATTCAGCCTGGCAAGGAAATTCAGGGGACCATCACACTCAGTCCGCTCGCTCCGGTTCCGGGAGGAAAACTACGACTCAACGCCGTCGCGACACTCGATCAAAAGCGTTTTTCCATGTCCTCGGAGATCGTCGTTTGACGACCATGATTCTGTCAAAACACCTTTTTCATCCCAGTATTCCCAACTAGACAGCGAGCCGGGTAGAAACGAGAGTCCGTACATCCGTTGGCCATGGGCGTTGGCCTGCGTTCCCTGGAGAAGCCTCGGTCAAAATCGCGCGACTCAGCCAGCCGCGCGAAGGTTGTTACGATCGACATGCAGAGCCTTCACGTGCACCAACGATATCGACTGATCCTGAAATCGCGTATTAGCAGTAAAGTTTTGATGGTTGCTCGATCGCCATCCACCCTTGGTGACGATCGGCCAACGTTGTTGCGTTTCCCTTGGCGGTGAGTGGCAAGCTTTAGATCAGTTCGACACAGAACGATGGTTCGGTGAGAGGTTTTCATGAACAATCAATCTTCTTCCGTATCACCCCATAATTCCACCATCGACGGTGCCACGATCCAGTCCTTCGTGCTGCGCGCACTGACCGAATTATTCACCGGTATACCAACAGAAAAACTGGTCGCCTTGAGTTCCTCCGCACAAGTGCGAATGCTCTCGGCAGGTGAGATCCTGATCAAGGAGCGTGAAGTAGCATCAGAGGTTTTTATCCTGCGCAGCGGCAGTTGTGGCTGTTACACGCAAGATGCAGAGCAGCATTTGAAATTGATCGAGAAGATTGCTGGCGTTGGGGAAATGATTGGTGCGCAGGCATTCCTGGAAGGGCGGCAGTTTCGCAGCGCATCAGTCCTCGCCTTGGACTGTGTACAGCTGGCCGTCCTGCCGGGAGAATCCTTTCGTCAGTTATTGAAAATCGATGAAGTAGCCGCTCAACGATTGTCCGTGCACGCGGTGCAGTATGCCTTGAATAAGCTAGGAGTCTTAGCCAACGAATTATCGCAGCAAGTGGAGTCACATGGTTTAGATCAGGGATCCGTGGAGCAGTTTCCGGTGGGAGCAGCGATTTACCGGGCCGGTGAGGATGCCCTTTGTGCTTGGTTTCTGTTGGCCGGTGAGGTCGCGATCACTCCAGCGGACAGCGCTCAGCCTTCGGAAACAATCCGGGCGGGATTGATGTTCGGTCAGTCCGATGCTCTGACAGGCCGAGTGCGCCAGGAACACGCAGTGGCGGTAACGGCGGTGGAGCTATTGAGTGTGAATGCACAGGTGCTGCGTTCTTGTCAGCAACAAGGAGGAAGTCTAGGCACGATCCTGACCGCCTTGACGTCCGCACACCAGTTGCCGCAACTAGGTACGGTCTACCGCTACCTGGCTCAGGTGGAACAGCAGCCGTGTATCGTCAGCGATTACACCCAACCGTCCGGTCAACGCGTACGAGTTCGTTACTTCCCTCAACTACCACTCTTGGAGGCGACACGCCAAGAGCCGCCGACTAGCACCGTTACGCTTACTTCTCCCGATGGCCATCGAATCCTGCTGCTGAATGCGCGTGGTGTGTTGACGGGATTGACCGTACGGGGTGAATGGACACAGTTGCCCACCGCCATGTCTTTGGTCTTGCGTGGTGGAGTCTTGGTAGAATGGCAGCGACGCGCGTTTCAATCCACTGGTGATCTCCTGCTGGAGAACGCCGCTGAACGCACACCGGCGGGAGCAGAAATCATCTGTGCTTGCACGAACGCCACGAGTGCCATGTTACGCGCGGCAGCCCGTTCGGCTACTACCGTTGAAGATTTAACTCGCTTGACAGGAGCGGGAGGCATTTGTGGGGGTTGCCGCGGGCGACTGCCGCTGTTTCTGGGAGAGATCGAGGTCTCTCTATGTCGACTCCATCGTACACCACTCGCGGAGGGATCGATTGGAGTCCAGTTGGAGACGGTAGACAACCACCCTTTACCAGTTGCCCGCGCAGGGCAGTTCATTCGCGTCGAAGCCCTGATCGATGGTTCCTGGGTGGGTCGTCCGTACACGGTCATTGGTAATTCTTCGACCACTTGGGAGCTTGGCGTAAAGCTGGAAGAGCAGGGCTTCTTCTCAAACTGGCTCAGTACGGTCCCCGACGGTACGCTCGTACGAGTCTTGCCGCCACAGGGAGATGTCTGCCCAGCGATTGACGATCCTCGACCCTTGGTTTACGTGGTGGCTGGTATCGGCGTGACCCCAGCCATTGCTGGCCTCCGCCAACTGGCCGATCATCGCCCAGTGCATGTCCTCTACAGCTTCCACAGCGTCGCAACTGCTGCCTATCTCAACGAGCTCATGCGCGCGACGACGGCTGGCCGTATTCAGTTACAAACTCGTTGCACATCCGAGCATGGTCGACTCGATGCAGTCACCATCCGCCAATGGGTGAAGACCATTGGAGCCGCCGAAGTGGTAGTTTGCGGACCGGGCGATTTCAACCGGCTGGTCCTGTCCGCCCTCGCCGATCTACCCGGTCTCAGTCTGCAGGCGGATAGCTTCGATCACCCACAGCGTGGGGAGGGACTACGCTTAGGCCCCGGCGGTTGGCGCCGGAAAAACTTCACGCCGAGCCACCCCGCGGGACCACCGATACCGCTCAAGACCACCCTGCCGGCAGCCGACCAAGCGGCACAGTTTCTGCGAGAATTTGAAGCTGAGTGCCCTGGCCGTTGTCAGCTCCAGGAACGCATCCAGCAGGCACAAGATGAACTGGCCATGACCGGTGCCTGGACAAAAACCGTCGAGGAACTCGGGTTTGCCGCTCGCGTGGCCTGGCGCAATGCCGAACGCTGCGTCGGGCGACTCTACTGGAAGGGACTGCATCTGCGGGATTGTCGACACCTGCAGGAACCCGCTCAGATTGCCGAAGCGCTGTTTGAACATCTGCGTTTCGCCTGGAATGGAGGCGATTTGCGACCGGCAATTTCCGTCTTCTCACCAGGCACTCCAAAGGCACCTGGACCGCGCATTTGGAATCCGCAATTACTACGTTACGCTGGATTTCGACTCCGTTCCGGCCGCCAGGTTGGTGATCCAGCCCAAAACGCGGTGACAGAAAAAATCAGGCGTTTAGGCTGGGAGCCGGCAGGTACGGACTTCGACCTCTTGCCACTCGTCATTCAGACGGCTGATCGGCCACCAGCACTCTTCGAACTGCCCGCTGACTGTCGCCCCGAAGTGCACCTCTCCCACCCGCAACATGACTGGCTAGCCCTACGCGGCCTGAAGTGGTATGCCATTCCCGCTGTTTCTGACATGGCGCTGGACGCCGGCGGCGTGATGTATCGTCTGATCCCATTCAATGGCTGGTATCTGAATACCGAGATCGCCGCTCGTAATCTCACGGATGCCAATCGCTACAATCTGTTGCCGGAATTGGCCGAGCGGATGGGACTGGATATCTCGAGCGAGCGTACGTTATGGCGTGACCGTGCGATGCTGATGCTACACGAATCCGTCCTGCATTCCTACGATCGAGCTCGCGTAAAGATCGCGGATCATCACAGCGTTTGCCATGAATTTCTGGAGTTCTGTCGCAACGAACAAGCGGTAGGACGAGAGCCAGCGGGGAAATGGATGTGGTTGGTCCCGCCGTTCTCTTCCTCCGCTACCGTGCTGTATCAAGAACCCTTCCGAGATCTTGCCTTCAAGCCCGCTTATCGACTCCAAAAACCGATCTGGAATTAAGTCATGTAAGGAGTACCCCCGTCGATTGCACACGAGTCGATCAGGGGTTCCAGCAGCGCGGTGCCAACAATGAGTTGTTTTCCCAAATCGTTGCGTGGCATTTGCGTCACTCTCTGGATCGAAGTACGATTTTGATCCCGCACCTACTTGGCTTCGCTCATCCTGCCGGCTCTGCCTTCCGTTATGCGGGCTAGCTCGGACGCCGGTGCCTGACTGGAACGAAAGTCTGCTATGAACCCCATCACGTTTGCTCTGCGACGCCCGTTCACGGTAATGGTTGGTGTCGTGGCCGTGGTGCTCGCGTGTTCCGCAGCGCTCCGTCCCAAATGGCTGGACCATTCTCTGCAAACGATGGGAGTGGAACTGCCTCTGCAAACGATGAAAGTCGATATCTTTCCGGCACTGAATCTGCCGGTTATCTACGTTTGCCAGCCGTATGGAGGAATGGACCCGGCTCAGATGGAAGGGCTACTGACGAATTACTACGAATACCACTTCCTCTACATCAGTGGTATCCATCACGTGGAGAGTCGAAACATACAAGGCATGGCCCTGATGAAACTGAGTTTTCACCCGGGAACTGACATGGCTCAAGCGATGGCCGAGACGATCAACTACGTCAATCGCTCGCGCGCTTTTATGCCTCCTGGAACCGTGTCGCCGTTTGTGATGCGATTTGACACGGGAAGCGTGCCGGTCGGTTATCTCGTTCTCTCCAGCGAATCAAAGACAGTGGGAGAAATCCAGGATCAGGCGCTGTTTAAAGTCCGGCCGATGTTCTCTGCCCTGCCGGGAGTTTCAGCGCCGCCACCTTTTGGCGGCAGTGCTCGCACTATCGTGATTCGGGCCGATCCCGAGCGTCTGCGGTCGTACAGCATTTCACCCGATGAGATCGTTACGGCGCTGGCCGCCGGAAACACCGTCAGCCCCTCGGGAAATCTGCATGTCGGTTCAAGCTATCCAGTCGTGCCGACAAATGCCCTCGTCAAAGATATTCGAGATCTGGGAAGCATTCCGATTCGCACGAATCAGGGGCCACCTGTTTATGTTCGTGACATTGGCACGATCGAGGACACGACCGACTTGCAGACCGGCTATGCGCTCGTGAACGGTCGCCGAGCGGTTTACATTTTAGCCACCAAGCGGGCTGAAGCATCGACGATGAGCGTGATCGATGAGATCAAAAGTGCTCTGCCCAAAATGCAGGCGGAGTTGCCGGACGATATCCGAGTCTCATTTGAATTCGATCAGTCACCCTACGTGACTCGTGCCATCAAGAGTCTCTTTACCGAAGGAGCTCTCGGGGCTGTCCTTACGGGCTTGATGGTCCTGCTGTTTTTGCGAGATTGGCGCAGCGCTCTCGTGGTCGTTTCCAACATTCCTCTGGCGATCATGGCGTCTATTCTGGGACTCTGGTTGTGCGGTCACACGATCAACCTGATGACACTCGGTGGCCTGGCGCTGTCCGTTGGAATCCTCGTGGATGAGGCGACAGTCGAAATCGAGAACATCCACACTCAATACTCGAAAACGGACTCCATTGCATTGGCGGTGCGATTGGGAAATGCGGAAACGGCTATCCCGCGACTTCTCGCAATGCTCTGTATCCTGGCCGTGTTTGTGCCATCTTTTTTCATGCAGGGGGCAGCCCGCAATCTCTTCGTGCCGCTATCCCTGGCTGTCGGATTCTCAATGATCGCCTCGTATATCCTTTCGAGCACCTTCGTGCCGGTCATGTCCGTCTGGCTGTTACGACACCACGGACAGGGACACGGACAGGGACACGGACAGGGACACGGACAGGGACACGGACAGGGACAGGCACCACGACACACTTCTTTTTTAAACGCCATCGCCGGTTCATACGGTCGTCTCGTAACGAGCTTGGTCCGGGCACGCTGGATCGTCGTGCCGACGTACTTGGCCGTCTCTTGTGCCATCGTGGCTGGCGTCGGTTTGCGACTTGGGGTCGAGATTTTTCCGAGTACCGGAGTAGGCGAGTTCCGCCTGCGATTTCGCGCTCCGGATGGAACGCATTTTGATACGACTGAACAGTATGCGATGGGAATTCTGAACACGATCGGACAGCATGTCGGTGCGAACAATGTCGAGATTACTCTCGGGTATGTCGGCACGATTCCTTCCAGTTTTCCGATCAACGGTGTTTACCAGTGGTCTCGTGGTCCCGAGGAAGGACTGCTGCGCATTTCGTTAAAACCTGACAGCGGTATCAATCCTGAGCAGGCCAAAAATGAACTCCGAGATCTACTTGCCCAGCAGTATCCGGAACTACGTTTCTCGTTTGAACCGGCCGACATCGTCAGTGAGGTGATGAGCTTTGGTTCGCCGACGCCACTTGAGATTGCCGCTCGGGGCGCAAATCTGGCGGAAAGTCGCGAATATATGGTCGCGGTACAAAAAGAGCTCGCGGCGGTTGCTGCTCTGCGCGATGTGCAGATTGCCCAGTCTCTGGACTATCCCACGGTGAATGTCATCCTGGATCGTGAAAAGGCCTCCTTCACGGGAACTACCGCCGCGCAGGTGGCTCGATCGGTCGTCGCAGCGACATCGTCCACTCGATTTGTTATGCAGAACTACTGGCCCGATCCTAAAACGGGAATTGGCTATCAGGTCCAGGTCGAAATACCGCAGCCCGTCATGACTCAGCCGGAGGATTTGGCGACCATTCCCGTTAATCATCGCGATGGTCAGCCGTTGCTACTGAGAGATGTTGCGCAGATTTCCGGCGGGACGATGGCGGGGCAGTTCGATCGTTACAACATGAAACGCGAGATCACACTCACAGCAAACATCAGCGGACAGGATCTCGGGTCTGTTTCGAGCGAAGTCAGTCGCGTACTAGCAAAGCTCGATGCCAATGGCAGGCGCCCCAAGAGTGTCACAACAGAACTGCGCGGCCAGATTCCACCAATGCGGCAGATTGTTAGCGGTTTAGGAGTCGGACTGGCACTCGCCATCCTGGCGATCTTCTTGCTGCTGACTGCCAACTTTCAGTCACTGCGGCTGGCCTTGACGACGGTGTCCACGGTGCCTGCTGTCTTAGCAGGTGTGGTCTTGGCACTCTGGCTAACTGGTTCGACGCTCAACATACAATCATTTATCGGTGCGATCATGGCCGTCGGTGTCGCGATGGCCAATGCGATTTTGCTCGTCACGTTTGCCGAAGCCTCGCGACGTCGCTGCGGCGCGGCAGACACTGGAGCCATCGAAGCGGGCAAACGACGTCTGCGCGCCATTCTAATGACGAGCCTGGCGATGGGTGTTGGCATGGTTCCCATGGCGCTGGGGTTGGGAGAGGAAGGGGCACAGACCGCATCCTTGGGACGGGCTGTCATCGGTGGACTGCTTGCCGCCACCGCAGCCACACTACTGGTCTTGCCCTCTTTATTCGCGCTCATCCAGAGCCGTGCTCCCAATCGGTCGGCATCGCTCGACCCGCTGGATACACTCAGTCCGCAATATCGACCGGATGCCGCGCAGTTGCTTGATGCCGAGTAACCCATTTCCTGGCACCGGGTGAGGATGCCTTATGTCGCAGAAAGTGAAGTCATGATTCGGTTAACCACGACCACGGGAATATGGACCGGCTTGTGTGTCCTGGCCGCTGTGACCGGTTGTAGCCAACAGCCACCGGCACCGCGCGACGATTATTCTGGAAGTCAGGCTCCCGTACGCGCCATCGTGATAACCCCACAACGCAAGCCGCTCGTCCGTCAGATCGAACTGCCGGGTCGAGTCGCAGCGTACGAAGTAACACCGCTGCATGCCAAAGCTACGGGGTACGTGTTGAAAGCCGCGGTGGATGTCGGCGATGTGATCCGGGCTCCAGACGGCGATGAGCCAGGAACACTCCTGTGTGAACTGCAAGTTCCGGAGTTGAAAGAGGAACTGGCGCAGAAGTCCGCTGCCGTGGCGCAGTCGAAGGCGGAAATCCTGCAGTCAGATGCCAGTGTAAAAGTGGCTGAAGCCGCCGTTCGCTCAGCCAACGCTAAAGTGGCCGAGTCGAAGGCCGCGATTGATCGGGAAGAGTCGCTCTACGCACGCTGGAAATCAGAGTTCCAGCGAGTTGCACAACTCGCGGAGTCCGGAGCTGTAACCAAGAAGGTTGCCGACGAAACTCGCGCCCAGCTCGATGCTGCCGATGCAGGACGCAAAGAGGTCGCCGCACGAATCATTTCGGTGGAGACTCAGCAACAGCAAGTCGCTGCCGACCTGGAAAAGGCCAAGGCTGATGCCGTCGCCGCGAGATCCAAATTGGCAGTCGCGGAGGCGGACGAACGGCGAGTGTCCGCCATGCTGGATTACACCCTGATCCGCGCGCCCTTCGATGGAGTGGTTGTGGAACGTAATATTCATACAGGACACTTGGTGCGTGCTGGGACCAGCAATACTCAACCGCTGTTCGTCGTCATGCGGATCGACCCGGTCCGCATCCTGATCGACGTCCCAGAGATCGATGCGGTACACATTACTCCCAAAACCAAAGTAGAAATCAAAATCCCTGCGTTGCCCGGCAGTTCCTACTCCGGAACGATTACCCGGTCCAGTTGGTCGCTGAATATGACTTCGCGCACCATGTCCGCGGAAATCCATGTGCCGAATGCCGAAGGGCAGTGGCGACCTGGGCAGTATGTGCAAGCTAAGCTGACGACGGCCGAAGTGGAAAACGGACTCAGTCTACCCAAGTCCGCAATTCTCACACAGGAAAAGCAGACTTACTGCTTCGCTGTGGAGCGAGATGGCAAAGTCGTACGCCTTCCCATTTCGCTGGGTATTCAAGCCGGACCAGATATTGAAATCCGCGATGGGCTCACGGGCAGCGAGCAGGTCATCAGTGTCAACGCGAGTGCGTTTCGCGAAGGGCAGATCGTCGAGGCAACACCGCCTGCCCGGTAATCGATCTTCCTTATCTTTTCCAGGCTACCGCCGCGAACAATCCCACGAATCACGCATTTCCCCCAGACTTCGCATACACACGAACCATCGCTAACGTTACCAATAGCCGCGAGATCGAATTCAGATTCTCCCTGGCGAATTTCGATAATCCACGAACAGGATTCCGCTCAGGCCTGATTCGCCAAGGATGGTCGAATGTTACCGAGACTCTTACCTGGCCTGATTGGTCTGATCCTGGCATCCACCGGCTGTACCGGATTACCCAGATATCTTCGGGACATCACTCACACGGATGAGCCGACAAGATCTGCAGCCTGGGCCACGTACCCCGCACGGAACATCCACCGTGCCAGCACGACTCCAGAGCGAACTTCCAAGGATGCCGCTGCCACGACCAGGAATATCGTTCGTGCCTCGAACAACGAGGAAGTACCGGATTCCGCTCCCCCTGGAACGGTGACCGACAGCCAAACCTATACGCTCAACCTGGGTAATGTCTTGCAACTGGCAGATTCCCAGAATCCGAACGTGGCCCTCGCCCGCGAGCGTATTCAGGAAGCGTATGCGCGCGTCGAGCGAGCCGAGGCTCTGTGGCTACCGTCACTTCGTGCGGGTTTGAATTACAACCACCACGAAGGAGCGATTCAGGACGTTGCTGGGAACGTCTTCAATACCACTCGTAGTTCGTTCTATGGCGGGATGGGGGCAAATGCGGTAGGGGCCGGTTCGCCCGCGATGCCGGGACTTGTCGCACAGTTTCATCTCACGGACGCAATCTTCCAACCCAAAATCACCGCTCATCAGGCATCGGCTGAAGAGTTTGGATCAAACGCGGCCAGAAACGATACCTTACGCGATGCCGCGGTGGCCTATCTGGAATTAGTGCGAGCTGAACGTGCTCAGGCGATTGCCCAAGAGGCGTTGGACAATACCGAGCAGCTGACCGAACTCACTCGGCGGTACGCGGAAACTGGCCAAGGCTTGCAATCAGATCATCAGCGGTCAGAAGTGGAGTTGGCATTAAGGCAAGAGGAACTGTTGGCTCGTGAAGAAGCCGTCCAAGTCGCTTCCGCACGCCTAGCACAGATTCTTCACGCCGACCCCTCCGTTCTGATCCAGAGTGATGAGCCGAGCATCATCCCATTGGAAGTCGTGACGCTGGATGGTGGTCCGGCTTCCTACGTCGCTACAGGCCTGTCACGACGCCCGGAACTAGATGAGCAGAAACATCTGGTCTGCGAAGCGGTCGAGCGTTTACATCGCGAGAAGTATGCTCCACTCGTGCCCAGTGTGCTGCTAGGGATGAGCTATGGAGGAATGGGAGGCGGGCTGGGAAGTTCAATCGTGAATTCGAATGAGCGTTGGGACACGGATGCCGTCGCCTACTGGGAAATTCGTAATCTCGGCTGGGGAGAACGCGCGTCTCGAAATGAAACAAGTTCTCGGCATCGCCAAGCTCGAATGCGAGAATTGGCCATCATGGACCGTGTAGCCCGAGAAGTGGCAGAAGCCCATGCACAAGTGACGAAACGTCGGCAACGAATCGAACCTACACGGCGAGGTGTTGAAGCGGCGCGGAAATCTTACGAGCTGAATCTCCAGCGCATCGAGAACGCTCAAGGCCTTCCCATTGAGACTCTGCAGTCCATCCAAGCGCTGGCTAATTCTCAGCGTGCTTACCTGAATGCGGTCGTCGACTACAATACCGCTCAGTTTGAGTTGAGCCGAGCCATTGGCTGGTTCATCGAAAACTGACATCTGCAGATATTCGACTTAGAAATGGCATGCACGATCGACGAGCGATCGGTGACACCTAGTGCTTGATCGACAACAACCACGGTTTCGCTCGACCGATCCAAGACCGAATTCAAACGCACTCCGGCACCCGCTATCCAAACTTGGGAGAAACCATGAAGTTACTAGGCTATCGATTCATCGCGACAATCGCTGCAGGATTAGTCTTGGCAGCTGGGTTTTGCTTCATGGCGATGACAGCCTGTGCTCAGGACAACAGCCAGATCGTCACCAAGCCAGACGGCAAACAATCCAGCCAGACGAGGCCGGTTCGAGTCTTCATTCTTGCGGGTCAGTCCAACACCGTGGGCCATGCTAACGGCCATACCATCGCCACGCTCTTCCACGCCGACGGTCCCAAGGACCGAGTGCTGGCTGAACTCGTATTCGGGAAGGATGCGCGAGTATTCCAGCAGCGCTTTGACGAGACACTGGCGCTCGCCAGGCAACTCAACGAACGCTCGGGCGGCATCGGCGATCCCAAGATCAAAGCCTTAACCGATGCTACTCAGAAGGCGGCCGCGGAAGCGGATGTGGAGCGCATGAAGGCGATTTTTGAGACTTACAAGAGCGACGTGCGTGCGGCGAGCGTCACCTCGGACAGGGTGTATATCAATTCGATCGCGGATGGCAACAAAAAGTCCGGTAAACTGGCAGTCGGTTACGGCGGCAATGACGTAAAGATCGGTCCCGAATATGGCTTCGGTCTATCGCTGGCTCAGAAGATCGATGGACCGATCCTGCTCATCAAGACCTCTTGGGGAGGCAAGTCGCTGAACTACGATTTTCGCCCCCCATCGCGTCCGGACTACAAGACGACGCCCGAGTATCTGGAGGCCAAGGCCAAGGCGGCCGAGGAGCTGAAGAACTACGAAGTAGCTGTGGAGTCATTCCCACAGGTGCAGGAAAAGTACAAGGCAGATTTAGCGGCTTATGAGGCACAGCTGAAGTTGGCTGACGAGAAGACGAAACCGATGCTGCGTAAACCGAACGCCCCGAACCCGCCGCGTAAGCCCGCGCCGTTCAGCATGGATGATGCGGGGCTCAACTATCGTCTGATGAACGAACAGATTCAAAAGGTTCTGAAAGATCTCAAGGAGAACCACCCTGCTTACGATCCAGCCGCCGGATATGAGCTCGCCGGCTTTGTCTGGTTCCAGGGGTTCAACGATCAGTTCAACGATCACTACAAGGCCAACTATAAAGACAACATGGTTGCATTCATCCAAGACATTCGCCGCGAGTATGGTGTCCCGCAACTGCCTTTCGTAATCGGCGTTCTTGGTACGGGCCAGACCAAGGAGAATGTGGATAAGAATGCAATCTCGATCGCTCAGCGTGAAGCGGCTGCCAGGCCTGAATTCAAAGGCAATGTGGTGGCGGTGGAGAGCTACACGGAATATGCACTGGATGCGTTAAAGGTGTATGACGCCGGTTGGCAGAAAAACTACTATGAGTGGGATCTGGTGGGCAGCGACCGACCCTACCACTACCTGGGCAGCGGCAAGTTCTTCGTGCGAGTCGGCGATGCCTTTGCGTCCGCCATGGCTGGAATGATCTCCAAGCAATAGGCGGTATGACGCAACAGACGATGGTGGCGTCTTTAAGTGTAGGAGGCAATCAAGAGCTTCACGTGATACTCGAGGGTGTCGTCCTGTCTTTCATGCCATGCGGATTTGTGCGGGACGCAGCAGAACCTATTGACACAAGCATCCAACCCGCTCTCATACCCACCCTAGCAGCCCGTTGAAAAAGTCCGAGATGGCGCTATGATGCCGCCATGGCAGTGAGCACGGTGCAAGGAGGACAATGCGATGGCGATGGGACGGCAAGATGCGGGGCTGTGCGGCATCGATAAGGTCCGTAAACGCTGCTCGCTCGCAGCAGCAGTTCACAATCTGAGTGTCCTCATGCGCACACTCTTCGGAATTGGGACTCCCCGAAGCTTGCAACAGCGAAGCATGGCCCTGGCGGCGGCTTTGTCGCTTGTGCCAACCTCCTATCTCGCCCTCCGGCGGCCCATAACGACCATTTGGAACCGTCAAAATGCCATAATTGCTAAATCTCATCCGCGCCACCCCGCGAAACGTTTTTTCGGGCCAGTTCACAATAACAGGCCTATTTCAACGGGCTGCTAGAGGCAGACTTCTCATCGATTTCTGAAAAGTGCGGGTTTAATACAAGCGGAAACAGATCCGGAAGACTTGAATTGTGTGGGCAAGAACTTCTCCAACTGCTCAATCACTGGCTGCGGATCGGCTACCAAATCCGGATACGACACCTCGAGTAATTCCACCCGCTTGCTTCCGCCTAGCACCTGCCGGATCTGCCGGCTATGAGCCTCTTGCACCTCGATCAAATGCTGCTTTTCCGAACGAGCCTTTTGCCCTTGGCGATCGAGCATCACCAACTGCGAATCGACCACCTGCTGCACGGGCCTGACCATGTAAATGACCTTGTAACGATGTGGCCTGGGTAACGAAGGCAACAACGCCGAGATCACCTTGACCGCCTTACCAGCACTCTGTTCGATGATCCTGGGGTTCTTGGGCAGTTGCTTGATCTCCTCCCACTCCCAGTACCCTTCCGGATTGTCGTCATCGGCCGTCCGCTTGCCATCGCTCATCGGCTCGATTCCACCGGCCTTGAGCATCTGCATCATGAGCGATGTGCCCGATCGTGGCAGCCCCGAGACGATAAGAATCTCCAGCGGCTCAATCGCTGCAATCTCAGCCTCCTGGCGATCGTACTCGGCCTTCTTCTCTTGATCGATCGCATCGCGATCCGCTTTCCGCTCGGCAGCAAGCAATCGCAATCGCGCCAGTTCTTTTGCCTCCGATTCTCGCATCAGTGCCGCAGTCTGAGTCCTGAGATTCACGATCTGGGTGAACTTTTCGAACTCACCTAATCGGTGATAAACGCGGGCAAGCATACGCAGTGCAGGAAGAAATCTCGGTGCCAATTGATGGCAGTTACGCAGCGCCTTTTCGGCCTCACGTAACTTATTAAGCTGCAGCAAACCCGTTCCGAGCAAGTAATGCCCCATGGGATTGCCATACTGCAAACCGATCGCCGTAAGCGCCGACTCTACGGCATCATGGGCCTGATTCCGATGCAACTCGATGCGTGTCTTGACCAAATAAGCCTGTGCGTTATCCGGGTCTGCCTGCAGCACCCTAGTAACGGCCGCTAGCCCTTCGTCCCAACGCCTTAGCGCTGCATAGCAGCGTGCTAAGAACAATTGGATCTGGACCTCTTGCGGCATCTTGTCTTGGACGCCATGCAAGAGCTCAAGCGCTACGGCGAATTCCTCCCTCTCGATGGCGATCGAAGCCTTGATCAAATCGGCATTCTCGGTGCGACCGAAGTGGTCGCGTGCTTGATCGATCGTCGCGTCGGCTTCCTTGAGCATCTTGAGTTGCAGTTGGCAGTTGGCAAGCACCTGCGCATAGTCGGATCGAAAAGGCTGGGCATGAAAGCATCTCTCCAAGAGCGGGAGAGCTTGTTCGGCTTTGCCGGCGTACATATAAGCCCGAGCCATGTTCCAGTCGTTTTCCCGGTTCGTTTCGGCGATCGCGACTGAGTTGTCTTCTGGGATCTCGTCGATGTACCCCAGGGCGACGAACTGGTCGAGCAGTGCGCGGTTTTCTTGGTCGCTGAGCGGTACTCTTTTTCGATCCGCACCGGTGATTGACTCCCAGCTAGGAATGGTTTCGATGGGGCGTTTTTCGGAGAAGACGTCCTCGAGCACCCGGCCTTCCATGTCTTGGCCGACCGGCAATCCGAAATAATGCAGCACCGTAGGGGTGATGTCCAAAAGTCGCGCGCCGTAGACGAGTTCGTCTTTACAAAAGCCTTCACCGGACGCGATGAACACACCTTGAGGGCGGTGCCAGACGGTGATCCCTGCGGGTACTCGTGGGGTAAACTTCGGTCGAAGATGATCGCTGTGAAATCCGTGGTCCGAGACCAGCATCACATCAGTATCGGGACCGGCCAATTGGAGCAGTCGCTGGAGCATCAGGTCATGGAGACGATAAGCACCATTGACCACGTCTTTGTACATTTCAAAATCTTCGTCGCGAATCCCATTTATCTTGGGGGGGTGGTAGTACATGAACTGGTGGCAGATCTCATCGATCGTTCGGTAGTAGACCGCGAAGAAATCCCATTCGGGATCGATCTCCATGAGTCGCACCGCAGCGTGATGGGCTGTAAAGGCTTCGGAGAGCCGTTTTGCCAATTCCCACAGACGCTGATCTTTTGATTGGTCGACTTTCGGTGCATTGGGAACGAAGAGTCGAATCACATAATCCGGGTCGATGTCGTAAGGGCTCACGCGGTCTTCGTTGAGAATGTCTGCGAGCGACTCGGGCCAATACGTTCCCGGTGGGGGTGGTGGCCAAGACTCCGGGTCCAGGTTTGACGAAACCTTAGGCACATGGCAGTACATGTTCGAGACCATCTTGCCAGGGATATTGCGTTCGCCTTGGGTTGCAAACCAACTAACAATGTGGCTTTTGAGTCCTCGCTCGGCGAGTATTTCCCAAACAGTTTTGCACTTTCGAGTCGCAGCAGAGACCGGGACGATAGCTCCGGTTTGTGGATCGACTTCAGTGAAACCTGGAACACCGTGGTGATACGCCATTTTGCCCGTGGCGATGGATGTCCAGAGCATCGGGGAGAGTTGCGGCTCGAGAGTTGTTAGGTTACCGCTGGTACCGTTGTTGACAAGGCTCTCGAGGGCGGGCATCTCACCCGCGTCCATAAGCGGGTTTATCAATTTCCAATCAGCCGAATCCCAACCGACCAGCAGTAATCGCTTTTTGGTCATCAGTGGTGTTTGATTAGAAGACCAGACGGATCGGACCGATCAACCAACCTGGGCCCCCACTCGCCCGCTGGCGGGAGAGGGGGACGGGGTGAGTGTAAAGAGCTCTGGCCGAACCTCAACTATGACGCAGCCGCTTCGTTGCTCGCTTCGCGACGCTTCTTGCGCCACTGACAAAACGCCGCACCACCCATGAGCAATGCTGCGATCGCACCGCTGGCAGGTTCGGGAACGGCGCCACCACCGCTTGGAGTCTGGATCGCAACACCTGGGGTACTTTCGTAGGCCGCACTGATCAGCTTGAAGGTATTAGTCGAAGCCGTCCAAGTGACTTCGAAGTAGCCGTACTGACCCGCTTCGGTCTTAAAGCCAAGGAATGAGTTCGCTCCAAAGTCCGATACAACTCTAATGGTGGTACTAAACGCGGTTGGGAAGTATGAGCTGATAAAAGAACTACTCGAATCGATCGTTGCACCGGCACCAAATTTCACAGGGGTGTCAATCGCGCCGCCCCCGCTGCCCGCAATTCCACCAAGTCCTTGCACCGATAGTCCTGTCGTGCCACCATACGCATTCGTCACAAAAAGAGTCTGGCCGTTCGGCAGAACATCGAAGAAACTTTGGAGTCCTCCTTGTGGAATCCCCATATTATCCCCTGTTTTGCCGGTCAAATCGATCGAGACAACGGCAGCCTCGGTGGATGCTGCCAGACCGAATGCACCAACTCCTGCGGCCAGATAAGCCCCCAGGCGTACCGAACCACCAACCGATTTCTTTGTTGTCTTCATTTCACAGCCTTTTTTTAAAGCTTAACGCTAACCATGGTCCTGAGCTATCAACAAACTCCGACGCGGAGTCGCCCAACCTCACAATCCCAGGAATGCTAAAACCGTCTGCATCGGTTCCCGTTGCCTCGTTTTTTTTCGAGTTATCATTCCGGGGATTCCCGCTGCCATTTACACCGACCGTTGGATATCCCAAAGGCTTCTACGATGCAGAAAGATCCAGGGTCTGTTACCCGGTGGCTTAATGAACTCAAAGCTGGCAAAACACAGGCCGCAGAACCGATCTGGAAACGCTACCAAGCTAAACTCATCGCGATCGCCTCTCGACAACTCGAGGGGAATTCAGATCGCTCTATCGATGGCGAGGATATTGTCCAAAACTCCTTTAGCGACGTTTGCTTTGCTATTCATAATGGCAAGTGTACGGGTATCGGCGATCGCGAAGACCTATGGGGGGTGCTCTACATTGCGACCGTGAATCGCGTTCGACAGCACTATCGTGGACTGAGTGCGCTCAAACGGTCAAAGTATTCGCCCATGCAGTCCATCGATCCATTGACTTTAGAAGACCTGCAAACACCCTTTGCTGCGGCGCAAACGGCTGACCTCCTTGAGTACCTGCTGAGACAGCTGGATTTGGAAGATCCCAGCCATTTGTTGCGGCGAATTGCATTGCTCTATCTGGACGACCATTCTGCCAGTTCGATCGCCAAGCTACTGCACAAGAGAAAGACAAGGATCCTCGTGAGTCTGCGGTTAATTCGCAGTATTTGGGAAGAGTACAAAGATTAATGAATACCAAGCGTCATGGCAAAGGTTCGCAGAACGAACCGAACGACAGTGCTGATGTCCTGGTTCACCGGCAACTGGAATTTCGATGACCGCGAGTTAGCGAATGGGTGAGGGCATCCTGCCATTCGGGTCG
>JBIIHW010000015.1:0-105915 GCA_044235425.1 Pirellulaceae bacterium
TCCGAAATCGCGGAGCGATGGCATTTGATAGCCAGGCGTGTAAACGCCTGGAACGCGTCGAGCGTCCTCCGAAATCGCGGAGCGATGGCATTTGATAGCCAGGCGTGTAAACGCCTGGAACGCGTCGAGCGTTGTCCGAAATCGCGGAGCGATGGCATTTGATAGCCAGGCGTGTAAACGCCTGGAAGTACGCCGCAACGAAATCTTCTCGAATCGAATTGATCGGAACGGCGGAGCCGTGGTATTGGCGTGGCGCCGCGAGTCCTGGTGGAATTCGTTGGCCAACGCGAAGTCAATGCCATCGCTCCGCGATTCACACCATCTCCTTCGCGGGCGGGTCCAGGCGTTTACACGCCTGGCTATCGAATGCCACGGCTCCGCCGTTCCGGATGCTCCACCGTTCTGGATGCTCCACCGTTCCGGAAGCTTCGCCGTTCCGGAAGCTTCGCCGCTTTGGATGCTCCACCGTTTTGGACTGGGGTGCTTCCTTCTGCTCGTTGCACCTTTGCCATGGGCTGATTTGTCATCGCCCCATTCGGGGCTTTGAGCATCACGAGCGCTATGGCCTTTCGAAGCACCCTAGCAGATGAATCATCCCGCTACGGCTTACCGGCGGGTTGGCAGCGGCAGACGAATTGCTGGCAGCCGGGACAGCCGCGAGCGTATTTCTGTTCGATCGCGGTTTGCAGGTCGATACCGGTGAGATTCGCTAGAGTGACGAGCCACGCGAGCACATCGGCAAACTCGCCCGCTCGCTCCGCCGCCGTTCCCGCTCGCAGCGCCTCCGCGAGTTCCCCGACTTCGGCCGTGAACCACAAAAACGTCCCCTCAATCCCTCGCTTCGCATCCTTGGCCGCATACATCTGCTGAATCAATTGCTGCAGCGCCGGCAGCGTTAAAGCTGCTGTGGATGAAGATCCCGCATTGGATGGTGCCGCTGCTGCTCCAGATGTTGACGCGGCCGCTGAGGGTTCTTGGGGCTGGGAATCCATCGTGATGGTCATCTCCGTTGGTGTTACGTGGGGCTAGCTGCGGTTACAATACGACCCGCCAGTTCCTCGCCGCAAGAGCGATGGAAAAACAGAAACAGCATCGAGCGGCAGAGCCATTTGCCGCCCTCCAGTTCGTCCAGTGGGAGAGTGGGTAGCGTGTCGGACTTCATCACGGTAGCTAAAGTCGGTGACTTCTCAGGCAATCAAGGCAAAGCGTTCGCCGTTAATGAACGCATGGTGGCGGTCTTTCGCGAGGGCGATCAGTTTTTCGCCATCGATGACTTTTGCCCTCACATGGGCGCGTCGCTGGCCGAAGGCTGTGTCGAACAAGGCGTCGTCGCTTGCCCGTGGCACGCTTGGCGATTTCGAGTGCAGGATGGCACGTGGTGCGATAACCCGCGCATCAAAATCGACTCGTTTCCCGTACGCGTGGTGGGCGACGAAGTGCAGGTTCACGTACCGCCCAAAGCTCCGCCCGAAACCGGCGTCAAGCGATAACGCCACTGTGTGTTCACGGTGGTTTCGATGAGCGTATCGCGGACCCGCTTTTCGGTCGTGAATTGCTGCGAACCTTCCCCGCTCACTCCATAACCCGCTTGCGGATCAAACAGAAAAGTCGCCGTCTGACGCTGCTTCTTCAGTTCGCGCTGACCTGCCAGTGGAATCGAGGCTCCGGCTTCATTGCCGGCCGACAGTTGACTCACGGCCGTGATTTTTGCCAGCGAAGCTGATTCGCCCGGTGCAACTCCCGCTAGCTGATAGGTTGTCTGCTGACGAAATTTACCAATCGCGGATTTTACATCCTGTGCGGTTTTCCATTCCGCTCCGGATATCACCGCCGCCTCCGGCAACTCACAGACTCCCTGTCGCGCGAGTTTAGTCAGCGCGTCGGCGCTGAAGAGCGGTCGTAAGCTGGATGTTTCGGGAATGGCGTCCAGTACCGCTTGCAGCTTGTCACTCGGATTCCAGCTTTTTCCCTCTCCCCGCGACGTGATGACGACGGTCGCGGCTACACCGATCAGCGGTTGCAGCGCACTGGCCCAGCTCTTCGCTTCTCCCGTCGCCGACCGGGAGCTGTTGGAATCGTATTCCAGCGGCGTGGCGGGTGGGAGGTCAAGCCGCACCTGAATACGCTGCACGGTCTGCTCCACGGTTGCGTCCCCCGCACCTGCGGCGACCGAGATCACACGCCAGTCCTGCTCCAGGTTTAATTCCCAGGACATCTTGAGTGGCTTACCGCCGAAACTGGTTTCGGTTTCCACTTTCTGAAATGTTGTCACTCGAAAGACTTGCCCAGGTTGCCAGTGCCAGCGCAGGGTCTGGGGCTCCTGCGCGGCACCAACAACGGGAAACAACAGGATGCTCAACCACAGCCAACGCACGGTCACTACGGCGTGCCACCTCATTCGCTGGCTTCGCTGAAATCCTGCTCTGTTCATTAACGCAAATCCTTCACGCGACTGAATTCCTCGGCGGTCACATAGCTATCTTGATCTGCATCGAGCTGCTTGAAATGTCGCTCTAGCAAATCGATCCGATCTTTATACCGCAATTGGCCACTGAATGCTCGTCGCGCTTCGTCCCAACTCAGACGACCATCTTCGTCGCGATCTGCTTGTTTGAAACTGGATTGAATCCCCCGATCGCGCAGTCGATCAAACCAGCCCGCGACTCCTCGCAATTCATCCTTCCCCTCCCCCGTCGTCGCCGGCAGATAGTACTCAACATAACCCAGCAGCATTTCGTCATAGGTTTGGGGGCCCCAAGTCACGACTCGACTGGAGTCGGGATTGGCGGGATTGGAATCACTGTTATCGAACCAGCCGGTAACTTTCAGATTCGTTCCGGCCGGTAATCGCAGCGGCTCCCAGCGCCGATAGGCAATTTGCCAGTTGAAGTCATAACGTGGTACATCCAGCAGCAGTTCTTGCCGTTGATCGGGATAGGTGACTTCATAACGAAACGCTTTTCCGCGCAAATGCATGTGAGGGAAGAACGCCATCACCATGGCATCCGCCGGTACTTTGAGGTTGGCACTGTTGGAGTAGTTGCCGTCACCCGGCGGAATTTTCAGCCGCGTATTGGCAATGCCGACAACCTGCACCTCATGACGAGGCGGTTCCTTGGCGAACCGCAGGGCCAGTTCCGTTTGATCCGAGGTCGCCTCGCCATTGGGCGTATAGTGCATCTGAAAAATTAACTTCGAGCCTTTGGGCAATCGCTTGGCAAAACCGGGCTCATATTCAAAGTAGGCATTTCCTGGAACGTATGCCGCCAGGAATCCTCGCCCCTCTTCGCTCACTTCACCACGTCCACCCAGTAGCCGCCCATCACTCGCCTGCACGAAGACCAGCACGTGATGCACAACACCGGGCGCCGTCGGTTTCACCTCAGCCGCCTCCACCCAGCGATCCTCATCCAGGTTCAATTCCACTCGCAGAAACTGGTAAGGCATGACCCCCGTGGCTTTCACGTTGACGGGATGAGGCAGACGAACAACGAGGTCCGGCTGACCAATTTGCCACGATTCAGGATAGCGACGTGGCAACGGCGCTTCGGCCGGATCACCAGCCGGCGCATCGCCCTGTAGCCAACTCAACAGATCCGCACGGTCGGCCGCCGACAACGAACTATCGTTGCTCCACGGATTCGCATGACCGGTGGTGGTCGGAGCGGCAAACCAAGGTGGCATCGTACTCCGCTCGACCACCTGCTTCACCATCGCCTTATGAGCCAGTAGATCTTGGTGAGTCAGCAAGCTGAAGGGACCAGTCCCGCCGTCTCGATGGCAATCTCCACAGTTGTTTTGAATGATGCGGGAGATGCGATTGTGATACGTCACCGGCGCGGGAGCAGACGGCTGAGGATCTTTGTCGAGTGCACAGCCTGGAGCGACGGTGGCGGCGATCACAGGCCGCTTGCCAGTACGAATCGATTGCAGCGCCGCCGTCAAAAAATTCTGACGAGGCTTTTCCAGTGAGTACCCCAGCCCGTACTGATCATCGATCGCTCCGTGATACAGCAGCGTCTGAGCGGCATCGATCACCAGCACGTCGGCCGTCGAGGTGGCCGGCAACTTACGCTGTAGTTCCCCCGAGCGGTCATGGACGTACCAGACGGTCAGCTTCTGTCGCTCCAAGTTTTGTCGTATCTCCGCCAGCGAATCGTTCGCGATCGGGTTGATGAGCAAGAACTGGACATTGGCATCGGATTGCTCGCGGATGATGCGCGCCAGCGTTGGAAAATATTTCTTGCTGATGGGACAAGAAGTGCTGGTGAAGGCGACGACCAGTAGTTGGCTGCGATCGAGCTGCGACAATCGGCCCTGGTGCCCGTCGATGTCGGTCCAAGAAAAATCCGGCATACGCCGCCCAACCTGATGGTCACTTGCCTTGAGAATGACGGGTGATTGCCGGCCAGTTGCCGCTGCCCCCGCACCTTGCGAGTTCAGTTGTTGACCTTCGGTGGCCGAGCTGCTGTTTGTCGACGAAGCAGCTGGGCGAGTGGTATTCTCGTCCCACGCCAGCGCTCGCCAACTTGGCCAGCAAGTAGAAATGATGATGAGCAGCCATGAGCTGAGGCGCACACGCCACGCTCGTCGTCGGTTGTGACACGTCGCACCACGATTGCTGCGAAGTCGCTGAAAACATGAATGCAGTTGCACAAGACACATGGTCATTCTTCCTTGTTTTGACTTAGCCTAATGAACGTTACCCGAACTCGACTACCCCGGTTTCATGGCGAGTGGACAGATCCATCGCCGGAAGGGCTCAACGCCACAGAAATCAACAACTGTCATTCAGCGACACTCGCGATTTATTCGCTCGGGGTTTACATTGGTTATTCCTGGTGGTCAGCGAGTAAACTCGACGACCGCGACCGACTAACAACGCTAGGTAAACATCGCCTATTTCCCCCCCATCTCAAGGATGTTGATGATGCAACACACAAGTCCCTATAAAGCCATTCGTTGGCCGAGCGTCTTTATTGGGATACTGGGGCTTTTTTTTCTTAATTATCCCGCAATTGCCCTGGAAACAGTTCGGTTCAACACACAGATTCGGCCTTT
Organism: Pirellulaceae bacterium; assembly: GCA_044235425.1. GTDB lineage: Bacteria > Planctomycetota > Planctomycetia > Pirellulales > Pirellulaceae > JBJSXJ01. Next base: position 5,062 of record JBIIHW010000015.1, read on the forward strand.
GCTGTCGGATCGCTGCTTCGCCTGCCACGGTCCGGACGAGAAGCAGCGAGCCGCCGATTTGCGGCTCGATCAGCGTCAGTTCGCCATCCAAGGGGATGCTGGAAAAGCGGCGATTGTGCCCGGCCATCCCGCTGACAGCTTGCTCCTGGCTCGAATCCAAAGTCATGATCCGGCAGAAGTGATGCCGCCGCCGTCTGCAAAACGAAAACCATTCACTGCGGCGGAAGTTGCGTTGCTGAGTCGCTGGATCGAGCAGGGCGCGAAGTACGAGGATCACTGGGCCTTTTTGCCGCTCACCCGCCCCACACCGCCCGTCGTGCAGCAGTTGGACTGGCCGCGCGGAGCGGTCGATCCTTTTCTGCTCGCCCAACTGGAAACGCACCAGATCCAGCCGGCACCGGTCGCTGACCGAGCCGTGCTCTGGCGTCGAGTCGCATTGGATTTGACCGGCTTACCACCGGACCCCGAAAAACTGGCTGAATACCTGGCCGACTCGGCGCCCGACGCCTATGAACGCTGGGTCGACTACCTTCTGCAGTTACCACATCACGGCGAACGCTGGGGCCGACATTGGCTCGATCAAGCCCGTTACGCCGATTCCAACGGCTACTCGATCGATGGTGAGCGGGAGATGTGGCCCTATCGAGATTGGGTGATTCAGGCACTCAATCGCGATCTACCGTTCCATCAGTTCACGATCGAACAATTGGCCGGTGATCTCCTGCCGCAACCCACCAAAGGCCAGCGTGTCGCCACCGGCTTTCACCGCAATACACTCATTAACCAAGAGGGTGGTTCGGATCGAGAACAGTTTCGGGTGGAATCGGTGATCGATCGAGTCAACACGACCGGGGCCGTATGGCTCGGATTGACCGTCGGCTGCGCCCAATGCCATTCGCATAAATTCGATCCAATCGCTCAGCGCGAGTACTATCAGCTCTTGGCCTTTTTCAATTCTACCGAAGATGCCAACGATCGCGGGCCGGTGGTGAGCGTGCGGCGCGGTGAACTGTTGGGTGCCGAACTTCCTGAGCCCACCGAGAAGCCCACCGAGAAACCCACCGAGAAGCCCACCGAGAAGCCCACCGAGAAGCCCACCGAGAAGCCGTCGGAGAAGCCGTCGGAGAAGCCGGCCGAGAAGCCGTCGGAGAAGCCGGCCGAGAAGCCGAGCAGTCCCGCCGGCAGCGGCTCTCCGTCGAATACGACCAAGCCGGCACCCGCTGGCACGCCGGGAAATACCGTTGCCCAGGCCGACTTGAACGGGGCTGCTCGAGCGGACTGGGAACTGCGCGAGAAGGCACGTTTGGAGCGGGTGCTGAGTGCTCCCGCAGCCACTGATGTGGAATGGATGACGGCTGCGCCGCTGACAGCGCGAACGGCGGCCGGTGTGGCATTAAAAATACTGCCCGAGCAGTCGATCCTGGCGACAGGCGAGTTAGCGGCGAAGGATTCCTATCTCGTTACGGTCCAAACCGCGGCCTCCGACAAACCGTTGCCGAGGATTGCTGCCGTACGCTTGCGCGTGCTCACCCACGAGTCACTTCCTCAGGGCGGACCGGGGCGCGCGAGTAATGGCAACTTTGTGTTATCAGAATTTCAGCTGCGTAAACAAGGTGAAGTATTACCTTGGCGGTACGCGTTTGCCGATCATGAGCAGCCGAAATATCCCGTCGCCGACGCCATCGACGGGGATGCCGCTACAGGCTGGGCCATCAACATTGCTACCGGCTCCACCGCGCGTCTGAATGCCAACCATGAAGCTGTCTTTGTGCTGCGCGAGCCGCTGGAGCTGCTGCCACGGCCAGTTAAGTCGGGTGAGGCAGTTAAGTCGGGTGAGCCATTTAAGTCGGGTGAGCCATTTAAGTCGGGTGAGCCAGTTAAGTCGGGTGAGCCAGTTAAGTCGGGTGAGCCAGTTAAGTCGGGTGAGGCACAAGCTGCTCCCCTGGAAAACTCGGCGGCCATCGAACTGCGTCTGTTTCATGACGCGAATGCAGGCTATCAGGTTGGTCATTTCGCGATCGATCTGGCGGCTCGTGCACCGCGGCCTCCGCGCGGTGCCGATGACGAGGTACTGGCGGCGCTTAAGCTGGCGGCCAGTGAGCGTACGGCGGAACAGCGAAAACTACTTGATTCTCTGTTTCAGAAGCAGCAGACACCAATCGCGAAAGCTGCCGGAAATCATCCGGCGAAACCCGCGCCCAAACCCAATCCAGGATTGGCGAATGTCATGGTGATGCGCGAGCTGGCAAAGCCGCGTCCCACGTTTCTGTTAACTCGTGGTGATTTCACTCGGCCGGATCGCGAACAGGGAGCGATGAATCCGGACGTTCCCCGAGCGATCTCCCCTGCTCTACCGCCGACTGAATCGAGTCGTAATCGTTTGACGCTGGCTGAATGGTTAGTCGATGCAAGAAACCCGCTTACGCCCCGTGTGACGGTGAATCGAGTCTGGATGCGATATTTCGGTCGTGGTCTGGTCGAGACGGAGGAAGACTTTGGCATGCAAGGCACTCCCCCCACTCATCCCGAGTTGCTTGACTGGCTGGCATCGGAGTTTTTGGAACAGGGGTGGAGCCTGAAGCAGCTTCATCGACTGATTGTCACCAGTGCGGTCTATCGTCAGTCGTCGCGCGCTCGACCGGAACTTCGCGAACTCGATCCCCGAAATCTTTGGCTGGCACGGCAAGAGCGACTCCGACTGGAAGGTGAAGTGGTGCGCGACGCGGCGTTGTCGGCGAGTGGATTATTAGACCGAGCGGTTGGTGGGCCGAGTGTGCGCCCGCCACAGCCCGACGGCGTGTATGCCTTTACGCAAACCGCCAAGAACTGGACAACCTCCTCGGGCGGCGACCGTTATCGGCGGGGGCTCTATACATTTTTCTTTCGCAGCTCTCCGTACCCTCTACTGACCACATTTGATGCGCCCGATTTTCAGACTGTTTGTACTCGGCGTGTTCGCTCCAATACCCCACTTCAATCCTTGACACTCGCCAACGACCCAGCCTTTCTGGAAATTGCTCGCGGTTTAGCTCGCCGTATCGACCAGGAGCTGGATGCCAATTCGTCCTTACCCGCTCGAATAGAGCGAGCATTCTTCTGGACGCAGTCGCGTTTACCGACCGCGAGCGAGCAGCAGATGCTGGAGCAGTTTGCGGAGCGACAGCGGAACAACTTCGCGGCGAATTCGTCAGCGAGCGAGCTGCTGGTTGGCGACCTGCGAGAACTGGTGGGAGATGCCCCAGACAAGCCGCGTCGCCAGGCCGAACTGGCGACGCTCGTCGTGGTCGCTCGTGTTTTGTTCAACACCGACAGCTTTATCACTCGGGAATGATACGGAAAACCTCGCCATGTTGAATCAAAAACCGCAGCTAGCCAACGGTCGGACGAATGCAGACCACGACTCGGTATTGCAAACCGGTCACGCTGCGAGTCGTCGTGCGTTCTTTGCGCAGGGCCTGGTGGGGCTGGGCGGCATCGCACTGCATGCGCTACTGTCGGCCGAGTCGCAGGCGGGGGAGAATCCTGATGGGGGGGCGGTCACGATTAATCCCAGTCGACCGCTGGATGCCCGACAACCACCGCAGCTAGCTCGAGCCAAACAGGTCATCTATCTCTTTATGGCTGGTGGTCCGAGTCAGTTGGAGTTATTTGACGACAAGCCGAAATTACGCGAGTTGCATGGACAAAAGCCACCCCCGAGTCTTTTGAGTGGTCGTCGTTTTGCCTTTCTGAAAGGCACCGAAACCTTACTGGGAAACACTCGACCGTTTGCGCGCTATGGTGCGACCGGTATGACGCTCAGCGATCAGTTGCCACATCATCGCGCGATCGTAGACGAAGTGTGCTGGCTGCGTGGCATGAGCACCGACGTGTTTAACCATGGGCCGGCCAAGATTCTGATGAACACCGGCTTTCCTGCTCCTGGTCGCCCCAGCATGGGGGCCTGGGTCACGTATGGACTGGGCAGTCCTTCGCGCGATCTGCCTGGCTTTGTGGTGTTGCAAAGTGGCCCCCGTGGGCCCCGTGGTGGCGCTTCGCTCTGGAGCAGCGGCTTTTTACCCACTTCCTTTCAAGGGGTTCCTTTTCGCGGCAAAGGTGACCCGATTCTTCATCTGCGCAGTCCTGCCGGAATCGAACGTGAGCAGGAACGTGATTTTTACCAGACGGTCGCGGCGCTCAATCAAGCGCGACTGGACGAGACGGGGGACCCCGAAATTCTCACGCGCATCAACGCTTATGAAATGGCTTTTCGGATGCAAGCCAGCGCGCCTGAGCTGATGGATTTGTCGCAGGAAACCCAGTCGACTCTGGATGCTTATGGAGTGAAATCCGGGCAACCGTCGTATGCGGCCAATTGCCTGCTCGCACGACGTCTGATTGAACGCGGAGTGCGTTTCGTACAGCTCTATCATACGAATTGGGATAGTCATGGTGGACCCGGTGAAAACCTCAACGCCGATTTCGAAAAGGTCTGTCGTGATGTGGATCAGGCGACTGCCGCGCTGCTGCTCGATCTAAAACAACGCGGTCTGCTGCAGGATACGATCGTGGTGTGGGGCGGTGAGTTTGGTCGGACGCCGATGGGAGAAGCACGTGACACCATTGGACGTGATCATCATGTCGACGCATTTACGATGTGGGTCGCTGGGGGAGGCTTCAAAGCGGGGCACTTACACGGCGCGACGGATGAACTGGGATTTGGAGTCGTCGAGGGCCAGGTTCATGTGCATGATCTGCATGCTACCCTGCTCCATCAATTGGGATTCGATCACGAACGACTAACATATCGGTTCCAAGGTCGAGACTTTCGACTCACGGATATTCACGGTCGAATAGTGCCGGAGATTTTGGCGTAGCAGAGCGGCTGACGGATCGAGTACCGGGCGTCGTATTACAGCAGCGGTTCGGCACCAACTACGGAGCGAACTCCGCCGTGCCCTCTCCCTGCTCTGCTTTGCTAATAAGCCAATGCGACTCAAGCCGCATTCGTGCGCTGCTTCGGAGGGAGCTTCAGGTTGAAGAGACCGAAGATTTCTTTTTGTGACATGCCGGCACTGGCGGGGACGCCTGTGTGTGACAGAATCGTATTAAATAGTTCTCGCTTTTCATCGAGCACTTGATTGATACGCTCCTCGATGGTGTTTTGCGTAAGCATGCGAGTGACGGTTACGGGGCCCGTCACGCCGATTCGGTGTGCACGATTGATCGCTTGGTCTTCGATTGCCGGATTCCACCAGCGATCAAACAGAAACACATAATGACAAAACTGCAAATTCAAACCGACACTGCCTGCTCCATAGCTCATCATGATCACGCGTTTGCTGGGATCATGTTTGAATTGGTCAATCACCGTCTCTCGTTGTTTACTGGGCATCTGACCGTGGTACTCGAGCGTACCAAAGCGAGCCAGTTTTTCTCGTAGCTTGGCGATCGTCACGACCCACTGTGTGAAGATGATCGCCTTTTGACCGCTGGCAGCAACTTCTTCGAGATCTGCCACCAGTCGATCCAGCTTGCAGCTCACACCGGTCACGGGGTCGAAATTGCAGATTTGCTTGAGTCGCAAGACCAATTCAAAGACGTTTTGAATGGTGATGCCATCCCCTAATTTCTCGAGTTTCAGCACACCAGCTTCTTCGGCGGTGCGATAGGTTTCCAGTTGTTCCGGCGACAGTTCGAGTTCTGCCTCGCGAAATAGTTTCGGTGGCATGTCGGTCATAACCATGTCTTTGGTACGGCGCAGGATGTGGTCTTTCACTGCGGCACCCATGTGATGCGGCCGCATGTCGGCGCGCAAGTGACCGGGTGACAGGAATTCAAAGATGCCGACGAGGTCTTCGGGGCTGTTTTCGACGGGGGTTCCGGTGAGAGCCCAGCTGCGCGTACGACTGATCGACCGCACCACTTCACTAGTACTACTAAGTCGATTTTTGATGCGCTGTGCTTCGTCCAAGACGCAGAGGTCAAAATGTAGTTGGTCACTCAGGACATCGCGATCGCGCATCAGTAGTTCGTAGTTAGCCAATTTCACGGGAGTACTGTCCTGCTGCCACTGCCAATGACGTCGAGTTTGATCACCTTCGATGATGCCGACAGGAATTTCCGGGGCCCACTGGGCAAACTCACGACGCCAATTCGAGACCAGTGGCTTGGGGCAGATCAGCAAAACATTGCGTACTTCACCAGACCGCAGCAGCAAGCGAATCGTGGTGATGGCTTGCATGGTTTTTCCAAGCCCCATTTCATCCGCGAGGATGGCGGTATAGCGAGGATATAAAAAGCCAATGCCCTCATATTGATAAGGAAAGGGGGCGAAGGGCATGTGAATGTCACCCGCATTGACGAGTTGCTGCAGCGGCGGCTGTAACACGTAGTACAGGCGATCTTCCAGCTTAATGATGTCGCCAGGAGGTTTGATGCGAGTGGAGGCGGGTGGGGGAGCGACTGGTGTCTCAGAAGAAGCGGCAACGCCGGACGTGGCAGCGGCAGTTGGGGCGTCGGTTGGCGGTGGACTCTGCGGATTTGATGGCTGCTCGGGTGGGGGGCCTTTTTTCATCCACGCCAGAGCCAGGGGTGATTCGGGAAAGGTGAACCCATAGGTTGCAACTTTTGGCTTGCCCATCTTGATGGAGATGGGACGAGGGGCGGCGATCTCCACGGGAAGACTGAGAGTTTCGATTGAGTCCCACTGGGCCCACCCGGGTAAGGCGTCCGACCAGATGCGGGCTTGCAACGCCACATCCCCGCGTGGAGAGATGAGGTGGGCGTTGCTGGGAGCGTTGCTGGGAGCGTTGCTGGGAGCGTTGCTGGGAGCGGGCGCGCCGAGTTGGTCTGGCTCGCGCCATGGCGAAGTCGCGGGGCGATCGTAGGACCAGTCGAACGTCTCCATAGGAGCTCCTGGGCGAACACGAGCAATCAGGCGGCGGACTTACGCGCTTCGTCAATGGCTTCGCGGATCCGCTGAAACGGTTCGAATAATGAGACGATCGTGGGGTGTTCTTCCCAGCGTCGAATGACCTCGGCACGATCACTGGCTTGTGAGGCATCCAGGCCGACCGTCTGGCCGCTCAATTCAAATCGCTGTATGCCGGCCGGCCACTGATCAGCCGGCGTGTCGGGTGGCAGCACCAGGAGCACGGGGGCTGAAGCGTATTCGCGCACGCTGAGCATGAGGGGGGAGTTCGTGCAGACGAGGTGAGGCGTTACCTTTCCCTTAGTCAGCAAAGTTTGCCCAATTTGCTCAGCATACAGGAACGGTTTCAGCGACGGGCCGTAGAGAATCTCTTGAGCTCGATTCGCTTTGACGGGCGCCGTGCAGTGGAATTCGAGGGGACGACCATTGACGTTGAGCATCAAATAGCCGCCAAACAACCCCTGTTCGTCATGCTCGCGCACCGTTAAGAATCCGAGGGCACCGGTAGCCTTCGCTCCACTCGCAGTCATGGTAGCTCACGTCGAGTCGAACGAATGCGACTCGGTCAAGGTCTGAATTGCCTGGTCAGGTGAACTGCTGAAGAATCGGGTTTGCAGAGCGGGTGACTTGAGTGGTCCGGGTAGTTGCCGGGGGTTAACGAGCCCCAAAGATTATGTTCAGTCGCGCTATTCGCTACCGCCGGATCAACTTACCTAACTTGCTCGACAACCCTAGTCCCTGCAGCGTATACTCCCCTGCTTAACCATCTCAATGCGAAAACTTTAACCCTGCTGCGTCCGCACGGGAGCGAATCCTATGGCTGGAGAATCAGGCTCGATGGATGTGACGTTCAATTTATTGGTCGATTCGGTCACGTCTCCGAAGCCAGCGCCGGTGGTCTCCAGCGTTCCGCTGGATGTGCAGATTATTCAATTGCTGCGCGAGCTGGTGAATGGTCAGCAGCGACAGAATGAACTGCTGCAGCGGATGATCGAGCAGTCCCATGCGGCTCAGCAAGCCCGCGCCAACGAACTCAACGCCTGGCGGGCAGCTCATCCCAACTTAGCTCAAGCCTGTCATGATTCGATGGCTGCGCTGGGGCGTGCTCAGGCGTCCGTGTTACAGGAACTCACCGAGGAGCTGCAGGACTCGGGCGAACAGATTGAAGAGAGTCCTTACTTGATGGCTGAGTTCATTGACCGTTATGGTCCGCGGATGGCGCATTTGAATTGTCTCTTGCAGATGGTGGGGCAGCTTGGGCAGACCAGTGGCAGCAGTGATCCCCAATCGGATCAGTAAGGAACGCGGGATCGATGATCTGTGATTTGGTAAAGACCGTCACCCCAGATGGTTTGCGGTTAGATGGCGCGTTGCATGCCCCGACCGGTCAGTCAAAAGGCGATTTGGGAATTGATGCCGTGATCTGCCTGCATGGAGTCGGCGGCAATTTTTACGGCTCCTCGTTGCTCGAAGCCATCACGCTGCCGCTGCAATCGCTGGGGCTGCCTGTTTGTTGGGCCAACACTCGTGGTCATGACAACCTGTTTGCCGCCAGCTATCGATTTGGAAGACGCTGGTTCGGAGCGGCCTTCGAATCGGTAGACGAGTGCCGACAGGATTTGGCCGGCTGGCTCGACCTGCTTCGGCATCGCGGCTGGCACCGAGTGGCATTGGTGGGTCATAGTTTAGGGGCCATCAAAGCGGTCTACAGTCAAGCGGTGGAGCCGCGTGATGAAGTGCGCGCGGTGGTGGCGATTTCCCCACCACGGCTCTCCTATCAGTTCTTTCACCAGGATCCGAATGGAGCAGCCTTTCGAGAGGCCATCACGACCGCCCAGCATTACCTCGACCAACAGGCAGGCGATCAATTAATTCACGTTCACTATCCCTTTCCACTCTGGATCACCGCCGCTGGTTACGTCGAGAAATATGGTCCCGCCGAGCGTTACAATATTGTACCGCTGGTCCACCGGCTGAATTGTCCCACGTTGTTTACCTATGGTGAACTGGAATTAGAGTCGGGAAGTGCTTCGTTTGCAGGCGTTCCCGACGCTCTGCGCGCTGCTGCTCGTCCCGAGCAGAATCTTTCCATCCTGGAAATTCCCGAGGCAGATCACAACTATCTGCGAGCGACTGCCAAACTGGGGCAGGCGATCACTTCCTGGTTCCATTCGCAATCACCGCCTCCGACCTAGTTAGTTTTCACAACGGTTTATTTTGACATGACTGATCATCCCTGGATTGCCGATCGGACTCGTTCCTTTGATAGCAGTGGAATCCGCAAGATCTTCGACTTGGCGGGCAAGATGCAGGATCCGATCAACCTCTCGATCGGTCAGCCTGACTTTGATGTGCCCGATGAGATTCGAGCGGCCTGTATTGAGGCGATTCAGTCACGGAAGAATGCCTACACACCGACCCAAGGTGCTCAGGTCTTGCGCGAAAAGCTGCAGGCTCGAGTGAACGCAGAATATGGCCACGAGGATCGCAGCGTATTTATCAGTTCGGGAACGAGTGGAGGCTTAGTGCTCGCCTTACTCTCACTGGTTAATCCTGGTGATGAAGTCATTATCTTCGAGCCTTATTTTGTGATGTATGAGGCGCTGATCAAGTTGGCGGGAGGCACACCGGTCATTCTTGATACGTATCCTGATTTCAGGATCGATGCGAATCGAGTGGAATCGGCGATCACACCGCGGACGAAGTTGATTTTGGTCAATAGTCCGGCCAATCCCACCGGGGCCGTGGTGAGTGAGAGTGATGCGCGGGAGATCGCCGAGCTTGCCGCACGACGAAACATCGCGCTCATCTCCGACGAAATCTATCGGCTTTTTTGTTTCGATGCTCCGTTTGTATCGCCCGCCAAATTTAATCCGCAGACCATCGTGATCGATGGCTTTTCGAAGAGCCACGCGATGACGGGCTGGCGATTGGGGTTCGTACATGGCCCCTCCGCCATCATGCAAACAATGCTCAAGTTACAGCAGTACACGTTTGTTTGTGCACCTCAGCCAGCTCAGTGGGCCGGTGCCGTGGCTCTCGATGTTGACATGTCATCCTATGTGACAGACTATCGTCGCAAACGGGATATGCTTTATGAAGGTCTGCGTGATCGCTACGAGGTTCCCTTGCCGGGTGGCGCTTTTTACATGTTTCCTAAAGCCCCGCGCGGGACAGGTTCTGACTTTGTACTGCGCGCCATCGAACAAAATCTTTTGATCATTCCCGGTAATATCTTCAGCCGACGTGATACGCATTTTCGGATCGCGTACGCAGCCGATGATCGAATCCTTGAACGCGGCATTGAAGTCCTCCGTCGGCTGGCAAGTTAGCCAAGCTACGGATCGTGGCTGCTTATCAAAAAATCAGACTGCTCTTTTATCGGTCACTTGTACGTCAGAGGAAAATCAGCATGACGCGTTGTTCGAGCACGAATCATAGCGGTGTTTTACGGTTGCTGCGTCGTTGTCCGGCAGGCATCTTGCTCTTGGGGCTGAAGCTCTTCCTGGCAGCGATCGAGGTTCAGGCGGCGGACGAGTCGGCTGCGAGTAAAGATCTGGCGCTGAAAGTTGAGGCTCCACCTGCTGACATGAAGCTGGATCCGTTCTACAAGAAGTATGTGAGTGCGGATGGCTATCCGATTCTCAGTTCTGGTGACGTTTCCGATTACGCACTGCTAGAAGCGGCTTACCTGGTCAAACTCATGCTTGCCAAGCGACCCGATGTGAAAGAGGCGATGGTGCGAGGTGGGTCGCGGATGACGGTGATCGGCTATCGTGAGTTCACCACTGATATCCCTGAACATCGTGAATTCAAGCCGAAAGATTACTGGGATCGACGAGCTCGCGGCACGGGTGGTTCTCCCACGGATCCCGTCTGTACGTGCGCGGAAGAAAACGTGCTCGGCTACGAAGGAGATCCGTATTCCACAGAGTGCATCGTGATTCACGAGTTTGCTCACAGCATTCATCTGCGCGGGATGATGGTGGTTGATCCCACGTTTGATAAACGCTTACGCGAGACCTATGCCGAGGCGATGAAGAAGGGACTGTGGAAAGACAAGTATGCGTCCACGAATCACGCCGAGTATTTTGCGGAAGGTGTGCAGTCGTGGTTTGATAACAATCGCCCTCCGGATCACGATCACAATCACGTTCGCACTCGTAAGTTGCTCAAGGAATACGATCCTGGATTAGCGAAGTTGTGCGAGGAAGTATTTGGAGAGACTGAGCTGGTTTACACTAAGCCGGTTACTCGTTTGCGCGATCACTTGGCGGGCTATGATCCCAAGCAATCACCAAAATTTGTCTGGCCCGAGCGGTTGGCAAAAATTGGCGATGAGATTCGTCAAGATGCAGTGAATAATCGCCGCAAGAAAAACGCGGCCCAAACGGCTGCGCCCAAAGACGAAGATGGCTACGAACTACGGCAAATCGAAGGTTGGACCTTGCATATTCACCCTCGTTTGCTCCAGGATGAGGCCGAGAAGACCGAATTAGCGGTGAAATTATTGACCGCGCAGCTCCAGGAAATCGTCCGCGTGGTGCCTGCGGGAGCGGTTGATCATATGCGTAAAGTACCGCTCTGGTTTTCACCTCCGTATCCGGGAGTGCCACCCACGGCAGAATATCATCCCGATCTTGGTTGGCTCAAAGAAAACGGTCGCAATGTAGCAATGGAAAAAAGCGTTGAATTTTCCGATGTACGTGACTTCGAAGCCGAAACGAAACGGATGCCAAACTTCACGCTTCACGAACTGGCGCACGCCTATCATGATCGAGTGCTGGGGTTTGATCATGCCGGTATCAAGGAAGCGTATAACCAAGCGGTAAAGAGCGGTTCATACGATGCCGTTGAACGCTGGCTGGGACCAGATCGACCCAAGCGAGTCGAAAAGGCCTATGCCCTGACGAATGAAAAGGAGTACTTTGCGGAAGTGACAGAGGCGTTTTTCAGCCGCAATGATTTTTTCCCCTTCAACCGCGCGGAACTCGACCGTCATGATCCGTCGGTCGTGAACGTCCTCAAGCAAGTCTGGGGCGTGGACGCCGATCGCTGAAGGCGAAATGACGATCGCTGAAAGCGGAAAGCTAATTTGAGTCCGGCTGATCCTCCACGGGGACCGAGCCGGGCTTAAAGGGATGACGCTGAAAGAAATCCCAGATGAGATCATTCGCGGAGAGTTTACTCACCGATCGCCCGATGAAGTTGACCAGTGGTGTGCGGCCGGGCCAGGTGTGGCCGCCGCCATCGATTACCACAAGAACGACCTCGGAGTCATTTTTACCTTGCGCGTAGGTCTTGCGGGTGGCGCCGAGATCATCAATCGCGGTCGGTAACTGTTCCAGTAGCGGCTCGGCGGCACACTGATTCAGTTCTACCCATTGGCGAATTGATTCCTCGACGCCCTTCAGAGTGGGAAAGCCGGGGATGGAACGTGGCCGTATGTCGTAGGGCACAACGCGGTCGCCCGAGCCGTGCATGTGTAGCACAGGCACAGGTCGCTGGGGATTGCTTTGTTCCAAGGCCACCGTACCGGCCACGGGCGCGATCGCCGCAATCCGATCAGACATTTCGGCGGCCAGCCGATAGCACATCATCGCTCCGTTGCTCATGCCACAGGCATAAATGCGCCGCTGATCGAGGTTCGCGACGAGCCCCAAGTCATCGATCACCTGGCGGAGGTACTGCACATCATCGGGGCGTCGACCGGCGCGGCGCTCGGCATGCGGAGAGCCACCGAACTGACCCGCATCCCAAATCAACAGTGGGCCCAGACCGGTCCCATTGGGATAGACGACGATGAATCCTTCCGCATCCGCTTTCTCATTGAGACCTGTGAATTTTTCCATCAGCGGGCCGTTCATTCCTGCGCCATGGAGAGCGAGAACGACGGGTGTCGGTTTGCGGCCATCGTAGCTGGGTGGAACGTGAATGTGATAATTCCTTTTTCGTCCCCGTTCGTTGCAGACAGAACGAGTATGGCCGCCGGGTACCAGTGGCTTCTCCGGCTCGGCCAAGCAATAAACATGCTGAGCTCCGCGGAGGAAAACTTCCGAGTCGACGAGGGCGGGCGAAGCATCGATTGGTTCGTCGAGGCGATTGGTCGAAAGAATCTCGAGCTTACTGCCGGCTTTGATGACCACCGTTGTGCCATCGCGTCCCACGAGAAAGATTTTGCCGTCCGCCGCAACGGGAGAAGCATAAACATCAGTCAGTCCGGCCACTCGATCTGGACCAAAAACCGGGCGACCTTTTCGAGCGTCCAGCGCGCTCAGAATACCGTTGTTGCCGCGCAGAAAATACAACTGGTTGTCGTACAGCACGGGAGAAGGAACGTACGGTGTCGCCGACTGGTGGCTCCAGGTGATCTGGGGCGAGTTCGTGATGTCACCGTGCGAGTTGAGTGGAATCGCGACGGCCGCCGCGCCACGATAACCGCTCATGCAGTAGACCGTGTCGCGATCAGCGAGTGGTGATGGAATGGCATTAATCGTCATCCCACCGCATTCCCAAATCACATCACCGGTTGCCAAGTCATACGAACGAATGCGTTTAGTTCCATTGAGAATAACCTGCTGACGATTGCCGTGGGGTACGACAAGGGGTGTGGCCCATGAAGTGGGTTCGTCGCGATCCACTTTCCAGACGGTCTCACCCGTTTCCGAATTGAGCACGAGTAAATGGGAGTTCTCTTCCTGATCACAGGGAACAATTAGCCTTTTGTCATACAGGGCTGGCGACGAACCCTCACCCCAGCCAAAGCGTGTTTTCAGACGTGGCAATTCGCGTCGCCAGAGCAGCTTCCCATCCAAGTTGTAGCAATAGATCCCGCGCGATCCAAAGGTGACATAAAGACGCTGACCATCGGTGATTGGGGACCCCGAGGCATAGGTATTCGTCGTGTGACGACCTTCATGCGGGACTGCCGTAGTTGCCACCTGTTTCCAGAGCACTCGACCGGTTGCTCGCTCCAGACACCAGACGGTGAAATCATGGTAGTTGGCTGGTGGTGCCGTCTTCGCTTGTTCATCTGGTTGAGCGGGTTTTTCAGCTTTTCGATCCGTGGGCACCGCGGAGACCACGAATACGCGTTGTCCCCAGACGATCGGCGTCGCACTCCCCTCTCCCGCAATGGGCGCCTTCCAGCGAATGTTCGTCTTCGTATCCCAACTCGTAGGTGGCGTAGCGCGAGGAGCAACTCCATCACCGCGTGGGCCTCGCCAGTGATGCCAATTCAGGTCGCGAGCCTCTTGGTCGTCGGCGCCGGCCGCATTCTCGACTTCGGCGGCAGGCGTCTCCGTCGTACTGGCAGCAGGTTCAGCCGCTCGCAATTCGGGACTTAGATTGGCATACGACGTAGCGATGAGCACGAGCAGCAAGACACGACCAAGTTGCCAACGCATCGGGACACTCCACGGCAAATAAAGAGTTTGCGGTCGACGGCTGCCCGATTGTAGCGAATGTCCGTCGTTACTCCAGCATCAGGGCCGGGCGGGCTGAAAGCCGCGGATCCGTCCTGCGGGGTTGAGCCCTAAGAGACTGATCGGTTCGGCCGTTTGAAATCGCCCCTGATTGTCAGCCTCGTCGCGCGCCTCAATTCGCAGGATCGCCTTCGGCGGGATCTGGCCGACGATGCGCCAAAAGTATTGACCGCTGTTGGTGAGTCCCGAGGCGATGGGTTGCCAGGGTCCCGCGTTTGTCTCCGCGTACGAAAGCGTAATCGGTCGCAGACCCAAATGCTCATCCCGTGCGTCCCAGCGGATATCCAGTTCGCCCGAATGCTGCCCCTCGCCGAAACTCACGCTGGTCAACTGCACGCGCGGTGGAGTTTGGTCGACCTGCACCCAGAGATCAGCGGGATCGCCCGCCACAGGTGCCGAGCTTGCTAGACCGCTGCGACTGATCACCACCACGCGAAAGCCGTATAAGCCCTCCGCATCCACTTCGATATCAAACGGACTCCGTCGATCCTCATCGATGGCCCAGCGGCTCCAGGTAACACCACGGTCGCGCGTGCCCCAGAGTTCGACATCGGCGACTCCTCCTGGTCCCGCCGACTCGACGTCGTAATCGAGCGAGAACTTTTTGGAATTGGTCATCCGCGGCCGCTCACCGCCCGGCAAATTACCCTCGGCAGCTTGCGTGGGAGGAGATGTTGCGTTGAGCAGGTCGTTGCTGCTCGAGGAGGAAACGTTGCGTCCGGGCCCAGTCGGGCTCGGCGGTGAATCGATGAGCCCCGGAATCACATTCGAGACGGCCAAACCCGGACCAGTAGCCGCCACGGCAGGCGCGTTCCCATTCGCACGAACAGGATCGCTGCTGTTCGTGGGCAGATTGCCATTCAGGGGCGCTTGGGCGGCGAGTGCGGGAGCAGCTCCCGCAGCAGCCGGGCGACGGGCTCCCCGGAGCGGGATCTCCAGCGGTTTGGCGGCGACGGCATAGTTGCCGGCCTGATCCCATACCTCGGCTCGAATTTGCAGCACGGCGGCACGTGCTTCGGGCCAGAAATTGACGGAGCCTTGGTAGCGACCGGGAAAATTAGTTGGCGCCAGTGGTTCCACGGCCAAAAGCTGCTCGGCTCCCAAGGTTTGTGCGGTCACACCGGACTGCACGACCACTCGAAACGTATGAGCTGCGAGATGCTCATCCTGGACATCCCACCGGGCTTGAATGTTTCCGGCCGGGCCGACAATGGCTTGAAAGGCTAGACGCGGGGGGCTGGTATCGACGACGGCACAGAGCTGTGGCTCCAGCGGTCCCTCGGGTTTCGCTCGGCCAAAACGATCCAGGGTGCGTGTTGAAAGCCAGTACTCACCGTCGCGCGGTGCGCGAAAGTGTAAGGCTCGATCAGTCGGTGCACCGCGCGAAACGGGCTGCCATTGTCGTCCGCGGTCGATGGATGCCATCAATTGCACTTCGACTAAATCGGAACTGCGGCTATCCACTTGAAATGGCACGTCAAATTCGGGCCGACGCGTGTAAAACTTGTCGCGGAGCGGACGCGCAGCCGAAGAAGATTGCTGACCTAGAGCGGAATCGCAGGGCAGGCAAGTCAGTAGCAAATAGAGGATGCCCAGGAGCCAGTGGTTGCTCTCCGGCAATCGTTGAACGGGAACCATGTGCCCTGCCCTACTCCCTTCAGGTCATCCAATGGCAACGGTCGGAAACGTACCATCTCCTTTGTCTGTCATCGGCAGTGAAAGCGGGTAGACTGAAGCTGGAAATCGGAAATGTTTGCCAAGTCTCCCTATCTTTTGTAATCCCACCAGGGACGCAGGAAGTTGTATGAGCCAAGTAATCAGCCAAAACGGTTGGTCCTGGAGCATGGGACCACGACCGAGACCCCGGAGCCGACTTGTGTTATCGGAAATTGCCATGCCAGGATGGCTGACGATCCTAATGCTGCTTTTGTCGCCCGCCGCGGCACTGGCCGAATCACCGGCCGAATATCAGCAAATGCGCAAGCGTTTGGTCAACGAGGTATTGGCTCCACAGGGCATCACTGACCCGCGAGTGCTGGATGCGATGATGAATACACCGCGGCATGAGTTCGTCGGGCCAGCGCAGCGGAAAAGTGCCTATTTTGATATGTCGCTGCCGATCGGCGAGCATCAGACGATCTCGTCCCCGTTCATCGTCGCTTATATGACGCAGTCTTTGGACCCCAAAGCCACCGATAAAGTACTGGAAATCGGCACCGGCAGCGGCTATCAGGCAGCAGTCCTGAGTCCGCTCGTCAAAGAGGTCTATTCAATTGAGATTGTCGAATTATTAGGTTTGCAAGCCCGCGCTACACTCAAGAAACTCAAATACGCCAACGTGCAGACAAAGATTGGTGATGGTTTTGAAGGCTGGCAGGAGCACGCGCCCTTCAACAAAATCATCGTCACCTGTTCGCCCGAAAAAGTTCCACAACCACTCATCGATCAACTGGCGGAAGGTGGCATGATGGTTGTGCCGGTGGGCGAGCGTTACCAGCAAACGCTCTACATTTTTCGGAAGGAGAATGGCAAGTTGTCATCAGCTGTGCTGCGCCCCACGCTATTTGTACCCATGACGGGCCGCGCCGAAGATGGACGCCAAGTGAAACCCGATCCGCTCCACCCCAAACTCATCAACGGTGGGTTTGAATCACTGGCCACCGAGGGCAAGTATGTGCCGGGTTGGTTTTATGAGCAGCTAGCCAAGGTCGAAATGGATTCGAAAGCGCCCGAGGGCCGGCATTACTTGACGTTTCGCAATACCGAGCCCGGCCGTTCGTCCCATATCCTGCAAGGGTTCGCGATTGATGGGAGCGTGATTCACGAACTGCGAGTGAGCGCTAAAGTACGTCTGGAAGGAGTGAAAAACGTCCCCAATCCCCCCCACGTCGACATGCGCCCGGATATCGCGTTGTCGCTGTACGATGCCAATCGCAAGGAGTTAGGGCTGGTTTGGGTGGGACCGATTCGAGCGGTTGGTGGCTGGCAGTCGGTTGAGAAGAAATTCCGCATTCATCCCGATACGCGCGAAGCTATTATTCGACTGGGACTGTTCGGAGCCACGGGGGAAGTCGCCTACGACCAAGTATCGATCGAACCCGTGACGACGAAGTGATTGGCTTGCGAACTGTCAGCCCTCACCCACTTCCGGCTCCCCCGTATTCGGCTGACGCACGTTTGGCTTATCCACTTTCGGCAACCGCGACTACTCGTGACGCAGCGCTTCGATCGGATCCATCTTGGCGGCACGCATGGCGGGATAAAGTCCAAATACCACTCCTACGATGACCGAAATTCCGAAGGCCAGTGGAATCGAAATGGGAACGATTTCCGGCGTCAGGCTTTCTACGATGGTCGGCAGGTTCTTCATCACTTGCGGCCACTGGTTATAGGCAAAGCTACGTGTCCAGCGGATCACCACCGGGCAGATGAGTCCCCCTAAAATCCCGGTCGCTCCACCCACTACGGAGAGCGCGATCGTTTCGATGAGGAACTGTCGAACGATATCCCGACGGCGAGCACCCAACGCACGACGAATACCGATTTCGCGAGTTCGCTCGGTGACGGTTGCGAGCATGATATTCATGATGCCAATACCACCCACCAACAGCGAAATGGCAGCAATCAATCCCATGAACACCATAAACATGAGTCGAGTGGTGCGCGCTTGTTCCAAGAGTTCCAGCGGCACAATAATCGCGATGTCATTTTTCTTTTCGTGATCTTTCAGTGAATCTTCGACCAGCGTTTGCGTCTTCAAAACATTATCAACTCCGTCGACCCGGATCGTGATTTGATTGAGTTCGAGAATCTCGCCCTCGAAGCTGCCGCTGCCACGCGTGACAACAATGTCACCGATGCGTTGCCGACAGGTGCTGATCGGGATGTACATATCATTGGAAAAATCTTGACTGTCGAGCGAACCGCCAATGGCGGCGGTGGCATTTCGTGGCTTGAGTACCCCGACAACCGTGTAATAGTCCGTGTGCTCGGCCAAATAGACACGTCGGCCAATCGGATCCTCAAAGGGGAACAGCTTCTCGGCGACGCGAGCCGCTAGAACGCAGTGGGGAGTCCGTTTTTCGACGTCCACATCCGAAATGAAATGCCCTCGATCAATTTCCAATCGAGTGACCTCGGCATATTCGGGTGTGCAGCCGACCAGTCGGCCATCGATCAGTCGGCCTCCATTACGAATCTGCCGGCGCATTTCGCGAATCGGCACCGCCTTGCGAATGGTGGGGATCGCCGTGAGCTTGTCAAACTCAGCACGCTTTAACCCATACGGGACAGGACCGCGCGTCGGCGTCGCCTCGCGCGGCGGTTTCACCGACCGCACGATGATATTGTCGGCGCCTAAATCTTCGATCTGTTTTTGCGCTGCCCGACTGATCCCTTCACCAATCGCCAGCAACCAAATCACACTGGCCACACCGATGAAAATACCGAGCACAGTGAGCAGTGATCGTAAGGGATGGAGGAGCAAACTTTTGATGCCCAAACTCCACATGCGGAAGAACTGCATCATCTTTTCGCCTCCCGAGGCACCGCCATCTTCAATCGCTCGACCTGCGGACGAACCTGGTGCTTATTCAGTTCATCCGTTTGGATCAAACCGTCGCGCAGACGAATGATCCGTTTGGTGTGCTGCGCTACATCATCTTCGTGCGTCACCATAATGATCGTTTTGCCTTGATCATTCAGTTCGGCGAAGAGTGCCAGGATCTCGGCGGTGGTGCGCGAATCCAAATTCCCCGTCGGCTCATCCGCCAGAATAAAGTAGGGATCGTTCACGAGACTGCGAGCGATTGCCACACGCTGCTGTTGTCCACCCGATAACTGTGTGGGGCGATGGCCCAAGCGTTCCCCCAGGCCGACCATCTCGGCCAGCTGCCGACATCGCTCGCGATCTTGAGCACTCACGCGACCTTGGTAATACAACGGCACCTCGATGTTCTCGACCACCGTTAACTGCTGAATCAGATTGTAAGACTGAAACACAAAACCAATCCGACTTGCGCGAATGAACGACAGCCCATCGTCATTCATCTCGGTGATATTGGCATCACCCAAAAACAGAGCACCATTCGTGGGGCGATCAAGGCAGCCGAGCAGGTTGAGCAGCGTACTCTTGCCCGATCCGGACGGACCCATGATCGCCACGTAGTCGCCTTCCGGCACCACAAACGATACTCCCCGCAGCGCTCGGACCGTTTCGCCCTTGAGCACATATTCCTTTGTGACATTTTCGAGCCGACAGGCAACTTGCATGATGGAACCAGCTCCCGCTAAACCGCACCGGTCGTGATCGAACTACGAGCCGCTCGGAGCACGACCAGCAGCGCCGCCACCGGGAGCGCCACCGCCGGGAGCGCCACCTCCGGGAGCACCGCCTCCGGGAGCGCCGCCTCCGGGAGCACCACCACCGGGAGCACCACCACCGGGAGCACCACCGCCGCTACCCCGCAGTCGGGCCATCCCAGCTTCAAATTCGGCTTTGTCTACCGCGCCGTCGCCATTGGCATCGTTTTGTTTGAAACGATCCCGGAATGTCTCGGGAATCGATGCCATTTCGGACTCGTCAACCTTGCCGTCACTATTGGCATCCATGCGTGCGAACATAGCAGCGGGGTCAAACGCGCCACCACCAGCACCACCCGGTCCTCCACGACGCCCCGCTCCACCAGCACCCGCTCCACCAGCACCCGCTCCACCAGCACCGGCAGCGGCGCCACCAGCACCCGCTGGTCCACCAGCTGCGGCCTTCGTTTCGGGGCTACCGCCAGTCGGCCCACTACCAGCTCCCCCCGCCTCGCCGCTTCCAGACTTCGATTTACTCATCGTTCCTAGCGTTTCGGCCTTCACCTTTTCCACCACCTTGGGCAGCGTTATGAGCGACACAAAGTTGCGATGATCCAGCACGACCTGCTCGCCTTCCACAATCCCGTTCCTGACGTCATCCTCGCCGTCGACCACCTCCTGGTCTTCAATCGTGACATACTTGTCATTGCTCGAACCGATCTTCACTCGTCGCAGTTCCAACTCCAGTTTCCCCGCCGCTCCCGGCTTTTTGACCAAGCAGTAGGTTTTGCTGCCATGTTCAAACACACCTTGAACCGGCAACTGCAAAGTGTTCTCACGCTGCTCGACAAAAATTCGGACTTCGGCCGTCAATCCGGTACGAATACCCTCGGGGGCATCGGCCAGGCGGATGAACGTGGCGTACTCCTTCACCTGGGAACTGAACCAGCCACCCGGTTCGGCATACTGGTTCACCTTGGTGACTTCGCCGCGGAGTGGAGTTTGATCCGCAAAGGCATCTAATCGCACCAGGGCTGGCATGCCGGCTTTGACCAAGGTCACGCGCGATTCGTTGATCTTCGATTTGACCTGCATCTGATTGGGATCGGGTAACCGCACGATCACCTGCCCTTCGCGGACGTTCACGCCAGCCTCGACGACGAATTCCGAAGAGCCGCCGCGCTGATTGGAAACATTTGCGTAGACGACCTGCCCATCCGCCGGGGCTTTGATTTCGCACTTGATCAACTGATCTTCGATGTCTTTCAGCTTTTTGAGTTCCAAGTCGTGACTGCTCTGCTCAGCATCCCATTTGGCCTTTGTAATGGCGATGTTGCTATCGACCGTCTTTAGTTCTTTGGCCCGCGTGTATTCCCGGAGCACCTTCAGCTTCGTTTGTGCGACCTCTAACTCGTTCTCCGCTTTATCGACCAAAAACTGCTCGCCTTCCAGCTGCAACGTGGTGATGATTCCTTTGGCCAGCAGTCGCTCGGCAGATTCCAGGGAGAGCTGCGCGGACCGCAAGCCCTGCTCCGCCACAAACACTTCACCCAGGATCGTTTTTTCTTGCTGCTTGTAGGTGCCTTCCAGGTATTCGGTGCGAGCGATCAAGGCAGCTTCGTAGTTATTGCGTGCCTGAACGACGACCGCTTCGCTGGTATTGCACGAGATCCGCTGTTGGTCACGGTCGCGTTCCAGGGCAGAACCGTCGAGTCGGACGAGGGAATCGCCCTTCTTGACGTGAGAGCCCTCGGGGATTACCCACAGGATTTGTACGCCAGACGTATTGCGCGACTTCACCTCACAACGGACCTCAATGTTGCTGGAGCTCTCGATTTCACCTTGCTCCAGCACGATGTGGTCAAATGGCCCCTTGGCGACCGTGTGCAGCAGCGGATTGCCGCTTGCGGAACCCTCGCTGCGAAAAAATCCCCAAGCGACACCGCCCAGAATCAGCAGCGCTACCAGCACTCCAACCACCAATAGCAGGGTATTACCGCTTCGCTGAACTTGCAGCCCAAGTCCCGCCACGTTTCGCTTAGCCATGACTGTTTACTCCGCCTGAGGATTCCATTTGTGAGCTGTCCAGCAATCAGGAGCGAGCCTTGAGCCCGGGTACCAGGGTTGTCGTGGAACGATTCTTCCGGCACGTTTCACCTGTGGTACAGCCCGCTCCGTACTATACCGAGTAACCGGGCCTGATGCATCCAGCTCACTCGGCCGCTGGACCATAAAGCTCTGTCTTTGGCCCTGCCTTTACCTCTGCCTTTACCTCTGTCTTTCGCCCTGTTGGGAGCTCGTCTGTCACGTCGGGTTTCCGGCGCGAACTGGACTTGCCGCCTGTAGTCGTCGACTGACTTGCACGTGGCACTGCTGGACGTGGCACTGCTGGACGTGGCACTGCTGCACGTGGCACTGCGGTATCGGCACCCAACTCTGCGGACCGCGACAGGGCTGGAGTTGATGACAACCCCAGAGCGGAGTCAATGTTGTGCGCGGTGGCTGGTGTCACGCGGTCGGCCACCGGTCGGCGATTCTTTAAGATGCTGCGATGTTCCTCCGGTTGCGCCGGGTCGCTTACGGTCTCAGGCGCAAATTTACCCATGGCTCTCGCGACTGGCGTCTCTTCGGTGGCGGCTGCCGCACGTGTCACGCGCGGAATTGGCTCCAGCACGCGACGCCCCTCCTCCTTTGCTGCCTCTGCTTTCGCCAAGGTCAGACCCCGTTTGACTTCCGCTCCCCTGCGACCAGCAGCCACACCGGTGGTCTTTTGCTGACTGTTAGTCGTCGTCTCGGCGGGTGGTTCAGGCTTGGGAACCGGTAACTCTTCCTCAGCCGTTTTCGTCGCCGGACCTGTTCCAAACGTCGACATCATCTCATCCGGAGCGGGTGGTACGTAGTCATAGAGCTGCTGCACGCGCTGCAGGTAGTCGGCACCGATCGGCCCCGGATCAATCCAGATGCCCTCCTCGTCGACTCGCATGGTCCCTAAATCCAGATCCAGCTGGCGACGATTCACCTCGTAGTTAATCCAAATGCTGAGGAAATCGTTTTGGGCGTTAAGCAAATCCGTGAGAGCGGAAACTGCATCGCGTGCCGCCGTTGGTCCGGTATCGCCCGGACGACTTAACAGCTCTGTATTCAAGTCGTTCTGCTCCGCTGCTACCGATACCGCGAATCGTTGAAACTCGAAATTCACCAGATTCGTGTCGAGCGTTCTCAGCACGAGTCGCAGTCCGCGCGACAGGTTATCGACGAACTGATAGTAAGATCGCTTCGCCTGCTGATACTCAATCAGTGACTGGCGGTAAGTGTTGCGTTCCGACAATCGCACAATTGGTGCATCGAACTGCATGCCGACTCGCAGCCGTCCCGTGGCATTGTTTAAGCTCAGGGGATTTTGCGTTGTGTTGCTCACATCACCCGAGAAAACCAGGTTAAGGGTGCTTTCAAGGTTGTCGGCGTTGAATTCAATCAACCGCCAACTATCCACCAGACTCGCCCGCGCATTCATCCAGTCATGGCGAAACTGTCGAGCAATGTCGAGAGCGGATTCGTGTGGCAGATCGACATCTGTCAGCGCGATACTCTCGGCTCGCAATTGCGCCTGAGCCAGTTCCAAGGCCAGGATGACATTGCGAAGCAGATCCAGTTGTTCATTGATCTGCTTTTTAATCTCGAGTACTTCTGTCGCACGTTTTTCATCCTCCAGGTCGGCTCCCGCTTTGAGCAAATTCGCCAGCCGTGCATCTACCTTGCCGAATTCCGTTTCTGTTTTATTCAGCGATCGATCAATCACGCCTAGTCGTCCTCGCACATCCTTTTGCAGCTTGGTTATCCGCTGCGGATCAAAGACGAGCGGGTCGAGCTCGGGAACTTGCAGCAGTGCGCAAGGGGAGTTGCGCAGGGCATCGAATTTTGCTGTCAGTTTTTCCAGCTGAGCGATACGTGTCGGGGCGAGGCGTTCGAAATCCTTCTCGTCTGCCAGCACCCGTCTCTGATCTTCGTCAGCCACGCGAGCTGCAAACTTGCTCATCGCTGCCACGTCGCGCCGCACGCTTTGCAGGTCCTTCGCAAAATCGTCACTCCAAGCCAGCTTACTCAGTTCGACTGGCTGACCGTCTACTTCCTGGTTTTCACGTTGAATTTGTTTGCTGAAGTCGAGCAGTCGCAAACCCCACTCGGGCCGTAGCTGCTCCAGTTCCTCGCGTCGTCCTTCCAGTCCGTCATCGATCAAGTAGAAGCGTTTGAGGAGCGGATCGGTGACTTCGACGCAGACCGCGGGAGGCAAGCCCAGCGAACCCACTTTGAAGTTATCCAGGGACTGCTGGTAACTGTTGCGACTATTCAGCAGTCGACTCTCCTGCACCAGGATAGCTTGTCGTGCTTGTGCCACCTGCAGGCGTGCTCGGGCTTTCGGCTCCGTTTCCGCTTGCTTGGTGCGCGGATCAATGTTGCCGATCCCTTCCTCTTTATCCACCAGTGTTGCGAGATTGGAGCGCAGGAGGCGAATATTAATTTCCGAATTGCGGATCTGCATCATGTTTTGCAAGAGCCCCAGGTAGCCACCCGCTTGGCCGGCTCCCGCACCTGTGGTGCCACCGCCTCCTCCGCCAGCTCCGGTCGTGGCTAACCGGCCGAAGCCGCCCGCACCCACTCCGCTGAACCCTTCAAAGCCTGTTCCGCCGAGCACACCGCCCCGACGAGTCGGGCCGTCGCCGGCCGAAGAGCGACCGGTGAGTACATCGACGTAGAAGGCTTGGCGATAACGCTCCATAGAACGCACGTTCGACAGCAGTGTGCGTTCGGAAATCGTCAATCGTTCCATCACTCGATCACGCCCCGCTCCGCGCAGCAGCGGCTGAATCAGCGAAAAATCGAGTAAGGTTTGTCCGGAATAATCATTGGGCCCCGAGAACTGCCACATCAGCGAGTTCGCCATGCCGACGACCAAGTCCGCACCTGTGGTAAAACTGCGCTGTAAGGTGACCGCCGCCGGGTTGCGGCCTGTCGAGTAGCTGGACGTGTTAAATAAACTACTGCTGTTTCCACCCGCTCCCCGCCGACGTGGACCGTCGGCTGTGTAAGACGTTTGATAGCCGGCAAAGAATTGGTTACTGAACCGAAATCGCTCGAAACTTACATCCAGCGCCGATAAATACAACTCTTCGGATTCCGACTGGAAGGTGCGGTTGTGAAGGCGGGCGAGCCGCATCGCCATGTCGGCATCCAGACTGATCGTGCCACGTTCATTGAGTGGCAGATAATCTTCCCAGACGGGGTTTTCTACCGTATCGGTGTCACCCCCATAGTGCCAGCCTGAATAGCCTCGTTTGCCATCCACTCGATGCATCAATTCATGGGCGGCGGGATCGTCGCGCGGAATCGGTGGAGTGTCCGCGGAGAAGGGGTCGAACATGCGGGAACGAGGATCCACGTAGAGCGAGTAGGAATCCAAGTTCCAGTGGGGATTCGTGGCTTTTTCCTCAATCAGCGCCAGACCCTCGTTGTCAGCCTGTCGCCGATAGTGAGCTCGATTGCAGCCCGGCATCATCGCTGCCGCTAGTAAACAAGCCGCTGCTACCCATCGACCACGTCGCGAAAACCAACGTTTCATAACGATTGCGCCTTCCTTAGCTTCTCGACATCCTGCCTTGAAGTACCGCCTCGGACTTAAGCCGCTCGCGCTTCTGCTGCCGCGGCGACCAATCCGGACTGCTCCGTGGACTCGTCCGCACCGATCGCTACGAGGTGCCGTAAAAATTCCAGACAAGTTGCTTGCTCCGCTTCCGTGACCTGTGATTCCAGGGCGGTGACAAGTGGCTGCAAGCGGGTCATGGTGCGCTCCAGCACCAACTGACCGGCAGCGGTCAATCGCAGAATCTGTCGACGACGATCGGCTGCCGGTCGCTGCATCTCGATCCAACCACGATCACAGACGTCATACACCAGGCCGCTGAGCTGAGCGGCCGAAAGTCCCAAGCGGCCGATTAAATCTGCCTGAGGCACCCCTTGTTCGCGGCGTCCACCGCAGATCCAAAGGAGGAGGAATTCGCTATCGTTCAGCTGGCAAGCGTGGGTGTGCTGGGCGAGCACTTTGCGAAGTTGCCGACTCGCTTGAAACGCCGTCAACACCACCTCAATCCACCAGTCCGGTTCGCTCCGCTTGACCATCCCTTGTTCTCTCCCCTGCCGTCGCCGAAATCGAATCAGATCCACCGCTTCCATCCAGGTCCCCAAAGAATCCCCCAGGAATTGCGGCTCGCTCGGCCGCGACTTGTGCTGTTTCCTTGGTCTCGTTTGAATTCCGCAATCGTTCTCAAACGAAACGATTTACCTAGAAGAAGATTTCGGGAGATGCAGCGGATAAACTTGAACGATTATGAAGGGGCTAGGGATTAGGTCAGGAAGTAGGTGCAGACGGCGGGATTTTCTTGACGCCCTAGTTCACCCAGCTTAACATCGGAGATTCGCAGCGGATGCGAAACCGTGCGTATCGTGTCGGTTAGGGCAAGGGTGCCGACTGCGAGACAACGGAAGCACTTTGCGGCTCCGGCGGGCCGATGAATACGAAACTGTTGGTTACTATTTCACCGATTTGTTGTCCCTTCGCACTGGGAAGCTGAGCTGGTCATGAATCTGCTGCTGATCGTGGTGATCTTGCTGGTGCTCCTCTTCCTGGTCGCCTTGGGTTTCAGCATTAAGACCTGGCGCTGGTTTGACATTGTTTCGGCCCTGTTTGTGTTTGGCGCTGCCCTGACAATCGTGGGTTATGCCGCGATTAGTCTGAAGACTAGGTCGACCTGGCAGCGGGTTGCGGGCGGCCTGGAAAAGCAGCTTAAACAGGTCACGAAAGAGGCGGAAAAGCTGCGTTTTGGTGATCCGGAACAACCGAATGCCGACCCACTTTTAAACTTGCGCGGTGCGCAGCATGAGGTCAACCGACTGCTCATCAACCGCGGGCGTGTGTGGCGGCAGGGAACCATGACGAATATCGATGCGAACGCTGGCACGCTGAAGATCGGCACGCAGCCGCCGCCGCCCACGGAACCGTCTCCGAACCGTCTGGAGGTCAAGACGGTTGTGTATTTGTACCGCGAGGGAGTGCCTCAGCAGGTGTTGGCGCCGAATGTGCAAGCGGCGAATCTATCCGTGCCGGGTTTTTATGTCGGCGAATTTAAGACGATTGAAGTAACTGAGAATGACGTCACGTTGACGCCCACCCGACCGCTCGACGCGCAGCAAAGCAGTCTCATCAATCCTGGAGCCGAGTTTCGCTGGACGATTTACGAAAAGCTACCGACGGACACACCCGATGGTTTCTATGGTTTGACTGAGGAGCAGTTGCG
This sequence comes from Pirellulaceae bacterium, assembly GCA_044235425.1. Classification (GTDB taxonomy): domain Bacteria; phylum Planctomycetota; class Planctomycetia; order Pirellulales; family Pirellulaceae; genus JBJSXJ01. Next base: position 32,109 of record JBIIHW010000015.1, read on the forward strand.
GCAATTACTGCCCAACAATTTGCAGATTGACCCGGCTCGGTATGAGGCCTTGATTCGCTCCTTTGTACGGGAGGGGCAGGATGCGCAGCCGGATGACCCGGCCGCTCAGCGATGGGCGGAAGTCGAGTTTCTGGTAGATACAGAAGAAGTGTCCGTTGATAGTGCGACGGCTCAATCGGATCGTGATTCTAAGTATTTCGATGACCAGGGTGGTGCTTTGTCTCCCTATTTGCGTCGTGGGCAGAAAGTGAAGTTCACCAAGCAGCAGAAAGCGATTCTGCCCAGTGCCAAGGCGGATGAGCTCATCGCGCAGTCGGTTTGCCGGAAAATTCGAGACGTGTATCGCCGCGAGCTGCGGGACTACAGCAATGATTTTCGGGAGATTACGGTACGGATGGCCTATTTGCGTGACCGCATCAGCGAGGTGCAGCGGCAGACCGCGGTTTTAGTCGAGGCTCAAAAGAAGGCTCAGCTCCAGATCGATTACCGTACACAGGAGAAACTGAAGCTGGAGCAAGATCTGGCGAAGGTGGCAGCCGAACGGGATGTCGTGACGAAGTATGTCGAGCATTTGACGGCAGCGGTGCAGGATGCGCAGCAGCGGGCCAACGAGCTATTCCGCCAGAACATTGCGATGGCTGACGAATTGGCCGCGGTGCAAAAGCGGCTCACGGACGAGATCAACAGCCGCACCATTGAGGCACGCAAGGGCGACACGACGTCGGTGCGCCGACCGGTCGGTCCGGTAACCGCTCAGCTGTCCGATCCTTGACCGTGTGGCGAGCGGCAACTTAGACTGAGGAGCTTGGAAGGGCCCTGGCGACTCGCCGTGGGCCCGCATTGTTCAGTCAAGGAGTTACTCGGTGCCCGCAACGTGTGTAATTGGCCTGCAGTGGGGTGATGAAGCTAAAGGCAAAATCGTCGACCTGCTCACCTCGCAGTTTGAAATCGTCGTTCGCTATCAAGGTGGTGCCAACGCTGGCCATACGGTCGTTATTGGAAACCAGACCTATAAATTGCATCACATTCCCAGCGGGATCCTGAATGCTGGTGTCATGAATGTGGTGGGGCCTGGAGTGGTGTTGAACCCTGCCACGCTGCTCAAAGAAATCGATTCGCTGGTTGCGCGGCAGATCGATATGAACTCGAATTTAATGCTCAGCGATCGCGCCCACGTGGTCTTCCCCTGGCACATCGCCGAAGATCAGGCGCTCAATGAGTCGACGGCGGACGGCGAAAACATTGGAACGACGATGCGCGGGATTGGTCCCTGCTATCGTGACAAAGTGGGACGCTCGCACGCCGTGCGTCTGGGGGATCTTTATCGCCCCGATTTTGCTCAAAAGGTCGAGCGGATCGTGGCCTTCAAGCAAGAGATTCTGGCGGGGTGGAGTCAGCGCGTGACCATCAAGCTGGACGCCGCTGCCATCTACCAAGAGTTCAGTGGGTATGCCGAGCGACTGCGGCCCTATGTCGCGGAAACGACTCAGTATCTCCTGGATGCCGTGGAAGAAGGCAAAAAGTTGTTGTTCGAAGGTGCTCAAGGTTCCCTCCTGGACGTCGATCACGGCACCTATCCGTTTGTGACGGCGAGCAACAGTTCGGGGGTCGGCGTGGCTGCCGGTTCGGGAGTCCCCGGTCGCTGGGTGAATCATGTGCTCGGAGTAGCCAAGGCCTACACGACGCGTGTGGGAGGAGGGCCGTTTCCCACCGAGCTCGATAATGAAACTGGACATCGCATCCGGGAATTGGGGCACGAATATGGTACGACCACGGGGCGACCACGACGTTGTGGTTGGTTCGATGCCGTCGCGGTGCGTTACACGGCGCGTTTAAGTGGAGTGGATGCGGTAGCACTGATGATGATGGATGTTCTCAGTCAGTTGCCGGAAGTGCAGATCTGCGTGGCCTATGAACTGGACGGGCAGCGGATTACTCACTTCCCCAGTCACGTCGATGATCTGCGGCGCGTGAAGCCGATTTATGAAACGATGGCGGGTTGGATGACGGACGTCACGCAGGTGCGTTCGCTCCGCGAAATGCCGGCCGGTGCTCGGCGCTACCTGGATCGAGTTAGTGAGTTGATTGGGCGGCCAATTTCTGTCGTCTCGGTGGGACCCGGTCGCGAACAGACGATTCTCGATTGCTAAACCCCTAGGCCGCGGAGGTAACCGAGGTGCCGCTCGATCATTCCCCCCTAGCCGATATACCGCTGGAGCGGCGACCGCGGCATGTGGCCATCATCATGGACGGCAACGGTCGCTGGGCCCGGAGGCGACTGTTGCCGCGCATCGAGGGTCATCGTCGCGGGGTTTCTAGTGTGCGACGAACCGTAGAAGAAGCCGCCCGCCTCCAGCTTGCTCAGCTCTCGCTCTACTGTCTCTCCAGTGAAAACTGGAAGCGGCCGGCAGGCGAACTCAGTTTTCTCATGCACCTGCTCGAACAGTACATGATCGAAGAGCGGAAGACGATCATGGATCAGAATATGGTCGTCAGCATCATTGGTCGTAGCGAGGGGATTCCCGACAATGTCCGTCGCGAAATCGATAAGACCATCGAACTGACTTCGAGCAACACTGGGACTCGGCTCTGCCTGGCGATTAACTATGGAGGTCGAGGGGAGATCGTGGATGCGATGCAAGCGATTGCACGGCAAGTCCAGGCGGGCACGCTGGCAGTTGGCGACATTGATGAGCAAACCGTATCGAACCATCTTTACACGGCCGGCATGTTAGATCCCGATCTGCTGATTCGCACGGCTGGCGAGATGCGGGTGAGTAATTTTTTGCTCTGGCAGATTAGCTATGCCGAGATTTGGGTAACGGAGCGTTGTTGGCCAGAGTTTACGGAAAGTGATTTGCATCAGGCGATTCGTGATTTCGCCGCCCGTGATCGTCGCTTTGGCGGATTGAGTGCTTCGTAAGCGGTCGTCACCAGGAATGTTTCGAGCTTGGCTCGTAAGGATTTCGCTGTGCTGCGTTGGCGATTAGTTTCGGCGGCTGTCTTGATTACACTTCTGAGCGGTCTGCTCTGGCTCGACTATCATCAACTCGGGGTGATGAGACCTGGATTCTGGCTGCTCCCCCTGGCGACGCTGTTTATCGTGTTGGCCAACTTCGAGCTTTTTGATTTATATGGTGCACAAGGCTGGGCCCCGCGGCGCGGCCTGACGGTGGTTTGTACGGTCGCCACTTTCTGGTCGTCAGCGATACCGCTGTTGTGGAGCGAATATCCGGCCAATTGCCCGGTGGGGCGATTGGGCTGGCCCTTACTCGTACAAATCGGCAGTCTGATGGCCATCCTGGTGGGTGAAATGATGCGATTTCGCGAGCCGGGACGGACGCTGGTCCACGTGGCTCTGAGCGGATTCAGCGTCTTCTACCTGGGAACGCTTGGCAGCTTTTTGATCTTGCTGCGTTGTTGGAGCGGAAATGCTGCTGGCTGGATGGCGCTGGTTTCCATGATTGCCGTCGTCAAGATGGCCGATACGGGCGCCTACTTTGCCGGTCGCCTGTTTGGACGTCATCCGTTGGCACCCATTCTGAGTCCTAAAAAGACGTGGGAGGGGGTTCTCGGTGGAGTGACCGCAAGTGTCCTGACTGCGGGACTTTTTTTTCACTTTTTATGGCCACGATTGGTGGGAGCGGCGACGCACGATTCAGGAGCTACATCGACTCCGGCGCCGTGGCGCTGGCTCGTTTATGGCGTCCTCTTAGCACTGGCAGGCATTCTTGGTGACTTAGCCGAATCGCTCCTGAAACGCGATGCTCAGATCAAAGACGCCGGCCGTCGACTCCCTGGCATGGGCGGTATTCTCGACCTGTTAGATTCTCTCCTCGTAGCCGCCCCTGTCGCCTACTTTTGCTGGTGTATCCAACTGTTGCCCGGCACCCGATAGGGTTCTCTTTTGATGGTCACTTCCCCAGTCTTGGGGGTGGTTGTTGTTTGCCCCCATGCGACGGTGACGCCCTTCCCCCGTTTTCACCCATGGGACCGGTGGCATGACCGGATTGGGGATGTGGAGGAAACTGAGGCGGTCGATTCCATTTTTGTCTTGGGCGTGTCGATGATCACTGGAGGAGCACTGATTTTTGCGCGTCGAGGACTGAGGTACTCATGCACCGTTGCAGGTTGTCGCTGTTTGGGTTCATCAGCTCGCGGGCACTTGTGCGGTCAACCGCCCTCATCGGCCTCGCTGCTTTAGCCGTAACTCCTTGGCAGAGCGGCACCACGCGGGCCGTTTCTGATTCGGTGTTGGCCGACGAGTCGATTTCCACTCAGGTCGATTCCCGATCTCGCCCTACCCCAGCGGCAAAGGCGAACAATCCGGCGACTGCGAATCCCCCTTCCGCCGCCCCATCGTCCCGCAAGAATCCTGAACCGACCACGGCGGGCCCATCACTGCCTTGGTCCCAGTCGGTTCGGCAATATCCTGGGCAAATAACGATTGATCCATCGTTTCCATCGCGAGCTTTTTCGTCGCTTCCTGCGGCCGCAAGTCCGGTCAATACGACGACGGGTAGTGAGTCGCCGCAGGAGGCTGCAGGTACTGGGACCGTCACCACGAGAGCGGTAGCGGCTTCTCCACGCACGACCGTTGCCCCAACGAACCCGCTCGACCCTCAAGCGGGCTGGCCATTCCCCCAGTCCCTTTTGCATAGTCTGCAGCAGCTACCGTCCCACCCCGAATTGCTGGCTTGGTCCCGGGCCGTCGAGGACGAGCTTGTACGACTCAGTGCGACCAGTGATCCGTGCGCGGCGACAGCCAAAGCCCAGATCGCGCGCCTCCAATCCCTGGTAAATCAGGCTGGTCGCCTCCAGGAGCTGCTCGTGGATGACGAAGCACGCGGGCAATTCTGGCGAGTTGCCTACAAGGTGGCTCGTCAGGCTGCAGTTTGGAAGAGTTTGTGTGAACTCGATGTCGTCTCCTCTAAAGTTGATCGACAACCAACCAACCACGATCTTCAGGTACTAGCGGAACGCCGCTCGGCCGTCCTGGCTCGTATCGCCGCCCAAGAGCATTCTGCCGCCTGGAATCGCTTCCTCAAGCTCGACGACGCCCAGCGTTTTCCACTTGACCCTGCCGAGATCACAGACAGTCAGCGTCTGCTCGCCTACCAAATGCTGAGCCGACTGGATTCCCCGAATCTAGCCGAGCCACAGCAGCAGTATCTGCAAGAGGCAACCTTTTTGAATTGGCGCGAATCGCTGCGCCGTTTCGCTCAGCAATCGGTCGACGTCTCCCAAATGCTACGTTCGCTCGAACGCTTAGAACTTGACGGATCAGAAGTTGATAGTCACGAACTGGCACGAGCCATCCAGACGTTGCAATGGTCACCACGTACCCAGGAGCAGCAACTCGTCGAACCACTTAGCGATCACTATCGAAACGCGAACCTCCGAGTGGCGATTGCCGGTGATTTGATCAATCGCTTGTTGCACGACACCACATCGGTGGATGAGCCAGTGGATGATGTGATTCGCAACGCCCGCGTGCGTGGGCAAAGTCATACGAATGCGCGAGTGCGAGTTGAATTACTACCAGATCGCCGACAATGGCGGCTGGGGTTGGAGGCCCGTGGCGACGTAGCTGCCACCACGGAAAGCCGTAAGGGGCCTGCGACTTTTCTGCAGGACGCATGGTCGAATTTCAGTGCCCGCAAACAACTTACGGTTGACCGGCGGGGAGTACGCAGCGAAACGGCCGAAGCCAATGCTCGTTCAACGTCAGATTTACGCGGCTTCTCGACCGATTTCGATCACGTCCCACTCTTCGGACTTATGGCCCGAGCAGTTGCTCGAAATCAGTACCGCGATGAAGTCCACGCCGCTCAATCAGAAGTTGAACAGCGAGTTGCTGATCGCGCTCGACAACGACTGGATGAAGAAGTCACTCAGCGACTGTCAGATGCTGAAGGCGAGTTTCACCGCAAATGGCTGGTACCACTGCAGCGACTGGGGCTCGAACCAACCGCGGTCGACATGGAAACGACTCAAACTCGTTTGATCGTTCGTTATCGCCTCGCGAGCGGTGAACAGCTCGCCGCGCACACCGCTCGTCCACAAGCTCCCGCCAATAGCTGGCTCAGCGTTCAGATTCATCAATCCGCTGTCAACAACACCTTGGCACAGTTAGCTTTTGAGGGACGCCGTTTGACGATTCCTGAACTCTATCAGGAATTGACCACACGATTTGATCGCCCCGCTCCGAGCCTGCCCGACGATTTGCCCGATGATATTTCGGTACAGTTCGCCGATCGGGAAGCCGTCCGAGTGCGGTGCGATGAGCAGCGGCTGACCATCGAAATTCGCATTGCCGAATTGGCCCAAGGAACCAAAAATCGCTGGAAGAACTTCATCGTCAAGGCGCACTATGTGCCCCTGATCGATCAACGAGATGCCACGTTGGTACGAGATGGAATCATTGAAATCAGTGGCGAAAAACGGAGCCTGGGCAATCAAGTCGTACTGCGGACTGTATTCGCCAAGGTTCTTTCCAAGAATCGTCCCATCAGTTTGATTAATGAACAACTGGTGAAGACTCCCCAGCTCGCCGATCTGGAAGTCAATCAATTTGTGCTGCTCGACGGCTGGCTCGGGGTCGCTTTGGCACCGAAGCTCGAGACCGCTCGCGCCCCCGAGTCTTCACCTGTGGAAACGTTGACTCGTTAATCGATCGTTAGCTGCTTCTTAACCGCTCACGATCGACTCTTCGTGTCGTGGTGTCGCCCGGTGCCGCGTCTCAGCCATTCTCATGCTCAAACTCGCTGTTTGAGCGGTTACAACGCGGACGTCTCGTCTGCCAACCCCGCCAGTCTTTGCGTTGACTTGTCGCAGCCATCGTAGCGTCTGTGCAACCGGTACAAATTACCCAGCCCTCATAGGCTTGGTATTTATTCCCAGGAAAGCCCGTCTTTCGCTTTTAATGAATGATATCGCCTAACCGAAACAAAACGTGTGACCGGATTTGGTGGCATGACTGATTTCATGGGCATAACCGTAATAACCCGCACAACCGCTTTTTTTCACTTCAGTTGCCGTTCAGGATGACCTCAGATGAAGTGCTCGCATTGGTTCAAACGCTTGGCCGCAGCCTGTGTGCTGCTCGTGGGCGGCCAAAGTTTGGCCCAAGAACCTATCTCCCCCGACGATCTGCGTGCCCGCATTGAAGCGCTCGAACGTCAAAATCAGGAGTTGCGAAATGCGATCGAACAGCGGGCTGTGTTCACGGATGAAAACCGATCCGTCGAGGCCCCGCTGTTCACTGGTGCGGCGGAGGCTGCAAACGTGGCTACCGCCGGCGCTGGTTCCGCTGCTAGTGCAGTGAAAGACTATGAGGTGGGCAGCGATCTCAAAATGACTGCGACCTGGAAAGATGGTCTGGAATTGTCGACTGCCAATAAGGACTTTCGAGTCCATATTGGTGGTCGTACTCAAATCGACATGGGCTTCTTCAGCGTCGATCCCAACGTCAATAACAATATTAATGTGCCATACGGCGACGGTGTGGACTTTCGTCGAGCTCGCTTGCGGATTGACGGCACGATGTATGAAACGATGGACTGGGCGGCTGAATACGATTTTGTGAACTCGATTCGAGTGCGAAATCAGCCTTCGGGAAACACCAGTCCAGTCCAGATTCCACCGTCCAGCGGCACTACCTTCTACGACGCAACCGTCACTGCTCCCACCGATTTATGGTGGCAGTTTAAAGAGATTCCATTTTTGGGCAGTATCAAGATTGGAAATCAGAAAGAGCGAATCGGTTTTGAACATATTGTCAGTAGCCGGTTTCTACCCTTCATGGAACGCTCGTATAACCAAGATGCTTTTTATGGTGGGGGATTTAATGGGTTCGTGCCAGGGATCACAGCTCTGAACAACTATGGCGCCGACGATCAAGGATGTTGGGCCATCGGTGTCTATAAGCCCGCTACTACGGTCTTCGCGTACAACACCGGCGATGGCGACTATTCGGTCTGTGGTCGCATAACTCGCTTGCTCTGGTACACCGAAGAACTCGATAGTCTGGTGCACGTGGGCTTTTCTGCCCGGCAAGCTTCAGCCTACAGCCAAGCCGGTGCTTACTACGCCAATGCAAACAGTCCCGGATTCTCCTCGGGACGTATCTGGACCTTTCGGACGCGCGACGCAGTACGAACAGGCCTCTCGGCGGATTGGCCTGTCCCCGCCGGCATCACGCTGTTTGGCGACGATATGCAGTGGTTCAACTCGGAACTGGCCGCGGTGTTTGGGTCCTGGACTATTCAAGGCGAATACCTGGTGAGCGGTCTGCAGGATGCTCGTACCCGAGTTGATGGGGCCAGCGTGGGCACCGTGACTTATCAAGGTGGTTATATTCAAGTCTTGAAATTCTTGACTGGTGAACATGATCACTACAGCAAGAAACTTGGGGCGTTCGAACGGGTGAAGCCCAATGAAAACTTCTTCCTCGTTCGTGATGCTAACGGTGCCTTGGGCCGAGGTCGTGGTGCCTGGCAGTTAGGTGCTCGTTACGACTATCTAGACCTGAACGACAAAGGACTCAACGGTGGCATTTTGCACAATGGGACCTTTGGTGTGAACTGGTTTCTGAATGCAAATTCTAAAGTGCAGTTCAACTATATTGCGACGTATCGAGATGCACCGGGAACAGGTGCGAACCCCGGTTTAGGCGACGGCTGGATCAATGGTTGGGGAGTGCGATTCGCCCATGACTTTTAAATCCTGTCTTTAAGGCAATGTCCCTGTTCTAAATCCATTCGCTCTCATACGTCGATAGACAAAATCAAAGGAGAAATGCATGCGAGCGTTCCGTCCCCTTTCGATCCTCAGCCTGCTCGTCATACCGCTGGCGACGCTGGCTGTTAGCGCTGCTGACCTGATGCGTCCACGCTGCCCACACTGCCAAGTGTCCGCCGATTATGGCTACGAAGATGTGGTGGAGCACCAATGCCGGCTTGTAGAGGAGAAGAAGCCAGTCAAGAAGACAATTTACGAGTGCAAAGAAGTTCCTTTTTGTCAGCACTTAGCTAAACCGTGGTTTAGTGGTGGCTGCTGTGTAGAGTGCCAAGCCTGCCCACGGTATAAGAAAGTGCTGATGAAAAAGGAAATCACGGTGGGTGAGAAATGCGTCACCAAGTGTGTGGTGGAGGAGGTGATTCGAAAGGTACCGCGGTGCAAGAATTGTCAAACACAGATTCTTGAGCCAACGGGCGCCGATCCCGCATCAGACCTCGCTCGGACCACCACTCGATAAGCCAGTTACTTGTTGGACGGCAGCACGAAGTCGAGCCACTTCGGCTCGTAACTCTGCCACCTCCAAACGCAGCTCGGAAAACATGTCTAGGGTGACACCTGGTCTCACGACGGCCGCACCCGCAAACTCGCCTGCGCCCAATCCATCCCGACTTCTTTCGCTGGCAGTGGTCAGAGACCCCGGCCCGGTTACCGAGTGCTGGGCGGTGGGAGGATGAGCAGCCGAGTGTCTGGCAGCGGCGGCTTGCAATTCGGGCAACTCACGATCCTTATAGAGATTGTGACTTACCAATTGCCCACGACCCGGCGGAGTTAACTCGCGGACCAGATTTTTAGCGAGCAAGCTCTGGAAAATCGTCTGCAGAGCTCCTAGATCGGCGATCGGTTCCATACGAGCGGCGCGGGCGCGAAGTTCACCCATCGTCTGCTCACCGCGCAGCAGCAATTCGGCCATTACAGCGATCTCGACCTTATCCACACCCAGCCAGTCATACAAATTGTGTTTGTACTTGGGAACGCGCGCTCCACCCATAATCACTTCTACCGCGGCACCCATGCGTTTGAGCTCCTCCAGGATCTCCTGCACGTCGTCTTCGCTCAGCTCCATTTGCGGATCACGATTGCTTTTTTGGTTACAGCCCGTGATGATGCCGTTGAGCGTCATGGGGTAGGTGTCGGGGACCGTCTTGGCCTTCTCGATCAATACACCGGCGACTCGTCGTTGTCGTGGATTTAGTGGTTGCCATTTGACGGTTGGCGTTTCGTTCCCCTGAGTGCTCATCACAGTAGCTCCTGACGTGGTTTCAAGTTGATAACGAAATCTAAGTGGATAACCTTGATTTCACAAGCCACCCAGGGACGCGCTCAGCGGATCCCACAACTGGTAAAACGATCAATGGTAAACTAGCCGAAGGCTTGGCCGACCAACTGGAGAACAGGCTGGCCACGAAGGGGTCGCGACTTGTGCGATCACAGGCTTCGAGCAATCACGACTTGTGCGACAGGCCAAGCAACCAGCATTTAACCTTGAGATTTGGAAAGAGAGACGATGGAGATAGACACCCGTGATCGGCCCCTAATTGGGCAGCGCATTTTGATGATGGTCGATGATATCTATGAAGATTTGGAGCTCTGGTACCCCAAGCTGCGTCTGCAGGAGGCTGGGGCTGAGGTTGTAGTCGCTGGCCCTGAAGTTCAGCGTCGTTATGCCGGCAAGCATGGCTATCCGTGTGTATCCGATGCGGCGCTCGCCGAGGTTTTCGCGGATGACTTTCTCGGGCTGGTTATTCCTGGAGGTTTCATGCCCGACAAACTACGGCGTGATCCTGTCGTACTGCGGTTGGTTCAGCAGTTCGCTGCTGCCGATAAACTGGTCGCCGCGATCTGTCACGGTGGCTGGATTCCGATTTCCGCTCGCGTCTATCGCGGTGTTCGTGTCACCGGCTCGCTCGGAATCAAGGATGATTTGATTAACGCCGGAGCGATTTGGGAAAATGCTCCCGTCGTGATCGATCGGCAGTACGTATCGAGTCGTAAGCCGGATGACTTGCCCGATTTCTGTCGCGGTTGTCTGCAGGTTTTGCGGCAGCAACTTGGCGGCAGCCTGACGACTTGACTACAATCCGTCCCTTCCGCTTCGCCGCCACACGATCTGTCGCGTACAGGATGGCGGGTGTGACCGGAAAGTCCGTTCGGTATTTTTTTAATTACTTTGAGGAGTTTAACTCGATGAGGCGTCGCACATTTTTTGGCAGCGTGGCTCTACTTGCCATCTGTCTGGCGAGCATTTGGCCTGTCAGTGCCCAGGCGGATGTCAAGTTGCCAAAGGTTTTCGGCAATCACATGGTGTTGCAGCAAAAATCCAATGCCGCGATCTGGGGCTGGGCCGAAGCCAACGAAGAGATCACCGTGAGTTTGGCCGGTGCGCAGGCGAGCGCTAAAGCGGGCGCGGACGGGAAGTGGTCGACGAAAATTGCGACGCCGGCAGCCGGTGGCCCACATGAGCTGGTCGTAAAAGGCAAGAACGAGATTAAGCTCACCGACGTTTACAGCGGTGAAGTTTGGATCTGCTCGGGACAGTCCAATATGGAATGGACGGTCGCGCAATCGCTCAATCCACAGGAAGAAGCGAAAAACGCCACGTATCCTCAGATCCGTATGATTAAGGTAGCGCACAACCCAGCGGAAAAGCCCGTTGATGATATCAATGGTCAATGGCAGGTGTGTGCTCCGGAAACGGCCTCTGCCTTTTCCGCGGTTGGCTACTTCTTCGCGCGGCACTTGCAGAAAGAGCTCAACGTTCCCATTGGCATGATTAACACCTCTTGGGGTGGAACAATCTGTGAAGCTTGGACCAGCCATGGTGCGCTGGCCGCTGATCCCGATTTCAAGCCGATGCTGGACCGAGCCAATCCGTTCAAACCGGGGAATCCAAACCAAGCGTCAGCACTCTACAACGGGATGGTGCATCCCCTGGTCCCTTTCACCATTCGTGGCGCAATCTGGTATCAAGGTGAATCCAATTGTTCACGGGCGGAGCAGTATCGCAAACTGTTTCCAGCCATGATTGCGGATTGGCGGAAACAATTTGGTCAGGGGGATTTCCCGTTCCTCTTCGTCCAGCTTGCTCCCTTTAAGTACGGTCATCATCCGGAGTTGTTAGCGGAGCTGTGGGAAGCGCAGACGAAAACGTTGAAAGTTGCCAACACTGGGATGGCGGTCACGACCGACATCAGCACCATCAATGATATTCATCCGCCCAACAAACAAGATGTTGGGAAGCGCTTGGCTCTGTGGGCCCTCGCCAAACACTATGGCAAGGAGGGGCTGGTACATTCCGGTCCGCTCTACGAATCGATGGCCGTCGAGGGCAATAAAGTGCGAGTCAAGTTCCAGCACGTGGGTGGTGGACTGACGACACGCGACGGTAAGGCCCCCACTCATTTCACCATTGCCGGTGCTGATCTCAAGTTTGTGCCAGCGACCGCGGTAATCGATGGCAATTCGATCGTGGTTACGAGTGATCAAGTCGCGGCACCCACTGCGGTACGTTTCGCCTGGGATCAAGTTGCCGAGCCGAATCTGGGCAACAAGGAAGGCTTGCCAGCCTCTCCGTTCCGCACGGATGAGGGCAAGCTGATTTCGGCGGGTGCGAAATAGCACGCCGTTGATTCATACCGCATAGACGTCCAGCGAGCTTCCTGTTCGCTGGACGTCTTTTTATGTTTTGTGACAGAAATATTGCTATCGACCATTTGCTGAATGAGTGCTTGTGATGCGAAAAGAAACGCTCTGGAACAACCGACGTGAGAATGAAGGCTGGCCGTGTATTCCGACGGTGAGCTCCCTGTTTGCTCTGATGGCAATGCTGATTTCGTGGAGCGTCGGGGTGCCGCGGAGCGTGGCTCAGGAAAAGGCCATAGCCGAGCAATCACCAGTCGAGCAATCACCAGCCGAGCAATCACCAGCCGAGCAATCACCAGCCGAGCGATCACCAGTCGAGCGATCACCAGCACGACCTCTCCCCATCTTGCCCGGGATGCAGGCCAATGGACAGGTGCTGCTGCCAACTCAGTGGTCGCTACGTCCGGTGGGCAAGCAAGTAGCGCTGGGAGATTTTCCCGTTCATCTTGTCGTGCATCCGCAAGAAAACGTCGCCGCGATTTTGCATGCTGGCTACGGCGAGCATGAGATTATCACGGTAGATCTTCAGACCTTGAAATTGATCGCACGAGTGGCGATACCGGAGACATTTACTGGACTGGTCTTCTCACCGGCCGGCGACCAGTTGTACGCCAGCGGCGCTTCTTATGAAGTTGTGCATCGATTTCGCTACGAGAAAGGTTATTTGCTCGATCATCAAACCATCAAAATTGCGGAGCCCAAGGAAAAACAAGTTCCAGCTGGACTAGCCGTTAGTCGCGATGGTCAGACTTTATATGCGGCTTGTGCGTGGGGACATACCGTCGCCATTACTGCTAGTAAAGGTGGGGGTCCCGTCCGTCAGATCAAATTGCAGGAGAACGATTATCCCTACTGGATCTTGCCGAGTGCGGATGGCAAGCAACTGTATGTGTCATTGTGGGGGCGAGCTGCGGTAGCAGTGATCGATCTGGAAACGAGCGAGACGGTTGCGACTTGGAACGTAGCCTCGCATCCTACGGAGATCCTGGAGTCTGCCGATGGCAAGGTCGTTTATGTGGCCTGTACCAACAGTACGTCGGTTTATGTGATCGAGCGGGAAACGGGAAAGACCTTGGAGGTCATCAAGGCCTCGTTGTTTCCGACGGCAGATTTGGGAAATACCCCCAACAGCATTGCCCTATCGGCTGATGGTCACGCCTTAGCAATTGCCAATGCAGACAACAACAATGTCGCACTGATCGATGTAACCCAACCGGGCAAAAGCCATTCGCTGGGATTCATTCCGGTCGGCTGGTATCCCACCTCTGTCCGCTTCGACCGTACGGGCAGAATTTTGGTGACAAATGGAAAAGGATTGATCTCGAAAGCGAATCGTGGTGGACCGAATCCCGAACGCGATCCACCCGCTACGGTGCGGGAATACATTGGCGGTCTATTCCGAGGGACGCTCAGTGTTATCGAGCCGCCGTCACCGGCAGACATGGCCAAGCACACGCGCAGCGCCTTCGAATGCAGTCCGCTACGGGAGGACAAAGCTCCCCGAGCGTCTGCGTACACCGCTGGTCATCCAATTCCGAAGAAGGTGGGTGAGCCCTCGCCGATCAAGTACTGTATCTACATCATCAAGGAAAATCGTACCTACGATCAAGTTTTCGGTGATCTGCCACAAGGGAACGGAGATCCAACGCTCTGTATTTTTCCCGAGAAAGTTACTCCGAATCATCATGCACTCGCACGAGAATTTGTGCTCCTGGATAATTTTTATGTGGAGAGCGAAGTGAGTGCCGATGGACATGAATGGAGTATGGCGGCTTATGCGACTGATTTTGTCGAACGCACTTGGCCCCTGCTCTATCGTGGCAGCCGTGAGGGTAAGCTGCGATATCCTGCCGAGGGTTCGCTGGCGATCGCGGAGCCAGCCACGGGTTACATTTGGGATCGCTGCCGCAAGGCGGGTGTGTCTTACCGTAGCTACGGCGAATTCATCGCCAATGCCGCTCAGCCAGGCGGCAAGGCGCGAGCGAAGGTTGAGAGTCTGGAGGGACACTTCGATCCCGATTTTCACGGTTATGACCTGAATTATCCGGATGTTAAGCGAGCGGCGCGGTTCATCTCAGAGCTCAAACGATTTGAAACAGAAGGTGAAATGCCACGGTTCCAAATCTTGCGTTTGCCCAATGATCACACGCAAGGTACTGTGCCCGGCAAGCCAACACCGACAGCGATGGTGGCCGACAATGATCTCGCCTTGGGACAAGTGGTGGAGGCGGTTAGCCAGTCGAAGTTCTGGAAAGAGACGGCAATCTTCGTCGTGGAAGATGATGCCCAAAATGGTTCGGACCATGTCGATGCTCACCGTACCGTCGCGCTCGTGATCAGTCCGTATTGCCGACGCGGCGTGGTCGACTCGAATCTTTACTCCACCAGCAGTATGCTGCGCACGATGGAACTGATTTTGGGACTCGAACCCATGACACAGTTCGATGCTGCTGCCCTGCCGATGTATGCCTCATTTCAGCAGCAACGGGATTTGGCACCTTACCGTCATCGTCCGGCTCAGGTCGATCTCACGGCCTGCAACCAGGCGCATGCCTGGGGTGCGGAATTATCGCTGACGTTCGATTTTTCTCGCGAGGATGCCGCCGATGATTTGCTACTCAACGAGGTGGTCTGGCGCAGTGTGAAAGGTGCGAACTCGAAAATGCCCGCACCGGTTCGAGCTGGTTTTGTGTTCGCCGTGCCAGAGGACGATGACGACGAAGAAGACGAGGACGATGATCACGACAACGATCACGACGATGAATAGATGCTGAGGCCTCCGGTGCGACGGGATCGTGGTGAGATCAAACCGTAGGCCGATCAGCGCTGCAGCCCTCGCCAAAAGCCTGGCGAGAGCTGACGCTGGTTGCGGGGGACTACTGATGTCGCATGTCGCAGCTCAGTCCACCGGCGGCTGGAACGTAACAGGAGCGAGTATAGTCCATCACCATGCGGTGTGAACTGAACCGCCACGCGAGACTACCAATCGAGTTCATCATCATCTTGATCCACTGGCGTGGTAGACCGTCTGCGTCTCGCTCGTAGAACAGCGGGACCACTTTCGTCTCCAAAGCCTCGTACAATGACAAAGCATCGCGATGATCCGTCACCTCATCGGAGATGTGACTGGTGCCTTGGGCAATTGCAAACCCGTTCTTGCCATCGTACGCCTCGGCCCACCAACCATCCAGAATCGACAGATTGAGTGCTCCGTTGAGCACCGCTTTTTGTCCGCTGGTTCCCGATGCTTCGAGAGGTTGACGAGGATTATTCAACCAGACATCGACGCCCTGAATCAGATGCCGACAGACATTGATATCGTAGTCTTCCACGAACACGATTCGGTTGTGGAACTTGGAATCGAGGCGGCAATTCGCAATCCGCTGGATCAGCTGCTTCCCTGGTTCGTCACGAGGATGTGCTTTTCCGGCGAAGATGACTTGTACCGGGCGAGCTGGGTTGCTGACCAAAGCAACCAAACGCTCGACATCACTGAGCAGCAAGTTAGCTCGTTTATAAGTTGCAAAACGCCGACCGAAACCGATCGTGAGGATATTGGGATCCAGTAGTTGGCGAGCCGATTCGACAACCTCCTCACTTTCTTCGCGTCGTCGTGCTTGGCGACTGAGTCGTCGTCGCACGAAAGCGACCAGCTGATTTTTGAGAGCATTATGAGTTTCCCATAATTCACCAGGATCAATGTTGTGAATCGCTTGCCAGACATCCGCATCACCCATTCGCATGACCCATTTCACGGGAAAATGTCGGTCATACAAGGTCCACATCTGCTGAGCCAGCCAGCTAAGCACATGCACTCCATTGGTAATATGGCCAATGGGAATATCCTCTTCGGCTCGGTTGGGCCAGAGCGAGGACCACATGCGGCGGCTGACGTGTCCGTGAAGCGCACTTACAGCATTGGCGCGTCGCGAGATCTTGAGTCCTACAACGGTCATGCAGAATGGCTCGTGCTCATTGTTCGGTTCGACACGCCCGAGTCCCATGAGTTGGTCGAAGGAGATGCCCAGGTCGTCGCGTAGCGGTCCCAGATGCTCTTCGACGTAATTGCCGTGAAAGCGATCATGTCCAGCGGGGACGGGGGTGTGCGTCGTAAACACCGTATGTTTGGCCACATCACGCATCGCATCTGCGAACGACAGGCCGTCGTCCTTCATACGCTGACGGATGACTTCCAGGGGAGCGAAGGCGCTGTGTCCTTCATTCAGGTGATAGACGCCCGGCGTGATTCCGAGTGCTCGTAAAGCCCGCACGCCACCGATCCCCAGCACCAGCTCTTGGCGAATTCGCACGCGTTCATCACCGCCATACAGACGGCTCGTCAAATCTCGATCCTCGGGGCTGTTGCCCTCAACGTCGCAGTCGAGCAAGTAAAGCTTTACTCGCCCTACATGCACCAGCCAAACCTTTGCAAGAAGTTGTCCCGAGCGGGTCTCAATGCGGATATTGACCGGAGTTCCATCGGGAGCCAACGCCGGCTCCATGGGCAGATTCTCGACTTTCGTGTCGAGGTATTCCTCGCGCTGGTAGCCGTGATGATCGAGATGCTGTTTGAAGTAGCCTTGATCGTAGAACAAGCCGATGGCGATGAGTGGTACGCCGAGTCCGCTGGCACTTTTGATATGATCGCCGGAGAGGACACCGAGGCCGCCGGAGTAGATGGGCAACGATTCGTGCAGTCCGAATTCCGCAGAGAAGTAAGCGACGGGTTTACCACCGAGCACACCGGCATTGGTCGCCGCCCAGGTTTGCGTACGACCGACATATTCTTTGAGACGCCGGAAGGCGTAGTTGATGCGGCTATAGAGAACCATTTCAGCGACACGCACCGCCAATCGCTCTGGGGTGAACTCCCGTAACAGAGCGATAGGATTGTGATCCAATTGACGCCACCGAATCGGGTCAATGTCGCGGAACAGGGCAATCACCTCCGGTTGCCAGGTCCACCACAGATTCCGCGCCACTGCCATGCATTTGTCGTAGAGCGACTGAGCAGACATTTCGTTGGCAATTAAAGATGGTTCCCGCGTACCCCCAAAATCCGAATCCACCACTTGGGACATACCACTTCTATCCTTCTACCGCCTGATGTGTTCGCCTGCGGTTCTGTAACGAGCGATATCTTAATCAGTTCAACCGGAAGCGGAAAGGCACGCACCCCGCTATAATTCGACGATCATGACGACTGGCATCCCTGCGATCATTGACTCTCCGGCACTTGCCCAGCTCTGCCAGGTATTGGCCGAGCGTGCTGGGGAGTTGCACACGACCGACCAGTGGCCCGCTTGGCAATTGCAGGAATGTGCTCGAAGTAACATCTTCACATGGTTCATTCCTCCTACATTAGGCGGACTGGGGTTATCCGACGAAGCGATCTTGCGTGGTTACTTGCAGCTGAGTCAATCCTGTTTGACGACCTCATTTATCTTGACGCAACTGATGGGGGGGGCGACGCGGATCGCGGCGAGTGAGAATCAAGTTTTGAGTGCGCGCCTGATTCCTGCCATCTTGGCTGGTCGCAGTTTTGCGACGGTCGCCATTTCCCACCTGACGACGAGTCGCCGACATGTCTCACAGCCTGCGGTACGAGCAACTCCCACCGCCGACGGCTATCGTCTGGACGGCTACAGCGCCTGGGTGACCGCCGCGGATCGAGCTCAGTATGTAGTAACCGGTGCCAGCTTACCGGATGAGCAACAACTGCTCATCGTGGTTCCCACCAGCGTGTCGGGATTTTGTGCGGAGCGGCCCGAGTCATTAGTCGGACTTTCCGCCAGTCGCACGGGACGCTGTGAATTCCACGGCGTGAATTTGTCGGCCGAGTGGGTATTAGCGGGCCCGCGCAAGAACGTGCTGCAAAGCGGCCGCGGAGTGGGCACGGGAGGTTTACAAACTTCGGCATTGGCGCTCGGGCTGACGGCCGCGGCACTGGAATACCTGGAGTTCGAATCGCAGCTCCGTACGACTCTGGAGGCACCGGCGGCGGCGCTGCGTGACGAGTGGCGTTTGCTGCGCGAGCAGTTGCTGGCGACCGCCGCGGGAGTGGGGGGACGCACCGGCGAGCAACTTCGGCGACAGGCGAACAGCTTGGTGCTGCGCGCGACACAAGCCGCTCTGGCAGCAGCCAAGGGAGCAGGTTACGCTGAGCGACATCCGGCAGGGCGCTGGTGCCGCGAGGCGCTGTTTTTTCTGGTCTGGAGCTGCCCACAGGAAGTGGTGCATGCCAACCTGTGCGAACTAGCCGGGCTCGATTCCCCTTAACTATCCGACCGAGAGCGATTTTGTTCCATGGAAGCAACTCACATCACCTGGCATCCTCACCGAGTTTCCCGTGCGGACCGCGAACAGCTGAACGGACATCGGGGCTGCGTGGTGTGGTTTACGGGGCTGAGTGGGTGTGGCAAGAGCACCGTGGCCAATGAAGTTGAGCATCGATTGCAGCAGCGTCGAGTTCACAGCTATCTGCTGGATGGTGACAATGTGCGTCACCATCTGAATGCCAGTCCGGCGATTTTGGAGCCCACTTATGGGGCTGCGTTTGCGACACGATTTGGACTGGGGTTTTCCGCGGACGACCGCGCGGAGAACATTCGCCGCATTGGCTCCGTCGCGCAGTTATTTGCCGCCGCTGGCCTGGTGACCCTTGCCGCCTTCGTTAGTCCTTACCGCCGAGATCGACAGGCGGTGCGCGAGCAGGTGGAGAAGGCGGGGCGAGTGGGTGATTTTATCGAGGTCTATGTGCGGGCTCCGCTGGAGCTCTGCGAAGCGCGTGATCCCAAAGGGCTTTACCAGAAAGCCCGCGCGGGAGAGCTCAAAGGATTCACAGGAATTGATGATCCGTATGAGGAGCCGGCATCGCCGGAACTGGTTTTGGAATCCGCTCAGCATTCGCCGGACGTGTTGGCCGAGCAGGTGATGGCCTATCTGATCCACGCGGGCATCTTGCAGCGAGTCTGATTCGGACCTGAACCGAGCATGCGTCGTACCTGAAACCTGACGCCGCCAGGAAATCCAGCTGTGTTAGCGTATTCGCCGACAGAGCTGTTCGGGAATGGTGAGTAAGTGGGTGATTCGGGCGTGAGTGACGGCTCTCTTATCATTCAAAATCCCGAAGATTGACATCTTCGGCTCGGATCAAAGACCACCAGTCGACTGTACGACCGTTAGTCACATGATCGTACGGTAACCAAGCCTCGCCATTATCTCCCCAGGAATTCCCGGCGGAGTTGCGGACTCGCAACGCACCGACGCTCTTACTGACTCTTTTCTTGTCATCGTAGCCAATGGCCATCATCGCGTGACCGGTGGTTTGCCGGGAATCATCAGCTTCAAAAAGAAACTCGCCTGTACAACCAGCCTTCGTGTCATGAAAGTAACGAATCTTGCCAAACATCAAGGGAAGGTCAAGCCAAAGATTAAGTTTAATCGAATCAAGTAACTGATCGTTTCTCTTCTTACCTTTTTTATCAAGTCGATAATACATCAGTGCTTGAAAATTTTGCGCGGCAGAAAAACAGAATGCGTCTGGTGCTTCATAGTCTGACGATTCATTAACAAATGGCTTGTTATAGGGGTAAAAAGTTGACGGTGGTGCTCCGAACAATACAAGCGACTGCATAGCCAATCGACTATAACACCCTGCCACGTTCCTTTCCTTTTCGCTCATTAATTTTCGGCCGCAGTAATAAACAAACGATGGTGAAAATTGCTGTGATTTTGCGTGCTTGCCTTGAGTTTTTCGGGATTCACAAAATTTATGAAATTCCAACAAGGACACTGCTACTTGAGCTGTGCAAGTAGCATCTCTAAATTGTTGTTTGATAGTAATCTTATTAATATCCGAAACAGTATAAGATGAGGGCGGGGTATGCTGTCGATCACCTTTGAGTGACCTTCTGCGATCTAATTCCGCTGCAATCGCTGGCTGCTCGGACGTGTAATCACGAGAGTCAGGTCGATCAATGAGGAAGCATTGACGCGAAACGCTCACAAGCATCTTTCATATCCCATCTAAAACACTTTTTGAACTCAGGTTCTTTACTATCGTTTATGAGTATGTTTTGCCGCTAATGTTTGCAAGTCGATCGCTTTTCAGTGGGGTGTTCCATTCTATAAGCGCTGAGACAATGTATGATTTTCCAACAACGATCGGAAAAGACATTTCCTGATAAAATCTGGCAACCTCTCGATTGTGACCTGATAAATAGTCCGGTGCAGCACGTAGCGTGTCATCGCTAGGTGGAGGTGCTGACGCTTCAGTAACGATGACGTGCAGTTTCTTGGATTTTCCGCCGTTTAATGCTCCGTTCACTCCGACCACTAGCATGCCGGGGCCGCCGGGAACGCCACCTGGAATTTTCCATCTTGCTGCAATTTGACCTCCCAACATCGGTACTTCATTGGTTTCCCCCTCAACGTTTTCTTTCTTGATCATGACTAATTCTCCATTTAAAGAAACAACGCTAGACGCTATTTACTCGCAATTTGCTATTCAACGTATCAGCTGAAGATAAGTTTTTCAGCATAAAATGCTGCATGTTAATGTGGCGGGATCGGTAGTCGGATTCGCATATTGCGATATCGCCACTTGCTTCCCATTGTGTAAATTCCCGATCGATCTGTGCAATATATTTTTGGATATTTAGAAAAAATGGCTCGTTGATCCCGGAACTGTTTCACTATTAGGCCGTTGTGCTTAAGCTCTTCAGGCGAGCCTGAGTTAATTGTGATCTCAAACCTGTGCCATTCATATATTGAGCCAGGGAGTTCGATATCCTGTATTATGATCTCATCGTTGTCAACCGCTGCGGTGCTAAGGTCTCGTAGGTCTGTGATATCGCAGCTCGACAGCAGCCACCGCAAGCGAATCTGTGAATCCGGACTGTTCATGCTGTTTGAAATGAGTATTGCGTGGGTTTGAATAATACCAGGATCGTCATCCTTCAATTGGCCTCCTAGATAGAATCCAGCATACCAATGCTCTTTTTTTACCTCTGGATCGACTGACTCTGATTCGCACATTTCCAGGCTTATTGTCATCGTATTAGCGTTCGTCACTCGCGGTTGATGGCCGCGTTCGGTATCTTGTCGGCCGTCAAAAGACCTCACTGGTTGTAGCAGGTTCGCCGCCGAATATTTGTAGACCTGAAAATCGAGGAATACAGGGTACTGTGTCTGTACTTCGGTTATTCGACGAAACCACAGATGGGAATTCGGATTGCCTAGGGTTACTTCCAGATCATTGGCATCGGACGGCCAATGGAGTGCTTTTAATGGATATTCAGTTGGTATTGCGATTGACGCAGGTCCAAGTTTTTCCGGCGCAGTACCATAAAAAATTCCAAGAAACAGTGCTAAGAGTCCAGTAATTCCTAGAAAAAACTTGGCTGTGGGGCGTGTACGCGACGATAATTGACTCCAAAGTTTCCTCACCTTGGGCGCCAGTACGGTCTTGCCAGCCAGGAATCGGTCGAGGTCGTCGGCGAGTTCACCGGCGGTCTGATAGCGTTCATCGGGGTGAAAGGAAAGTGCGTGAAAGCAGATGCGCTCCAGCTGGCGGGAGATGTTGGGGTCGCGATCTCGCAGCAAGGTAGGCGTGGGCAGTGGTTGGCCGGGCGGCTGTCGCCACGTGCTGTCCAGGGGCGGCTGGCCGGTGAGCAGGAAGTAGAGAATCGAGCCGATCCCGTGGATATCTGAGCGTTCATCGGCCAGGCCTCGATGCTGCTCCGGGGCCATCCAGAGCCACGTTCCCGGTGGCGGAGCGGAGCCCGTGGGCCCGAAGACAGCCTCCGTAAAATGCTCCGGATTCAATTTGGCGACACCAAAGTCGAGCACCTTCACGCGGCCACGGACCTGGTCGAGCATGATGTTGCCAGGCTTTAAATCGCGATGGATGACGCCATGGTGGTGAGCGTGATCGATCGCACGAGCGATGTCCCGAGTCCAGTTGGCAGCCACCTGCTCTGGCGGTAACGGCTGCACTAACTCTTTCAGTGTTTTGCCCTCAATTAATTCATAGCAGATAAAATCACGGCCGTTCGCTTCTCGGCCGGCATCCAAGAATTGAACAATGTGAGGATGTACCAGGGAACTCACCGCTTGGCGTTCAGCGGCAAATCGGGCCTTCGAACGGTCATCGTGATGCGTGACGTCCTGCAGTTTTTTGAGCGCTATTTGCTGGTTCGTTTGCCGATCCCAGGCCCGATAGACGACTCCATAGCCACCACGCCCCAGTTCACGCTGCAACAGGTAGCGGTTCTGCGTTCGCAGCAACGGAAACCGCTCGCCATAAGCCTCCCGCTCTCGGTCAGTTACTTGCTCGCCACGATGCTCTCGCAGATCAATTTCGGTTTCGACTAATTGCAAGGCAAGCTTGGTTCGTTCAGTTTCGTTCCAATGCTGCACTGTGCCCAGGAAATCCTCAATGCGGGGACGATCTCCCGCCATGAAGCTCTCGGCGAAGTCGCTGACGATGTCAAACGTGTTCTGCCAGTCAATCATGGCGGGTCTCGCGCTGACGAAACAATTGCGATGGAACAACCAAGCGTCGTGCGGAACAGCGAACCGCGAAGGTGACGCATACTACGATTCCCTATCATGCGATTCAACTACTTAACTAGGAAAAGAGGAAAATAATAGAGCACCCGTGAGCAGCGATTAAATCAGCGAACAATTCCTACCTCATTGAGGTTAATCAGGTGAAGCCGGGAATTTGGGACAATCGAAATCATTTTTTTACATCTTTTTTACATCTGGGTTTATTTGAGGTAGCCGCGGCTAATACCGTCAAAAGCCTGGCCCAAACGCGAGGGCCTAAAGAAGGCATCCTGGGACAGCCGCGCTATGCCTGGGAAAGTCCCACAGCGACAGCCGCGACCGACCTGTCTTCGCGGTGGCAATCCACGAAAATCCCGGATGCTCCTGTTTTTGCACATCGGACGAAGTCGTGCGAGGACTCGAAAAAGGTTTCCAACGGGTGTCTTGTGGGCGGCATCGATCAAGACATGGAGCGCAGATTGATCGAGCAGAGAAAGCTATTGATATTGTTTCTGAATGAGCGGTATTCTTTAACGCAAGTAATAACTGCCCGTATTCTTCTTAGTGCGGCGGTCGGTTGGTGTGGTTGTTCGTCGCAAGCAGTGCTTTTGTTTTGAGGAACTCAGATCATGGCGGGTACCGGTAACGGCAATTCTTCCGGTTGGCATGATGAGATCTGGGAGTGGTTTTTGAAATCATACGACGGAGATCATGACTCCTGGAGCAAACTGGTCGACTTCTATCGAGCTCGATTACGGAGATACATTGAGGGACAGATGGATCATAACTATCAGTCCCGTTTTGACCGGTCCGATGTTGTCCAGGAGGTCTATCTGACGATGTTGACCAGTTCAAGCGACGCTCCTCCGAGCAACTTTGAGCATGTCATCACGGAGGAAGCACGAAAGCGACTCGTCTGGGACAACCTCAAAGTGATTGCACGGCGACGACTGGGGGACCTTTACGCAAAACATAACGCACAGTGTCGTGATATTATGCGTGAACGAGTCCCGCTGAGCTTAGACGGGCAGCGGGACTACATCGAAGCTTTTCTGAGTCAGTTTGTCAGCGGTTCTGCGGAAGCACCGGCAACGCGCGTGCTGCGTGCTGAGGAAAACTCCTTCATGAAGGGGCGGATCGAGGAAGCACTGGCGACGTTGTCGGAAGACGATCAGACGATCATGCTCCGCTTCTGGGAACTGAAATTTGAAAATGCTGACGTCAAGCTCCATTGTCTGGAGCTGGCCCATCAGAAACAGATTTCAGAGTCTGCGGCTGCACAGCGCATTAAACGAGCGAAACGTCGATTCAATGAAGCGCTCGAGGAGATGGGAGTTTTCCACTAGCTTTTCTGGTTCGCATCCATCCCGGCGCCGGTGTCGTTCCAGCTGAAGAAGCAACTCAAGCAGCGCGGCGGGCGGCACCTTCGGCCAAGCGTCGCAGCGCCACGCCGCTCACCAGTTCAGGCGTAATATCTCGGACGCAGCGGTTATGTCCGAGCGGGCAGTCGTTGGCGCGGCACGGCGAACAAGGCAGGCGAAGCGTAATTGCCTGCTCGCCGGGATGATAGTTGAAATTGACTGCCGGATCCGTCGGGCCGCAGATTACCAGCGACGGAACTCGAAACGCGGCCGCGATATGACGCGGACCACTGTCGGTGGTCACGACGAGGTTCGAGCGGCGGATGACTGCTTTGCTGACTCCGAGCGACAAGTCTTGGTCTGCCATACTCAGCACGCGAGCATGATTTGCGGCGGACGCGATGTGTGCGGCGAGCTCACGCTCTTCGCCGGGACCACACAGCACCAGCACGGCCGCCGCTGACTCGCTGGCCACTTTGCGAGCAAAAGCGACGCAGTGCTCCAGTGGCCAGCGCCGAGCGCTGCAGGTGGCTGCACCGAAATTCAGCGCTACGACATGCGATGCTTGATGCAGTCGCAGATTGTTCCAGATCTGATTGGCAAGCGTTTCGCTTGTAGTATCGGTTGCCAGTTCCAGTCGCGGTTCGACGGGAGGTGAAGCCCCCATGGCGAGCGCCAAGCCGAGGTAATCGTCGACCTGCGAATGACGGCGAGATTTATGCGTGGCAGGCCAAACAGGAACGCGTTCGGTGAGTAACGCTCCACGCCATTGTCGAGCGTAGCCGATGCGGCGTTTGATTCCCGACCGCCAGGCCATCAGAGCCACGGTCATCGAATTGGGTAACAAGATCGCCGTATCCACTCCGCGATCACGCAGCGCCGCACGTACCGCAGGTGAATCCGAATCGGGGCGGCGAGGATCTCGATTCCAGGGTAAATAATCGTCGAACCAAGGCGTGCCGGCAAGGAGCTGCTGGAGTACCGATCGTCCGACGCCCAGAAAACGAGTTGGTGCGGGCCACAGGCTGCGCAGCGCTCGTAACGTCGGCGTGGCCATCACCGTGTCGCCCAGCCACGTTGGCAAAAAAACTGCGACCTGTTGCGGTGCATGTATCTGGTTCAAGCGTGCATCCTACACAACCAAGTTCCTGTGAAAGCGTGTTCATCCCATATTTTCGGCGTTCGCGTCAAGTTCAATTACTGGGAGTCAACGATGCGGGTCTGTAAAAGTCGCAAAAACTCCTCTTGACCACTTACGAGCTGCAGTTCTGTGGACAGGGACCAAAGCGGGAGACTTCCCAGCGTTTGATAGGGAATTTTGACCAGATCTTTGCCGGTGCACAGCAGCCCCGTGGCCTCTCGTTCCTGCTCACTCCAGGCGGCTAAATCAGCATAATCCTTGGCCGAATAGGCATGATGGTCGGGGTACTCGCGCCAGCCAACAACCGGGGTGTTCGCGGCCTGCAGCGTGCGACGAAAGCCTAGCGGATTGCCAATTCCGCAAAAGGCTAGCCAGCGGCCGCGCTGCAGTTCGTCCAGGCTGGCGGTTGTTCCATCGGCCGCTCTAAGCCGGCTCGGACGCTGCGCAACTTCCAACCAGAGCGCTGTCGGGGCTAATTTGTGTACTCGCTGTCGGACTGCTGCCCGCTGATCCAGCGAGAGCAAATCGCTGCGAGTCAGCACTACGACGTCTGCTCGCCGCAGCGACTCGACCGGCTCCCGCAGCCAGCCACGGGGCAGCAAATGTTCGCCGCCGAACGGGTCGAGTCCATCGAGCAGCACAATATCGAGGTCACGCTGCAGGCGTCGATGCTGAAAGGCATCGTCGGCCACAATCACTCGCACCGCATGCTGAGCGATCAGACGCTGACAAGCCAGCACTCGTCGGGGATTCTGTTCATGAGGCACCCGTGGCAGAAGCTGAGCCAGTTCTTGCGCCTCGTCGTTGGGACGTCGTCCATCACCGCCGTAGCCGCGACTGACAATTCCAACTGGGCAACCACTCGCGCGCACCATTTCAAGAGTCTGGGGCTGGGAAGCAGCGACGGTACTGAGCGGTTCGTGGTGCTGCTGGAACTGCTGCAGGAGCAGATTGACCAGCCACGCGACGAAGGGTGTTTTTCCGGTTCCGCCGACGGTGAGATTACCGACACTAATCACGCGTGCCGCGACACGCTCGGCCGGGCGTCGGCCCTCGTCGAACGCTCGATTGCGACGGCGCATCATCCAGGCATAGGGCAATTCCGCGCACCCGAGCAGGGTGCGGGCGATGGAGCCCAAGACGGTTCGGCGTCCGCTCAGCAGCTCGCGATACCACGCGACAAAACTCATGCCCTGACCTCGATCCCGCGTGCCCGGGTGGGGAGTTCGAAAACGAGGGGGGACGGTATCAAAACGGATGTTGGCGGTCAATTCAAACCAGAAAATGTCGCTTGCCTCGACCTGCCGTTCGTGCCATAACAGGCGACCATCAATCGATTCGAATGGATGGGAGTAACCTGATGCGCCAAACTCAAACGATCCTTACTCTGTTTCTCGGCTGTTGTTTTTGGTGGGGATGCAGCATGTCGCGCGTGGTGAACGGGGCGGAAGAGGCGGGGGCTAACGCGACGTCTCGGGCAGGTTCAGTGCCGATTAAAGGATCGCTCGTCATCATTGGTGGTTCGGCGCGAAATGACCATCAGGAAATCTGGAATGAACTGTTGCGATTAGCGGGCGGCAGTCGGCCAAAGATCGCGGTTTTCCCGTGTGCGAGCAATTATCCGCTGAAATATGGACAGCGGGCAGTCGAGTTATTGCAGCGGCATGGTGCCGATGCTTTTCTCGTACCACTGGCTCCCACGGGCATTGACGGCTCCAATCCGCACCAAGTGGCCCAAGATCCGGCGATCATTGAACAGCTGCGTGGCAGTCGAGGTGTCTTCTTTATCGGCGGCTCGCAAAACCGTATTCGCGAATCGCTGGTTACCGCCGACCGAAAGCAGTCGCCGCTGCTGGAGGCCATCTGGGATCTGTACCGTCGTGGGGGAGTGATTGGCGGCACGAGTGCCGGTGCGGCCATCATGAGTCAGGTGATGTTTCGCGAGCCGGGGAGCGTGCTGAACACCATGCTCAATGGCGTCACCATGGGGAAAGAGATCGACCATGGACTAGGTTTTCTCACGAATGGTTGGTTCGTCGATCAGCACTGTCTGGTGCGCGGCCGATTTGCACGAGCCATGGTGGCGATGCAGCAGCAGAAGCTGGATTTTGGAATCGGTATTGATGAGGACTCGGCGCTGGTCGTCGAGCAGGGAGTGACCGCGCGGGTGATTGGTCACCGGGGAGCAGTGATGCTGGATTTGTCACAGGCGACACGGGATGAATCGGTGGCGAGTTTCAATGTGAAGAATGCTCGCGTATCGTACCTCAATAACGGCGATCAGCTGAATCTCCTGACGCACGAGATCTCTCCCGCACCGGCAAAACTGGCGGAGCGCAAGATTGACCCGAATTCGCCTGAGTTTCGCCCCTTCACCAATCGCCGACTGTTTTATACGGATATCCTGGCAAACACCGCTCTGCACGACGTTTTGACACGGGTGATTGAGCATCGAGATGGACTGGCGATCGGTCTGGCGTTTGATGGAGCCAAGGCGTTGGATGGACAAACAAGTGGATTTGAATTCAAATTCTATCGGGGCAACGATAGTTTGGGGTGGGAATCGGAAACAAACGGCACCACCGACTGCACAATCAAGAACATTCATTTGGATGTCCGACCGGTGGTGATTCACGGACCGCTCTATGGAGATGCCGTGAGTAGTCAGCGTCCGAGCGGCAATTAAACGATCGCGATGACAACAGATTCCGCGAAACCACGACGTTCTCTGCCGCTCCATACTCAAATACTTCTCGGCCTGTCTGTGGGTGCTGGAGCGGGCTTGGCGGCGAATGTCTTACTGCCACCGGCGGCGGATGGCAAGACCAACGAGTCGCTGTTGTATGTGGCGGATAACATCGCCAAGCCGCTGGGTGAAATCTTTCTGCGACTGATTTTCATGGTGGTGGTGCCGCTGGTCTTCTCCGCCTTGACGCTCGGAGTGGCCGAAATTGGCGATGTTCGCCGACTGGGTCGGATCGGCGCCCGCACCCTCCTTTTCACGCTCATCCTGTCCTCAGTCTCTGTTTTGATCGGTATCATCGCAGCGAATACTCTGCGCCCTGGCGAACGGTTGCCCGTCGAGAAGCGTGAGGAGCTGAAGGAACGGTTTGCGCAGGAGGAAGTCAAAGCGGTCAAGCAGGCTAAGCAAGCCAAGACGTTGCGTGATTCGCTCTTGGATATCATTCCCAAAAATCCGTTGCAGGAAGCAGTCGGTGCACTCGACGGCAGCTCGCCGGGCGGCGGTATGCTGGCCGTCATGTTCTTTTCCTTGATTTTTGGAATCGCGATCACGATGGCTCCTGAACGTACCGGGCCACTCGTCAAAGTGCTCGAAGGAGTCTATGACGTCACCATGGTGATCATCGGTATGGCGATGCGGATTGCACCGCTGGGCGTGGCCGGTCTCATGTTCTCCCTCACGGCTGTCCTGGGCTTCGATATTTTGCAGACCCTGCTCTGGTATGTGCTCACCGTCTTACTCGGCTTAGGACTGCATCTCTTCGGCGTTTATTCACTCGTCGTCAAACTATTTGCCGGCTTGTCACCGCGACATTTCTTTCGGCAGATTCGCGAAGTAATGGTGACGGCGTTTGCGACGTCATCGTCGAGTGCGACGTTGCCGACGGCGCTGCGCGTGACGGAGCAGAAGCTGCACGTCCGGCGCGATATTACCAGTTTTGTGCTGACTGTCGGCTCAACCGCCAATCAGAATGGCACGGCGCTCTACGAGGGCGTGACGGTGCTGTTCTTGGCACAAGTGTTTGGTGTGGACCTCACGCTCACTCAGCAGATTACGGTCGTGTTGATGTCGGTGCTGGCTGGTATCGGTACGGCGGGGGTCCCCGGAGGCTCCTTGCCACTGGTGGTGCTGGTGCTGCAATCCGTGGGTGTGCCCGGCGAGGGCATCGGGATTATCTTGGGGGTTGACCGAGTGCTGGATATGTGTCGCACAACGCTGAATGTGACGGGCGACATTGCCGTCGCTGTCTGTGTAGATCGCACAGAGCCTGAGACAGCATCAGCCTGAGACAGCATCAGCCTGAGACAGCATCAGCCTGAGACAGCATCAGCCTGAGGATCGTGGATTCCGGTGGTTGCTCGCCGCGTGCGCGACTGCTACAACAACCGCGTCTTTTTTGCAACAAGGAACCTGCTATGCAACGACTCACCTGCTCCTTACCACGCCCCTTCCCCTTCCCTGCCCTGCTCATCGTCACGCTGGCGCTCAGTTTCAGTAACGCCACGACGCTCCGCGCTGCTGATCCCGCCCCGATCGCACAGCACAACCGCTGGGTCACCAACTTGATCTACTCCGCTGATGGCAACGTCCTCGTGACCGTTGGTGGCGAGGGGCTTCCTTACCGACCGGGTGATGTCAAGCTGTGGGATCCTAAGAGTGGAGCGGCGATTGCTTCGCTGGATGGTAGTACCAGTAACGTCTGGTCTGCCGCTTTCACGACCGACGGCAGCAAGCTCGTCACCAGCGGCTACGACGGCAAGATCGTCATTTGGAGCGTTGCTGAAAAGAAAGCCATTTCCACGATCGATAAGCGCAAGGGGTGGTGTCGAGCGATTGCAATTACGCCGGATAACAAGAATATTGTCGCGGCCGGCGAGGATGGCCAGGTGGGGATTTGGGCCATCGATACGGGCATGGAAGTGAAGAACTTTAAAGCCCATGAAGCGGCCATTTATGATTTGGCATTTTCTCCGGATGGAGCCACGCTGGCTACTTGCTCCGTGGATAAACTTGCCAAGCTGTGGGATTTCAGCGCTGGCACCGAAAAGGCCAAGCTGGAAGGTCACGGTGATGCCGTCTGGTCGATCGCCTATTCCAAAGATGGCACTCTGCTGGCAACTAGTGGTGCCGATCGCAAAGTGAAGATCTGGGATGCCGCCGGGAAAGAGCAAGCCACTCTGGAAGGCCACAAAGATTGGGTTAGTAACGTCGCGTTCTCCCCCGATAACACGTTGCTGGCAAGCACGAGTCATGATCGCACGGCGAAGATTTGGGATCTGAAAGAGAAAAAGGAAGTGGCCGCGCTGGGTGGTTTCACGAGTACGGTGTGGGCTGTAAGTTTTTCTCCTGATGGCAAGCAACTGGCGATTGGTAGTCATAAAGAAGGCGTGCGCCTCTTCGATGTCGCGACCAAAAACGAACTGTTTCCGCGCCCTGCGGAGAAGAAGCCCGAGTCGGCACCGGAGAAGAAGCCTGAAGCTCCCGCTGAAAAGAAACCTGAAGCACCTGCCGAGAAAAAGTGATGACGAGTCGAGCTGCGACGGAATATCGTTACGAGAAATTGACTTGGCCGGAGATTAACGATGCGATCGACTTGAATAAAGTCTGCATCGTGCCGTGTGGTGCTGTCGAGCAGCACGGTCCTCATCTGCCGCTGGACGTGGACTTGGTTTGTCCCACCGGTATCGCTCGCGGGGCCGGTCAGGAGATCCCGGAAAAGATTCTGGTGTTGCCTACCGTCTCATACGGCTACACGGGACATGTGATGGATTTTCCCGGTACGATCAATAATGACTTCGAGCATTTCATGCATCATGTGCTCGATATCACCAAGTCCTTGGCCTATCACGGATTCAAAAAGATTCTGCTGCTGAATGGGCATGGTTCCAATATGCCCAATCTGGATCTTGTCGCTCGGCGAACCAATCTGGAAACGGACGCTGAATGCGTGGTGGCCGCGTGGTGGAATCTCCTGACAGTGGACAAGGAGTTCATGCCGCGGTGGCGTCAAAGTAAATTTCCCGGTGGCTGCTCGCATGCCTGCGAACTTGAAACATCGCTTTACCTTTACCTGGACGGTGACCATGTGCGAAAGGATCTGATTCGCAGTGGGACGATTAGCTTCAATGATGAGGCGAGTCCATTTAACTGGGTCGACCTATTTGCTGCAGGCCCGGCAACGCTCGTATCTTGGACGAGCAGCTACTCAGCGACGGGCGTACTAGGGGACGCCGAGTTGGCTACGGCTGAAAAGGGACGCGAAGCGTATGAGGAGGCGGTGAAGCAGTTGATTCGGTTTGTCACCTGGTTTCAAAAGCGACCACGAGATGAGCGACGGGATCTGCATCGACGTCCTCCGACGATGCCCATGCCGTGGGGCCAGCGATCGCTCTGACGGTCATAGATGCTCCTTGCGTATCGGGAGCATAATCAGGGACATCGGTGGGCCTCAAAGGCGCTCGCCCGTGATTACCGTTTATTCAGCGCTTATCCGCGACGTGGTTCGCCGTCTCGTCGTGGTTCACCGTCTCGTCGTGGTTCGCCGTCTCGACGCGGTTCGCCGTCTCGACGCGGTTCACCGTCTCGACGCGGTTCGCCGTCTCGACGCGGTTCACCGTCTCGACGTGGTTCACCGTCTCGACGTGGTTCGCCGTCTCGACGCGGTTCACCGTCTCGACGCGGTTCGCCGTCTCGACGTGGTTCACCGTCTCGACGCGGTTCACCGACTCGTTGTGGTTCGGCATTCCATGGTGAGGAATTGGCACGAATGGCATCGGTGCGATTGCTTCGAATTTGGCTGGTCAGTTCGCGCACTTGACGCTCTAAGTCAGCTACTCGTCGCTCTAACTGCTCATTACTTCTTTGTGGAGGTCGATTGGCGTTCTGGCCGGAGAAATTTGGTCGATTGAAATTTTGTCCGGGGGGACCCGAGAAACGTGGACCGCCTCGCATCGGGCCGTTGGGTGGCATCATGGGGCCAGGGCGTTGTGGTCCCGACCAGTGCGGTGCAGGTCCATTGAAGTTCGGACCGGGCTGATGAGGGCCTTGCGGTCCGGGCTGATGCGGACCTAGCGGTCCGGGCTGATGAGGGCCTTGCGGTCCGGGCTGATGCGGGCCTTGCGGTCCGGGCTGATGCGGACCTTGCGGTCCGGGCTGATGAGGGCCTTGCGATCCGGGCTGATGCGGACCTTGCGGTCCGGGCTGATGCGGACCTTGCGGTCCGGGCTGATGAGGACCTTGCGGGCCGGGCTGATGCGGACCTTGCGGACCGGGCTGATGCGGGCCTTGCGGTCCGGGCTGATGCGGGCCTTGCGGACCGGGCTGATGCGGGCCTTGTGGGCCGGGCTGATGCGGGCCTTGCGGTCCGGGCTGATGAGGACCTTGCGGGCCGAGAGGAAGTGGCCCTGGATTTCGAGGACCAGGTTGGTTCGGCCCCGGATTGAATGGACCTTGTGGACCTGGACCTTGTGGACCTGGACCTTGTGGACCTGCAAAGGGCGGAACAGCGGGCGGAGCTAAAAAGTTCGGTCCCACGTTTCCGTTGGGGCGATCAGGATTGGTTGGTTCATCACCCCACAGTGACACGGTTGTCGTGGTGAGCATTAGTGTACCCACCATGGCCCCACGTAACGAACGCCACATCGATCGGTACCAAAATCGTGTCATCATCGCCTCGAACTTCTAGGATTGCGGAAACGAACGCTGAGCTAGCTTAAGCTGCCTAGTTTACACGGGGGCGAGAGCAGATTGCACATCAACGATGGGGAGGACTAGCAGATTTTTCAGAGACCCTTTTTGCTTTTTCGGGCTCTTGATCGCGCTCGTAGGCATCACTGGATTTTTTCCAGGCGCGGCGAGCCGCTTCGTCTTGCCGTGCTTGCCAGCAAGCGTCGCCTAGATGGTCCCAAATTAAACCGTCGGTCTCATCGTCATCCACGGCGATCTCAAGTTCCTTAACCGCCGCAACAAACTCGCCAACTCGATAGAGAGCCCAGCCGAGGCTGTCGCGGTAGGAACGATTTTTCGGCTCCGCCGCCGATGCGCGACGACACATTGCGAGCGCACGTTGTGGATGTTTGTTCTGATCGGCCCAGAGATATCCCAGATCGTTTAACGCGCCAACGTCCTCCGGGTTTTCATCCAGCACTTGCTCCAGCCATTCCTCTGCTTCCGGCAATCGCTCGGTGAGTACGCAGATGTTGGAAAGAATCAACCGTGCCTCGCGGACCGCTTCATTTGCACCGGGTACGGTTGGCTGCGATTCATATTCGGCCAGTAACTGTCGATAAGCCACTTCGGCTTCGCGATACCGCTTGGCATGATAGGGAATCCATGCCACTCGACTGGCCAATCGCGGCGTCTTTTCGCCGATCTTCAAAGCTGCTTCACCGGCCTGCAGCGCCTCATCGGTTTTCCCATCCATCTCCAAGGCGCCTGCCAAGTAATAGTAAAACGTCTGTTCGTTTTCGCGACTCACCTGCCGCTCGATGGCCTCACGCAGCACTCGAGCGGTGCCTGCCGGGGCTTCAGCCAGCAGCATGCTGGTGCCCCAGACAAGATAGACATTTGGGGCAGCGGGACTACCTGTTTTTACCGCTCGAGTGAATAGTTCATCGGCGGCATCGAGGTCCTTGATGGCAACGGCAACAAGTGCGGCGGCGTAAGCGGTCGCAGGCACCGAGACGGCAGCTTGCTTGGCTGGATCACGAGCCAGGGCTACCAGTTCGCGAGCGATCTCGGGGTGCTCCTTAAAACGCTGCGCCGATGTCCCGATTGATTCGAGTGTTCCACCCCGCGCAAGTGATTCGGCGAGTAGTTTTAGCAATTCAACCGACTGCTTCTGCGCGAAATGCAGTTCCACGAGCGCCGCAATCACATCGGCAGTTCGCTGTTGTTTAAGCAATTGTTCGTAGAGCGGTTGAGCGTCACGGAATTGGCGTTCAGCGCGTAGTGCATCGGCGTAGGCCAGTGTGAGCAGATTGTTTTGAGGAAACCGATCGTGCCAGGCACCAAGTTGCTCGCGGAGGCGCTGTCGAGCAACTGCGGGATCGCTCTCTAAATCACGAAAGGCCAAGGCGAGGACTTCATAGGGTTCGCTGCCGCCGTCGCGGATGTCGGCCGCTGCGTATTCACCGAGCAGTCGCAGGGATTCCCGAGCGTTCTTTTTTCCTAGTGCGACTCGGGCCAGCGGTAGGGCTAAGAGCGCCGCTTGCTTGGGCTCGGGGAAAGCTCGACGAAACAGTTCAGCGGCTTCGTCCCAGCGTTCGGCCTCCAGCATCGACTCGCCCATCAGCTGATAGGTTTGAGCAGGCTTACCCAAGAGCAGTTTGATGAGTTGGTCATCGAGTCCGTGTTTTTCGGGTTCTTGAAGGGCGCTCCAAAGGCGACCGAAGGCGTTTGCCGAATCGCGTGGACGGTCAAGCAGGTAATAAATCTTACCAAGTTCCAGGTCGACCATGGCGCCGGAAAAATCAGCGGGCTGATCACGGCGCGCCTCGAACACTCGACGATAGAGCCGCTCGGCACCTGACCAATCTTGTTGCTCTGTGAGTAGTGCTCCGAGGCGGATGAGGGTTGCGGGATCGGCTTTGGATTGTTCCGCAGACAACACGGCATAACGTCCCACCACATCAGCGCGATTGAGTTTAGCGGCGAGGGGAATGACTTCGCGCATCAGATCGACGGCGTTGGGATCATAGCGATAGGCCCGCTGAAATCGGCGCAGGGCGGGCGCTATTTGATCGCGTCGCAGGAGCCAGCGGGCGTGACCGTAGTTGCTGGTGGCCAGGATGCGATCAAGTTCTGACTCGCTCCGCGCCGTTTTGGCCACGAGTGGTTGGGGAAGATCTTCGAATTGATCGACAACGGACTCGTCATCCGCCAACAGATAGTCGCTCGACGGACAGGAGACAGCAAGGAGCGACCCCAAGAAGGCACCGAGCCAAGCGGAGGGCAGGCAACGACTGCGTCTGGGGTGCTGATTGAATTTCACGATGACACGTCAGATCAGCGCGGTTTTTTCTTGACCAACTTTTTTGCTGCGGCTTTTTTATCGCGTTCCTTGTCGGCACTTGCGGTCGCCGCTTTGGGTTTAGCGTTTGAGGACCGCGCCGGTTCCGGCTTGCCACTACGCTTCGCACTGTTCTTGTCGTCTCGGCCTTTGACGGCACTCGACTTCTTCGCGGACGCATCACCAGCCTTGCGAGCCTTTTCGGCAGCGGGTTTATCGGCGTGTGTTTTGTCGGCGTGTGTTTTGTCGGCGTGAGCTTTCGCCGGTGCGGCCTTTTCGTGAGGCGACTTTTCGTGAGCATGTTTATCGGTCGTGTGCTTTTCAGTAGCCTGCTTTTCAGCGGCCTGCTTATCCGCCGCATGTTTGTCGGTCGGACTGCGATCGATGGATGTTTTGATCGGCTTCTCGCTTAGACTTTTTTCCGCACCGGGCTTTTCCGCGACAGCTTTCTCGGTGAGTCCTTTATCGGATGGACGCTTATCTTCTCGAGCTCTTTTGGGAGCCGGCTTTTCCAGTTTCCGTTTGGTGGGCAAGCGATCCTTGGCTTGTGGATCAATTTCCAGCAAGATTTGCTTCACTCGATTGGAGCTTGGAGCGGTGGCGATATCGGCGCCGAGCTGATGCAGGAGGGAGCTGAATTCTGCCCCTTTATTTTTGGGGATGGCTCGTTCAGCGCCGGGAATGCGTCCGTCGGCCGCTTCGGATTCCGTAATCACACCCACTGAGATCATGCCTTCGAGGGCGCCGCGGGAGCAGGGAATTGAATGGCCGCCGAGTGCATTTTGCACGACGTAGGAAATCAAGAATGGATTCTGGCTGGTGTAGCGCTCCAGGTCTTTCTCGGATTTCCCCAGATTCTGTTTGCGGAGGAACTCCAGGTCGAACGCGAAGTGAGCTTCGAACACCGCCTGCAGCGACTTTTTCAGGTAGCTGGCGGCAGCTTGAGGATCGGGGAGATTGGTCAGATGATCGGCCAGTTCGGCGATCGTCGTGACGCGTACCTCGTTCCAATCGAAGAATGATTGCTGAATGCGCGCGTAGGCTTCATTCGCATCTTCGGGTTTGGCGTTTTCCAGGCAGCAGGCGTACAGTAAGTGCTCCAACACCGAGCGTTCGCTGGTGGGAGCGGCCGGCTTGTAATGCTTGCGCAAGACCTTATGAACTTTGGCGAGCAAACTGGCGCGATTCGGTGCGGACATGACGATCACTTCCCTCTCGGTGTGGAGCGACAATCAAGACGGTTCGTCAGCCGGAGTTGGCGACGTGTCCTGCGGCGGCAGTAATTCCTTCAGTAATTGACTCACGGCAATCGATTTTTTAACGCCTTGATCCAGGACGAACAGCAATCGAGGCGTGTAGCGAGTGTCGATACGATCGGAGAGTTTGTGCTGCAGAAATCCGGCGGCATTTTGCAAGCCGCGGAGTGTCAGTGCTTGCTGATTGTCGCTCCCCATGATCGAGACATGTACTTTTGCAGAGCGCATGTCGGGAGCGACTTCGACAAAGGTCACCGTCACATCGCGGACTCGCGGATCGCGCAGTTCGGTAAGGATCGCCATACTGACGACCTCGCGAATCGCTTCTGCAGCTTTCAGCAATCGACGTGAACTCATTCGTTGACCATCTTCCTGGATGAATCGAGTGATCGGTGGGAAAAGTGTTACAGGGTACGAGCGACTTCTTCCACCTTGTAGGCTTCCAGTACGTCGTCGCGTTTGACATCGTTGAAACCCACCAAGCGAATACCGCATTCCATGCCGCGATTCACTTCGCGCACATCTTCCTTTTCGCGGCGGAGGGAATCGATGGGATATTCACCCACAATCTTTCCGTCACGGAAGACGCGGATACGCGCTCCACGTTCCACCTTGCCGTCCGCCACGTAGCAACCAGCCACCGTTCCCACTCGACTAATTACGAACGTTTGCTTGACGATTGCATGACCCAATCGAACCACACGTTCTTCCGGTTTGAGCTTGCCTTCCAGCATCGCCTTAATGTCGTCGGTCACCTTATAAATGATGTCATAACGACGGATTTCGACTTGGCGTTCATCGGCCAGAGTTCGAGCGGCTTCATCGGGAATGACATTGAAGCCGACAATCACCGCATCGGAAGCATGTGCCAGGGTAACGTCGGCCACGGTGATACCGCCGACCGCCGCCTGTAAAATCTTCACCTGCACCTCGGGATGACTGAACTTGCTCAATTCCTTCTGAATCGCTTCGATCGACCCGCGCACGTCCGCCCGAATGATCAAGTTGAGCGTAACCGCTTCCTGACGTTCGGTGAGTCGGCCATCGGCGACCAATTGCTGGAACTTCTCGAAGGAGACTCGAGCGGTGCCGGCGATCGTGGAGTCACGCATTTGCTGACCACGTCGCAGGGCGAGATCGCGTGCTTGAGCGATGTCGGGCAGCACGTAGAAGGCTTCGCCTGCTTGAGGAACAAGATCGAGGCCTGTGACGTTGACCGGCATGGATGGTCCCGCTGATTTCACTCGCTCATTTTTCTTCAGCGTGTCGTACATCGCCTTGACGCGACCGTGCGAGTTGCCGCAGACGACGATATCTCCGACGTTGAGTGTCCCGTTTTTGACCATCAACTTGGCGATGACACCGCGCCCCGGTTCCTGCTCGGCTTCCAAGCAGACACCCAGCGCGGCACGCTTCGGATTCGCTTTATATTCATGCAAGTCAGCCGTGATGAGCAGCGTTTCGAGCAAGTTATCGATGCCTTGGCCGGTGAGGGCGCTACAGCGAATCACTTCGGTGTCCCCCGACCATTCGCTGGGCATGATCCCCAACGTCGCAAGTTGCTGGAGAACGCGATCAGGATTGGCGCCGGGCAAATCCATTTTGTTCAGGGCGACGACGATTGGCACATTGGCCGCTTTAGCATGGCTGATCGCCTCTTCCGTTTGGGGCATCAAGCCGTCGTCGGCAGCGACCACGAGCACGGCGATATCGGTAACGTTCGCACCGCGGGCTCGCATTTCCGTGAACGCTTCGTGACCTGGCGTGTCGACGAACGAAATCCGTCGTCCATCTTTTGCGATCGAGTAAGCGCGGATGTGCTGGGTAATCCCCCCCGCTTCGCCCGACACCACGTCAATCCCGATGATGCGATCGAGGAGCGATGTTTTACCGTGGTCAACGTGCCCTAAGAAGGTAACCACGGGAGGCCGCGTCTTGAGCAAAGCGGGATCATCCTGGGTATTCTTGAGCTTGGCGAGCAGTGCATCCTCGGCAGATTCCGCCGCGCGAATCTCCACATCCAAGTTGAGTTCTGCGGATAGCAGCTCCACCATGTCCATCGTGAGCGAGGCATTGATGTTGACCGGCATGCCCATGGTCAGCAACGTCTTGAGCAGTTGTCCCGACGGAACTCCGGTCGCTTCACAGAACGAACGGACCGTGCAGGGAACAACCAGCGACTGACGCTCTTTACGAGGGGCAGCTGTGCTGACACCAGAGCTCCGACGCGTAAGTCGTCGAGCACGGCGGGCAGCGGGCGACATGTCCTCTTCAAAGCCCGGAACTTGCTTCTCTTGAGCTCGGGCTTTACGCGCCTTTTGGCGATCGAGTCGCGAGCCGGACATACCAGCCAGATCGCCATCCGCCCCTTCAGCCGGTGCGCCTGGTTTTCCTCCCTTACGAACCGGCTTGCCACCGGGCTTGGCACCGCCCGCTTCGAGCAAATCGGGAATCTCGGGGCCTGGTTCCAGGCCGCGATCGCCTGGACCCTTCGGACGTCGCTGCTGATCACCCTTAGGAGTTAAATGTTCCAGAGGAGCGCGAATGCCGGCCTTGCCTTTGAGTCCGTCCTTGGGCAGCCGCATGACGGGCTTCTGAGCGGGCAGTTCGGCACTCCGAGCGGACGGCGGAGGTGCCTTCAGTTCGGGCATCTTCGGCAAGTTGATGTTGATGCCGGGTTCGCGTCGTCGAGCCGGGCGGGAGGTGTCACCCTCCGCTCCCGGGCGCTGTTCAGCCGCGCGTTTGGTGCGGGTATCGAGCACTTTCATGCGCTGCGTGCTACCCGTCGGCGGAATGTAATCCCCGCGCGTAAACGGTGCCGGAGTGGAACCCGGGCGAATCGGCACGTTGCTCGGCGGAGCCGTTCCCGTTCCTGGCCCGGGACGCCGAATGGTGGGCGCGGTGGGAGGGGCTGCCGGTGCTGTCGGTGCGGGTGGTGGCGGCGGAGTAGATTCAACCGAGGACGCCTCGGCAGCTACTTCGGGGGCTGGCGGCGGTGCCACAGGAGCGGCTTCGGCTACCACCGTTGGGGGCACCTCCGGAGTGATCGGCTCACTGACTGGCGGCGTTACCGGAACTGGCGACGCTTCCGCCAATTTGGCGGCCTGAGCAACTTTTTCACGTTCGGCAGGAGTGGCCAACTTGACGTTGGGACCCGGTGCCGGCGGGAAAAACGAAGGACCACCGGGAGGGATCGGTTCCAGGGGCCGAGCAGCGGGCGGTGGAGCTTTTTTCGTGGGACCCGCTAGATAGGCTTTCAACTTGACGACTTCATCGTCGTCCAGGCTGGCGAGCGCGGACCCCTTACCTGGGATGCCGGCTTTGACACAAAGGTCCGCCAGATCCTTGCTATCGATCTTCAATTCTTTCGCTAACGCGTAAATCCGAATGGGCACCTGCGGCCCTCCTCTTCTAACCTGAGCGACGCACGAGACAACTTACATATCCGTCGTCTCCTTGGTTCGTGATCGTTTATTGGTGCTAGGTACTGGTTCATCAGTGCCCTGCGCCATCCGTTCTTCTTCCTTTTGCCGTCGGCGTTCCGCTGCCGCCGCCTCTTCCGCCTCTAAAGCCTTCGCTTCCGCCTGATCAACGATGTGCTGGACCTGTTCCAGAGTCAAACCACCCATCTCTTGTAAATCATCGGGTTCGATGACGGAGAGATCGTCGTAGGACAGGAATCCTTGCTCGACCAATTTCGCCGCCAGGTCCTCACTCATGCCGTCCAGTGAGCTGAAGCCCTGCACGGCGCGATCAATTTGCTGCTCCAACTCATCGCTCGTCATGATCTCGATGTCCCAACCGCACAGCTTACTGGCCAAGCGGACATTCTGACCGCGACGTCCGATGGCCAGCGACAGCTGGTCTTCATTCACCAGCACGATCGCTCGTCCGAGCATTTGGCACAGTAGTACTTGATCCACTTTCGCGGGCTGCAAGGCATTGGGGATGAGCACGTTAGGGTCATTGTCCCAGCGGACAATATCGATTCGCTCGCCACCCAATTCGTCGATAATATTCTTGATGCGATTGCCACGCACGCCAACGCAGGCTCCCACGCAATCGACTCGAGTGTCCGTGCTGCTCACCGCCACTTTGCTGCGATAGCCTGGTTCGCGTGACAGCGCGTGAACGGAAATCACACCTTCGGCGATTTCGGGAATCTCTTGTTCAAACAGTCGCTCGACGAGTTGCGGACGTGTGCGGCTGAGCACCACCTTCACGCGATTGCCTTGCGGTTTGACTTCGAACACGACGGCACGGACGCGTTCGTTGGCATGATGTGACTCGCCAGGAATCTGTTCGCTCCGCGGCAGGATCGCTTCGACATTGTTGAGCAGAACAGTGGTGGTATTGCCTTCGACGCGCTGCACGACGCCAGCCACCATTTGCCCCAGTTGCACGCCGAACTCTTCTAAGAGCGCGTCGCGTTCGGCCTCGCGAATCTTCTGAATGATGACCTGCTTGGCGGTTTGGGCGCCGATGCGTCCGATCAGTTCGGTATCGAGTGGCACGTCATTGCAGGTGCCCGTGATTTGGCCGTTCGTACGGTCCAGTTGCAACTTGATATCGGCTTCATCGCCATAATGTTTTTTGGCCGCAGAAACCATGGCCGATTCAATCGCCAGAAAAACCACTTCTGGATCAATGTTCTTCTCGCGATGGAGCGAATCGACAATTCGCAACAATTCACCGGGATTCATGACAACTCCTGCAACGACAAAGTACGACCCGAACCGACATCAAACCAGAGCGCTTCGTGCCAGTCCCATGACAGTTGCACCCATTCGCCCGGCTCTCCCCGCCAGTCACGTTCGACCTGCACAACCAGCGTCCGACGTTCCTGACTTGACCATTCCCAGTTCCGACCCCAGCCCGCATCTGCCAGGGGAGTTCCCGCATCGGCTGATCGCGAACTCACTTCGACCCAGACAAACCGCTGCCAAGCTTGATCCTCAATCCACTCAATGCGTCCCGCAGCGTATCCGCAGGTCGCAGGCGGCAACGGGGCGGAACTGTCTCGCAGTTGCACCTTGTCCGGCCGCACTCCCACCCACACTCGCCGCTCTGACTCCCCTGCCCCACTCGGTAAACAATTCGTAACACCCGGTCCACGTTGACCTTCGCTTACCGTCGAACTTGCCGGCTGGCAGTTCAATCGGCTGGCGGTTAACCAACCCACCCGACCATCGTGCACCCAATCGGCCACAAATCGGCTGGCTGGCCGATCACGCAACTCGGTTACGGTCCCGACCTGTTCTACTTGACCCGCTCTCACCACCACCACTCGATCCGCAACCGTCCACGCTTCCTGGCGGTCGTGGGTTACGTAGATGGCCGTTGTCCGCCATCGTCGCAACACGCTGCGTAATAGTCTGGCCAGTCGTCCCCGGTTGGGAGCGTCTAGTCGAGCGAGAGGTTCATCCAGCAGCAGGAGCTGCGGTTCGACCAATAACGCTCGTCCTAATGCCACTCGTTGCTGTTCGCCCGCCGACAATTCACTCGGTCGCCGTGCCAGCAAGTTTTCCAGTCCCAGGTCTCGCGCAACGGCCTCTAATTGCTGCTGCTCGGAACGCGACCTGCCGTCCTCCGACTGCCTTCCCTTATCGCTCTGACCACTCGCTTCACTTCGCCCTTGCCTTGCATCGCCATCGCGCCACACCCAGGTGGCAAATCGCAGCCACGCTCGTAGCCGCTCCCAGAAACTCAGTCGTAAGGCCTGAGTCTGGCGCGCACTTCGTAACCAAGTTAGGTTGTCGGCGACGGAGAGTTGCGGGAACAGATTGGCGGAATCCCCAACCCAAGCCAAACCACGGGATCGAGGGGCAACTTGAGTCGTCTCCACTCCATCCAACGTAACTCGACCGGACGTGGGCTTTTCCAAACCAGCAATCAGCCGCAACAACGTCGTCTTCCCACAACCGCTGGGACCTGCCACCACCACGACCTCACCATCTTCCACTTGCAAATCAAGTTGGTGGATGGCAACGGTCTTAGGAGGGAAGATTTTCG
This sequence comes from Pirellulaceae bacterium, assembly GCA_044235425.1. Classification (GTDB taxonomy): domain Bacteria; phylum Planctomycetota; class Planctomycetia; order Pirellulales; family Pirellulaceae; genus JBJSXJ01. The sequence continues at coordinate 74,626 of JBIIHW010000015.1, forward strand.
AGACAGAATCGAGTTGAATCCTCGCCATATCCCGCTGGACCTTCGCGATCTGGAACCACTGAAAAGTCGTTAAGCCTTGCCTGGTTCCACTCCAACCGCACGATCGGTCCTCCCGCGACGGGAGCGACGACCGGCTGGAACCATGCAAGGCTTCTACTATTCTCTTCGTAACGATTCCGGGGCATAAGATACCGGTGCCCTAGGGCGCTGTCAAGTTACGGGCGAGCGAGCCGGCTTTTCCCCCGGCTCCCGATAGAGCCGCTGCTGGGTGATGTAATCGATCACGGCTGGGGGGGTGCGAAAGCGAATGCTACGACCCGTAAAGATTCGTTGTCGCAGGTCGCGACTGCTGATCTCGATGCGCGGCATCACTACGGCATGCTCGCGCGCCGCTTGCCAGGCGGGCGGATCGAGGAGTTGAGCGAGTTGTTCCCAGGCGATGGGTGGGGCATCGGGGCGCTCTACCGTCACCAAAGTCGCCAGCCGACCGATCTGCTGCGGGGCACGCCAGGTGGGCAAGTCTCGGACGGCGTCGGCTCCTAATAAAAAGAAGAGTTCCGCATCGGGCCGCTGCTCTTTGAGATAGTCCAGGGTATCGACGGTGTAACTGACCCCGCCGCGCTGAAGTTCCAGTGTGGAGACTTGGAAGCCTGGGCAATCGGCCAGGGCGAGCCGGAGCATCGCGACGCGTTGGTCGCCGGCGGTGAGTTCGAGCGATGTCTTATGGGGGGGGCGAGCGGCAGGCATGAACCAGATTTCGTCTAGCCGACATTGTTCCCGGCAACATTCTGCCAGCAGCAGATGTCCGTAATGCACAGGATCAAAAGTGCCACCGTAAATGCCAAGACGCATAACCGGTCCCGTTGGAAAGGAATCACGCTGAGTGGTATCGTAACGGGGCACGGGGCGAGTGGCTACGGGCGCAGCGCGGTGGGTGAACAACGCCGAGTGAATCTCATGGATGGACGCCAATTTACTCTTTTCGATCCTGGTTACGATCCAGCTCCGTGGGATCATGATGAGCTGGCGGATGCGGCGGTCGCGGAGGTCGTTTTTGCCGGTCCGCCTTATGGTCCATTTCACTACCTGATTTCGGAAGACTTGCGTGACCGGGTGGAGTTGGGGCGGCGGGTGCGGGTGCCGTTGGGACGCGGCGGTCGGGATATGGTGGGCTACTGCGTCGGGCTCACTCGTCGGGCCAGCGACGTACGGACGCTCAAGCTGGTCATCTCCGTGGTCGACCCTCAGCCGCTCTTTGGCCCCGCCCTGCTCGACCTGGCACAGTGGATTGCCGCTCGCTACCTCAGTCCCCTGGGAAATGTCCTCGAATCGGTGATTCCCGCTGGGGTGCGTGCTCAGGCCGGCACGCGGGAGCAGCGGTTTCTGACGATTCCGACGGAGTTTGTCGGACAGATCGAAGATTTGCCGGTGACAGCCAAGCAGCGGGCGATCTTGCGCACGATCCGCGACACACCGCGCTCGCTGACCGCCAAAGAAATCGGCCAGCTTGCCGGCTGCTCGACCGCTCCCATTGAACGACTGCGCGAGAAAGGCTGGGTGGTGGACGAATTGCGGCGTGTGCAGTGGTCGGTGGCGGACGACTTGCAAATTGAGCCGGAGTCGGCGCTGGAACTGGGGCGTGACCAGCAGCGGGCGTTCGATACGATTGCCGACGAATTAAGGCAGCAGCGTAGCCGAGTCATCCTGTTACATGGGGTCACGGGTAGCGGCAAAACGGAGGTTTACATTCGCGCGATTGAGGAGGTGATTCGGGTGGGGCGCCAAGCGATCGTGCTGGTGCCCGAGATCAGTCTTACCCCACAGACTCGACAGCGCTTTCGAGCTCGGTTTCCGCGCGTGGCGGTACTGCATAGTCACCAGTCTGATGCGGAGCGGAATGCGCATTGGCAGCAGATCATTCATGGCGACGTACAGGTCGTGGTGGGGGCGCGGAGTGCAGTTTTCGCGCCCACGCCGCGGCTGGGATTGATCGTGATTGATGAAGAGCACGACGGGTCGTTCAAGCAGGATTCTCAGCCGCGTTACCATGCGCGCGAGGTGGCGCGTCGGCGCTGCGAGGCGGCCGGAATCCCGCTCGTGCTGGGCTCCGCCACACCATCCCTGGAAAGTTGGCAGCGTGCGCAGGCGGGCGAGTACAAGTTGATTGAGTTGCCGCAGCGGGTGTCGCAGCGAGCTTTACCCCAGGTCACCACGGTTGACTTGCGCACGGAGCTGCGGGGCAGTCTCACGCGCAGTTCCATCAGCCGGACTCTGTCGCGCGCGATGGAAGATTCGCTGCGCGAGAATGGTCAAGTGATTTTGCTGCTGAATCGTCGCGGTTATGCCACCAGCATCCAGTGTTCCGCCTGCGGCTATGTGGCCAAATGTCCCGATTGCGATCTGGTGCTGACGTTACATCGAGCGGCGAATGTGGCGAGTTGTCATTACTGTGACTATCAGTTGGCGACGCCGCAGCGCTGTCCGCAGTGTCGCTTTGAGGGCTTTCGCTTGGGTGGCTTGGGAACCGAGCGTTTAGAGGCGGAGCTGCAGGGCCGATTTCCCGGTGTATCGCTGTTACGCATGGATGCGGACACCATGCAAAAGCCGGGCAGCCATGAAGCGGCCTTGGCCAAGTTTCGAGCAGGCGAGGCGCGGATTCTGGTGGGCACGCAAATGATCGCCAAGGGACTCGACTTTCCCAACGTTACGCTGGTGGGCGTGATCAACGCCGATGCGGCACTCCACTTTCCGGATTTTCGCGCCGCGGAGCGGACGTTTCAGTTGGTGACGCAAGTGGCGGGGCGGACGGGGCGCGGCGATCGTGGCGGGCAGGTTGTGATGCAGACGTTTAACCCGGACCATTTTGCCATCCAGGCCGCCGCGCAGCATGATTTTCTGCGTTTTTCGCGCGAAGAGTTACCGCAGCGTCAGCAGTTTCATTATCCGCCATTTGGTGGTTTGATTCGAGTGATTTTTCGCGGCGAGACGGCCGCCACGACGCTGGCGTTCGCGCAGCAGTTTGCGCAGAGTGTCCGGGCGTCGCTCGAAACTCAGGCGCAGCTTCGTGGCGGGGCCGGCGGGGCCGGCGGGGCCGGCGGGGCCGGCGGGGCCGGCGGGGCAGTTGTTTCGAGCAGCGCGAGCGGCCGGGTGTTGGGGCCAGCCGCCTGCCCGATTGCCAAGCTGCGGGGTCGGTATCGGTTTCATTTCCTGGCTCAAGCGCAGGATGAGGACATGTTGCGGGAGGCGGTGCGGCAGGCGATGGAGTCTTGGCCCGCGCCGCGTTTGGTGCAGTATCTGGTGGATGTTGATCCGCTTGATATGTTGTAGCCCGTCCCGCCGCAGCGGCGTACAATGCACCGCTCGAGTCGAGCATCAGGAAGCTGTTGGTATGTCTTATCGGTCGATTAAACGCGTGTTGGGAGAGACGAGCATTGAGCGGAAATGCCGCCTGCTCTTTCTAGCCAGTCTCGTGCTGCTGATCGCCGGTGCCTTTACTCTGGTCAGTCAGGTCTCCCGTTCGCTCGTGGTCAAAACCACTCGCGATAAAGCCCGCGATTTGTTCGACATGCTGCTGCTGCGCACGCACTTTGAAAAGTGGGACACGGCGAACTCGGACGACTGGGTACACAGCGTCGCCCGTGATTTCTTTCGAGCGGATTATGAATATGAATTGATTGCCCCGGACGATGGATCGAAGCTGGGATTGATCTTGGATCGAATTCCCGACGACGACAAGGAAGCGGCGATCGTCCGCGATTTGAAGACGAAATTCGATGATTATTTGCGGGAACAGCAGCGTTTGGCCCAGCAGGATTCGGCGCGCCTGGCCGCCGCCGCCGAAGCATCGAAGCTGACTCCGTCCATGCTCCCCTCGGCGGTTAATTCCTCCCCGAATACGGTGCGAGATTTACCTGCCAGTAAATTGCGTGATGTGGTGTTTTTTGAGCAGCGCTTACCGAAGCAGAACGAATATCAATATTATGCGCCGATCGTCTGGCAGAAAACCTGTTTTGGCTGTCATCAGACGCTGGTGAATACAGGCGCGATTTCCGCCTCCGATTCGGCGGCAGCACAGGAGCAGCAGATACCATTTCGAGTGGTGAAGTTGGTGTTGCCTTACAAATCGACTCAGGATGCCCTCAGTCAGGTCAATGCCATCTTATGGACCGTCGGTATCGTGACGGTTTTCGTGGCGATGATCGCTCTTTACATCATTGTGCGCTACGTCGTCGTCAAGCCACTGAAGCATCTACGAGATGTCAGTGACGATATCAGTCGCGGGCATTTGGAAACGCGCGCCGAAATTCGTACGGGAGATGAATTTCAAGAGCTGGCTGATTCCTTTAATCGAATGCTGCGCCACTTGACCGAAACGCAAAATAATTTGCGGCAGGTGAACGGCGAGTTGGATGCCAAGGTAGACGAACTAGCGCAGCTCAATATGCGGCTCTATGACATGAATCGACTAAAGGGCGATTTTTTAGCCAATATGAGTCATGAACTGCGTACGCCGCTCAACAGCATCATCGGCTTTTCCGAGGTCTTGCAGGGTATCGATACGCTCAATGACAAACAAAAGCGTTACGCCCAGAACATTCAAAAATCGGGGCGACTGTTGTTGGAGATGATTAATGACATTCTGGATTTGGCCAAGGTCGAAGCGGGGCGCATGGAAGTGCGTCCCACCGAGTTTTCGATCGACCTGATTGTCAACGCCCAGTGCGATATGGTTCGGTCGATGTCCGAGGAAAAAAATATTGATGTCCTGGTCGACGTCACTCCCGACTTGCCGCTGGTTTGGCAAGATCAGGGAAAAATACAGCAGATTCTGACCAATTTGCTGAGCAATGCCATCAAGTTTACGCCTGAGGGAGGGCGGATTCATGTGACCGCTCGAGCGGATTCCCAGGGCCGGTTAGAGCTGCAGGTTTCCGATACAGGGGTGGGGATAGCCCCCGAGGACCGTGAGATCATCTTCGAAAAGTTTCGGCAGGGACAAATCGTCGTGGGCGACGACGGACTCACTCGGCGGTTCTCCGGCACCGGCTTGGGGCTGTCGATCGTCAAAGAACTTTGCAAATTACTGGGTGGTGAAATTTCGGTGGCGAGCGAACTGGGGAAAGGTAGCACCTTTACGGTGGTACTGCCTTGGTATCGTCCGGAACCGAATCGTCCAGAACTTTCCCGCGGGGACGCATTGCCCATGACACTAGGTACTTCATCATGAACTCAGCGCCCCAATTCACGCACGAACAAACGCCCACCGCACCAACGGAGTTACCCACGGTCGAGCTCTATACGGATGGGGCCTGCAGTGGCAATCCCGGCCCGGGTGGCTGGGCTTTCATCCTGCGCCATCAAGCCACCGGCAAAGAACTGGAACAGGCTGGAGCGGAGCGGTCGACGACGAATAATCGTATGGAGCTGTTCGCCGTTATTCGCGGCCTGGAAACCCTCAAGCGATCCTGCCGAGTGCATTTATTCACCGACAGCACGTACGTTGGTAAGGGGTTGACTGAATGGATGGCAAGTTGGAAACGGCGCGGCTGGCGTCGGGGTGAAAAACCAATCATGAACCTGGAAATGTGGCAGCGTCTGGATGAACTCACGCAGCGACATCGCATCAGCTTCACGCACGTACGCGGTCATAGTGGTCATCCGGAAAACGAACGCTGCGATCGACTCGCTGTCGACGCCTATCAGCAGTACCTCTAGGCTTAGCCGCGGCTGACGCGGAACAGTCGTAAGTCGATCGGCGCTGGTCGCTCCTCCAACACGTCAGCGATGACGACTGCCGTGGCCGGCGACAAATAGAGTCCGTTGCGAAAATGGCCGGCCGCGACCACCAGATTGGACCAGTCGGGCAGCGTCCCCAGGTACGGCAAGCCATCGTAGGTACCGGGGCGCAGTCCCGCCCAAGTTCGCTCGACCTGAGCGTCGCGGAGTGCTGGAACTAACCGCGTCGCAAAGTTTTGCAGCTCTTGTAAGCCGGCTACCGTGGTTTCCGCGTGGAAGCCGACATCTTCCTCGGTGGAACCAGCGAGCAGTCGGCCGTCCTCGCGCGGCACGAGGTAGCGAGGACCGGCCGATACGATCTGTCGGAGCAACGGACGGTCCGTGCGAAACAGGATCATTTGCCCTCGAATCGGCAGAACTCCGGTTTCGATCCCCAGGTCTCTCAGCAGCAAACTGGACCAGGCACCCGCGGTGAGACAGAAACGGTCGGCGGTGAACTCCCCCTGCGAAGTAACGACGGCCTCGACACGCGTGCCTTGAGTACGAAAGCCGGTGACGGCGGCCTGTTCCACGAGGCGAACTCCCCGTTGCCGACAGGCCTGGGCCAGTGCCGCCAGATGTCGGGGATTACGCAGCTGCGCCTCGTCGGGAAGCCGGTAGGCGGCCTTGATCGCACCCGACTCGATCGGCGCCGACAGTGCTGGTTCCGAGCCGCGGAGTTCGTCCAGAGTGAGTCGCTCGACGGTGATCTGTTCTTCGCGCCAGGAAGCGGCTTGTCCATGCAGTGCGGCGACTTCCCCGCTCGTCATCGCGAGATAGAGTCCCCCACATTGCCGGTAACCGGTGTCGATGCCGGTTTCGGCCGTGAGTTTTCGTGCCCATTGGGGATGCAGCTGGACGGTTAAGCCGGCGAGTTGATCGAGCGGATGATGAGCGGAGGCGAGTTGGGCGGGCGGCAAAATTCCAGCTCCCGCCCACGAGGCCTCGCGGCCGACCTCACGGCGCTCCAGGACGGTCACGAGCCAGTTGCGGTTGGCAAGTTCGTAAGCCAGGGAGAGTCCGATGACGCCTCCCCCTACGATTACGACCGCTGGTTGCTGGACGGCCGACTTCATGACGGCTGATTCCGTCGCGCGAGGAGTCGCTGAAGCAGCACTTCGTTGATTCGTCCACGAAACCGGATTTTGCCATCGATGAGGACAACCGGGACGCAGTCGTGGAACTGCTCGCGGAGGGAGGGGGTCAGATCGATATCGATGAGGCGCGGTCGTAGTCCGTAGCGGACGAGCAGTTCGTGGGCCTCATCGCACAAGTGGCAGCCGTCACGCGTGTAAAGTTCGAGCGAATAAGACATACTGAATGATTCGCAATCGAGAAAAAAAGTTTGGCGATTTCGTAACCTTACTGGTATCTTGCCACCGGTTGCACTAGTGTAACAGACATTCGCCAGCCAGCGTGGGCCGGGGAATTAGATTTTCGTGCAGTTGTTGGGGTGGCACGGCTTGCCGTGAGCCCTTGGTTTTGGATTCATGGCGACACTTCCCGTCAAGCATTTTCTGGAATTGGTACGTAAAAGTGGACTCGTCGACGAGCCTCGGCTGTTGGACGCGTTGACGAAACTGGAAGCGCAGCATGGCGGCCAGATTCCCGACGATGCCGAAGTCCTCGCCGAACACCTGATCTCCCTGGGTCTCATTACGCCCTGGCATCGCGATAAATTGTACGACCGCAAATATCGCGGATTTTTTCTCGGCAAGTACAAATTATTGGGGCATCTTGGCACGGGAGGCATGAGCAGCGTTTATCTGGCCGAGCATCGGTTGATGAAGCAGCAGCGGGCGATCAAGGTGCTTCCCAAGAGTCGCGTGGATGATACTTCGTATTTGGCGCGGTTTCATCGCGAGGCGCGGGCCACAGCCAATTTGAATCATCCCAACATTGTTCGAACGTACGACGTCGACAATGAAGGTGATACACATTACATCGTGATGGAATATGTGTCGGGGCAAGACCTCAGCACGATGGTGAAAGAGGGTGGCAAGGATCTGATGCCGTATGAAACGGTCGCCGACGTGATCATTCAAGCGTCCGAAGGCCTGCAGCATGCCCACGAAAATCGACTGATTCACCGCGACGTGAAACCTGCTAATCTGCTCATCGATCATCAGGGCAACGTCAAAGTCCTGGACCTGGGATTGGCTTTGTCTCTCGATGACGAACAAGTTTCGCTCACGATTGAATTCAATGAAAATGTGCTGGGGACCGCCGACTACTTAGCTCCCGAACAAGCACTCAACAGTCACGAAGTCGATTCGCGGGCGGATATCTATTCGCTCGGCTGCACGATGTACTTCTTGCTGACGGGACATCCACCGTTTCCAGAAGGCACCTTGGCACAGCGAATCGTCAAGCATCAGACTCAAAATCCGGTGGACATTCTTAAAGAACGTCCTGATTGTCCGCGAGAATTAGCGGACATCTGCAGCAAGATGATGCAGAAGAAACCGGAGAAGCGATTTCAAACGGCGCGGGAAGTAGCCAACATCCTGCGACTATGGCTGGAGCGACAAAGCAATCCCGATGCCGCTCGCGAACCGCTTGATTTGTCCGCTTGTGCAGAGGATCCAAAGTCGCGCCCACCGGCCTTTCAGCCCAGTGCCTCCCGTTCTTCACTGGCCTCCGGCAGCGGCAAACGACTCACCGAGTCCGAAGTGGAAGTGACGGAGGAACCAGATGCCCTGGTATCGGGTGGTTCCAGGTCCGATTTGCGCGTTCGCAGTGGAAAATCGGTGAGCACGGCTAGCGGGGCCGCCGCGCGGGATCGATCGGGATCCACTCCGGCCGGTCGTTCCTCGGCGCCGGCGGCTACAGGTTCCATGGCCGCCGGTTCGACCGCAGCGAGTTCTTCGGTGTCGGCCGCTGGTGAATCGAGTGCGGGCTGGCTTTCAATGCCCGTGTTGATCTCGATCGCGGTGGGAGCGATCGCTGTGGCGATCATTTTAATGGCCGTGATTGTCTGGTTGCTGTTTGGCCGCGGTGCTGGGGGTGACGGCGGGACAAGAGCACCGGCGTCTTCCGGTGAGTCAGTACCGGCCAGCAGTGGCAGCGGCCAGCGCGACACTAGCCAGCGCGACACTAGCCAGTTCATCCGGCGGAATCTGTACCGCTGCGTCTAAACGCTGGCGACGGTGTGCAGCGGCCTTACGGGCACGAATGTTTCACCGTGCCTGTCACCTCGTTCGATCCGGCCGCGCGACCGCGAGCGGATTCGATCTGGCCGCGCGACCGCGAGCGGATTCGATCGGGGTGTGCCGACCATCGCTAGCCGCGACCTCGTGCCGCTCTGAGGGTACGAGTGTAACTCGCTGGGGTTTTTCTTAAAGTGTTTGTTTTCATGGATTTGCGCTGTTCACTGGAAATCGTGAGGTGGTCAGTCTAGAGTGGGATTGGCGGGTGAGGGAATGCTTGCCGGTAGTTGTCGGTACTGAAATCGCAGTGAAACCAAGCAATCCTTTATTGAACGTGTCGCCGTGGCTGTCACGAGCGGCTCGACATCATCAATATGTCTCACTTCACTCATCATCGTCTGCGCGAGTCTAGTCGAGTTTCGGCGGCGGTTCATGCGCCACCGGTGGCCAGGGTTGATCGTCGTCAGCGACCACTCACCACCCGTGCCGCGGGCGGCGAATCGCGACGTTCCGGATCGGTCACGCCGCCGGAGCGCTGGTATGAACCGCAGACTCAGCCGAGGCTGCGTATCGTCACACAAAAGCCTGGAGTGGGTTATCGGCATGTGGTAACCGCAGCGGAGGTCCGCGATCGTCTGACGCGGTTGCCTGCCAAGTTCACTCGCGCGCTAGAGATTGTGCAGCTCAGCGGGATGACGCGCAAGAAGCTGACTTACCCTTGTTATGGCATGCAGTGGGGAACCGCGATTTACTTGTATCCGATTGAGGAGTCGTTGACTGAGACGTTCCATCGACCTCCGCGGCCGGCGGAGTTGATTGAGGCGCGGCAGTTTGGTGGGCGCTGGCTGCAGGTGAGTCGTGATCGCTGGGAATTACGCTGGGATGAGTCGTCGCTGCGAGACTTTTACCTGAATAACATCCTGATCCACGAACTGGGCCATTTAGTCGACCAGCGGAATTCTTCGTCCGTGGATCGTGAGCGGTATGCGGAGTGGTTCGCGCTGGAATACGGCTACAAACCGACGCGTTGAGTTTTTTTGGCGTTGGCGGTTTTTTTCGCGAACCTGCGAGCGGCCCAGCGGGTCTGAATACGGTGTGGTGCCTGCCGCTGGCCGTCCCCAGACAGACGAACTGGAAGGGAGCTGGAAGGCTGAGGATTGCAGTCCGCGATTCTTAGAGGGTGCTGCAGAATAGGTCCTGGGAGTGTGCCGGATTTGCACGCAACTTTGCGAAGGTTGAAGACCAGGTTCAATTCCTGGCTGGGACACTGACCAACTAACTGCCTGCTCGGATTACATTTATACGATGTGCAAAATCTGAGTAACTCCTTCGTTAGGCGGTCTTCTAACAAGTTCTCACCGTGGATCGCGGCAGGATTGCTGCCGATGGAGCGACGCTGGGAGATCCTCGCTGCCCTGCGCTAGGAACTGACTTGGTCCTGGCGTATAATCCCCACGGTTTTACGAGCCATCCTGGCTTGGCGGATTCGGGGCTAGAATTGCCGGCTAAATTCCGTCGGTAACACTTCTGTTCTCCAGGGGATTATCTATGTCGCTTTGCGTCCACTCGTTCCGTGCCTGGCTGCTGGGGCTCTTGCTGGGTTGGTCGGTTGTAGCCGGGACGAAGGTCGTGGACGCGGCACCGCCCACGGCGGAGGAACGGGAGGCGATTCGAGAGTTGAGCGTCTCGCTCACCAAGGCTGGTAATCTCTACAAGGAAGGCAAATTCAAAGAGTCAGCGGATGTGGTCAAGGAGGTGCAGGGCAAAGTGGAAACTCTGGCGGCTGGCGGCAAACGCGAACTCCTCCCGCTCATCGATCCGCTCTTCGGTAAACTCGAACGCGCTCATGCCCTGCTTGAACTAGAAGGTCTGGAGCTGCCAGTTCTGAAAAAACCGCGCGATGTCGCGGCTGAGGCACCGGCCAAGCCACAGCCCGGTGCACCTGGCACGGGGGGAGTTAGCTTTGTGAAACAGGTGGTGCCGATTCTGATGAGCAAGTGTGGACGCTGCCATGTTAACGATGCCAAGGGCATGTTCAGCGCCTCGAATTTTGAAAACCTGATGAAGGGGCCACGCGGCAATAAAGTCATTTTTCCCGGGGATGCGGATGACAGCCGCCTGATTGAAACGATCACCAGCGGCGATATGCCCCGCGGCGGTTTGAAAGTCACGCCCGAGGAGTTGGCGACGCTGAAGAAGTGGATTATGGAGGGGGCGAAGTTTGATGGCGCCAGCGCCACCGAGAACCTCGCCTCGCTCAACCCAAACGCTAAACCCGCCGACGCACCCAAAATGGAGGTGGCGCGAGCAACGGGGAAGGAAACGGTCAGCTTCTCGCGGGAAATCGCCCCCGTGTTGTCTGCTCAATGTTCGGGTTGTCATGGAGCGATGCGACCGCGCGAGAATTTTAGTCTGGTCAACTTTGATCGGCTGCTCAAGGGTGGCGACGGCGGTCCACCGATCGAGCCGGGCAAGCCAGCGGAAAGCCTGCTTTTCAAGAAACTCATGGGTACCGGTGGCGGTGCGCGGATGCCACAAGGGCGTCCCCCCTTGCCGACCGATGTGCTCGCCAAGATCGAGAAATGGATCGAAGAAGGCGCGAAATTTGATGGCGACGAGCCGACGATGGAACTGGTCCGCGTGGCGGCCCTGGCGAAGGCTCGGTTCGCAACCCACGAGGAACTGACGGCGGACCGCGCGAAACTGGCCGGCGAAAACTGGCGGCTCGGGATGCCTGATGCCAAGCCGTCTACCTTCGAATCAACGAATTTCCTGGTGCTGGGGAATGTCGGCGACAACACGCTGGCCGACATTGGTGAACGGGCGGAAGCGGTGGCTCCCAAAGTGGCAGCGCTCTTCAAACTGCCCGAAAATCAGCCCCTGATCAAAGGCCGCATGACCCTGTTCGTGTTCAGTGAGCGGTATGACTACAGCGAATTTGGTCAAATGGTCGAAAAGCGACAGATTCCCAAAGAATGGCGCGGTCACTGGGCGTTCGATGTCGTCGATTCTTACGGAGCGTTGGTACCACCCAAAGCGAACGAATATCCCATCGAGAACCTGATCGCACAGCAACTCGCCGGCGCCTACATCGCCAGCCTTGGTAAGGTGCCCCGCTGGTTCTCTGAGGGAAGTGCCCGAGCGGCGTCCGCTAAACTCAACGCACAAGATCCTCGCGTGACCGCCTGGAACGAACAGCTTCCGGCGGTTCTCTCGGCGATGCAGAAGCCCGATGACGGGATTCAGGGTAAGTTGCCGCCAGAAGTAAACGAGATCGCGAACTACAGTTTCGCCACGTTTTTAATGAACGACGCGAAACGGTTTTCCAAGCTGATGGACGACCTCCGCTCGACAGGAAAATTCGAAGAGTCCTTTTCTGGGGCTTTTGGTGGTTCGCCGAATCAGGTTGCGGATGTCTGGATCAAGCGAGTGGCCGCCAAGGGTGTTCGTCCGCCGACGAAGTCGGGCAAGAAATAGTTCTCTTCTCCAGGAATCCCGCCATGGTGCAGCGTCAAGATCGGATGTTCGGTGTGAAGCGGTTTTTCATCTTGCTGGTGACCGTCGTTTTTTGCTGGCCAGGTTTAGCATCCCCGGTGTCGGTCGCGGCAGCTGAGCCGGTTCGTGTGTCGCTATGGAGCGGCGCAGCGCCACTGGGCAACGGGCAAACGGAAAAGGCGGAGGCCTGGCTGACGATTCATCGCGCGGAGGGGGAGAAACGAACAGCGATCGTTATTTGTCCGGGTGGCGGCTACGGTGGACTGGTGACCGGCCCCGAGGGGCATGGGATTGCTCGCTGGCTGAATCAGCACGGCATCACCGGTGCAGTGCTGGAATATCGGTTGCCTGCCGGACGCTCGGAAGTGCCCTTACTGGACGCTCAGCGGGCTGTGCGAACCTTGCGTGCGCGGGCGGCCGAGTGGCAGGTCGACGAGCGGCGAGTAGGAATCATGGGGTTCTCGGCTGGAGGTCATTTGGCGGCCACGGCGGCGACGCATTGGGACGACGGTGATCGTCAGGCCGAACAGGCGATTGACCGGCTATCGAGTCGCCCCGATTTTGCTCTTCTGATCTATCCAGTCATCACTCTGGAGGGGCCCCACGCCCATCAAGGTTCACGGCAAAATCTGCTCGGGAAGACGCCCAGTGCCGAACTGGTGCGGCGCTTCTGCAACGAGCAGCAGGTGACCAGGCAGACGCCACCCACGTTCCTCGCTCATGCCGTGGATGACAAACCGGTGCCACCGGAAAACAGTCGGTTGTTTTATGCCGCCCTGCAGATGCACCGAGTGCCGGCCAAATACCTCGAATTACCCTCGGGCGGCCATGGACTCAACGGCTATCAAGGTCCGATGTGGGAGGCCTGGCAAAAGCAGTCGCTGGAGTGGCTCCAGGAGTCGCTGCCAAAGAACTAGCTGCAGTAAAACTAGCTGCCAAAGAACTAGCTGCCAAAGAACTAGCTGCCAAAGAACTAGCTGCCAAAGAACTAGCTGGCAGTGGAACTAGATGCAGTAGTTTGGGTCGGACAGTTCATCATCGGGCGTTTCGGCTCGAATTCGCAGCTTGGGTCGCTCCATCGTCACGGTGGTGTGAGGTTTAACGGAGTGGGTGAGCCAAACGCTGGAGCCGATCACGGATCCCTGTCCCACCACGGTGCGGCCGCCGAGAATCGTAGCGTTGGCGTAAATCACCACGTGATCTTCAATTGTTGGATGGCGTTTTGTGTCGCGCACCAGATTGCCGTCTGGGTCCGTGGCAAAACTCAGTGCGCCCAAGGTCACGCCTTGATAAATCTTGACGTGATGACCGATCTCGCATGTCTGGCCAATCACAACACCAGTTCCATGGTCGATGAAGAAATGGTTGCCAATCGTGGCACCGGGATGAATGTCGATGCCAGTATGACGATGAGCATGTTCGGTCATCATTCGGGGGATAAACGGAACGCTCAGTTGGTAGAGTTCATGAGCCAGGCGATAGGTGGTAATTGCTTCCAGACCTGGATAGCAGAAGACGACTTCGTCGGGGCTCTTGCAGGCAGGATCACCATCAAAAGCGGCTTTGACGTCGGTCGCCAGAGTGGCGCGGACCGCTGGTAGTTTTTCCAGGAACGCGATTGCCATCGCTTGGCCCTTTGCCTCATAATCGACCGCATCATCGGTGGTCGTCGCGCCGGTGACTCGATCTTCATGGCGTAAGGCGCGGGCAATTTGGCGGGTGAGTTTATCGTGTAAGCCGTCGATCAAATCGCCGACATGGTAGGTCACGTTGCCGCTGTGCAGCCCTTCTCGACGTCGGTAGCCCGGAAAAATGATCTCAGTCAGGTCTTCGATAGCGGAGATGACTTCGTCGTAGCGGGGCAACGGGCAGTGTCCCAAGTGGTTAATCCACTTGTACTGCTGATACGTCTCGACGATCCGCTGAGTGAGCTGCGGAAGCTGTTCCTTCAAGCGGAAATCAGAGGCCATGCACAACCACTCCTCGGCAAGCATCCATGAGCCGGTCGGTGACCGCGTCCCACCGGACGCCGCTTATGTTCCTGTTAGATCCGCTGAGGGCCAGCGTGCCTGAGCGTGGCGACTCGGTCCATCAAGTCGCTTGTAGGTTTCTTCGGACGTTGATCCGCGACCAGTTGAATCAAAAATACCCCAGCCGGCATTACCGTGCGGACTTAAAGCGGCATTACAGCGGTCGGAGTGCGGCTTCGAGTGCTTCGGACAAGCTGAGTTGGCCCTCGTACAGGCTGCGACCGATGATGCAGCCATGCAGGCCGCGTCGTGAAAGCTCGCGAACATCGCCGGCGGTCGTGATTCCGCCGGATGCAATCACCGCCAGATTGACCACCGATTGCACCATTTGTTCCATCGCCGGCACATTGGGGCCTTCCATCATGCCATCTTTCGCGATATCGGTGTAAATCACCGCCGAAATCGGCTCGTCGTCAAACTGTCGGGCAAAGACCGTGGCTGGCTGGGAACTGACATTCAACCATCCGTCGGTCGCTACCATCCCATCGCGGGCATCGATTCCCAGTGCTAACTGGTTGGGATATTGGTGACACATGCGGCGGAACCAGTCCGGCTCGCGCAGTGCTCGAGTCCCGATGACCAGTTGTGCGAGACCGACATTGAGGAGTTGCCGGATGGTCTCCTCTTCACGAATCCCACCGCCGAGACGGCAGGGAACGTCAACCGCATGCACGATGCTGCGAATCGCCTCCAGATTCGTGAGACGGCCATCACGAGCACCGTCTAGATCGACCAAGTGCAGAAATTTCGCTCCTTGGGAGACCCAGTGACGTGCCATATCGGCTGGACTGTCGCTAAAGATAGTCTCTTGGCCGTAGTCCCCTTGCCGCAGCCGAACGCACTTCCCGCCACGCAAATCAATGGCTGGCCACACTTCCATCGCCGTCGAAACCTGATGGGTGGAACGGAAGTCGTCACGATCCTCGTGCATGGAGCCCTCGCATAACTAAGAATGGGACGCGGAAATATCCCAAAGAAATCGTCACCCTGCAAGATGCTCGGCGAAGTTATGCAGCAGCTTGAGCCCATCTGACTGACTCTTTTCCGGGTGGAACTGAGTGGCAAACAGGTTATCACGCCAAATCATGGCACAAAAAGGCTCGTGGTAAGTCGCCTCCAGGGCGATCACGGAGCGGTCGGCTGGCAGGACGTGGTACGAGTGCACGAAATAGAAATGGGATTGATCAGCGATTCCAGCCAAGATCGGGGCGGGACGCACGATGTGGCATTGGTTCCAGCCCATGTGCGGAACTTTAAGCGGAGGCGGAACTTCAAATCGGACTACCTTTCCCGGCAAGATCCCCAGCCCCTCGTGCTCCCCGTTTTCATAGCCCACTTCAAAGAGCAGCTGCAATCCCAAGCAAATACCCAAAAAGGGCTTCCCGGCCGCCACGGCCGCTTGGATCGGTGCCACCAAGCCCCGACTGTGCAACTCGTGCATGCAGTCGCCAAACGCACCCACGCCAGGCAACACCAGCCGCTCGGCCCTGGCGATGCGAGCCGGGTCCGATGTAATCTCCGCCGCGTGCCCCACCTTCTCGAAGCCTTTTTGCACGCTTCGCAAATTGCCCATCTGATAATCAATGATCGTAATCATCCGCTCCACCCTGGCCCTGCACAGAACCCGCCGAACCATACCTGATTCTGTGAGAATACTCTGTCAAAACGTCTCGGGGTAGATCACCACTTCAATGCGGCGATTCTTCGCGCGCGCCTCATTCGTGGTGGAAGCAAGTCGCGGATAGTTACTACCATGAGCGGCGGTGAAGAGCTGTCTGGCTGGGAGTTTGTTGCGCTGCAGCAATTGATCGAGGACCGCGGCAGCCTGGGCGGCGGTGAGTTGGTGCAAGTTGGATGGTGATAGACTGGGGTTGGTACCCGCATCGGTATGCCCTTCAATCCCAATACGCTGCCGCGGATACTCTCGTAACACGGCAGTTGCCACTTGGTCAATAAGCAGATATGCAGTGGGTTGCAACTGAGTGGAACCGCCTACGAAAAGCTGATCGCTGGGTAAATCGATGCGAATTAAATCCTGGTCCTGACGCACATCCACTCCCGGAATCGCCGCCACTCCCAGTTGCTGACGAATACTGCTATTGGCTGTGATCACTGCATTTCCCTGACGCTGCAAGCTGGCCTGCAAGCTTTCGTACTGACGTTCGATCTCCTGACGCGCCACCTGCGTCTCTTTCAGCTGTTGAGCGGTTTCGTCGAGTCGCTTTTGTACCAGGGACACTTGATCGCGCACCACTTGCACTTGTTGCTGAGATGCTGCGAGCTGCGCATGAAGATCGCGATTGTTCGTGTCTAATTGCGTGGCGCGGCGCGTGAGATCGGCAATCTGCGCGTCATACGGCTGACTGGCATTGGGGGTTTGCCAGGCACTGCTGGAAGTTCCACTCGCCGGCGCAAACGGATTGCTATTACAACCGGCACCGATCAATACGGCAGCCAGCCATCCAGCAATCATCGGGCTCGAACGAGTCCAGCAGCGGCGCATGAAGAGCGATTCCTTGTTCGTCCGCAGGCCAGTTTGGCGGTCCTTTGTCGAGGTACCCCCTCGTGCGGTCCCGTATCGCCAGCCTGGATTAACGCGGCGAGATAGTAGCGACCGCCCAAGCTCGACCACAAGGTCAATCCAGCAGCAATTCCCGCAGCCTGCGAACACTCCATAAGAGCGGCCCGAACAGGAGCCCCAGCGCTGCCAGAATTAGCGGTACCTCCCAGCCTTGCACCAGCAGCTCCACGACCGGACGAGTGTAGCGTTCCCAGAATTCCGGCCAACGCAGTACCAACAGCAGCGCGGATAGGCAAAGGTATGGCCCATAAGCGATCGCGCGTTGCCCTGAAAAAAGCCATTTGAGGACGGCAAAGGTGAGTGCGATCAGCGGCGACACGAAAAACACCACTACACTCGCTTGCCAGCCGAGGTAAACCCCGATCATCCCCAACAGCGTCACGTCACCAAACCCCATCGCCTCCTCGCGGAGAAACAAAGAGCCGATCACGCGCACGGACCAGATGATGCCACCCCCCACCACCAGTCCCGTCAAGGCACTTAAGAGACTCTCCCACGACGGCCCACCCCACCACCAGACGAGCGAGACTACTGTGAGGCCGCTGACCGCCAACAGCCCGATTCGCCGTAGCCAGCCGCTGCGACTGATGCTGGCCAGCAAAAAGCCGAATGCCTTACGCCAGCCACCACGTAGCGTCCAGGTCTTAGGAAGCAGTGCCCAGCACCAGGCGAGGATGGCAGCACAGCCGAGGGACCAGCCCAGCCAACCATTCAGCGGGGCCCACCAAGAAAGCGGCGAGGTCATTCTTAAACATTCAATCGTCACCTCGCTCGCCGGCTCCGTCCGCTCCAACACAGGCAAACTGGCGTACGGTAACAAGATTGCCAGGAGCAGCCCCAGCACGGTTCCCGGAAACGTGATCTCGTCGGGAACTGTCTGTTCATCCCAGTCAATGAATGTGGCGACGGTCAGCAGCGCAAAAAGCAAGGCATGGAGACAAAAAACACCCAGCATCTGTCGTGCGAGCGGGATGGGAGTTGGTGGGACGAAGGCGAGTAGGTGTCCGGAGGTCTCCCAGTGATAGAGGGCGACCGCGCCGATGGTTAACGCCAACTCAATACAGAGTGGCCGAATCCAGTGCCCGGGCCCGTGCAGATAAGATTCTCCCCGGAGCGACCACCAGCCGACGATGGGTAAGCGAGACCACCATTTCCGCGGTGTCGCGCCGGCGGGTGGCGCTGACCATGGCCCCTGTCGACGAGGGTTCCAGGCTAGCGTATCAATGCCTCGTGTAACTTGGCCGGCCGCTCCCGCCGCGAATAGAGCAATCAGCAGGTATTGCAACGAACTGGGAATGTTCCACCAGAGATTCACGTTGAACCTCCGCGCGGATCGGACCGGGTAAGATTCTCGGTTGAGCTGGCTGTGCGGGGGCCCCCGGGCCAGCTACTTTGCAGTCGCAGCCAACGTTCGATCGCCGCTGCAACCTCCACCGGCGAATAGGCATCCGTCTCCACTCGATGATCAGCCATGGCAGCATAAATTGGGGCGCGACGCGCCAGTAGCTCGCGAATCTCACTGCTGCCACCGGTTGCCGTGAGGTTTGGGCGACGCTGCTGGGTGAGCGGGTCAAGCTGCAGTCGTCGTTCAATCGTCTCGGCGCTCGCATCCAGCCAGATCACCAAGCCTCGCCCCGCTAAGACCGCTCGATTCTGCTCCCTCAAAACAGCACCGCCTCCCAGGGCCACTACCTGCTGTTCTCCCCGAGCGAGCTGCGCTACGACCTGAGATTCCAAATCGCGAAACGTCACTTCTCCATCGGTCTGAAAAATCGCTTGGATCGACCGTCCCGCCTGACGTTCCAGTACCTCGTCCGCATCCACAGCGATCCACGACAGTCGTTCCGCCAGCAACCGCGCCACGCTGCTCTTGCCTGTCCCACGATAGCCAATCAAAAAGAGATTGTGCCAGCCAGCCGGTAGCGAAACAGCCATGGAAGGCATTCCTGAAGTTGAAGGCTCACCGTGAACAAATCCGAATCAAGATTCCTGCGCTGCTCCGATTCGTCGCATCACTTCTCGTCGCATCACATCGACCGGTGCCTTCTGGCCCGTAAAGACCGTGTACTGCAGCGCGGCCTGTCGCACAAACATGTCGACACCCGTAATGACGGCACAGCCTGCCGCCCGCGCTTGTTTAATCAAGAGCGTTTGTTCCGGGTTGTAAATCGTATCGAACACGACCATGTGGCCGAGCAAGCCTTCGGGAAATGGCGTTTCGTTGACATTCGGATGCATGCCGATCGGCGTGCAGTTGACCACCAGGTCACAGCGCACCGTGCTTCGCCCCTCCCATTCCACCGCTTGGCCGCCCACCTGCTGCGCGAGATTCTCGGCCCGGCTCATCGTCCGACCGGTCACCAGGCACTGTGCACCTTGCTGCGTGAGTCCCGTGGCAATCGCGCGAGCCACTCCACCAGCGCCCAGGAGTAGTACGCGAACGCCCTCCAGCGGTAACGACCGATCTGCTCGGCCCATCGCGCGGACTACGGAATCCACGGCCGCTGTCAGATCGGTATTCGATCCCACGGCGGTCGGACCGGAAAAATCAATTGTGTTCACCGCCCCGACCGACTGCGCGGCATCTTCGACCTGCGACAAATATCGTACGGCCGATTCCTTGTGTGGAATCGTGACACTCAAACCACGAATTCCCAGTTCACGGCAATTCGCCAAGAACGACGGCAACTCGTCGGATGACACGCGAAACGGCAAGTAGACTTTGTTGAGTTGATGGGAGGCGAAACCGGAGTTATGGACATGGGGACTAAGACTGTGAGAAACCGGATCAGCGATCACTCCGTAGATTTCCGTCTGCGCGTTGACGAGCGGAAAACGGTAGAGGTCGCGCATGTCCCGATAGGTAAGCTGCCCAGGAGCAAGCGTCCGCGCTGCATGCAGGGTAGCAAAGGAAAATGGTGAGCCAAATTTGCCACAGAGAATTCGAGTGGGCATCCCAGTCTCACCCATACACAATCCAATCGTGGGCACGGGCGCTTCCTTCACCAGACGCATCATCCGCAAATTGTCGTGTTGGTTATGAGCCAGCGTGGCGAGTTTGACGATGTCGGCATCCTGCTTCTGCATCCGCTGGTGAATCTCCCACAGATTATCGGGAGTCTCGCGAAAGTTGTGATAGCTGACGATGCGCTTCGTCTTCCCATAACGTGGAATCGAACCAGCAATGTCCTCCTCCAGATCGACATAATCGACCCCTTCCACGATCGCGGAGCGTAATAGCATCAAGCGTTCATTTTCAGGCTTCGTCCACCGTCCCCCATCGTTCTGGCGACGACAGGTGAAGATTACCGGCGTGGGACGATCCGTCAGTAAACGCTTGACATTCACCGGTCGTAAAATCCAGTCCACCCGCAGCTCGACCAGCTCACATCCATGCTGCGCGACATGCTGATGCTCGGCCATCATCTGTTGATGCCGACCTCGACCCAAGCTTACACAAATCTTACCCATGACAATTTCATGCCGCGCTTCCCCTCGCGTCCTCGAGTGATTTGATTCATTTGCCGCTGTTTCGGTAGCGACTTAAATTCGCTGAAACATGCGATCCAATTCGACGTTCGTAAATACCAGTGCGGTCGGCCTGCCGTGCGGGCAATGATGAGTATCCTGGAACAGGTGACGTTGGGCGAGTAGGGCAGAGATTTCTGCGGGCGTCAACGGATCTCCCGCCTTTACTGCCGCCTTACACGACATCATATGCAGCAACGTATCAATCATATCACGTCGCTCTAACGCTTTGCCGCTCTGCAGCAACTGATCGACCACCTGCCGCAGGACTTCGCGCGGACCAAGCTTCGCCAGCATCGCCGGATAGCCTGTCACTAAAACCGTGTCACCGCCAAAGGGCTCCACCAGCAGACCCAATTGCGCCAGTGCGTCGGTCGCTCCTAAAACGGCTGCCTGTTCAGTCGGAGTTAAGGTTACGGGTTCCGGCACCAACAGCCGCTGAGTTTCCAGGGGACCGGCGAGAATCTTCGTGCGAAACTGCTCATATAAGACACGCTCATGGAGCGCATGTTGATCGATGATCAGAATTCCATCCTCGATTTCTGTCACGAGGTAGCGCTGATGGAGCTGTACTCCGACCACCGGCCCCAGATCCAGCTCACGAGTCACTGTAATAGAAGCTTGTTGTGCCTCCGTTTTCTCCGCGGCGGATGTCGGCGCAGAGGTTTGTCCCTGGGCCCAAGCGACAACTTGCTGTCGATGGCGATCCGCCGCACTTAGAGCCGATCCGAACGTCTGTGGCCCTCGCGGCTCGAACTCAGCCGACGGAGTAACCGCTGGCGCCGAGCCGCTCGCTTCGCTCGCCAGCGCTCGTTCTGCAGGAAATCCGTAACTTCCCGTACTACCGCTGGGCAAAGGTACCGGAGTCCAGACGGTTGGCGATGACTGGGCGGGCGTGGCGGTCGTCGATAGAAGCGATCCCGAGGGAACTGGTTGCGGTGCTGCGACCGATGCTGGAAACGGACCGGGGGAACTCGTCGCCGAACGATCGACACGGGCCGTCAAGTCTGTCGATAAAAACTTGCGCCGGATCGAACCAAGCAGCTGCCCGTAGATGCGACCGCCATCAAGGAATCGCACCTCCATCTTCGTCGGATGCACATTCACATCGACCATGTCAGGCGGCATTTCCAATCGCAAAAAAGCCACCGGAAAACGACCCGTCAACAGCAGCCCACGGTAGGCCTCGCTTAACGCATGTTGCAGCGATCGGTCGCGAATGCAGCGGCCATTCAGAAATAGATATTGCAGTCGATTGTTGCCGCGACTGATCGACGGATCGGCGATAAAGCCAGACAACCGTACATCGCCGTCAGAGCCCTCGACGTGGATCAGCGACCGACCGATCTCCTCGCCAAAAAAACTCGTGATACGCTCACGCCAATTTCCAGTCGGTGCGGCATCAATCAGCAGCTTTTCCTTATGTCGCAGCACAAATCGGCGATCGGGATAGGCCAAGGCCACGCGCGTGAATGCTTCTGTCACCTGTGCCATTTCGGTGGCCGACGACTTCAGGAATTTTCGCCGCACGGGCGTATTGAGAAACAGATCGCGCACTTCGATCGTGGTGCCCACATCCATGCCGCACGGCTCCACTCGCCCCAGCCGGCCGGCTGTGATTTCGAGTTGAGCACCTTCCAGGGCCGTAGCGGTTCGACTGCGAATACAAAAGCGACTGATCTCCGAAATCGACGCCAGCGCTTCGCCACGAAAGCCCAACGTGGCGACCCGAAATAGATCATCCGCATCTTGCAACTTACTCGTGGCGTGACTCGCGACTGCCAGTAATAACTGGTCGGCATCAATCCCACAGCCATCGTCGGACACTCGAATCAAATCAATGCATTCGGGCCCGAGACTCACTTCGACCTGACGCGAACCGGCATCGACCGAGTTTTCGACAAGTTCCTTTACCACACTGGCGGGGCGCTCGATCACCTCGCCCGCCGCGATTTTATTGATCACACTCGGCGGTAACTGCTGAATTACGGGCATCGCCTACTCCCCGTCGCCTTTGAACTTATCCAGTTTGCGGTAGAGCGTGCGGGCGCCGATTTCAAGAATGCGAGCTGCCTCTTCGCGATTGCCGTGCGTGAGCTGCAAGGTCTGCTCGATCGCATAACGCTCAAAGGCCTCCATCGGCTGACCAATCAGCTCGCTCGGCATGGAGTTCGTCGATTGTTTTTCTGGCTGCTGTCCCGGTTGTTGGCCGGCAGGTGAGTTGGCGGGGCTGATGGAAGTAAGATCCGCACGTGACGCGGTGGAATGAGCGGCAGTGGGATCCGCGAATTCGACCAGTTCGGGTGGTAAGTCGTCCACATCGAGAAGTCCATCAATGTCGAGCACCACCATCGTCTCGACGGCATTGCGCAGCTGACGCACATTCCCCGGCCAGTCATAGGAGAAGAGCTTGCGGGAGGCGGCGGGGGATACGCCGCGGACGGTCTTGTGATGCCGCTTGGTGAACTGTTTGCGAAAATGATCGACGAGCGGCACGATGTCCTCGCGACGCTCACGTAACCCCGGCAAGGACAATGTCACAACCTTTAAACGAAAATAAAGATCAGCGCGAAATGTCCCCCTTTGTACCGCTTCCTCCAAGCTCCGGTTGGTTGCCGAGATCAGACGTACATTTACCTTGATCGGCTTGTTGTCGCCGACACGCGTGATGTGATGATCTTCTAGCACTCGTAACAGCTTGATTTGTGTGGCCATCGGCATGTCGCCGACTTCGTCCAGAAATAACGTGCCACCATTGGCCCACTCAAAGGCGCCCATGCGATCGGAGACAGCGTCCGTAAAAGCACCTTTGACGTGCCCAAACAACTCGCTCTCCACAAGATTCTCGGCGACTGCGGCACAGTTAAGTGCTTTGATTCGCTTCGCTCGTCGCGGGCTATTGTGGTGAATGGCTTGAGCGATGAGTTCCTTGCCGGTTCCACTTTCACCCGTAATCAAGACCGTGGCATCGGTCGGCGCGATGCGCTTCACTCGATCGATCGTCTGCTTCATCCGATCACTGGAAAAAATAATGCCTTCAAAGCCAAATGTCTCGTCCAGTCGCTGCTGCAATTCAACATTCTGCCGGCGCAGACGAACCGCTTCGGCCGCTTTGTCGGTCACCGCTCGTAAGCGATTGGGGGTGATCGGCTTTTCCAGGAAGTTGAACGCGCCCTGCTGCATCGCCTCGACCGCCTTCGGGACAGAAGCATGTCCCGTCACCATGATGACGGCGGTATCGGGTTGAGCTTGTCGCGCGCGACTCATTACTTCCATGCCATCCACGTCATTCATCACCAGATCGGTAACAATGACGTCGAAGGCCTCATGCTCTACGCGCCGAGCCCCTTCGGGACCCGAGGTGGCTACGTCGCAGTGATAACCAACTTTCTCCAAACTCTCCTGCATGGCGCTTGCCAAGGCTTGATCGTTGTCCACGATGAGCACTCGCAGAGGCGGGCCAGACGATTCCGAGTTGGTGTTCAGGGGTTCATCAGTCATGGGATTGATCATACCCGGTCAGGCGTCATTGATCCAGTCACTAGTGGCCTCGCCTACGGGAGCCGCTTCCGTCGCCGTCAGGCGTGCCACCGCCGGGAACTCCAGGCTAAATTTCGTGCCTACGCCATGCGCACTTTGCACGTCGATACGCCCTCCATGCGCTTCAATAATCTTCTTGGCCGTTGGCAGTCCCAGTCCGGTTCCATTGGTCTTGGTGGAATAAAACGTATCGAACATGCGGAAGAGCGTTTTATCGTCCATGCCGCAGCCGTCATCGATCATGTCGAGTGCCACGCCGTTGCGGGTCACCCGGGTGCGGACGACGAGTTGCCCGCCATCGGGCATCGCTTCAAGCGCATTCTTGACTAAATTCACCAGCGCCGCTTGCAGCGTCTCGGGATGCATCATCGTGCTGGGTAAATCGGGGTCCAGATAACGCACGATTTCGACGTTACTGTCCCTGGCCAGCGGCTCATACAGATCCAGCACTCGCTCAATTTGATCATTCAAATTGCCAGCTCGTAGATCAAGCTGCCGCAGGCGAGCGAAGCTAAGAAAATCGTCAAGCAGCCGTTCGAGCCGCGTGCATTGACGATTGACCGTGGCAATTTTTTGAACTGCCCGGCGCTCCCGTGGCGTTTCCGCCTGAGAGAAATCCTCGGCCAGTAACTCGAGGTTCATGCGAATTACGGCCAAAGGATTGCGGATTTCATGAGCCAACGCGCCAGCAAGCTCCGCCAACTCGCCGTACTGGACCAGTAGGCGAGCGGTTTCCTCTTCGGCGGTGGGCAGCGGTTCCGTCGTCATGGGATAGCCGCCTGCAACGGGGAGGATCGCTGGCGATGAGCGATCCTGCACATAAAAAAGCCGACGTCCTGCTGCTTAGCGACGACCACCACGGCCGCCACGTCCCGAATCGCCATCCCGACCACGTCGGGGACCGCGATCACCACCTCGGTCGCCTCCACGATCACCACGGTCTCCACGGTCTCCACGATCCGGACGTTCCGTACGCTCCCCTGGAGGGCCGAGTTTGTCGGCAATTTCGTCCGGCAGCCCCAGCTGCTCCAGCGCCTTGCGACGACTGAGCTTCACTCGGTCGTGATCATCGATGTCGATAACGAGCACCTTCATCTCGTCACCAACTCGGCAGATATCGTTCACGCTGCTCACATAACCCGTCGACAATTCGCTCACGTGACACAGACCGTCGCGACCCGGGAGGATCTCCACGAACGCTCCGAAATCCTTGATGCTCGACACGCGTCCGGTGTAAATCTTGCCGATTTGCACGTTCGCAGTCAGTGCATCAACTTGAGCTTGAGCCGCCTCGGCCCACTCTTTGTTGCTGCTGGCGATTGTGACCGTGCCGTCATCCTGAACTTCGATCACCGTGCCGGTCGATTCCTGAATGGCACGAATCGTCTTGCCACCGGGACCGATCAGCAAGCCGATCTTTTCGGGGTCAATGTTCACGCGAATCAAACGCGGTGCCCACGGCGAAATATCAGCTCGCGGACATGGAATCGCAGTCAACATCTTGCGGAGAATTTCCAGGCGCGCCTCGCGAGATTGCTCTAAAGTCGCCTTGATGATCTCCTGGCTGATGCCATCAATTTTCAGATCGAGCTGAATGCCGGTGATACCATTTTGGGAGCCGGCAATTTTGAAATCCATGTCGCCGTAGTGATCTTCGTCACCGATGATATCGGTGAGCAAGCACCAGCGATCAGCACTTTCTTTGACCAAGCCAACGGAAATACCAGCGACCGGATTGCTGATCGGCACACCGGCAGCCATCAGTCCCAGCGTCGCACCGCAGACCGAAGCCATCGACGACGATCCGTTTGATTCCAAAATGTCGGAAATCACGCGAATCGTATAGGGAAATTCTTCCGGCGACGGCAGCACGGCTTTGACGCTTCGTTCCGCTAACATGCCGTGACCAATTTCACGCCGACCCGGCCCGCGAATCGGTCGCACCTCGCCCACCGAAAACGAGGGGAAGTTGTAGTCGAGCATGAACTTCTTGGCGTATTCGTCAATGAGTCCATCCACGCGCTGCTCGTCCCGCGACGTGCCGAGCGTGACCGTGATCAGCGACTGAGTCTCACCTCGCTGGAAAATCGCCGAACCGTGGACGCGTGGCAGTACGTCCACGTGGCAATCAAGCGCCCGCAGCGTACGACGATCACGTCCGTCGGGTCGAGTCCCCGAGAGGATCAAATCACGCACTACACGCTCTTCCAGCCGATGCCAAGCGGCATTGAACGCGCCCAGTTCGACTTGATCGTGTTCGGATTCGGCACCGCTTTCATCCATCGCGCCTTGCACCGCCTGCAGTGCTTTGGCGACCGCCAAGTCAATTGCACTCTTGCCATCGCGATCCGGCATGAGTTCGGCTTGAGCTCGCACCTTGAGGGCCTTCACGGCGTCGGCGCGAGCATGCTTTCCTGGCGTCAGCTTGGCAGCACGAAAATCGTCGTAGTACTTTTCCTTCAATCGATCGAACACCGCCGTATTGACCGTGGCCACATAGGGCACCTTCTGAACACCCAGCTTCTCCGCCAATTCACGCTGCAGAGAGCAAACTTCCTTAATGATCTGATGCGAATACTCAATCGCCACCAGCATCTCGGCTTCCGGTACCTCCCGAGCGAAGCCTTCGATCATCAGCACAGCCGATTCCGACCCCGAGACGATCAAATCGATATCGCTCTCTTCCAGTTCTTCCAGCGTGGGAAATGCGACTAGTTCGCCCCCCACTCGACCCACTCGCACCGACGCGATGGGACCGTTAAACGGCAGCGACGAGACATGCAGAGCGGCAGCTGCTCCGTTCATCGCCAACACATCCGACTCGTTCACCTTGTCGAACGACAGCACCATGCTCTGAATCTGCACCTCGTCGTAGAACCCTTCTGGGAACAACGGGCGGATGGGGCGATCCATGAGTCGTGAGGTTAAGGTCTCACGTGTGGTCGGCCGACCTTCTCGCTTAATGAATCCACCAGGGAATTTACCAGCCGCAGCGGTTCGCTCGCGGTAATCACAGGTGAGAGGAAAAAA
The DNA here is from genome assembly GCA_044235425.1 of Pirellulaceae bacterium. Classification (GTDB taxonomy): domain Bacteria; phylum Planctomycetota; class Planctomycetia; order Pirellulales; family Pirellulaceae; genus JBJSXJ01. The sequence continues at coordinate 101,754 of JBIIHW010000015.1, forward strand.
GTCGATGCCAGGTCGCGGTGGGCCGGAGGCGACCGCATTCAGCACAATCGTCTCGCCATACTGACAAAGAATTGCCGCCGTGGCTTGCTTGGCGAGGAGACCTGTTTCGAACGACAATACCGACTTACCAATTTGTTTCTCTACACGAACCTTCACGTAATAATCCTAACTTCGTCTGCGTTTCGACCCTGATCAGTGGGGCGCTATGCAACCTGGCGCTGTTTCATCGGGTGAGTGCCAGCCACCCGGCTCGCACTCGCACCTCGATCCGCACGGATGAAATTTCGGCGACCACCTACTACTTGAGGTGCACGATCGCCACCCAGACTGTCACTCTATGTACAGTCCGTCCCCACAACGGGCATTCCCGTGTATGCAGAACGCGATTCAGATACGGCCGACTCGCGAATCGGCTGCCTTGCAGGCCAAGCCTACTTGCGAATCGACAGACGGCCGATGACGTCTAAATACTTCTGAGGATTCACCTTGCGTAGGTAATCCAGCAGGCGTCGTCGGCGGCTGACCATCCCCAACAGGCCACGCCGACTGGCGTAGTCCTTGGAGTGAGTTCGCATGTGCTCGGTCAAGGAGTTAATCCGGCTGGTTAGCAGCGCGATTTGGACCTCGGGAGAACCGCTGTCCTCGTCTGCGCGGCGATAATCTCGGATGACTTCCTGTTTCCGTTCTTTCGTAATCGTCATGGGTGGGCTGACTTTTCTCCGTGTTAACGACTCCCTTAGGAATCGCTGGAATACGTCAGATCTCCTTAAGCCCCGTGGGGCCGAAACAAATTCCTGAACTACAAAATCCGTCACATCAGTGCAGTAATGTAGCAAAGTGGCCACGGATTGCAACCGCAGCAAACCGTCCGGTCCATGGAACAATGGCGATCACCCAGTATCATAGAGCATCTCGCCCCTTGCCCCGCAGTTATTTTCAGCCATGCAGACGCTTAAAATGCTCATCAATTCGGCTCGTCAGGACTCTCGTAAATGCGTTCCGTGGCGATTTTTTCTTGCGCCTTGCCTAGGAAGCCTCCTCATGCTCGTTGGTCACGCCGCCGTCGCCCAAAGCAGATCCCCCGTCGCTGGCGGTTTTGATCGACCGACCGGGGATCCCAAACAAAGCCGCTCTGTGGTCCTCGCCCAGCAGGGATTGGTTGCCACCAGTCATCCACTGGCCGCCCAGGTGGGGCTCGACATCCTCAAGGCCGGTGGAAATGCGGCGGATGCCGCCATCGCCGCCAATGCCATGCTCGGCGCCGTGGAACCGATGAGCTGCGGGATCGGAGGGGACCTGTTTCTGATCTATTGGGATGCGAAAACCAAACGCCTCTACGGGCTCAATGCCAGCGGACGTAGCCCGTACACGCTGCGCCGAGAGGTATTTGCCGCACGCGCGCTGGATGAAATCCCCACGACCGGCCCGCTCTCCTGGTCCGTACCTGGCTGTGTCAGTGGTTGGGATGAACTCCGAAAAAAATTCGGTACGCGCTCCTGGGAGCAGCTGCTTGGTCCCGCCGCCCAGGTTGCTCGGGAGGGCTTTCCGGTACCCGAAGTGATTGCCGCTGCCTGGCAAGGCTCAACTGCCTCGCTACGGCGCTGGCCCACTTCCGCCCGCACGTTCCTCTCTGCCGACCTCCAGCAGGCGCCGCGTTTTGGTGATATCGTTCGCAATCCAGACTTGGCTTGGTCCTATGAGCAGATCATGGCTCATGGCGCCGCGGCCTTCTACCACGGAGAGATTGCTGCGCGCATCGTCACCTTCAGCGAGCAGAACGGTGGCTTTCTCACCCGTCGCGATCTGGCGGACCATCGTTCCGATTGGATCGACCCGGTATCGACGAACTACCGCGGCTATGACGTCTGGGAACTGCCTCCCAATGGCCAAGGCATCGCCGCCTTGCAAATGCTTAATCTGCTGGAACCGTATGATCTGCGGGCCCTGGGGCCAGGTCATCCCGATCTGCTGCATTTGATTGTCGAGGCGAAGAAGTTGGCGTTTGCCGATCGCGCTCGCTATTACTTCGACCCCGCCTTTGGCACTCCCCCCGTATCACAACTGATCTCGAAAGAATACGCTCGGCATCGCGCGACCCTCTTGGATCGAAATCGAGCGGCGGAGGCGGTCTCGCCTGCCGAAGAACGCCAGCTGCAGGAACTTGCCAAAAAAACCGAGCATGGCGATACCATCTACCTCACCGTCGTCGATCGTGACCGCAATTGCTGTTCACTGATTCAAAGCATCTATCACGGGTTTGGCTCGCAAGTGGTGCCGGGTGAGGTCGGTTTTGCACTCCAGAATCGCGGCGCATTATTCGCCCTAGACGAACATCATCCCAATCGGCTCGAGCCCCACAAACGACCTTTTCATACGATCATTCCCGCCTTCGTTACGCGTCAGGGAAAACCGTGGCTCTGCTTCGGTGTGATGGGCGGTGACATGCAGCCGCAAGGCCACGTTCAAGTCCTCATCAATCTCATCGACTTCGGGCTCAACGTTCAAGCTGCCGGTGATGCTGCTCGCATTCAGCACCTCGGTAGCGCCACGCCCACTGGTCAGCCCGGCCATGGCAGCGGGACCGTGCAAGTGGAATCCGGAATTCCTGACGAATCGGTCGCGGCACTACGAGCGAAAGGACATACCGTCTTCCGAGCCAAAGGAAGTTTTGGCGGATACCAAGCAATTCTGATCGATCCTGACACGGGAGTGCTGCATGGAGCCACGGAAGCTCGCAAGGATGGAGCGGCCGTGGGCTACTAATCATCTCTTCTGCCGTGCGATGACAAGCGGAAGGTCTCCAGGCCCTCCTGGCCCTGGAGACCTTCAAGCTCTCCGCCGAGCTGTGTGGGTCGCGGCTCGTCGGTCGGCTTGACCGAGTATCAGGGCAGGTCTTCCTCGGTCCGCTTGCGTTTGGAATCTGCAACCCGCTTTGCTTTGCCTTCCTCGCGCCAGCGCTGGAGTTTTTCACGCTGCTCATCACTCAGTACCGCTTCCATCTCTTCCTCGACCTTTGTTTCCAGAGCGGCAATTTTTTCGCGGAGCGTCTTCAGTTCGGCATTGTGTCGCGCTTGGATCGTATAGATCGCTTCTCGCTGTTTGGCATCAACCAGATCGCCGTAGTACGCCGGTAATCGACCACGCGGCTCCGACTTCGCTCGCTTCACCTCCTCTCCATCCATTTTCGCGGACGCGGTACGACTCCCCTTCCCTCCCCCACTCCGCACTTCCTCTTCGCCACTCGCTACTGTGCTGACACCAACCACACTCGCCATGACCACCAACAACAGGGCCGTCAGCCAACGTTTTATTTGTGAACTATTCATGAGAAATCTCCTCGATCTACGCGTATGAGTTAACCGGTGAGAGTGCGGATCACGCGAACCATTCACGCCGCGTCTCACCCCAGGCACTCGGGCCTAACAACCAACCCATCGTGAATGGTCAGAAAAACCGGCCCTCGTTCGAGAAATATTTTTTCGCTGGCAAAAAAGGTTCATGCGAAAACTGAATTGGACCCCAAAGGCTCGACAGGTGGCGGGGCGCGCAAGATAGAAACGGGAGTAGCGACTCGGCATCCCGATCATGACGAGCGCCCTGCGACGTTGCTGAACGACAATTGCCCCGCTGCAGCGATCGCCGCCTGAATCGCGCTGGTGTCGCTACTAGGAATGGTCACTCGCACACCGTTGGGCAGTTCAAGCTGCATGGACCAGGCAGCATCGATTCGCACCAGCAGGAAGGAGCTTTTTGTTGGACGTTCGGCATTCGAACGAGGAGATGCCGTTGCCTTTTGTCGGCGAGTTACATGGCGACGTCGCTTGGGTTGAGACGTTTACGAGTGCGTCCGCCGCTCGGTAACCGAGGAAGTCATTGCTTCGCCCGACGCAAGGTCGGGGCGGGAGCGGCCCCGTCGCACGACTTTCCAAGTCGTCAAGCGGGAAGGTTACCGCAGACAATTACGAGTGCGTCCGCCGCCCGGTAACCGAGGAAGTCATTGCCTCGCCCGACACAAGGTCGGGTCGGGAGCGGCCCCGTCGCACGACTTTCCAAGTCGTCAAGCGGGAAGGTTACCGCAGACATTGACGAGTGCGTCCGCCGCCCGGTAACCGAGGAAGTCATTGCTTCGCCCAACGCAAGGTCGGGTCGGGAGCTGCCCCGT
>JBIIHW010000056.1:0-29636 GCA_044235425.1 Pirellulaceae bacterium
AGGTAACGACACGCTGACGGGCGGAGCGGGCAACGACACCTATCTGTTCGATGCGGATTCGGCACTCGGCACGGACACGCTCAACGAAACCGGTGGCGGCAACGACACGCTCGACTTCTCCGCTACGACAACGGCGGCAATCACGGTCAACCTGGGCTTGTCGACAAGCCAAGCGGTGGCGGGAAGTAACTTGTCGCTGATCCTCGGATCGGCGACGACGTTCGAAAACGCAACGGGAGGCGCGCGAGGTGATACGTTCACCGGCAATAGCTTGGGCAACGTGCTCACGGGCGGTGCCGGCGACGACACCTATGTCGTGGTAGCCAACTCAGCACAGGGTAGCGACCGTTTCGTGGAGACGACCGGTGGCGGCACGGACCTGATCAGCTTCGCCACGACGACGGTGGGTGTGACCATCAATATCGGCCTGACGACGGCTCAAACGGTCAATGCCAACTTGAACTTGACGCTGTCCGATGCGTTAGCCTTCGAGATGGTGGTTGGTTCAAGTGCTGCCGACACGATTACCGGCAACGCCGCCGATAACGTGCTGTTCGGTGGTGCGGGTAACGACACCCTGCTGGGCTTGGCGGGTCGCGACATGCTGTTTGGGGGCAGTGGTGCCGACACCGTGAACGGTGGCGACGACGAAGACGTCGTGGTGGGGGGGTTGGTGTCCTACTACAGCGAGTCGACCAAGGTGCTCAACCGTTCCGCTACGCAGGCGGTGATGTCGGAGTGGAGTCGTACGGACCTGAACTATACTAGCCGCATCGCGAATCTGCGGAACGGAGGCGGTTTGAACGGCACCTCGAGGCTCAATTCGACCGTACTCACCAACGATTCGGGAGCTGTCGATGCCTTGCTGGGCGGAGCGGGCAGTGACTGGTTCTGGAAATTCACGGGCGACACGTCGACGGACTTGGCGACGGGCGAGCAGGTGAACTAGGCCGCGGCGCGATTCGCCACTGCGGAAACCCAATCTGGAAAAACCAAAGGCCTGCTCGTGATACCCACGAGCAGGCCTTTTTTGTTTTTGTAGAGCGGCGTGCTGACGCACGTTTACCGCTGAATACGAGCGGAACCACCTTGAGCGAAATCTTGGACTTGGCTGAGCGTCGCCATGGTGGTGTCACCGGGGAAGGTGGTCAGCAGAGCACCATGGGCCCAGCCGAGCCGAATCGCTGCTTCGGGTGCAGCACCTGATAGCAGGCCATAGATGAAGCCGGCCGCGAATCCATCACCGCCACCGACGCGGTCGTAAACATCGAGTTCACACTGGGGCGCCGTGTGTGTTTGACCGTTGACCCAAGCCACGGCTGACCAGGTGTGACGGTTGGTTGTGTGCACTTCCCGCAGCGTGGTGGCGACGATTTTCACGTTGGGGAACTTGGCCGCCACGTTGTCCATCATGCCGAAGAAGGTGGAGGTATCGAGCTTGCCCTTGGAGGCCACTTCAGGGCCTTTCACGCCGAGTCCCTTTTGTAAATCCTCTTCATTGCCAACGAGGACATCGACGTGGGCGACGATGCGATTGAGTGTCTCCTGAGCCTTGTCCAGTCCGCCGAAAACTTTCCAGAGTTTCTCGCGGAAGTTGAGGTCAAAGGAGGTGACTGCACCGGCAGCCTTCGCGGCCTGCATCGCTTCGATAATGAGTTCGGGGGTGGTGGGGGATAGAGCGGCGAAAATTCCTCCGCTGTGGAACCATCGCACTCCGCTGCCAAAAATCTGGCTCCAGTTGAAATCGCCAGGTTTGAGCTGGGCGGCGGCTTCATGCGAACGATTGTAGAAGACGACGGGAGCACGAACACCCAAACCGCGATCGCTGTAGACGGTAGCGATATTGGGGCCGTTGACACCATTGTGAGCGAAGGTTTTGTAGAACGGAGTGACGCCCATGGCACGCACTCGTTCAGCGACCAAATCGCCGATCGGGTAATCCACCATCGCGCTGCAAATGCCAGTCTTCAGACGAAAACAATCCGACAGGTTCGCTGCCACATTAAACTCGCCACCACTCACATGAATCTGGCATTCGGAGGCCTTACGAAACGGAATGATGCCGGGGTCCAGACGATGGATTAACGCGCCCAGGGAGAGAAAATCGAGCGTTCCAGTGGGCCGAATCGTCAAACCAGTGCTCATGACGGAGGTTCCTATCAGATCAGGAGGAGAAAAAGAGGGTAATGCGCTGCCCGCGTGGGGCTGCAGCGAGCGTCTTAGCGTAGCGAAACGCCGCCCCACGGGCAATTCCGAGCCTCGCCAGGTACTGGTGCAATCCGACCAGGAGCTACGATCGCTTTATTTGCCCGCTCAGTCAGCTTGCACTCAGACCGCGACGATAACGACGCAGAAGCTTTTATTTCAGGAGGAGTCGTCGTCATGGATCGAGGAAACGTAGGCGGTATGGCATCGGGGGCAGGGCGGTCGAGTGATAGTTCGGCGCTGGGGCCTCAAGTAAGTTTCTGGGAACGACTCTTTGCCCGGCGCAAGCGGCGGTCCTCGCAGCGGACCAGCGCCGCCCGAGTGGGCAGCCGAACTCTACGCGTCGAACCGCTAGAGAATCGAGCTCTGATGGCGCTGACTAACCTCGGCGCAATTACGGGCCGAGTCTTCTTAGATGCGAACAACAACGGGTTCACGGCGGGGGAAGAAGTCGCCAACGCGACCGTACGGCTCTTTCGCGACAATGGCGACAGTACGTTTAACCCCTCGAGTGACACCTCGGTCTCTCAAACCACGACCAATGCGCAGGGGATCTATCGCTTTGATACCCTGACCGCCGGCACTTACTGGGTGCAGCAAATTGCGCAGACCGTCGGTGGTGTGGCCCTGAGTGAAAAGGTGGTCCAGCAGACCATTTCGGCCGCGGCCGCGACCGGCACCAACGGCCTGAGAATCGACGGCTACACCACCGCTACACCAGCCATTGAAGCAACCTTGCCGGCGACGACGGCCAATGGAGTCGGAGTGGCGGCCGAGGCGGTGGGTGGCGAACGCGATTTAGTCATGAATATCGTGAGCGGTGGACCGGGTGACAAAGTGCAATTTGGCGTGAGTGCCAATCGCTTGAACCTCACTGCTGACGCGGGTGCGGTGGGAGAGGGCAGTGTGACTTGGGATGGTGTCGACGGTGATGCCACCACGCTCAATGCCACCGGATTAGGAGGCGTAGATCTGACGAGTGCCGGGGCGAGCACGGGGTTGCGGATGTCGATGGGAGCCGATCACGCCGGCGCGACGGTGACCACAACCGTCTACACCAATGCTGGAAATCGCTCGACTCTGACCCTCACCATCCCGGAGATTACGCCGCAGGATCCAAACCCCGAACTGCTGCTGCCCTTCAGCAGCTTTACGACCGCCGCGGGATCGGGAGCAAATTTTGCGAATGTGGGAGCGATCGAAGTGCAGATTGACACGACCGTCAACGGCACCGATGTGCGTGGCGAGTTGTTTGGAGCGGTCGGTCCCACCGTGTTCACCCAAGACTTTAACAATCTCGCTACGGTCGACTTGGTGGTCACCAAGGCTGTGAGTGACTCCACACCGGATCGCAATCAGCCCGTAACATTTACCGTCACCGTGACGAATAGCTCTCCGATTACCGCCACGGGAGTCGCTTTGACGGACAACTTGCCACCGGGTGTGACGTTCGCGTCGGTGGATCCGACGAGCAATGGCAGTTACAGTTCGACGACGGGGATTTGGAACGTCGGAACGCTCGCCCCGCAAGCGGTAGCGACGCTCAAGCTGATTGCCAACGTCACTGGCACCGTGCCCACGTCCACCAATACCGCCACCGTTTCGGCGGTCGATCAAGTTGACTCGAATCCGAACAATAACACGGCCAGTGCTTCGGTCACGCCGAATGTTTTGGACCTTACGATTACGAAGACGGTCAATGCGCCGATCGTGCTGACCGGCCAAGAGGCCACCTTTACGGTGACAGCGATCAACAACGGCCCGATCGCCGCGACGGGTGTGCAGGTGACTGACGTGTTACCGACCGGCCTGGAGTTCGCGCGGGTGGTCAATGCGTCTCAGGGCACCTACAACAACTCGACAGGAATCTGGACTGTCGGCAACTTAGGCACGGCGGCGGGGCAGAATAGTGCCAATCTGCAGATTGCGGCCAAGGTGGTCGCGACCGGTTTCCAGCCGATCACGAATGTCGCTCGGATCAGTGCGGTGGACCAGTTCGAGTCGAACTTAGCCAACAACACGGCTCAGGCGACGATTTCCCCTGGACGCCTCTCGAAGCGCAACTTCCTGGCCGACACGCTGGTGTAACAGGCTGGAGGCTGGAGGCTGGAGGCTGGAGGCTGGAGGCTGGAGTGGCGGACACCTACAGCGGCGGCTGAAAGTCGGTTAGAATCCGGGTCCGCCGATAGGCGTTCCGCCACCAACTCCCAGGGTGTTCGAGTCCGGGCCGAGTCCCGTTGACGGGCCGGTGGCGGTCGGGACGGTTTTGTAGCGAGGGGAGAATGTCTGTGGCGAAGGCCAGCTTTCAGCAGTTGTTGGGCGTTGATCACGCTCGTTGGGATGCAGCTTCCGTCGGTTTCGTGGCGAATCTGGAATGTGTCGCTCAGGTTTCGCCCGAAATTGCGGCGAGCATCGTGAGCGAGCTGCGTGACCAGCGGGCGAATTTGAAGTTGATCGCTAGCGAAAACTATTCCTCACTGGCCGTGCAGGCGGCGATGGGGAATCTGCTCACGGATAAATATGCCGAGGGCGTCGCCGGGGCACGCTACTATGCGGGTTGCGACAATGTCGATGCAATTGAATTACGAGCGGCGAAGCTGGCGTGCGAACTGTTTGGTGCCGAGCATGCGTATGTTCAGCCGCACAGTGGAGCAGATGCGAATCTGGTCGCCTTTTGGGCCATTTTAAGGGCGCGGCGGGAAGTCGATGCGGTGGCCGCAAAGCTGGGGCTCGAAGCGGGAAAAGCTCCCACGATCGCCGATTGGCAAAAGCTCAGCACGCAGCAGTGGGACGAGATTCGTCATGCGCTGGCCGATGAACGTCTGCTGGCACTTGATTTTTCCTGCGGTGGACACCTCACCCACGGCTATCGACTGAATGTCTCTTCGCGGATGTTCCAGGCTCATTCCTACAAGGTGGATGCGACCACCGGGTTGCTCGACTACGATGTGATTGAGCGGCAAGCGGAGGAGCTTCGTCCGCTGATCCTGTTGGCGGGCTTCAGTGCTTATCCTCGAAACATTGATTATCGCCGGATGCGGTCGATTGCCGACAAAGTGGGCGCGGTGCTGATGGTCGACATGGCTCACTTTGCGGGGCTCGTGGCGGGGAAAGTGTTACAGGGCGACTACAATCCGATCGCGTTTGCTGACGTCGTCACGTCGACGACTCATAAAACGCTACGTGGACCACGCGGCGGCATCGTGCTGTGCAAACGCGAATTTCAGGAGCACGTGGACAAGGGCTGTCCGATGATTCTGGGTGGGCCGTTGCCGCATGTGATGGCGGCCAAGGCGGTCTGTTTTCAGGAAGCCTTGACGCCCGAGTTCCAGGCTTACGCTCGGCGGATTGTGGAAAACTCCCAAGCACTCGCGGCGGCCTGTGCCAGTCAAGGGATCAAGGTTCACACGGGCACGACGGAGAATCACATCGTCCAGCTGGATATGCGACCGCTGAAGCTCACCGGTTTTCAATGTGAAGCGGCGCTGCGGCAATGCGGCGTGACGCTGAATCGCAATGCGTTGCCGTTTGACACCGAGCCGCCTTTGATTGCCAGTGGGCTGCGTTTGGGGTCTGCCGCCATCTCCACGCTGGGGATGGGCCCTGCTGAGATGACGGAGATTGCTGCCGTCATCGCCTTGGTGCTGAAGAATATGAGTCCGGCGACGGCGAAATCGGGGCAGCCGAGCAAGCGCGAGTTCACGCTTAGCGAAGCGGTGCGGGCAGAAGCGGTGCAGCGAGTGCGAGTGCTACTGGATCGATTCCCCGTCTACCCGACCTTGGATTTGTCGCTCCTGGAGTCCCGCTACCTGTCGTAATTAGGGATGAGCGGGGAGGTTAGAGCGGTTTGTGAAACCTTGACACTCGCGAGCGACTGACTAGAGTTAACTCGCGGAATGGTCGATCCTCTTACCGAAACGCTTCCGTATTTTGACATTTGAAGGTCCTGCCCCCATGGCGACAGACCCCACCGAGCCGCTCGACGAAGGCTTAGTCGATTTAGATGCTTCCCCGGCTGACGCTGCGGATACGGGCGCTGCCATGGTAGCGGCGGATGACAAGGTGGCGGAAGTGGCGGCCAACGCGGCCGTGGCGGCGGCGATGGCGGAAGCCAACGCCGAGGCGAAGGGGGGCAAGGTCGGTGTGGTGGCGACGGGCGCGAAGCCCGATAAGAAAGCCGCCAAGCAGGCTCGCAAAGATGCCGCCAAAGCGGCCAAGGATGCCAAAGCTGCTAAAGCCAAGGCGGAAAAGGCGAAACGGGCGTCGCAGCCCAAGCCGCCGATGACCGTCTACACCTGGATGCTGATCCTCTCCTTGATCTTCCTGTTCATCGCCTCAGCGGCTCTTGTGGTTGAACTTCGCCGTTACAACTTTGAGGATCGACCCGGAAATCCGCGCATCAGTTTCTAAGCTGCTGGCCGATAGGAGAGTCTCCATGGCGGGCGGCGCGGTGGAGGCTGAGGGATGCCGGGGATGGCCGCCGTGGCGACTGGGACGACTTGACCGCAGGTGGGGGGCGTTTTCCCGGAGACGCGCTGACTTTGATCGGGACTGGTGATATACTCCAACTCCGTTTGGAGTCGTGGGACGCGGCTACGCCTGGCGTAGTACGGGTGCCACGAGTCGAGCGTGAGACGAAATCACGCGATCGGTGGTGAGTGTCGGTGGACACTCAAATATATGTCGCGGCGTTCCCAAGTGATTCGCCTTTTAAGCAGTGCTGCTCCCGCAGTCCTGCCGTCGTTTCTCCAGTGCAATTTCGGCAATTTAGAGCGAGAAATTGCGCGGCTGGAACAGGCTCAAGTGGCCGCTCTCCATCTCGATGTGATGGACGGCGTGTTTGTTCCCAATTTGACCTATGGCATGCCGATTGTGGCTGCCCTGCGCAAGCTCACGGAATTACCGCTCGATGTGCACTTGATGATCGAGCGTCCGCAGCGGTATCTGCGACAGTTTCGGGATGCCGGGGCGGACGTGATCACGGTGCATTTGGAGGCGGTCGAGGATGCGGCTGCGGTGCTGGCCGAGATTCGCTCCCTCGATTTGGTGGCAGGGTTAGCTTTCAACCCGGCTACGCCGGTCGAAGATCTGGAGCCGCTGTTGGCGGCCTGCGATTTGGTGTTGGTGATGAGTGTGCCGGCAGGTTTTGGTGGCCAAAGTTTTGACCCCGCTGCCCTCGATAAGCTTCAATACCTCCGAGAGCGTGGTCAGCCCGATCTGTTACTGGAAGTGGACGGGGGCGTGAATGATGCCACGATTGGCCCCTGTGTGGCCGCCGGTGCGCAACTGCTCGTCGTCGGCTCTGCAATTTTTAAACATTCCGATTATCAGGAACCGGTCAGCCGTTTAGCGGAGTTGGCCGGTTGTCGTAAGTAACTTTAGCAGGAAAGGAAGAGTCTACTCGGCGTTTCCCGCGGTGGCGGTTGCGGGGCGTAGCGAGGGAGTGAAAAAGTTTATGGTTCAGATCGTATTGATCCGTCCCGGTTTGACGGATTTCGATGAACAAGGGCGGATAAAAGGGACCCTGGAAATTCCTCTCAACCAGCGTGGTACCGATCAAGTCGCGGCGATCATTCAGGCGATCTCCGGCTTTGAAATTGAATCGCTCTACTCCTCCCCCTGCCAGGCGGCTCGGCAAACCGCAGACGCCATCGGAGCGGCTTTGCGAGTCCGCGTGAAGAGCGTCGACAAACTAGAAAACCTCGATCATGGCCTCTGGCATGGCAAGTTGATTGACGAGGTGCGGCAGTGTCAACCCAAGGTTTATCGGCAGCTGCAGGACCATCCCGAGACGGTCTGTCCGCCGGACGGTGAACCGCTGGCGGATGCGCAGCGTCGCGTGGCGTTGGCAGTCGATAAGATCCTGGCGAAACATCGCCGCGGTGTGATCGGAATGGTCGTCCCCGAACCGGTTTACAGCCTGGTTCGAGCTCACCTGGAACGCAGCGAATTGGGAGATTTGTGGAAGGCGGAATGTGAATGCGGGACGTGGCAGGCGATCTCTTGGCAGCGCGAAACCGCCGCCCTAGCTCGCCGCTAAACCGCCGCTAAACCGCCGCCCAGGCTCGCGTTTACCGTTCACCCGGAATTCGTTATAACCCGCACCTCCTCCAGAACCTATCGATCCTTTACGTGGGGAATTCCTCGGATGGCTCAAACTGAACCAAAACCACGCGACACGACGAGCAAACGCCCCAAGCGTGGCGTACCCGAGGGCCTGTGGCAAAAGTGTCCGGGCTGTCGAGCGACCATCTATCGGAAGGAAGCGGAAGAGCGACTTGGGGTTTGCCCGAAATGTGACCATCATTTTTACGTTTCGGCCCGTGAACGTATCCGCCAAGTGCTCGATGAGGGCACGTTTGAAGAGTGGGATGCGGGGTTAAAAGCGGGGGATCCGCTAGAGTTTAAAGATCAAAAAGCATACCGCGATCGGTTGGTCGCCGAGCGGAAGCGGACCGGGCTCGATGATGCCATTATCACCGGTTCCGGCATGATTCGGGCTCGCCGAGTGGCGATTGGGATTACCGATTCGGCTTTTATCATGGGGAGCATGGGGTCGGTGGTGGGGGAGAAGCTGGCGCGTTTGATCGAGCGAGCGACGACCGAATCCTTGCCGCTGATCGTCATCAGTGCCTCGGGCGGTGGGGCTCGTATGCACGAAGGAATCCTATCGCTCATGCAAATGGCGAAGGTATCTGCGGCGCTGGCACGCTACGATCAAGCCGGTGGACTTTACATCTCCGTGCTTACCAATCCGACGATGGGTGGAGTGGCCGCGAGCTTCGCCTCGCTCGGCGATTTAATCTTCGCCGAGCCCAAGGCGTTAATCGGCTTCGCGGGGCCACGCACGATTCGCGAAACGATTCGAATCGAACTCCCCAAGGGTTTTCAGACGAGTGAATTTCTGCTCGAACACGGCTACATCGACCGCATCGTTCCTCGGCAGAAACTAAAGAGCGAAATTGCCCGCGCGATCGACTACTGCGGTAAGTAGCCCCGCACGTCGCCCACCGATAGCCAATCACTCCGAAACGCCCCGATTTCACTGATCGTTTAGAGTCTAAGCCAGGCGCCCGGGCACGACCGCGCATGGGAGTTGGATGGCGCTCGGAAGTTGGATGGCGCTCGGGAGTTGGATCGAGTTTGACCGAAAATTGGCGAACGATATCGTGATTGCGGAGTCGCCGAGCCTGGGGACCTGTCCTTTACGCCGAACAATCGTTTAAGGCGTACTATCGCCCCTTAAATCTCCCGTCCACCGTTCGTTATCGACCACCATCCCAGCACGTTCGATCTCCGCTCGCGCCGCAAATCTCTTTCATCTCTGGTGTTAGCGCACAACAACTAGTGTCTGGCACCAGTTTGTGAGCTTGATCAACTAGTGTCTGGCACCAGTTTTAGGGTGCAGAAACGTCCCTTGGTGAGCACAGTGCGATTTGGCATTGATCAACTGGTGTCTGGCACCAGTTTGTGAGCTTGAACAACTAGTGTCTGGCACCAGTTTTAGGGTGCAGAAACGTCCCTTGGTAAGCACGGTGCGATTTGGCATCGTCACCTTGGCTCAACCCGGCGTCTCCGCCACCAAGTGGCGCTGGGAACCCATCGGGCTGGTGAAAGCGGTTCCCTTACGGCTCCTAGGGCTGCTGTTCTTTAAAGGCGTGCTATCGCCCCTTAAATCTCCCATCCACCGTTCGTTATCGACCACCATCCCAGCACGTTCGATCTCCGCTCGCGCCGCAAATCTCGTTCATATCTGGTGTTAGCGCACAACAACTAGAGTCTGGCACCAGTTTGTGAGCTTGATCAACTAGTGTCTGGCACCAGTTTTAGGGTGCGGAAGCGCCCCTTGGTGAGCTCGGTGCGATTTGGCATCGTCACCTTGGCTCAACCCGGCGTCTCCGCCACCAAGTGATGCTGGGAACCCATCGGGCTGGTGAAAGCGGTTCCCTTACGGCTCTTAGGGCTGCTGGTCTTTTAAGGCGTACTATCACCCCTTAAATCTCCCATCCACCGTTCGTTATCGACCCCCATCCCAGCACGTTCGATCTCCGCTCGCGCCGCAAATCTCGTTCATATCTGGTGTTAGCGCACAACAACTAGAGTCTGGCACCAGTTTGTGAGCTTGGTCAACTGGTGTCTGGTACCAGTTTTAGGGAGCAGAAACGTCCCTTGGTAAGCACGGTGCGATTTGGCATCGTCACCTTGGCTCAACCCGGCGTCTCCGCCACCAAGTGGCGCTGGGAACCCATCGGGCTGGTGAAAGCGGTTCCCTTACGACTCCTAGGGCTGCTGTTCTTTAAAGGCGTGCTATCGCCCCTTAAATCGCCCATCCACCGTTCGTTATCGACCACCATCCCAGCACGTTCGATCTCCGCTCGCGCCGCAAATCTCGTTCATATCTGGTGTTATCGCACAGCAACTAGTGTCTGGCACCAGTTTGTGAGCTTGGTCAACTGGTGTCTGGTACCAGTTTTAGGGAGCAGAAACGTCCCTTGGTAAGCACGGTGCGATTCTGCATCGCCACCTAGGCTCAATCCGGCGTCAAACGGTACCGCCAATCGGATTGCAGCCAATCGCTGGCACGAATCGGTACCGCGAATCGGTACCGCGAATCGGTACCGCGAATCGGTACCGCGAATCGGTACCGCGAATCGGTACCGCGAATCGGTACCAACAACCCTCAGATGACGCTCGGCCTGAATTGGAAAACGCTGCTCCGCATTCGGAATCGCGGGGCTAAAACGCTGGATGTTGACAGGGACAAGGCCCTGGGGCTGTGGTCCCCCCAGCCATTCCTGCCTTCCATTCGGCCGTCAGCGGCTCCCCTACTGGAACTTAATGCGATCTGGGACGCCGATCTTTCGCAGCTCTCCCAACTGCCCCGTCTTGGCGGCGTCGGAGAGCGGATTGCCAGACACGTCCACATACCAAAACGGGGCGAATCGCTTCTGGGCCTTCTCGCCCTCCGTGTCCCCCTTGGCCATGGTCACTAACACGCCTAAATCCGTAATCCGATTGCCTTGCAGAAACAGGAACTTGGAGGGAGCCAAACCCGCCAGCGGACTGATGTCAACTAAGCCGTTGCCCGACAGATTGATCGTGTCCAGGCTCTTCAGTCCCGCCAGCGGCTTGACGTCGACAATCTGATTGCCACCCAAATACAGCGACCACATCTTGGTGAAACCAGACACGACCGTCACATCCTTGATCTTGTTGTTGCTCAGATACAGCGACCGCAAGTTGGTTAGGCCTTTGAGCGGCGTGAGATCTTCGACTTCGTTATTTTCAAGCTGCAAATATTGTAGGTTGGTGAGTCCTGCGAGCGGGGAGAGATCCTTGATCTTGTTGCCCTTCAGTGACAACAGTTGAATGTTCTTGAGATCCTTGAGCGGAGTCAGGTCGACAATCTCGTTGTTGTCGAGTTCCACCGACGCGATCGAGCGACACTTTTCCAGGCCTGCTAAATTCGCAACCTTCTTGCCCTCTTTCCCCTTCCACACGACTTGCGAAATGTTCGGAACGTCCGCCTCAACAATCGGCATGTCGTTGTTTCGCTTCTCGAACACTTCCTTACGCACTCCCGACTCCAGGTTCTTGTCAGGAAAGATGCTCTGTGCGCTCGCCGTCTCAGCCCAGGCCAAACAAGACCAAGCGGCGGTGACGAGGGCAATCGTGAAAGAAAGGCGAGCCAGGTGGGGGAAGCTAACGAGGCGACTGAGGCGGGTGAGGTGGGCGAGCTGCATGACATCTCCGCGTGTTCAAGGAAATCAGGGGAAGGCTCAATAGGTCAATTAGATTACTTTCCTGAGGCGGCACAATCCAGGGGCAAGTCACTCTTCTCGTCAGAACTCAACCTCCACGCCGCCAGCGCAGCAGCCAGGTGAAGAGCGACCGCACACGCGGCGTAAGTCGGCGTCGCTGATACTGATTCGCCGCCCGTTTCAAAACTTCCCCCTGACTTGGGTAGGGGAAGATTAAGTCCGCAAGGCGATTCAGTCCCACTCGCTGACGAATCGCCAGCGTGATTGGTGCGAGCAAATCAGCGGCATGGGGAGCAACAATTGTTGCCCCGACGATCCGATCGCGACCACGTCGCAGATGCAGGATCAACTCGCCCTCATCGCCATCCACCGCCGCTCGATCCACCTCTGCCAGCGGGACCGTAATCGTCTCGACAAGCTCGGCGGCCAGCGCTCCCCCCGGCGCGTGCGGTTGCCAGCCCACATGCGCCACCTCGGGATCCGTATACGTGCACCATGGAATCAGCAGCGATGAGAAGCGAACTCGACCAAAAAAGAGCGAGTTGCGAAGAACTAACTTCGCCATGGCATCCGCCGCGTGGGTGAACTGCCAGGACGAACAAACGTCGCCAGCCGCATAGATCCGGCGATTACTCGACCGTAAAAAATCGTCGACGAGCACTCCGCGGTTCACGTCGTAAGCGACTTCCGCAGCCGTCAGATTGAGCCCTGAGATTTGCGGCTTTCGTCCCGTTGCCACCAGCACCTGGTCATACTCGACTTCCCGCTCCTCCATCACACCCGGACCTGACGACCGGGCCAGCGTCGCCACGCGCCGCTCGGCATCCACCCGCACCACGCGCGTCTCGAACTGAATCGTCACGCCATCGCGCTGCAGTGCCGTCACCAGCCAGGGAGAAACTCGCGGGTCGTCCCGCGACAGCAGCCGAGGCCCGCGGACCACGAGCGTCACCTGGGAGCCGCACCTCGACAGCGCTTGCGCCATCTCACAGCCAATCGGACCGCCGCCCAAGATCAACATTCTTGGGGGCAGAGCGGTGAGCTGAAAAAGCGTTTCGTTCGTCAGGTAATCCGCCCGCGAAAGTCCAGGAATTGCCGGGTCCTCAGGTGTCGAACCGGTGGCGATGCACGCGCGAGCAAAACTCAATTCGATCCCATTCACTGCCACTCGGTCTCGTCCCGTAAACACCGCCTCGCCCAAAAAGACATCGACCCCGAGTGCGCGAAAGCGAGCGGCCGAGTCATTGCTGGCCAGCGTCGCTCGCCGTTCCCGCACGCGTGTCATGGCCGCTGCAAAATCGACGGTAGCCGCCTCGGTGTGGAGCACTCCAAAGCGGGCTGCATGCCGCGCGTCAGCCGCCGCTCGCCCTACACGCAGCAGTGCCTTGGAAGGTACGCAGCCAAAGTTCAGGCAGTCGCCGCCCAGCAACCGGCGTTCGATCAAAGCCACCTTCGCGCCGAGACCCGCGGCACCAGCAGCTGCCACCAGTCCCGCTGGTCCCCCACCCACCACGACCAAGTTGTACCGACCGGAAGGTTGAATGACCGGCCAGTCAGCGGGTGCCACTAGCCGCCGTAGTTGCACATCAAAGGGGTCATCCGACAAGCACGACATGGCAACCGCTCAGTAACGATGTGATAGGAAGGCAATTCAGACTCGCCGAAAACTCGGCTTCTGACGTTCGCTGTTGTACTGTATTGATCAGCAGATTTGTCACTGCGTGACCTGGCATCTATAGTAGCTGTCGCCCCTCCGCTCTGGGCTGGAATCATGAAAAAAGTACTCCTCACCGCTTTCGACCCGTACGATCGCTGGTCCGCCAACGCGAGTTGGCTGGCGCTGGTGGAACTGCTGCGTAATCGCCCAGCCGACGTCGAATTAACGACTCGCCGCTATCCCGTTGATTTTCTCGTCGCTCGTCAGCGGCTGGAAAAGGATTTGCGGGAAGGGGAATTCGATTACTCCCTGCATGTCGGGCAGGCGCCAGGAACGGGATGGGTGCGGCTGGAGGCGATTGGATTGAATGTCGGAGGAACGGCCGATCAGTCGCCGGACGAGTTTCAGCCGCTGATTCCCGCAGGGCCGGTGGCCTATCGCAGCGATCTGCCGTTGGTCGACTGGGCTGGCCAGTTGCGTTCCATCGGCATTCCCACCACCGTCTCCTATCACGCTGGTACCTATCTCTGCAACGCCGTCCTGTACTGGGCACTGCACCTATCAAACAAGTGGCAATTACCCACTCGATCGACCTTCGTGCATTTGCCGCTGGCGACCAGTCAGGTCGTACCTGAACGGCGTGATACACCGTCACTACCCAGTGAACTGGCCGCCGCGGCGCTTCGAGAAATTCTGGCCTCCCTCGCCTAACTGGCACCTGCCCGTTGTTGCCGTGAGCGACGCTGCCCGGGGTGCACCACTAGGTTCCCATGTTTTTGCATCCCACCGACGCCCCTCCTTCCACCCTTCTCTTGTATCCCGGCGTGCATCATGGCACACTTGGCGATTCTTGCGAGCGAAACCGATACGGCGAGTGCCACGGAAGGTGGCCAAGCTGAGCCGCGAGGCGGAAAATTTTTTTAGCATTTTTTTGATGGGGAGACTGAGTGATGAAGTTCGGCATGAATTTGCTGCTCTGGACCGGTGAACTAAACGATAGCCTGATGCCGGTACTCGAGATGCTCAAAAACTTGGGCTACGACGGCGTCGAAATTCCACTCTTCAATACCAACCTCGATTATGCCGCCTGGGGACGACGACTTGATGATCTTGGCCTGCGTCGCACTGCTGTCACGGTCCGCGGTGTGGAAGACAATCCGATCAGTCCCGACGCCAAAGTGCGAGCGGCGGGGGTGGCGAACAACAAACGAGTACTCGACTGCTGTGCGGCGGTGGGAGCGGAAACTCTGGTCGGGCCCTACCACTCCGCGCTGGGACACTTCTCTGGTCAAGGTCGCACCAGCGATGAATGGAAATGGGGCGTCGATAGCATGCGACAGGTGGCGGAACATGCCGGCAAAGTCCATGTAACACTGGGCGTCGAATGTTTGAATCGCTTCGAAACCTATCTGCTCAACACACACGCCGATGCAGCTAAATTCGCCCGCGAAGTGGCTCATCCAAACTGTCGCATGATGTATGACACCTTCCATTCGAATATCGAAGAGAAGTGCATCACGCAGGCACTGCACAGCTGCGCCGATATGCTCTGTCACGTGCACATTTCCGAGAACGATCGCAGCACGCCCGGTAAAGGTAATGTGCGGTGGGCCGAAAACTTCGATGCGCTACGCGAAATCAATTACAACGGCTGGTTGATGGTCGAAGCCTTCGGTTTGGCCTTGCCAGAACTAGCTGCGGCTACCAAGATCTGGCGGCGGATGTTTGAAAGCGAAGAGCAATTGTCTCGAGATTCGCTGTCATTCATGAAAATGCATGTCGCCCGTCGCTGGTAATAACAGACCACGGCGTCTGTCAGGTATGACTCGCCACGAGCCGTTTGGGGCTCGTGGTCGCTCGAACTTGAGGTAGTGCGGAGCGTTCGATCACAGGGAGGTGAACGATGGCGAAAGCTGATAAGAAATCGAACACTCGTCCCGCTTCGGTGCCAGCTCCCCTTCCCTCTCCCGTTGCCACACCCGACGCGGAGCCGCTCGCTGTCGACGACGGCGGCTTGTCCCTGGAGGAGCTCAGCGAAGCTTATGCGGCGCTGATGGGCGGTGCTGATCCGTATCTGGCAGCACCCCCGCCAGCCGATGCCGTCGACTGGCGCGATACCGAATCCGCCACCAATCCGCTCGATTCTTCCCCGGCTACTGCGGCGAACGGCAGTGATGCCACGAACGCTCCGCTGGGGCTCGAAGGTGAAGAGGGCGACGATAGCGAAGCGATCGCGGACCAAGAGCGCCGGAATACCGCGGCGGACGAGGCGTCATTCGAGGCATCCACAACGCCGGCTCCACCGTGCGAGATTTCTCCCCGCACGATTCTCGAAGCAATGCTCTTCGTCGGTCATCCCGCCGGTCAGCCGCTCACCGCTAAGTTCGTCTCATCGCTCATGCGGGGCGTGCGACCGCGCGAGATCGATGATCTCATTCAGGAACTCAACGACACCTATGACGCGGAGGAAACTCCGTATCGCGTCGAATCCGTGGCGGATGGTTATCAATTGGTGCTGCGATCGGAGTTACATAATCTACGCGATGTGTTTTACGGGCGAGTGAAAGAAGCCAAGCTGTCACAGGCAGCCATCGATGTGTTGGCCGTTGTCGCCTATAACCAACCGCTGACACGTCCCGAAATCGATCAGCTGCGGCACGCCGCGAGTGCCTCGCTGCTATCGCAGCTGGTCCGTCGCGGGCTCTTGCGAGTGGAGCGTCCCGATCAAAAACCACGCGAGCCGATCTATTACACGACGGAGCGCTTTTTGGAATTATTTCAATTGTCGAGCTTAGACGAATTGCCGCGCAGTCCAGATCCTGATCGCGGCCTGCTAAGTTAAAGGCAGGCTTCAGTCCTGCTTGACCAAGCTTTACCTACGTTCGTTCGAGAATGCTGTGGGGCCGTGGGGCGAGCCCTAAGCACTGCTACACAATGGCGCCATTCGGGAATTACCGCTCATTTTTCAGCGGAACGGCGCAAGCCCAATGCCGCTACGATTGGGAAGATTCATGTCCGTGTGGCGAGACCCATGCGATGACCTTTCATGAAGCCTCCTGACAGATGCAATCAAGTGATCGCCCCCACGTTGTCCCGGATGACTTGAGAAAACGGCGTTAGCCTTGTCGACATCCAAACGCCATGGCAATCCCGGAAGGACCCTTTACTTCGGTAGCGGCAACACGATCATCGCATCTTCGGCAAAGCTGGCTTCGCCCTCTTTACCATTAATGCGATACCAGATTTTGAGCTGTTTGGTATTGCCAGGAACCGGGTCGCCACCGAAATTCGTGTTGTAACTAGGTGACTGCAAGCTAATCAGCGGGAGGTCGCCAGCTCGCTGCCGCACAATCGCCGTGACATCCTTTTGAGTAGCACCGGCACCATATTCTGCTTTAATGATTTCCAACTTGATTCGCTCAATACCAGCCTTCGCCAGCAGTTCCTTGACATTCGCATCCTTGCCGAGTTTTTGTGCCATCGCCAGAACGGTATTGGTCGCTTCGATCTTGAGCTCCGGCATTTGCATGGCTTGCACGGCGACTTTGAGTGTCGCCGGATGCGGATATCGCTTGAGAACTTCCAGGACTAGCTTTTGCTCCGCTGGCTGCTGCGACGCTGCCAATGCTTTTTGGCACATTTCCGCCCGCTGCGTTTCGGGTAATACGAACTGGCGAGCAATACGAATGTAGCCCCGCAGCGCTCGCACTTGATACTTCTCCCCCGGTGCTGTCTTGGTGAGGTCGAGCAGTACGGGAGCAGCATCGGCAGTCATCCACTCACCCAGTAAACGCGTGCTGGCATCCTGCAATTGAGCATCATTTGTCTTCGCGGCCGAGGCGAGTGTGGCAAGTGCCTTGGTGCCTCCCACTTCAGCCATGATTTGTAGCAATGAGATTTTCGTCGCTACAGAAGATGTTTTATTGTAAGCACTCGATAATTCACCAGCACACGACTCGCGATCCTCCATGCGGACGCTAGCTGCCTTGAGGGCTTGCTGCGCGACCGCTTCGTCAGCAGCGTTTTTCGGCGTCACGACTTGGGCAATCAGCACTGGCAATTCTTTGGCCGTAATCGTCTCGCCGAGTGCTTTGAGCGCCGCGCCGCGCACGGATTTGTCAGCATGATCAAGTGCCTTGAGCAGTGCCGGACGAGCATCGATGCGGCGTTTGCCAACTAGGTCTAGCAGCAGCGACAACTGCTTATCTTCAGCTTTGGACAAACGAGCAGCAATTTGTTCATCCACCTTGGTGCCGGGCAAATCGGCGAGTGTCTGCTGCGCGGACGCGGCTAATTCGGTGTCGGGATCAAGGGCAGCGTCGAGTAGTGTGGGGACACTGGAGGCGTCACCAACTTGGGATAAGGCAGTAAGAGCGGCGAGGCGAACGGACTTGGGGCCTTTGCTGGCCGCAGTGACGATCGCCGACAGGACCACGGTCTTGGGGCGATCAGCCATCGCATGAATCAGCAGTGCGGCACGTTCCGGTGGTGTCTTTTCAAGTTCAGCTGCCAGCGCCTGGTCGACCTCCGTGCCGGGCAACTCCCGCGCGGTACTCAAGCCGATCTGAAAAAATGCTTTATCACTTGAGCGAAGCTGTTCCAGCAAGAGTGGAATGCCAGACTTGCCGCGAGCCAGAATTGCACCACGAGTTGCTTCGACGATGCGCGGCTTGGGAAGATCTGCGGCTCGGATCACGTCGTACAAAGCGGCCGCTTCGGCTGCTTGACCATCGGCGAACAATCGCTCGGCACATAGCACGCAGCCTTCACCAACCGCCGCACGGGCGCCTCGCGCAGACGTCGTCAGGGCCGCTTTCAGGGCCTGAGTGGCATCGGGATTGCCGATTCGTCCCAGCGCCACCGCTGCGGCAGATGCCACGTCGGCATTGCTATCCTTGAGTCTTTCGATTAACGCCGGCACCGCTGCGGTTACGCGACGCACTCCGATTGAATTCAAGACGCCTACTAAGAGTCGACCGTCTAGTGATTGGGAGGCTGTAAGTAGAGCTGTATCGGCTTCGGGGCCAGGAATGGCTTCCAGCGCGATGCGGGCCCACGATGACAGCTCCGGGTTGCTCAGTAGTCCCGCTAAATCTTTCGCGGCTGCGCCAGATCCGTAAATCGCCAGCTGTTTGCAAGCTAGTGCTTTTTCGCCGGGCGATTTGTCTGACCGCAAGGTCTCCAGCAGCAAAGTTTCCTTTTCCGACTTGCCAGCTGGCGGATCAGCGGCGTGCACTGCTGAGCTGCCTGCACCAAGTAGGACCACAATCAACAGCAATCGTGAAAACATATCATGTCGAGATAACATATAATGAAATCCGTATGTTCTGGTGTTATTTCTGGAAAGAAGAAATAAATAAAAGGTGAGAATGAAATCGAGGTTGATCGAGTGCATGGAACGGCCGCCGCGCTAGGTCGAGCAGCAACGTCTATAGACGCCACGGTTCTCGTAGCGCCTCGGAACGCAGGCGATTCGCTTCCGCGTCTTCCACGAATTCATTTTTCGTGTTGTCGTATTTCACTTGCCGGCCAAGAAAGAGCGCAATGTTGGCGGCGTGACAAGCAATATGAGCATTGCAAGCGGCTTGCGCATTACCCTTCGGCTGACTACGCGTTTTGACGCAGTCGAGGAAGTCACGCACATGGAAGGTGGCTGGGTAGCCACCAATCTCGGCCACCGTTCGTCCGGCCAGCAGCGTGGGTGAACTGAGCACCAACTTGCCGCTGTCCCCCGCTTCCACCCAGCCGTTTTCACCTTCAAATCGCACCGGACAGGAACCGAGCGGAATCCAGCCCGTCTCACGGAAGATCAGCTGTGTGCCACTCGAGTAATGGGCGACCAGTTGTCCATCCTTCGGCGGATCGTAGGTCACCGGCGGCGGACAATCTCCGACTGCCCACTGACATAAGTCAACACAGTGCGAACCCCATTCCAGCACTCCACCTCCCACTAAACCGCCACCCTTCTCGAAATTAAAACCATCCAGCAATTTGGGATTGAACGGCCGCCACGCAGCAGGGCCAAGATATAAATCCCAGTCCACGACATCTTTGGCCGGTTCCTGTTCCGCCGGCAACCAACCACTCATCATTGCCTGCATGCCCGCTGGATGTGCGAAGACTTTGGTGAGTTTTCCCAGTTTGCCGGACCGAGCGAGATCGCAAGCAAAAGCAAAATGCGGCAGATTACGCCGCTGTGTGCCAGCTTGAAATACGCGTCCCGTCCGCTTGATCGTTTCGGCCAGAATTAAACTCTGCGCGATATTCTTCGTCACTGGCTTCTCACAATACATGTCCTTACCAGCCTTCGCAGCTTCCATCGCCATCGTGCAGTGCCAATTCGGCCCGGTCGCAATCAGTACCGCGTCGATGTCCTGGCGATCTAGCAATTCGTGAAAGTCGCGATAGGTGGAACACGATTCATTGCCGTACCGACTGTCCACCATCTTTTTGATTTGAGTGCGTCGAGTTTGTTTGACGTCGCAGACGGCGACGAACTGCACATCTTTCTGTTCGAGAAAGCAACCCAGATCGTAGGTGCCGCGATTACCAATCCCAATGCCGCCCACCACCACGCGTTCGCTGGGAGCAACCGCGCCGTCTCGTCCGAGTGCCGAACTGGGGATGAACAGTGGAGCTGCCACCGTCGCTCCTGCTGTCGCCACACCCGCTCGGAGAAAATGACGTCGGTCCAGCGAATCATTCTTCTTAATCATCGGCACTCTCCTGAGGGTGAGAATTGTGGAACGTCGAGCGTTCGTTGGGGACTGATCGTTGTCGCGAACTCCAGCCACGGACTTGGCAGATAGCATAACCGTGTGCCAAGGTGATTAACACAGTGGTCGACTAAACCACGAATCACTCGAATCGCACGAATGAGCATCCGTTCCACAATCGGAATGTCCAAGGGCGAGATTCATCGCCCCGACTTCCTGAGCGGCGGAGCCGTGGCATTCGACAGCCAGGCGCGTAAGCGACTGGTCCTCTGCGAGTTGTAAAACACGGAGGCACAGAGATCACGGAGATAAACTACATCCCGGGATCATCTGCGATGACATACAGCGACTCTAAAGGCGGAGTCTTGATTGAGGTCGCTTCCTTCAAGATTGCGATTACGCTCGGCGTGGCCGCTCGCAATCGCGGCAATGCGGTGCCTTTACTCGCCTTGGCTAGTGCCCGAGCCACGGTGGGATCAGTGAGCACTCGGAGTCCTAAATAAACGGCATTCGGACTGGTGGCTAGGACTTCAGCCGCAGCCGGCGTGATCGTCTGCAACGACGGCATGGTCTGCCCTATCGAATCCTGGATCAGTCGCGCTGCCAAGACAGGCGAATCGAGCACGGCCATTTGTCGGAGTCGGAAGAAGCCGTTGGATTTGGCGTATGGTGCAATCGCCGCCGCCGAAATCGTTTCCAGGGATTCCACCGCTTGCGAAGATTGTCGAGCCAGTTTTTCTGCAAGCGGCACCGAGTCAAGCACTCGCATTTGCGGTTGCAGCTTACCGGGGAAACTTGCCAGCGATGCGGCTGTCGCCGGCGCTAATTGTTCAATCGCGGGTCCCGACAGTTCAATTCCCCAGCCACGATAGACCGCCAGTTCGGCGGCCGCTTGGGCCGAGAGTTCTTGCAGGCCAGCCAGCGATAATCGGCCGCGATATTGAGCAAGTTCGGCCGCAAGCTCTGGGGTCAGTGGTGGGCCGCCACCTCGCATCGATAACCCGGATGGCAAGCGACCACCCAGAAACAACTGCGGTGCCAGGTCCAGTCCACCTTCAGTCGCCAACGATCCACGGTTGAGGGCGCCGACGAGATTTCTGGCCGCTTCCGGAGAGAGCTCGGTAAGATACGGGAGGATCACCAGCCCACCACCAAGGTTGACGGGATCTCGAGCCATCCCTCCAAAGGCCGACGCAGCTTCGGGGGATAGACTCGTCAATCCCAGCGAGACAACGCTGGACTGCGCGACGAGCAGACGGATGGTCTCCGGAGCGGCAACGCTCAAACTGGGCAGAGAAATCCCATTCCAAGTGCCCTTCATGAGACTCTGAGCTGTTTCGACAGGCAACTCCTCGAGACTCGGGAATGACAAGCTGCGAGGCACGACTCGAGTGGTGCCGTTGGGGCCTCGAACTTCTTGAGTGGAATCCGCGGCGAGCACTGCGGCAATCTCGGAGCTAATCGACTTTACGCTGCCAAAGCCCGCGGAGGTTCGCAGCAGGGTGCTGGCGAGCAGCGGCGAGTCGAGTTTCTTGAGCTTCGGCAATGCGATCTTCGCTCGTTGCCCAAACGGACCGCCAGGAACGGAAATCGGTGCGGTCGAAAGAATCTTGATTTGCTCCTCATTGAGTAATTCAATCTCCCGCAGCCCAAGACTCAAATCAGATTGCACGAGAATCTTAAACGCAGGTTCTGAGATCGCACCAACACCTAATTCCAGTCGTCCCGCTCCCGGCTGACTGGCGAACACTGTCGCGATCTCCTCCGTCATCACAGACAGTGGTAGATAGCAGCCACCCAAAAAGAAATTCCGCTTGATGGAAACGATCTCTCGCGCTTGCTCCACCGACAACGTTTTGATGTTGGGGAGCAAAACGGACTGCGCGAAACCGGCGGCTAGTTTTTTGGTGAGTGGCAGCGAGTCGAGCGACGAGAGGCTCGGCATTGTCAACGATCCCACCGTTTTCGCCAACTCGTCTTGGATTTCCACCGCGGGCTCGGCAAGGCTGCTCAAGGTCAAACCGCGGGAGCTTTTGGCGAGTGCCGCTGCGGTCTCGAGTGTGATTTGTTTCAAATAGGGGAATGAGTGGCTGACTGGTCGTCGCACTAATTTTTCGGCGAGCGGCGGAGAATCGAGCTCCACCAAACCCGACAGAACGAGCTCGCTGCGGGCCTTTGCCAGCAACTCGGCAACCTCTGGTGTGACCGTCGTGACGGAGTGCAGCCAGATGGTAGCGGCCTGACTGTTTGCTAGTGCTCGCGCCACCTCGGACGTCAGCGATTTCACGCCAAGAATCAGCATTTCCCCTTGAAACTCAGCCAAAGTGGCAGCCACATCGGCGCTCACGTCAGTCGTTCGGCTGAGCTGCAAGATTCCGAAACGAGACTCGGACTGCACCTGGCGAATCAGCTCCCGCGCACGCTCAACCGAGATTTCTTCAGCGGGAGGAGCCGGCAGATTCAGTGAGGCCAGCAGGTCAGGTGTAAGTTCGGTGGCTGGTGATAAACCTTGTCGAATTAAATCGCCGAAGGTGGGTGAGTTAGGTAGAGAGGGGTGGGCGGGAATATCGCTCACTCGTCGCCCCGCTTCGCGTTTGCGAACGGAATCTTCACGGTCATAACCGCTGATGAGCAGGTTGATGGCGGCGCCATAAGAATTCCGCGGTCCAAAACCGGCCTCGTGGCAGACGATACACGATAGCCCAGCCGATTGCGTGAGCTGTCGAGTCCAGACGCGGGCGGCGTCCAGGCTTTGCACGTCGCGGACCTGCGAGTAGATCGCGAAATCCAGCCCGCAGATGGCATAAACCGGCGCTGGCCCAGCGAGCCCCGCCAGGCTGAGGCTCAGCACTAAGGTCAATTCCCAGCCGCTGCGCCACCATTTCGCGCGACCACTTCGGCGACAACTCCTCATCGCAGCTTCTCCGATGCAAAGTTCAAATTTCGGAATTCGCCACAGAATCTCTGCGAGCATACCGTGGCCACACCGGGCAAGCAACGTTTGACGGGTGGACAGTAGGTCTCGCACGGCGACATGAAGTTACGGAAGCCGGCCCTGGAGCTTTGTTGTCGGAACTCAGGTCAGTCAGCTTTTTCTCGGTTGGGCGCGATAGAATTCCAGGCTCGCAGACAGGCTTTTACGTGAACCTTTCGGGCGGCTGAACTGTCCGTTCGATCAATCCCAGATTTGCGACTGATCGCGAGTCTTTATTGTTTAAAGGAAAGTCTCAATTCTAGGAACGTCGTCATGGGCGCCTCATACGGTGAATTCACCAAGTTTCCACGA
Source organism: Pirellulaceae bacterium (assembly GCA_044235425.1). Lineage (GTDB taxonomy): Bacteria > Planctomycetota > Planctomycetia > Pirellulales > Pirellulaceae > JBJSXJ01. The sequence continues at coordinate 23,626 of JBIIHW010000056.1, forward strand.
ACACCGCACCTGTTTGGTTCTCACGGCACCGACGATGACAAGCATCTCGGCGAAGTGGAGTCAAAAACGCTGATCGCGGATCAGTCACTGATTGTCGAAGAGAAGATCGATGGCACCAACGTCGGTATTCACTTTTCCACGGCTGGCAACTTGATTCTTCAATGCCGAGGACACCTGATCGGCGAGGGAATGCATCCGCAGTACGATCTCTTCAAGCAATGGGCTGAGGTCAAACGGCCCGTATTGGAAGATCGTTTGCAAGATCGGTTTCTCATGTTTGGCGAATGGGTCTATGCGAGGCATTCGATTCACTATCGAAAACTCACTCATTATTTCTATGAGTTTGATATTTACGATAAAAAACTAGAAATGTTTCTCGACTTGGAAACCAGGCTGAGCATTCTCAGTGATACGGGAATCCAGACCGTGCCGGTTGTTCATCGGGGCTCGGTCAAACGGCAAGATCTGGAACGATTGGTCGGGTCATCGGCCTTTGATAGTCATTTTGAGAATCCGCTCACGAATCGTATCGATCATTTGATGGAAGGCTTGTACCTGCGAACTGAGTCCCAGGGAGCGGTCACTCGACGAGCTAAATGGGTGCGACCCGAGTTCGTGGAAAAGATCAAGCAGAGTACTCACTGGCAACATCAGCAGATGGTTCCCAATCAATTAGCAAAAGATGTGGATATCTGGTCATGAACTGGCAACAACTCAAGACAGCCACACAAGCTGACATCATGGCCTGGGCTGAGGCCCAGCCGTGGTGTCGCGCCATGTCAGTCTGTTTGCAGGATGCCGAATGGCATTCCGAGGGCGACGTATGGACTCACACCAAAATGGTGATTGCGGAATTGCAGCAGTTAGACGAGTGGGACTCATTGTCATCGCACGAACAGCTTGTGTTGCTGATGACGGGCTTATTCCATGATGTCGCCAAGCCTCTGACGACTGAAGTCGATCCTGCGACTGGGCGAGTTCGTTCGCCCAAGCATGCGGTAAAGGGTGAAGTCATCGCTCGTGCCGTACTGCGCGAGCTGGGATGCGATCTGACAACTCGTGAAGAGATCGCACGCTTGGTGCGCTATCATGGTAAGCCTGTGTTTTTGCAGGAGCGAACATCGGCCACCCATGAAGTTGTGCGTCACTCCTGGCTTGTCAATAATCGTCTCCTGTACTTATTCGCACTAGCGGATAATCGAGGGCGCGATACGGACTCGATGGGGCGGCCTGAGGAGGATCTCCACCTCTGGAAGCTTGTTGCGGAAGACTCTCATTGTTTTGGGCAACCATATCCGTTTGCGACAGATCACGCGCGTTTCGTCTTTTTTCGCCAATCCGATCCCAATCTGCACTATGTTCCGTACGAGGATTTTTCCTGCACGGTCACAATCATGGCGGGCGTACCGGGAAGCGGTAAAGATACTTGGCTTGGGCGGAATCGACCGAAGTTGCCAGTCATTTCGCTGGATGACCTCCGCGATGAAATGGAAGTAGAACCAACAGAGAATCAGGGGCGAGTGGCACAAGAGGCGCAGGAGCGTTGTCGGGAATTGTTGCGATCGAAAACATCGTTTGCTTTCAATGCGACCAATACGATGCGCCAGACTCGTGGACGCTGGTTGGATCTTTTTTCTGACTATCACGCACGGATCGAAATTGTTTATGTCGAGCCGCCGTTGGAGACCATACTGCGACAAAACAAGTCCCGAAGTCGCACGGTACCTGAACCGGTGATTCGACGTTTAGCCGAAAAGTGTGAGCCGCCTACCTGGCTGGAAGCCCATCAAGTCATATTCGTGGAATAAGGCCGATGCAGTGCATCGGCCTTATTCTAGATTTTCCGTCGCATCGAACCGAAGCGTCCAGGTGTTCGCAGCGCCTGTTGGTTATTTTGTGGGCAGCCACAGGGGCGAGATCCGTCGCCCCGACTTCCTGAACGGCGGAGCCGTGGCATTCGTTAGCCAGGCGTGTAAGCGTCTGGACCGTACGCCCGATAAAACCACCGGAATCGCGGAGCGATGGCATTGGCGGTTGCTGGTCGGTACGGTAGTCCCATGCAAGCGGCACGGCGCGAGCCCAATGCCACTTACTTTCTCGGTTACTCGGTGAGCTAGTATCCCTGAGGGCGCCATACCCGTTCCGACAGCACCATAGAGAGCACTGCGAAGCGTGCGATAACGGGGCCGGGTGAAGATGCCATCGGTCGAGAAAACCACGAATCTCTCGAATCGCACGAATGCGCATCAGTTCCAAAACTTGGCCGAAGGCCATACGACACCGTAGCCGCGGGCATCGCCCGCGGACCTACACCGACGTCGTTACTGGTAGCATCCCCAACTGAGTTTGGCCGAAGGCCATTTTCAACTCGTGGTCTGTCATGTACGCGCATCCCTACTGAGAGTCCTAGGGCGTTGCCGCTAGGCTACGGTGTCTAATGGCCTTCGGCCATGCCATCGACCCATGCCGCATCGTTGACTGAGCTCATCTCGACTCCCAACTGTCTCAGTTCCCGTGGCGGAAGTCTTGTGCCAAATGGGTGTGTTTTGAAAAAACGAGAAAGTAAGTGGCATTGGGCGCGAGCCGTCCGGTTCCTGAACGGCGGAGCCGTGGCATTTGATAGCCAGGCGTGTAAACGCCTGGAACGTATGCTCGATAAAACCTCCGGAATCGCGGAGCGATGGCATTGGCTTCACCTTGGCCGATGAATACTGCCAGCACTAGGGACACAGCGCGAAGGCCTAAACCTGAACGAATGCCCTTGCTTCCCTCGCTTGCGCGTCGGGCTAGTGTGAAACAGAGAGCGTCCAGGGGTGTGTGAAAACTCGAGCAGCGCGAGATTGGCTACATTTTGGCTACAAATCGGGCCACATCGGCGCTGAATTGCAGCTGTTCGCGCAAAAAGAAAGACGCCACAAAGGTTTGTGGCGTCTAGGTTTACCGAAAGCGGAGGGCACGAGATTCGAACTCGCAACCGGTTGCCCGGCACCACATTTCCAGTGTGGCCGCTCACCATTCGCTTACCCTCCGGACGAGTAGCGATATCCTAACGCAGAGCAGGCCGCTTTTAAAGAGAGCAGGCCAGTTTTACCGAGGGCCGAACATTTTTTGCTGAGAACCATAGAGGCCTGGTGGTGGGCTACTGGGCTCGCACGCCGCAAGGGTAAGCCGTGCGCAAAGCACGATGGCCGGCCGTGTTCGTCAGGTGGTACCAGCACCAGGCGGAATTGGAGCGTTGATGCCGAAGCTCGCACGTTTTACGCCCCGGAGGGGTAGCCACATGCCAGCCCACGGCAACGCCGTGGGTTAGGTAAGGCTCTGAGGTTTGATTACTGCGGGGCGGCGGCGGGGGTTTCTTCGGGGATGGGAAGTGATGCGCGCGGGTACGACGCCGGGGTGACGGTTCGCGGTCGCATGGTGATTCCCGCGCGATCGCGCAGGTCAATCTCCAGCCCCGCGCCCTCGGTTGGCAACTGGCCATGCTTGGCGATTAACTGCTCCAGGCGAACGATTTTTTCGGCGGCGCTGGCTTCGGTGTTGAGCTCTTTGCCTGGTGCATGTCCCCAGATTACGAGCGTGGGGGAGCGGGTCGTCAGTTCGTAGGTGGGATCGGCAAAACGGCGTCGCTGCGGGTCGTTCTTCGCCACCGCCACCACTCGATGTAAGCCCAGCTCGCGCCACTGGTCCGCCAATAGCGACGCGATTTGCGCCGCGCCGATTACGCGTTCGTCCCCCCAGGCTGTGCCGGCTGGGCCAGCGGGGTACGTTTCCCCAGCCGCCAAGCGGAGGAAATCGCGGCACTGCTCCGACGTGAAATCCTGCGGTGGCAACAACACGCCGCGCCCATCAATCGGCAGCAGCCCACGCTCCTCACCCATCTTCACTTCCACCATCGCCACCGGCTTGCGATATTCCAATTCCACCACCAGCCGCGACGGATACTGCTTGCGCACTCGCCTCACATCTGCGACCCAGGTATGCACTTCACACGCTCGAGCGACTCGCATGGTGGCTTGAGGGTCAAGCAGATTGACGGCCGCCAGGTTACCGTCCCGCATTACCTCTTCCTTCACGTTCGCGCGAATCCAGGCCGGCTGCTCAGGCAATTCCAGATTATCGGCGGTGATGGTGAAACGTGGATCGCGGGCGACGAGGCCGCCCCAGCGCCGCCAGGCAATCATACTACCGACGACAAAGATCAAGCCGACGACCAGAAAACCGCCAATAAGTACCACTGCGGCGCCTGGGCCCTGCTGCGACCAAGCAAGGGCGCGCGAGAGTCCTCGAGCGAGTCGCTCGCGGGGCACGCGGGGCTTGGCGGCATTCATCAAGCAGCCTCCTTGCTGCCATCAGGCACTCGACCACTACCAGATGTCGATTTGAGTTTCTAGTTGGACGCCGGTCCGTTCCAGCACCTGTTCACGCACCAGCGCAATCAGTTCCAGCACCTCGCGACTACTCGCTCCCGCACTGGCCACAAAACAGTTGGCATTCGTGCTACTGACTTCGACTTGACCAACTCGAGCGTTCTTGAGTCCGGCCTGTTCGATCAGGCTGGCGGCGGAGGAGCCGAGTGGGTTTTTGAAGATCCAGGCGGAGCCTTGGTCACCGCGCGGCAAGGTGGCACGCTTGACGATCCATAACTTTTGTAGTCGCTTGGTAAGCACATCGACCGTCTCACGCTCCAGTTCGAAGCGGGCGGAGAGGATGACGAGTTCATCGAGACTGCTTTCGCGGTAGCCGAAGCGCAGGTCGTCGCGTTGGCGAGTGTGCAACGAGCCGTCGCGAAGCATCACTTGGGCCGAATCGGTCCATTGACCGATGTCGCCTACTTCGGTGCCGGCATTGCCGTGCAGAGCTCCTCCCACGGTGCCGGGAATTCCTACTAATTGCTCAAGCCCACCCAGGCCCGCTCCCACTGCCGCAGAAATGACGTGTGACAATTTCGCGCCACCCCCGGCGGTGACGGTGGTGCCATTGATCTGAATCGCGCTGAACGCAGCTGCCGAGAGGTGTACGACGAGCCCGGACAGGGAGCCATCGCGAACGATTAAGTTCGAGCCGCCACCGAGCAGACGAACGGGCAGTTTGGCAGCGGCGCTGCACCGCACAAGTCCGGCTAAGTCCTCGACCGACGTGGGTTCCGCGAAATATTCCGCAGTTCCTCCCAGCCGCAGCCAAGTGTGTGGGGCCAGCGATTCATGCTCCCGCACAATATGTTCAAATCCAGAAAAGACGGCCATAAGTTCTACGTTCGCACGCTCCCGCTCACCCGATTTGATCGGCCTTACCCCGCGCCCGCTCGCGGATGATAGGCAGGTCTGGGGTGAGTGTCAACGCGAGCCCCTCTGGGGTTTGTGCTGAGAACTCCGTTTAGGCCGCAAGCGGCCGAGCGGCCAGCCATCCTGGGATCTTCCCTTCACCCACCGGTCACTCACTTCAACGAGCGTCCAGTGCCCGTTGGATCGGTCGGCTGCCTCGTTTGTTGGAGCTGGTTTGATTGGGCTGTGTTGTTTCGGCGACCGGTGGGCGAACGGGTCAACTGGTGTCTGGCACCAGTTGGTACTGTTAGCGGACTTCAATGTTGGTCTGGGCAGGTTGCATAAGCTGCGTTGTTTTGTCTCGGCGGCCGGTGGGCGAACGGGTCAACTGGTGTCTGGCACCAGTTGGTTCGGTTGGCGGACTTGAATGTTGGGATGGGTGGTTTGCGTAAATTGGGTTGTTTTGTCTCGGCGGCCGGTGGGCGAACGGGTCAACTGGTGTCTGGCACCAGTTGGTTCGGTTAGCGGACTTGAATGTTGGGATGGGTAGTTTGCGTGAATTGGGTTGGTTTGTCTCGGCGACCGGTGGGGGAACTGGTCAACTGGTGTCTGGCACCAGTTGGTTCTGTTAGCGGACTTCAATGTTGGTCTGGGGAGGTTGCGTAAGCTGCGTTGTTTTGTCTCGGTGACCGGTGGGGGAACGGGTCAACTGGTGTCTGGCACCAGTTGGTTCTGTTAGCGGACTTGAAT
>JBIIHW010000016.1:0-97882 GCA_044235425.1 Pirellulaceae bacterium
GATAGCCGCCTTCTGCTCGTCGGAAAAACACCGTCGTTTACGTTCGATCGATTCGCTCATGAACAAGCTCCTTAGAGTTATGCTAACTCAAGAGCTCGTCAATTCCAGTTCCATGAGGGGCAGGACAAAACAACGCCCGTTAAACTCGCCGAAGCAAAGCAAGCGATTGATGACGGCGCGCGAGAACTCGATATGGTGGTCAACATCAGCGCAGTGCTGAGTGGCGAATGGGGCTACGTTCGGAACGATATCGCCTCCATCAATTTCGCGGCTCACTATGCCGGTTGCAAGGTTAAAGTGATATTCGAAAACTGTTACTTAAACGACCAACAGAAGATCAAGCTCTGTGCGATTTGCGGCGAACTGGATGTGGACTGGGCGAAAACTTCCACAGGCTTTGGTACGGGTGGAGCAACACTCACCGACGTGGAATTGATGCGTCAACATTTGCCGACACGTGTCCAAGTGAAGGCGGCCGGGGGAATTCGCGATCTTGAAACGGTCTTGCAACTTCGACAGCGCGGCGTGACCAGAATTGGTACCAGCAACACCGCTGCGATCCTCGATCAATGCCGCAGCCTTAGGTCCTGATACCAACCGACAGGCCATTGCCCGGGAGGCACATGTTGCCGGCGCGGCCACTCGGTGAGATTGTCCGCTAACTCTTTGCAATCGTTCCACTCGCTCGACGAGCTCGCCATTCGGCGATCAGGTCGTCGGCGATCAGCCAGCGAGTAAGCCAGGCGCAAAGGAGAGTGGCAAGATAACGGCGGCCCATTTGCCAAAGTTTCAAATTGGACACGCCATGCAATCGACCACGCCAGGCGATGGGCACCGTGGCGATACGACATTCACGCATAACTGGGCCTAAAGACAATTCAATCGTGATGTTGAAATGACTGGCCGAAGGCGGGCCACAAGCCTGCAACACGTCAGCACGATAGGCCTTGAAGGCATTGGTTAAGTCATTATGTCGAGTCAGAAAAAGTACCTGGATCAGACGATTGACGAGTCGATTGACGGCATATTTGAACGGCGGATAGTTTTCGACCGTCGAGCCCCGTAGGAAGCGCGAACCATATACGCAGTCATATCCCTCCTGCAGCTTCCGATAGTAGGTAATGACATCTTCGGGGCGATCAGACAAATCGGCCATACAGATAATAACCGCCTCGCCGGTGACGGCGGCCAAGCCTGAACGAATCGCACGGCCAAATCCGGCGGGAAGTTGTCGACGCACAAGTCGCAGGCACCCGTCATTCCGTTGTAACTCTTTAACGACGGCAGCCGTGGCATCGCGGGAATTATCATCGACCACAATGATCTCGTAGGGAATATCTTCGGCGGCGCGCAGAGCGTCTTGCAATTCGCGCACACACGGCCCGATGTTTTTTTCCTCGTTATGTGCGGGAATCACAATTGATAATTTCACCGTGAAACCTCTAGGAGTGACTTAGCCAAGTATGGACTTCAAGGTCGCATCGTGGCTGGTGATCCAGCGATGAATGTCGGTCACGACGTCCTGTAAGGAACGTTGCGGTTGCCATCCAAAGGCTGCGGTCGCGCGACGACAGTCCGATAAATAGATTCTCAAATCAACGGCACTGGTTTCCGGTACGGTCGCAATCGGCACCTCATTCCCTGTTACGGCCTGACAAATTGCCGTCAATTCGCGGAGCGACGTGGAAACCGGAGCACCTCCACCCACTGTATATACCGAGCCATTCCAGGCTTCATCATGGGTCAGTTGCTGCAGGATCAGGTCAAACAGATCATCCACATGCAGGACATCGCGAACTTGCTTTCCCTGTCCGCCAAAGCCGAGATAGCGGAGTGGTCGTTCGTAATGATGACTCGCAATCCAGTGCGTGATGACCCCCTGGTCGACCTTCCCCATTTGCCAGGGACCGGCGAGGATGCCACAGCGATTGATCAACGTCCTCAGGCCCGTAGCCGCATATTCTTGCAACAAAAACTCGGAGCAAAGTTTACTGGTACCGTAGAAGGAACGAGCTCCATCGAGAGAGAAAGTTTCCGCGATGCCGCTGTCCGAGAAACCCGGAGTGGGCTGCGATGACGGCAGCCAGCGATAGCGCGTAGGCGATTCTTCAAAGGGCAAATCATTCAGCGCCCGAATGGGATAAACACGGCTGGTGCTCAGCAGCAGCACGGCGGCGTTCCAGCGTCGAGCGGCTTCCAGGCAGTGAAGTGTGCCGACCAGATTGTTATTCAGCACGTATTGGGGAGAGCCGTTGGTTCCCGCTTGTACCGACGGCTCAGCGGCACAGTCAATGAGTAAGTCGCAAGGTTCCAGCGCCGCCAGATCCTCAGGACAGCGAACATCACCTTGCAGGAATTGGATTCCATGGGTGCGTAAACGACTCAAATTGAGCTCGCTGCCGCGTCGCTTCAAGTTATCCAGTGCGGTGATTACCAGATTCGGACGATGCTGGGCGAAACGAATCGCGAGGCTGGACCCGACAAATCCCGCGCCTCCAGTGATTAAAATACGCCTCACATCCATGCTTGCAGGTCCCCGCTAAAGCTCAATCAGCCAGTCATTATCCTGCTTGGCGACGATAGCGCCACGTCAAACTTTCATGGATTTCGGCGATGATCTGACGCAAGTTATGGGTGTGACGCCAGCCGGGATACCGCTGCTGAAAGCGTCGAGTGTCACTGATGTACCAGATGTGATCGCCACTGCGCGCCTGATCATCATACTTAATATGCATCGGGCGACCGGTGAGTCGTTCACATTCCGTCACCGCCTCGCGAATCGAACAATTGCTATGACGCCCGCCACCCGCGTTGTAGACGGCGCCCGGATCGGGATCCTGGCAATAATGCCAAAACATTTCCACCAGGTCCTGTGAATGAATATTGTCACGCACCTGCTTTCCTTGATAGCCCAGGATCGTGTACTCAGTGTTCGTTACTGCACACTTGACGAGATACGAAAGAAACCCGTGCAAGCTGGTACCCGAATGTCCGGGGCCCGTCAAACAGCCGCCTCGAAAGCAAACCGTGTTCATGCCGAAGTAACGACCATACTCCTGCACCATCACATCAGCTGCCAATTTCGAGACGCCGAAGAGCGAATGTTTGGTATGGTCAACCGACATCGATTCATCAATTCCGTGCTCAGCAAACGGATGAGCACTATCCAGTTCCCAGCGCGATTCGCATTCGACGAGTGGTAGATGATTGGGATTATCGCCATAGACCTTGTTGGTGGACATGAACAGAAAGCTGGCCTGTGGCGAGTGAGCCCGAGTTGCTTCCAGGAGGTTCATGGTACCGACTGCATTGACGGTGAAATCGACCATCGGCTGGCGAGCCGCCCAGTCATGCGACGGCTGTGCTGCTGTATGGACAACCGCTCGAATGTCGTGACCGTACTGACGGAAAATGATTTCAAGTGCCTGCTGGTCGCGAATATCGACATCGTGATGACGATAACCACGGACGGCCGTCTGCAGCGATTGACGGCTCCAACGCGTCGAAGCCTCCGCTCCAAAAAACACGCTTCGCATGTCGTTATCGATGCCGACTACATCCCAGCCGCGTTGGCTGAACATCCGCACCGATTCCGCACCAATTAATCCTGCCGATCCTGTCACGATAACCACTGCCACGACTGACCTCCTTGTCAGCGAGCCTCGAACTTCCTGAATTGTGCGGTTTGTGTAATCAATCGGATCCGCCGCGTCAATTGCAGTTTATCGGTCTAACGCCAGCCGCCCTCATTACCCAAACCGATCTTGAGGCAACCTGGGCTGGCGGCTAGGCTGCCACGTAAAATCTGAGCGAACAAGTATGAGTGGCGTGTGGAGAGGGGTATGAAAGCGACGGACCGACGAGCGGATCTCGGATCGCAATCATCGTCTCCGCCTGATGGTTACTTGGGCCCTTCGTCGGTCGTCACCACTCCGACTTCTTCACCCGGTGCATCAGCGTACTGGCTCGGCTGGATCGCACTGGCCAGCGTTCCGCTGGTGAGTTACTTCGGGCTCATCGCGCATTACGCCGTGAACATCCCTTTTTGGGATGATTTCGACAGCTTGCTCGACTTCCTCTCGGCGTCGCCCCTCACCCTAAGTGAGTTTTACAAGCAGCACAATGAGCACCGGATTCTCTGGACGCGATCGATCGCCTGGCTCATGCATCAAGCTGTTGGACCTATCGATTTGCGCATCCTCATCTGGATTGGTAACCTGGCGGTTGTGGGAATTTGTCTGGTGTTGGCGTGGAACTGGCGCGGGCGTAACTTGCCACGCTGGCCTTTCTTGCCGCTTCTCTGCATTTTGTTTACGCCGCAATCGTGGGAGAACATGACCTGGGCGATGGCATCGCTCCAAAATTTTTATGTGCTCCTGTTTGCGGCACTTGCGATCACTTGCTGGCAGTGGACAACGCTGCGCTGGCAATTAGTTGCCGTTGTTTGGGCCACGTTCGCCACTTATACCAGTGGTAACGGCATCTTGGTCTTCGTCGTATTCTTTCTCTGGCAGTTGGTACGCTGCTATGAAAAGATTCCCCGGTCACGACTCACGTTGCTCTTTCTTACAGCGTTCACAGGTGGCCTTCTTTGGTGTTATTTCACGGGATATCGACCGCCTACGGGACACCCTTCGATTCGCGAACAGCTGCTGAACCCCGTGCGGCTCATACGTTTTTATGGAGTTCTTTGCGGAGCTTTTCTGGGTGACCTTGGTCGCCCGATCGCTTTCCTGGCGGGGATGTTCCAGGTGAGTTGTTTCTTACTGCTCGCCTGGCGACGCTATGATCGTCGCAATCCGCTCGTCTTTTATCTCTTGATGTTTTGTTTGGGGAGCATGTTTGCGGCAAGTTTAAGTCGAGCGGGATTTGGAGTTCCGCAGGCACTGGCATCGCGTTATCGCATTCTGCCACTGCTCACCCTGGCCTTGAATTACTTCGCACTCTATGAGTTGTGGCCTCATCGTTGCCAACAGCGTCGTGTCTTTGCGACTCTGCTAATTGTCACGATGGTTTTTCAGATCAGCTTTTCCGTGAAAGCCCACATCCGTCTGCGGCTGCATCACGATCGCCTGGTGAGTGAACTTGCCACATGGCGAGAGACAGGCCGCGGACTGTCGTATCCCGATCCGCAAACCGCCGATGAGCAGTTAACCAAGGCGATTGAACGTGGCGTCTATCGGGTGCCGCCACGCTGAAAGGGCGGCGCTTAAGAGGTCTTCCGCAGCAAAATCCAATCCGCCAGCCGGGGCCAGAGCTGCGCGAGAGCGAACAGCAGTCGCGCTTTACCTGGAACCACGAGTTCCGGTTGCCGCGTCTCCGCTGCATGGATGATCTTCTCCGTCAGCAGGCGAGGATCAATACCGCGCAGCTTGACGCCACCACCTGGCGATTGTGCCGAAGCTGGTAACTCCCGAGAACTCTCCCCTGCGGTTGTCGCTGCCGCATAACGACGACCGCCATCATCGCGGGCAATGGGACCGGGGCAGACTAACAGCACCTGTACGCCACGCTCACGCCATTCATAGCGCAGTTGCTGAGAATAAGCTGCCAGCGCAAATTTGGTCGGTGCATATCCACCGAGATAGCGCGCGGCAGCTTTGGAAGCCAGTGACCCAATATTGATGACCTGACCTTGCGATGCCTCCAACAGCTCCCGCGCCGCTCGCGTACAGCGAACCACGGAAAGAAAGTTGATGTCTAAAAGTCGGTGATATTCCTCGGGAGTGACATCCAGAGCCCAGCCGCGAGTGGAAACCCCCACGCAGTTCACCAGCACATCCAGTTGCCCATAGCTCGTGCGAATGGTTTGGAACAGCTCGGCAACCGCTGCATCCTGCGTCACATCCGCTTCCAGCGCCTGAACCGTGAGCCCTTGATCCCACAGAGGCTGAACGCTGGCCAGCAACAGATCGCGTTGTCGAGCGACGGCAATGACGCGGGCTCCACGTTCAGCCCAGCTTTGCACCAGTTGTCGACCGAGTCCGGCGGAACCGCCCGTGACCAGCACGACTTTTCCGCGCCATGATGCTTGCATGCCCACCGCCTTCAAGATTCCCTGGGACAACTCACGGCAACGATTCGTCGCCGGACACTGGCTCTAATCGCTCCACCTCCCAGTAGACTTCAGGATTCCCAGTCGTGCCACTGGTATCGAGACGATGAAACCGACGCGGATAACCATACCGTTCATCAAATTCCGCTCGGATCATGACCGGCTGACTACGGCTAATCGCATCCAAGTCGAGCTGGATGGTGGCGAACATTCCTGGGACGCTCCAAGTACCCAGCGTGCGAGATGTCTTGAGCGGCTGGCGATTCCGTCGCGCTGATTCCACTTCGCCATCGCGAACCACCACTTCATACACCGCCGCCTGGCGTCCCGTCACCTGCACCTGGACTCGATAAGAACTCAAGCCGTTCTGCGCCCACTTTTCACGAGCTCGCTCCAGCGCTTCCGGTGTCACTTTCGGTAACCCCTGGCGCCGCGCCAGCAGGATCGCCAAGGCCGATCCACCCAGCAGCAGATTGGCGATCAGTAACAGCTTGAGCCAGCGCCGACGTGTGGACGTTTTATCCGGGTTGCGGGCTGGTTGCTCCGACGATGCCGCAACGGATGCCGCGGAGTGCGCGATCTGGGCGCGAGGCTCGGCGGACACGTTGGCAGGAGTGGAGGAAGGTTCGAGTGTCATGGTCGATCAGTCACCGCGAAGCGCTCCCAGCAGGGGAGCTCGCAAGGTCGCTCGTACCGCCCCTAATCCGGTCAGAAGCCCGCAAGCCAGGATGAGCAGCAGCCACGCCGTCAGCTCAAAGACCGGCAGCTGAGTTCCCCCCACGGCACGATGCGGAAGAACTGCTACCAAGGCCGCAACCGTGCCAACTGTCAGTCCACCAAGTAGCAACACAAGATGCTCCGCCAGCACCAACAGCGCCAGTCTACGCCGCTCAAACCCCAGCGCTCGGAGCAGCGCGAGTTCCCCCCGACGCTCGAAAACATTACGCAACTGAATCGTCGCTAAACCAAACGTGCCGAGCAGCAGGCCAAGTGCCCCGAGGCTTTGGAAGGTACTTAAGTACGTGTTCTGAACGGCCAGAAAATCGGCCAGTAATCGCGGCGCACTGGTAGCATCTAGTCCCTGGTCGCTTAAGGCATCTTCCAGTGCGGAAGCCACTTCCATTTCGCGCTCAGGGGCAGTGCGTATGAGAAAATATCGATAGCCCGATATTTCGGGAAAGAGCTTGGTGAAACGTTGCTCATCGATGAGCAAGCTGCCTTGTAGCACACTATTGTCGAGCAGACCCACGACCTGAAATTCAATCGGCTCGTGCCCGTCGTACGTCACGGAAAACGTTTGCCCAATCCCGCCATACAAATGCAAACTGTAAAGCGCTGTGTTCTTGTCGAGAATCACGGGAATGACACTCGAGGAAAGCGGTTCCATTGTGTCGGCACGAGCGGAGCTGTCTGCCGCTTTGGCTTGATCTTCCCGATCGGTTGCAGGCGTCGCTACCGCGGCCGACGCCTGCAACAGACGCCAGGGATTGGAAGGCGTGGAGGCAGACTCAGCAGTCGGGCGAGACTCAGCAGTTGTGATGGAGGAGGCAGTTGTGATGGAGGAGGCGGTAGCAGCAAACCGAAATCCGCTTACTGCGGGATCGTCAAAGAATTTCATCATGGCCGCCGATACCCCGAGAACGCGAGGCTGCGTGGCTTGATATAAATTCGCGCAGCTGGCATCCTCACCAGGCTGCAGTCGTAGCGACAGAATCGTACTGCCCTCTAAACTACGTCCGGCGTCGCCGGGCAATTCTTCGCGTACTTCTTCGCGATTGAGATCCACAAAGATGGGCTGCGAGCTTTGGGCGATCCAGGCGAAGCCACCGGTTCCGGCAGCCGTCGGCGCCAGCCGAAAAGCGCTCATCGCCACAATCAAAAAGCAGGCGGCCGCGACCAAGCCGATGGTGAGCACGCTGCGACTGGGATTTCGTCCCGCATTCCGGGCAGCAAGTTCCCACAAACCGCCGCTGAGTGCCGCGGACGAACGATGGTGATCGATTCGAGTCACGCGAGCAAACCACCGCCAGATAAACACCAGCAGCGCGCCCAGCAACAGCATGCCGCTCGCCACAAACGCTCCCGCTTGTGCTTCTGCAACCAGTCGCGTGGCGAAGACAGCCAGCCCTAGCGCGGCAAGAGGGGCCAGCCATAAGGCTACCGCTGTGCCGCGCGTGATGGCGGCGGTGAACCACGAAGTTTGAATGCGGTGCTGGGCCGAGGTTATCCCGCCTGTCAGGCGACCGGCGATCAGCTGTCGCACTGGAATCAGCCGCACACGCCACAGACTGAACAAAATGACCATCGTGGAGACGATCGAGCCACTCACATAGCCGATCAGGAGGCTACGTGCGGCGATATGGAGCTCTAAAAAGGGCGTGGCGATTGCGCCTACCCACCAGGTCGTTAATCCCGTGATCATCAACCAGGCATAGCCAATTCCGAGCACGACACCCAGTGCACCTCCCACGAGGGCCACGAAAATACCCTCGCTGGCCAGCAATCGCGTGAGCCGCGGCAAGGGCCAGCCCAGTGCCAACAGCACTCCAATTTCGGTCGCCCGCTGCTCCATGCTCAACCGGTAGAGCAGCGCTACCAGCACAAGCGCGGCGGCGATGATGAAAAAGCTCAGCGACAGAAATAGCGCATCAAATGGAGTGGTACCGCGCGCCGCCGCCAAACTGCGCTGCTTCACCGGCACGATATCGAAGCCCAGTCGAACATTGCTGAACATGAGCTTGCGAGCCAAAAACTGTTCCATCATATCCGGCGACATGCCAGACCGTGGCACGAGCCGCACCGATGTCACTCGCCCAAATCGACTGCCCCATAAACGCTGTCCGGTAGCGAGCGAAACAAAGGCTTTGGGAGTTGTACGGTACAGACTCCAATAACTGTCATCACGCGGTCGAACCCGACGCTGATCAAAGGGAAAAGGTGGATCCCAATCGTCGATCGAATCCTGATCAGTCACTCCCTTAACCGTTGGCGTGAGATCGGGATCGTTGGCCAGCGTCGGACGTTCATCGAACCGTGGTTTCTTCGCTCCCTCAAACCCATGCGCCGGTTCCGTGACCGGCACGATCGCCCGCAAGCGAAACTCGGCGGTCACTTCCACGGATTCTCCATGCGTCGTTTCTGGGGCGAACCAAGCGATCCGAATGCGATCACCGAGTTCGGCCTGCAAATCCTCCGCCGCCCAAGAATTCAAGACGATTTCGTCGTCAGCCAACTCTGCGATCGCTTGCCCATCCCGATCACGCAGCGGTCCTAGCGATTCGTTGGAATCGACGGCTGTAATCATGGAATAAGGAATCGACACCGGTCGCTCACGCGAGTCACCCACCTTGGCAATGGAGTTGGCGAGGTAAGTAAAAACAGGTTGTGGTTCATGCGGTCGCAGGGCGTTTTGTGTGACCCGAACGACGTCATCGTCCAGCAAAAGCCGCTCACTGGCTAACTGTACGTAGTCAAAAATTGTTTCCGCGTCAGCCGCCTTGTCCTCGCGAAATGTCTGCTGGACCGATTGCAGCGAGAGTCCGAGATCGGTGAGACGTGGCGTGATCATTGCCGCGGCGTTGCGTGTAGCCTGCGGATTGCGAGCCGCTAAGAAGAGCGCATTGACTCGCCCCGGTTGTTCAAGGGCCCGCTGGAGCGTAGCGGTGGCCACATAGGCGTTCAGCGGAAAACGCTGCGAAGAGCTCAAACTGAATCGTCCCAGGCCGGTTGGTTCAATGATATCGACGACACGTAAGTCGGCGAGCGTACGAATCAGATCTGTCTTACGCCCCAACGGACTGTCGGCGGGCACTTGGTTCGACTTTGGTAATCGCAGCAGCACTCGATCTCCCACGGCCACGCGGAGCTCATCGGCGAGGGGGCGATTGAGAACAATTTCGTCGTCGCTTGGTAACCGGCTGGGACGCGTCGAATCACTCCCCAGATTCCAAAAGTCTTCGTTGGATCCGATCACGAGCACGGAACCAGCTCGCTGCGTGGTCGCTTGTCCCAGCGACTCCACCGTTCCACCAGGCAGGACAATGGCCGCGGCTTGGTCGACATAAGTTGCAGCAAAATCAGGATGAGTCGCCGACTCCGTCACCAGCTCCTCACGAAAAAAACGATCGGTGATGAGTTGATCGTCGATGCGGCCCAGTCGATCGAGCACCAGCCGCTGCAGACTGCCGCGGACGGAATCACCCACGATGAGTGCGCCGGTGAGGACGGCAGTGGCCGCGGCGACTCCTAGCGCCACGGCACCATGATTTCGCACAAAGTGCAGCAAGCTTCGTCGTAAGAATCGAGACAGCGTGAGCATGAAGTGACTCAGTGGTTCTTCAGACGAGTTTTCCTTCATTGATGGTCATTTGTCGGCCCATCAAAGAAGCCAATTCGGCGCTGTGCGTGACGACGATGAGCGTCATCTTTTCGGCTTGCTGCAACTCACCCAGCAAACGGCCCACCCCTTGAGCGTTTGTGCGATCGAGGTTGCCGGTCGGTTCGTCGGCCAACAAAATCGGCGGCCTCAGCAGCAGTGCCCGGGCCAGCGCCACTCGCTGTCGCTCACCTCCCGACAGTTCAGCCGGTCGATGATGCAGTCGCTCGCGCAACCCCACTCGTGCTAACAAGTCCTGTGCCCGATCTTGTTGTTCGCGCGTCGGAGCGCGGGACGCCAGCGCAGGGACAAGAACATTTTCCAGTACGGTGAGCTGGGGCAGCAGGTGATGCTCTTGAAAGACAAACCCAAAGGTGCGATTGCGAAACTGGGCCAGCTCGAGATCGGCAAGTGCAAAGGGATTGCGGCCATCGATGCGCACTTCGCCGGCGGTGGGTTGATCGAGCGTACCAAGGATTTGCAGCAATGTACTTTTGCCCGAGCCACTGGGGCCGACAATCGCCACGCTTTGACCGGCTGTCACGTGCAAGTTGACGTCCCGCAGGATCACCAGCGGTTCAGCCCGCGTGACATAGTGCTTCGACAGATGTTCGACGTTGAGTTCAGCCATGAGCGTTATCGTAAGGCAGGGCGGAGTCGATCACTAGAGCGCGACAGCCAAGACCATAAAATGTGTACTCAACGTCACAGGCTGGATCCCAAGCGGCGCCATGAAAACCGCCCCCGGGAAGCTCCAGCGACCGCACGTAACGTTCGAATGCCGCCCGATCAATTTCAGTGGTGGCTTGCAAGTCGGCCAGGGTCAGATAGCCGGTGAAACTACTCAAAAGATCCGCGATCGGAATGCGAGTATTCGCTCGCAGTCCTCCCTCGTCATTCTGCATCTCCACGAGAAAATCGAGCGTCGACTCGCGAATGTCGGGAGTCATTGCCTGGAGCACGCGTAGGGTACCAATTGCGGCTGCGGTCGGATTCGTCCCCGCTCTTTTCCCGGCCCGAATCTCTCGAAAACCTCCCCCTTCACACTGCTGCGAAAGAATGAATTTCACCACCTCGGCTGGTTCCGGAATCGGTCGATCAATCAGCTCCAGACAGATCACGACCAGGAAGGTGTGATAGGTGCTGCTGGCAATTCCCTCGGGGCCTTTTGCATAACCACCATCGGGTCGCCGAAGTTTTCCCAGCGCGGCCGCAATCGCGTCGGGCCAGTTCGACGGTAATTCAGCGAACAGATCGAGCCCCGCCGCGATGCGCAGCAGCGAAGCGGAATAAACCAGCGACAAGAAATCGACGATCGATTCACGGCCGCTCAGGCGCGTCGACAGGAACCGGCAGGCTCGCTCAGCTACCGGCCCATAGAGCTCGCCGAGGATGGCCAGCGAGCGCAGTGCAAAGCTGGTGTAGTAGAGATCGCTGCCGCCCTCGCGTCCCGCAAATCCGCCGTCGGGCTGCTGCAAGTTCCGCAAATAGTCGATGTGTACCTGACGCTCATGATCGGCAAGTTGCCCGAGTCCGGCGGCCAGTCGCAGCGTCATGTCGTCCAGGTAGCGGGCCATGCGGGCGATTCCTGCTTTCACTCGACAAGATAGTCTGACAGTCGAGTGCGAATGGACTCGGGGATGGCAACCGACTGCGGTAACTCACCGGGCTGAATAAAACAGCAGACTGCCGTCACTCGACCTTCCGCCACCAGCCGATCCTGCTGTTTGAAGCGACATCCGTAGGTGACGCTTTTCTCCCCCAAACGCACAACTTGCAGTTCGATCCGCAGCAGCTGCTCGAACGTAACCGGGCCTCGATAATCACACTGAGCCGAGACGCGTGGCCAACTGAGCTTGCCACCCGTAGCCAGGGGCTGCCATACGCTGAGCCCTAAAGATCGCAGCAGCGCATGCTCCGCCTCTTCCATGCCTAGAAAGTAGGTGGAGAAATGCATCAAGCCCGAGGCATCCGTGTCACGGAATTCGACCAAGCGGTCGTAAGTAAAGACACGACTCATGTGGCGTCGGGCAGGGGATAGAGTCCGGATGGGGCGATGAGCGGCGAACGTTAGGGAACGCACGGCTCACGCCCAAACGCTCGAACTACTCACCGACATACGGCAACAACGCCATGAATCGAGCGCGCTTAATCGCTCGAGTCACTGCGTGCTGACTGACGGCCGTGCAACCAGTCTTGCGGCGACTGACAATGCGTCCATGCCGATTGACCAACTTCTTCAGCAATTCGATGTCCTTGTAATCCAAGTACATCGGACGTGGACGCTCGCCATCCACGAACAGAGGATCTTTCTTCTTGGTCTTCACACGTGTCTTGGCACGCTTCTTGACCTTCGCGTTCTTTGCCGTCTTCTTGTTGAACATGGCACTCGATCAGTCTTTAGTGGGGTGATACACATCCATGGCTGGCAGCCAACTGCCGCCGCGAATCCGTCACGGCGAGTGCCAAATTGTATTTAAATTCATAACTTACGCAAGTCGGGAATGGGCCTCCCCGGGCCGCAACAGGTCCGCCTCCGTTGGGATGAAGACCCCAGGATGGCCGCCACAACCCTCATGCACCCTACGTCCTGGCAAGCCGTAGCGTTTGCACAACCCCTGCGGGTCACTGGGACCTCGCCGCCCAAGCCGGTCCTGTCGTTTGCTGAAACGTTGCCCATGGTGGCTGTCCTATCGATTTTTGCAGTCGTTCGCTTGAACTCTTCACCACTCGCCCACCGGCACCTGTTTCGCCGAAGAGACACTGCCCAGGATTCGCACCCGCGATTCCGCTCGGGCCCAGCAGGATGCTTAAGTTACCGCGACGGAAGCGCACGGACGCGCAAGGACGCTCGCTATGCCCTCACAACGGTCACTCCGCAGCTACTCGCTCAGCGTGGCCCTCCTGGTTGCGCTCCCGCTAAGCGACTGGATTTTTGCCGTCGCCCCTCGCGTTCCAGATCCTGTGAACGGAGTACGACTCTTCCTTGCCCCAAGCACTCTGCACGCCGAGGAGCCGCGGCTGCTCGCACCCCAAGACGCATCACAGCTGGCGACGACCTTCGACAACAGCGCCGACACTCAGTCCAACTTGCGAACACGTAGCGGGCAGGCCACGGAAACCAGCTCTGCATCCTCCCCGGAGACATCGCTCCCCGCCCCTGTCGCACTCGCGGACGCGCCGCGCCCGCCGCTACGGCCTCTGGATGTTCGCACCCTGGAGTTAGTCGATCAGGGGCGTTCCCTTGAACAGCCCAACCTCTCGCCGACCCGAACGATCACCGAACGCTATCCCCAAGGCAGTGTGCGTACGTCGCGGCAAGTCCTCACCAACGCGCTGGGCGACTCGGAGAATCATGGATTATGGCAGTGGCTAGATACCGCCGGACAGCCGCTCGCTCGAGGCTATTTTTGGCACGGTCAGCGTCAGGGACACTGGCAACGCTGGCTGCAATTCGACGATGCCCCGCTGCTCAAACAACTCCCTTACCGTGAATTCACACCACCGCTACTCTCGCAAGTTGAATTTCGCGATGACCGCATGCACGGCACCTGGGAGGTGCTCGACGCTCGCGGTCGACTGGTGAGTTCCATTGAAATGGTCGATGGAGATCGGCATGGTAAAGCCATTTGGTGGTACCCCACCGGTCAGAAAATGCTGGAAATGAACTACCTGCAAGGCAGCTTGGATGGTGACCACCTGACCTGGAATTCCGCGGGCGCCCTTATCGGCCAGAAACAGTATCAATTGGGACGAGAGTTGCGTGTGCAGACCAGGAAGTTTCCCTCCGGTGCCAAACAGATCGACGAAGGAATTGCCCTCCCCAAACTCGTACCCAACGTGCGCGACCACTGGTGGAACATGACGCTCGCCACCTACCGCACGGAGGGACATACCGCGAAACATGGAATCACGCGGCAGTGGCATGCCAATGGACAACTCTTGATGGAAGGTGAATTCGATCTCGATGAGCCCGTGGGGATTCATACGTGGTGGCATGAAAACGGCAACAAACTCAGCGTTGGTGAATATCGAATGGGTCGCCGCGAAAGATTATGGACCTGGTGGCATCCCAACGGACAAGTCTCGCAGCAAGGTCATTACGATGTTGGCGTAGCGATTGGACAGTGGACCGCATGGTCGCAAGATGGCTCGATCGTCCGCCAGGACGAAGCTGACCCCTTCATGCGTTCTGGCAACGCACTCGATCCAATCGTTGTGCCCTCCCTGCGGCAAGCGCTCCGTCCCGTGAAACCGACGCAGCCGCTCGCCCCGCCGCGGCTGCTTCCCGAGTAGGGCGTTCAGCGTCGCCTTGCCGCTTGGATTCGATGCGGCTGCGGCTCTCGATTACCCGCCGCGTCTTCCGCATGAGCGATCAAGCCCGCCTCGCCCGGATCATCCACCACGATCTGCCACGTGGCAAAATTGGGTGAGCGAGCCTCGGCGTCTCGACCGTTCACCACGACTCGCCGCACGTCTCCGTTGTCTGCGCAGGTACCTTCCACAAGGTAGCGAGGGCCTTGCCGCGTGACATGCGTGATGACCGTGGTGGGCGGCAAGTCGTCGATCGGAACAGGCACCTGGGGAAACGAAACGTCACTCACCTCGGCCACGCGCGATTCATCGCCCGTCAGCGGTGGATCGGCACGGAAGCGAGCAGGTGCCGCTCGATACTCCGGCGAGCGTATGCTCACCACCAGCGCATGACGTCCGGGACCATACCAGTCATGCAGATAGATCGGCACTCCCTTTTCCGTCGACGGCTGCGGGCGCGGTCCACCGCCCAGATTCACAACCGCCTTCTCCCGAGTGTTATCCATCCAGTTCGCCAATTTCACTCCGCGAAAATGCGATATCGCCGCGCCGGTGGCGTTGTCATCCGAGATCTGGATCAGTGGCATGCCGCCCGACCGGATGCCGTCCAAGGTCAGGCCATCGACGGTGAGTAAACCGTGCTGCACACTCAAATCGTCATGCCCGCGATTGAACGGTTCGGTATTCGTTTGACGAATGGTGATGTTGCGATAGTGATGATGATCAAAGTTCGGATGATAAACGCCGTAGTGCGATTGAATCGTCATCGTATCGACAAGCACCGAAGGGGCCTGCGGCCGAAAGCCATAATGCACATTCCAGATTTTGGTGTTTCGCAACACAAAGGGATGACGCGAGTCGGGGCCCACACCGGCGACTCCTTCGCCCAGATTGATGCCATAACGTCCATAGCTGCTGTGCACTTCATTGTCGTCAAATCGCACGAACGGCAGCGTGCGAATATCAACATTCTCTTCACGTCCGTCCGCCTGCATCACGGGCAACACGGTTTTGAACGAGCTACCGGAAGTCGCCTCATAGCGGAATCCATACTGATCACAACCTGCCGCCACGTTACGAGTGAACGTGTTGCGACTATTCGCCCACCAAAATCCGGCGCCGTCGTTGGCGTCAAACGGCAGCACCTGCTTGGGAAGTCGCTTCCCCGCCCGTGCCTCGATGGCCAAATTCCGATCAAACACGTTGTAGACCTCGGTTCCATCTTCCAAAAAGAAACCATGGCCGACGCTGCGATATCCAACATTGTCGCGCACGATGAGGTAATTGGTGCCGTGGATTGTCAACCAGCGGTTGTGACTGTCCCAGATCGAAGCTCCAATCACATAGCTGCCGCGCATCGTCGTGCCGACCAAGTGAAAGTGCAGCGAATAGCGACCGAGCGTATCTTTCTTGCCGAGGTGGCGAAACTCGGCATAGCTGATCGAGCCCGCTGACTCGCGGTGATACATCGTATGGCCGCGTATGCCGTTCGGATCGGCCGACTCCACAATCACGTTGCGACTGAGATTCGCTACTTCACTACGAAATTCGCCTTCCCCTAAGTGCTCGTAATTCAGCGGCTGGTCAAAGCTCAATTTGTTTTTGTCCGCATCAATCGCGGTGATCGTCCGTGGCTCGCTGCCTCCTTCTTGATGATAGAGATGCTGAGTGGCCGTGATGACGATTCGGTCCCCCACGCGCCAGCCCGTTACGGGTTCGGCGAGGGTCACATCGCGAGCACCTTTAGGAACGGTCGCACCTAGTTTCACCCAGGTGCGGCCGAGCGGTGCTCCATGAAAATCCATGCGGCCACCGCAGCAGACAATCGCCGGACACGACTGCTTGTTCTGACCGGCGACATAGGTGAGCCGAATGAGAGCTCGCACGTTCGCGGCGACCGGTTGTTCGGGAGTGCCCACGAGAAGAGCCGGTCGAGCCTGTCCGGGCAGAAGGGGTTCGGCGTGGTCATCACAATCGAAGCCCTCTTCGGCCACGCTGTCGGACGCCTCGATCTTCAGGAGCCCGACATTAAGCCGTGTGTTCTTGTCGGTGGCGAATACCAAGCTGCCGGCGACGAACACGGATCGAATCACCGTTTGCTCATCGGCTTCCATGTCATAGTTCACCACGTGGTTGGGTCGAATCTGAACCTTGCAGCCATGGGCCGGTACCTGTCCGCCCTCCCAGGTTGCTCCCGCCGACCACGGCCCCGATTGAGCACTGCGAACGACCGGTGCATTGTCGGCCAGAGGCTTCTCCTTCGCGGCACCGACGGCGAATGGATTGCCCAACAGGAGCACCAGGCAGCCAGCGAGCGACACAAGCGCGGTCGGATAAAGGCAACCGCTGGCAGCTGGGCACCGTGGCGTGACATTGAGCAGGAAGGAGCAAATCATGGCTAGCACTCCAGAGTGAACGACAACCGACGCAGAGCTGCAATTGTACGCAGATGAAGAGTTCAAAGAAAACAGTTTGTGGATCAGATCGAGATCTCTCGACAGACTCAAACCAATCCCTACGATCTAAATGCCAGGCCCGGTGCGTTCCGGGCCTCGTGGCTTGGGAACCGATCGCCAAAAGCTGCTTTTGTTGCCAAGCGGCGCTGGACTCCTGCGCAACGCATACTAAAACTGCACGAGACAATCACATTTCTGCCCGAGCGGCGCAGCCGTGGCATTCGCTAGCCAGTTGCGTAAGCTTCTGGAAATCTAGCCGAATAAAAACTCCTCCGAAATCGCGGAGCGATGGCATTGAATCTGCACTCGTCGAATCTACTATTGTCCAGGGATTCTCCGTGCACTTGCGCTGTAACACCAATACCGCGGCTCTGCCGCTCAAGCTTATCAGGTAAGGATGATTCGCGGTGGGCCGAGTGCCAGGCGCTTACGCACCTAGCTATCGAATACCATCGCTCCGCGATTCCGGAGGAACCCGAGCGATTCTTAAGGCCAACCCTTTTGTGAAACATTGCGACATGATACCAGCCAGAACTGCCTTCCTACTCAACGACCTAGTCACGACACTTGCCCGCCATTCAGAAACACGACTACCGTGGCGTTATCATTCTGGCCAGTGTCTGCGAACTGAGGAACAGTCGATAGGGATTGCCGGGTAACTCGGCAAAATCCCAGCGCTGGTAAAAGGTCTTGGACTGGTCATCAACGCAATCCAGAATGACCGCGACAAAAGCGAACGTCTGCCCTGCCTCGTGACAATCCCGCAACGCCCGAGCGAGCAGCAGATCGCCCAGCTTATGGCCGTGATGAACTGTACTCACACCGAGCCAAGCCAGGATAGCCACGGGCAGCGCTCGCCGTGGCAGCTGGCGAGCGAGCTCTGACGGGAGGTCCCCGAAATCGACTTGGCCAGTAGCCAGGGTATAAAAGCCCGCGATGTCGCCCTCTTGATCCAGCAGAACCTTGGTAGCGGAGAGCCGCTTTTCCTGATTTTGGAATGCCTTGGTACGCAGCCAGTCGTTGAGCTCGCTTTGGCCGCAGTCAAACGCCGAACGCGGGTGGCTGCGCTGAAGCGATTCGAGTGCGAAGCCTGAGGGAAACACCACTCCGCTCACTCTGCGCCCCGCATGATGGCCCCCAGCCGCATTTGGGCTGGAGTGAGTTTCGAGGGGGCACTTAGCGACTGCCAAAAGGCCAGCTGCTCGTCTGGACTAAGTAGAATTGTCTGATCGCGCGCGCTGGCAACTTCGCGGCGTGCCTGGGCTACAGTCACGGTTCGGACATAGTCGCTGACGCTGATTCGCCGCAACTCGGCGGCGGCGGTCAGAGCCTGCTTACTTTCTGCATCAAGTCGGACCATCAGCGGACTCGGTACCGCCGTCGTCTTTTCACGTTTACTCATCTTGCACCTCCATGGCGAGATTGTATTGCACATAGCAATACAATCAAGAGGCAGTGACTGGCGCACATAGGGGTAGGGAGGACCGATGGTGTTCCGTCCCCCCGCCCCCCGAACCGGACTGGCGGATTTCTCGCATCCGACTCTCCGGTTGATTGTTACTCGCGACAAAGTTGACATGCTCGGGCGTGGGCGCTTACGCGCCTGGCTATCGAATCTCACGGCTCCGCCGTTCAGGAAGACTGGTCGCTGAACCTCTCGCTGGGGCCTCCCGAACTCCCGCGGCCTTGGCCGTGTCCGACTCACCCGAAACCCGCTCACCCGAAACCCGCTCACCCGAAACCCGCTCACCCGAAACCCGCTCACCCGAAACCCGAATGGGCTGCTTCACGTCCCGCACATGCGCGCGTCGGACGGGCCTGAAAAAAGTTTTTTTTTGAAAATCTTCCCCCAGCAGGGCGCAGTTGGCGGAACAAAAAGTGTTCTTCCTAGTACCGCGACAAATTTTCGTCCGGAAGAAAAACGAATTCCTCAACACGATCAGGAAGGATGGACCGAGAAATGGCATTGTCTGTAAATGCAATTCGAAAACGACAACTTATGGGAGCTTTACTATCGGCCGGCGTCGGAAGCCTGAGCATGGTCTCGACGAGCGAAGCTGCGGTAGTATCCATCGATGTCGCGGCATTCGGTCTCACAGGCCCGAATGCTGGACACCCCATAAGTTCTGCTGGCAAGTTTGTGAATAACTTTCCAGTGTTTGGGGAAGGTACATTAGTTATTAGGAAATCAAACGTAAATTCAGGCGGCAGATTTCAAAGACAAATATCACTTTTTGGAAAAGAATTCTATGGCCCCCTAGACCCTGATGGATATCCAACTTATGTTCCCGGAATTACCCTAGCCGTCAATGGAACTCAATATGGAAACATTAAAAACTTTAGTTCTGGTGCATCGATTGGCTCAACATCAACGTTTAATAAACTTGGCAATTTCTATTTTAAAGACTCTAACGCCAATACGATTTTTACCTATGCAGCTGCAGCTGACTTTGGTGCGAATAGCTATGTGGGCTTCAAAACTAAAAATGGACACTATGGCTATTTCGAGCTCACGTGGGTTAAAGCAACGCTATCGTTTAGTATCTTGAGTGGCGCTTACGAAACCACAGCCAACACTCCCATCCTGGCCGGCGCCATTCCTGGTGGTGGTGGTGGTGGCGGCGGCGGTGACGGTGGTG
The DNA here is from genome assembly GCA_044235425.1 of Pirellulaceae bacterium. Lineage (GTDB taxonomy): Bacteria > Planctomycetota > Planctomycetia > Pirellulales > Pirellulaceae > JBJSXJ01. Next base: position 19,840 of record JBIIHW010000016.1, read on the forward strand.
GCGGCGGCGGTGACGGTGGTGGCGGCGGCGGTGGCGGTGGGGGAGGCGGAACCGTGCCTTAGCCCGCCAGCGGCGCGATTGTGGCGTTGCTGATGGGAGGCACAGCACTGCGCATGTGGCGCAAGAACCGTCGCGAAAAGAGCCAGGAAGTGTTGGCTTCTTAGCTCTACGTTACGATGGCATCAGGCGAATTGCGTGATGCCACCGTTTAGCGCCGCAAAAATGCCCCAGCAGTTTGTGTCAATTTCGTCGGAGACGCTGTGTTTCAGCCTCCGCGATGTTGACACGGTCTTTGACAGCCAGAACTCGACTAGCGGGCATTCAGGTCTGCCGCGCATGGGGCTGAACGCTTATCGTCGCTCCCTTGCGACAAGGAATTGGTCATGCCCAAGAAACGACTGCTGCTTGTCGGCTGGGACTCGGCTGACTGGAAACTCATTCAGCCGCTCATGGACTCTGGCGCGATGCCGGCTCTGGAAAGCCTTGTTAATGCCGGTATCAGCGGCAACCTGACGACGCTCGAGCCACAGCTTTCCCCGATGTTGTGGACCTCAATCGTCACGGGAAAAATGGCTTATCACCACGGGGTTCCTGGGTTCACGGAAGTGGACCCGCGATCGAGGGCGATCGTCCCGGTGTCGGCTGCCACGCGGAAATGCAAAACCGTCTGGGAGATACTGGCGGAACGAGGACTGAAAAGCCACCTCGTCAGTTGGTTTGCAACGCAAGGCGAGCGAGATATTCCCGGCAAGATGGTCTCGAATATGTATGGCCACGTGCCGGAGGTTCCGGCCGACTTAGATCCCGCCTCCTGGCCTCCTCCGCCGCCGGGCACCTACTGGCCTGAAAGTCTGGCGGATCTTCTGAATGAAGATCGGCTCAGCCCGCACGATATCGATCCGGATGAAGTGATTCGACTGTTCATTCCCCACGCCCCGCAGATTGATCAGTCGATAGACAAGCGCCTGTGGCAACTGGCCAAGCGTCTGTCGGAAGCCTTTACCGCCCACAATGCTGCCGTCCGTCTGATGGAGATTGATCCTGAGTGGGATTTTTTTGCAGTCTACTATCGAACGATCGATGAAATCTGTCATCAATTTATGCACTACCATCCTCCCAAAATGGATGGGATCCGCGACGAAGACTTCGAGATGTATCAGGAAGTGGTTCAGGGAGCCTATCGGCTTCATGACCTGATGCTGCAGCGGCTCTTGCAGTTAGCCGGGCCGGAGACTGCCGTCATGCTGGTATCGGACCATGGTTTTCACAGCGATCATCTTCGTCCGAAGTTCACTCCTCGTGTTCCGGCCGGGATCACGGTGTGGCATCGTCCCCAGGGTGTCTTCGTCGCGAAGGGAGAAGGTTTCCGCGAAGACGAGTTGATCTTCGGCGCTCGACTGCTCGATATCACCCCCACCATCCTGCACTACTTTGGACTTCCAGTCGGTAAGGACATGGAAGGTCGAGTGCTGGAAGATGCTTTTGCGGTGCAGCGCCCTGTGGAAACGATCCCCAGTTGGGAGGCAACTACTGCAGTGTCTCGTACCCGGATTCCGCTTAGTGACCAGGAAAACCGGGTGCTGCTGGACCAATTCGTTGCTCTGGGGTACATCGATGAGATCCCGGAGGACAACTCGGTCGCCATCGCAGATACGAATCGCGAGAACGATTGGAACATGGCACGAGCTTACCTGTACGCTGGCAAGGCCGAAGCGGCGCTGCCGCTACTGGAGAGCTGCTTTCATGCGCAGCCGTTTCGCTCCGACTACGCTCAGGTCCTGGCCAACTGCCAGTTGCAGTTAAACTTGCTTCAGGAGGCTGATGCGACGATCGATCAAGCCCGTGACCATTTCGGTCGCACCGAAAACGCAGACTTGATCAAAGCTTCTATCGCCGTTGCGCGTAAGGATTTTTCCGTGGCCTTGGAGCTGCTGCAAGGGGTACAGGACAAGATGCCGCAAGAGGTGCAGATTCAACTGTTCCTGGCCCGCTGCTATGCGGCGCTCCGGCGCTGGGACGACGGGCTGACGGCTGTCGCTCGAGTGCTCGCGGCAGACCCTGACAATGCTCAAGCATTTTTGGTCAAGAGCCGTATCGAACAACATCAAAAACGCTCCCAGGATGCGATCGATTCGGCACTGGCCGCGATCAGCTTGCAGTATGGCAACCCACTCGGACACTATCTCTTCGGCACAGCCCTGCTGCAGCTCAATATGCTGCAGGAGGCGGAGAAAGCACTGCGTAATTGCCTTCAGTTAGCGCCGCGGTTTTTACCGGCGCTGCGCATGCTGACGCGCACCTATCACCGGCTGGGAGACTTTGAGCAATACACCGCGACCGAAAGCCTCCGCACCAAGACCGCCGCCACGATGCGAGAATCCGAACAGCAGCAGCTGGCGCATGTGCGAATGATGGCTGCGCAGCGGCAGGCCGAACGAGAGACGCTGGATGGCGAAAAGCGAGCTCAAATTGCCCGCTTCGAGGCCGAAATGGCTGCCATTGAACCGTTAGAGATTCTAGTCGTTTCCGGTCTGCCTCGATCAGGAACATCGCTCATGATGCAGATGCTCACAGCGGCTGGCATTGAACCGATGACCGATGGTAAACGGGCTGCCGACGACGACAATCCAAAAGGGTATTGGGAGTGGGAGGAGATCAAACAGCTACCGAAGAATCCGCGCATCATCGAGCAGACGGCTGGTAAGGTCGTGAAGGTAATTTCCGCACTCTTGCCATCATTACCAAAACCTCACCGTTATAAAATCATTTACATGGTCAGACCCACTCAACAGGTGGTGGATTCGCAACTGGTGATGCTGGATCGTCAGGGTCAAAGGGCCCGTTCCGAGAAGCAGCATTTGATCGAAGTGCAGGAGGCACACAGTCGGCAGATCCGGAAATTGCTCGGTGGTAGCGATCGAGTTGATTTGCTGGAGGTATCGTATCCTGAACTGGTTGCCAATCCGGAGCCGACCATCGAGCAGTTAAAGGCGTTTCTGGGTAGTAGATTCCAGGACTCGCCCGCCGTCTCAGCCTGCGTGCAGCCACACCTTTTTCGCAACCGCTAACTGATTCAGGATGATAAGCCGAGCGGATTTCAGCGCTCCGTGATTGCTTTCAGCAACAGGAACCCTGTGAAATGTTTGGAATATGTAAAACACTGAGGCACTGAGGGCACGGAGTGTCGCCAGGATAGACAATCGTCGAAGCTCCGTACGTGATCGAGATTCAGCGGAGAATGGTCGCATCGATCCTTTGCCTGCGATTCAGAGTTCGCAGGCTTCTCTTGGCGATCGAGTGACGGTAGGTTTGTGCCTTGAAACCATCGTCGCTGCTTTTCTGTTAGCAGCGCGAGCGGTTCTCATCGAATCCAACTTTACCGATCAGCCCCTCGCAGCCGCCAACAACTCATGAACTCATCGACACCGTCTAGCGCTTCTGCATCCAGTGCTTCTGCATCCAGTGCTTCTGCATCCAGTGCTTCTGCATCCAGTGCTTCTGCATCCAACGCTTCTGCATCCAACGCTTCTGCATCCAACGCTTCTGCATCTAACGCTTCTGCATCCAACGCTTCTGCTTTCAATCCTTCTCTGACCAACCCGCCAGCGGCCAGCGCTGTCTTTCGTCCTCTGCGAACCTGGATTCCGCTGATCCTCCTCCCGCTGATGATCGTCGTTCGATTCATTCCGGGGTTGATCGAGAATGGCCCGGCGATGATCTGGATGGTGAGCGCGTTTGGGCCGTTTCTGGTGGGACTGAGCCTCGTGGGCTGGTGGCTGCTGGTGAGTCGAGCACGCTGGTTTGAGCGACTGATCGGAATCGTGGGAATCATGGTGCTGATCGCGGTCGAGCAGCTACTGGCTCATTACTCCATGCGCGGACCATTATTAGTGGTCATGACGATCCCGATGACGATCGCCGGATTCACCCTGGGAACGATCCTCTTCGGGCGACAGTTGACGATGCGCCGCACTTGGCTGGCGCTGCTACTGGCTGCGGTCGGCGCCCTGTTTTCCGATTTCGTGAAGACGGACGGAGTCTGGGGTAATTTTTCTTTTGGGTTTGCTTGGCGCTGGGAACCGACGGTGGAAGACCGGTTAGCAAGCAAATGGAAAGAGGGGCAGAGTTCACCCGCCATGCGTGCGGCTGCGGAGGGCATCGATGCGGCCGCATTCGAGCAGCCGGAGTGGCCTGGTTTTCGTGGACCGCGAGGAGATGGAGCGCAGCGCGGCCAAGTCTTTCAGGCGGACTGGAAAACGACGCCACCTCAGGAACGTTGGCGAATCGGCGTCGGACCGGCGTGGAGTTCATTTGCGGTGGCCGGTCCTTATTTGATTACGCAGGAGCAGCGTGACACTCACGAGACCGTCGTTTGCTATGACGCGCGCAGTGGCAAGCAGCTTTGGGAGCATGCCACGGAGTCGCGTTTCTTTGAGTCGCTGGGGGGACTGGGGCCACGTGCAACACCGACGATTGCCGCCGGAGCGGTCTATGCGCTCGGTGCCGAAGGCTGGCTGGTTAAGCTACAAGCGTCCACCGGGGAATTGATTTGGCGGGTGGACTTGCGCGAGGTAGCCGAGCGTTCGCCGCCGATGTGGGGATTCTCTTCTTCGCCCTGCGTTCACGAGGGACTCGTCATCGTTCATGCGGGAGGCAAAGAGGAACGCGGCGTGTTGGCTTTTCGCTGCGAGGATGGTGAGCGAGTCTGGTCGGCGGCAGCGGGAGAGCACTCGTATGGATCCGTCCAAGTGGTTACCGTTGCTGGAAAAACACGTTTGTGCTTGCTCTCCGATCAAGGAGCTCATTTCTGGGAGCCAGCCTCTGGCCGCTCGGTGCTCGATTACCGCTGGCAGCATCAAGGTTATCGCGCGCTGCAGCCGCAAATCATCGGTAACGATCAGCTCTTAATCCCCACGGGATTGGGCACCGGTACACGCTTGGTTCAGCTCCGCGAAATCGCGGAAGAGAAGCTTGAGGCCGAGGAGCTATGGACATCGAAAGAGTTGAAACCTGATTTCAATGATCTGGTGGTCTACGAAGGACATGTGTACGGATTCGATGGCGCGATTTTCACCTGCGTGTCACTCGCTGATGGCAAACGAAAATGGAAAGGTGGTCGATATGACAAAGGCCAAGCACTACTGCTCGCCGATTCGGGACGGATAATCGTGGTGAGTGAACGGGGCGAACTGGTTTTCCTGCGAGCCAATCCCGAACGACTCGAGGAACTTGCCAAGCTTCCAGCCCTCTCCAGCAAGACGTGGAATCATCCGGTCGTCGTGGGGAGGCAGCTTTTTATCCGCAATGCAACCGAGGCCGTCTGCTACGAGTTGACGGAATAGCGAGCCATCTGCTGATCCGGGGCTGGAATTTCCGTGAATCGCCGTCCCCAGCGAGGGAGCCGCGGCACTGGCGTCGCGTCGCCAGTCCTTGCGGCATTCTTTGGGCAAGGTGGAGCCAATGCCATCGCTCCGCGATTCCGTGGGTTTTATTGGGCGAGAGTTCCAGGCGCTTGCGCGCCTGGTTAACGCATGCCACGGCTCCGCCGTTCAGGAAGAGTGGTCGATGAAATGCCTTCGAAAAAATCCCATGGCATTAGCCATGTCCGCCCCACATGAAACCCGGATGGCCCCATCTGCTGATCCGGTCTAACATCGCCGCTCAGTTCTTGGTTTAATCTTCACTTCAGATTCATGGTGTGGATCGCTGGAACCAATCTCGCGAAATTGCGCTAGGAGGAGTTTTTACGATGGCAACGAATGGTTGGCTGATGCTGCGGAATGGGTTGCTCTTAGGGGCGATGTTGCTGGTAGTGGGCTGCGTGGAGAAATCGAAAGAGATTCCCGCCGACGTACCCGATCCAGCCAAAATGAATGCCGGTGGACCTCCACCCGGATCGGAACCGATTGGCGCCGCGATGGTCGGCAATCAAACGGCATCCACCCATGACATCATGGAAAAAATTGGCGAGGGCCCCAACTCGCTCACCGCTCAGTTGGATGCCGCCATCAAGGCCGATCCGATCGTTTGGGAAGATCTCGACAAGCTGCTCGCGGAATACACCAAACTGGCTGGATCGATGTCGACTGGTCGTCCGCCAGTCGGTGGGCTGGAGACGTGGCGACCGTTAACCCAGGACTTCACTACCAAGTCAATCGCCGTCCAAGAAGCGGCTAAGAAAAAAGATAAGGACGCCACGGTCGCCGCTTTCACGCAGCTCACCATGACGTGTGCCGAGTGCCACAAGAATCACAAACCGGGGGCAAAGAAGGCGGAAGAAAAAACGGAAGAGAAGACGGAGTAGTCGCCCCAGCGGAGGCAGATCGAGCTCGCGGCTGGTTCACACCACGCCGCGACACTTGCCGCATACCCGGCTAGCGGCCGCTGCCCAGAGGCCATTTCTGAGGCCATTCCGAAAGTCATTTCGGAAGGCATCCCGAAAGGTGCTGGCGTTGTCGCCAGCGCCTCGGGTAAGTCGACCAGCAGCAGTCGTGGCCGGCTGGTGTCGAAGCCTGGTATCACTTGCAGCTCCGCTCGTGGCCAGTGTGACAGGGAGCGGCCCACGACAGACCATGAGGATGTCGGTCGAGGCCCACCCAAACCCCAGCCGACACACTTCAAAATCGCTTCTTTACGCGACCAGATTTGATAGAACGGACGACCCTTCGACGTCGCGTTGTCGCTTCCCAGCCAGTCCACCTCGGAGGGAGAAAACATTAGGCGAGCCACACCATCAAAGTCGACTTCGGCACGCTCCTGTTCCAGATCGACACCCAGCGGCGCGTGGTAACGGAAACCAAGCAACGCCTGATCTCCCGAATGTGACACGTTGAACTGCAGCCCTGTGTGAGCGAGTGGCCCGGAGAGTTGTGGCTTTCCATTCGGTCCCAGTTCCAACTCGACCTCCAGCGGGGCGACGTTCAGGTAGCGGGCCAGGAGGCGACGAAGAGCGCGTCGCACACTGGCAAATCGATCGCCATCTCGTCGCCTCCTATAACGAAGAGCCCGTTGCCGCTCCTCGTCATTCAAATCGTCGAGCCAGTGTCGTGTTTCACTCGAGCTGCCCCGCTTCTCGCTCGGCGCCCCGCCCGTCGCATCACTTTCTGCCTGCGTCAGGTCCAACCACCACAGATGAACTTCGCTCTCAGCCAGGGCAGGAAAGAGCGATCGACGGCCTGACTGGTTCGTCGTCAGGGGCTCGCCCCAGTGGTAGTCAGCCGCGGGCAACACGTCGACGGGGGCTGGCGAAGGTGGGGTAGGGCACATGGCGCAAAGTTTACGTTTCGGGATATTGAGGGTTAGCGAAAGTTTTCGTGGAACTTCATCTTGAAACTTCATCGAGAAACTTGATCGTGGAACTTCGCTGTAAAACCGCCACGAGGGGCAAATGAATGGATCGTGGGAACAGGATCGCTGGACGTCAGCGAGCCGGATTGTTGACCCTTGCTACAAGCAACGATAGGATGCCAAACGTAGGTTATACTTCCGTTGAAGCTTGTATGTGCAACGTTTTCCCAGAATCGGTCGTCCGGTCGCTTACTCGCCCCTTCACCTTTTTCTCACTCGACACCGCAATCGATGACCGTCACCTATTTTAAGCGGTATCGCATGGAGTATGACCTGCGTCAGCTGGGCGCGGCCGCTTCACTTCCTACTGGTTATCAACTGGTACCTTGGCATGAGGAGCTGTTAGAGACGCATGCCGACACGAAGTATCGTTGTTTTCGCCATGAGCTGGATGCCTGCGTGTTTCCCTGTTTAGGGGATCGGGATGGCTGTCGTCGGCTGATGAACGAAATCACTCGTCGCCATGGATTTGTGCCGGGTGCCACTTGGTTAATCCAGAACACGGTGCATGAAGCGTGTGGCACGATTCAAGGCCTCATCGATCTCGAAGGGCTCGGATCCATCCAGAACGTAGGCGTGGTCCCGCTGCACCGTGGTCGCGGCCTAGGCACTCAGCTGTTACAACTGGCACTTACCGGCTTTCGTGACGTGGGTTTGCGTTATGCTTTTTTAGAAGTAACCGCTCAAAACGTCGGTGCGGTACGCTTGTATCAACGATTTGGATTTCGCCAAGTCAAAACGTTGTATAAAGCGTCGGAGCGAGCATCGGTTTATGTCTGAACAGGATCGCCGCAAGCCAACGGATTTTGCGGGTGACGGGACGCGAAGCGTTTGATTCGAGATTCTTCCTTCGATCTTTAGAAACGAAATCATCACGGTGCCGATACATACTCATCAGTTTGAAAACGGCTTGGTTTTATTAGCCGAGCCGATGCCTTGGCTGGAGTCGGCCGCATTTACGTTACTAGTGCCTGCCGGTTGTTCGCGGGAGCCAGCGGAGCTCGCGGGGCTGGGAACACTGACCTGTGAACTGGCGCAGCGTGGGAGTGGCTCGCGGGACAGTCGGCAATTCATTGAAGAGCTGGAATTGCTGGGCGTCGACTTTTCCTCTTCGGTGGCCAACGCGCACGCCAGTTTTGGTGGAGCGATGCCAGCCGAAAACCTTTCGGCCACGCTGCGAATCTATGCCGATCTGGTATTGAAGCCACATCTGAATCCAGCGCAACTTCCCGATGCTCGCTTAACTTGTCTGCAAGAGGTACGAGCAATCGAGGACGACTTGGCTCAGCGTGTTATGCAAACACTGCGGCGACGCCAGTATCCCGATCCGTATGGTCGTCCCAGTCAGGGAACGGAGGCGGGGTTGGAGTCGATCACGACGTCTGATGTGGAAAAGTTTTTCACGAAGACGTACGTGCCGCACGGAGCCATCCTCAGCGTGGCAGGTAAGCTCGACTGGGCTCAAATTCGCGATGAAGTGGGTGCCTTGTTCGGAAATTGGCGCTCTCAGCCACTGGCACCTTTGCCTGAGCGACCGGCCGAACGCGGTCGCGAACATTTTCTCCACGAGTCGTCCCAAACGCATCTGGCACTCGCCTTTGACAGCGTCTCCTATGCTCATCCCGACTACTACTTTGCCCGGGCCGCGGTCGGCGTGCTCAGCGATGGCATGAGCTCTCGACTCTTTACCGAAGTGCGTGAAAAACGCGGGCTCTGCTACAGCGTCTATGCATTCTGTCATTCGCTCCATGATCGTGGTTCGGTGCTCTGTTACGCCGGCACTACCACGGAGCGAGCTCAGCAGACGCTCGATGTCCTTGTCGCCGAACTGCATCGCCTGCGCGATGGCATCACGGAGGAGGAACTGGCACGACTGAAAACCAAACTGAAAAGCTCGCTGATCTTGCAGCAGGAATCGAGTCCATCGCGGAGCGGTGCGATGGCTTCGGAATGGTTTCATTTAGGTCGAGTGCAAACGCTGGATGAATTGGGAAAGATCGTGGACGACCTGAATGTGCCCGCGATCAATGCTTACCTGGCAAACAATCCACCGCGCGATTTCACCGTGGTTTCACTCGGCGCCAAGCCCCTGGAGTGGTCGAATGAGTAGACCGCAGTGGAGTGACGTGCGGGGTTGTTGCATTAAGGGCCAGGGGCCAACGACCTGAGTAACGGGCTCGACCGCAGACTTCCGTCAACCGTAATTTGAAATTTGGCGAACGCCACAGCAAAGGGAATCGAGCGTGGAATTCAAGCAGCATACGTTGCCCAATGGACTGGAAATCATTGCCGAATGCAGTCCGGGTGCCTACTCGATTGGACTGGGCTTTTTCGTCAAAACCGGGTCGCGTGATGAGTCGCGCGAGGTCTCGGGGGTGAGCCACTTCTTGGAGCACATGGTATTCAAAGGAACGCAGCGACGTACCGCTGAGGATGTCAATCGCGAACTGGATGAACTTGGGTCCCACTCGAATGCCTACACCAGCGAAGAACAGACGGTTTACTACGCGACGGTGTTACCGGAATTCCAGGATCAAGCGGTCGATCTGCTGGCGGACATCCTACGTCCCGCTCTGCGCGAAGATGACTTCAACACCGAAAAACAGGTCATTCTGGAAGAGATCGCGAAGTACGAGGACCAGCCGCCCTACGGGGCTCATGAAAAATGCATGGCCGCGCACTTTGGCTCTCATCCTCTCAGCCAAAGCGTGCTCGGTACCGTCGACACGGTGGGAGCACTCACCCCGAGTCAAATGCGTGACTACTTCGACCGACGCTATAGTCCGCAGAACATGGTACTGGTGGCTTCGGGTCGAGTGGATTTTGAGCGGTTTGTGGCGGAAGCGGAACGTCATTGCGGACATTGGCAACGGCAATCGACGAGTCGATCGACGGAACGCGCGCCGCAGCATGAAGGGTTTGAGCAGATTTATAAGGAAATAGCAGCTCAGCAATACACAGTGCAGATTGGTAATTTCCCCGCCGCCACGGATCCCCAGCGGCATGCCGCTCGCGTGCTTGCTACCATCCTGGGCGACGATACCGGCAGCCGTCTTTTCTGGGAACTGATCGACACGGGCCGCGCCGAATACGCGGGGCTGGCGAACTACGAATATCAAGGCTCTGGCATTGTCATGACCTACCTCTGCTGCGCTCCCGAAGATACCGGCGATAACTTGGAAACGATCGATGAATTGTTTGCGCAGGTGTCCGGCGAGGGAGTTACGGCCGATGAGTTACTACGTGCGAAAAGCAAAATCTGTTCGCAGCTCGTGCTCCATAGTGAACGACCGAGCAATCGGCTGTTTTCCGTCGGCAACAACTGGGTGCAGCGGCGCGCGTATCGTACGATTCGGGAATCCGTTGAGGCCTATCAAAGTGTGACGCTCGACGATATCCACGGGTTGCTGGCCGAGTATCCGCTACTGCCCCGTACGACCGTGACGGTCGGACCACTCACCGATCGCCCCAAATCCAGCTAATACTATGAGTCGGTCCATTCGGGATTTCCGTGGGGCGCTGCCCCTGTTGCCGGAGTGAATCGCGGAGCGATGGCATTCGATAGGGTTTATGGGGCGAGAGTTCCAGGCGTTTCACACCTGGCTGTCGAATGCCACGGCTCCGCCGTTACCGACACAAAACCCCGATGGACCTTCCACTTCCCTTATCTCTCGGGCTTGGCGACCAGTTGCTGATCGAAGAATTTGAAGGACTGCTCGACTGTGTGATTCAGCTGCTCACCCGCCCAGCCGTGATTGGCATTCAATAGCAGCTCGACACGCCCCGGCACATTCGCTCGCGTCATCGCATCGGTCATCCGAAACGCCTGTGTGTGGGGCACGAGAGGATCGCGCGTTCCTTGAAAGATGAGCAGCGGAGCGTCTCCCTTCGAGGCATAGGAGACGGGTGAAGCGCGTCGATAGATCTCGGCCCGCTCCGCGATCGTGCCACCTAGAAAATCTTTTACCAGTCCCTGGCTCACGGGCGGCAAATCGTCGGCGGCCAAATCAGTCGGACCAAAGAACGATACAACCGCTTGAACTTGACTGTTCTCTTCCGGCCATCCACCTTCACCCTCGAGACCATCCTCTGGGCCCATGACGCCCAGCATCATCGCCAAGTGGCCACCGGCCGAGAACCCGATCGCTCCCAATCGACGCGGATCGATTCCATAACGCTGCGCGTTAGCCCGCAAATAACGCACTCCACACTTCACATCTTCAATTTGAGCGGGAAAGGGGTTCGCCGGACAGAAGCGATATTGCAGCGTCGCCGATACGTAGCCCGCCTGCGCGAACTTGATCACCAGATCGGAATGTGAGCGGCGGTCACCGCCGCGCCACGCGCCGCCATGAATCACGACGACGCAGGGCGCTGGCCGCATCAGCTTCTCGGGCCGCGCCAGATCAAGTCGCAGACGATCATTGCCGCCCCGACCAAACTCCACATCCCGCTCGTACAGCACGCCCTCTGGAACTTTGGGACCGGCGTTTGGCGGACTGTTCTGCTGAGCCTCGAGGGGCGTCACCCATACTGACAGCCCAATCATCAGCAGGAAAAACGCCGGCACCGCGAGCGTACGCCGGACAGACCCAGGAATCATCCCTATCCGTCGCAGGAAGATCCTGCCTGCCGTCCGACCATCACGCTGGCTCAAAATCGCTCGCCGAAAGTCAAACGACATACAGCACCTCCCTGCTGAGTTGACATTTGGTGTCGAAGATCATTTTCTGCCTCACGGGAGCTATTCAGCGTTTTCAGCATCCAGCGCTCGGCAGAATCCCAGGCTATTCCCCATGGAAGGCTCTGCAGCTTCTCACACTACTCGTCATCCGCTCGTAACCACGGAGTGAGCGTGGGGGAGTAAGGATGAACCTCGGTAGGAGCGAAATAGAGTGCAATTTCGCGAGCGGCTGCATCGGGACCGTCGGAAGCATGGACCAAGTTCATCTGACGGCTGCTGCTATAGTCGCCACGAATCGTCCCTGCCGGCGCCTTCAAGCCACTGGTCGGACCGAGGATGTCACGGACCACGCGAATCACCTCAAGTCCTTCGACCACCAGCGCGACCAGAGGACTGTCCGTGATGAATTTTTCCAAACCGGGATAAAACGGCTTCTGCACATGCTCGGCATAATGCTGCCGCGCCAGTTCCGGAGTGACTTGCAGCATCTTGAGCGCGATGATGTTGAGTCCTTTTTCTTCGAAGCGGCTAATCACTTTGCCCATTAATCGTCGCTGCACACAATCCGGCTTCAACAGCACCAACGTACGTTCCAACGCCATAACCGTTTTTCTCCCGAAGTCTAAAAATCGTTCCAACTCAAAATAGTCCCAGTCACGAAACCCTCGTTCCGTCACTCGCCGCGAAATTGTAAGTCAGCTCCTCGCCGAGCGGGAGCCGTCCCACGTTGCCGCATTAATTCGCCTCGCCATCCAGCCTTACCGAGATTCAACGGTCACCGCCATCACGATCGGTGATGAACCATCCGGGCCTTTGACGAGTTCAATCTTCTCGATCACATCAGCACGTTTGGGCTGTACCGACAGGTAGCGTAACTGCTGACCACGCAGCGCGAAGGCGAATTTCGAACCTGGTACATCGACCCGTCGAATATAGTCCGCGAAATGCTCGCCGTTCTTCAACTCATGATCCTCTTTCTGACCGTCGGCATAATGCAGCCGCACAATCATCGACACCGAACCCACTCCGCTGGCCGGATGCCCCCAGCCACTCACACCGCTGAGCAGGTGAATAGCGCGAGCCGGCGCGTTGCAGGGCAGCGTCACCGTCTTCGGCATCTTGGGAGGCAAGGTACCGTTGGGCCCGTGGAGCAGAATGATATTGGGGACCTGTTGTCCCTGAGGGTCGACCAGCGAGAAGGGCACACCTTCAAAGCTCTTCGGACCCCAATCGGCAAAAATCATCCGCTCGACCTCCGACTGTTCGCTGAAGAACAGGCCCTTGGTCGAGACGGCCGTGGCATACTTATCCAGCGGGATGGGAACGAACTTGCCGCGCTGCGTGAGAAACTCCAGCAGGTCGCACAGATCATCCGCCGTCACTTGCTTTTCAAAACCTTCGGGCATCAGCGATTTGGGCGACGCTACCAGTTGCTCGATCTCGTCTCGCTGCAACGCATGCTTCTTGCCCTCAGCATCAAAAATCTCTATCGCCGTTTTCGACTCCGAGGCCAGCAGCCCCTGCATCACTCGACCATCTTCTGTCACCACCGAGTAGACGCGGAAGTTGCCTTCCACACTGCGGCTCGGATCGAGAATGTGAATGAGCAGCTCATGCTTGGGATGAACCGCCATACCGGTGAGGTCCGGACCGATTTTGTTTCCCTCGCCACTGTGCAGGTGGCACTTGGCACACTGCTTTTTGTAAACATCCTTGCCATGGCCCGCGTTACCCGTGCGCTTGGTGATGGGCATCAATTCGTCCACCACCTTTTGCCGATCTGGGTTCGGCAATCCGCCACCCTTTTCCAGCAGCTTCTTCGCTCGTTCGGCCAGTTTTTTATCTGGGTGAGCGGCTAGGGCTTGCTTTTGATCGAGCGTGAGATCGCCCAGCGGCAGGGTGGCTTTTTCGACCGCATCAATCATCGCTGCCGACCATTCCGGACGTGACAGCAGCACCCGGACCGCCGTCGGTCGACTGGCCGGTGTCATCGCGCCAAACTTTTCGACGATCAACGTGCCGGCCGCCGATGCTTCACTCAAAGCCAGCGCCTCACACAGTCCTTTGCCCAGCTCCGGACTAGTCCGTGGACCGAATACCGACAGCAGATCGCGAATCGCCGACTCATCCTTCGGTCGGAACTCGATTAATTGTCGAGCGGCGGTGGACCGAGCTTCGTCGGCCGCTTTGTCGTCACGGACGATCGCCAAAAATGATTTGGCGATTTCCGCCGCATAGGTCTCCAGCTTCTTGCTGCCCCAGCGAGTTGCCAGGTTCACCAACTGGGCGCGCGAGCCGGGCGGCAGTTTTTCGAGCAGCCCGAGCAGTGCTTTTTCGGTGGCATCATTCAGTTTGCCAGGTGCATCCTTCGGCCAGCCGCGTTCTAAGCCGGCAAGAATCGCACTCGTCGACCGCTGATCGGCACTCGCCAGAGCGACGACGAGATCGCCGACGGTTTCCACCGGCTTACCGCGAGCAAAATGCTCGGCGACGATAGTGATCCGGGCCAGTGCTTCGGGGCGTGCCGCCACCGCCTCACCCGACTTCGCCACGGAGATCAGGAAGTAACGATCGTGAGCGGCAGCAGCCGTCGTCGCCGCATCCAGCAGCCAATTATCCGCGGCTCCACCAGCCGCCAGGAAAGCCACCAGTTTTTGCGCCACCTCTTGATTGGCCGGGGATTCACTGAGTTTAAGCAGCGTGGCCAAACGCACTTGGCCGTCGGCATCACTCAGCAGATTCGCCGCCAGCAGCGCGCTAGCTGCGGTTTTGCTAGGCAGTGCCGCGATTGCATTGCGGCGCACACCTGCCGAGGGATGACGCAGAGCGTCAATCACAGCCTTCTGAGCTGGCGACGATTGCTCTTCTACCGCCTGCAGTCCGTTGAGCACCGCAACCGCATGGATCGCACCGACGTCCAGTCCAATTGCATCCGGCTGCGGCTTGGACAATCGCGCCAGCAGACCGGGCACGACTTCTTTGTCAGCTTTTTCAATCAGCAGCCGCTGAGCGTGCAAGCGCCACAGCATATTGGGATTGTCCAGTGCAGCGACTTGCTGCGCTGGGGTAGCACCCGCGAGTGCTGCGGCTGGCGAAGGCTTCCCATCGACATGTACCACGCGATAAACACGACCATGCTTTTTGTCCCGCAAATCGATCTCGTACGCGTTCCCCTTGCCTGTTTTGAAACCAGCAGGAGTCGGATTGTGCTGCACGATGAAGTTGTACCAGTCGACGACCCAAGCACTACCATCCGGGCCTACTTCCACAATGATCGGCGCCGACCATTCGTCATCCGACGCAAAGAGATTCCAGGAATTCTTCGAGCGATAGTTGGCACCTTGTTTTTGTATGGTGAAGGTGGCCGCCAGATGTCCTGTCGGTTCTGTCACGAAAGCGGTTCGATTCCAGTATTCCTGCGGATAGCTGCGGGCCGTATACAGGGCATGCCCCGCGGCAGCCGTGAAGCCTCCGTGATGATCAACTTGACGAACTTTTTCGGTGAGCGGTTCGATCTTGTTGCTTTCCGCAATGGTCCCGAGCACCGACGACGACCAGCCCCGCACCGATTCATAGTAGCGATTCGGCAGCGGCAAATAGACGCTGGGATTGCCATTCGCGGTCGATCCAAACAGCACGCCTTCCTCGCTGAACCCGACGCCCCACGAGTTGTTACTGGTGTTCCGCAGAAACTCGAATTTATCCACTTCGGGGTAAGCCTTACCGGCGGCTGGTGCGCGCAGATGGAAGCGATAAAAGCCGGTTTGAAAACGCTGTTTTTCACCGGCAATCTCGCCGCTGAAGCCCGCGTAGCCAACCATCCCGTAGTACCAATTGTCGAGTCCATAACGGAGATTACTCGGCCCGGCATGCGTGTCACCGGTCGACCAGCCTGTGAACAAGACCTGACGCACATCCGCGACATCGTCACCCGTCGTGTCTTTCAAGAACAAGGTGTGCGGAGCTTGATGAACGATTACGCCGCCATAGGCAAACGTGAGACTGGTCGGGATGCTCAGCTTGTCCGCAAACACAGTGAATTTGTCCGCTTGACCGTCGCCATCGGTGTCTTCGCAGATGCGAATGCGATCACGTCCCTGGCCTTCCGGCTGCATGTCATTCGGGTAATCGAATGATTCGCAAACCCACAGTCGTCCGCGTTCATCCCAGTTAATGGCGATGGGCTTTCCCTGCAGCTGCGGCTCGGAAACGAACAATTTCACCTGAAATCCGACTGGAGTGACGATGTGCTGCAGCGAATCGGCGGGCTTGAGCGGCGCCTGCATCTTCTTCAGCGGCTCGTCGATCGTGCCCCATTTTTTGCTAGGAGGATAAAACGGAATGACGGCGTCGAGGTATTCGAACTTGACCGCCTGAGCAGCGATCTTTGTCATTTCGGGACGGTCGGCAAACGTCGGCACCGTGGCGGGATCCAGTCCAATGGCCCAGCGCGTGCCGCGTTCGACCAAATTATGAAATCCGGCATGTCCCCACGTGCGATCATCGTGTCCCCAGGCCGTGTAGAACACACGTCCCTTCCCTTCCTCGCGGACCCAGGTCCACGGTTCGCGACCTTGATCATCGACGCGGAATTCCAGCACCGTGCGACCTTGATCGTTGTGCTTGTGATGCACATAGGTCTCATCCCAGCTTTCAAAACCGCGATAGCCCTTCATGATGGGATGATTCGGCTGAGCTATTTCGGTGCGAAACGTGCCAGTGCCATGGCTGCGAAACTGCCCGCCCACAAGCGCAATATAGGCCGGCGAATTCAGAAAACAGAACGAAGCACAGTGCAGCGGAATAAGTCCGCGTCCACCGCGCACATACTCCAGCAACGCCCGCTCCTCGTCCGGTTTGATTTCCGTCAAATTGGCGTAAATCATCAACCCGGAGTACTCACCCAACGTCCGCGGATTCAAGGAGTCGGTGCGATCGGTATAAGTGAGTTCGATCCCACGCTCTGCGAAGACCGGTGCCAGTTGCTTGAATCGCAGAGCCGGTTGATGGTGACCGTTGTCACCCAGAAAAAGAATTTTTACTCGCGGAGGGTCGGCCGCAGCTGCGACTTGACTGCTCAAGACGTTAAATGCCAGTGCTAAACAGAGCCCAACAGCCAGCCCGAACAGGCGTCCAAAACGCTTCATCGATGGTTCCAGATATGAAAGTATCAGTGAGTCTAAGCGAACGAGAAAGACGAGAAACCCGCAACTCCCGGAATCAGCTCTTGCATGAGTCCCTGACGCCGAGCGTGATCGACGACGGTATCAAACCGTCAATCGACCGGAGCTATCGCCGAGTTTATCGCAGGGGACCGACATCCAATCAAGCATGGAAAGGTAGAGATTGGTGAGCGGTGTGCCGTTGGGGAATTTCAGATGTCGCCCGGTCTGCAGCCGGCCACCCGCCTTTCCGGCGAGCATAATCGGCAAGTTGTCGTGATTGTGAGCGTCGCCGTCGCCAATGCCGCTGCCATACACAATCATGCAGTTATCCAGCAGCGAACGCTCACCCTCTCGGGTCTCTTTCAGTTTCTTCAGCAGGTAAGCGAGCTGGGTGGCGTGGAAGCGATTGATCTGACTGATCTTTTCTTGTTTGCCCTTGTCGCGGCCATGATGAGACAAGTCATGGTGCCCCTCGGGCACATTCATGAACGCATAGCTGCGATTGCTGCCCTCATTCGCATGCACGAACGTGGCGACGCGAGTGGTATCAGTCTGAAAGGAGAGCACGAGCAGGTCGGACAGAATCCGCAAATGATCCTCGTAGCTGCCCGGCACTCCGCTGGGCTTCGCAAAGTTCGAGACGGCCGGATCGTTGCTAGCGCGCTGCGCCTTCGCAATCCGCTGTTCAAGTTCGCGCACGGCCGACAGATATTCGTCTAACTTGCGACGATCGCTGGCACCAAGATTCTGATTCAACCGTTTCGCGTCGTCGCGGACCAGATCGAGCACGCTTTGGTTATAGCGTTCGCGTTTGGCTCGAGCTTCCGCCGACTCACCTTCCCGACCATTAGAAAACAGGCGATCGAAAATCAGCTGCGGGTTCGTCTCCTTCGGAATCGGCTGCTGTTCATTACGCCAAGCGATGTTCGCCGAGTAGGCGCAGCTATAGCCGGAGTCGCAGTTGCCAGATTGCCCACCGGCGTCGCCTCCGATTTCGATGGAGGCGAATCGCGTTTGCTTACCGACATGACGGGCCGCCACTTGATCGACCGACACACCAGCTCGAATGTCCGCTCCAAATGTCTTGCGTGCTTGTGTGCCCGTGAGGAAGGTAGCGAGTGCTCGAGCGTGATCGCCGGGACCGTCGCCATTGGCGTTTGCTTTGAGCTGCGAGAGGCCGGTGAGGATATTGAAATCGCCGCGCAGTTCGGCCAGCGGTTCCAGGATTCTCGGCAGTGCGTAGTCGGCGCCTTCGGTTGCCGGCGTCCAGTCCGGCATGTGCATGCCGTTGGGAACGTACAGAAATGCCATCCGCAGTGGTGCGGCGGATGCACCGGCAGCATCAACGGCAGCGTGCGCGTCACGCGCGCGAGCGGGAGTCATCACTTCGAGCAGCGGCAGCGCCAGTGCAGTGCCCATTCCGCGCAGCACCGTCCGCCGTGACATGCCATTCGCCGAAATCCTACTCATGATACCTCTCCTCGATGTTAAACCGAACGCACAAAACCTAGACGTAAGAAAACTAGGAGGCGCAAATTCGTCGCTCCCCCAAAATCACCGACTTATGGTTGTGCCGCCTCGCGGGGCACGCCTTGGCGTTTCCGGAAAGCGTCACTTAGGACCACCTCTCGCACGAGTACCGAAAATCGATTGTCTTGCTCGGCCACTTTCTTGGCAATCTGATTGACGGCACACACGTCATAGTATTCCAAACCTCGACCCAGTGCATAGGTCAACAGCTTCTCAGCCAAGCAGCGGCGGAACTCGTCCTGCCGTGCCAGCAGAATCGTCTTCAGCTCGGCAGGCCCTTGAAACTTTCGCCCGTCGGCAAATTCCCCCGAGGCGTCGACCGGATGCTCACCCTCTTTCTCTCGCCATGCACCGATGGCATCGTAGTTTTCCAGTCCAAAGCCAACGGGGTCCATCAGCTGATGGCAGGCGGCACAGGCCGGATTGACGCGGTGCTGCTCCATCCGCTGTCGCAAGGTGCCGCTGAGCGGCTTACCTTTTCCATCGGCCAGTTCGGGTACATTCGGTGGTGGTGGCGGCGGCGGTGCGGCAAACAGATTCTCCAGGACCCACTTCCCGCGTTTCACCGGTGAGGTGCGTGTGGGATTCGATGTGACCGCCAAGATACTCGCCTGTCCCAAGAGACCACCACGCTGCGCCTTATCCACCGCCACTCGCTGAAATCCTTCGCCCATCCAGCCGCTCAGCCCGTAATGCTTCGCCAGTCGCTCGTTTACGAACGTGTAATCCGCATCAAGGAACTCCAGGACGCTACGGTCGCTGCGCATGATGTGCGCGAAGAAGAGTTCGGTTTCGCGTCGCATGGCGGCTTTCAGCTGTTCATCAAACGCGGGGAACTGTTTCTTGTCCGCCAGAAACTGGTCGAGGTTACGAAGCTGCAGCCATTGCCCCGCGAAGTTTTCCACGAGCGCATCGGCACGCGGGTCCAGCAGCAGCCGCTGCGCTTGTGCCGCGAACTTTTCGGGGTCACGCAGCTGCCCGTCCCGCGCCGCCCGAAATAATTCATCGTCCGGCAACGAGCTCCAAAGAAAATATGACAACCGGGTGGCCAGTTCAAAATCGCTGAGATCACGAATTTCACCGGGCGGCGGATCACGTTCCAGCTTGAATAGGAATTGGGGTGAGACGAGGATCGCCTGCAGCGCCACTTGCATACCACGCTCAAAGGAATCGCCTTGCTGATGAGCGAGTTCGACGAGACTGGCGAGCCGCTGCAATTCTTCGGGTGTGGCGGCACGACGAAAGGCGCGGCTGGCGATCGGTCGCAGTAAATCAGTCGCCACCTGCTGACGTTCCGCTGCCGGTGCTGTTTTCGGCACCGTCCGAGTCACGATCCGTTTGTGCGACGCCGGCAAAGCCTCGTCACTTAAGCCCAGCGGTCCGATTACCGCCAACGCCTGGACAGCCAAGTTGCGATCTCCGCGCAGCTTGGGGTCTTCCGCTTTCGGCATGTAGTAGTCGTTCAAAAAGGAAACGGCAAATTCATGTCTCCCCGCCGGCACTTCCACAACAAGCTCAAACCACTGCGGGTTATTACGCGCATTCGGTACATCGAACACCTTGAGTTCCTTGCCGTCCAGCAAAAAGGCCATGCGACAGGGATCGGGCCCCGCTTGATCGCCGCTGGCCTGAGCCCGCAGGACATACTGCGCCGTGGCGGGGAAATCGAATTGAGCGGGAGCCTTGCCTTGCGAGGGTAAATCGCGTCCCTTCGCAGTCTTAACCGGCGCATTCTCCCGCTCGCCGGTGACAATCGTCGTCCGCGCGACTCGGTCGGCAGCGTCCAGATAACGTTCCAGCAGCACGGGCGGAATCGTCAGCACATCGCCAATATTGTCAAACCCGTAGCCCACATCGTCCGAGGGGAACTCATCGGCAACTTTCAGATCAATGCCCAGTAAGTCGCGAATGGTGTTGTTGTATTCGACGCGGTTGAGTCGCCGTACGGTCACTCGCCCCGGCTGGACTGGCCCAGAGCAGTCGGCGGTCAGGGCATACGATTGGATCCAGCCGAGCAGCTTTTGGCGTTCGTCGTCGGTCGGCTGATCGTGATCGCGAGGCGGCATGATGCGTCCCTGCAATTGACGATTGATCTTTTGCCAAGCCGCACGCTGCGTGGTTCGTGCCGTCTCCTCGCGATAACGATCCAGCGCGATGCCGCTCTCCGGCTTCTCACCAGAATGGCAATCGAAGCAGTATTTTTGCAGCAGCGGACGGATATCAGTGTCGTACTTGAGCTGCAGCCCGGGAGCGGCTTGTGGTTCGGCGGCTTTTTGTTCGGCAGCTTTTTGTTCGGCAGCTTTTTGTTCGGCGGCTTTTTGTTCGGCGGCTTTTTGTTCGGCGGCCAGCGCGACCCGACAAACGACATCGCCGAGGCCGGGTGGCAGGTTAGCCAGGCCCAACAGAAGCGGTAGCAGCGTAACGACGAGGCGCCGCAGCGATCGTGACCGCGAGGCTTGTGAGCTCGCCGCGCGGGTCTCCAAATCGTGCCAACTCTTCTTTCCGTTCATATCGGTCGTCCTTGTTTCCCACGATAGATCGGCTGCGCCGTAACCACTCGTTTGCCTCGCGCACCTGCCGCGTCGGTACGCACGTTCAAACCTCTTTGGTAATCTAGTCGAGGAAGGAACGTTCCGGCAACCAGCGAACCGCCCCCGAGGCTGCGCGGGCTTTACAAGGACGGAGTCGCCTTGCATGATCCGTCACTGGCTCGACTGCGTAGATTAGGCTAGAGCGAAACTTATGGACCGCCGGAAGACTTCTAGCATGCAACACGATCAAGCAGCCGCACGGGACACGGAGCCCGCCCCTGAGCTGACGGCAGACAACGCTGTTTCTGTGGCAACAGCGACGCCGAAGGCGACGAAGCGCAGGTGGCTCTGGATCACACTCACGCTCGTCACGCTCATCCTGATCGGAAGCGGTTACCCGCTGCTCAAGTGGTATCAAGGAGAACAACTGGAAGCGGCCTGTCGGCAGGCGCTGCGTGCGAAAAACTGGGAGCAGCTCGCGACTCTCGCGGCACGCTACAGCGACTGGCAGTCGCAACAAGCGGCCCCCTGGATGTATCGAGCGCAAGCGGCCCACGAACTGGGACAAATTGCGGAGTCCGCGGATTATTTAGATCGTTTACCCGACCACGATCGACGAACTCCCGCCGCCCTGCTGGAACGTGCTACGCTCCTCTTTGGCCCGCTCAACCGCCCACTCGACGCCGAACAAACCTGCCTGCGAGCTTTACGATTGAATCCGTCGCTCGTCGACGCTCATCGCCGCTTGATTTACTTTTACGCCTTCACGCTCCAGCGTCAGAAGATGGTCGCTCAGATTCGCAAGGCGATTGAGTATGAGTGTGATCTGCCGGAGACGTATATTTATCTGCTTTCCCAGGACTGGCTGTCGTTCGGCAACGCCTATCAAGAGAATACCAGGTGGATGCAGAGCGACCGGGATTCCGAACTGTTTTTAGTTGCTCGAGCAATCTATCGCGTGACCACTCAGGGGCTGGATGAAAAACCCGATAACGACACGGTCGTGGTGGAGGATGACACGGAAGGATTGCCTTACCACCGCAAAGTGCTGCAGGGCTACTTTGAAAAGTTCCCGCAGAACCTGGAACTGCTGGTCTTTTATCTGCGGCAGGCCAGTAACGATGGCGATCAAGAACAAGTATCGCAGCTCCTCGCTCAAGCTCCCGCCGCCGCTGCTCAAGACAATCGTTTCTGGCGCTACCAAGGCTGGCTGCACCAGGCCCGCGGGGAACTGGCAGAAGCCGAAGAGTCGTATCGGACAGCTTTGAAGCTAAATCCCTACGATCACATCAGTCCACATCAACTCGCCGCCGTGCTGCGTCGGCGACAAGCAGCCAAAGAGGAGATCGACGAGCTGGAGCGGCGCTATCAGGAAGGTTCCAAGCTGCGTCGTGAGATTCTTGCTCTCCCCGATGTCACCAAAGCACCTCCCACCTTGCTGACGCGGATCGCTGAACATGCAGTCGCGTGCGGCGAGAGTCAGACGGCCGAGCAGCTGCGGCGGCGGTTGGAGCTGATACGACGCATGCGTTAGGGTCGTGGTTTCACGAGGGCGGGAACGTTTTGGGAGCAGTCGGCGGGCTACTACCTGAGGTCCATCACCGGGCACCCCACCTGCTGGATCACACAGGCATCCACGTTGGCAGGGTTCTTGATCGGCAAGACACCCTGGACCTGAACGAAAACTATCCATTGATAAATCGAATGGATCCCCTTTCTCACTCCTTCCACCAGCTCGAGGGGTGGTCCGCAGAAACAGCTCTAAGATATTATTCCTCGACCATTTAGGGGATTGACGACGACCGGCGGTAAATCGTGATCGAGTGCTTCGGAGAGCGATGGGGGGAAACAATCTCGCGACGGTGCAACTTTCGGAGCCCTTTGGGGTTGAAAACTTCCCTCAATTCACCGATAACGGTCGCGATCGTACTCTTAACAACTTCTATACAGGAGTGGTCTGTGAACAAAATGAAGGCTTTCTTGGCAGTCGTGTTGGTGTTGGGACTGAGTGTCCTGGGATGTGGCCCGAGCGGTCCTAAGACGTATCCCGTCAAGGGGAAAGTGACGATTGGCGGGCAGCCCGCGAACAATGTCACCATCAATTTTGGTCCCACGGGTGCGGGCGGCTCGGTAGCCAGTGGCGTCGTGACCAATGGTCAGTATGAATTGCTGACCGGAAATTCAAGCGCCAAGGGCGCCATGGTAGGCAAGTACCGCGTTTACTTCTCGCAGGCGGCAGATGCGAGCTCGGCAATGCCCGACTACAGCAAGATGGGCGCCGACGGCGGTCCGCCGGGAACCACGCCTGCTCCTTATGCTGCCGAATATGGCGACGCGAACAACTCACCTTTGGAAAAGGAAGTGGTTGCCGGCCCGAACACGTTCGATTTCGATATTCCAGCGCCAGCAGCTAAA
The DNA here is from genome assembly GCA_044235425.1 of Pirellulaceae bacterium. Taxonomy (GTDB): domain Bacteria; phylum Planctomycetota; class Planctomycetia; order Pirellulales; family Pirellulaceae; genus JBJSXJ01. Next base: position 43,512 of record JBIIHW010000016.1, read on the forward strand.
TAGCCGATGCATAGAGTTAGTCCGTGGCCGAAAAGATTTTGGCTCCGGTTGGTCCCTGGTTCAGGTTCAATTTTGTCGTTTTACTTGCGATTTTTAAGCTCGGTAGCTAGCGTTAGTTAGAGCTTGATGGTTGAAGAGTTCTTTTTTCTATTTTCACAGCGGGAGGGTCTATCGTGGCAAAGCGTTCTTTTTCTCTGCCGACGCGACGCGGTTTCACACTGGTGGAACTGCTCGTCGTCATCGCCATCATTGGCATCTTGGTGGCGCTGCTGCTGCCGGCCGTTCAGGCCGCACGCGAAGCAGCTCGCCGAATCAACTGCAGCAATAACCTCAAGCAGCTTTCGTTGGCGTGCCATAACTACGCCGACAAGTACAACGAGGGATTGCCATGGAACTCGGATCCTGGCAGCGTTGGTCACGATGCGACCGTGAGCTACAACGGTGAACAGCGCTTCAACGTCAAGGCTTTTTCGTGGATTTTCTCGACACTGCCTTACATCGAACAAGGTCCTCTTTACGATCAGTTCTGGCTGAACGAGCCCGTGCAGACCGTGGCGAACAACGGCAATAACAGCCCGAACGCCAACCCAGCTAACGGCTTGATCAACCGCAACCTGAAGCAGACCGTGATCAAGGCGTTGATTTGCCCGTCGAATCAACAGCCCGGCCTGCGACTGAATCAGTGGTCCAGCTACAACGACACGGCCGGCACCACTGCCGGTGGTACGGACTACGTCGGCTCCCTTGGTCACGTATGGCACGGCTGGAAGGACTGCGGTGCGGTTCCAGAATGGCCTGACCCGACCGGACAGAATCGGTTCGTGCGTGGTAGCCAAGGCACTCCTTGGATCGACGGCAACAATGATACCTCCGTCGTGAACGGCAACGGTGTGTTCAAGATCCACGGCAACTTCCGTTTGGCAGACATCCTCGACGGTACCTCAAACACCCTGATGGTGTTCGAAGACATGCACTGGCGTGGTGGCAATGCGACGAACGTTCCGCTCGATCGCAACCATACCGACGATGCTGCGTGGATCTCGCCAGTGTCGGCCGTTCAGGCTCTGCGTAACCCCATGAACAACCGCAACAAGGCGTGGTTGCAGGGTGCTGGCGACGTTCGCTGCCACGGCTGGTCCAGCAACCACCCCGGTGGTGCCATGGCCGCTCGTGCTGACGCAACCGTGCAGTACTACGCTGAGTCGATCGACCGCGTGGTGCAGTACTCGCTGGCCACTCGCGCTGGCGGTGAAACCCAGTCGCAGTAGTTGGTGGCGTACTCGGTACGCTCCCATTTGAAGATCAAATTCAAAGCCCGCGTGATCTCTGGTCACTCGGGCTTTTTTTCGCGCCGAACCTGAGCAACGCAGCGGACAAGTTTCCTCTGCCGCTAGTCGCCCCCCCCACGATCCTTCGTTTTCAAACCGCCGCACGCACCTCCGGTTTAGTCCCATGAAACCTCCCCGTACCGCCCAGTCGTGGGTCGTCACGCTGCCGCTGACGCGACTCGCCCTGCTCATGCTTCTGCCCGTCCTCGGCGCCTGCAATCGCAGCGGCACGAAAACAGCCGAGACATCTTCGGGGGAGCAATCAAGCGGCCAGAACAATCCGAACACCACCAACTCGAATCCGTTCGCCGCCAAACAACCGAACAAGAAATCATCGGCTGCGGAGAGCGGTCGACCGAAAAGCCCTGACAGCAACAACCCCCAGGCTGCTGCGTCGCCTCCGTCGGTGAGCTCCGTGCAGTTCACCCGCGTGGATCGCGATCTGATGCCCGAGTTCACCTACCAGAACGGCGACACCGGTCGGCTGCTCATGGTGGAATCGATTGGTGGTGGAGTCGGTTGGCTCGACTTCGACGAAGATCACCGCCCCGATCTCTACTTCGTACAAGGCGGTAATCCAGCTTACAGCAGCACCGACAAACAGCCGCTCGATCGATTGTACCAGCAGCATCCCGACGGGCGTTTTATAGACGTGACGGAGATGGCTGGCATCGCCGAGCCACGATATGGACAGGGGATCGCTGTCGCTGACTTTAATGACGACGGATTCGACGACCTTTACGTCACCAACGTGGGCCGTAATACGCTCTATCAAAACCAAGGCGACGGCACCTTCGTTGATGTCACAATGGCGGCCGGCGTTGGCGATGAACGCTGGAGCTGTTCAGCTGCTTGGGGCGACCTCGACGGCGACGGGGATCTCGACCTCTACGTCGGCAACTACTGCGATTACGATCCCCGTAAACCGCTCGACTGCAGCAAAGATGGCAAAGTCCACATCTGTCATCCTCGCGATGTGCCACCCGTCCCCGACGAATGCTACATCAATCAGGGCGATGGCACCTTCACCGCCGAGGCCAAACAGCGAGGGCTCTTCGGTGAAGGCAATCGCGCACTGGGCGTCGTCATCGCCGATTTCGATCGCGATGGAGATCAAGATATCTACGTCGCCAACGACACCACGGCCAATTTCTTGTTCATCAATCAAGGGGCAGGGCAGTTCGTCGAGTCCGCCATTACCCTGGGCTGCGCCGTCGATCATAACGGCTCGCCCCAAGCGAGTATGGGCGTCGCCTGCGGTGATTTCGATCGCAACGGATTCCTCGACCTCTACTGCACGCACTTCCAATATGAGTCCAACACGCTCTATCAAAACTTTGGGGCCAGCGGCTTCGAGGATGTCACGGGCAAAATGGGGCTGCATTCACCCACCTATGCGATGCTCGGCTTCGGTACCGTCATGGTCGACTTCGATCAGAACGGGCAACAGGAACTGTTCGTCGCCAACGGACACATCGAACGCACCAAATTCCAGAACAAAATCGTGTACGAGATGGAACCACAACTGTTCTCCTTCGATGGCCAACGTTTTCACGAACAAAGCCGACAGTCGGGCGACTACTTTAAGAGCCAGTATCTGGGTCGCGGAGTGGCCACAGCCGACTGGGATGCCGATGGAGACATCGACCTCTGCGTGGTCCACCAAAACCAGACCACCGCTCTCCTACGCAATGACTCCCAGCGCGGCCACTGGCTCCAACTGCGACTCGTCGGAAACCAATCCAATCGCCGCGCCGTGGGAACCGAAGTGATCCTGGAAGCGCCCTCCGGCACTTGGGTCCAGCAACTCGTCGGCGGTTCCAGTTTTGCCGCCAGTCACCAGCCTCTCATCCACTTCGGACTCGGCCCCGAAACCACACTTACCCGACTCACCATCCGCTGGCCCAGCGGCAAACGTCAAGTGCTCGAGGCCCCCGCGATTCAGAACTTCCTCGACACCATCACCACCCTCTCCGAGCCCGCCACTTTGTGACCCTCTCCGTGTCTCCGGGTGCAACCAATCCGCGTTCTCTTTTTCTCCCCATGTCGCGTGCCCATGTCGCGTGCCCATGTCGCGTGCCCATGTCGCGTCCCCATGTCGCATGCCCATGCGAACGCCTCAAGACCGCCCCGCTGGCCGCACCTTGAGCGCTTGATTGGTGCGTTCCAGCAGCTGCTGCTGCTCGGCCCGTAACTCCGCTTTACCCAGCCGACCGTAAACATCCACCAGCCATTCGCGGACCTGCGTCAGGGTCGGATCGATTTCCAGTGCTCGCACGGCAGCTGCAACGCCCTCTTCCAGGCGTCCAAGGTTCCCCAACACATAGGCCCGTCGTCCTTGATAGATCGATGAGTGCGGGTTGATTTCGAGTGCTCGATCGAAGTACTTAAGCGCTTCTTTCCAATTCTTATCCTCTTGATAGAGATCGGCCATGCGCGCCAGAATCGGCTCTGCATTGGGATGCACACGTAGCGCCTCACTCCAACTTTTCACGCTGAGCGCTCGCTGATCCATGATCTGAAAGGCTTGTCCGAGCGAGCCGAGTGCGGCTTGGTCGTAGCCGAGCAGATTCGCGATCGAATCAATGTCATCTTCGGGCAACCAGCGGGGCACTAGCAGATCATGCACGCGCGCGGCCTGCACGTTGTCGCGCCGCCGTTCCGCTCGTTCCAGTAACATGATCGCTCGAGCCCGGCGAACTTCACGTGCCGCCAACCGATCCTCGGCGCCGTCAAACAGCTTCAATTCATCCCAGGGAACCTCAGCCTGGGGCGGGGGAGTTTGATCGGGCTTTTTCATCACGCGATGGTCGGTGAGGGACGTATGAGCGACATCCTTCGTTTCCAACTTGGGCATGTGGCAATGGACGCAGGAGCCTTGAGCGGGCGCCGCCGATTGCTCGACAACAGGCAAAGAACAGCCTCGATCCGTATGACATTCCAGACAGCGGCTGCGATAGTAATCCGCTCGACTCTCCGCCGCCGGTGACTCGTGCGGATCGTGACAGGAAATGCAGCCCAGTTTCCCCGCCGACTTCTGGAAACAGGCACTGGAACGCATCTGCTCAACCTGACTCACCGGCCGAGTTTGTCCGCGCTCATCGACCCGCTCGCCTTCGACCATGATGAGCAGGCAATCCTCGAGCGGCTCACCGGGGCGGAAATCAAAGAAGCCGCGGCCATACCGCGTTAGGGTGCGTTCACCCTGCAAATGACATTGATTGCAAACCGCCTCCCGCAGCCGCGGCTCTAAGCGACCGGGATTCACAATGGTGTCATCCCGACCCGTCTTCCTGGAGGCTTGCTGGTGAGCTACATGCGCTTCGCCCGGCCCATGACAGCGTTCGCAGCCGATCGACAATTCCGCAAACGGTTCCGCCGCGAAGCGATCACTGCCATCCTCCAACAGATTCACTCGCCCCACGTGACAGTACAAACAGCTCGCATCCACGCGCCGTTCAAATCGTTGATGGAACTCGGGACGATACCCCGGCGACAACCCCCACGTTTCGCCAGCCGTAAACCAGCCAATCGACGACTGCCACAAATGGCCCTCCTTCTCGATCAAATACGACCGGCCATGCTGTCCGGAGCCGAGTGCATAACGAATCGGTACCCGTTGGTCATAGATCGTTTGCCCCGCCTCATCCACCATGCGTTCATGATGATAAACCTGATCTCCGTCTCGCTCGACGCGATACCGTCGTGGCCCCGGCGGTGCGAACTCCGTGTCCTCATAATTCTCGATCGGCTCTGCGTCGGTCACGCGAGCAAACGACCGTCCCATGGGATGTCGAGCGAACTTGGCGGCGATTTCCGCATGGCATTCCGCGCAGGTTGCACTGCCCGTAAAACCCTGACTCACCTTCGCAGGCAACTCAAACCAATCCTCCTCACGCTCTTTCAGCCGCTTCTCTTCTTGCTGCCGCAGGACCTGCCGAGTGTGTCGCCAACGGTCGATGAAGCCCCAGCCTAAAGCTGCAATCACCAGGAAAAACAAGCCCGCCAAGATCAACTGACGGCGACGAAGATGCTGAGCGTCCAAGGTAAGTTCCACGTTATCGGTGAAAAGTCGAACAAATCGCCACGTACCACTATTTTCTCTTTTCGGCCTCCCAGCACTATACTCAACAACGTCTCCTCTGACTTCCCGTAGCCCCATGCGACGCCGTATGTTTGAACGCCTGCAATCTTTGCTGACGACCCGCTGGCTTTCGGAAAGCGAGTTTCAGCGGCAATTCTCGGAACTCATTCGCCGCCAGTCGGTACCCGAGTTTTGGCTGCTCGGCAAAACCGGTAGCGGCAAAAGTTCCGTGATCCGATTTCTGACCGGCGCCGAGCAGGCGGAGGTGGGGAACGGCTTTCGCCCCCAAACTCGTCACTCGCAAACGTTCGATTTCCCGTCCCCAGACGCGCCGCTTTTGCGGTTCATCGACACGCGCGGGCTGGGGGAAAGCGGTTATGACGCGGCCGCCGAAGTAGCTGCCTTCAGCGCCCGCTCCCACGTCGTCATCGTCACCGCTCGACTCCTCGATCAAGCGCTGGGAGAACTACTCGAGACCTTGCGTGCGGTGCGTACCGATCGGCCATCTCGTCCCGTACTCTTGGCCATTACCTGTTTGCATGAAGCGTATCCACGTCAGCCACATCCTCAGCCTGATCCATTCGTCGACGGCTCTTGGTCGATGGTCGCGCCCGACACGGTGCGCCGCGCCTACGCCACTCAAGTCGAACGCTTTGCCGATCTGGTCGACCGTATCGTACCGATCGATTTCACGCTGCCCGAAGATGACCTCAACCCCACCGACTTGGGCGGCCAGCGATTACACGCCGCGCTGGTGGAACTGCTACCCGCGGCCTATCGACAAACGCTCCTTATCTTGAACGATGCCCGCCGCGACCTTAGCGATCTGCGAATGCGACGAGCGGCCCCTTACATTGCCGGTTACAGCTTAGCAGCGGCCAGCGCCGCGGCGGTCCCCGTTCCCTGGATCGATCTGCCGCTCGTGCTGGGAATTCAATCGCATCTGCTCCTGCAACTGGCTCGGTTGTATGGACAACCGGCTAGTGCCACGCAGTTGTGGAAGATCGCCGGACCAATCGCCGGCAGCCTGCTCACACGCTTCGCCGCACGAGAAATCTTGAAGTCCATTCCGCTGCTCGGCATGGCCGCCAACGCGACACTTGCATACGCCTACACCTTCGGACTGGGACGACTTAGCTGCTGGTATTTCGATCGCGTGCACGAAGGTCACTTACCGACCGCCGACGAGGTAAAGCAGGTCTGGGAACAAGAAATCGCGGCCGCTTCGCGACGCTGGCAATCGTCCCAGCAGGAAACGACCGCATGAAGCGCTGGCAAATCATCACTCTCGTTCTGCTTGTCGTCGTCCCAGCGGCCATTTTCCTGGTCGCAGCGATCATCGCCCTCGGCAAGCTCGGCTGGCTGTCCTACATCTTCTGGTTGCTGCCGGTGACGTGGAGCGGTGCGTATCTGCTCGCACGCCGCTGGCGACAGGATTGGTCCGAACCGCCACCGCTCGCCGCCGCTCCCCACTGGACCGCTCGCGATGAGGCGGCCTGGAAACTGGTCGAGTCAAGCGTGGGGACAGCCCCCACCGCAGGCCCTGAACATTTCCTCGATCCCCACTTCTATCTGCAAGCCGCACAGCAGCTCGCACGCGATTTGGCGAATCACTATCACGGTCCCAGCGCCGCCGATCCCCTCGGCCCACTCACCGTCCCCGAAGTGCTCGCTGCCGCCGAGCTCGCCTTGCATGACTCGGGAGACTGGTTGAGACGCTACGTACCGGGTAGCCATCTGCTGCGAATCGATCACTGGCGCCTGCTCGCTCGAGCACCACAGTGGGCCACCTGGGCCAGTCGTTTGTGGCGCGCCGGTTCCCTCATCGTCGATCCCACCTCCTTCCTCCGCCAACTAGCTTCCAGCTTCACGATCGACTCCACCACTCGTGAACTGAAAGCAGGGCTCTTACAAGCTTTTTACTGCGTCTTCTTACAGCGCGTCGGTTATTACCTTATTGAACTCAACAGCGGTCGCTTGAAGCTCGGTGCCGACCGCTACCGGCAACAACTCGGTAGTTTTCCGTCCGCCAGCCCCTCCGGCCAGTCCAGCCCCGACGCCGCTTCAGCTTCCGCTGGCCAGACAGCGACCACAGCGACCACAGCGCCCACAGCGACCACAGCGACCACAGCGACCACGGAGCCGCTGGTGATTGCCGTTGTGGGGCAGGTGAGTGCGGGGAAGTCGAGTGTCATCAATGCACTGCTCGGAGCGCAGCGTGCCGCCGCAGACATTCTCCCGACGACGCTACGAGCTCAGCGTTACCGACTGGTGTTGCCATCGAGTCGGCAGCCGCTGGAACTGCTCGACACGCCCGGTTACGGGGAACAGCCGGCCGACGACGAGGTGCTTCTGCAACTGGCTCAACAAAGTGACCTGGTGCTACTAGTGATGAACGCCAGTCATCCAGCTCGCGACCTCGATGTCCGTTTTGTCACTCGTTGGCGCGATTCCTGGCAAACCCAGCCGCAGCGCAAGCCGCCGCCACTCATCGGAGTCCTCACGCACATCGACCGCTTGCGACCGGTCGCAGAATGGTCCCCCCCCTACGAACTCACCGCCCATCCTGGACAGCCAGAAGATCGTCCCAAAGCGGAATCGATTCGAGCAGCTCTGTCCTATAACGCATCGCTTTTTCAGCCGCCCTTGGTGACCGTCGTGCCGGTCTACACCGCCACGGAAGGCGTGGGCACCTATGGCATCGACGAATATTTATTGCCCGCGATGGTAGGGCAATTACCGGAATCTCGCGCCGCGGCGCTGCTGCGGCTCCTACACCAGGAATGGGAAGAAACGCGCCTCCGCCGCACGCTGACCCAAATGAAAAACGCAGCCGCCGCCCTCCTGCTGAGATACCAATCAAGTACCAAGTGAAACCCCACCCCGCGGGTGTTCTCGCAAGGTCCAGCCTATCGATATCCTGAACTTCTGGATCCTGAACTTCTGGATCCTGAACTTCTGGATCCTGAACTCCTGGATCCTGAACTCCTGGATCCTGAACTCCTGGATCCCGAACTCCTGGTAGGGCTTGCTATTGATGGACCGCGTGGAGAACGGGGAGCGTCGGCCGAGTTCCGCCGGACAAGTTGTCTACATTTTCCGACCGTCGCTCGCTACAATACCGCTCTCAGCGGGTTTCACTGGAAACTTGCGGTCGCGTTTTATTTGGAGCTTTGCTCACCATGACAAATCGTACTCCTCGTTGGTTCGGGCAAGGGACGGCCTGTTGTCTGTGCCTGCTGGTTGTCTCTGGTTTTGCTACCACGGTCGCCGCCGCCGACAAACTTGATGTGCCGGCATTGGTCGCCGTGATTCGCAGCGTGAAGCCGATGGGAACGGGACACAAGGCGGCCGCCGATGCCATGCGGTCACTCGCCGAAGCCGATGCGACGCATGTGACAACCGTCCTGGCTGGCATGGATGGCGCTGACCTCCTGGTATCGAACTGGCTGCGGGGCGTCGTCGAGGGCATGGTGCAGCGGCACCTGGCGGCCGGCAAGAAGCTCCCCATCGCCGACCTCGAAAAATTCCTCGCCGAAACACAGCACGCGCCTCGAGCTCGACGTGTCGCCTACGAGACGATCGCCCGCGTCGACGCACAAGCCGAAGCTCGCTTGATCCCAGGACTCATCAACGACCCGAGCCTGGAATTGCGGCGTGACGCCGTGTCGCTCGCCATGAAAGCCGCCGCCGAACAAACCGCGGAGGGGCCACGAAAGGCGGCTTACAACCGAGTGTTGTCCCACGCCCGTGATCTTGATCAAGTCAAGGAGATCGCTGCGGAGCTGAAGAAGCTGGGGGAGACCGCAGACCTCGCAACTCACTTTGGCTTCATCACTTCCTGGAAACTCGTCGCTCCGTTTAACAACGTGGGAGGCAAAGGTTTCAACGTCGCTTATCCTCCCGAGTCCGGTGTGGATCTCAAGGCGACCTATGAGGGGAAAGATGCCAAGATTGGGTGGATCGAGCATACGACCACCGACGAAATGGGGCTGGTCGATCTCAATAAAACGCTCGACAAATTCAAAGGGGCGATCGCCTACGCCTACACCGAGTTTCAGTCTGAACAGGAACGCGAGATTGAGATTCGAATTGGCTCGGACTGCGCCACCAAAATCTGGCTCAACGGGCAGCTCATCGCCAGCAACGAGATTTACCATGCCAACATGGTGTTCGATCAGTACCTGGGCCGCGGCAAACTGAAGGCCGGAAAAAATCAGATTTTGGTGAAGGTCGCGCAGAACGAGCAGACCGAGGCATGGGCACAAGACTGGAAGTTTCAGCTGCGAGTTTGCGATTCGATTGGTACCGCCGTCTTGTCGCAAGATCGCCGCGGAGCGCGTACGGCAAGTTTGTCACTCCCCATTCCCCGTCCATAACCCCGCATCACGAGTATTCCCATGAAACGATTCTTTGGCCTGCTGCTGATTCCTAGTTTGTGCTTGGCAAGCTTCGGGGCGGACTGGGCGCAGTTCCGGGGTCCGGGCGGCGCCAGTTATGCTCCCCAGGTAAAATTGCCTACCAGCTGGAAAGACGGAGAGAATGTCGCTTGGAAAGTGCCGCTTCCCGGACGTGGACCGGCAAGCCCCATCGTGGTCGGTAAGCAGGTGATCGTCACCTGTTCCGCCGGCCCGATTCAGGATCGACTGTTTGTGGTGAGCTACGATGCCGCCACCGGTCAGCAGCAGTGGCAGCGCCAGTTCTGGGCGACGGGCCGCACCTACTCGCATCCCGATAGCGCCAATGCCGCTCCGACTCCCACAAGTGACGGCCAGCGCATCTACGCTTTCTTTTCGTCGAACGACCTGATCTGCCTGGACCTCGCCGGGAATCTGCTCTGGTACCGCGGACTGGCATACGACTATCCGAAGGCGGGTAATGATGTCGGTATGTCATCGTCACCCGTCGTGGTCGGTGACACCGTGGTTGTACAAGTCGAAAACTTTGGCGACTCGTTCGCCGCCGGACTCGACGCCGCCACCGGAGAAACGCGCTGGCGTTTGCCGCGCAAAGCTTCCTCCAACTGGGCCTCGCCCGCCGTACTGAAACAACCCGGTGGTCGAGAACTCGTGCTGCTGCAATCGGCTGGCATTCTTACCGCCCATGAGCCGCGGACGGGTGATCAAGTGTGGCAATACGAAGCCCCCTGTCAAACCATTCCGTCGGTCGCGGCCGTGGACGGTCGAGTTTACATACCGACCAATGGGATCACCGCCCTCGATGTGGGCGACTCGAGCGCGCCGCAGCAAGCGTGGCATGTCGATAAACTCACCGCTTCCGGCGCCAGCCCGATGATTGCTGATGGTCGAGTCTACACGCTCAACAACGTGGGAGTACTCGTCTCGGTGGATGCGAAAACGGGTAAGGATCTGCAGCAGATGCGGATCGGTGGTCGCTACTGGGCGACGCCAGTCATCGCCGGTCAACACATGTACTGCATTGATCAGGATGGTAAAGCTCGCATCCTCAAACTGGCCGATGGCAAAGCGGAATTGGTTGGCGAAGCGGAGTTTGGCGAGAAGATTCAAGGATCTCCCGCTGTCGCTGATCAGGCGTTGTTTGTCCGTAGTGACAAGCATCTGTGGAAAATATCTTCGTCCGCCAGTAAGTAGTGCGAGTGTGGCATGGGTGAACAGCAATCGGGGTTGAATGAATACCGTGTTCAACCCGTGGGACCACTTGTTGCTCGCGTGCGACCTCCGGGATCGAAGAGCATTACCAATCGAGCACTCGTCTGCGCCGCGCTCGCTGACGGTCGCTCGCAGCTGACTGGGGCACTGGATAGTGAAGATACCCAAGTCATGGTCGATTCGCTGCGACGACTTGGCTTGCCCGTCGTCGTCGACACCGACGCCGGCACGGTTGAGCTGACCGGTTCAGGTGGATCATGGCCGCAGCGTGAAGCGGATTTGTACGTTGCTAACAGCGGTACCACGATTCGCTTTCTGACGGCGATGGTGGCGATCGGCCAGGGGCGCTATCGGCTCGACGGTGTCCCTCGCATGCGACAGCGTCCCATCGGCGACCTCATCACCTCCCTGCAAAAACTCGGCGTCGATTGCCGCAGTGAACTGCACAACGATTGCCCCCCGGTCGTGGTTCAGGCTACCGGTTTACCCGGCGGACCAACCACCATGCGTGGCTCCATTTCCAGCCAGTTTCTGAGCGGTCTCCTGATGGCCGCTCCCTACGCTCGCGATCCCGTAACCATCACCATTGATGGCCAGATGGTGTCTCAGCCCTATGTCGACATGACGCTGCGCGTCATGCAAGCGTTTGGTGTGCACGTTGAGCGGTCGGCGCACGATCGCTACATCATCCCCAGTGGCCAGCGCTATCAAGGTCGCTCCTATGCGATTGAACCGGATGCCTCAGCCGCCAGTTACTTTTGGGGAGCGGCGGCGGTGACGGGCGGTCGAATCACCGTTGAAGGTCTGACGCGTGACGCCCTTCAGGGTGACGTCGCGTTCTGTGATTGCCTGGTCCAAATGGGCTGCCAGGTCGAATACGAGGCGAACCGGATCACGGTGACTGGCCGCCCCCTGCACGGTATCACCGTAAACATGAACGCCATCAGCGATACGGTTCAAACACTCGCCGTCGTAGCCTTGTTTGCTACCGGTCCCACAACGATCACGGGCGTCGGTCACATACGCCATAAAGAGACCGATCGCATCGGCGATCTGGCGCGCGAGCTGCGCAAACTAGGCGCTCAAGTCGATGAAGGGGACGATGGCCTGCGAGTGACTCCGGGTGAACTGCAGGGGGCTGCCATCGCTACCTATCATGACCATCGGATGGCAATGAGTCTCGCTCTGGCTGGGCTGCGAGTGCCGGGAGTTGTCATCCAGGACCCGGGCTGCGTCAACAAAACCTATCCCCGTTACTTTACGGACTTGGAACGATTAGCATCGGCCAGTATGGATGCATCGCGCCGTTCGATATGATACCGTTCAAGCTGTGATTGGATTCTCTGACTCTCGATATTCACACGACAAACACCAAACGACAAACGACACTCGAAAGGAGCTGTTCATGATCAACGTCAAGCGAAGCGTACGCCTGTTGGCACTGGGTCTGGCCTTGAAATTGGGAGGCATCGGTGGTGCCAGTTTATGGGCCGCTGATGGAGCAGCGAGCTCGTGGCCCTCGTTCCGCGGCGCCGATCGAACAGCCGTTTCCGCAGAAAAAGGATTGCTGCAAACATGGCCTGAGGCAGGTCCGAAGCTGCTGTGGGAATCCAAGGGAGCCGGTCGTGGCTATGCCAGCTTGGCAATCGCCGGCGGACGCATCATCACGCTCGGTGATGGCCCCTCAACCGCCGAAGACAAAGAAGAATATCTGTCCGCCTTCAGTCTGTCCGACGGCAAGCCACTCTGGAAGGTCAAAACTGGTTCGCCCTGGAATTCGGGGGCACCCGACTGGCAAGGCTCGCGCAGCACTCCCACGATCGACGGAGATTTGGTCTACGTGATCACTCCGTTTGGCACTCTTCTTTGCTGCGATGCCGCCACGGGCGCGGAAAAATGGCGCAAGGATCTCAAGAAAGACTTCGGTGGCGACAAGGGGGACGGCTGGGGCTACAGTGAATCGCCACTCATCGACGGCCCAAACATCATTTGCACTCCAGGCAAAGAAGCCAACACGATGGTCGCCTTGAACAAGCTGACCGGTGAAAAGGTCTGGAGCTGCTCGCGTAAAGAGGATCGCGGCGCCGGCCACGCTTCGATCGTCGCCGCTACCGTGGGTGGCGTGAAAGTCTACGTGACGACCACCGCCAGTGGAGCGATGGGGGTGCGTGCCAATGATGGCAAGCTCCTGTGGACCTACGACATTGATCGCACGACCGCGGTCATCCCGACCCCGATCATTCGTGGTGACCTCGTCTTCTTCACCGCAGGCTATCGTCGCGGCGGCGCCCTGCTCAAGCAAGTCGCCTCGGGACAGGACGTCAAGGTCGAAGAAGTGTACGGTTTGAAGACCGATTTGGCGAACAAGCATGGTGGAGTGGTCCTCGTGGGTGACTACCTGTACGGTGACTCCGATGATCAAGGAATTCCCTTCTGTGCCAACTTGATGACTGGCGAAGTGGCCTGGAAGAAGCGTGGTTCGGGCAAGGGTTCCGCTTCGGTTATCGCCGCCGACGGCTGCCTCTACATCCGCTTTTCCGATGGCAAGATGGTGCTGGCCAAAGCGAATAACAGCGAGTATGTCGAAGTGGGTTCGTTCAAGTTACCCGGAAACATCGACAAGCCCGGCTGGTCCCACCCCGTGCTGCTCGACGGCAAGCTTTACCTTCGTGAACAAGATCGGCTACTCTGCTTCGACGTGAAAAGCAAGTAGCACCGAACGGTCGATGCCCATACCGAGCCAGGTAACCAAGGAAGTCAGCGCTCCGACCGACGCAAGGTCGGTCGTGAGCGTCCCGCGACTGGCCCCGCGCATCAGCTCTCGACTGGCCCCGCGCATCGGCTCTCGACTGGCCCCGTGCAGCGGCTCTCGACTATCCCGTGCAGCGGCTCTCGACTGGCCCCGTGCCAGCGGCCCTCGACTGGCCCCGTGCCAGTCGGGGCAACGACTTCCTCGGTTACCCGCCGAGTCTCAAATAAAATCGCCAGCGGCTCTCAACTATCCCGTGCAGCGGCCCTCGACTGGCCCCGTGCCAGTCGGGGCAACGACTTCCTCGGTTACCCGCCGAGTCTCAAATAAAATCGCCAGCTGGCCCCGTGCTGGTCGTTCGAGCGCCGCTCGACCACCCGCATCCCGCTCCCTCTAACCGCTCGCGCTCAGAAAATACTTCAAGATACGGATGACCTGGCGCCAGTCTTTGTGCTGTTCGGATACGGGAAGCTGTGACCAGGGAAGTAGCGAGCCGTGATAGGTCGTTTGCGAGCTAGAACGTTTAGAATCACCAAATTTCCAGTCGCGCAGCAAACGCTCTGCCAGCCAGCGATTGTGTTCCATTTGGGCAACTCTTTGTAAACGCTGCTCGGAACGCTGCTCCGCCAACGATGACGGTTCGGGACTGGCCATCGGGGCAGGCCCGAACTGCTGCAGCAAATCCTGAATCTGCTTCCGTTTGGCCTGTGGCATGTGGCGCTGAATATGCGCCAGCACCCTTGCCTCAGACTTCAGTCCCAGTGCTGCCGCCAGCTTGGCGTTGAAGTGAGCGGCGGCAAACCAATTCGACTGCCGATGGATTGCTGGTAGCTCACCATAACTCGCGGCTGCTATTGCCTGCTCAGACGGATGATGTTCCTGATAGTCACGAAAGATTTGAAAAGCTAAGTCACGAGTAAAGTCATTGGTGATGCGTTCGAAACTACAGACGGTGCCGCAATCACCCCAGCCGATCACGCGCGGCTCACCATCCTGTTCCGAATTGATGAACCGATGCAGAGTGGGTCGTTGCGGCAGAAAGGGAAAAATCGTGTAATCGGGCTCTAATTCGTCTCGCTGCTGATCTTTCGCATGGTGTTCTCGCAGCAGATCACGCAGCTCATAAGCATCTGCGGTGTTATCCTCGTCGCCGGACTTACATATAAAGATCAACGTTTTCGTATTGGGATTGCTGATGATGCGCGCGATGCTCGCGACGAACAGCGGCGATGTCACTCCTCCATCACAGCAGACAAAGCCGCCGTTCACTGCAAACTTAATTCCCTGCGATGTCTCAAAGTCCACCTCATCGAGATTCGCGGGCTTTTGATAGGGAAAATTCTGATTCGTCGATTTGACAACGACCGCATTTTCCCAAGCATCCCACTTCTCGTCGGGATGCCAGTTGCCTTCAGCCGTGTCATGTTCGTTCAGCACCGCCGCTGACCCCAATTCTCCATGCCGCCCATCATGGGCCAGGTCACGAAAAAATGCTGGATAGAGCTGTGCGAATTCCCGCACTAGTGGCAGTTCCCGACTGCTGTGAACGATCGTCATCCGCGATCGCTTGAGGTTTTCAAAATGTGCTAGCTGTGCAAGATGAACCGCCAGCGCACGACTCATGTCTCCAAATCCCACGATGACAAAATGAGCAACCTGGTCTTCACTTATCGGTCGCCGCGGCAGCACGTGATCGTCAAACAGAGACTGCAAAACCATTTGCGTAGCGTTAAAGCCATGTATCTGCAGCCGCCGCTGAGTCGTGAGGGGCAGATGTTGGGGCTTTTTCCAAAGCAGCTGCTCCAATTCCGGTTGCATGCAATGCAAGAAAATTTTTAGGTCTTCCCTCAGTGGTTTCTCTTCGATAATTCGAATTAAATCGCCCAGCGTCTCCAAATTCGACTCGTCCGTTCCCGTCACCACGAAAACATGTGAGGCCCGACTAGGATTGAGTCGGGATAGCTGACTGCGCTCGGTAGCATTGCCATGCAGCACGACCGCTCCCAGTTCCTCGATGAGTCGCCAATGCTTGGTATTGTCCTGCACTTCAATCGCTGCGACGATTCCGCGTGGCACCGTGCTTTTCGGTATCAGGCCACGATGAGAGCCTGATCGCATCAGCAGATCACGTACAATCGCCTGCCCGATCCGGCCTAGTCCACAGACGACGACATGATGGCGTCGCAACTTCATTTCGAAATCCAACAAACTATCCGCGAAGAAACTTCGGATAATGTCCGCTGACAACAAAATCGTGGTGGCTAGCCCCGTCATCCGACAGATCAGAATCCAGGCTGAATCGTTGGGAGTCGGGGTGCCATTGAAGGTAATATCGAGCACTGCCTTGTAGAGACAATCGATGGATTTCGCAAAGAATGCGCGGCTGGCTTGCTCGCCGGCTTCCTGAATCCAATGCCCATAGCTGCCGCTGGCAATTCCCAGCAGCAATCCGGCGATGATGATAATGCCGCGATAGAAGGCGACCTTACGTAGGTAGCGAAGATAACGCCGTATCCATAAGCCGACAAGGACGCCAACGACCAGCGTTATGAGCACAATCGCCCAGGGAACAAGTAACCAATCGGCGGACATCTGGGCGCACTCTTTCTGTTGTTCCCAAGTGGGATCAGGCCAGTCCTGACAACACTCCCGTGCTGTCTCCTAAAAACGGCAGCCGCACATCCACTCGATCCAACATCGCGAGCCACAGGTTATTGAGTGGTGTCTCATTCGTATAGCGAATGTGTCGACCGGTCTTCAGCGAACCACCACCACGACCGGCAAGCAGGATCGGTAAGTTGTCGTGATTGTGAGCGTTTCCGTCGGAGTTGCCGCTGCCGTAGGCAATCAGGCAATGGTCCAGCAAACTGCCTGCCCCTTCGGGCGTCGACTTCAGTTTTTCCAGTAGATAGGCGAGCTGCGTGACATGGAATTTGTTGATATCGCGAATCTTGGCCTTCTTTGTTTGATCATTTCCATGATGCGATAAATCATGATGTCCCTCGGCGACATTGATAAACGGGTAGGGCTTATTACTGCCTTCATTGGCCATCACGAATGTTGCGACGCGCGTTACATCCGTTTGAAACGCCAACACCATCAGATCACACATCAAGCGAATATGCTCTTGATAGTCATTCGGAATTCCCGCTGGCTTGGCGTAGTCCGGAGCTTTAATCTCGGGCAATCGCGATGCCCGCTCAATCCGCTGCTCAATGTCGCGGATCGAACTGAAATACTCATCAAGCTTCCGCTGATCAGCGGTACTAACCTTTCCGGTCAACTCGGCCGCATCCTCTCGGACTAAATCAAGAATGCTGCGACGTACCACATCCCGTTTACTGCGCGCCGCATCCGGTTCGCTGGCAAACAAGCGTTCAAAGACGAGTTTTGGATTTACCTCCTTGGGGATCGGCTGAGTGGCCGAGCGCCAGGACATGGTATTGGAGTAAACGCAGCTGTAGCCCGAGTCGCAGTTACCAGCCATACCACCTTGCTCGCAGCCAATCTCCAGCGATGGCAGCCGCGTCTGTTCACCCACTCGGCTCGCCGCCACTTGATCGACCGAAATCCCCGCTCGAATGTCGGTGCCATCGGTCTTACGCGGTTGAGCACCCGTGAGGAACGCAGCTAATGCTCGCGCATGATCACCGCCGCCGTCACCGTGAGGTCGAGCCTTATCGGCGGTTAATCCGGTGAGCACGTTGAACTCACCCCGCAGCTTCGCAAGCGGCTCGAGAATGGGAGTGAGTTCGTAATCGGCGCCCTCCGCTGTCGGCGTCCAATCCGCCATATTCTTGCCGTTCGGAACATAAATGAAAGCCAGGCGATTCGGAGCCTTCCGCTCACCGGATACTTCCTCCGACCAAGCTCGAATTGGCCCCATCGTCTCCAGCCAAGGCAGCGCCACCGCCGCTCCTAGTCCCCGCAGTACCGTCCGTCGCGAAATACGATATGAACCACTCATCGAATCTATTCCTTTCCTCGGCGAAAACGAAACGGCTGACTGCCCACGATCTCAATTACCAATGTAGAAAACTTATGCTCATCGCGTACCACGGCCTGGGCGACTTTTTCTATTGTCGGTTGATCATAATATTCCAATCCACGTCCCAGAGCATAGGTCAGCATTTTCTCGACTACATTTCGAGTGAATGGTTCGTGCTTTTCCAGCAAGATCGCCCGCAATTCGGCGGGACCTTGAAAGGTTTTTCCGCCGGGCAAAACGCCCGCCGGATCAATCGCAAAATCACCATCCTTTTCCCGAAATGCGCCAATTGCGTCAAAGTTTTCAAACGCGAACCCCAGCGGGTCCATGCTGGCATGGCAATTCGCGCAGGCCGGATTCTGACGATGCTGCTCCATCCGCTGACGTAGCGAACCGGTGAGCGGCTGTCCGTCGTTTTTGTCGAGTTCAGGTACATTGGGCGGTGGCGGGGGTGGCGGTGCCCCAAGCAACTGCTCCAGTACCCAGCGACCACGCTTCACGGGCGAAGTTCGTGTCGGATTCGAAGTGACCGTCAGGACACTGGCCTGAGTCAAGATTCCACCTCGACCCGACTCTCCCACTTCCACGCGTACGAAATTCGGCCCTTTGATTGGCTGACCGCCGGGTCGCATGGTTGGCTGACCATGCCGATTGCCGAGCGTATCGACAATCCCATAATGCCTCGCCAAAGGTTCATTGAGATAGGTGAACGTCGACGACAGGATGTTCAGCAAGCTACGATCTTCGCGTACGAGTTCAGCCAGAAACAAGCGTGTCTCCTGCAGCATGGCCGCTCGTAGTTGCTCGTTGAACCCCGGAAACAGCTTGGCATCTGGCGCAACGGTCTGTAGTCGTCCCAGCTGTAACCACTGCAGCGCAAATTGATCAATTAGCGCATCCGCTCTCGGATCCTTCAGCATGCGACGTACCTGCACCGGTAATTGCTCGGTAAGCTTATTCTGGCGAGCAAGCTCGGTGAGTTCATCATCCGGCAACGAACTCCAGAGAAAATAGGAAAGTCGCGACGCCAGTTGATATTCATCGAGCGGCTGGGGGTCAGCCGTCGTGGCGGTCGATTCATCGAGTTCCAAACGAAAGAGAAATTTGGGGGATACGAGTGCCGCTTGAATGGCCAGTTGCAGGCCCGCTTCCCACTTTCCACCCGCTGCCACGGTAGACTCCACCATGGCGGTATAACGTCGCACTTCGTCGGCCGTCGCCGGTCGTCGAAAGGCGCGTGATAGGAAGCGGGTAAGCACGAGCTTTGTTTTTTCCGCTGGTGGCAACTCCGCCGTTCCCTCCAGAATTTTTCGATGGGACAGCGGACGAGTTTCCAGAGGCCCTTCCGAGGAAAGATTCTCGACGAATAGGAGCGGTGGTTCTTGCCCTTCCGGCGGCCTGACCACCGCAATACCAGCTCGCACAATGTCGCCACGATGCTCAATCGGGAACTCCACCTGCTGTAATTTTTTCTCATCACTGGCGGTAAGCTCAAAGATTTTGACGATCCGCAGCGGCTTGAAGTCCTTGAGTGCTTCGCCCATCAGTCGATTGACTTCCTCCTCGGGAGAAGGATCAATCAGCTTCGGACCGGAGATAAAGATCGCCGCATAGGCTGGTGCATCACCTTTTTTCTGGGAATAGAATCGGGCTCGGAAGATCAGATCTTCATCGGCACTGAATTTGAAATAATCGGCGTTACCGATGAGTGGCCCGGAGAAGATCGGATTTTTGTCAGTCGGTCGTAGTGGTCGGAAACGCCCCTCCGCTTCGGGCGCATTGTGCGGATAGGGATGCAAGAACCGTCCGGCTAAATAGCGAATCGAGGGCTTCGGAATCTCAGTAAGCACCGCGCGACTGGCGATCGATTCAGCAGCCGCTAAATAGCGTTCCATGAGTACCGGGGACAGGGTCAACACATCCCCAATGTTGTCGAATCCATGCCCCACATCGTCCGCTGGAAAATCCTCCGCCGGCTTCAAATCCACATAGAGCAGATCGCGAATCGTGTTGTTATATTCGACTCGGTTCAGCCGTCGTGCCGTCACCCGACCGGGATCGGGTTTGGCATTACGATCCGCTTCAGCGAATAATCTGCGAACCGCATCGGCAAAGGCTTTGCGCTGCTCGGCTGTCGGCTGCTTCGCATCCTCCGGCGGCATCTCCTCATCGCGGACGATATTCAGCAACTGCTCCCACTTCTTGCGATGCTTGAGCAACGATAGTTGATTGCTGAAGGTGGCGACTGATAGACCGGCCTTGGGATTTTCGGCCCCATGACACGACTGGCAGTATTGCATGAAGAAGCCCGTGACGTCGGCGGGCAAGGGAGTCATACTGCCAGCCGAGGCTGTCGCAGAGTGAGCAGGGGAAACGGGCGCCGCCTGCTGCGCATGGGACAAACTCCCGTCACTCCAGCAGTAGCCACCAGTCAACAGCAGGGTCATCAGCACTAGCCGACGGCGCCACGAGCGGGCAATTAGATCGTTCATCTGACTCAAATTCCGGCGGGATATCGGGTAGGTGGGATTGATGCAGAGCGAACTGAACCATCAACCACCGGATTGTACGCTACGGGAAAGTCGACTGCGAGAGACAAGTTTGCGCAGAACCCAGGGAGTCAGCCCCAACAGCACAAAGGCAAGGATCAAACGTGGAGTCAGCAGGCCTGGTAATCCATCGCGACGCAAGACGGCGAGCGACTGAACCGAAGACGCTGCGAACAGGTAAACCGCCGTGCCGGGTAGCATCCCGAGCTGACTTACCCACCAGAACGTGCGCACTGGAAGCCGCGTGAGTCCCATCCCGAGATTGATGAGAAAGAAGGGCACGTAGGGAATCAACCGCAGCATGAATAAGTAGGCTGCACCTTCGCGCTCGATGGCTGCATTCAGGCCCGCAAGCCGATTGGCATAGCGACGCTGAACCCAGTCACCAATGAGATAGCGACTAGTCAAGAAGGCACCGGTCGCACCAGCCGTCGAAGAGAAACTAACGATGATCAAGGCCGGCCAAAAGCCGAGGAGCCAACCCAGAAAAAGGGACAGCACCGCGGCAATCGGCAGACTCAGCGCCGTCGCCAAGGTGTAAACGCCAGCCGCCAGCGACCAAGCCAGCAGCCGCCGCTGTGCCACCCAATCCCGCAGCACCACTTCCTCGGTCACCCAGCGATCAACGTCCAACCTTGGGATCACGAAAAGACCGATCAGCGTCGCGGCGAGCAGCATCAGAAAGATGAACCAGCGGGTGAGCGTCGCACGCGTCACGAAGCTTTACTCGCAGCAGCGGTCGTCGGAGCCAAGCGTCCCGCCGTCGTAGCCGCTCGCAGCTGTGCAATCATATCCAGCGTCGCAGCTTCCACCGCTCCTTGCCAACGCGCGTCTCCAAATCGCTCACGATACTGCTTCGCCGCATGGGCGAAAATGATGCCCCGCGAATTGTTGATAATGGCCCCAAGCCCGCGTTCATCGAACGCCGCGGCAACATCCGACGCGGCACCGCCCTGAGCCCCAAAGCCGGGCACGAGAAACCATGTTTGCGGCATCGCAGCGCGTAGCTCTTCGACCTGCTGCGGATAGGTGGCGCCGACGACGGCACCCACGATCCCATAGCCGCACTGGCCGACCGTCTGACTGGCCAGTTGCTGCACATAATCGCCGACTAGACGGTACAGCGGTCGCTCGTGGAAGAGTAAATCCTGCAGCATCTTGCCACCCGGATTCGATGTTTTCACCAGCACGTAGATGCCCGCACCGGCGCGCTGCGCCACTTCCACAAACGGCGTCAAACTATCATCACCCAAGTAGGGACTGACCGTTAGCGCATCCGCTCCCCAGGCACTCGCCGGTGGCGCTCCCAGGTAAGCCTCCGCATAGGCCGCCGCCGTGGTGCCAATATCGTTGCGCTTGCCATCGACCAGCACCAACAAGCCGCGCTCCCGCGCATAGGAAATCACTTGCCCCAACGCGACCATGCCGGCAGGACCACATTGCTCAAAAAACGCAGCCTGAGGCTTCACGATGCTGACCAGCGGAGCGACCACATCGATCACGCCCTCACAAAAACGTCGATAAGCATCGGCGATCGCAATTGGATCGGTACGCTTTTCATCGGCCAGAATACCCACAGGTAATTGTTCCACTCGAGGATCAAGCCCCACAAGCACCGGATTACCGCAGCGCTGAATGGCAGCCGTCAGTCGATCAGAAAAATGCAAAGTATTCATGCGTGAAAAGATATCCCTGAAAATGATGAAAGGAATGTTTAAACATCAACAGGCACAGACTGTACGGGCTCATTTGGCTTTTTACTGCTGCGCAGCTGCTCAATGATTCTCTTCCATTGCTCCGCGGTCTTCTGCAGCAGTTCCCGTTCGTTGTTGAGTGGCGTCTGTAGTTTTTTGGGAGCTACAGGTAGATCGGCTAACTGCTCTTCAAGCTTCGACCACTCTGGCAGGATTTGTTGTTCGACATACCTGGCAAACTGTTCGTTCGAAATGTCGCCCCGCCGATGACGCGCTCGCTGAATTTCGAATTGCTTCAAGATACGGATTTTTCGCTCCTGTACATCCTTCGCGACTTCTTCGATCTTCTCCAAATTCTCCGTCCCCTTCACTACTCGTCCGCGCAGCGGCAAAGCAACACCCAGCAGCACCAAGGGACCGAGCACGAGGAATATCAGCGCCGCCCATCGCCGCTGCCGTACTCCGGATTCCGTCAAGGGACGAGCCAGAATCAGACCGGCGAGGAAACCGGCTGCCAACCCGCCCAGATGCGCTCCCATATCAATATTCGGAATCATGAATCCGAGCAAAATATTGTAAAACAAAAACGAGGTGATGCTGCCTCGCAAACTGGTAACGACCGTCAGCGGCAGCGAATGCCGATTGCGAATAAGGTAAGCCACCAATGCTCCACAGACTCCAAAGATCGCCCCCGAGGCACCAACCGAGATCACTCGCGGATTCCAATAGATGGTCGTCAAACTGCCACCGATGCCGCTGAACAGATAGAGCAGCAGAAAACTCGTGCTGCCGTATAAACGTTCCACGAATCGGCCCGCATCCTTCAGCACCCACATGTTGAACCCCAGGTGGATTAGCCCTCCATGCACGAACGTGCAGGTAACGAGCCGCCACCACTGGTCAGTCATCGTAAGGGGCCCAAAGTTCGCGCCCCAGCGCATCAAATCGGCACTGGTCGGCGATAGGATCCCAACTCCCGTTACCACCATCGCAATGAAGACGAGGATGTTTGCGGCCAGCATGAAGTTCGTGATCGGTGTCCGCGGAGTGTAACCATCCAGTCGACCAATGAACTGTTCGACTAAGTACTCATCATCTCCCGGATCACCTGGCTGCCGCGAGCCGGTGCCAAACTCCGTCGAGCTGATTCGACGGCCTTCTCGATCCAGATACTCCGCTCGGTATATGGGACCTCGATCCGTGCTCCCTGCTTCCCGCGTATCTCGCTCCGGATCGTAGCTCATGGCTCACTCACCGCCACCTTTCGCAGTCGCCGCAGTCCGCGACTGCTCGAAGTAAAAGACACCTTTTTTGTTGGAGATGATCACATCCAGCAGTCCATCACGATTCATATCGACGACTTCAAACTGAGTTCCCACACCGCTGTCATGATCAATCTGATGCGGCGTCCATTTGGGCTTCCCATTCTCCCGCGAGAGCTCATACCAGAATAACGTTGCCGGTTGATCTTCGCCGGGATCGTTCCCGTTATGAGCGTAAAACCGCTTGCCGGTCACAAAGTCCGGCAAGCCGTCACCGTTCATGTCAGCCAACACAAGGGCATGAGTCTGGGCGATGCTGGAGTCAATCTCATGCGTTTGCCACTGATCAGGCGCGGTCTGTTCGTGCCACCAGAGGCCCGCCTTGTGCGCACTGCTGGAAAGCACATCCTGGTCGCCATCGCCGTCAAAGTCATAGACATACATCTGAGCGGCCGGCTGACCAAACGGAGCAGGATGAAACTTCCACGGCTCTTTCGTCGGCTTACTCGGAGCTTCCCACCAGCCAGCCGTTACCAGCAGATCATCACGACCATCCAGATTCAAATCACCAACTCCCAAACCGTGTGAGAATTTATCCGTTCCCGGCGCCTTACTTCCCGAAACACTTGTCAGTACCCAGTCTGCCGTCGCGATGGGGCCGGGACGCGCCACTCCCAGATTTCCCTCGGTGTAACCGAGTAGCAGTTCTCGTCGCCCATCCCGATCGACATCTAGATAATTCGGGCTCTCATTGTTCGTCACCGGAGTCACGCGACTACGCTGCCACGCCCCACCCGCTCGACCAGGATTGCGAAACCACCAGGTCGGATTTCCCGGAAAGTCCACAACGATCAAATCCTGCCAGCCATCACCATCAAGATCCTCCGCCCAATTACAAAACGTGTCGCTATAGGTGCGAATCGAGAACTCCTTGGGCTGCTCCAAGATTGCGTGCGGCTTCCACTGCGGTGCCTCGAACCACACACTGCCCGCCGCAATATCGAGTTGACCATCATTGTTGAAATCACCATACGCCACACCTTCGCTGCGAAACTTCGCGTCGAGTTGCTGTTTACGAAAGCTCAGCGGCGTCGTCGCCGGCCCGCCGAGCGACTGGGGAATCTGAGCAGCCGTCACCGCTCCACCATTTGCCCTCAGCAAACTCAAACTGAGCTTTCGGTACCGCACTTCAAAGGGTCCACCCGAGTGCAGTTGCAACGCGATTACACCGCGACGAGCACCACCGGGATCATCCAAGTCCACGCAGAGCTGACCGTTAATCCAGGTCTGAATGCGACTGCCCACCGCCTGAATCTCATAGCGATTCCAGTCGTCCACCCGCACATGCTCGTCACTTGATTTCTTCCAGAGCAATCCGCGTCCCAGTTCCTCGTAGAGCTTGCCCCACCAACCAGCTCCCACATCGGCTTGATAGCCTTTCACTTCGCCATTGGCCTGCGGTTCACTACGAAATTGCACGCCGCTGTTGCCGGCATTCGGTGTGAGCTTCACTTCGAACGTCAGACGAAAATCTCCCACCGACATTTCGCTCACCAGGAAATCGTTATGTTTAATTCCCGGACTGCGACCGATGATCTCACCATTCTCGACTCGCCACAGATGCTCATCCCCACGCCATCCACTCAGATCTCGACCATTGAAAAAAGATTGCACATTGTCGGCCGTGGCAAGGATCGGGACCTGACCGGGACTAGCCAGATAGGCCACTAGTGACCTCACTTCGCGAGGGCCCAGCTGTTTCAGGAGATCGTCCGGCATCATCGACTTGTCGCTCAACTTCCGCTCATCAATATCCGCCAGCGGCACGATCACCAGTTCATTCACCGTTTGCACGGTGAGTGCATCTTTTCCCGCTTCCTTGACGATGCCCGTGATCACGCGTCCGCCATTGGTCACGATAATCGTCGGCTGATACTCCTTTGCCATCACCGCACTGGGATCGAGCACGTTGGAAAGGAGGTAATCCAGATTGGCACGATTCGATCCCGTTAGATCCGGCCCCACTTTTCCACCCGTAGCAAAGAGCGAATGGCACTGCTGACAGGTCTTGGCAAAGATCGCTCGGCCCAGCTCCAAGTCAGGTTTCACGCCACTCGCCGTCGTCACCAGCGTTTTGTATTGGTCGATGAGCTGTGCTTTGTCGGCGGTCGATTCACGAGCCGTTCCCCAGACTCGTTCGATGACCGCATTGAGCTCCTCATTTTTGAGATTCTTTAATTGCCGAATGAGATCTGCCGTCAGGTGGCCGGCCGGGATTTGCCGCTGCTCGACGGCGTGGAAGAGTGCCTGAGCGTAGAGCACACGGGCGCTCAGCGTCGCCAAGGCGTCACGCTGCTCACTGGGCCC
Source organism: Pirellulaceae bacterium (assembly GCA_044235425.1). Lineage (GTDB taxonomy): Bacteria > Planctomycetota > Planctomycetia > Pirellulales > Pirellulaceae > JBJSXJ01. Next base: position 69,163 of record JBIIHW010000016.1, read on the forward strand.
CAGATTTCGATAAACGTCGAGGATCGCCGCCGGCGTTTGCGGATCGTCATAAGCAGCCAGAGCACGCAGCGCGTCACCCCGCAGCTCTGTCTGTTTGAGTAATGTGCGCAAGACGGCCGACAGTTCTTGATCCTTCGTCTTCAGCAGGGCCGTCAGAGCTGTGCGACGTTCCTTTGCCGGCTGCTGGTCGTCGGCGATGAACTCCCGCAATTGCTTCTTCGCGACCGGGTCACCAAAGGTAGCGCCTAGCGACAAGGCCTCCAAACGCACTTCAGGATGCTTGGCCGTCATGAGCTGTGAGGCCACATTCGTCCAGCCAGCCGGCGCTGCCACACTCGCGCGACCGCGTAACGCCTCATTCAAACCGCGGAGAAACGTCGCTTGCAGCTCTGGCGTGCTCGCCTTCGTCAATCCCTCGATCAATAACGCGAGCGATTTTTCAGGGGCACCACTGCCGATACGGCGAATCATATGCTGCTGCACCAGCGGCACGTTTTGCCCCGCCACCAAGGCCCAGGCCAAAGCTCGCTGGGGATCAAGCTCCGCCAGCGGCTCAGCGGCATACCAATACATCAGCGGCAAGTTGTGATCGGCAGCATCCTCCGCGTGGGTCACGAGCGGCTCCAGTAGACTCCAGCGATCAGCCAGCGGCCAACGCTGAACCGCACTGGCCAAGTACAACCGGACCTGCGGCGATGGGTCATTCGCCGCCAGCTCGATCAGCCGCTTTCTCACCGCGGGTGTGAGTAAGGTTTCGTCCAGCTTGGCCGGTGAACTGGTCTCGCTCGCAACTTGAATCGCCCAGGCGCGCACCGCCGGCGCTGCGTCACTCAGGAGCGTGAGGAGCGTCTCCGCCTGCAGGCTACCGGTAGCCTGGAGCGCCCAGAGCCCCCGCAGACGTAGTCGCGGCGCAGCGGCGCTTTGACTGAGCTTAACCAGGCTGGGAACGGCCTGCGGCGCAAGCTTCCCCTGTGCCGCCCGTTCTTGTAATTGCCGCCGAGCGTGCCGGACATACCAGTCATTCTCATGCGTTTGATACGCCACCAGTTGCTCGTCCGTCGCTGTCGTCAAATCAACCTTCACTGGCTTCGCATCTTGATACGCAATCCGATAAACTCGACCGTTCGTGCGATCATGTAAATCGCCTTGGTTGTGGTGACACTGCTGTGCGTCATACCAGTCAATCACCCAGACCTGACCATCTGGTCCATAGGTCATGTAGAGCATTTGGGACCACTGGTCTCCGGTGAGCAAAAAATCAGGTCCATGGCTGCCAACAAACCCCGATCCTTCGGGCACCAAGATGTCCATATTCATGCGATTGCCATGAATATTATTCATAAACAGTTTGCCGCGATAATCGGCGGGCCAGTGGCCTCCCAAGTAAATCATCGCACCGGCATGCGCATGACCGCCGCCGAGTGAATCGGATGAACGGCGATCATTATTATTCCACTGGTTACCCGTGTAATGTCGATGGTCCGCGATGGTCTTGATGTCCGCATAGGTATGAGGATTGAAATGATTGCCCGCTTGTCTCTCATACCGCGCCCCTTGAATGATATGAAACAAATGCGGAATCACGCAGGCCGTGGCAAAAGCCTGCCCATGATCATCAAAATCAACTCCCCACGGATTGCTCGTCCCTTCAGCAAAAACCTCAAACTGATGCCGCACGGGATGATAGCGCCAAATACCCGCATTCAACCGCACTCGCTGTTCCGTGGGAGTTCCCGGCTTTCCTACTTTGGAATGCGTGAAGACGCCATGGCACCCGTAGAGCCAACCATCGGGCCCCCACTTGAACGCATTTAAGGTCTCATGCGTATCCTCATATCCCCAGCCATCCAGCAGCACTTCGGGAGGTCCGTCTGGCTTATCATCTCCATTGCGATCGGGAATAAAGAGTAGATATGGTGCCGCACCAACCCAGACACCTCCAAATCCAACTTCAATTCCCGATATAAGATTCAGGTTATCAATAAAGGTTGTATGACGATCAAGTGTGCCGTCGCCATCCGTATCTTCTAATACCAGAATTCGATCCTTGCCCTCACCCTCTTTCGCGCGCCGCGGATACTCGAAGGCCTCGGCCACCCACACTCGCCCACGATCGTCAATCGCCATCGCCACCGGCTGTTGAATAATCGGTTCAGCAGCGCCAACTTGCACTTTGAAACCGGCCGGTAATTTCATCGCTTTCGCAGCCGCCTCCGCCTCTAATCCTGCGTGCGGATAGAGCTGGGCGAGTTCCTGGGAGGGCGGTGCCTTTGCGGCGGGAAACTCAGGCTGTTTTTGATGAAATCGGAAATCATCAAAGTTGATATGGCCCCACCCCTTCGTGAATTCGTCCACTAAGCGAATCTGGATTTTCTTACCGGCCAGTTTTTTTAAGTCGACAATGACGGGCTGCATCTCCTCCAGATCACGCCCCGAAGCGTTAAAGAAAACCTTTCGATCGTCCGCCGTTAAGAGCTCAGCACGTGTCGTCCGCGACTTGCCGCCACCAAGCAGGAAACTGGCATACGGATGCGTGACCGTGAAGGGTACCGACGTGAGAGTTCCCGTCGGATCATCCAGTAACTTCTCGAAGCCGCCAATCCAGAAGTCACCCGTGTGATCGCTGCGTTTCCCCTCGCCGAAAATTCTCTTCTGATCGATCGGGCCCTTAATGGGCTGGCCTTCGAAAGCCTTTCCATCCGCTTTCCAGTCGCGTAGGTCACCGGTTTCAAAGTCGAAATTGAGCGGCTTACCATCGTCGGATTTCGGCAGTTCGCCACGCTCACCCCGGGGAATATTATTGCCCTCGGCCGCCCCGACAGCATGCCCGTTGCCGCCCATTGCCGCGCACGTCAGGAGAGCAGTCGTGACGAGGAGGGTGCTGAGCAAGACCGCCCAGCGAGCTCCCAATGGGCCGTTAAAACTGGCCACCTGACCCTCGACTATCCCCACGCATCCCCCGTCACCACATCTCATGATCCACCTCATCACGAAGCAGTGCTACGGCTCTTGGGCCGTGACTCGGCGCGGAAACCTCATTCCCAACGCCACGTATGTCCCCGAAAATGGATCGCTGGATCATCCAGGATGCTTCCCGCGATCGCTGCACTCATCGAATGCTGCTCCGCTAGTGTAATCAGATCGCGGGCTACGGAACTATCGGGCACCACACACAAAAAGCCAATTCCCCGGTTCCACTGTTCACACGCCTCGCGGTCATCAACCAGCGGACGACCGCCGAGCGGAAATTGGTTCGCTAAAGCGAGCAACTCCGCCACTCCCTCGGGATCGGGAAACACTGAATCGATCATGATTCCCAGGCCCGTTTTGCGTAACAGGCGACTGCACTTGAGCGGAATTCCGCCACCGGTCACATGCACACAGGCGACGATCGGAATCTGGACCGGCCCGTCCACGCCACCTTGAGCCGCATAGATCAGCGAAGAGTAAATAGTCGATGGTCGGGAAAGCCGTTCCACCAAATCTCCGTACCGCTCATGCCAGGGAATGATGAGCTGTTCGGCCAATTCACTACGCCGCGACAACAACTCGGAGATCACTTGTTGCCGCGCGGATCGCTCGACGACATTGGAGAGCGACGACACAATCCAATCCTGCCGAGTCGCATGTTGCTGGGACAGGTAGGCATGTTCGAGAATTCGTCGAGCTCGCGAAAGACCATTGCTGCGGATCGATGTATCCCGCAGCGCCACAACCACCTGACCAGGTCGCAGATTGCTCGGCTGAAACTCCTTCTCGCGATTCACAAGCGCCACCGACACGGCATTCCAGTTCAACCGCGAAGCACCTGGCCCCGGCGCCCGATACCCCAGCTCGGCCGTTTCGCCATTAAGTAATGCAAATCCGCCGCGCCGACAGGCTTGCTCCATGCCCCGTGCCAACGCCGCAATAAAGCGTGTGTCATGCGCCGAATTCACATCGACGCAGTTCACGATTCCGACTGTGAAGTGACCATCGCGCGCCGCATCGTCGGCCACCATCGCCACCACATCATGCGCCGGACGTTCAAAAAAGCTGTAATCGCCCGTCTGCAAAAAACCTCGTTCCACCAGCTCTGGCTTCGTACCCGTACCATCGCTGTTGACCGTCAGCAGGTGTCGGCCGCTGGCGATCGCCATCCCGTGCGGCCCGGGCTGGGGTCGATAGGCCGGCTCGGGAAAAAGATCCCGCGTCGCCCGCAATACCTCCGCAAAGGTACTACCGGCAAGTTCTTTATCGTCCACGGCCACATTCTTGCGATGTTGCATTCTGGTTTGGTTTTCTGAATCAAAAAAGTCAGCTTTTAAGGAGCGGTGTCACCACTCGTCCATGAACATCCGTTAAACGATAGTCACGCCCCTGAAAACGAAACGTAAGTCGCTCGTGATCAATTCCCAAGCAGTGCAGTAACGTGGCATTTAAGTCGTGAACCGGCACCTCGCTATCAACCACGTTGTAGCCGTAATCGTCCGTCTCGCCGAACACCATCCCGGGCTTGATCCCCCCGCCAGCCAACCACATTGAATAACAGCGTCCGTGATGATCGCGGCCGTAGTCATCCTTCAAACCACCCTGTCCATAAACTGTCCGCCCAAACTCGCCGCCCCACACGACGAGCGTGTCATCGAGCAGGCCGCGCTGTTTCAGATCCGCGATTAAAGCCGCCTGCGGCTGGTCAATATCACGACACTGCTTCGGCAGATTAGTCACGATCCCCGCATGCTGATCCCAGCCACGATGATAAAGCTGAACACAGCGTACCCCGCGCTCAATCATCCGCCGCGCCAGCAAACAGTTCGCGGCAAATGAACCGCGCTTGTTCACGTCCGGTCCATACTGCGCCAGCGTCGCCGGCGACTCATTCGCGAAATCGAGCAAGCCTGGCACCGAAGTCTGCATACGAAACGCCATCTCGTACTGCGCAATCCGAGTTGCCACCTCGGGATCACCCGACTGCTGCCCCTGCTGCACATTCAGCTCCGCTAGACTGCCCAGCATTTTCCGCCGCAGCGTTCGATCAATGCCCGCTGGGTCGTTCAAGTAGAGCACCGGGTCGCCGCTGCTGCGAAATTTCACCCCCTGATGACTCGACGGTAAAAAACCAGCACCCCAGAGTCGATCGAGCAGCCCCTGATTGGCATCCGCTCCGCTCCCATGCGAAATCATCACGATGAACGCCGGTAAATCGTCCGCCTCCGCACCCAGTCCATAACTCAACCAGGCCCCAAGCGATGGTCGACCGGGCTGCTGAGCCCCCGTTTGCACAAACGTGATCGCCGGATCATGATTAATCGCTTCAGTGCTCACCGAGCGGACAATACAAAGCTCGTCGACCATGCGTGCTGTGTGCGGCCACAGCTCCGTCATCCACGCCCCCGACTCGCCCTGCCGCTGGAACCCAAACTTGGGCGCAATCACCGGAAAACTTTTTTGCCCCGACGTCATGCCCGTTAGCCGCTGCCCACGACGAATCGAGTCGGGCAGTTCCTGACCGTGAAACTGCTTGAGCTGCGGCTTGTAGTCGAGCAGTTCCAGATGCGATGGCCCGCCCGACTGAAACAAGTAGATGATCCGCTTCGCCCGCGGGGCTAAATGGGGGACGCCCGGTTGGCCTCCCCGCCGCGAGGTCGCCGTCCCCGAGTCGCCATCCGCCGCCAAGCCGTCGCGACTCAGCAAGCTGGCTAGCGCCGCAGCGGCCGTGACGGAGCCTCCTCCCGTCAACAAGGCTCTTCGATTCAGCTGGTTCCAAGGAGCGTCAGTCATCGTGAGGAGGCTGGACAAGGATTTGATAATGAAGAGTAATTACTATTCTTTAAACCAGACTAACGCGCGTCGCGTTCGGAATTTATCAGGCGACGACGAAGTTCCGTGTCGCCCTGACAACATTCACAGCGCTTCAGCTCAAACATGGCGATCGCGCAGACCGAACACCAATAATCAAGCTCATACTTCTCTTTCTTAGCCGTCGCTCCCTGGCCGACGGTTTCCCATTCATAGAGCTTCAAAACTTGCACTGTGGGGCTGCCTGCATACCGCCGCACCAGCAATTCCACCAGCCGCCCCCGTAGTCGCTCGTCTTTGCGAAATCCTCTCCCACGGACATCTTCCACCAGGGGAATCAACTGTCCGTCCGCGGTCTCCAAGGCCAACACACGGCGACGGGCATCGTCGGCCCACTGCACCCCCTGCAGTCGTAACATCGCTTCGTCCAGCCAGACCACGTGCCCCGTCAGGGTCTCAAGCGTAAATCGCGGTTTGTCTTGCGCGTGAGCATACGACACAGCCTCGATGGGCCCCGCTGACCAGCGGTTCGTTGCCGCGAGCCCCATCACCCATAGGCTCGCCATCAGCACCACCAGCAAACATCGTCGCCAGTTCCGACAGCCTCGCAATGAGAACTCAACCAGCGTCTCGATGAACCGTGCAGACAAGATGAAAAGTCTCCGTAGTGGATCGTTCGCTACTCGCTCGCCTTCCCCACGACTACCCATTCCATCGCCAGGGGCTGGGATTGATCACCAATCCGATTCATTCCACGACTCTTAACGATCCACCAATCACCCTCTTGCTTATGACGAATCGCCGGCACATCGCCCTCTGCCGAAACAGGTTTCTGCAGCGGTAATAAAAGCGGGTGCGTGGAGCCCGCCGCCTCGGCACTGAGCTTGGTCAATGTTTTGTAGTCGAGCGGCGCGGGGGTCTTGTCCGCCGCGGCTGGCAGCAATAATAAAAAATCCCGAGTGGCCGACGTACCCACATGGGCGCCGTCAATCGGCTGATGACCATACCGCAGCGTATAGACACCCTCTGCAATTTTCTGATCGCGGAAGTCCGTGCCTCGTTTCGGATAGGAAACGACACCGATCAGTTGCCCGGGTTGCAACGGATAGAGAACGGATCCTGCTGCCTTCTCTGGCGCCTTCGCCTGCACCCACTCCTTGCACAACCAGACATCGCAAACCACACGACTGGGCGCTCGCGTGATCCGCAGTGCCGGTCCACCGAGGAGCGCTGCAATTTCCGCCGAAATCGCCGCCTGTGGTGGCGGATCCCCCAGCGACTCTACCTTGTGCTCTGCGGCACTAGCCAAGCCAGCCACTCCCGTCAGCAGCAGCGACAGTACCCCGGCGATCGCCAAGCGAACCAGTTCCCTCACCGCACGCGCGGACTTTTCCGTCTGGTCTACTCGCGTTCGCCGCATGAATCGCATCACAGCAAAATCAGTCATCGGAGGAATCCTTCTTTTGACGAGTGTTGAGCGCTGGCCCAAGCGTGACGACGGCAGTTGCCTACTGCCTCCTGCAGCCTATTCAAATTTACCCACGTACGCACTGCGACTGTTGGGCATCGACCAGCGACTTCCCAGCCCGCGTCCCGCAAATTCCGACTCCACCGACACTCCCGCCGCAAACTGATGCAGCTTCGCCAGCGGTGGATAATAAGCGACTTCATTCGTGCAGATACAGTCGGACGGTTTGGCTTTGCGAGTGGCCAATTTCACGACCTTACCGGCGATCAACTCGCCCCGCATCGTGCCGGCGTCCAGTTTCATACTGATCGGTAACACATCCACACGGACAACCTCTTGTCCCGCTCGTCCCGCACGCTGTCGAGCAAACTCAACTAGCGCCGCTCGCTGCGCCACACTGGCCCGCTCATCCACCAGTACCAGTGATTTCAACTGCTGCGGGTCTTCAACTCCCTTGAACCCTAAGGTTGTATCGCCACGAAGAACCAGGACCACGTTCAGCCCCGCAAGCTCGACGCCCGCATGACTACCCTCTTCAATCCCCCAGGCCATGATCGCTTCTTTACCCGTCAACTGCACTTCAGCATTCGCGAAGCAGGGGCCGGTATAAACTTGGCAGGTGCGACTCTCCAGGTAGATGCCGCGGATTGAATCCGCTAAGGCACCACTTCCCAAAACTCCAGAAGCGGCCCACAGAATGAAAGCCATTACGGTCACCGCGGCGCGCGACTTAGAACGCCTCACAGCACTAGCCAAAATCTTGGCTTTGCGGCCGAGCAGCATCGTGAACAATCCAAGCGGGGAACATGAGCAAGGCATGGCGCACATCTCCGTACGGACAGTTAAAAGGTGGGAGTAAATTCGCTCCGGCTGTCGAGCGACCAACAGGCAGAACCGAACCACGTGGGGGGAATTGTACCGCACCGGTGAGCGAGCGCCTATTGAACGAAGGACCAAGTGGCACCCAGTCCCGAGAAGTTAGCCGCCACAGAGCCCGCAAGCCTTGCCCTCACCAGGACCGCACGGACGCCCCCGAGCCGTTTTTTTGAAGTGCTCGCAGCTCTCGTTATGCCGTACACCGGAGATTTCGTTGAGCCAAAAGCGACCGGATGTTTTGTCGCTGGAGGCCGGATTTCGAGCTGCCGTAGCGGCGCTTTTAAGTTGTATTTGTTCATCGCGGTAGGTCCACGGTGCAATCGGCCGCTCGTCCGCCCACAAGCCTCGCTTGGCACGCCGAGCCGCCTGTTCGCTCCGAGCCAGCTGCTCGTCGTCGCTGAACCGCGTGAAGTGCCACGCCCAGCCCTCTTCGACCTGCTTTAAGTTGACATTGTCGCCATCCAGCCGTACCACTCCCAGCGTCCGCTCGAATTTGTCGGTCCCCCGAATCTGCACGACCACCACTTTGCCCGCCACGCGCTGCGCGAGTGCCTGCTTCGCCTGTTTCCCAAAGCGCTGCTCCGACTCGGGCGCATCAATCCCTTCCAGTCGTATCGTAACCGTCTGCTGCCGAACCGTTTTTTCGAGTGACGATTTTTGCGGCGACGATGTCTTTTGCTGCGACGATTTTTGCGGCGACGATGCCGTTATCTGTGTCGACGGCAACGGCACCAGCACCTGAATGGTGTCGCCATCCAGAACGCCAATCACTTTCCCGCGCAGTTCACCACCCTCTGCCGGCGGCGCCGCCCAGCCCCGGATCCCAGGCGCCGCAATCAGGGACACCATGACCATCAGCAGCCCAGCCGCCGCCCCTGCTGCTCGCCAACGACCAAGCCGAATGCGCGCGCTGAAAATCCGCGCAAGCACATCATTCGTTGAACGTCGATTTGTCCCGTGGCAGATCATAACTAGCCCGCTTGGATTTCATCGCACAGAACCAAATGCACCCCAGCAACCTCGCACGGCCCCCTCCAGAGTTGGTTAGCATACTGTTTTATAAGGTTCATCCAACTCATGCGCGCGAGCTTTATAGGGGAACATGCAGACTTTGAATCGCATCCAATCCTCTGACCGACTCGAGGGACTAGCATGAGGCGTTGGCACGCCTGGCTATCGAATACCACGGCAGCGCCGTTGTGGAGGAGTATTTTCTCGGTTACTCGCCGTCGCGATGAGCGTCGGAAGGTAACCGGGGAAGTCAGCGATTCTCCCGAAGCAAGGTCGGGTCGTGAGCGGCATCAAGACACGCCGCGCTCTACAACTCTTCTGCTCCTTGGCGGCCTTTGCGCCTTTGCGTCATCACACCTTGGGAGGCTCACGCAAAGGCGCAAAGTTCGCAAAGCCGAGTATCGGGAGATTGCGCGCCTAGCTATCGAATGCCATCGCTCCGCGATTCCCGACATCGACGTGGTGGAAAGGGCAGGGCATTTGCACGCTTTAAACACGCGCATCCGGCAGCGCTGACCTCCATCACAGACAGCTTCGCGGACCGCTCACCGCTACTACCGCAGGCCGCGCTGCTGGAGGTCTTGGTTCAGGTTGTCGATGGTGGTGAACAGCACGGCATCGAAGCCGGCTTGTCGCGCACCTTCGATGTTGTCCGCCCGGTCATCCACGAAAAAAATCTCTGACGGCTCGACACCTGCCAAGCTCGCTGCTTTCTCGTAAATCTGCGCCTCGGGCTTCATGAACCCCAGCTCAAAGCTTAGCGCCCACGTGCCAAATGATGACCACAGTTGAGGGTAACGATGTGGATAAACATGGTTCCAATGAGCGGGACAGGTGTTCGAAAGAATGCCGAGCGGCCAGCCGGCACGACGCAGCCCCGTGACAATTTCGACCATCGGCTCATGCAACGAAAAAATGTCGCTCGCCGCTCGCGTCAGTTCCGCCAGCGTCGGTGCCGAGCCCGAGAGCTGACACAAATGCTCGTGAAACTGCGTACAAGTCAGCTCACCCCGCTCATAACGCCACTGCAGATCACTCTCAAACACCCACTTCCGCACCTGCCCAGGCGTTTGACCTAAGAGACTGCCCAGCCTTTGGCAGGCAATACCATGATCAAAATGGAGAAGCACATTGCCCAAATCAAAATAGATAAAACGAATCATGAAATGCCCTAGGTACCAGTTTCAGGTGACTGCAAATCGGTGTTGCCGGCAGCTTGCGGTCCGCTGACCATTTCGGCCAGCACGGGTGGCGTTTGCGGCGAGCGCGGCAAACTGCGCCAAGCGCCACCCTGAGTGAGTTGTCGCCAGCCCCACATCAACCAGCGCAGCAAGGCGGTCGCCAGCCAGAGTGCCCACAGCAACATCAAGATACGATAAAACCAGATCGAGACCGAGATGACCGATGGAGTCGGTAGCACCGCCGTCACTCGACTTTCAAACCAGTTCAGCAGCGTGCGCGTGGAACCATTTCCGGCAATGAACATCTCTGGCTGACCCAGCAGGCCTTCCCCCACAATCACTAGCATCACCCCCAGCACCGCCACGGTCAGACCAACAATCACCACTTGCAATATGTTGAAGCCCAAGACCGAAAGCTGCGCCGGATCCAGTCGCCCACGATAGGTGAGCAAAAAAAGCCAGCCAACCACCAGCACCGCGGCCGCAATATGAACCTGCGTTAAGCCCAAAGCAAGCAGAACCCACTGCCAGCGCGACAAGGGCGAAAACGTTGTACCACCCAAAGCGATCGCAACCAGCACTGCACAAACGATAATCGTCCAGAAACGCACGGCGGGTCCCAACAGCGGACCTGATGCCCACAGCACCCAGCGATCCTCCGGTACCTGCATCACCGAGGTCACATTCGCCCCTTCCACGGGCAAGCGAATCGCTTCTCCTTGAACCCGTAATGTGAACGGCTCGGAATTCACCCAGTCCAATTCCACCGTCTGCTTACCAGGCGCGAGCGGAATTTTGAGTTGACCATTTTCGCGCCGCACGGGAATCACACGCCCGTTTCGTTTCAGCGCCGAAATTTCCGCCGACTCGCTCAATTCTAAATTGAAATCCCCCCCCAAACTCGACTCCACCTGCAGGCTCAACTGACTATTGCGCTGCCGACTTCCCAGCAATACGACATGCCTCACCGATTGCACCGTGACTGTCTCACCCGTGATTTCCTTGGGCTCGGTGAACGCGAGCGTCACCTCTTCACCAGGCCAGGGATGCCAGGTCGGTACCAGATCTCCCTGAGACGACTCAAAGATCGGCTGCAGTGCCGGAAAGCTGACGTTCCAGACGGGCGATGTCAGCAGTCGCCAGCGTTCCACCCAGCGGTCACTCGCGGCCGCTTGCAACTCAACCGTCCGCCCAATCGGTAACTCGCTCTCCCACGAAAACGATTCGTCATTCGCGCCCAGTCGCACTTCGATCAGGCCCTCCCTGACCGTTGTGCCCGGAGTCAAGACGTTTTCGTCGGCGAGCAGCGGGAGTTCCACCGCTACCGCCTTACCACGCTCGGTTAACCGCGTGACTTGATTGTGAACCTTCCACACCAAGCCGATTTCCAGCGTGCGTTCGAGCACGACCACCGCGTGATAATGTTTCTGATCGTAAGCCGCCTCGGCTGCCGTCTTCGGTTGCACTCGACTAAAAAACAATTGCTCTTCGGGCAAACCGTTCGGCTGTAATCCAGCAACCGTCCAGCCCGGTGCGGAAACCGTTACGGAACGCGGCTTCAGCAAATAGGTCCATTGCCACTCCGCTACAACCGGAATCCGTCCCTCAAGGGTCACTCGTTGAATTCCCGCCGGCAGATAAATCCAGAGATAACCATCATGTCGAGTGACCAGGGCCGTGGGCGCATTGGCAAGCTTGACTGATACGGGTGACCAGTCCGGCAGCCGCCCCGGTAGTGGTACCGCAACCGGCTCGACCACATGAACCTCCAACTCCACCACCAGTTTTCCCGGTTCGACGTTCACCTTGGCTGCAGCGATTTCAGCCGCGCGGGGAAAGGCGTCGCTGGGCTCCAGCAGACGCTGGCGGAGTGCGTCGAGTAGCACTGCATCAGGAATCTGTGCGCTCGCCACTCGTGGCTGGCTGAGTCCGATCGAAGCGCCAGCGGTCAGCGCCAGCAGCAGCGTCGTCGCGGTGACGGCCGACACGCGCCGCTTGGCGGTGAGTGCCGCGAGTAGTCGCTTGGGCCACCCCGCCTGCGTAATGAAGTAACTCACCAGCCACCCAAGCAGGAGCAGTCGCAAGACATTGAGGCAGCGAGTCATGGTGAGGGAAATAAGAATGGGGCGAATCCGCTGCTGCGCCGACACCGGTCCATTCCAGCTGCAGATTGCCTGGTTCCAGCTCCACTGCGGTGCTGCTGGCCCCGTCTGAATCCGGGCCTGCGATTCGTAGTTCAAATTGAGCGACTTGGCGGGGATCGACTTTGCCTCGCGCGGTCGATCGATGGCCGACTCAGTCGTCACATAATCGACGACGCCCGCGCTTCCCTCATACGCTCGATTGAGCCAGGCGAACATCGTTCGTGGTGCAAAGAGAATTCCGGGGCGTTCCAGTTGTGGATAGAGCGTCGTTTGTACCTGACGCGCGACAAACGGAACAAAGTTCAACACGAACACAGTCACGGCCACATATTTCCAAGCCGTGATCAGCTTGCGTGCATATCCCTCCGGCACCACGCGTAACAGCGCGAGCGGAATCAGCATCACAAACCATGTGGTGCGCGGCGAGCCCGGTTCGTGGTAGGCCAAAGCAAATCCGAGAAAGGCGATGACACCGGCTGAGTATCCCCACAGACGAGTTGCGGCGAGCGAGAAAATGAGTAAGAGAAAAAGATCCAGCAATGTCCAAGCCGTGAGCCAATCGCCACTCACACGATCAGCACCAAACAGGGCAAACAATCGCCAGCCTGGCGGCAACGTGAGCACAACATTTAAGGTCTCCGCATCAGCTTGCCAGCCCGTGGCCGATAACTCGCCCGACCGGTCAGTACGCCCAATCGCTTCCAGATCAATGCTATCTCGCCGCAGTTCGACGCCCCGCGCCTCCGTTTGCGGATTGGCCGTTATGAGCTGATTTTCGCCAGCCTGCCGGACCACTCCCAATTCCATCGAATCGGCGACATCGAGTCGGAAAAGATGCTGCATGGCACCTTGTAGTTGATCACGATAGGTAAAGCCGCGGCCATCGCTGTCGAGCCACAATTGGCGACTAATCTTGAGCCCTGGCGGTCGCTGCTCGCCCATGCCGCGCATCTTTTCGACGATCTGAAAGGGCTTGGCAGTCTGCCAGCGATAAACCGGTTGGTCGCGCCATGCGGAAGGAAACGTTGTCTGCGTAACATCCACCGGATCGACCCCCGCCAGTTCCGCAGTACGTAGTCCTGGGCTGGAGCGAAATCCAATTAATTCCGACTCCACCAGCGGTCGTGACTGCTCCGCGAAGCCGAACGATGGGAGCGGCGTGACCCGAAAAGCGCGCATGTTCATCGTCCATTTACCCGACCGCACTTGCACTTTCACTCGACCCGTTTCATCTAAAGCCAAGGGCAGGGGACCACTCACCGTCGCCACCTTCCATCCCTCCGGCACAAGACACTCGAATTGCTCCTCACGACTCTTCCCCGAGACCGTGATCTCCAGCTGAGTGTCGAGCCACATGGGCACTCCGTCTGAAATCAGGCGGTAGACCTGCAGACTCACCATGTCTTTCGAAGTCTGCTCGACACGCGCTCGCTTGAGCCAGAGAAATCCGTCCGCATCCCAGTTCGGCAGCGGCACCGCAGCACCATCCACCTCCAATGACAAGAGCCCGATGGCGGCGGGAATGGCGATCCGCTGCGGCATGCGCGCCCAAGCAAATTCGCCTTCCAAAGCGTGCACGCCGCGAGTCAGCCGTACCGCCGGATGACCATCTCGCTCCACCACCGCGATCGGCTGGCCGTCCGCGTTAACCAGCAGCGGCCATACCTCACCGCTCCCCGGCAGCGGGACCCAACCATCTTCAAATATCATCACGGCGAGATTCCATTTGCCACGCTCACTATTCGCCACCAGATGCAACCGCGACGGCCAAAAGCAAAAGTGCTCGCTACCCCCCAGGAACGGACGCGGACAATGCAGATGCTTCGTATCCCGCAGCACCCAGTCACTCCACACGGCCAGTTCCGGAGGTACTTTTTCGAGGCGCTGCCTTAAGTGCTCCGGCAATTCAGACACTCGCGGCACCGCCGCCGCAGTGGAAGGAGCCACAGTGGAAGGAGCCACAGTGGAAGGAGCCACAGTGGAAGGAGCCGCAGTGGAAGGAGCCGCAGTGGAAGGAGCCGCAGTGGAAGGAGCCACAGTGGAAGGAGCCGCAGTGGAAGGAGCCGCAGTGGAAGGAGCCGCAGTGGAAGGAGCCGCAGTGGAAGGAGCCACAGTGGAAGGCTCTGCACTCGGAGGTGCTGCCAGAATTGGCCGGCCCCAACCAGTTCCCACACTCAGCACCCCAAACACGAGCAGCCAGCGAATTATGTACCTGAGCATAAGCACCCCTGCATCCTCTTGATTACCAGACGAATCCCGCCCCGCTTGAATCGACTCCCCTTATTCTACTTACCCAGCAAGTCCAAAGCCGAAATGAAACGAAAAACTCTGTGTCCCCGTGCGCATCAATTTCCCTGTTCCCGTGCACAACAAACCGCTCGCAGCGCCTCGAGCCAGGAAGAGATTTTTCGCATCGTGAGTTCTGGTATCCGGCGCTCGCAACCGCTATACCCTACGGCTCAATTCTCGGAGATTTCCACAAAATTGCCCCAGCCTCAGCGGTATTCCACGAGTGCCACCGGGGGATCCACACCCTGACCGTCCATCCCCAATTCCGGATTGGAAAAACAACATGAAGCGCGTCGTCCAACTGACCTTTTGGCTCGGTCTTTATTTAAGTTGCGGATGGCTGACACAGGACTGCGCCAACGCAGCTCCGCCGGTTATCGCCACCGCCACCAGCAGCTCACAACCAGCCCCTGGCAAAGTCAAAGTCTTCATCCTGGCTGGACAATCGAATATGGAAGGGCAGGGGTTCATTGCCGCCGATGCGAAGCGCAATGGCGGAAAAGGAACACTCGAATTTCTCGCCCAGCAGCCCGCCACAGCCGCACGTTTCGCTCACCTCATCGACGCCGAGAAGCACTGGAACATCCGTTCCGATGTCTGGATTTCTTATCTCGAGCGACAAGGAAAATTGACGGTCGGCTATGGCGCTCGTGAAGATCGTATCGGCCCCGAATTGGGCTTCGGCTGGATCCTGGGCGACCTGTTCTCCGAACCCGTACTGCTCATCAAATGTGCCTGGGGTGGCAAGAGTCTGGCCGTTGATTTTCGTCCTCCCAGCTCCGGCAAAATCCCCTATTCGCTCGGCGAAAAAACCGATGCCGAAATCGCCGCCAATCCCGCTATTGTTGGCAAGTATTATCGTGAAACCTTGTCGCTCACCCACAAAGCACTCAGCCAATTGAACACTTTGGTCCCCGACTCCCAGCAGGGTTACGAAATCCTCGGCTTTGGCTGGCATCAAGGCTGGAATGACCGCATCAATGACAAATTCAATGGTGAATATGAAAGCAACATGGTGAATTTCATCCGCGACATGCGCCGCGATTTGAAGGTGGAAAAACTGCCGTTTGTCATCGCGGAAACTGGCATGAACGGCCCCGACGAAAAGCATCCGCGCGCCCTGTCTCTGATGAAGGCGCAGCGAGCGGCCGCCGAGCGACCAGAGTTTGAGGGAAATGTTGCCTTCGTACCCACGCAATCCTTCTGGCGAACGCCCGAGGATTCACCTACCGGCCAAGGCTACCACTGGAATACCAACGCGGAAACCTACTACCTCATCGGCGACGCGATGGGCGCCGCGATGAAAAAGCTGCTCGCTAACCACGCCCCACTAAAGGCATCGACGAAGCCATGACCGTGAGAAATAAGACGTTGGCGTCGAGCGGCAGACTGTCCATATAGAGCACCGCTCGGACCACCGCTGCGACATCCATCGTCGGCTCCACCGCTAGAGTCCCATTGGCTTGCGGCACTCCGCTCTTCATCCGTTCGGTCATTTCCGTCTGGGCATTTCCAATATCGATTTGACCACAAGTGATCTGCCACGGCCGACCATCCAGTGCCGTCGACTTCGTCAACCCCGTGATGGCATGCTTGGTCGCCGTGTAGGGCGCTGAGTTGGGACGTGGCGCATGGGCGGAGACGGATCCGTTGTTGATGATGCGCCCACCACGCGGTGACTGCCGCTTCATCACTCGAAATGCCTCTCGAGTGCACAGAAACGGGCCTGTAAGATTCGCGGCAACCACTCGCTGCCATGATTCCACGTCCAGTTCATCCAGCGGCACCGGAGGAACATTCGTACCAGCATTATTGAACAGCAGATCAACTCGGCCGTAGGTCGCAACGGTCTGCTCAAACAGATTGCTCACCGACGCTGCATCTCCCACGTCCGTCGGACAAATCAGCATTGCTGACTCGATATCATCTCCCGTGTTGGCAGCGAAACGAGCTGTTTCGGCGAGTGCCTCACGTCGGCGCCCGGCCAACACCACTCGGTATCCAGCTTGCACCAGTCCCAGCGCGGTGGCTCGTCCGATACCCGAGCCGGCACCAGTTACCATGGCGACCTTCCCCGTCCGCATGTCATTCATGTGCGACCTTTCTTCTTGTACGGTCCACTCGACTCGCGCCCCGCCGCTGCCGCCTTACGGCGCTCCGCCGCTCGCCGCTCGGCCACGAGCGCCGCAAATTTTTCGGGCTGCCCCGAAATCTCGTAGAGAAACCGGCTGGGAATCGTATCGCGCGGACGGCCCCATTTCATGCGGGTGAGTGCCAGGGAAAGCGTCAGTCGCTCTTGCGCCCGCGTGATACCGACGTAGCACAAACGTCGCTCCTCGTCGATGGAATCCCCTTCGGCCGCCACCGCACGATGATGAGGCAAGAAACCTTCTTCCATGCCAACCATGTAAACCTGCGGAAATTCCAAACCTTTGGCCGCGTGGAGCGTCATCAGTGCAATTGCGTTGCGTTTGAGCTGCTTCTCTTTTTCGTCCGTATCATCTCGATCGCCCAGTACCAGTTCATCGAGGAATTCGCTTAGCTCCGGCTTCGTTTCGCGACTTTCATACGAGCCGGCTGCGTTCACCACTTCCTCGACCGCCGACCAGCGCGTCGAGAACTCATTGGGATCCGGGTACAGCCGCTGCAGTTCCGCCTCATACCCGACCCGCTCGACAACCTGCCGCAGCAGCGCCGAGATCGGCTGCTGCTGCGCCTGCTGCTGCAACTGCTGAATCAGACGTACAAAATTCTGCAAGGCAGGCCAAGCGCTGGGCGGCAACAAGTTGCCCGGTAAGAGGTCCGAATTCGGCTCGGCGCTGATGATCTCCCACAGCGGCACGCCGGCTTGCACGGCATGAGCGATCAGGGCTTCGACCGTTTTCGCTCCAATCCCGCGCGGCGGATTATTGATCACACGCAAAAGTGCAACTTCATCTCGAGGCGTATCGATGACGCGCAGATAGGCGATTAAATCTCGCACCTCTTTGCGATCAAAAAACGACATTCCCCCCACTAGCACATAGGGAAGCTTGTGCCGCCGTAATTCTGTTTCGAAGGCACGGGGCTGCTCGTTCGTCCGAAACAATATCGCCAGATCACGCGGCTCAACTCCCGGATCCTGCAAGCGCCGCATGATGCTCGCCACGACACCCTGCGCCTCCGTCACTTCATCGTTGAACTGTTCGATGCGCGGCGTTTCGCCGTTCGGCCGAGCGGCAATCAGCTTTTTGTCGTGGCGTTTGCGATTGAAAGCGATGAGTCGATTGGCGAAGTCGAGGATCGCGGCAGTCGAGCGATAGTTTTGCTCCAGCCGCACCACCTTGGCATCCGGCCAGTCCTGTTTGAATCGCAAGATGTGCTCGACTTCCGCTCCCCGCCAACCATAAATCGACTGATCATCATCGCCCACGACGCAGAGGTTACGATGGCCACCGGCCAGTGCCTTCACAATGCGATACTGGCTGCCGTTGGTGTCTTGATATTCATCGACCAAGAGATGATCAAAACGGCCCGCCTCCGCTTGCCGTACATCCGGAAAATTTGTGAAGAGATCTTCCGTGCAGAGCAGCAGATCATCGAAGTCGACCGCGCCCGCATTTTTGAGTGCCCGCTGATATCGACGATAGCCCATGGCAGCGAGATGTTCTTTATCACTGGATGCCACCTTTGCCGCTTCGGCAGGCCGAATCGAAATCGTCTTCCAGCGGCTGATGAAGTTGAGCAAATCGCCAGGCCGCAGCAGCTCACTGGGAACTTTGATTTCGCGGAGCACGCCGCGAGCGATACTTTCCTGGTCGCCCCGATCGTAAATCGCAAAACGCTCTGGGTAGCCCAGCCGAGTGATATGCCGGCGCAGCACGCGGACGCAGTGAGCATGAAAGGTGGAGATCTGCGGTCGAATTTTTTGACGTTTGCCGAGCAGATGGGTCACTCGCTCGAGCATCTCCGCGGCCGCTTTATTGGTGAACGTCACCGCGAGAATTCGATCCGGGCTCGTGCCGTGCTTGATCAGCTCCGCAATACGAAACGTCACAACTCGAGTTTTTCCCGAGCCTGCGCCAGCCAGCACCAACAGCGGCCCGCGCAGCGTGCGAACCGCCTCCTCCTGAGGTGGATTCAATCCGTGTGTCATGCCGGCATGATACCACTTGCCCGGCTACCCTGGCAACGCAGTCGCTAGACCAGCGATGAGTCGGCTGATTGAAGTATCGTTTTCCACGCAGCCCGCGCCCGCTGAATCATCCCCGAGGCTTCCTTGTCGTCCCGGCATTTAAACTTGATCATCACAGCTTGAATGAGCTGATCCGCATCTCCCGCGACGCGGTCCTGGGCCTCGATGATCGCACGATCGTCGGGGGAGAGCTTCGCTAAAGCAGCTGGCGACGGTTTACCCTGCAGCACTTTCCGATTCAGCTTCTTTAGTTTCCGCTGCTTCTTCTGCTCGTGAACCTCGTCCGTCACTTTTTCAAAGGCCCGCTGGATTCGCTTGGTGGCGGCTTCGAGCGACGATTCAAATTCTTCGGCCACTTTCTCGCGAAAGGGCAGGTCGGTGAGATTAGGGCGCTGACAATCAATCCAGCGATGAATGATCCATTGATCATTTTCCCGCAGTTTCTCCGCCGCCAAGTAAAGCATCTCCTGCTCGATCTGCTGCATTTCTTTTTCGATCGCCTCAGTCGAAGGTGAAACATCGCCTTTCGGGGCGCCGGGAACGTGATCGTTGAAGTCTTGATAGTTCTCCCTGTGTTTTTCTTTGTTCTTGACAAGCGCAGTGGTTTTTCGCGATAGATCCACGGCGCGGCAATCGGCAACGCGCATCATGACACAGTGCATGAGCTTGAACTGAATCTCGGGATCCGAGATTTTCTGCTTTTCCGCGAATTCTTCTTCCGTCCAGGCCTTGATGGGCGAGGTACTTACCTCGGAAAGCACGTCGGACTGGTCGGCAACAGCAGGACTATATCTTTTACTTACTCGCCGACGTATATCGTCGTCGAAGTGCTTGAGCACCAAGAAGGCCCAAGCTTCCTTGTCTCCTTGGATCGCTAAAAGAAATCGTCGCCACATTTCCGGGATGTTACGAGTCTTCATCACGTGCACCTCGAAGAAGAAACGGGAGCGAAAGAAATTTACCGTGAGTTGTCAGCCTCAATTGAGTCCACTCGGCGCCGACCAGCAAGCGGCAGATGGTAAGTTATACATCGTGTTTCGTCAAATTTAATTGATGCCTTAATTCCCGTGAAAAAACATCTTTTGTCAGGAACCAGGTTTATCCATCGATTGTCTAAGTGAAGGTGGAAGACGAAGAGGAAGAGCCTACCACATCGAACACGATTCCCCTGGTTCAGCACAGTTTTTTACGACGGGAGACACTTATGCAAACGCGACAGAATACGAAACAATATTTTCATGTTCTAAGATTTTTTTGGACGAAGCGCTGGCAGATCGCCACCCTCACCTTGTTGCCCCTCATGGTGGTCACCACCTGGGGCCTGGTGACGACTCCACCCGCTGTCCCGCCCTCCAACCAGCAGCTGAAGCTAAATTTCGCACAGATTGATCTTTATGATCAAGGTCAAGCAGCGACGAAGGCAGCTTCACCGGTATCCAGGGATGGCTCGGCTACCACTGCTCCCTCGAAAGGCGCCGCTCCCACAGCGACGCCCACAACTTCTAGCTCTGCGCCCGCCGTCCCCAGCTAATTACAAATTTTTGTCCTTGGGGTGAGATTCGTTGCGATTGAGGGGATAGCCTGGGATGATGGTGCTGAACAAGTTTCGGCACCGCTTGAAAAGACGGATCTGATCTGAAAGGATCGGAACGGAGTCGTAGAGGGGTGACAGAGTTGACAAAACTGGTGTCAGCGGAATTGGGCGATCGATGACTTCTGACGCGTCGGAAATCGATAGGGCGTATAAGCGTGTGCTTAAGGATTTAGCGCGCGCCCGGGGATTAGCCCAGGATTCAGCCGTTTCCGAGCAGGCGGCTGATACCGCGCCACCATCCACCACCGAAGCGGTCAGTGCGGTACCTCGCCACCCCCCTCCCATCGCCACACCTCCGCAGCAGCCTGTCGTCGTCCATCGCGCTGAGGACGTCACGCTGAATTTCACCGGTGGTTCGTCCCGCACGGAGCCCAAACGCGGCGACGAAAAGTCCGGCGATATCATCGACGGTAGGTACGAACTGGAACAGATGTTGCAGGAAGGTGGCCAAGGTGCTGTCTGGCGAGCGAAAGATTTAAAGACTTATCGAGCGATCGCAATCAAACTGATTTTCCAGAAAGACAACCACGAGGAACGAGCGTTACGGGAACCGCAGCTCCTGCGCCATTTGAACCATGAGAACATCGTTGAAATCCGTGACATCGAAATTCAAAAAGAGCAGGTCTCTCCGTATATCGCCTACGAGTACATTGAGGGCCATGACCTGAATCATGTGGTTCATGACTCGATGCCCAGCATCGAACAGGCGGCAACTTGGTGCCGTGACATCGCTCGAGCGATGCAGCACGCGCATGAGCAAGGTGTTCTGCATCGCGACTTGAAGCCCCAAAATGTCATGCTGCAAACATCCACTAACAAGATCAAGGTGATCGACTTTGGCCTGGGGAAGGCCGTCCATGCGCTAGACAATGACGAGAACTCCAGGTCTGGTGATTTTTCGCGGGTGGGTACCGCTCGTTGGGCCGCACCCGAACAGTTTAGGACGAAAGCCACTTTCGCCACGGATATCTATCAGATCGGCGCTATCCTCTACTTCACTCTCACGCGCGAAGCCCCACGGGATCGGCAGTCGGAACTGCAGGCTGACTCATCCCAGGTGATCAATTCAATTCGGCGTGACATCGGCGGATTGCCCGAGGTACCACGCCCCCTGGAAAACATTTGCTTACAAGCCCTCAAACCCTGCGCGAAAGACCGGCAAGCAACTGCACAGGAACTGGCCGATCAACTTGATCAGTTTTTGGGATTGAACCCCGGTTTTGCTCCGCAAACGACGACCCGGGCGAAGCGCACCCTGATTCGTCGATCAGTAGAAATCACCAGCCTCTGCTTCGTTTCAATCCTACTTGTCTTCGCGACGCTAGCCATGTCGAGACGCGCTGATGAGGCGCGCGATAAGCAGCAGGGATTCTCTCGACTATCCGCAGCAGATTTCGGGGTTCTGAAAGGATCTCTTTCCGCCATCCAAGCTTCACCTTTTCCTCAGCTACTGCGTACTGGAATCACGGAAATCAAACCCGAGGGCATCAGTCTCATTGAGCTAAAGCCAACACCATCTGAACATCAAAACCAGGCGATTAAATCCTTTACGTTTTCGCTTGAAATGCGACCACTGGGCGACCCCATATCGTTTGGCATTATCCTCGCCTCGCGGAAATTGGGTGAAAACCACATACAGCAACACATTATCAAAATCGATCGATTACCGGAGCACGAAGAACCATCTACCGAGGAAGCACATTTTCTGGTCGCAACTCATTCTCTAGTCAGACTTGAGTTTGCGCAAACCGATACGAGCGAGTCAAATCAATCCCATATCGGTGAGCTCTTCTACCGAGTTCCCGGGCCGATTGGACACAAAGACGAAATAATACTTGGACCGAAGACAGACAATGAATGGATCGAAATTAGTTGTACTGTTCAGTCAAATCAAATAACCTCCCTTACAATTGCCGGAGTCGAATGCCGTGAAATTGTAAATGACAATCTGTTGAAACAGTGGCTAATTCGCGAGAATACCGAGGATATAGCTCATGGTTTTTTCGTATGGGCAACTCACGATCAAGGGTATGAGGTTAGGAACTGTAAGCGAAAATATGTTTACGAGCGATAGGAAAACACGACCCAAACCACCTAGATTGTTACTCTTTATATGAAAGGCAGATTTTAAATGGACGGAATTATTATTGATGTAGGTCAATTGACTGATGACCCCTCGGCAGGTCCTGCAGTGGCGGTTGCAGCTGCAGGGTATTTGACGCCGAACTGGGAACTTTTTAGTGTTAAAACTTTGCCTTCTGGAGATAAAGCTGGTGATATAAGAGTAACCATATCTGCGACAAGAAGCGGCTGCACTTGGGTTAGTTACAGACTAAGGTGGGATTACGTTACAATTCCCAAAAGCGACTACGTCGCAAGTGACTTCGCAACTATACCTGAAAAACTTGTATCTAATCCACCTCCATCAAAAGTAACAGAAATAATCAAAGGATTAATGGTCGGCAAGTCAATAATGATTGGAGTATATGTAAAATACAGGGACTCACGATTTATGGATGTCTACGATCCACCTTTTAGTGCACGAGGGAATCTTGTCGACAACGTTCCTGGATAGTTGCGAACCTGCACAACTTCGAGTTGACGTATGGATACCCCGCTCACGGACGGACACGATGACGAGAACTGCGCCGTTGAGCGCGGGGGCTCACCATGTGAATCAGCCCATCCGCCTCGGGAATTAAATGCGCTGCGAAATCTACTGCAGACTCGTCCAAAGGACGCTTCTGCACTGAGAACAGCGGAACAAAATCAGATCCAGCATCTCCTCAGCTGGATCCATTCTCGGCGGCATCTGCTGCCACTGCAGGAAAGTGTGAAGAAGCTTTCAGCCGACGAGCTGCTCGACTGGCAGTTGGGCCTTATCACCCTTCAGCTTCAGGAAGTCGTATCCGACTACCACTATGCGTTTTTGGCCGCAGAGCGGCCTGTGATTCGGGACTACGTCGCCGAAATCCCCGTCCTCGCACAGCCGCTCTTCACCCTCGCACTCATCACCAAAGATGTCGAACTGCGAACGCGTCGCGCGGAGATCATTCGAAAGGAGGATTACACCGCGGATTTTCCTGAGCTGGTGGCTGAGATCCGCGACATCATCGGCGCCAGCGAAGCTGACCTGCCCGCACTCTACGGCGATCGATACCGCCTGCGAAGACATCTGCGACACGACCTCGCCGGCAATGCCTACGAAGCAGATGATCGCCGGTTCCGACGTGCGGTTATCGTACGTTTTTTGGAGTTCGCTGACTACGAGGAGTTCGGGCAGTTTCATGAGGATTGCTGGAAGGCCGCAAAATTCCGCCATCCCCATCTCATCCAAGTCTACGACCAAGGAATCTCTCAAGGCCGCGGCTTCGTAGTCCATGAACTGCTTACTGGTGAGCCGCTGCTCAGGCGGGTCCAGCAGAAACGACCCTCGCTTCGCCAAGCAGTGAAGTGGTGCCTCGATATTGCCGACCTGCTCGCCGCTGCCGAATCGTCCGGCCAAGTCCCCTTTTGCGACCTGCGTCCCCAGCAGTTCCTCATCACCCCCCATGAGAAAATCAAGCTGCTGAATTCGCGTCTGGGTGTCTTCCCCGCTTGCCAGGCGATCGGCGACGAAACCATAAGTGCCGCCCTCGCACCGCTGACCAGCGACGATTGTCCGCGGCGAACACCTGCTAATTTTGTTGATTTTAACTGGAGCAGCCCCGAGCAGCTCGCCGGTGACAAAAGCCCGCTCAGCCCAGTCTTTCAGCTCGGAGCGCTGCTCTACTATCTGCTCACCGACCATCCACCATTTCCACTGGCCACCACCGCTCACGCGGCAACCGAATTCAGGCGCCAAATCCCGCTGGCGGCGAATCTGTTACGCCCCGAGGTGCCGTCCGATTTGGCCAGGTTTTGCGAGCGAACACTCGCCTGGAATCCCGCGGATCGCCCGCGCACAGTGAGTCTGTTGCGAGATGAGCTCATGAAATTCAGCGAGTTGTCGTCGTCGGATACCACTGGGGCGCTGACATCATCCAATGCCCAGTCATCGGAACTGCGCCCCACGATGACCGTGCCTGACCGCTACGTCGTCGATAAACTACTGGGACAAGGCGGCTGGGCGGAAGTATGGCGGGCTCAAGATACCTGCCTGCGACGCGACGTCGCTCTCAAACTGCTGCGTTTAAATTTCGAGGAGCAACACAAACGCTTCGCGCGCGAGGCCCGGATGAGTGCTGCGCTGAAACATCCACTGATCGTCGACATTTACGATCATGGTACCTTCGAGGGACAGGCTTATATTGCCTATGAATTGATCCATGGACGTACACTCACCGAAGAAGTCGCTCAGCACGGACTACCCGAGCCAAAGGTAGCGGCCGAGTGGTGTCGGGATATCGCACGGGCCATTCAGTTCGCCCATTCCCATGAAAAACAGGTCGTCCATCGCGACCTCACGCCCAACAACATCATGATCACCGCCGATCGACGGATTAAGGTGCTGGATTTCGGATTGGCAATCTACATGAATCCCGGCTCGGTCGGCGATCTATCCATCAGCCATCAAGGAGGTAAGCGATTTCGCGGCACCTATCGTTGGACCAGCCCCGAACAACTCCAGGGTTTCGCATCGACACTCAGCGACATCCACGGCATCGGCTCCCTCCTCTATTTTCTTCTCACCGGAGATTGTCCTTTTGGTGGTAGCGACTTCAATGACGCGATCGAGAAACGACAAAAACAGCCCCCGTCCATGCAAAACAAGCTCCGTCCAGTCCCGGAGAGACTGGAAGAAATCTGCTTCAAGGCGCTCGAGACGGAACCGCAGTTGCGTCACAGTTCCGCCGCTCAACTAGCCGACGATCTAGATCAATTCCTTCACAGCCATGGCCAGGCGACGAGCAAACCGTCGCTCTGGGCAAGAATTCGCTCGCAATTCATCAGCAAGCCTAGCTGAAGACCTTCCACGCCTTCATGGTCGCAGAGCCATTGATGTTCGGAGTCTGCACATAGGCTGCCGAAGGCAAACGTTTGCGGATCGCGTTATACCAATCTTGATAGGTGGCGGTTGCCTTAAGTGTCGCCAAGGCCTTGAGAGCCGAATAGGTAAACGCTCCATTCGGTCGGCCTGAGAACCAAGCATCGGCACTCGTTTCCGCATCCTGACAACCCGACAAGAGCAGCGCATAGAAACTGCCCGGGGCCGTGGAGGAACGCACTTTGCGAATACCCATCGTCTTAATCTGGCTCTGGGTCAAGAACGTGCTCGGAGGTAAGAAGCGAGTCTTCGTGATCTGGGCAACCTTGCTGTTGCCAAGTGCAGCCGACTCGATCGGTGAAAATCTGGCTACCGTGCCGGAATGACACGAATCCGAAATGAAGACCAGTCGCACACCATCCGCTCGAGCGGCAAACAGTTTCGATAGCTCGTCGTCGATCAGCGGTCCGTTCGTAAAAATGTCGTACGGACAAAGACATTCATCATAACCATCCGGCTCATCGCCATTCTTATCGGGCACGAAAGAGCCATGTCCCGAGTACTCAATGACAACCTGATCGCCGGCCTTCGCTTTGGCAATCGTCGCCGTAATGCCGGCCCGGATCGCTTTGCCCGTCGCAGCCTTATCCAGCAGCGTCGCCACAGTAAAACCACGCGCCTTCAAGACGGCCGACCAGTCCACCACATCATTCACGCAGCCGGCCAGATCATTTCCCGTTTTAGGATAATCATTGATCCCAATGCAGAAAGCAAACTTCGCCATGATCAGCTCCTCGCTAAAAGTTTGTAGCTTCTAATTATTGCGAGGTTATACAGCATGATGTGTGCGAAGCCAATATCTACTACTGCTTTCCCTGATTTTTTATTTCCTCCAAAATTACCTGCTGAATCTCAACCGAACGTAAAATAGTCTTCATACGAAGATTTAATGCCTCAACTTGCATTTCAAGTGTGTCTAGGCGATCTTTCGATGTCGCGCAATTTGGCTCACTACGTGTACGAGGCTCTTCGGCCACGTATTGCCTCGCTGCCGTCGTGTACATCGGGGCCGCCATGTAGATCGGCATCATAGGAACCACAGGCATGGATTCGACTACCGCCGCTCGTGGTGCCGTGTTTACCAGTGGTGCTCGACCACCGCGAGATACACGCTCTGTTCCCCGGTCGGCGCCATCACACTTGCAAGCTGCCTGACAGCAGTGGCTGTGCCCCTGACAGACATGCCGTTGAATACATAAACGCGGCCAGCTTTTGTGATCAGAACCACAATTCTGCTCGCCTCCGTACCCTCCAGATGCAACACATAATGCCGCACAGAGTATGAATGCACTCGATAACTGTCGCATGTAACACCTGTTGTAGGGGATCCGCTAATTTAAAACATTTGTTGTTAATCGGGATCATCGCAGAGCCACTAAAAGATTCTCGCATCTGCCCGCAAAGTCTATCTAATTGTCCATGTCGTTGTCGTTCTGGTCGAAACGATAACCGTCCTGCCCCTCATGGAGCTGGAATGTATGGGCTCTTGAGTTTGCACCATTCCAATGGGCTTATTCATGAGCGAATCGACCGTAACCGTTCACCAGCACCAGTTCCCTGCTTCCAAGGGCTGACTGGGATGATCTGCGTGTTAGAATGAGGGCGCTGGAATGAGTGCGCGAGTGGGATCGGCGGTAAACATAACTACTCGAGCTTTGGGACCACGGCTCCCTTTTGTCGAAACGAATCGCGGAGCGATGGCATTCGATAGCCAGGTGCGTAAGCGCCTGGGAATCGAAGCGTCTGGGAATCAGGGGCCATCGCATAACATTTTCACCGTAACAGCCCGAGCGGCGGAGCTGCGGCATTGGCGTCGCCAGTCCTTGCGAAATTCCTGGGTCGAAGGGCGCAGCCAATGCCATCGCTCCGCGATTTGGCGATCGTGTTTGGCGAGAGTTCCAGGCGCATACGCGCCTGGCTATCGAATGCCACGGCTCAGCCGTTCAGGATTAAACGTGCACAATCGCCATGTCCTGATGATGGAGCCGATCGGGGTTGTCGGGCTTGTTGAAAGAGGGAGCCGAGATAAATGCGGGGAAGGATGATCGCTCGCAGTCTCAGGACCGAGTGGTGCTGATGGCGCGACGAGGCCATCGCGCAGTCTTCTAGACTGATTCATCGCTTAGCGTAACCGTTCACCAGCACCAGGTCCAGATCACGGAGCCGATTGGGGTGATCGGGTGTGTTTGAACGAGGGACCTGGAATGAGTGCGCGAGTGGGATGGGCGGTAAACGTGACTGCCCCTGCTTTGGGACCGCGGCCCAGTTGCCGGAACGAATCGCGGAGCGATGGCATTCGATAGCCAAGTGCGTAAGCGCCTGGGACTCAGGGGCCATCGCAAAATATTTTCACCGTAAAAGCCCGAGCGGCGGAGCCGCGGCATTGGCGTCGCCAGCCAGTCCTAGCGCAATCCCTTGGCCGAAGGGCGCAGCCAATGCCATCGCTCCGCGATTTGGCGATCGTGTTTGGCGAGAGTTCCAGGCGCTTACGCGCCTGGCTATCGAATGCCACGGCTCCGCCGTTCAGGATTAACCCTTCACCAGCACCATGCCCTGATCACGGGGCCGATTGGGGTGATCCGCGTGTTTGAACGAGGGTGCTGCGATGATTGCGCAAGTGGGATGGGCGATCGCAGCCTCGGGACCGAGCAGCGCTGATGGCGCAACGAGGCCATCGCGCAGCAAGCCGCGCAGCCTTTTAGATTGATTCGTCGCTTAGCTGACGTCTTACTGCTGACAGCTAAAAAATAACTGCCGCTACTTACCGCTCACGCGGCGGTGGGCTCGGGCTGCTAGGACGCCGATCGAGGTCGTCGCGGCGCTCTTCGATGCGATACCTGCGCACCGCGCCGGGGTGACTTAGTGCCCAGTGATGAGGTAATAACGATTCATAGTCGGTACAGCCATCTAAGATTTTTTCTAATACATCTTTGATATAGGCCGTTACGTCCAGATGATTGCGGATCGCAGAACTTACCCGCTTCATCAAGGTCGCCGCTCGCTCACCCCCCGAAACGCTGCCCACGAATAACCTGTTTTTGCGTCCGACGAGATATTGTCGAAAGTTGTGTTCTTGAAAAGTTGA
Organism: Pirellulaceae bacterium; assembly: GCA_044235425.1. Classification (GTDB taxonomy): domain Bacteria; phylum Planctomycetota; class Planctomycetia; order Pirellulales; family Pirellulaceae; genus JBJSXJ01. The sequence goes on from JBIIHW010000016.1 coordinate 97,792, forward strand.
AAAAGGTGGCGCATCCTGCTGAAACTTCAACCCTTCAGCGGCCCGAAGTGGGCACTAGGATACGCCATGAATCAGATTAAAACAGACCGAC
>JBIIHW010000084.1:0-2635 GCA_044235425.1 Pirellulaceae bacterium
CGATGGCTTCGTCGGCTTTGCCCGCATGGACGGCTTTGAGGACTTCGGGGATGGGTGCGGATTGAATCCAGGCGATGGCGGCGAGGTCGCGCATTTGCTTGGCCTCGTCTTGCTGGCCGTCGAGCTTGATGCCGAGGCGCTGGATGAGGTTGAAGGTGCCGATGGAGAACGGACGGAGGCGGAGCCCGGCGACCTCAAGGGTGTCGGGGTCGAGGAACATGTAATCGGATTTGGGATCGGTCATTTGAGGTAGGAGAGGAGTTTTTCTTTTTTGTCCTGGGAGAGATTGGCTGGGATCGTGACCATGCGCTTGCCGCGACGGAGGACGGCGGCGGGCGTGAGGTCGCGGATTTTGTCGCGGAGTTCCGACAGGTGGCGGGCGCTCCAGCGCATGAAAGCGATGGGGTGGTGCGGGTGGTCGAGGCACCATTGCTCGGACTGGTAGCGGCGGCGGAATTCCTCGAAGTCGATTTCTTCGCGGCCTTCTGCAGTGACGAAGAGGCCGCGGCTCGAGCCGTCGATATACCACTCGACTTTTCGCAGTGGCCCTTTGTCGGTCTGCTCGACGGTGTCACGGTAGCCGCCGACCTCGAGGAGCCGGAAGCCGGCCGTGAGCGCGTCGGCGATGAGTCGGGTGTTGGCGGCGTTGAGGGGGTTGTTGCCGTAACGGATGCGTCCGTCTTTGGTGGTCTCGCCGAGGGAGGTCTCGGTGAGATAGTAGTAGCTGTCGCCTGGTTTTAGCATGTGTGGATCGGTGGGCAGGCTTCCGGCCTGCGAGCGGGCGCGGTGGCGCGGTTAGGTGGCCGACGGGAAGCCTTCGCCGGAATATTCCCAAGATTCCCAGTCGTCGTTATTCGTTTGGTTCTTGACCGAGTTGACGATGACTTTTCCGCCGGAAATTGCGGAGGGCTTGCCTGTGCCGGTAGCGTTGACAGAGACGGGGCAAGTCGCGCCTTTACCGGAGACGGTGAAAGAATATTTCGGGTCGTAAACAGCGGCCTTGGAAAATTTGCCCGCCTTGTCCACCAGGATGGCGACTTCGCCTTGAGAGGTGACTTCCACGCTTTGCGCGGTGGCGTGCGAGACTTGATTGATTCCGATTGCAGTGGGAGCGGCCATAGGTCAGTTGGCGGAAAATTGTTGGAAGGTGATTTCGTAGTCCGGGAAGTCTTCGGCGGTTTCAGAAAGTTTTGCCGAAGTAATGACTGCCGAGCCGGTGACATTGAGGTTTGCAGTGACAGCGGGGGAATAAGTGCCCTTGCCTTTCAAAACGATCTCGGTGGTGACGACGCCTTTGAGCACGGCGAGCTTCGTGACGCCGGTGGTGTCGCGCACCGAGGCGATTTCGGCGGTTGTTGTTTCAGTTGTTTCCTGGAGGAAACCGCTTGCCGGGTCACTGACTCCGAATGTTTCGATTGTTGCGAAAGCCATGATTATTCGTCGGTGGGTTGGGGCGCGGGGACGCGCAGGGTGAAGTAAAATTCGAGCTTGGTGCCGCCTTCGACCGGGGCGCTGCCGACGCTGGCAAAAGCGCCGGCGGCGTTGGCCTCGTCGATCAGAGCGCGGAGTTTGGATTCGAGTTCGGGCATTTGGTTTTGCCGGGTTGTCAAATTTCGCGGACGCCGACGACGAGTTCGGCGGTGGTGACGAGGCGCTCGTCTTCGCGGGTTTCGTTCCAGGTCGTGAGATGGCGCCCGCTGAAGACGAGGGTCGGCGGGAAGAAGGTGGCGACGGCGGAGAGGTTCGCGGCGGTGCGGAGGGCGGTGGCGAGGGCGCGGTGGGTTTCCAGGGAGTCCTCGAGCAGGACGGGGGTGGAGAGGGTGATCTGGACGGTGGCGCGGTAGAGCTTGGCGACCGGGCTCTCGGCGTTGTCGCAGGCGACGACGATGACGGGCTGGTCGCCGGGGATTTCTTTGTCGTCGGTCGCGCCGTGGATCGTGAGGCCTTCCATGATCGGCAGGGCGCGGAGGTAGGCGACGATTGCGTTTTGGGTTTCCAGAGTCATTGCGCGGAGCCGGGGGAGAGGGTGACGACATGCTCGCCGGGCATGTTGGCGGGTTGGGTGGTGTCGGTGACGAGGTAGGTGCGGCCGTTGTAGAGGAGCGGCTCGCCGCGCCGGGGCGGGGAGTCGAGGGATTCGGCCAGGAAGCGGCACTTGAATTCCCCACCCTGCTTGAGGCCGCCGGTGTCGAGGTCGAGCGACATGGCGATGGGGGCGAGGCAGACTTTCAAATCCTGCCCGCGGAATTTCACGGGGATGCCGTGGACGACATTGGCCGCGCGGGCGGCTCGGAGGGCGAAGACATTGCGGGACTCGGGCGACACGCTTCGGGGCGGGTGTCAAAAAGAGAAACGCCCGCCGAGACAGCACGACCGGCGGGCGTTGGCGCGGAGACCATGCGCGGAATTTTCTTATCTCATTTTTTCTTGGCTTTGGGTGAATCCTCTTCGGATGAGATTTCGGGCGTGGCCGAGGGCTTCTTGATGTGGCGCTTGACCGTATCGGCGAGTGTGACCACCAAGACCTCTTCGACCGCGCCGAATCCTTCGCCGACTTGCTTCGCTTTGAATGCGGCGAGTTGGTCGGCCAGCGGGACGCTTGGAAGGGATTCGACCTTCCAAGTGTCGCCGGTGC
>JBIIHW010000017.1:0-96023 GCA_044235425.1 Pirellulaceae bacterium
ACTTCCCCGGTTACCTGGCGTCTTCATCGCGAAGGCACGTAACCAAGGAAGTCGTTGCTCCGACTGGCACAAGGCCAGTCGAGAGCTGCTCCCGGCCCGACCTTGCGTCGGTCGAGAGCTGCTCCCGACCCGACCTTGCGTCGGGCGAAGCAATGACTTCCCTGGTTACCTGGCGTCTTCAACGCGAAGGCGAGTAACCGAGGAAGTCGTTGCTCCGACTGGCACAAGGCCAGTCGAGAGCTGCTCCCGGCCCGACCTTGCGTCGGGCGAGAGCTGCTCCCGGCCCGACCTTGCGTCAGTCGAGAGCTGCTCCCGGCCCGACCTTGCGTCGGGCGAGAACCGCTCCCGACCCGACCTTGCGTCGGGCGAAGCAATGACTTCCCCGGTTACCTGGCGTCTTCATCGCGAAGGCACGTAACCAAGGAAGTCGTTGCTCCGACTGGCACAAGGCCAGTCGAGAGCTGCTCCCGGCCCGACCTTGCGTCGGTCGAGAGCTGCTCCCGGCCCGACCTTGCGTCAGTCGAGAGCTGCTCCCGGCCCGACCTTGCGTCAGTCGAGAGCTGCTCCCGACCCGACCTTGCGTCAGTCGAGAGCTGCTCCCGTCCCGACCTGGCGTCGGGCGAAGCAGTGACTTCCGCAGTTACCTTGCGATTCTCACCGCAACCGCGAGTAACCGAGGGAGTAAGCGGCTTTGGGCTCGCACCGTAGTGCTGAGATCGGTTGATCAATCCACTCAGCGCACATACAGAAACTCGTTGGCGGCCAGGGTGACGTGGCACAGTGCGATCCAGGCGGCAGCATCGACGTCGTCGGCGGATTCCGCCTCTAGACGCTTTTTGGCGGACTGTAAAAACTGCCGCGCGAGCGCGCGGTCTTGAGCCGTTACCGGACGACTGTAGGCCCTTTCAATCATCGCCTCAATCCGCTTGTCGATCTGCTCTTCGCTGCTGCCATATTCGAGCTGCAATTGCTCCGCTAAACGCTCCGCTGCCTCCATCACAAACGGGCTGTTTAAAAACAACAGGGCCTGAGGGGCGACGGTGGTGGAGGCGCGATCGCCCGTCGGCACCGCTGGGTCGGGAAAATCAAGTAGCTGAAAAAAGTCATGGAGGTGATTGCGAATGACCGGCAGATAAATCGACCGCCGACGACTCGCATAATCCGTGCGATCAATCGACGTGTGATCAAATAAGTAGGCTCGATTCTTGACCTGCAGCAGCGAGCCACCGCGCCGCTGGTCTAGCTGTCCACTCACCGCTAGCAATCCATCCCGCAGCTGCTCGGCCGCAAGCCGTCCTCCCGACCAGCGACTCCACCCGCGATTTTCCGGATCGAGTTCTTGTGCCGACACCGATACTTCGTCACTTTGCTGGTAAACCTGCGACAAGACTAGCAGTCGCTGCAGCGACTTCACCGACCAGCCGTCGTCAACAAACCGCGCCGCTAGCCAATCGAGCAGTTCCGGGTGCGAGGGCGTTTGGCCCAGGAGGCCGAAGTTGTCGACGGTTGGGACGAGCCCGCGACCAAAATGCCAGCGCCAAAATCGATTCACAGCAACTCGAGCCGTCAGCGGATGACGCGCATCGACGAGCCACTGCGCGAGTGCCAGTCGACCACTCGCGCGACTCGTGAACTGCGGTCTTTCTAAACCCTGAATCACCTGCGGCACACTGCGCGGTACCACCTCACCTAGCTTCCCCACATCGCCTCGCAAATGGATAGGCACATCGATAATTTCATCGTCCACCACGCCCATGGTCGTGGGCAGGTCGGGCCCATCTTTCTCCAACTGCGTCACCGCTTCCCGCAGTTTCTTCAGCTCCGCTTTTTGTTCGTCCGTGTAAATCGCTTCCCATTCATCTTGTTTCTCGGGAGTTTTCTTTCCTGCTCGCTCAGCAGGTATTCCTGCATTGGTAAGACGAATGAAATCGGCCACGCGCGCCCGCTGGCGAGCCAGCTCGTGATCGTAAGCCGCCTGAATCGCGGTGGCCGCTGGCGATTCCAAGCGGTGCTCGTGCCACTTGGCCACCTTCTGATAGCTGATCATCGTCCGCGTGCTTTTGAAGATGCCCGCCAGCCCGTAATAATCCTGGATGTCGATCGGGTCGAACTTGTGATCATGGCAGCGAGCACAGCCCAGCGTAAGTCCCAAGAACACTCGCCCTACCGTATCAATCTGCTCGTCGACAATATCCATCCGCATTTTGGCCTGATTCACCTCCGCCAGCACCTTCGGGCCAATCGATAGAAAGCCGGTCGCGATGAGTTGCCGATGCAGCTGTTCGCGCTGCGGGCCTGCCAGCTGGTCACCGGCGAGTTGTTCCACGACGAACTGCTGGAACGGCAGATCAGCATTGAAGGAGTCGACCACGTAGTCACGGTATCGCCAAGCGTTTCCATGGGCGATGTTTTCGTCGAGTCCATTGGAGTCGGCATAACGCGCGACATCGAGCCAATGACGCCCCCAGCGCTCGCCGTACTGCGGCATCGCCAAGAAGCGATCGACCCACCGCGCTAAGACATCCGGCTCCAGTCGCTCCGCGTAGAACTCGTGTAACTGATCGCGTCGTGGTGGCAGGCCCGTGAGATCGTATGACAGGCGTCGCAGCAGCACGACTGGATCGGCAGGTGGAGCGGCCTGCAGGCCAGATCGTTCCAGGGATGCGAGAATCCAGGAATCGATGCCCGAGCGAGGCCAGTTCCGTTCGCGCACCGCGGGTAGCGTGCGGGCCACAACGGGCTGAAAGGCCCAGTGACTGGCATCTCCACGCGGTCGATTCGCCACCGCACGCGGCGGCAGATACGCCCCTTGATTCACCCATGTAACCAGGTCTGCGATTTGCAACTCGGTGAGTTTCCCATCGCGCGGCATCTGTAGATCAGGATCAGTCTGCCGCACGGCGCGAATCAGGAGACTCTCCGCCGCTCGCCCCGGAATGACGGCCGGCCCGGAATCGCCGCCCTTGAGCAGCGCCGCACGCGAATCCAGTCGTAGGCCGCCCCACTGTTTCTTTTCGCCATGACAATCCCAGCAGTGAGCAATCAGAATTGGCCGCACTTTTTGTTCAAAGAACTGCGCCGCGGCTGCTGTCTCATCCGCAGCCGCCACGTGGGGACGCAGGCACATGATCAGGGCACATGTCGTCAGGGCACACGTCGTCAGGGCACACATTAACAGGGAGCGTGCGGACTGCAGCCAGAAGCGAGCGAGTAGCAAAAGCGGATCACCGACAGGATTCCTGCGCCCTGGTGAGTGAATGGTATTCATCTACCCTAGTTCTCCCCGCTCGCCGCAGAACTGGTGAGCCGCGGAAGCGCTCGTCCGCGAGCGATTACGTGACGCACTTCCAGGTCGGCGCTAAGCACCAAGATATCGGCGCGTTTGCCGACTGCCAGACTACCGGTGGTCTTGGCGATCCCCACACGCTCGGCCGGCGTGAGTGTCGCCATACGCACCACGTCGACGAGTGAAGCGGAGGTGGAGCGGGCCATGACGCGTACCATGTGATCCATGCCTTGAACGGAGCTAGCCAAACTGCCGTTCGGGGCCCAGCCGACCCGTCCATCACTGTCGAACCAAGTACCTTCTTGCTGATGTCCGAAACGGTAGCGGCCGGGCGGACAATCCAGTGCTCGATTGCAATCGGTCACCAGGCAGAGTCGCTGGGGGCCGATCAACCGATAGGCAAACTCCAGCAGCTCTGGTGCGAGATGACAACCATCCGCAATCACCTCGGTACTCATCGCCTGATTCAGCAGGACGAATTCCGCCATGCTGCCCTGCATGGGAACACCAAGCCGTTGCCGCACGGAGGGCACGGAACTCATCGCACACCAGAAGTGATCGACGTGGCGCATGCCGGCGGCGAAGGCTCGCGCCATCTCCCCGAAAGTCGCCTCCGAATGACCGCATGTGATCAAACAGCGACGTCGCCGCGCCGCTTTATAAAAGGCTTCGGCGCCGGGCAATTCGGCCGCACAGGTGGCGATGCGGACAAGTCCCGAGCGAAAGTAGGCCTCGTATTCTGTGGGGCTGGGTGAACGGCGACCGGCCAGGTCATGGCAACCCACTTTCGATTCCGCGAAGTAGGGACCATACAGATGAACGCCAGCCAGATTGCTGGCGATCAGGGGGCGAGCGGCGGCGCAAGCCGCGATCATCGCCTCGAGTGATGCGGGTGAACCGGTTGTCGTCGTCGGAAAAATCGTCGTCGTGCCATGTCTCGCATGGGCGTCACAGGCCGTTTGGATCGCCACCACGGTCCCGTCCATGAAATCCGCTCCCGCTCCACCATGCACGTGTAGGTCGATGAACCCGGGCGTGATGTAGCCACCCTGCGCATCGATGGCGGTTGCTTCGCGAACGGCTCGGCGATCAGCTTGATTGCGAGTTGCCACGCGGGTGATGCGTTGGCCGGAGTAGCAGACAACGGCGTTGGGAAGCAGTCGATCGGGGAGAATCGCAGTTCCGTTGTGAATGATCACCATAAGCGGCGCCCGGCAACAAAATCCGTGAGGTGAGGAATGGCAAGCTGCCAGCAGTATAGTGAATTGGTGCTGAAGGCGTAGCGGCGCGAGGCGTCGATTGATTCCCGGTGGGCGGCAAGCTACAACCTGAATCCCACAGTCTGAATCCCACAGTTCGTAATCTGCGCTGCAGATCTTGAACTCAAGATCCAGTTCCTCGCCGCCTTCCCTCTCACCGCTTTATGCGCTCCCCATGACTTCTCCATCCATCGCTCCCGCCAGCTCGACTGAACCCGCTAAACTTTCTCGAGGTGCCTACCTGGCACTCACTGCCGCTCTGTTAGGCTGGATGTTTGACGGAGCCGAGATGGGAGTTTTTTCCCTGGTTGGTCGTCCCGCCATTCTCAATTTGTTGCCCGAACTGGCCAGTCTCACGGCCGCGGAACGAGATGCCGAAGTGGGACTCTGGTTGGGCGTGATCACGGGCCTTTTTCTAGTGGGAGCGGCGACGGGGGGCGTGCTGTTTGGTTGGCTGGGAGATCGCATTGGCCGAGTGCGAGCGATGACGATCAGCGTGCTGACCTATGCCGTCTTTACGTCGCTCTGTGGCTTCGTGACGAAACCGATGCAGCTGGGCTTGCTCCGCTTCATCGCTTCGCTGGGCATGGGCGGTGAATGGTCGCTAGGCGTGGCGCTCGTGATGGAAGTATTTCCGAATCGGTCGCGCGCCTTCATGGCGGGGTTAATTGGAGCGGCTGCCAACGTTGGCTACTTGCTGGTGGCAATCGTCGGCCTGACGCTCACCAGTTTCCTCGGCCAGCTCACCGCACTCTTACAGGCGACCGGGATGTCGCCTGAGTGGGTTGAGCATTTGATGGCGGGTCAAGGTTGGCGCGTGATGATGATTCTCGGCATCGTCCCCGCCCTGCTGACATTTTTCATTCGTATTTTTGTGCCGGAGTCTGAGAAGTGGCAGGAAGAACGCGATTCGGGACGCACGAATCACTGGGCGACACAGGATCTCCTCGCCGTACTCGTCGGCTGCTTGGGACCGGCGCTCATGGTCTATCTCTATGCCTGGGACTCGACCCAACTGGGTTCTTGGAAGATCAGCCATACATGGAGTCTGCGACTGCTCGCCACGATCGCCGGGTTACTGATGCCGGTGCTTGGGTTTTTGTATCCCGTGCTGCGCTATTTGCAGCGCAGTGGCGGCGATGGTCAGGAACGCACGATCTCGCGCATGCTGCTGGCGGCTTGTTTGAGTGGCGTGGCACTGCTGGGGACTTGGGGGGGAACTCAGCAAGCGCCTGCTTGGGCCGACAAAATGGCAGGTGAAACTTATCAAGCGGAAAAAGATCGCTTGGTAGCAGCGGGAGCGACCGAAGAGGCCGCGGTACTGGTGCGCCCACGCGCCAAGGAGTACATGCTGTTATGGTTGTCGGTCGGCGCGATCATCGGGACGCTGGGAGCTGCCTTCCTCGGCGACCTGCTCGGCCGCCGCCCCGCCTATTGTTTGCTCTGCGTGCTGTCGCTTGTGACCGCCTTTCTGCTCTTTCAAACCAATACGACGTATTCGCCGAAACTGCTGGCGATGGGACTTCTGGCCGGCATTTGCTCCGCCTCCTTTTACGGCTGGTTGCCGCTCTACTTGCCCGAACTCTTTGCCACGCGCGTGCGTGCCACGGGGCAGGGCTTTGGATTCAATTTTGGTCGAGTGATGGCGGCGATCGGGTCGTTTCAGTTAGGAGAGCTGGTGAAGTTCTTCAGCAGCGATCTTACGGTGGGCCCACTACAACTCGTAAAAGGCCTGCCCAGTGCCTGTTTTGTGTTAAGCGGCATTTATGTCGTGGGGATGATAATCATCTGGCTCGCGCCGGAAACGCGCGGTCAATCGCTGCCGGACTAAGCCTATCGCCCAGGTCTCCAGCTGCCTAAGGTCAGTGTTCACCAGCACCATGTCGTGATCGCGAGGCGGTGACTTCCCGATGGCAGAAGGCATCGCGAAGGTGTTCCCTGGTCCGTTGTCGAATCGAGACAAAGAGCCGAGGCGGCTCCCTCATCAGGGCATGGTGCTGGTGCACGGTTACGCCACGACGTCCCATGATCGCACCTCCGGAAACTCGAGTTGAATCCCACCTCAAACTCGCAAAGTACCAGCCTGATCAACCCTGGTGGTGGTGTACGGTTCGGCTTTTCGTATTTGCGATCAAAGCTCTGCTTGGCCTGTACGACCATGAGTGCCAGCGGCAGAGTGACACAGAGGAGTGACAGGAGAGCGCGCTGGTGAGATGGACCGCGTAGCCAGCGCAAGACGATGAGTAACATCGGAGCCCCGACTATCGTCAGCGACTGCAGATTTGAGAGGCCACCAAAAAAACGTCCCAGAAGCGTCAGCGTTACTAAACCGAGCAGTCCCACAGTCACACCGGAGTTTGCGATCTGCCGCTGTCGATGAGGCCCCTTCGCGGTGTGCGCACCGATTTGGGCTCCGATGATCACGCCGACAAATGGCATCGTGGCGGCGCCACCCGTCACGTAACCGCTCAGCATGATGGTCGCTCCACCCGCCAGCAGTGCGAGGCAAATGGCGGCAGATATCGTCCAGTTGGGAGCCTGAGTCTCTAGGGTCATCTGCTGCAGGTAATCCCATAGTTGCAGCAGCAGCCACCAACTGATCGCTCCACCCACAAGACTCAGCCACACCACTACCTGCTGCGCAGGTGTCAGTTGCTGTAAATAGGTGGAGCCATGAAAGAGCACCCGCAGGGCCAGCAGCAGTAAGCCGACCGTGAATAGCGCTGGCACGGAGTCTGCGACTCGCAGACGCCAGCGAGTCACTGGGCGGCCGCTGCGTGGCGGCCACGTGCTGTCCAGCGGTGGCTCACTGTCTTGTGGCTCACTGTTTTGTGGCCGTTCACTGGCTTTTAGCTGGCGCGGCACTGCTGGGTGATGACGGCGAACTCGACCGACAAACAGGGCCCAGATAAGCAGAGTGGGATAGACGAAAAGGAGTAATCGATCGAGGGCCTGTGTGGGCGGCAGCCGCGGCAGTCCCTTGAGTAACCAAAAGCCGCCCGCCAGTCCTACCGCCAAGCATTCGATCCCCCGCCCCAGCATCCGCAATCGCCCCAGCACTCGCCAGCTGCCCAGCATCCGCCAGCGCCCCAGCACTCGCCAGCGGCCCAGCACTCGCCAGCGGCCCAGCACCAGCACCAGCACCAGCAGCAGCGCCGTGACGGTCGCGGAACCGACCAGCACGGCGCAGTAGAGTGGAAAATTGGGCATCGCGGCAGGTATCAGCGAGTGGTCGCGTAAGGAGGGCTATCAAACGTGTTACAGCAGCATAGCGTCGATTTGAAACTCACGGTCGTCATCGTGTATGGCTCCGCCGTTCTTACCACAAACGCCACAGTTTGCCACAACCAAAATATAGTGATCGATTTTAACAGATTTTTCCTCATCGATGGGCCAGCTGATCTCCATTTCGCCTGTTTCGAGATGATTCACCCCTTGTGGATCGACGATCTGAAACCTGTTGAAATCGTGTAACAACGGTCGTAAGACAACCTGTAAATCGGGACGAGTGTCTCGCAGTTTACGATCCAAAACAATCTTTATTCCGCGGTGCTTGGTTTTGGGCTGTATTCGAAAATAACGGCACGACAGGTGATCTACCTTTGCCGACGCAAACTTTATCGGTGTATTACGGTCCGTAATAATTAACGACTCCGTATGCTTTCGCATCCCATAGCGATGAACCACATCGGGCAGGAATACCTCTGAATTAAACTCCCAGCAAAAGTACGCTGACACGAAAAAATCGCGCATAACGGCAACAAAATTGTCATCCGGCTCGCGATAGGGATTTCCTGTACCGCCGAGCAGTTGAGAAAGTATCTCAAGCGGTCGACTATGGGGGGCGTTCGCCTGCCGCCAGAGTCTGGGCATAATGGTTTCATCACGTCGCAGGAGAAATTCAACGAATGGGAATGAATGATACATCAATCTTGTGGAATCGAGTGGAGTCTCCGGCTCATCCGTCCATTTAAGCCCATATTGCAAGTATGCGGAATTGCCGGGCAGCACGAGCCGCTCTAAATTAACCGCCGTAGCTTCATCGATCCATTCCCACGGATCATTTTGTTTAAGAATCGTATGAGGACGACTTGTGAAATTAAAAACATGGGCGGTCTCATGCACCGCCTCTGCCCGCATTTGCTGATGGGAAGCCTCCATCGTAGGTGTATTGTTTTTACATGGTATAACGATCACCGGACCACGCTCAGGGTCGTCAAACGTCAACGCCGCTCCGCCTAATTGCTCCGCAAGGTCGCAGACGTACACATGTGTCACTCCATCTATTCCAGTCCGCGGCCTTGCCGGTCCGCAGATCTGTGACATTTTTTGATGCGCTCGCTCTAAATGATGAATTGTGCTATGCACAAATGTCTCAGAATGGATACCGGAAGTCCCATCATTGCGCCCTGGATGTGGATTACTAAGGCTGTAATGAACCCGGAAATTTTCGGAATTAAGCACGCCCCGCAACTGACTTACAAAGGAATAAAAATCACGGAATTGCATTGTTAGTCCTCTCTAAGAACACGATGTTCCAAACCTGGAACTACTTCATTTTTTGGATGAAGGCATGACTCATTAATCGCTTCACGTTTTTCATTCGCCGCAATCGCAGGAAGCAAGCTGATAAGAATCTGACCGCTGTGGTCTTCGGTAATAACAAGGTGCTCTTTTATCCAGATCCGAAAATTGTCGGATAAATTCGGCCATGATAAACGGATATCCGTCATCAAAGCCGATAATTCGCGTGTGACGTGATACCCTCCCCCAACACCACTAAGGTCCGTGCCGGGATGTCGCACGCTCTTCGGAGCCGGGCCAAACAGAAGCGTCATGCGTCGATAGATCGGCGGCTCAAATAAGTGTTGCATGCTAAGTCGCTCGATCGTCCCGCAATAGGTAGCCGAGCCTTTGTCGACAAGCAGGTGTCGGCCTTTATCGAGTTCATTGAGTTCCCCTTCTAATCGCTTTTTTACTTCGGAATCTGCATAATATGCCGTACAGTGAATGATCAAGGCATTAGGAAAAGCGCCGCCAATATTGGATGCCAACAGGGGATGCACTGCAGGAACAGAGTTAGAGGTATCAGGGATCATGGCATCAAGAACGACAATATTGATGGGCTGATCAGCTCTTCTTCTGCTATCGATTATATTTTGGCATTCCTCAGCCGTTGTGGCCAGAAGGATCTGAGAATCCGGGAGAAATGTCTTAAACATGACTTCCCATTGTTCCAAAGTCGCCTGATTATCCTCAACTAATAAAATACTAATCATATTGATGGCCCTCCTGTGAATTCTAATTGACCGAATCTATGTAGCCGAAGACAGCGGAAGTTTTATTTGTATATGAACACCTAGTCCAAAGGCTCCTTTTTCACAAACTTGCCCGTGATGAGCTTCGATGACGTGCCGTATGTAAGCCAGTCCTAGGCCAGTACCCCCTTTGCGTCGTGATACAAACTCCTTGAAGATATCCTCTTTACTTTCAGGCTTTACACCTGGGCCATTATCCAAATAGTCAATCACAATCAATTCATCGTCACCCTCTTGTATTCTGTGAGCGCTAACTCGAACCTCGAGTTGCTTGCCTTCGGGCAAGCAATGCCGTGAGTTTTCGACAAGCTCGCAAAGTACGCCCTCGATCACATGTGTATCGATGCTCAGTCCAGGCGTCGTCTCCACATCCAATGTTTTTAGCTCGTCCTCACTTACGATTCTCTGAAAAGTCGTCTCCAGGAATGTTTTTAGTTCACAAGGCTTGGGGACAATGGTAACGGGTGTGAGATGTCTCGTAGCACGATCTATGGATTCCTGTATGCCGGTGTGAATACGCTCAAAGTCTTGGTTAATCTGCTGTAGTTCGGGACTTTGCCGCGACAGGCGTTTGTATCGCCATATGAGGGCCGGGTAAGCGCCGAGTCTGGTGCCAATATTATGACACGTATGGTAAACGGATTTGCGCATGGTTTCCCGCTTGTATTGCTGATACTTGATTTCCTCACTTTGCTTAATGGCGTTAAGCTGCACGGAGAGTAGCTTTGCCAATAGTTTTAAAAACTCTAAGTCTTCCGGGCCGAATGCCTTTGGGTCGCATGCCAGTGTCACCTTACCGAGCACATCTGCCCCGCGCAAAATTGGAAAGTCGATCCAGAAGTCTCCGGGTTGTTTTTGAAGCTCTGCAGGGCATTGCGGGTCGACGATCACCTGAGCCACAAGACCTCTCTCACTGCGGATCGTCGTTGATTTCTCACCCTCTCGAGCACAGTAGAAAACTGTCGGTGACTTTTCATTGACGCAGATCCATGACTCGTGCCCCGGTTCCTGCGCTGACTTGAGTTGGAAGTCACCAGACTGAAATCGGCGCACAAAGTTCTGGTCTTCACTACCAAAACAGTTACGACTCTGGAACACATGAGGTTTCTCGCGCGAGACCAGGTAGAGCCGTGCCCAGCGGTGCCCCAATCCCTTCATTGCATCCAAAAGAGTGCTGATAAGTTTCTCTTCGTCGTGGCAGCTTTGTATTTTTTCGAGTGCGCCAAAGACGCGATACAGGTATGTCAGGTCGCGCACATGTCCTACCACACCCACAGTCACATCGTCATCAAAGGATGAATTGATGCTCCGTGTCATCAGCTCGTAGGTCTGTGGATCTGGGGACTGTTGAGGCAAATGTTCCAGGATTGCTTCCCTAGTAACCAATGTTCCTTTGACCTGCTTTTCGATGGATCGACTGATGTCCGTGCTGATCCGCGTAATGGGTTGATTCAAATCTCGTCCGTGCCAGCCCGACTCGATGCCGAGCAATTGACCCGCCATTTTGTTCGCGTACCGTACTCGCATGGTTCGATCAACGACAAACAGTGGCTCCTTCAGCCCATCTGTCGCATTCTGCAGGTGATTCACCCGCTCTACCTGCTCCAGTGCGATGGCCAGTCGTTGTGCCAACGCCTCGAAGTCTTGTATCTCATCGGCCGCCAAAGGCTTCCGATCTGTACGCTCGACATGCAGTGTTCCAATGACCCACTCCGAGCGCGAAATGATTGGTATCACCGCAAACGCCTTCAATCCGGCCTTGACTACAGCCTGCTTGTTTGCCAAGCGATCATTCGGTGCGTCGAAAACAATACGCGTTTTTTTCTTCACACAAACATAGCTTTGAATATCCTCCCAGAAATTTCGCAGGCGGTATCGCGTCAACTCAGCGAGGTTTACGCCATCCCTCGAGTCGTCTACAGCACCTCGGATCTCACCCGTCATCGGATCCACGATACTAAACAGCACACGGTGATATCCTAGGCGGCGGATCCGCTGCGCCGCTAACCTGAGCACAGAAGGAACGTCGATAATGTCTTTGCCGAGTCCTTGAATTATGTTTTCAAATATGTCCGCGAAGTCATTCAGCCGCTGGTTTCGGATTTTGGTTTTTTCAATCGCATATGCTCGTCGATGGGCTTCCTCAAAATGCTTTAACAAGTCTTGTAACAATCTGCGAAACTCGGGAGAGAGCGCTACGCCTGTTGCGTTGCGGACGATAACACAGAATGAATCATGGATTGTCTGACCGTCCGCTAAGGGATCAACGCTGTACAGATTTTGGACGGTCGTAGGTGTCTCTTCGGTCTGTCTCTCGGATTGATTCATAATCAGCTGGAGGTGGTCAACTTCTTGGTCGTTATCGGCATCTTGAGTTGGACGATCAACACCTGCCACAGGCCACCATGAACCTAGTTGTCCCGGTCGACTACGCCTGACGAACAATCTGACTTGAGTGTTGTCCAGCAAGTAACGACATCCTTGTTCAAGTAGAACTTGGATACTTTCCACCCCTTCGTGTACTCTGCTGTATAGCTGTACGATCAGCCACTGAACATTACCTTCAATAAGAGACGCATCTTCTTGACGATCAATAGAGGGAGTTGTGCCGTGCGCAGTTGCTATAAGACATTCTTCGGCCTCTTTCAGATTTTGATGCTTGAAATAAAGCTCCGCTAGCCGACGGTTGGTGTAATAGCGTTCTAATACTAATTTGACAAAAGGCGAAAAAAGTCGTAGCACCTTGCCAGCGCGGATTGCAATTCCTGTAAGCTCCATGAGTTCTGGGCTGGGGTTGGCCTCAGCCTCACCACTAAGCAGTAGTTTATGAACCCGTTGCAGATCGTTTGCATTGCGATCAATTCGCGACAAGCAACCGTGAAAAACGCTCGCTAACACCTCACCGAAAAACCGTGGGCTATGGATCGTACGTTCGAAATCCTCGGGCGTCAGTGATTTTTCGTCCCCTTGAGCTCCCAAGCCGCTCGTTTGATGGATATCGAGATAGATAAGACGTAGAAATTGCGCATTGCCACCAGCTTGCTCGAATAAAAAATTAAGAGCTTCATCACTTGGGGTATACCTAACGTTGAGTGCCTTCGCGTACAGTCTCGCGTAATCTCGAAACAATTCCCGGTCAAGTCCCTGGACCACATATTGATTCGCACAGTTGAATTCAGAGTTAGGTCCATAAACAAGCGCTGTTAAACTCATTTCGCCCGTAATGATCACGGACAAGCTGCCTTTGCGCTGGTCTTCAACTCGAGTACGAATCTGGATGAGAATTTCCCGTGCCTGCGCATAGGGTAATGAGTCAATGTTCGTAATAATCAGCAAGGCGGAACCAGTGTTGCTAAGCTGTTCATCGACCTTTGAAAAAATTTCGTTCGACCGCGGTGGAACTTCAATTGCCTCCGGATTGCAGCGTTTTATCCAGGCGTCTCCTCCAAGCACCGCCTCTTCAATGGGGTGACAAGTAGCGTAGACTGGCGTTGAGTATCGCAGCTCCGTCAGGTGCTTTATTAAATGGCTCAAAAAAAAGCGTTTGCCGATAAGTTGTGGTCCGAGTAGGACAACGCTTTCTCTCGCTTGTAGTTTTCTTGTCAATTCCTCAATCGTAGGCTTTCCAAGACAACCATATTTATAATTGATCATATCGTCAGTCCTTCCTTCTAATGACTTTGATGAAGCAGGTCGCCATCGAAGAACGGTTTTTTTAAATGACCAAAAAACTGTCGCTTATCAAGAGATAATACCAGCACGGCGTGCAAAAGTTCGCAGGCCCTCACTCGCAACCTGAAAGCCATCGCCACGCCAAGACAGAACATTTTGCATAACCAGAAGATTGCAGTCGCGAAACAGTTCTTCTGGTTTGATCGTTATTTGCTTTGACTCAAGATATCTGGAGCCGTCATGGCAATTGAACGGCGCGGTCTGTTCCCATTTTAAGAGAGCGGCGGCCAATGTTCGAAGTCTGGAATCCTTGATCTCGGTTAAAGGTGATACAAAGAAATTGGCCATTTCTAATGATTTCTCAATTTCAGTAACGGCCAACATATCCAATGAGGTCAGCTTTTTGTCCAGTGTCAGTTCGACCAGCTGTTTTCCGTAATACTGTAACAGATGCGGCTGGCGTCCTGTCATCATTAAAATGTGGTTCAGAACGACGGGGCAATTAGCGATATTAATACCGAGATCGGACAGTGGTTTTTTGATGAGTTCTTCGGCCGCATGATCCGTCAATGGCTCGGGATACAGGCGTTCAAGTCGCATGCTGGCATTCGATTTGACACTAAACTCAAGATTTAATAACGCCGAGCTCCGACCGGATAACACCAGACGAATGTTACCGTCCTTGGCGGACTGAGCCAAATACTGAAAGGCTTCACTCCCACAAACCTCGTCTACTTCGTCTAGTAGCAGCTCGATCCGTTCACCACGTAGTCGTCGACGATACTTGAAGTAGCTCCCGAGTTCGGAAGCTTTCAAGTTGTAGGCCTTTTGTGACCAGTCTATACGAAATACCAGGTGCTGAGCGACCGTATCGGGGGAAGAATTGGGGCAATCATAAAAGCTGATCAGCTCAATGGCTCGCTGATCTTTTCGTTTAATCGATTCACGCTTGTAACGCAGCAGCAGGGATGATTTTCCCGTACGTCCAGGGCCCACTAATATATAGCTTTGTTCGTGGTCGTCTCTTAATCGAGAAAGTTCTTTCTCGCGGCCGAAAAACATGTTGCCAGTTGCTGGTCGCAAAATATTAAATGGACTGATCAGTAAGCGATGGACCTGCTGGAGAACGAAGTGACGAAATGTATCGGCGGCATCCTTGGAGGCTAGCAGGCTTGACCAATCCGTGGGTAACAAAATCAGCCGCCGACCAGGTGGAATAAGGTGCTGAACGGCACGATAAGCTTCCGGAGACGTAAACAAGAAGATCAGGAAAGTATCCCGATTGCCATATTCTTTCCAAAAGTCGGCCACTTCGGCTTGTTGGTCTGGGTGATGTGCACTCAGAAGCAGCACCGGGACTGGATCGGAAAATCCCGCAAGATGGTAGCTGGACAAGTTGATGTGAAAAAGGAAGGTTCCAGGAGAACGAAACTCCAAATTGACCGGGGTGAAATCGTGCAGGGAAGTACTTAGTTTTTTGGCTAGATCACTGGCTTGCTCCAGTGAGTACTGCCCTGAGGAGTTCGTCGTCGTCGCTGAGTTCGCAGGAATACCGGTCATGGTGACACTAGATTTCGTCGTGTTGGAGAAAGGCCGCTTCAAATGCGGCTTGGCTGTTGGCCAAGAGTTCATTCGTCGCGGTGGAAACGTCTGGCAGCAAGTCGCTGATCGACGGATCTGCCGCTCGCTGCGCTCGGTCCGATGAAGAGCGAAACCGGGCCTGCATGGGCATTAATTCCGGATGCAGAATTTTGAGCATCGACCAAAGGAGCAGATCGAAGGCAGTCGTGATCGGCAAGCCAATCTGCCGGGCTAACTGTCCCCAGGCGGTGGCAAACTCCGGTGCGGTAGCATCACGTTGTAGCCCCAATTCTGCCACCAGTCGCTCCAGCCTTACCTGGGCATCCGTGGCAAGTTGGGAGAGATACTCCAGCACGCCGCGATCGAAGTTCGGGGGCGACTTGTGGGTGATCCGTAATTTGACAATGTCGCGGCCTACCAAGGCAGCTGTGGCACAGCGTTCCAGAAAACCGCTTCTAGGCATGTCAGCCGGAAGAGTGGCGGCCGGAATCGGCAGCGCCAGCTTGTAGCTTTCCAAGTTGAGCATTAATTCGGGGGAAATATCGGCATCGACGGGCAATGGATCGAATGACATGTGGTTTACTCCGTTTTCTGTTTTGCCAGATCAGGGATGGCAAGGGCCGTGATGGGCCTGAGATGAGAGAGAGCCGTTTCTAGTTTTTTCAAGGCGCGATGATGACGAATGCGAGCATTTCCAGGGGTGATGGCGAGCAGTTGAGCAATCTCCTCGAAGGAATGTTCAGGACCTAAGTCACGTAATTGAAGGATCTGGCGATCAATCGCTTTAAGTGTTTCTAGAGCCGCATGCACCTCACCAACTAATTCGGCCCGTTGCGCCAGATCGTAGTCCGCTGTATCGGCAGCGTCGGCCACCGATCCGGGATGTACTACGTCGTCCGATACGGACGAAGAACTCTGATGACGCCGAGTTTTGCGTTTCCAATCGATCATCAATCGAAAGCCGAGGGTGAATACCCAGCCGGAAAACTGACCGCTACCGCGGGGCGTATACTGCAGAATTCGCATCGATACTTCGGAAATGGTGGTAACGGCCAAGTCTTCGGCATCGGCCGAAGATTGCCCTAAGCGGCGAAAGTAGACCCAGAGCCGGGGGCCGAAAAGGTTGGAAAACTCAACAAACGCCGCCTCTTCGCCGACGGTCATTCGCTGTGCTAACGTTTCCAATCCGCCAGATTCATGGGTCGTAGACATCGGCAGTTCCTCCGTAAAGAGCAACGAAACGGCGTTACAGGCTCGCAGATGATTTGACGCAATTCAAATCGAAATAGCAACTTACCGCCGCCGGCCCGGATCAGACGCAGACCTTCGTCCTGAAGGTCCGACACAATACGCGAGACTTGATAGTCTTTATGCCTCGTCAGCAGAATTCGTGGGTGAATTTTGATTCAGGAAGTTGCCCGAGGTTGTGATATAAAGCGGTTTCGATTCCTTGATCGGTTCGATCCCGGCCCATCCACAGCAGCCGCCGACAGCCGGCATCGATCTGGTACGCGAGTGTCAGATACTTGTGGCCGCGCTCATATTGGATCTCATCAATCCCGATCGCCTCGATTCCCGATTCGTCCCGGTGCACCAATCCCCAGGAAACGACGTCTTGCACGGCACGGTAGACCGTGTCCCGACTCGTGTGGAAAACCGCAGCCACTTCGCTCCACGAAAGCCGCCGCGCCCAACGCGCCAAGAACAACGGATATTCCTTGGTCTGCCGGCACTTGCCATCACCCCAAGGAACCTGCTCTACCACAATGCCGCACTGGCGACAATTTGCGAGGCAAGGAGCATCGACCAGGAACACGGCGATCTGCCACAACGGGACAAACTCCCAACGTCGCGGCGGGAGGCGGTCGTAGCCTGGCCGCCGTTTTCCGCAGCCGCTGCAAGTCGGTCGACCATTCTTACGATGCTTCATTTCCACCTGCAGCGTCGGTTGTCCACCTTCCTCAACCAAGGAAACCCGATCGTAAACAAACGGGTTGTAATTCGTCACGCGATTCAGGATAGTCCGTAGTTGCATCTCGAGGGGCTCCTCCGAATGTCGGTTGTGGTAAACCAAACATGAACGGAAACTCCTCGAGATGCATTCCCTCATTCAGCTGTTCGCTACGAGCGGCAAAGAATTTATTCGGCCTAGGCGAAGGATAGAGCTCTGCTGGGAAGCAACTCGAGCGTCGACCCAGGGGTTGGAAGCAAGGCGCGGCGGCTGCGATAGCCGCCTCGCTTGCCTTCCCTTCTCACTCCCAGCCTTGCTTTTAACACGTAGGCGATAAACCCCTGGGGGGGTGGGGCGGAGCCCCTAAAAGGACCCACAAATTCTGCTGAAGCCCCGAAAACATCTTAGATGGCTGTACCGACTATGAATCGTTATTACCTCATCACTGGGCACTAAGTCATCCTGGCGCGGTGCGCACGTATCGCATCGAAGAGCGCCGCGACGCCCTCGACCGGCGTCATAGCGCCCGAGCCCGTCGCCGCGTGAGCGGTAAGTAGTGGCAGTTATTTTTTAAGCTGTCAGCAGTAAGACGCCAGCTAAGCGACGAATTAATCTAGAAGGCTGCGCGACGAGCTGCGCGATGGCCTCGTTGCGCCATCAGCGCTGCTCGGTCCTGAGGCTGCGATCGCCCATCCCACTTGCGCAATCATCCCAGCTCCCTCGTTCAAACACGCGGATCACCCCAATCGGCCCCGTGATCAGGGCATGGTGCTGGTGAAGGGTTAATCCTGAACGGCGGATCCGTGGCATTCGATAGCCAGGCGCGTAAGCGCCTGGAACTCTCGCCAAACACGATCGCCAAATCGCGGAGCGATGGCATTGGCTGCGCCCTTCGGCCAAGGAATTGCGCTAGGACTGGCTGGCGACGCCAATGCCGCGGCTCCGCCGCTCGGGCTTTTACGGTGAAAATGTTTTGCGATGGCCCCACCGTCCCAGGCGCTTCGAGTCCCAGGCGCTTACGCACCTGGCTATCGAATGCCATCGCTCCGCGATTCGTTCCAGCAACTGGACCTCTACCCACGATAAACCCAGATGCCCCCCATAAGGATTCACAAATTCTGCTGAAGACCCGTCTTTTTAAGGGGGAGGGGGAGCCGGTGACAAATGATCGTCACCGACTCCTACCGAAGAGTCGGCAATTCAAGATCGCTCCCTCGCAATCCGACTTTTTTTGACAGGCGAAGGACATGCTTGGTGCCATAATGCCCTTGCGGATCACTTCTCTTACTTACGCATTACTTCGAAGTCGATGATGATGAGTGCTTCGTCGCCGATCAGGCCGATGTTGCGCTTATCAAAATCAAAGTCGCTGCGTTTGAGCGCGAATTGCGTGGAGAAGCCGAGGCGTTTTACTCCGTTTTGAACGGATTCCTTACCGCCGCCTTCCAGATTGATCGTGATGCGTTTGGTTTTTCCATGCATCGTGAAATCACCGGTTACCTCATAGCCACCTTTGACTGCTTTCACACTGGTGCTCTTAAAGTTCAGCGTCGGGAACTGCTTGGCATCAAAGTAGTCAGGCTGCCGCAAATGTTCGTCGCGCGCCTTATTCGCGGTATCGATACTGTCGGCTTTGATGACTAGTTCAAACGACGACTTCGTCGGATCGTCGCGATCGATCGTCGCCTTGCCATCCACTTCGTTAAAACGCCCATGAATCCAACTAATGTCGAGGTGTCGGGCTTTAAAGCTGACCGATGAGTGAACGGCATCGTAGGTGTAATCGTCCGCTGCTTGCACTGCCGTACTGGCCACACTCAGCACGCTCGCCAGAACTCCCGCCGCCATCACCGAGGTAAAAAATCGACGCATGAACACGCTCCTAGAAAATTCGGTTTCGCTCAGCTTCGTCATTCGAAGCTTTAATCGGGCACCGATTCTAGGAGTTCATCGCGCAGTTTATCAAGCAGCAAAGTTTCGTAGGTGATCAAAGCTTGAGCGGTCGTAGCTTTGGCCAGGACGGCTCCGTTGGGTCGCGAGGTGTCTTGTTTTTTCAAGCGATTGGTTTCCGCAGTGGCTTTCTGGACCTGCTTTTTCAGGTTCAGCTGCTCCCGCTCAGCGGCCGCGAGTTGTTGGCCCGTGGTCGCTTTGAGTCGTTCGACTTCACCTGCCAACACGGCCCGCTGATTCGCGACCACTTGCCATTGTCCACGGGTGACATCGAGTTGGTTCTGAGCGATGTTCACCAGCCGCTCCAGCATACGCTGGTTACTGAAATCGTAGGGGAGATCTCGAGTCCGTTCGTTGCTGGCCCACGCTCTTGCCCGAGCATTTTCGGTGGCCAGCTGCGTGGTGCGATTTTGAAGGGTGACGCCGAGCAGGTCGATCTGCTGGTTGAGCTGTTGCATCTGCCGCAGCAGCGGCATGTCTCGCCGCTCAATGTCGCTCATCTTTTTCGAAAATTCCTCCCGCAGATTCCGCGCATCCGTCGTCAGTCGCTCTGCACGCTCTTCAGCCGATTCGCGAGATTGATCCAATTCGGTCAAGCGATCATCACGCTTACGTTCGGCAACTTCCTGAACTTTTTCGAGTGTTTGGGATTTGTCTTCCTGCAAAGAAGCAAATTTTTCTTGAACCTGTTCGCGTCCCTGATGGAACGTCTCTCGCCACGGTTCGGCTAAGCGTGCCACGATTCGCTCACGCAAATCCGCCCGCTGCTGATCGGGAATCTGATCGGCGACCGGACCATCCAGGTACCCCTGCAGTCGTCCCAGGAATCTGGCAAGCGACTCGGGGGAGTTCGCTTCGAGCCAGGGATCGGCGGGTGGCGGATTGCCCTCTTTCACCGCAGCACCAGCGCCGGGCGGCAGCTGAGCCGGCAAGGCAGCGGCCAGTTTTTCCATCGCCATTCCCGCTTTTTCGTACTGCTTGGTAAAGACCAGTAACCAAGCCTTAATGCGCAGCGCAGACAATTTGTGCTGAGGATGGACCGACAGACGATCCGCAATTTGAATGGCCACCTCAAAGCGCCGCTGCTTCAGACTGAACAAGAGATGAGCTTGTTCCAAGGAGATGTCGCCCGCATGACGCTCGACCAACGTCGCATACCACTGATCGGCTTCCGCCACTGTTGCCGGCACACGCGACCAGCCCAGCTCCAGCAGTTTCGCCAGCTCCGCCTTGGCTACTTTGTCGGCCGCTCGAGCGGATGTCGGCGGCAGAGCCGTGAACAGGACCGTGCTGAGTACCCAGGGCGAAAGAATCCGAGCGCTCAACGATGCAGATAGCATGACGGCCTCCAGTATGTAACCACCCTTGTCACTTCCTAATGATCGTACTCATTCGCGTCGCTCTGACAAAGATGATTCCAATTTTCGCTGACGATCAGCCGCTTTTTGCGGGCTCGCGTCAGGGCGCAAATCTCGCCAGCGTAACTGAGACGACTTCCTCGTCCTTCCCGGCATTGCCCTCGGCTACGCTGTCTCCGTGCCTTCGACCGAACATCAAATGACGACGCTCGCGAATGCCGGCTGACTGAGTGTGGGCGGGCTGCTCATGGACTTTTGCCTGGACGCTACCTAACCTTACGGTTATCGTCACGGGATCTACGACATCCGATTCGCGATTGCCACTATCCCCCTCACCGCTCTCTTTACCAAGCTCTCTTTACCAAGCTCTCTTTACCAAGCTCTCTTTACCAAGCTCTCTTTACCAAGCTCTCTTTACCAAGCTCTCTTTACCCCCCCCCGAGACCGCCCATGTTCCGACGCCTGAAAAAACTCCGTGCTGCTCGCCAACAACAACTCGCTCGCCGCCGTGCCGGCGGTGGTCGACCTTCTGTCGGTTCTCTGGGGCAACGCTGGCTGGCACTCGAATCGCTGGAAAACCGCACCGTGCTCGCCTCCAGTGTCACGGTAGCACTGGTCGGCACCGAGCTGCGGATTGAGGGCTCGCCGAAGGCCGATCAAATCGTGGTCGGACAGACGAACGGTTTTTACACCGTTCGTGGCGGAGGACTGAATCAGCGGTTTGCGGTTTCCAGCGTTAATGCGCTGGTGATTAACGGAAATTCCGGGGACGATCGGATCACACTACCCGCGAAATTGGCTACCGGAACCGCGCTCGCCGTGACCATTGACGGCGGACTCGGTCGCGACAACATCAGCGGCTCACCACTCGCCGATACCATACGCGGTGGCGACGGCAATGACACGATTTCGGGTGGTGGTGGCGACGATGATCTATTCGGCGATGCCGGTGACGACAAGCTTACAGGCGGCAGCGGCAACGACGACATTGATGCTGGCTCGGGACAGGATGTCGTCTCTGGCGATGACGGCAATGATGTGATTCAGGCGGGCAGCGGTCGTGATCAAGTGAAGGGCGGAAATGGCAATGACACTCTGTCCGGCGGCTTGGATGATGACAAGCTCGAAGGTGGAATCGGGGACGATATCGTCGATGGCGATGAGGGAAATGACACGATCAAAGGCGACGGCGGTCGCGACTCACTCGATGGCGGCGATGGAAGTGATAAGCTCGAAGGCGGCGAGGGTGACGACTACCTGGAAGGTGGAATCGGTCTGGATGACTTAAAGGGTGGCAACGGTGGCGACTCGCTCAATGGCGGCGACGACGACGACACGCTCGATGGCGGCAGTGGCGATGATTACGCCGCGGGTGACGACGGAAACGACTCGATCAAAGGCGGCTCGGGCGACGACGAACTGCATGGCGGACTGGACGACGATCGCCTCGAAGGCGGTAGCGGCAATGACAATCTCAATGGGGACGACGGGGATGATTCGCTGGAAGGTGGTGATGGTGATGACGACCTGTTCGGCAACGCCGGTCGCGACTCGCTCTTCGGTGATATCGGAGATGATTCACTCGACGGCGGCCTGGACGACGACTACCTCGATGGCGGCCTAGACGATGATTCTCTCGACGGCGGTGACGGCGATGACCACCTGAATGGTGGCGACGGCTCTGATCATTATCTCGGCGGCTCGGGAGACGATCTCTTCGAGGATGACAGCGATGAAGATGTCAACGATGATTCGGACGACGACAGCGAAGAAGATGACGATTCGAGCGATGATCTGCCGAATGGCGAGGGTGTCGACAACCCGTTCTCGCCATTCGTGATCAAAAATGCCATCTCACGCCGCTATCGATAGCGACGCGGCTACTTTGACGAAGCTTCGGCGGGCTGAGCATTGGCGGGCTGAGCATTGGCGGGCTGAGCCGCTTTGGTTTGCCCGTTGTTCAGCCCTGGGAACGACTCTAAAAACGCCGGCAGTTTCAGATACCCGCCGCGGCTGTGCCAATTCCCATTCCCACTTTTTCGGGTCGGTCACTTCTTGCGGCTGCAGGAACTCGGGAGCAAGACAGCGAGCGACGGGCCCCGCGGCGGTGGCCTCGGGCGCGGCTGTGGCGAGGGCGGCGAGCGAGGCGGCGCCGCAAATCTCGAGAAAATCACGCCGGTTAGGCTCATGCTTATCGGCAGAAGGACCATCGGCGGAATCGTGTGCAGATGCTGTCATGGTGTTTGTGTCGTGCGAGTTTTAAAGAAAAAAAAGGTTCATCCCACCAGCGGTAACGAGACGCAGGCAGCCTGAAACGCCAGTTTCCAGTTCCCACGCAAGGGGATTTTTTTCGGTGCTTTTGCGGGGTTGGGTGGGACGGTTTACGTTGATTTGTTAAAAAAATCAAACGAATGGTGAACATATTTCAAACTGCTACCGTAACATCGTGGAGCCACGACTGGTTAATCGGGGCTTTTTTCTGTTTTGGGACATTTCCAAGGATGAATGTCATGAAGTTGCAACGTCGTGCTCGCCGCTTGCCCTCCTCCTCCATCACGCGCCGTCTCTCAGTCCCACGCCGCCTCGGACTGGAAAGCCTGGAAGCACGGCGGAATATGGCGCTGACCGTGCCCGCCTTCAGCAGCTTGCCCGGTGCCAATCACACGATCTATCTCGATTTCGACGGTCATGTGACGACGGGTACTTCCTGGAATAGCTCGTACGGCGTCACCTCGATCAACTCGCCGGCGTACAGCACCGATACCGACGCCGCCAATTTCAGCGCTGCGGAACTGGCTACGATTGAACGCGTCTATCGACGAGTAGCGGAAGACTTCGCGCCCTTTCAAGTCAATGTGACGACCGTGGCACCCGCGGCTGATGATCTGATGAAATCCAGCTCCACCGATACTCGCTGGGGTGTGCGTGCCGTAATCACGAAAGATGTTGCGTTCAATTGTGGCTGCGGTGGCATCGCCTACATCGACAGCTTTAATTGGAGCAGCGACACGCCGGTGTTTGTGTTTAACACCGGTGAAGTGGGAGTAGCCGAAGCGGCTAGTCATGAAGTGGGACACGCTCTGGGTTTGTCGCACGACGGGACAGCGACCGCCGGGTACTACCAGGGACATGGCAGCGGTACGACGTCCTGGGCACCGATCATGGGCGTTGGTTATTACGTGAATGTTTCGCAGTGGGACAAGGGCGAGTACTTCGGCTCGAACAACAGTGGTGCGGGAGCAAACTACAACAAGGGCCCCGACGATCTGGCGGTCATCACCGGCTACAACGGATTCTCCTATAAGTCGGATACCGTCGGTAACACACTCGCGACAGCCTCCGCACTGGCTATTTCCGGCACATCCGTGTCGGGCAGTGGTGTGATTGAGCAGCGAGGCGATCTGGATTACTACTCGTTCACCACGGGAGCCGGCGCCGTAACGATCAACTTGAATCCCGCCACGCTTGGAGCGAACCTCGACATCCAAGCGCAACTCTACGACTCAACTGGTACGCTCCTTGCCACCTCGAATCCCGTTGATGCTCTGAACGCCTCGTTCAACTTAACACTCACAGAAGGCACCTATTACTTGGCCGTGGATGGAGCAGGAGTAGGCGATCCCACTGCGAATCCTCCCACGGGCTACACCGATTATGCGAGCATCGGGCAGTACTCCATCAGCGGTTCCGTGGTGGCCAGCAGCCTCAGCACGCTTAGCATCACCGCCAATAACGCCTCACAGGTCGAAGGGAACAGTGGTTCCATCGACTACACGTTCACGGTGTCACGAGCCGGTAACACGAATCAAATCTCCACCGTCGATTACTCCGTCGCGGGAAGCGGTACTTCTGCGGCCACGGCGACTGATTTCGTCGGTTCAGCCTTCGGCTCTGGGACAGTCACGTTCCTCGCCGGTGAACTGACCAAGACGATCACCGTGAGCGTCCAGGGTGAGACGGTCGTCGAGTCTGATGAGTCGTTTCGTGTGACGCTGACGAATGCCAGTGTCGGGACGAGTATCGCGACCGCGTCGGCGACGAGTGTCATTATTAACGATGACTTTCCACCAGCAGCGCCGGGACTGTCGATCGCGGCCACGAGTGCTTCCAAGGCGGAGGGGACTGGCACGACCGCAACTCCGTTCCTTTTCACGATCAATCGAACGGGCGACTTGACCAACAGCAGCAGCGTTCGTTACTCCGTGGCGGGCTGGGGTACGAAGAAGGCCAGCAGCACCGACTTCGTCGCCGGATTTCCCACCAACGTCCTGGTGAACTTTGCCGCGGGTGTTTCTTCCGTCGATATCACGGTGAATGTTGTGGCTGACAGCACGAAGGAATCGAACGAAGGATTCCGTGTCACGTTGTCGAATGCTTCGGGAGCATCGATTACGACGGCGTCCGCCGCTGGCTCCATTCTGAATGATGATGGCGCTTCGAAGGCGGCCGCTGGCGCGGAACGCGACGGGGGTCGCTATTACGGCATGGATGGAGACTCGCGCGTAAACCAGGCCCTCATCGCCGTAGCCGATCCGCTCTGGTCCTTCGTCCCTCCCGAACTCTTGACCGCCGAACAACGAGCCGTGCCCATGATCACCTGGATCAATGGCACACCCTTCCTGGGCGACTGGGCGCACGGATTCGACAGCCACCATCACGATTTCGAGCACGAGCATGATCACGAGCACGATTTCGATCACGATCACCAGGAAATTGAAGGGGGACATCAGGGGTATTCCGCTTGGCTGAGTGATCCGGATGGGGCGACCGAATTCACCTTACCGAGCCATGCCTGGGCCGGTTTGGCATGGTTACATGCGACCCGCAGCAGTCAGCAGGCCGTTTGGAGTGGCGACGAATTTGGTTTGACGGCCAACTCGTTGGGGATGAATCGCAGCGTACTAGCGTCCGGTCGAGATCGAACGAGTGGGGCTCGTCGAAGCACCCTGCAAGTCAGCTCGAATTGCCTCACCAGCGACGCGTTTGATTCGCTCTGGACGGCACTCGACAACACCGCAGCTGGATCCACCGCCGAGGTGTTCGGTAGCCGGACAGTGCAAAGCCCAGCAGGGGCCGCTGCCACAGATGCAGCCGCCAGCGACCTGGCACTGACGGAATGGGCCGCTGAGAACCTGTAGGCGATCGCCGTAACGGCTCGTCTCCTTATTCAGTCGGTTACGTCAGGATAGTTCCGAGG
Organism: Pirellulaceae bacterium; assembly: GCA_044235425.1. Classification (GTDB taxonomy): domain Bacteria; phylum Planctomycetota; class Planctomycetia; order Pirellulales; family Pirellulaceae; genus JBJSXJ01. The sequence goes on from JBIIHW010000017.1 coordinate 25,573, forward strand.
TTGCTACTTGGTGATAGCAGCCCGTGCTTTATCATTTCCGCGGCACGGGTGGTACTCCGCGATTACGAGCCGGCAGTGAATAAAAATGCTGCCCGGCTTCCTGCAGAGTCATCAGGATTTCTTGAACTTCCCAGGCTTCTTCGAAACGCTGCTGATCCATTAGTGTTTTTGTTAAATAATCTCCCACTCGCAGCGATTCATCCCAGATGGGGTAGGTGATTTCCGCGTCACCTGGACACCAGCGAAAATCATCCCAGGCGGACTGTAGAGTCGCCAGCGACTCGGTTGTCATTCCACGCGTGAATTGAATGAAACCCGTAATGCCGGCGCACTTGAGTGCCATCGCTCGGCCGTAGAAGGAAAGTTCCGTCTTTTCTTGGTGTCGACGTGCGACTTCGATGGCATGCTGCCAAATAGCGAGTGATTTATCGACCTGAAATCTACGGTTGTAGCCATAGCCAGCCAAGAAGTAGGTCGCGATAGCAACTTCATTGCTTTCATCCAACATCTTCTCGTCCACGATACGCATCGCCAGATTTCGCCGTACTTCATCGAACTGAATGCCGAATTTGCGAATATCATCCGGCAGATTGAATTCATTATCGAGATACTCAAATTCTTTGTATTGGCGATCATACTGCAGCAGCATTTCGTGGAGCAGTTCGCGCAATCGCTGTGATTGCTGCAGTGCATCGGCACTTTTTTCCTGAGCTACCTCAAAATTTCGCTTGGCTTCCTCCCCCTTCTCGATCGCCTCCTGGTGACTTATTTGGGCCTCTTTGCGAGCCGCTAAGGCCTCGGTGGTTTTTTGTCGCAGTTCCTCGTTGTACTGTTCCACCTTGCGGCGCTGCACATTCTGCTGGAAGGCGAACATTGCGAGACTGCCGATCATGAATGAAATCACACAGGTGACTGCCAGGAGACTCAGGACGAGTTTTCGTTTGCGGTAGACCCAACGTTGCAGCCGGACCAGAGGCGCGCGGCGGCGTGCCTGAATACGATTCGCCCGCAACACTCGGCTTAATTCCTCTTCCAATTCTCGCATCGATTCGTAGCGATCTTGCGGTTTCTTTTCCAAGCACTTCAGGCAGATCGTTTCCAGATCGAGCGGAATTGAGGGATCACGTTCACGGGGCGGCGTCGGTAGTTCATGCCGGATCAACTCAAACAACTTCGGCAAGCTATCAGCGCGAAACGGCGGTTCACCCGTCAGCGCCTCGTATAGGATCGTGCCGATGGAGTAGATATCGACGGATGTGCTGCTGGCTGGCGTTTGGCTCAATGTACGCTCTGGAGCCATGTACATCGGACTACCAGCAAAGGCTTGGCTGGCCGACAAATCGCTATTGGAATCGATCAATCTCGCCAAACCAAAGTCAGTGATTTTCGGGGCATAGGGTACCGTGGGAACATGGGTAGCATCAGGACTTCCCGGAGGGAGTGATTGTCGAGTGATTAAGATGTTTGAAGGTTTCAAATCGTGATGCACGACGCCGTGCTCGTGCGCATACGCCACTCCCGCCACAATCTCCCGCATGAAACTCGCCCATTGTAGCGGCGTTAACTCGTGGGACTTGATGAGGGTGCGAAGGGTGCCACCGGGCACTAGTTCCATCACGAGGAACGGTAGCTCGCGTTCCGTGAAGAAGTCATACAGAGCGACAATGCGGGGGTCGACTAAGCGACTGTGGATTTCCGCTTCCCGCTGCAGGCGGATCAAAAAACGCGGATTGACGGTCGCTGGCCGAAAGCATTTCACCGCCACCATGCGTTTCAGTTTACTGTCGCGGCACTCATAGACCTGCGCCATACCGCCTTCGCCCAACTGCCGAATGACCTCGAATCGACCTTGGGCAAAGCTGGGTGGAGCGACCGAAACCTTGAGGCGTTCCAGGAACTGCTGCGCTTCACCATCCACCGCAGCAAACTCGTCCGGCCGCTGCGGGATCTCAACCGCCCCGCCACTCGACTCGCCAGCCCCCGCCGGTGCCTCGAGAAAATCACTGGTTTCCTTGTCCAACTGCTGCACGATCGCCCAGCAATTGGGGCACACATCAAGGTGCGGGATCCAGTCGTCGAGTGCTTCGAGCGAGTCGTTCGCGAGCATCGAACGCCAAGCTTCCAGCGACGGGCAATCACTCTCCATGCCGCCACCCCGTCCTTAAGCTTTATCTGTGCCCAGGACCTCGGATAGGATCATGCGGCGGATGCGGGAGGAGGCCAAGTAAACCGAGGCCTTGGTGAGCCCCAATCGCTCGCAGACCTCGTCAATCGTCAAGCCTTGATGATGGATCAGTTCGAAAGCCTTCCAGCTCGACTCGCGGACCCGCGCTCGCACGCGTTCAATCGCCAGATTCAATAACTCCGTCTGCGCGATCTGCTCGAATTCATCGATCTGTCGACTGCGCATCGACGAACTAAGTAGATCAAGTTCCGGGGAATTACCGGGGAGCAGGCCGTGCGAAGCGAGCGATTTTCTTCGGCGCCAGGCGGTCAGCCAGATGCTTTTGGCTACCGTCCGCAACCAACCCCGAAACGTAAATGGACCGCGATGCTGAAACTGCGAGATTTTTTGGTAAACCCGCAAGAGAGCTTCTTGAGTCATGTCCTCCGCATCCTGCCGCGGCAACCCCCAGCGCAGGTACCAACTCAAAATCATGGGCCCATAGTTGTCGACGAACGACGACCAAGCCTGAACCGGAGGAGCCCGATCCTGAAGCTCTCGAAGCAGCGCAGTACGAGTCAAGGAATCCGAAACGGACAACATGTTAATTCAACAATCTAAAAATTACCCCTGCCCCTTCAGTAGCTTGACGTTTTTTGAGGTGATCTGCAACTACCATGCGGAATTCCTCACTCGCCTTTTCACCAGTTGACATTTACTCGCTCCAGCCTCAAAACAGGGACCGCCGGCAGCATCCCGCCTTGCGCAGGACGCCGCACAAACCACCTCGCATGCCCCTCACCGCTGCTGTTACGTCGATTCCGTTACACCGATTCCCTTACACCGATTCTCGAATACCGCTCCCGTTACACCGCTCCCGTTCACTAGCCGCCGGACGTTCTCCATGAGCACTCGTACGTTGTTACCGCTGCGTTTGTTCGCTGCTTCTCTACTTGGCTGGTGTCTGGCCTGTCCCGTGACGGCTGCCGACACCCCGCTCGTCGAACAGATTCCCGGAGATCTTCCCATCATCATCTCGGCTCCTCACGGTGGTAGTCGCGAAGTACCGGGTGCCAAGGTTCGCGAGGGAGTTGGGCTGGAAAAGAGACCGGGAGGTTTTGTGACGGCGCGAGATGGAGGCACCGAGGAACTAGCTCGACTTCTGGTCACCGCGATCGAACGGCAGTTCGGCAAAAAACCGTACGCGGTGATCAATCGCGCCCATCGACGCTACCTGGATCCTAATCGTCCGGCGCGAGAAGCTTACGAGGATCCGGCCGCTGAAAAAGTCTACGAAACCTATCACGACGCGCTGGATCGCTACTGCCGACAAGTCAAGGAAAAACACTCCGCTGGGCTCTTACTGGACCTGCATGGACAGGGCAGTCGGCGGGACACCGTGTTTCGTGGCACTCAAAATGGACTCACCGTCACGCTGTTACGGCAACGCTTCGGCGAAGACGCTCACCGCGGCAAGCGCAGTTTTTTCGCGCTCCTGAAGCAACGCGGCTTCACGGTTTTCCCCGATCCCTTGGACGGTCCCGAACAAGCCGGTTTTCTTGGCGGTTACATCGTGAAGAACTACGGTAGCCATGACCGCTACGGGATCGATGCCATCCAATTGGAATGGGGTGGTTTGTATCGAGCGGCGGCGAATCGGGAACGAGTCGCCACGTCGCTGGCGGACGCCGTGGCTGCCTACGCCACGGACTTTCTACAGCTGAAGCTGCCCGGGCCGCTGGGAGCACCATGCCTTTTCCAGCCCGCCCCGGGAACGGAAAAGCCCGAACGAGAGGTGCTGTCGGTCTGGCCGGACCGAGCACCGGGCGAGACAACCGCCAATCGCGGCGAGGTGCTCCCGCCGATGCCCGGCGAAAACCCACCGTCGACCCGGATTCAGCGGATCACGGCCCCGACGCTTACCTACTTCCCTGCAGCTCATCCCACTGGCAGCGCGGTGGTGATCTGCCCTGGCGGCGGCTTCGCCCGTGTCGTGGTCGACAAAGAGGGCTCGGAAATCGCCGACTGGTTGAATGGGATCGGTATCACCGCGTTCGTGCTGCAATATCGCACGAAAACCGATCAGCGCGAAGATCTGGCGTGGGCTCGACCACTACAAGATTTGCAGCGGTCACTGTCGCTGCTGCGTGCCCGGGCCGAGCAGTACCAGCTGAAGCCCGATCAGCTTGGTGTTGTGGGGTTTTCGGCGGGGGGGCAGCTCGCCGGTCGCGCGTTGCTGCAAAGCACCACGCGCACCTACCCCGTTCAAGATGCTGCGGACGAACAGTCACCACGCCCCGATTTTGGTCTGCTGCTCTATCCCTGGAATCTTCATCGCGAAGGAACCGGGGAGCTGACCGAGGGATTGGCGGTGCCGGCCGACTGCCCTCCCACGTTTCTCGTGCATACTGATGACGATCGAGTGACCTCGCTCAGCTCGACAGCGTTCTACTTGGCGCTGAAGCGTCGCGGGATTCCGGCCGAGTTGCATATTTTTGCGCAAGGGGGGCATGGCTACGGACTGCGTCCTGTCGACGGTTCACTGGTCAACACCTGGCCTCAGTTTGCTGCCCACTGGCTGCAGCGCCGCGGTTGGGCTCAGCCTTCCGCTGGCGCACGCCAGGGATTGGGCCAATCTCCCCAATGATCCAGATATAAGCGGTAGGCCGGGCAATCATAGGCGCGGTCCGCCAGCCATTGCTTAGTCTCCATCACAATCTGCTGCTCCGCTTCTAGTTTTAGATGGCCCAGCAGTACCGATGAGCGCAGAAACACAAAGTAGGTATCGAGCACATCACAGCGACAATAATCGCTGATTTCAGCCAGTTGGTTCTGCTCATATAGCTCCTGTACCATGTGTCCTTTGACATCCATCTTGCCCGGTTTGCCCAGCAGTTGAGCGGCCAGATTCAGACCGCCGCTGAACCGCGAGGCACCAAAATTGGTGAGCACGTCACAAAGATCAAGATGGGCCTCGGTGTTGTATCGATTACGCGGCTGATCATAAGTTTTCGCCGCCACGTTGAACCATCGTGCGAGCGGTAAACCAAAGCGAAAGGCCGCCAGTTCCAACAGGGGAATGTCGAACGTGCGACCATTGAAACTCACCAGCGTCGGCGTCTTGTAAGCCTCCCAGCCACGCCAGAATTTTTCCGCCATCACATGCGGTCGATACTCGCCTTCATCCAGTGAAACGAGATCGAGGAGCCGATAATCTTCGGCGACCTTTGCGACCACAATCGAGATCGGCGTTTGAAACGTGTAGGGAATAAAATCGCTATCGTGCTTCGCCAGCAATTCCTCGCGATAACGCCGCAGCGCGTCGCGCGGAGCCAGCGCTTCACCGGGATAGCGGATCTTGGACACCAAGTCGGCATCCGCGATGCTCTCCACATCGAACACCAGAAAACGCACTCGACTACTCGCCATCGCCTTCCCCCTTTTCTTGATTGGATTCAGCGTCCATGATGATCGGCCATCCAACACCCCGAGAAAAGAGGGCCAGCACGATGAACTCCGAACGACTCCTGCAACGATTTCTCCGGTATGTCAAAATCGACTCGATGGCGAATCCGCGAGCGACCACTTACCCGAGCAGCGATGGTCAGTGGGAATTAGGTCGCCTCCTGGTACGTGAACTCCACGAAATCGGCCTGCAGGACGTGGAACAAGATGCTCATGGTCTGATCTATGCCACTCTGCCTGCAACCGTCGAGCGGGCGGTTCCCGTGGTCGCCTTCAACGCCCATCTGGATACGTCGCCAGAAACCACTGCCACCAACGTTCAGCCGCAAGTAATTCGCCATTACCAAGGCGGCGATATCGTGCTGCCCGGCGACACATCGCGCGTCATTCGAGTGGCTGAAAATCCGGAATTGACGCGACTGATTGGTTCGACCCTCATCACCACCGATGGACACACGCTCCTGGGTGCCGACGACAAAGCCGGGATTGCAGTCATTATGGAGATGGCGGCCTATCTCCGCGAGCATCCTGAGATTCCGCATGGGCCGGTGCGCATCTTATTCACCTGCGATGAGGAAATTGGTCACGGAGTGGACCATGTTGATTTGCAAAAACTTAACGCCCATGTCGCCTACACACTCGACGGCGCCGGTGATAATGAAATCGATACCGAAACGTTTTCTGCGGACTTGGCGGTCGTGACTGTTCGCGGCAAGAACATTCATCCGTCGATCGCGAATGGCCGTATGGTGAACGCGATTCGAGCGGCAGCAGATTTTATTGCGCTGCTCCCCCGCGATCATCTCGCCCCGGAAGTTACAAGCGGCCGGGATGGCTTCTTACATCCGTATGATTTAGCCGGCGGAGTCGCCGAAGTTACGCTGCGCATTCTGCTACGCGATTTCCAAACCTCGGCCCTTGCCGCTCAAGCTGACCTGCTCCGCGCCGCGGCTCGGCAAGTCGAATCGTCGGTGCCTGGCATCAGCATCGATGTTGCCATTCACGCTCAATATCGCAACCTGGGTGAGGGCCTGGCGACGGAACCGCGAGCGGTAGAACATGCGGTCGCGGCCCATCAACGACTGGGCCGCACGGCGCGACTGACCTCGGTCCGCGGCGGTACGGATGGCTCCCAGTTCACTGCCCGCGGCCTGCCCACCCCCAACCTCTCCACCGGACAGCATAATCCCCACTCACCGCTGGAATGGGCCTGCCTGGATGAAATGACGCGTGCCACCGAGGTGATGGTGGAATTGGTCCAAGTCTGGGCGGGTTAAGAAATCTCACGGAACTCGGCGGCGTGCCGTATGTTCAGCCCGGGCGCGTGTCGCCCGGGTTGGCGCTGAGTTTTACGTTGGCGACGGTCGGCGATTTACTTGCCACCGCGAGCGGCGGGATTTCCCTGCTGCATCTTCTTCATCATTTCTAACTGGGCTTCCATCTGAGCCCTTCTTTCTGGTGGCGCCTTTTCAATCGCTTGCTTCATCACATCTTCTTGTGATTTCGTATCCAGTTTCTGCGACGAGTCGCCGTCGGCCTTGAGTTCCGCTTTGCTGCCCCCGCACCCCAGGGCTCCCATCAGAACTGCCAGCCCTAACACCGCCATGAACTTACGCATCTGAAAAACTCCTCTCGCTTGCAACCTGAAAAAATAAACGTCAAATGGAAAATTAATTACCAGGAATGAACAACGGGATCGAACGCAGTTCCGACCCCTAATCACTTCCCGAGCACGCCACAGTTTACGAACTACCGCGCCAAAATGCTATGGTTTTCCAGCCCTCGTGTCGATCGGACGGGCTGGCTCCGCGGACAACTGCGCCGCACGCACGGCTTGACCTTCAGGAGTCCTTAACCAAGCAATATATTCCCGCCAGCCGGCAGCTTCCCGCGGACGTTCCAAACGCTCATAAAAATCTTGTACCAACTGTAGTTTGTCGGGATCATCGATCGCACCCAGAGCCGCTCGCAAGGAAACATGCAGCTTATTATCCGTAAGCGACTCCACAACTTTGATCCGTTCGCGGAGCCGCGCCAGTTCGGCGTCGCGTTTGAGCCGCGCCAGACAACTGGCTTTGCGGTTGAGTGTGCGCCAATCGACCTGCCCGGGCCAGAATTTAAGCGCTTCGTTGTACGCTTCCACCGCCGCCGTGAAATCACCTTCCACTTCCTGACTGTAATTGCCGCGCGTGACCCAGTACTCATAACCCGTCCTCGGCTCCGGCCACTCCTCGATCATCTCCTTCAGTCCATCGAACTCCCCAAGCGCGATGGCGACCGAAACCTGTGTGGAGACAAAAAACGGATCTCGACCCGGCTCCGTGGCCTTCTCGAGCCCTTCATCTAACACCTGCTGCGCGAACTGAGCGTCGCCTTCGTGCTGGAACCAGCGGGCCAGTGCCGCATAGCCAATCGACCGATCCGGTTCGGAGTTACGAAAACGCACAAAGCGGTCGCCTTCGGTGCGCGCAGCATTCGGATCCCGGGGATTGGCGACGGCCATGAGTTGATCGAGTGTCGGATTCGCGGTCGCGGGAAAAAACTGGCTCATGTACCACTCGCGAAGTCGACCACCACGCCCCGCCAGCGGCGTCACATCGTAAACCTGCCAAAAATGATCCTCCGATAAATGCGACCGACCCGTCATGTCATACAACTTCCAGATCATGAAATGAGGATCAATCGCCTGCGAGTTCACGGCGAGCGCCTGGTCAAACAGCTGTTCTGCACGCTGCGGTCGATTGAGCACGAAGAGCTCCATGCGACCTTCCATGGAACGAGCCATCGCCGCGAAGCGCGAGTCGTCAGGCACTTGGACCAGGTAGCGACGAGCGGCCACGGTCGCCTCGGCGGCCGGCAACTCTTCGTCGTTGTAATAAGCCTCCGCCATCGCTAAGAGCGCCTCTTCACGACGCGGATGCAACCAGAGATAGCGAGTCAGCTCCGCACGCGCCTCGGCCCATAAACCAAACTTCGCCATCTGCTCCGCACGCGACAGTCCGCCCTCGACACGCCACGCTCCCGCAGCGGCAATGGCGCCGAGGCCCAAAACCACGAGAAGCAGGATGCGAACCGGCTGACGACCACTCATCGATCAGTTCCTTATTGTTCCCGGCGTTGTTCCCGGCGTTGTTCCCGGCGTAGCCAGCGGCTGCTCATCGGGATAGATCGTCCAGTAGCGATCCACGGGCAGTTCGTCGAGCGTCTGCACGGCACCGCTGGGCCAATGAATTTCCACGCGTGCGGTCTGCACCTCGCTGCCCAGGCCGATGAGCAGTCGGCCGTCATGCCACGCCAGGTAGCTGCCCCCGGCTTGCACCGGAATGACGTGGCGCCGCCCTCCCGCCTCCACGACCACGCGTCCACCCAGCGGTGGCAATCGCGAGGTCTGACGCAGGTCGAGTCCCAAGAAATGAGCTGACGTGGGCGTGTCATTGCGGAGCAGAGCCACGGGCCGCTCCAGGTGCGTGACGAGGATATCCAAATCGCCATCGTTGTCGTAGTCGCCACCCGCCGCACAGCGTCCGACCCACTTTTCCTGAAAATATCCACCCGCCTCAGCACTCACATCCCAAAACCGAGCTTTACCCTCGTTCCATAAAAACTGTGGCGTCATCTCATAGGGCGGAATCTTCGCACCCAGCACATGTCCGTTGGCTACGAACAAATCCATGGTTCCATCCCGATCGAAATCCACCGGGATCGTCCCAAACCCCAACGACTGAATGCTGTTAGCGGCCGAGCGACTGCGAAAACTATCGTCGACAAAGCTCAGGCCACCGAGATTGCGATAAAACGTGTTCTTCATGTTGTAGTAATGCGTCAGATAGAGATCGGGGAAGCCATCGGCATCGAAGTCGGCTAGCGAGATGCCCATGCTCGCCTCGTTCTCTCCGTTGGACCCGACCGCACAACCGGCGATCGTTGCCACTTCCGTCCATCGCGGTTGGTTGTCGGCCGCAGCAAACGATCGCGGGGCGCTTGTGCCGCTGGCTTGAGCGGCAGCGGTTTCGGTCGGTTCCGCCGACTTCTTGCGCGTGAACAGAAAATTGGCATCCATGTCGTTGGCCACATAGATCTCGGGAATTAAATCGTGATCGAAATCAACGATCGTCAGCGCAAGTCCTTTGCCTCGCGGGACAGTGAAACCCAGAGCGTCTAAACCGTCCACAAAAGTGCCATCGCCTTGGTTGAGCCACAAGCGATCGGGTACCGCTTGGTAGTCGCCGGGACCGCAATATCCCGGACGCCCGTCGTACTGACAGACTTTCTTGTTGGCGATCGTCACATCCATGTAGTTGACCACGTACAGATCGAGATCGCCGTCGGCGTCCACATCGAGCCACGCGGCACTGCTGCTCCACACATCATCCGTCGTACCAGCCTGCGCCGTCACCAGTTGCCACGTGCCATCGCCCTCGTTGTGAAAGAGTAGATCGGCGCCGTAAGCGGCGACAAACAGGTCGGGAAAACCATCGGCGTCATAATCACCCACGGCACAGCCTTGGCAGTAGCCCCGCGTGGTGAAGTGTGCCGGAGCGGCGACGTCAACAAACCGCCCGCCGCCCAAGTTGCGATAAAAGCGACTATCGGGGATGCGGGTGGCGGCTGAGCTGGGTTCGAGATGATCGCCATCGACAAGCGCCAAATCGAGCAGTCCATCGCCGTCGAAATCCAACCAAGCGGCACCTCCACCCATGATCTCAGGCAGAAAATAGCGATCCGGTACGGCATCGTTGAAGAACTGAAAGTCGACGCCCGACTGTCGCGCTACCTCGGTGAAACGCGGCATGAGTGCCGGGCGAGGATTTTCCTTCTTGGTAGCTTTATCTCGAGCAGCAGCCTTCTGCTTGCTCTGCGCGTAATCGGAAATGGACGTGGGTGGTGGGACCTCGTTGTTCACAGCGGAAGCCGCTGGCTCCCCGGCCGGTCCACCACCCGAGTCCTGGGAACGACGACAGCCGCTGCCACAACACAGGCAGCACCATAACAATATGGCACTTACCAGAGATGCGGCAGCGGCTGTTCTGTTTACTCGTTTCACGGAGACGGCTCGCAAAGTCCGTCCTAGGAACTTGAAACCATGTCGACCCCCGCGGCAGTCCGGAGACTGCAACGGGATATCAATTTGTCCAGGAGTACTGCTTAGTTAGGTGCCTGCTGCTGTTCGCCACCATTACGAGTACCGAACGCCCACCACACCTGCGGATCAACTTGCGCAGCCACGAACTTCACCGAGGCATCTGCCGCGCCGACGTTCACACCGCCGGTGTGTTCGCTGCTGGCCGACATCAGGTTCGAACCGCGCCAGTCGCCTTCATACGATTGGCAACTCTTTTCGTTCGGTAGCATCGTGTGGTTGTATGGACTTCCGTTGCCGATAAACGCCCAAGACCACGAACGTCCACGCATATCCGGACGGCCACTCAGACCCGTCTGCGACAAGCAGGAGTTGCGAACTTCCTGAGTCGAAGTTCCGTTCGCCCAGGTCCAGACCTGCTGCCGCAGTTCCTTCTTGATGGTCGTGGAACCATTGGTGATCGCCGGGTTCTGGATGACGAATTCCGAGTAAGCGGCCGTGTTGCTGGTGCCGTCGGTGATCGCCGCCATTTTCACGGCAGAATCATTCCAACCTGGATCGTCCCAGCTGTAGACGTAAGCGGCCACGCCGTTGTGCATGCCTTCACGAGCCATTGCCTGGTTTGAGCCAACGTGGGGTGGGTTGTGCGAGGTGCCGTTGTTAATGGCGTAGGTGAAGTTCGCCTTGCCACCGTTCAGATCGTTCGGTTGCGACGGGCAATTAAAGACCGGCAAACGACCGCTGAAACATTGTGGGTTACCACCCCACCACGGATCCCATACGCCGTGCGTGTAGCCCGGATAGAAGTCCGGAATCGTGTGATTCTGATTCCACGAATCATACTCACCCTTGCGTTCCAAGTAAGGCAGCAATCGCACCTTCTCAGAATAGGCTTGATAGGCACCACCAGCGTTGGACCCCCAGCCATAAGTAATCGGGAACACCTGATTGGTGTCGTGATAAGTGTGCATCGCCAGCGTGATCTGTCGCAGGTTGTTGACACACTGCGAACGTCGCGCGGCTTCACGCGCTGCCTGCACGGCAGGCAACAGCAACGCCACCAAAATACCAATGATGGCGATGACGACCAGGAGCTCGACCAAGGTGAACCCTCGGCGTAGCCCACGCGCACCTCTCCAAGCCATAAACGGCCTCCTCACAAATAAAAAGAAAAAACTACGCTCAAACAATTAATCAGAAAAAGATGAACTTCCGCCGCTCATGCCCTAACCATGAAAAGTCGACCGCTGAAGAGCAAAACCTATGCTAAAACCGCTTCGATTTTGCACTCTAAGGTCGGAATCTACCACCCAAGCGGAATGAATAGGTCCTTTTTTTATCCTTCCCTTTACCGACTGTCAATAAAATCTTCACCATTTCCGAATCCGAATTTCTGACTCTTTATCCGCCGGCGGCTCCACGACCACATACCTCCCACCCGGCTCCAGACCGGTTAGCGGCGTGCGCATCCCGCCCGGCCAGCGGACCTGCACGCGAATCTCCGCCGACTGTGCCCCGCTGGGAACCGCAATAATCTGCCGCAAATCTGAGGCCGAAAGGTAGCTTCCCCCCCCTTGTACCTGCTGATAAATGGTCCCCAGCGCCGACTGGCACTCGATCAGCGCCCCGATCGCATCGCGATTCCCCACTCGACCCACCAACCGCAACGAAATCGAAGTCGTCTGACCAGCCTCGCGAGCGGCACGTGATTCCCGCAAAACATTCCGGAGCAGGGCTGGGGGGGCGTCCTGATGTCCCATGACCAAATCGTAGGCGCCATCGTTATCGAGATCGCTTAGAACCAGCCCGCGTCCGACATGCCGGCGGCGAAAGTACTCCCCGGCATCCGCTCCCACCCGAATCATTCGCTCCCCTTGAAAGCGATATAAAAACGCCGGCTGATGATAAGGAGCATTTTCTTTGAAAAGTCGGCGGTTATCGTCCACATGGCCATTCACGACTACCAAATCGAACCAGCCATCCAGATCGAAATCGGCAAATCGCGTCCCCCAGCCAATGAACGGCAGGCTGTCTGAGACCACGCCCATGCGATCAGAGGAATCGACGAAGAAATCGTGCCCCAGGTTGCGGTAGTAAGCGTTGTATTCCAGTTGAAAGTTGGTGGTGAAAATGTCCGGCCACCCATCGCGATCAACATCCGCGATGTCGACCCCCATGCTCGCCTGAGGACTGCCATTGGCATCATAGGCGGCACCTGATGTTTCGGTCGCATCACGAAACTTTCCGCCCCCCTCGTTGATAAACAAAAAATTGGCATGCAGGTCGTTGCCCACATACAGATCGACTCGGCCATCCTGATTGATATCGGCGGCCACCACTCCCTGCCCTCGCCCCGGACGCTCGCTGATTCCGGCCTCCCGCAGCCGATTGTCAAACGTGCCGTCCCCCTGGTTGTGATAGAGCAGATGCGGCTCGGCCTCCACCGTCCGTGGACCGCAGTGCATGCGAATATTTCGTGCTCGATCACCACAAAACGGATTGCGATCAAACGACCACTTCGCATAGTTGCAAACATACAGGTCGAGCAGTCCATCGTCGTCATAATCGAGCCATGCGGCGCTGGCTCCCCACCGCTCATCATCAACGCCCGCCGTCGTCTCCACGCGTTCAAACGTGCCATCACCCAAATTATGAAACAACACGTTCGGACCAAAACAAGAGACATAGACGTCGGGAAAGCCATCGGCGTCGTAGTCGCCCACCGCCACTCCAGCGGAGTAACCGTTGTGTCGCAGGCCCGTCTGATTCGTTACATCCGCAAACTTCCAGTCCCCCAAATTGCGATAACAGCGATTGGCCGGATCGACGCGGGAATAGTCGAGCGGAAACGTGGTACCCGTGGCGAAATATAAGTCCGCTCGGCCATCCAGATCATAGTCCAGAGCGCCCATACCGCTGCCATTGGCCGCGGGAAAAGCTTTGTTCTCATCGTTTCCCGAGACATGCGTAAAATCGATACCCGATCCAGCAAGCTCGTCGCGAAACCAGATCTCCCCGGTCGGCTCGTCCCCCAGAACCTCCACCGGTCGGAACTCATCCGACTTGTCCTCACCGGCTTGCAGCTTGCCCGATTTACCATTCCCCGTTCGCGCCTTTCCACCATCCGGCTGCGAAAACTTACCGCCAGCCACCTCCGCAGCGACCGGCTCGGCATTTCCTGCCGGTCGTTCGCGACAGCCGGCCAGCGACCCCAGCAGTAGCGTGAGCGTCAACAGGGCCCGCGAGATTAGCGGCCGCGACATGGGTACCTGCCTAAGCCTTTCGGCCCGCAGTCCGCGCCAGCAGGCGAGCAATCGGTCAGACAAACCGTGGGAACTCATGACGTTGATCCTTAGCCCAGGGGCCCAACCCCGGGAGCAGCTGAAGACACTAAAATTTTTTGATCGGTAACTCGTCAATGGACGGCAACGGGCCGCGCTTCTGCACAGCCTCGCTTAGCTTCTGCAAAAACGGCTCGTCGGGTTCAGATTTCATCAGTTCCCGGACCATGTCTCGAGCCTGGCCCCAGTTACCAAGCTGCGCGAATTGGTGAGCCCGCACCACCGTCGCCCAGAAGGATTTGGGGGAGCGGAGCAGGAGTTCATCAAGGATCGCTTCGGTCTGTTCCCGTTGCCGCAGTTTCTCGGCCCGTTCAGCCCACTTCGCGCCTTCCTCCTGGTTCCCTGCGAGCGTCAGCACGCGCTGAAACAAGAAGGCGGTGCTACTGCGCAAATCGGGATTGTTTTGGATTGGCAGGAGCCACTTTTTCGCGGCTTCGAAATCGTTGTCCTGCAAGGCGGATTTAGCGAGTGACTCGCGGGCCGCTCGATTGCGGGGATCCAGTTCCAAGGCCGACTGCCACGCTTGCAGCGCGCGCGGACGCTGGTTGAGCTGACTACTGGCATTGCCGATGCCGATCAGGGCCGTGGGATTGGGACGCAGCGCCACCGTTCGCTCCAGCATCTCAATCGCCTCCGCTGGATTTCCAGAATTCAGCAGCACGCTGCCAAACTGCAGGAAAAATTCTTCGGGCGCCAACTGCAGATTGCGCGCGTCGGGATCGAGTTCCAATACACTGCGATAGAGCGCAATCGATTGTTTCTGATCGCCGATGTCATTGGTGATCGCTGCTTGCATCACCAGGCCGCGCGTCTGCTGACCGGGCACCGCCGTCAACTGCTTGGCCGTCTCTAACGCTTCCTCGAGCAGTCCCATCCGCACGCGGCTCACCGTCAGTTCATGCAGCGCATCGGGATCCTGGGGTTTCAGTCGCAGGATATGCTCCAGCACCGGCTGAGCTCGCGACCATTGCTCCTGTAACAAGAACGCTCGCGCCAGCGCTCGCAGATCCGCCACCGTCGCCGCCCCAATCTCATCAAATATCGGGATCGCTTCGGCAGGCCGCTGCAGCTCGACGAGCGCTCGAGCCTTAATGGCGAGTGCCCGCGCATCCTGCGGATGACTCACCAAATAATAATCGACCAGCGAAATCGATCGTTTGGCGTTCCCCAGATTTAACTGCTGCTCGGCTTGCTTCACCGGTCGCTCGACATAGGCCAAATAAGCCCACACCGCACCCGCAGCACAGGCCAGCGCCACTGCCAATTGCGTCAGCCGCCGTCCACGACCCACCGGCGCCGCGCGATGGTCACCGCCGAGTACATTGTTCGCTGTCGCTCGATCCGAGACAGAATTTGCCTTGTGACGCGAATTCACACGCTGAACCCGAGTTGCCTCGTAGCCCTCGCCACCTAAATGAATCCGAACTCAAACCAAACCGGAATAGACGCCTGAGAAGAGCAGGCATGATAACACGGGGGTAAGCGAATCTGAAGTGCGCGCGTCAAGAGAGCCAAAAATGAGTCGTCGGCCCACTTCCCACCGGAGGCCTCATACCAACCAGAGGCCTAGATCCTGACCGCAGGGACCAATCGCTACTGGTTTGGGGAGCGACCTTGGCGGCGTTCGAGCTCCTGGCGGAGCTTGTGGTAGGAAGCGGCGGACGGATTCAGTTCGCAGGCCCGGGTGACCGCCCGCGTGGCCTCCGGCAGTCGCCCCAACTGCAGCAGTAACAAAGCGTGCCGCTGGTGATCCGCGGCATACCAAGGATTAGCCGCCAGCAACTGCCGCTGATAATTCAGCGCCCGCGTGGGCTCCCCTTGATTCTGATAGAAAACGGCCAGCGACTGGAGCACTGCGTGACGCTGTGGCTCCAGTTTTAACGCCGCTTCCCAGTGCCGCACCGCTTCGTCGTTTTTCCCCAGCAGTACACACGAGACTGCCAGCGCATCGAGCACGTCCACGTCGTTCGCCGCCCGCGCTAAACTCTCGCGCAGCGGCGACTCGGCACGCCGCGCCAATGCCACATCACGCTGCTGCTCGGCCCCTTGAGCCCAGAGCAGCGCCCAGGCGCGGGTCCGTTCCCAGTCTGGCAGGCCACGCTGTTCGTCATCAAAAATCCGCCACGCGGCTGGTACCTCACGAGCCGGCACGGCCGATTGCTCCGCTGCTGTGCCGGTCCGCCGTCGCACGCGATGATCGGTCTGCGTCGTGTGCGGTACGTCGGTGGCCGCCAATCGCGGCATGTGACAAGCGATGCACGATCCGGCCGCGGGCTCAGCCGCTCGCCGCTGGGCCGTCTCGGTACAACCACGCTGCTGGTGACACGACTGACAACGCTCGTCGAAGTAGGCGACCCGGTTGGTTTCTGAAGGGACAGAATGAGGATCGTGGCAGGAGGTGCAGCTCATTCGCCCCGCACTCTCCTGAAAACAACGACTGACCCTCATCTGCTCCACGTGACTGACCGCCCGTGTCGATTCGCCATCTGCCGCTGCGCTCTCACCGCGGACGAAAATTGTCCAGATATCCCCTACTCGATCGCCCGGTTGGAAATCACCATGGCGTCGTCCGTAGCGCAGGAACTGCGCTTCCCCCACCAAATGACATTGGTTGCAAACCGCATCGCGGCGGTCGTTGTCCAGGTTTGCTGGCTGCACGATCGTGGGATCGCCTCGACCCGTCGGCGTGCCATCCCGGCGACCCGCGGCACGATGCGTTTCCACATGCCGTCGGCCCGGACCGTGACAGCGCTCACAGCCGATCATCGCCTCGCCAAAGACCACTCCACCATGCCGCTCGCCACCGTACCGCTGCGAAAGTTCCGTCGTGGGCGGATCGGCATAGTTCACCCGTCCCGCATGACACCACAGGCAGCGATCATTCGCCGGCCGCTCAAACCGCGGATGCTGCAGCGGATCATACTCCGGCGCCAAATCCCAGCGTCGCTCGGCCGTGTACCAGGAAATTGGCGACAGAAAGAGATAGCCATCGCGGTCGAGCAGATACGAGCGGCCTCGTTTTCCTGATCCCAGTGCGAGCGTGATCGGCTCGCCTTGGTCATACGCAGGAATCCAGTCCCCCGCCGTGGCATTCGCTGGGCGCTCGGTTCCTCCCGCTTCATGATGCCAGATGGCCCCCGCGCGCCGTTCCACTCGATAGCGACGACCACCCTCCTTCGCAAACTCAACGCCACCAGTCGCTGCGCCACTTGGCGAGTACTCTTCCAGGTCATCGAACGTCGGCACTTCGCCCGAACTCTTCAGGGCCAGTGCCGAGTAGGCCATGGGATGAGCGGCATACTGGCTGGCGACTTCGGCGTGACATTCCGCACAGGATTGGCTACCAAGGTAGTCCGAGTCCGAGTCGCGCGCGTGCCACGAATCGCCCGGTGCCACGGCCGCGAGCGGCGCGTTCGGAGATGAGTTGCCCGGGGGTGAGTTGCCCGGGGGCGAGTTGCCGGTCTGGCGCCAGCCACACGCCACGCTCGTCAGCAGGGCCAGGCCGAGCGGCAGAGTTCCCAGGGCCAAGATGATGCGGCGAATCAACATCCCCCCACTCCTCTTGCCCGATGGACTGCCAGATCGCGGACCAACCCACGATGGTTGGTCCCGATCCAATATTATCACGCGGCAACCCAGCCAATGAATAGGTGCTCAGCACGCGATAGTTTTGCTGTCCGTCTTCATCGCGATAGTCGATGAGCGCCAGGCCGGGCTGCTCCCCCAACGCTCGAAAGGCTGGGTGCCGCGCCACGACCAACATTTCACCTTGGACCGAAACCGTGGTGGCACTAAGCGGCAATTTGGCTTTCACCAGAGGACGCAGGAGCAGCACCACATCTGGGTCCGTCAACAACCGCTCGATCAAGCGTTCAAACAGCCCCGCGCGCCGTTCATCGTAGAACAAAATGAACAGCAGTTGTTTGTTTTGCTTGGCTCGATCACGCGCCGTCGCATAGTCGGTCAGCCAAGATCCACCCAGGAGAGCGTCGTCGGGAAGCGACGCCACGTTCGTCGGTGTGATGACGGTGACCGTAGGCTCCTCGGCAGACAAACAGCGGCTGCAGACCAGACAACCTAGCAGCAGCACCAGCGGCAGCAGCAGCGGTCGCAGCGGCTGCAGCGTCACCAGCGGCGAGACGAGAAATTTTCGTGGCAGCGTCAGCCGCCACAAAACGAGTGTCAGCTTGCGCCACTTACCAACACGCCTTCGCGCACTCGTCCATGACCCCTTCACCATCACGCTCCCTGGCACCGCTCGACGAAACCAGACTGGCAGAGCTCACCACCACGACTCCTTCGGCGAGCAACCAGTAGTGTAGCGTGACTGGCTGGCGATTGCGATGTAAAAAAAGTCGGGTTGCAGAATTTGTAGAGAATATAGAAGATATGCGGCCAGCGAGGCTTACCATGGGCTTATCTACGGCGGGGTGATCCACGGGGCTTTGGTCCAGCTTACGCTTTGCCAACCGATTGCCATCGGCTGGCGTCAGGAGACCCAGGATGCCTCGACTTCACGGAAAACTCTGCCGCACACCGCTTCCTCTTGCCGCCTGGCTGGCCAGCACGCTGCTGCTGTTGCCGCTGGCTGGCGCCGAAGAGGCACCGCCGCTGGCTCAGCTCATCACGGCCGCCAAGGAGCGGTTCGTCCCGGTGACGGCAGCCGATGCGGCACAAGCCAAAGCCAACCTTGCCTACCAAGCCGCCCGCCTCGAATCATCGTTGCTCATCAGTCCACCCGACGTGCGTGCGGGCTGGCGTGAGACGCTCGGGGCCAGCGACCTCGAAGCCCAGCTCGCCAGTGACACGCCAGACCTCGAAGTCCTCAATAAAGTGCTCGCTCGTTATCAGACGGACAAGAAGCGGATGGAATGGCATTTGGTCCAATCCACCCGCTCAGCGCTGCGACACTACATTCACGTGTTGACGCATGTCCGCGACGAGAAGCTGAAAGAGTCGTATCACGGCCAACTGGACGAGCTGCAGCAGAAGGTGGCCGCGTTTACGGCCAGTTCGGATCAAGCCGATGCGCTGGCGATTGGCCGTTCGCTTGGCTGGCTGCGTCGCGCGGGGCAGGCAGCGGACGTGGTGGAGGCGATCGATCGCAGCTACTCGCGGCCCAATTTGATGCTCACCGCATCTCGCTCCCTGATGTCGATCGGGGTCGAGCAGAATGTGGCTGATACGATGGCCGTGCGCGAGAAAATGCTGGGAGTCGATATCCAGGGGACGGTGTTCACCTCCGCTCGAGCTTCGCTGGGATTGATTCCCGATGCGGAGCGAGCGTCATTTCAGTTGCTGCTGAACGGTCAAGCGAACTCCAACAATACCGGTTCGAAGGGCCCAGTGAAGGTGCTGTCGACCGGGGTCACCTCGATTCAGGCTTCTAAGGTGCTCTGGCTGGACGATCAAGGTTTGCATGGAGCCCCCGCCACGGCGTCGTGTGCCACGTCGTCGACGATCGACGACATTCAAGCCAAGTGTAATGCGATCAAGAAGTTTGCAGCGAAGAAAGCTGAGAAGACCAAGCCGCAGGCCGAACAGATCGCTTCGCGCAGTGCCGAGCAACGTGTGGCGGCGCGCGTCGATGCTCAAGCGGCGGACGTTTTGAACAAAGCGAATGAATCGCTTGTCGATCGTTTTCGCAATCCCCTGCTGCGTCGCGGCGGCTTACCGCGCAGCATGCGTTTCAGCACGACGGCCGAGGAATTGCGAGCGGTGATTACGCAAGTTGGTGAGGCCAACATTGCCGCTCATGATGATGCTCCAGCGGTTTCCGGCAGTCCCGATGTGGCCCTCCGATTGCATCAATCGTTCGTGGGTAATTTTTCCGAAGCGCTCATCGGCGGGGTCACGCTCACCGACGTACGACTCGTCGAAATGCTGGAAGAGGCCAAGCGAGAGGTGCCTGAAGAACTGAAGATCTCGGATGACAAAGATCCCTGGTCGATCACGTTTGCCGCCGAGCAACCGGTGAGCGTGACCTTTAAGGATGGCACGCTGGCCATCGCGATTCATGGCCGCAAATTCACTCGCAGTGAGCAAGAGATTCGTTCACCGATGCGAATCATCGGCACCTATGCACTCGAGAAAACGCCCGCCGGTACTCAGCTGGTCCGCCGGGGAGATGTAGAAGTGGAATATGTCGGCGTGAAGGGGCGGGAGAGTGTGACGCAGGTAGCCTTCAAGACGTTCGTGCGGCGGAAATTCGAAGCACTCTTCAAGTCGCCGCTGCCGATCGACATCGAAAAGCTGCCGGAACGCTGGGAAGCCGCGGGCAAGTTGGCGGTGGTTGAATCCACCGCTCAGGATGGCTGGTTGTCGCTCGCCTGGAAAATGCAGCCATCGGCCAGTGCCACGACCGCCCAGGTCGAACGTCGCGTCAATCCTTAAGATGATCTGAACCTGTGCTGGCTGAGGAGTTGCTGTTATGGAGCGTTGGGTCGATATCAGCTTTGATTGCTTGCCACTCCGCTCCGTCACCCGACTCGATATTCCGCTCGACGCTTCCCCGCGACATCAGCGACGCTGCGAGGCGATTAAGCGTGCCATCGGGAAGCATGGTTCTCACAATTCTTACTATCTCTATAATGCTCAGTGTGCCTATCACCTGACGAATCGCGAGGACCAAGGGCTGCTGCTGTTTCGCTTCGAAGGTACCGTGTTGACGGACGAAGCGGATCGACGAGCCGTGAATGCGGATCTGGAGATCGAACTGGAACGGGAAACCTGTAGCTGGCTCACGGAACCGGTGCTGGCTTGGTTTCAGTTCACGGTGCGATCAGCCGTCTTGGTCGAATTCGATCGATACATCGCAGCTGGCGATCTCGAGCAAACGCGCAAGCGACTCGAGCAATTGCAAGCGGCGACCGAGGAGTCCGGTGGTTATATCGGCATGTATCTGTAAGCGGATCCGGCGCGAACTGATCGCAGGAGAAGAGGAGCAATGCCGACGTACGTCTACGAAGTCTTGGGCGACGATGGTGAGGTGGGTGAGCGATTTGAAGTGGAACAGCGGATGTCGGACGAGCCGTTGACGAAGCATCCTCAGACGGGCGCGCCGGTCCGGCGCGTATTTCTCCCCCCATCAATCAATGGCCGCAATTCGCTTTACAACGCCGATCGAGCGGTGAATGACAACGCTAAACTCGAAAAAATGGGATTCACGAAGTACGTGAAAACTAGTGACGGACAATATGAAAAGGCCTGTGGTAAAGGTCCCGATCATCTGCAGCGCTAACCCTTGCATTCCTTCTATCAATCACGCATGAATACCGCTCGGATTTCAACAGGCGTTTCGGGACTCGATCAACTGCTCGGTGGAGGCCTGATTCCTGGCACGCTCACGGTGGTCGTAGGCGCGACAGGAATTGGCAAAACGCAACTGGGAATCCAGTTTGCCGACGCCGGTCGGCAGCTCGATAAGCGGCAGGGAGTGATCTTCGACATGACGGCGCGAGGAGATCCCCAAAGTCACGCCGATTACGCTCAGCGCATGTGCAACTGGACTCTCCGTGCACAGCCCTCTGACCAAAAAGTGGCTCTCGATCATTTCTTCGATTCGCCCACGGACCTGGGTGACTATCTCCATGTGTTTGACTATCGCGGTCAACGAGTCACTCGCCGAGATCTGGAATGGGAAGAGTGGCGGGCCTGGCAATCTCAGCTCAACGCCAAATTGCAAACCGCCATTGGTTTTCTCTATGGCAATCTGGTTCATGGCAGCCGGCGCGTAATCGTGGATGGCATGGAACCGTCTGATCGCCCGGGCGAATCGATTCAGTTCAATTTGTTCGAGTATGTATATCATCAAGTGTTACGGAAGGATCCGGAGTGGGTCGCGCGGGATTTGTTTCGCGAAAAATATCTCCAGCATGCCACCCAAGCCGCTCAGCATCGCTATGAACCAGCCGCGGTGACCTGCCTGCTGATGAGTACTTCTCATGAAAGCATGCTCGATGACTTAATCGCCAAACCGCTCAGCGAAGGTGATGCGGTGTCGAATGCCAACACGCTGATTTTGATGGGCAAAGTACGCGCTGGAGAGCGTATGGGGCGAGCACTCTACGTGGCCAAGCATCGCGGCAGCGAATGCGTGGACGCCATTGTTCCCTATCGAATCACCGCCAGCGGATTACAGGTTGGCTGAGAACTTCAGGCCGAAGACTCCAGGCAATCCCCAAGCAGTTCGGGGAGGCAATCGATTTGACGGCAGGCCTCGAGTCGGTGGGGAGGAACGAACACGCGCACTCGTTTCACATAGTCATCGAACTGACGCTGCGCGAGTGTTTGAATGACGGGCGAGACTTCGCCGAAGGGACGATAACGGTTTTCTTTGGCGAAATAGACCTCCACGTTGAATTCCACTTCGCGCTTCACCGGGGGCGCATCAAGGATGATTTCATGAGGCTGCAAACCGGGAATCCAGCGCTCCGACAATCGCTGCGCCAGTCGCTGCGCACACCCCACCAGCCAGACGTAAGGACGGCGAGCGAGTCGTTCGTAGAGATCGGGACGCTGAAAGTAACTATATTCCGTCCAAGTTTTATACAGGCGGCGCTGATCGCCAAATAAGCCGCTCACGAGTTCTTCCAGCGGCTGGCCGGCGGCCGTCGCGCGGAGATGTTCAATCCACGGCGCCTCCGTGCAAGGAAACGTAATGGCGGGGTCCAGTTGATCGCGTAGTTCGAAAAAAGCTCGCTGCAGCATCGCCGTTCCTGCTCGCACCGCGTGATGCCAGTAGACCTCACTGAACATCACATAGCGTGCAAAAACCATCAGCTCGGCCGCCGTGCGCCCTTTGTCCAGAATCGCCACTCCATCAGCCGCTTCGTTCAGCCAGAGGCTGCCGATGAGTCGCTGCTGATCGAAATTGCGCCCATAAGGGACTCCGGCATGCAAACTGTCGCGCGTCAGATAATCCATCTTATCGATGTCGATCGGGCCCGAGAGGATGCTCTTCAAGAGCCGCTGTTGAGCGTCTCGAGGCGGCCGCGCAAGCAGTTCGACCACCTCCAGTGGTTCAATTCCCCAGTCTTCACGGAGCACCGTTGCCAACTGATCGTCCACCAAAAAAGATTCCGCCAGCGCTTCGTGGGCCACCAGCCCCGGTAACCGCATATCTTCAATCGGATGACAAAAGGGCCAATGTCCAATGTCGTGCAGCAGTGCCGCGACAATCAACAGCTCTGCATCGCGCGGAGTCACCGACCGACTAAAACGCGGATCGGTGGAAAGCTGCTTGAGATAGATGAGTGCCAGTCGATAGACGCCCAGTGAATGTTCAAAGCGCGTGTGATGGGCGGCGGGATAGACGAGCGACACGAGTCCCAGCTGACTGATCCGTGCCAGCCGACGAAACGCCGCCGTGTCGATGATCTTTTGCACGCGCGGGGTGAGCGGCACATCCAGTTCCGGAGGAATTCGGATGAGTTGCCGGCGCTGATCGAGACCACGTATTTCCGGAATGTCGCTCAGCGAGTTCATGCGGCTCCGCCTTGGCTGGTCCAACACGTGTTTACAAAGTGCCCACGTTGGCCAGCCATCGCAGCACGATCGAGACGAGTAAGTAAAGTCCGTAATGAAACATCCCCGCGCCGTAGTTCAGCCCGAAACAGGCCAGGCCGGCGATGCCCCCCACGAGCACGAAGGGGGGCAACACATACAGCGTCTGCCAAGTCTCGGGTGACTGATTCTCCAGCAACGAAATCTTGACTCCCCAGTACACTGCCCACAGCGCCGCATAGGCGACCGAACAGAGCAGCACTCGCAGCAGCAGTTCACGACCACGATACGGTTCCAACTCATCGTCCCGCAGGATCTGATATCCGGCCCAGCACAGCGACGGAGCGATCAAGATGGCTCCTACCCCGAGCCATGTCACGGGCACGTCGGAGCGGGTGGAAACCACTTTACCTGGAATCGCTTTGGGAGCCGCGGTTTGATAGCTGACACGTCCCACCAAGGCGCCCGCCATGGCCAGCACGAGCGTGCCGATCACCGTCCCCAACACCACCGGCGAAAACCGAATCGCTCGACGAGAAATCGGTTTCAGAACCAGGTTGCCCTGCGAGTCCTTCGGGCCCGATGCCTCCGGAGCATGAATCTTGACTTCTGGAGCCGGTTTGTCCGGTACCGTGATCAGCACCTTACACTTCGGACAATTGCCCTTCTTGCCCGCATGCTGGTCGCCAACTTTAAAGCGCGTTTTGCAACCGGGACATTGCACATCGATCGGCATGCGAAACCTTTCGCGACCACAATCAAAACGAGGGGAAAAAGTGGCTTGTGATTCTATCGAGTCCCGGTGCCGCTTGCTAGTTTCTTCCCAAGCCGCCGCACGACTTTTGTGAAACGCGCACCAGTGCTCCCCTAGCAGGCCGCTCAGCCCGACGACGAACACGAAAAATAGCTCGCAGGAAATTGCATCGACTGCAGGGAACGACTACATTTTTCCGCATGAATCTATCTTTTATCTGCCCCAATGGGCACGACTTGACTGTCCCCGAAATGCTCGCCGGTAAACCCGGTAAATGCCCGCAGTGTGGAGTGCGTTTTCTGATTCCCACCTTGGAGGAAATGGAAGCCGCCGCAGCGGAAACGATCGGCGATCTGCCGGCCGAAGAGCCTGCGACAGCCAGCGGGACAGCCGGCGCTGCAGCCGAGCGAACCGCACCTGTAGAAGCCGCCAGCGGAGTTTTCTCGGTGCCGACATCCGCGGCAGCGACTCCGCCCACTGCTCCTGCTGCTCCCGCAGCCGCTCCGCCGCCGGCTGCTGCTGCTGCTGCACCTGCACCTGCACCTGCACCTGCACCTGCACCTGCTGCTGCTGCTGCTGCTGCTGCTCCGGCGACGGCGGTGGTGATGGGCACCGGAACGGTTTCCCTAACTCCCTCAGCTTCGAAAGTGGGTTTCAAGACCGTCGGCAGCCAAACGATTACCGATCTGACCAGTCGAGGGACCGGTTCCACCACGGGCACTCGTGAATTGATCAGCTTCGTTTGCCCGCAAGGTCACAAACTTTCAGGCCCCACGTCGCTGCGCGGCAAGCTGGGAAAGTGCCCGAACTGCGGCAGTCAGTTTCGGATTCCCAGTGAAACCTCGGCAGCCGACCTCGCGGCACCCACTAATCACGCGGCCACGATTGGACCGAGTTCTGCCACCGTCGGTCCCGGCTCTGCCACCGCGTCTGCTGCACCCGCACCCACACCCACCGCCACGCCTTCACCTACAGCCACTCCCACTACAACCCCGCCATCTCCATCGGCACCGGCACGCGCATCATCAGCCGCAGCATCATCAGCCGCAGCATCATCAGCCCCAGCAGCTTCTCCGGCGCCGAAGACGGCTACTGCGGCTAGCAAACCGCCTGCTCCTCCACGCGGATCGGTGGTCAGTGTGAACACAGGCCGAGTGGTTTTGGATCCCGATGATGTCGATGCGAATAGTGTTTCCCTGGATGATGCCGAGGAAATCGCTGAAGGTCGGCCGCTGGACGAGGGAGAGGATCTGCCGCGTGCGAGTAGTGAATGGCGCGAAGCACCACCGCCGGTCGGTAGCGGCCATCGACTGGCACAGCTGCTCGCCTGGATCTGGACACAACGTGATTCGAACAGTGTCGTGCAGGTCCATATGAAAGATGGCCGGACCTTCATTCCCACTTGGTTTGCCACCGAGCTATCGCAGGGCGATTATGGCGTGTTCGCCGGTCAGGATGAAAATGACAAGTATTCGCTGACACTCATCGATTGGGCACACATCGACCGTGTCGACATCAAAGACCTCGAAGTCATCCCACTCGAATACTTTTCCTAACAGACCGTGCACCAGCAGCAGGTCCAGATCACGGAGCCGATTGGGGTGATCGGGCGTGTTGAAGGAGGGAGCTGGGATAAGTGCGGGGGAAGGCGGCACCGATGTGGAGATCAGCTCCGCGTTGGCGAATTACGTTCGCCGTGACGTCAGGCAATAGGCCAGCGTGATGGCGGCCAGGACGATCGCCGTCGCACCGAACATTTGTGGGTAAGCGGCCGCATGCTGCGCTTTGGCACTACGGATAAAAGTGCCCACCACGGGAGCGCCGATAAAGGTACCCACGTCGAACATTGCGAGCATCACCGAGGTGGCAACACCGAGATAGCGACGCGGAAACGCTGACGTGCCAGCCGCAATCACCGATGGAAAGAGCAGGGCATGAGCCACCCCGGCCAGCGTCGCGGGGGCGATCAAGTGCCACTTCTGACTGATCAGCGGATACGTGCTGAAGCTCAGGGTAAGCAGTACAAGTCCCGCGATAATCCAAGGCCGATTCCCGTAGCGTTGAAAGAGCGACCGGGATGCCAGTCGAGCGAAAAATGCGGTGCCGGCGTAGACGATGAAAAACGTCGCGACGCCATCCAGATGGGTGGCCACCGCGTATGGCCGGAGGAAAGTCATTGGAATGGAAAACCCCGCGCCCATCGCAATCGCGGTGCAGGAAAGCATGAGCGGCTGATAGCGCCGGATCACTCGCCATAGCGGTGGACGTCGACGATGGACTGGTCGAGCGGTCTGACGTCCCGCTAGCCATGTTGCTACCATCGCGCCGATCGCCAGCGCGCAGGACGTCGTGAACAGACGCACTACGAAGTCAGCACCCGTCGTTCCACTCGTACTCGCCACCCCACCGGCCACCGTCGTCCCGACGGCCGCCACGTCTACTGCCGCGTCTACGGCTGCGCTTGTGCCGCGCCTCCGCAGCCAATCGCCCAAAGCGGGGCCGAGCATGATGCCGAGGAAACCGGAGGTGCCCAGAGCGCCGATAATTTCGGCCATGCGATTTGGCACCACTCGGATCGAAACAAACGTAATCGACGCGCCAAAGATTCCCGCCAAGCTCGATTGCATAAACACTCGCACCAGAAAAATCGCCGGCCCATAGGCCGTGGTGAGTGTTAGATGCAACGCGAGACTGATGCAGTACAGCAGCGTGCTCCAAAACCAGATCCGCCCGGCTCCATACCGATCAATCAGTTCACCCTGCACCATGCGCGTGATGATACTGCCAATCATTCCGACGCCCACGATGAACCCCAATTGCCGTTCCTCGCCACCCAGCACCGTGACAAAGTCGGAATAGCAAACCATCATCGCGTTGGCGACGGTGGTGAGGCCATTGGAGAGGTAGGCCAGCCAGAAAACGACGTCGTATCCGTGCGACGAATCGGGCGACCGTGGTGCGGAGGGACCTGCGACCGTGGGATCGACAAAATACGGTTCAGGTTCAAGATCAGTGGTACTCATGGAACGCCGCTGGAAACGGTTAAGCGGCCGTCACCCCCAACGCCACTTACCGATCGTTGGTCCTAATAGAACAGTCGTGCCACCCGTCGTAAATCCCGGTCCGCGGCGTCGGTATGCGAAATCGGTGTCACTCTACGCGACCGCCTGGTGTCGTCCGCCCGCTCTTGATCCCGCGTTGGGAACCGGTCATAACCATCAGTCCGAGGATCGCCTTGGTTCCCGCCCCACGGCCCGTGATGTACATCTTGCCTCCCCCAGTCAGGCTCAGGAGAAGCGTGCTGATGAGTTTTCTAGCTTTTGCCGAGCGTCATGATCGAGGAGCTGCGTTGCGGTCGCTGGTGACCGCACTAACTCTTTTGCTGGCCACCATTGTCACTCGTGATGTATCCGTCCACGGTCAGTCGCCTGCGGCGGTCGAAGAGCAACTGGCCGCACACCTCCGCGGCTTCGCGGCTCAAGCTCAGCCGCTCCTGCAAAAATACTGTCATGAATGTCATGCCGCGGATCGTGTGGAAGCGGAAATCAATTTGGCGGATTTTAAGACTGGGGCGGATGTTCAGCGGCAACCGCAAGTCTGGCAGAAGGTCGCGGAGATCCTGGATAGTCAGCAGATGCCGCCACTCGACGCCCGTCAGCCGACCGAGGCCGAACGGCAGGCACTTCGCTCGTGGGTACAGCGGTATCTGCAGATTGAGGCGGTCAAGTCGGCGGGAGATCCGGGCCGAGTCGTCTTGCGTCGACTGAACAATGCGGAGTACAGCTATACGCTGCGCGATTTAACGGGCGTGCCAACGCTCAACCCAGCCCGAGAGTTTCCGGTTGATGGAGCGGCGGGTGAGGGATTTACGAATACGGGAGCGGCACTTTCGATGTCGCCCGCACTGGTCACCAAGTATCTCGACGCGGCCAAGGAAGTAGCGCAGCATGCCGTGCTGTTGCCGTCCGGAATTCGTTTTTCCCCCAATCGGACTCGCAGCGACTGGACGAATGAGAAGTTGGCGGAGATTCGCGAGTTCTACCGCCGCTATACGCATACCGGCGGTGGCGACCGAGTGAACTTGCAGGGGATTGTGTTTGACACGAATCAAGGTGGCCGCTTGCCACTCGAGCGCTATCTGCTCGCCACGCTGGAACAGCGCGACGCCCTGCGGTCCGGCCAAATCAAACTCGATACCGTCGCTCAGAAGTATGACTTGAGTCCCAAGTATCTAACAACGCTCTGGACCATTCTTCAGGCCGCACCAACAGCGGACAACAAGACCACCAGTTCGATGCTGCTGGACCCGCTGCGCATTCGCTGGCGCGCCGCCCAGCCGGCGGATGCCAACGCCATCGCCGTGGAAGTTGCTCGCTGGCAGCAGGCACTCTGGCGGTTCACGAGCGTCGGTCATATTGGCAAGCTCAATGGTCCCAAGGCGTGGATGGAGCCGGTGAGTCCGCTGACGGAGCGTCAAGAGTTTAAAATGAAACTCACGCCGCCCGCGGATGGCAGTGACTTAGTGCTGTATCTCGTAACGGGCGATGCGGGCGATGGCGCTGAACAGGATCTGGCGATCTGGGAACGTCCCCGATTGGTAGCCCCTGGGCGTCCCGATGTGCTTCTGCGTGACGTGCGCGCCGTGACGCAGGAATTGACAACGCGACGCGAGCAGATGTTCTCGTCCGCGGCCGCCTGTCTACAAGCGGCGGCGACCATTCAGGCTCGTTCCGCCGCGAATGAAAACTCCGATGTCGCGGTCATCGCTGCTCAGTTTCAAGTCCCGCCGGAAATGCTGACCGCGTGGCTGGATTATCTTGGGATCGACACCGGTTCGTCAGGAGCCGCGAAGATCGGCCAGTTGATTTCGACCAAGATCGAAAAAGTGGCGAACTACGACGCCGTCTCGGGCTGGTCCGCCCCGAATGCACTGAGCGTGCTCGCCAATTCCAGCGATCAACTGCTGCGAGTTCCAGGGAATATGAAACCACATTCGATCGCCGTACATCCCTCCCCCACACAATCGGTCGGGATCGCCTGGCGCAGCCCGGTGGCGGGAAAGATGAAGATCACCGGTTCCATTCAGCACGCTCATCCGGAATGCGGCAATGGGACAGCCTGGGTGGTTGAACTGCGTCGCGGAGCGACTCGCCAACGACTAGCCGCTGGAAACACGAACGGTGCCAACGTGATCGCTTTCGGCCCACTCGAAAATCTGGCAATGCAAGTCGATGACGTCATTGCCGTCGTCGTCAATCCGCGCGATGGTAATCATGCCTGTGATTTGACGGCGGTCGACCTGACAATTTCCAGTGCCGACCGTAGTTGGGATTTAGGGAAAGAGGTGTCGCCGAAGATTTTGTCCGGTAACCCACATGCCGACTCTCAGGGAAACCCGAATGTCTGGCATTTCTTCTGGGAGCCAGCTTCGGGTACGAACGGCCCCACGATCCCGGGTGGCTCGCTTTTGGCCAAGTGGCAAGTTGCCGATGGTGCGCAGGCCAAGCAGCAATTAGCCTCGGAGCTGCAAAAACTGCTGCAAACCGGCGTCGCCAATCTGCCGAAAGACTCGCCCGATGGGAACCTTTATCGCGAACTTACGGCGCTGGGTGGTCCGCTGTTGTCGTCCGCGCTGCGAAAATTAAGTGGCCAGCCGGCAGGCGGCAAACCAGGTGCTGTACCGGCACCTCCAGCGAAGGCAACGGCACCCGCAGCGAGCTCAACGGCGACAACACCCGCTGATCGTCTCTATGGACTCGATCCAGCCCTCTTTGGACCGGGGACTCGCACCATCGCGATCGATCCTGCCAGCTTGGCGGTCGCCGCGCCGGCCGTGCTGGAAGTGCGTCTGCCCGGTAATCTCGCGGCGGGTGCGGAACTGGTTGCCAGCGGCTTCCTGCCAGCGGAAGACAGTGCACGCGCGAGTGTCCAGCTGCAAGTCCTGACTACGAAGCCGGCGAGTGCCAATACGCTGCAGCCGTCAACGGTCGAACAGACGAATGCCAATGGTCCCTGGACCTCGAATAATCGTGGCATTTCGCATGGCACTCCAATCCTTGTGGCCAAAGCGAGCAGCGTGCGCGAGCGACTGGAACAGGCGTTCGACGAATTTCGTCAGTTGTTTCCACCAGCACTTTGTTACACCAAGATTGTGCCGGTCGACGAAGTTGTCACGCTGACGCTCTTCTATCGCGAAGACGATCAGCTTTGTCGGCTGATGCTGAACGACCGACAGACCGCGCAGCTGAATCAGCTTTGGCAGGAATTGCATTTTGTGAGCCAGGATGCGTTGACGCTGGTCGACGCCTACGCGCAGCTCATGGAGTACGCCACGCAAGATGCGGATCCGAAGGTGTTCGAGCCGCTGCGTAAGCCGATCAACGATCGTGCTGCCGCGTTCCGCCAGCAATTAATTGAGGCTGAGCCGCGTCATCTTGATTCGGTCATCGAGTTCGCTCGGCAAGCGGTGCGGCGTCCGCTGGCCGAAGCGGAAGCAAACCAACTGCGGCAGCTCTACGCCGGTCTTCGTCAGCAGGAAATTCCTCACGACGATGCGATTCGACTGACGATTGCTCGAGTCCTGGTTTCGCCGGCTTTTTTGTATCGCGCGGAAGTGCCAGTGGCCGGTAATAAGCCGGGCGCCGTCACGGCGTGGGAACTGGCGAATCGGTTGAGCTATTTTATTTGGTCGAGTCAGCCGGACGCAGAGCTGCGGCGAGTGGCCGCCTCGGGGGAACTGCTCCAACCAGCCGTCCTGCAAGCACAGACTCGACGCCTGCTGCGCGATCCCAAGGCGCGACGCTTGGCGATCGAATTTGCCTGTCAGTGGCTGCACATTCACGATTTCGCGCAGTTCGATGAAAAGAGCGAACAGGCGTTCCCCACGTTCGCCGATTTGCGGTCCTCGATGTACGAGGAGTCGATTCGATTCTTCACGGACCTGTTTCAGAATCAGGGGAGCGTGCTGAGCATTGTGTCAGCCGATCATACGTTTCTGAACGAAAAACTTGCTCAGCATTACGGCTTGCCGTGGAGCGGAGCTGCGACCGGAACAGCCGCGACCGGAACAGCGGCCGGTGAAGACTTGGCGAGTGCCACGGGGGCACCGGGGCCGTGGCGGCGCGTGGAGGGTGTGAAGCAGCAGGGTCGCGGTGGGATTCTCACTCAGGCGGCGACGTTATCCAAGCAGGCGGGAGCCTCACGTACGAGTCCGATTTTGCGCGGCAATTGGGTGAGTGAAGTCGTGTTGGGTGAAAAGCTGCCGCGGCCACCCAAAGGCGTTCCGCCGCTAGCCGAAACCACGCCGCAAGGATTGACCGAACGGCAGTTGATCGAGCAGCATAGTGCGGACGCGGCTTGTGCCAAGTGTCATGCGCGGATCGATCCGCTGGGGTTCGCTCTGGAGAACTTCGATGCGATTGGTCGGTTTCGGCAAAAAGATGCTGCGGGACTGGCGATCGATGCCAATACCAAATTGCTGGATGGAACGAAGGTCGAAGGGCTCACCGGCATTCGTGATTATGTGTCGACGACGCGCCGTGAGGCTTTCGTGCGGCAATTTAACAAGAAGCTGCTGGGTTATGCCTTAGGCCGTGCGGTACAATTGTCCGATATGCCATTGATCGGGGAGCTGAACGAGGCCGCGTTGACGCCGTCAGGCCATGTTGGGGCAATCATCGAACAAATTGTCCTCAGCCCGCAGTTTCGAGAAATTCGTGGACGCGAAACCGCTTCGGAAGAGTAGAGCATACAGTCTTGGGAGGTCAGCCAATGAAGATTCCGCCGAGTTATCAACTGTCGCGTCGGACGATGCTGCGCGGGTTAGGTGTGACGATGGCACTGCCGTGGATGGAGTCGCTGCGCGTGTGGGGCGACGAACCAGCGGCGGGACGTCCCTCGTCGAACAAGGGCAGTGAAGCTCCCGTGCGACTCGCCGTACTCTTCGCCGGAAACGGCTTTCATTCCAAAGAATGGTGGGCGAAGGGCGAAGGGAAGAATTTGGAGCTGGGCCAAGTGCTTGCGCCGCTGCACGATGTCCGGGAAAAGATGCTCTTCGTCCGCGGTCTGTTCAACGCCGAGGCGTTGAAGGGCAACATTCATAGTTCGCAAACCGGCAACTTGCTGTCCGGGGCGCCGCTCGCTTCCGGTGGCGACATTCGTTCGGGTACCAGCGTCGATCAGCTGCTCGCTCAAACCTACGGTCGCTCCACCAAAGTTCCCAGTTTGGTCTTGGGCTGCGAGAAATCGAATCCGTCGGTCCACAAAAACTATTCGATGCTCTACAGCTCGCACATTTCTTGGTCCTCACCCACGACGCCCACACCGCTGGAACTCTATCCAGCACTCGCCTTCGATCGGTTATTCAAAGACGAAGTGCAGAAGGGGGACCGCAGCGTGCTCGACGCGGTACTCGCCGATGCTCGCGATTTACGGCGCCAGATCAGTGGAAACGATCAGCGAAAGCTCGACGAATACCTTGATTCCGTGCGCGATGTCGAGCAGCGGATCGAGCAGGCGGGGCAGAAGGGCGAACTGCAGGGCTGGCGTCCCTCGCTGGACAAGCCCAACATCGCTCGCCCCGCCGACGGCATCCCACAGAATATCGCCGACCACATGCGGCTGATGTGCGACATTCTGGTGCTCGGGTTCCAAACTGATACGACGCGTATTACCACGCTGAAGCTCAATAACGATCACTCCTCACTGCGGTTCCCGCATTTGGGAGTGGACTACATGATCCACCATTTGCTGAGCCATTCTGATACGAATGATTGGCTGAAGGTGAATCAGTTTTTTGTCGAGCAGCTGGCGTACATTGCCAAGAAACTGGATGCGATTCAGGAAGGCTCCCGCACCGCACTCGACAATTCCATGTTGATGTTCTGCTCCAGCATGATGACGGGTGGTCACGATGCCAGTCAGTTACCCGTGGTGATGGTGGGGCGCGGTGGCGGACGCATTCAAACCGGCAAAGTGCTCGACTATCGCAGCCAGCCCAATCGACAGCTCTGCCGCTTGTACCTGTCGATGATGGACAAGATGGATCTGCATGTGGAGCACTTTGGTGACGCCAAGGAGCCGCTCGCGGAAGTGTAATCCGCAGTGGCGAGCGAATCCGGGATTGAGAACTGGGAATCAAGCATCGAACATCCTTAGCTGCTCAGGAGCTGCATGTCGGGTGACGAGACACGCCTGGACGTGAACGCTAGTCCATGGGCGATTTTGCGCTTTCGTGATTATCGCCGCTTTCTCGTGGGGAATCTGCTGGCGTTGTTCGCCTCGCAGATGCAGACAACCGTCGTTGGCTGGGAGCTCTATCAGCGGGCGGGCCGACCGCTGGAACTGGGCCTGGTGGGACTCGCCCAGTTGCTGCCAGTCGTTTTGCTCGCGATCCCGGCGGGGCATGTGTCGGATCGGTTCGAGCGGCGGAAGGTGGTAATGATCGCCACGCTTCTGTTGAGCCTGAGCTCCTTGGGGCTCATGCTGGTATCGCTGCTGAAGGCAAATCTTGGCTGGTACTACCTGCTACTGGTTTTGGGCGGAGTCGCTCGTTCGTTCAATCAGCCGGCCAAAGGCGCCTTGCTGCCGACGCTCGTACCGCCCTCCGCGTTTGCTCGAGCCGTCACGTGGAATACGTCGGGCTTCCAACTCGCCACCATCCTGGGACCGGCGCTGGGAGGTTTTCTGGTGACGCTCATCCAGCCCTCCTGGATCTATCTGCTGGATGCAGTGCTGATGCTCTGTTTCATCGGTGTATTGCTGACGATGCCGCGGCGCGAAGCAGCGGCCGCCCACGAGCCACTCACCTGGCGCAGTCTTTTGGGTGGAGTGGAATTTGTGTGGAAAACTAAAATCATTCTTGGGGTGCTCGCGCTGGATATGTTCGCCGTGTTACTGGGTGGTGCGACGGCGCTACTGCCGATCTATGCGCGCGATATTCTGCACGTTGATGCGCAGGGGCTGGGCTGGCTACGCGGGGCGCCCGGAGTGGGCGCGCTGGTGATGTCGGTACTGCTGACTCATCTGCCACCGATCCGTCGAGCGGGGTGGACGATGCTGTGGTCGGTCGCGGGATTCGGCGTCGCTACGATTGTTTTCGGACTGACGCGAAACTTCTGGCTCGCCACCACGATGTTGTTTCTTACCGGCGCCTTGGACATGATCAGCGTGATCATTCGCCACACGCTCGTACAGATCTCAACGCCCAACGAGATGCGTGGTCGAGTGTCGGCGGTGAACACGGTATTTATCAGCGTTTCGAATGAACTCGGCGCGGCCGAATCCGGGTTTGTTGCGCAGCTGTTTGATCGTCCGGGAGATGCCGCCTACGGCCCCACAGTCTCCGTCGTATCCGGTGGCATTGGTACTATCCTCGTCACCATCCTCACCGCACTCTGCGTTCCCACTCTCCGCCGCCGCGACCACCTCGACCCGGCCACCGATCAAGAAGATCAGAAAACAAAAGAGGAGGCGTGATGCCACGGCTCCGCCGTTCCGGATTCAAGCGATAGCCGCGTGATAATGTGTTGCGATGGTTCACGATGGGTTGGCATTGATCATTAGACGGGGCTCCGGAATCGCGGAGCGATGACATTGGTGTTGCGTTGCGAGTAATTTGCCGGGGCGACGCCAATGCCATCGCTCCGCGATTCATCGGACACGTTGCGGGGCAATTCCAGGCGTTTACACGCCTGGCTATCGAATGCCACGGCTCCGCCGTTCCGGATGGCTCTCGAATGCCACGGATATTATCCCGAACCCCGAACCCCGAACCCCCAATTAAGACCTCCGAACCCCAAAGCCCAAAGCCCAAAGCCCAAAGCCCAAAGCCCAAAGCCCAAAGCCCAAAGCCCAAAGCCCAAAGCCCAAAGCCCAAAGCCCAAAGCCCAAAGCCCAAAGCCCAAAGCCCAAAGCCTGAAGCCTGAAGCCCAAAGCCTGAAGCCTGAAGCCTGAAGCCTGAAGCCTGAAGCCTGAAGCCTGGTTCGGCTTGCATCGTCCGCTACCGCTCCTACAATAAGCCTTTCCTGAAAGGATTGGCGAACGTTGATCGGATCACTTTCCATCGGCTTGGCGAACATGGCTTCCACACGCTCACTTCGATCTCCGTTGGCTGTTGTGTCGTTCGCTGCAGTCACCCCGTTCGCACATCGTCGCGATCGTGCTGTCGGCCTTCCCCCGAATACTGCTCGGCGAGTCCTACGGCTTGTGCCGTGGCTGGTCCTGGTGAGCACCTTGTTGCCTGTCGATCTGGGTGCGACGTTTCGTGATGCTGGCGGG
The DNA here is from genome assembly GCA_044235425.1 of Pirellulaceae bacterium. Lineage (GTDB taxonomy): Bacteria > Planctomycetota > Planctomycetia > Pirellulales > Pirellulaceae > JBJSXJ01. Next base: position 61,158 of record JBIIHW010000017.1, read on the forward strand.
ACGAGTTGGGGAGTGCGTTCTTTACGAGCCGAAATCCGCGTGGCACCGGCGGCGGTGAAACTGGATCGTCCCGAGGCCTCTCAGCAACTCGTTGTCACACGCCGGCAGGGTGACCGCTGGCTGGACGTGACGAGTGAAGCCCAGCTCACGATCAGCTCGGCAAATTCAGCTGCTGCCGCCGCGAACGCGACGACGGCAGCGGGGCTGGCGCGAGTGGCACCGGGCGGACTCGTGCAGCCGCTTGGTGATGGCCAGGGCTGGATCGTCGTCCAAGTGCAGGGCGAAGAACTGCGCGTGCCGCTGGAGATTCAAGGTATCACCAACCCAGAGCCGGTTTCGTTCGCGTACGAGATTCAGCCGCTGCTGGCCAAAGCCCGTTGTAACTCGGGAGGCTGTCACGGCAAGGCGGAGGGCCAAAACGGGTTTAAGCTAAGCTTGCTGGGCTTTGATGACGACGCGGACTACGAAGCGATTGTGAAAGCGGCGCGGGGGCGCCGAGTGTCCTTGGCGGATCCCAGCGGCAGTTTGATGCTGCGGAAAGCGGCCGCGATTGTGCCTCACGGCGGCGGCTTGAAGATTGAGCCCGAGAGTGCGGGTTATCAGCGACTGCGACGCTGGATCGCTGCGGGCGTACCGCGCACGGTGCCGGTGGAACGGCGCGTCACGGGGATCGCGGTCGAACCGGCTCAAATTGTCCTGGAGCCCAATCAGAAGTGGCAATTGCGAGTGGTGGCTCAAGATGATTCCGGAGCGACTCGCTGTGTGACGGCCGAAACCGATTTTGTGTCGAATGCGACTGGCTTGGTGGGCGTGACCGGTGGTGGCTTGCTGGAAGCGGGCGAGTTTCCCGGCGACGCGGCGATTCTTGTCCGGTATCTCGGTCATGTGGCGGTTTGTCGAGTGGTCGTGCCGCGAGCGGGCACTCAGGTGCCGCGTCCCACGGAACGAAACTTCATCGATAAGCTCGTCTGGAACAAGCTGACTGAACTCGGGATTCCCGCGAGTGCCGAGGCGGATGATGCGACGTTTTTGCGCCGCGTCTACCTCGATGTGATCGGCACCTTGCCGACGGCGGCTGAGGCGCGAGCGTTTTTGGCGGACCCGAATCCGAACAAGCGAGCGGCCGTGATCGACGGACTTTTGAATCGTCCCGAGTATGCGGATTACTGGTCGATGAAGTGGTCGAATTTACTGCGCTCCGACAAACTCAAAGTTACTCACCAGGGCACGGTCGGCATGACTCGCTGGCTTCGTCAGCAGTTTGCCGCCAATCGTCCGTATGACGAGATGGCCCGTGAGATCCTGACCGCTCAGGGACCGGTACAAAGTGAAGGACCGGTCTCACTGTTTAAATCGCTCGATCAGCCCGAAGTGGCGAGTCGGTCGATCAGTCAGCTGTTCTTGGGAGTGCGGATTGAATGTGCTCAGTGTCATCATCACCCGAGTGAGCGCTGGGGTCAGGACGACTACGCGGGCTTGGCAGGATTTTTCACGGGCGTGTCGCTCAAGCGTTTACCCGATGGGACGGAGTCGGTGGTTTCGCGTGGTGGAACAGATGTGAAGCATCCGCGAACCGGCGTGGTCGTGGCCGCTCGACCGCTCGGAGCCGCGGCGGCGGATTTCACGACGGTCACCGATCGGCGCAAAGTACTCGCTCAGTGGATGACGGCACCCGACAATCCCTTTTTCGCGCGGGCGATCGCCAATCGACTATGGGCTCACTATTTTGGTCGTGGGCTTGTCGAGCCGATTGATGATTTGCGCGCTACGAATCCGGCTACCAATGAACCGCTGCTCGATGCCCTCGCCGCTCACCTGCGCGATCAGAAATACGACCTGAAAGCACTCACAAGAACGATGTTGAATTCGCGAGTGTATCAGTTGTCGTCCGCGACCATTCCGGAGAACGCGAGTGATCAGCGGCATTTTTCGCATGTGATGCCGCGCGCGTTACCGGCCGAGGTGTTACTGGATGCGATCAGTCAGGCGACGGGGGTACCGGAGAAATTTGCGGGCTGGCCACTTGGAGTACGGGCGATCGAGATTTGGGACAATCGGATGCCGTCCTATTTCTTCCGAATTTTTGGTCGGCCGGTGCGAGCGTCGGTCTGTGAATGTGAACGCAGCAATGAGCCCAGTATTTCGCAGGCACTCCATTTACTGAATTCACCTGAAATCAACGCGAAAATTGCTCATCGAGATGGCTGGGCGCGAAAACTAGCCGAAAGTTCGCTCACCCCGGACCAGCTCATCGACGAAATCTATTTAGGGACCGTGGCACGGTTCCCGACGGTCGACGAGCGGGCGGTGCTGCGGGCCAACTTCACGGCGGAAGTCCCGGCCGACGTGACGGCTGCCACTGTGGCCGCGCGGCGGCAGGCTGTCGAGGATGCATTGTGGGCGGTGCTGAATACCAAAGAGTTTTTGTATGCCAATTAGTCGAGTGCTTGAGCATTCCGAGAAGAACCTGAGAAAGAGCGAGGAAGCGCCATGCTGAACATTCAGATGGGAGCGGCTGGGTGGCGGAACTGTGATGGTTGGAGTCGTCGGCATGTACTGCGACTGGGAGCCACCGGTTTGCTCTCGGGATTGGCTCTGCCTCGCCTCTTGGAAGCCGAGGCCCAAGCGTCGCGTGGCACGAAAGCGCGGGCCAAATCGTGCATTTTCATTTTCTTGGAGGGCGGGCCACCTCAGCAAGATATGTGGGATCCCAAGCCGGATGCGGCAGCGGAGATTCGCGGGCCGTTTCAGCCGATTTCCACTGCTGTCCCCGGCACGTTTTTTACGGAACACTGCGGACGCTGTGCCAAGATCGCCGACAAGTTCACCGTCGTCCGCAGCCACTCGCACACCGATAACGGTCACACGACCGGTTATCACTATGTGATGACGGGGCGTCGAGCGGCCTTTGCCGACGGGGAGAATCCAGTTCCTAATAATGAGTTCTTTCCGTCGATCGGCTCGATTGTGAGTCGCGAATTGGGGGCGAATGGAGCTGTACCGCCCTACATCAACATGCCGCATCCGATGCAGGCCGGGGGCTCAGGGTTTTACGGCGCCGAGTATGCACCGCTGGTGATTGAAGCGGATCCCAGTCAGCCTGATTTTGAAGTGAAAGATCTGGGCGAGATTGTGGGATTGGCGGCTGATCGTCGCGAGCGTCGGCGGCAGATGCTGGAGCAACTGGAACAAGGTCGTGAACGTACGGGGCGAGCGGCGGCGATGGCCACCTACTATGCCAAGGCTCGTGACCTCATCACGTCGCCCGCCGCTCGGCAAGCTTTTCAATTGCAAGCGGAACCCGCGGCGCTGCGTGAGTCGTACGGGATGACTCAGATCGGCCAGTGTGCGCTTTTGGGACGTCGGCTGGTGGAAGCCGGCTGCCGCTTCGTCGGCATCGACGCCCCGGGCTGGGATGTGCACTTCAACTGCTTTCCCAGTTTGGCGGGCGATCTGATTCCACCCGCCGATCAAGCATTTTCGGCACTCATCACGGACCTCGAACAGCGCGGCCTCTTACAGGATACGCTGGTCGTGATGATGGGTGAGATGGGCCGTACACCTCGCGTCAACGCTCAGGCAGGACGCGATCACTGGTCGATGGCGCAGTGCATTCTGTTTGCAGGCGGTGGAACGAAACCGGGACGCATCATTGGTGCGACGGACAAGACTGCTGCCGCACCGACGGAGGATCCGGTGAGTATTGCGGATCTGTTGCATACGATCTGCCTCTTGATGGGCATCGATTCGAACAAAGAGTACCCCGATCCACTCGGTCGACCGGTTCCCATCGTGGGCGGCGGCAAATTGATTCCCGGTCTTATCTAGTACGTCGAGCTGTCTTATGAAGTCTGCTTCGCTCCCACGGTCGGGCCGCTGGTTTGTCTGGTTGTTCGTGGTGAGTGGGCTGTTGGTATCGGCCGCTCATGCTCAGCTCCCGCCCGAAATCGGCTTCGCGCATCCCGCCGGGGGACGCAGCGGTGAAACGGTCGAGGTGACGCTGGGAGGCTATGACTGGTCGCCCGACATGCAGATCTTCGTGCATGATCCCCGGATTAAAGTGGAGCTACTCGGACCGCCTTCGGCCGTGCTCGTGCCAGAACCGCCCTACTGGTTTGGAGCGAAAGCACGCGGACCAGCTTGGCCGCTGCCGCGCGAGTTTCGCGCTCGGCTGACGATCCCAGCGGATGTCCCTGAGGGGCTGGTGCGCTGGCAAGTCGCGAATGCTAACGGCGTGTCACCGCCCGGGACGCTGGCGATCAGTACGCTGCCGACGTTGCGAGATGATCCGCGTGGCAAGACGGTCGTGATTCCCCAGTTGCCCGTCTGCATTTCCGGTCAGATTCGCCGGATTGAAGAAGTGGATCTGTTTGAATGGACCAGCGACCGCGATGGGCCCGTGACCCTGGAACTGCTCGCACGACGACTCGGTTCACCGCTTCATGGATTGTTGCAAGTGCGGGATGAGGCGGGGCAGTTGCTCATTGATCGCTCGGATTCCGAGGGCCGCGACCTGACGGCGACGTTCGCCGCTCGGCAGGGACGCAAGTACACGATTCGCCTGCATGATCTCGATTTCGCCGGTGATCGCTCGTATGTCTATCAGCTGCAGATCACGCCCGGCCCCCAGTTGCTTGCAGCTTGGCCTGCCGCTGGAAAACCCGGTGAGACGCGTTCCATTGAGTTTGCGGGAATGGGAATCGCAACGGGAGCGGCACAGCTCGAACGCGTGAAGCGCGATGTCGCCTTTCCGCCGCTCAAGGAAGGCTCCACGTTCCGCTATTCGCTCGATTCGCCTCTGGGAAAATCCAGTGCGATCACGCTGGGAGTCAGCAGCGTCAACGAGCTGGTGAAGCCGCTGGAAAGTCGCGAGCTGGCACTGCCGGAATTACCGCTGGCCGTGACCGGTAGCCTCACCACTCGCTTCGGTAGCGATACGTTCTCGCTGAATGCGAAAAAAGATGAACGCTGGCGCCTGTCCGCTCGCTCCGTAGGTGCCACGCCCCTCGATTTGGAACTCACCATTCTGGACGCCGCCGGTAAGACACTCGCTTCGCAAGATGATTCCGGTGGCTCCACCGATGCCGTGCTGCCGTTCACGGTGCCAGCCGATGGAGCGTATCGGGTGGTGGTGAGTGACCGGTCAGGCAAGAGCGGCTCGATTGCCGCCAGCTATCGATTGGCGGTGGAACGACTGGTGGACGATTTCAGTCTGTCGGGCCCGAATCTGCTATCGATTCCGATCGGTGGTGCGGTAAAGCTGCCGATCAAACTGGTTCGCGAGGGCGCCTTTAAAGGGCCGGTTAAAATTAGTCTCGCAGGACTTCCCGAAGGCATTTCCACGGCCACGGATTTAACGATTCCGGCGGACAAGGCGGAATTGCAAATCGAGTTGGCGTCAGCGGCCAATGCTCCCGCTCTGGCTTCGCTGGTCACGGTCACAGCCGCTGGTGAACTGACCGGCCAAATGGTGACTCGCGAAGCCGCTCGGCTGGTCGTCGCCAGCACGCTCAAGCCGCGTTTCAAGATCACTCCCGAAGGTCTCGACGATGTGCGCAAGATTAATCGCGGAGCATCCTACTGGTTCCCGCTGCAGATTGAGCGGCTGGAAGGTTTTCAAGGTGCGATCAACTTGGAAATGACCGCGAAACAGCAGCGACATCGACAGGGACTGGCCAGCGACGAACGCGTGATCCCCGCCGGCGTGACTCGCTTTGAATATCCGATTTACGTACCCGAGTGGATGGAGACGACGAAGACGAGCCGCATGATTTTGAATGGCACGGCGCAGGTTGCTGATCCTCGCGGGACCATGCGCACGGTCGTGCAGCGGATGGAACTGCGCTTGGGCCTGCTGCCTCAGGGATCACTGCTCAAACTGGCATTCATGGGCGAAGATCTGCCGGTTCAGCCAGGGACGACAGTCAACGTTACGCTGAACATCACCCGAGTGCCGGAGTTCCGCGACACGTTAAAACTCGAACTTGTTCCCGCCGCGGACGATCAGGGATTGTTTCAGGCAGAGCCGGTACAGTTGTCCCCCGATCAAAATCAAGTGACGGTCCCGGTGAAAGTAGCGGCGAGTGTGCCGAGTGGTGTGCCGGAAAATGTGCCCGGCCAAGGCGAACGAGTAATAAGATTTCGAGCGTGGACCGAGCGCGAGCAGGGAGGGCAAAAAGGCCTCTTCATGTCCGAGGCCGAAGTGCCTGTGCGGTTCATCTCAGCGGCTGATAAAAAATAGATGCCGGATAAATGGTGACTCCGCGAGTGACGCGACATGCGCACACGCACTCAACTGATCCGCGCCCCGGGAATTGTGGGCTCGAACCGGATCCAGCTAAGAGCACAACAAGTTGCCTCAATATGGCTACGATCGGATTTTTAGCGGAACGGCGAAGCCGCAGTGCACGCGTATCACAGCGAAGATTGCCGCTTCGCTCACGACCCGACCTCGCGTCGGGCGAGGCGATGAATTCTTAGGTTACTTTGCGGAAGGCTGGTAACCGAGGAAGTCGTCGCTCCGACTGGCACGGGGCCAGTCGAGGGCAGGGCATGGCCCGGCGAGGGCAGGGCATGACTCGGCGAGGGCAGGGCATGACTCGGCGAGGGCAGGGCATGACTCGGCGAGGGCCGCTCACGACCCGACCTTGCGTCGGGCGAGGCGATGACTTCCTAGGTTACTTTGCGGAAGGCGACTGATCGAAGAAGCGGATGGAATCGCTAAACTCGGGAATGGAAGCGTGTGCGAATCGCGGGACGACGTCGCACTAGGATGGCGAGTCGGTAGGGGGCGGTGCTTCGCGGGTGGCTTCAAGCAGCTCGCGACGCATCACCGAGTATTCTTTAGGGGCTTCGATGCCAATGCGCACGGCACCACTGGCAATGCGCACCACAGTCACCGTGACGTGATCGCCAATGACAATTTGTTCCCCAACTTTTCGAGTGACGACTAGCATGTCAAGTAAGGTAGCAGCCCCCTGCTAGCATTGCAAGCAAGCAGAGGAGGAGGGTACAGGCGTTGCCGCTCGGTCGCGCGCAGTGCTGCATCGCGGTAGCTCGTCCGAAGGGGACAGCTGGGGGGCTGAGCTGAGATGCTACCGCTGCTGCCAGGGCTCGGCGCCCTAAGCATGCGATTTCCGTGGCTTATACATCTCGACCGCCGTCCCATAGAAAATCTCGCCGGCGTTCATCACCGTTTCACTCAGCGTCGGATGAGGGTGAATTGATTCCGTGATGTCACGAACTTCGCAGCCCATTTCAATCGCCAGCACCGCCTCGGCAATCAATTCGCCAGCGCCCGGCCCAACAATGCCGCAGCCCAGCACTCGCTGAGTGTCGGGATCGATGATCCATTTCGTGAAGCCTTCCGTGCGGCCAAGTGCCTGGGCGCGACCGCTGGCCGCCCACGGATAGACCGCCACTTCCACTTTTCGGCCCAGCTTTTCGGCCTGATCCTGCATCAAACCCGCCCAAGCAATTTCCGGATCCGTAAACACCACGGCCGGAATCGCCGCCTTATCAAAGAAGACCGTCTTGCCCATTACGGTTTCGACGGCCACTTTCGCTTCATGGGACGCCTTGTGAGCCAGCATCGGCTCGCCAGCCACATCGCCGATGGCGAGGATGTGTGGGTCGGCGGTGCGCTGCTGCCGATCGCATTCGACAAAGCCGCGGGCATTCACCTGAACCAGCGTCTTTTCCAGGCCGATGCCACGCGTATTTGGGCGACGACCGACCGACACGAGCACGCGATCAAAACGCTCAGTTCCGAATTTGCCCGGTCCCTCAAACGCCACTTCCACTCGACCTTCCCGCTCACCCAACGAACCAACTTTGGTGTTGAGATAGATGCGGTCGCCAAACAGCTTGGTCAGATGTTTCTGCAGCGGTTTAACCAAGTCGCGATCGGCACCCGGCAGGAGTCCCGAGGTCCACTCGACGACACTCACCTTGGTGCCCAGTTGAGCGTAAACGGTGCCCATTTCCAGCCCGATGTAGCCGCCGCCCACAACCAGCAGGGTTTCGGGCAGATCTTTCAGTTCGAGTGCTCCCGTGGAATCCATCACGCGGGGCGAGCCGATTTGGAAATTGGCTGGCATCGCCGGGGTGGAACCGGTGGCGAGGATGCAGCGGTCGAACGTCACCTGCCGTTCGGCGGGGATCGTATCGCTTTGACCTTCCAGTGCCAACGTGGTGGAATTCAAGAACGAACCGGTGGCGTGAATCACACGGACGTTGCGGCGCTTAGCGAGCTGCCGCAACCCGCCCGAAAGCGTTTCAATCACCTTTTCCTTGCGGGCCCGTAGCATGTCAATTTTGATGCTCGGCGGACCAAACTCAACGCCCCAATCATGCTGTAACTCGGCCACTTCGCCGATCACACGCGCCACATGCAGCAGTGCTTTGGAGGGAATGCAGCCGCGGAGCAGGCAGGTGCCGCCCAATCGCGGCTCCGACTCGACTAAGGTTACGTCGAGTCCTTCATCGGCGGCCAAGAAGGCAGCGGCGTAACCACCAGGTCCGCCGCCCAACACTAAAAGCTGGGTGTGCATGGTGTGCCACTCGCCTCGCTGTACTTGGTGAGGTATCGGCTTTCTCGACTTGCCAGCTTGCATTCCTTAAACGAATGCAAGTGAACAATTAACGCGACAAAAATTCGACGACGATGTTCGCGTCGACAGGCAAGCTGATATCGCTGGGGCCTGGATTGCCTTGCACCGTGGCTCGCAAGGTTTCGGGATCAAAGGTCACCCAATCGAGCGATTCTGGCGAACCTTCCGCCGACATGCCGCGATAGCGGTCGAGCAGATTTTCGCGAGGTCGCACGGTGATGACGTCACCGGGGCGAATCTGGTACGAAGGCGTGGTCACCTTGATTCCATTCACCTGGAAGTGACCGTGCGTGATGCCCTGGCGAGCTTGCGGCCGAGTGCTGGTGAAGCCGGCGCGGCGAATCACGTTATCTAGACGTCGTTCGCACATGAGCAGCAGCGTTTCGCCCGTGTTGCCCTTCGCTCGCGAAGCAGCATCGAACAAGCGCCGCAGCTGACGCTCGCCCATCCCGTAGTAATGCTTGATCTTTTGCTTCTCGGCCAACGCCAACCCGTAGTTGGATCGACGACCCGGTCGAGCGTGCATACCCGGCGGGTTCTCCCGACGTTCCCATGCCCGCTTTGCACCACTGCTCTCAAAAATCATAGCCCCAAGCCGACGATTAACACGAGCTTTGGGACGAGTATAGCGCGCCATGCCGCAGTTTCTCCTTCAAACAGCACAAGTAAGTTCCGCATGATGAACAATTCTTGCGGCCCTGACAAGGGGTAGCCGGCGCGAAAAACGTTTGTGTGAACTGGTACGCATCGAGTATCATCGCTCGTCTGCTTTTGGTCCGGCCTTCCTGCCACGCTCCCTTCCCCACCTACCCGAGACTCCCCAGCCCCATGTCAGCTCACTCCGGATCGCTCGTGATCGCTACCACACAGGCCGCCGCCCACGACCGCTATCATCGCCGCCCACTCCGCCCCATCTTCCGACTCACGACGCTGATAGTGGTTCTCGCCGCCTGCTACGGAGTGCAATTCCAGAAGGCCCTGGCGGTCGATCCCGCGCCCGAGAACCTGCCCGTGGAACAGGCAATCGACTATTACGTTAACGCTCGACTCGCCGCCGCTGGAGTAACCCCTGCCGCTCCCGCCACCGACGCGCAGCTCTTGCGCCGGACCCTGCTGGACCTCACCGGTCGCATTCCGACCCGAGCGGAAATGTTGGCCTATCGACAAATTGCGGACGAAAACAAACACACTCAGCTCGTCGACCGACTTGTGGGCAGCCCCGGCTGGGTGCGGCATCAGGTCGATCAATTTGATTTCTTCCTGATGAATGGCTCCGGAGGCAATCTGCGTGAATATCTGCAAACAGCCCTCACGGAAAATCGTCCTTGGAACGAGATGTTTCGCGACCTGCTCACCGGTCGCAGCGACGATCCCAACCAAAAAGGAGCCTTGCAGTTCCTCCGGACCCGCGCGAAAGACCTCGATAAACTCACCAATGATGTGAGTGTGCTGTTTTTTGGCGTCAACGTCAGTTGTGCGCAGTGCCATGATCATCCGCTGGTCGATGAATGGAAGCAGGATCATTTCTACGGCATGAAATCGTTTTTCCAGCGTTCCTTCGAGAATGGGGACTTTCTGGGTGAACGAGCCTATGGGCAACTGGAGTACAAAACGGCCAAAGGCGAAACTCGCCCCGCCAAGCTCATGTTTCTAACCGGCCAAGTGCTCGATGAGCCGCCAACGGTGGAGCCGGACGAAGCGGCGAAAAAAGCCGAAAAACAGCAGCTCGAGGAGCTCAAGAAAAACAAGCAGCCCCCGCCGGCTCCCAGTTACAGTCGTCGTGCTCGCCTGGTGGAAGTCGCGGTAGAATCTCCCGAAACCAGTTTTTTCGCTCGCGCGGCGGTGAATCATCTTTGGGCCCGCTACTTTGGTCGCGGACTGGTTGCTCCCACCGATCAGCTGCATGCGGCCAACACGCCTAGTCACCCCGAACTGCTGGCCTGGCTCTCCCGGGACTTCGTCCAGCATGGCTACGATCTGCGGCGACTCATTCGCGGCATTGTGCTGAGCCAAACCTATGCCCGCAGTAGCTACTGGGAAGCTGGCAATCGTCCTGATCCCGAGTTGCTCGCGGTCGCTCCGCTGCGTCCTCTCTCACCGCTCCAGTACGGCATGCTGCTGCGGCAAGCTGCCAGTAATCCCGATCGGTTTCCCGCCGAATTATCGGATGACGAACGCGTCAAGCGGCTCCAGGGACTGGAAGGTGCGGCCCGCGGGCTAGCAGGTTCGTTCGAATATCCATCCGGCCCCGATTTTCAGGTCAGCATCGATGAGGCACTGCTGCTGAGCAACGGAGAGCGGATCCAGAAAGAGCTGCTGCGTGACGATAACGAGGGACTGGTTGGCAAACTCAAGACGATCAGCGATGTCAACGAGGCGCTCGATCTGGCGGCTGAAAACATTTTTGGACGAAGTCTTACCGAAGCCGAACGTGCCCCGCTGCGACTTTATGTAACTACCCGCGCCGATCGCCTCGTCGACGCCTGGCGACAAGTCGTCTGGGCGATGCTCACCAGCGGCGAAAACCGTTTCAATCACTAATTCGAGTTTTCATCATGAACGATTCTTCCACGAACTTGGTCCGCCGCCGTTTTCTGTCTACCTCCGCCCACAGCCTGCTCGGCGGTGCCGCCGCCAGCGCGCTCTTTTCCTGCAGCCCGATGCAGCAGCTCGATCTGCTCCAGCGTCCGGCTCTGGCGGAGGAACTCAAGCGACAGCAAAAGCGGGTGATTCTGCTCTGGCTGGCCGGCGGTGCCAGTCAACTGGAGACGTTTGATCCCAAACCCGGTCGGCCCACGGGCGGACCGTTCAAAGCAATTCCCACCAATGTGCCCGGGATTCACCTTTCCGAGCTGATGCCGCAGCTCGCTCAGCGATTGCAGAACACCGCCATCATTCGCTCGCTAAGCACCGGCAATGCCGATCACGGCGGTGGTGCTCGACTCATGCACCTCGGTCGCCGCGACGAAGCGTCGGTGAAGCTGCCTGATCTGGGCGCCATCCTCGCCCGCGAACTGGGGCAAGTGAACAGTCAAGTGCCGGACTACGTGAGCTTTTACACCGCCACGGAAGGACGCGGCAACGCCATCGGCCAAGCCGGCTTTCTGGGCGCACGCTTCAGTCCGATGTTTCTCACCACCGATTCATCGCCCCCCAATCTCAAACGTCTGGAACTGATCAGCGATGTCGATCACCAGGATCGCGCCGAACTGCGAAATCTGCTGGCCGCCGAGTTCGCTCGGGGACGCGAATCCAGTTCGCTGCAAAGTCATAATGAGGCGTACAGTCGCGTGCGCGGGTTGATGGCCAGCGACAAGCTCTTCGACATTTCCCGGGAATCACAGGAAGTGCGCGACCAATATGGTCCGACGCTGTTCGGCGAACAAACGCTCGTCGCCCGACGCCTCGTCGAAGCCGGAGTGCCGTTCGTCAAAGTCTCGCGCGCCTGGTGGGATAGCCACGGTCAGAACTTCGAGACGCATTTGGAACTGGTGACGGAACTCGATCGAGTGCTCACCGCGCTGCTGAACGACCTGGCACAGCGAGGACTGCTCGACAGCACTCTCGTCGTCACGCTCAGCGAATTCGGCCGCACACCGCAGATTAATTCCAGTCTCGGCCGCGACCACTTTGCGAACGCATGGAGCTGTTCGCTGTCGGGCTGCGGTATTAAAGGTGGCTCTGTCTATGGCAAGTCAGACGACGATGGCATGCAAGTAGCCGAAGGAAAGGTGACGGCCGCGGAGCTCTTCGCGACCATTTTTCAAGCACTTGGCATTGATCATCAAAAGGCCTACCAGCTGGGCTCTCGTCCCATTCCACTCACCGATAGTGGTACCAAACCCGTGCGCGACGTGCTTGCCTAAACCTGTCTCGACCAGTACCTGTCATTCCCGGATTCATTCGCCATGCCGCTCAGTCAAATCAAAGTTCTTAAGGAACTGAATCGTAAAGAAATTTTTCTGTCGATCGCGCGCGATGCGAAGAGCGGACGCGTGTTTTGCGGCGCATCGGATTTTAAAGTCTACGGCGTGCAGGATCCGCTGGCGGAAAAGCCGGAGTTCTCGGCGTGGACCGGTCATTCCAGCTACGTCACGGGACTCGCCTGTGCCGCCGGTCATTTGATTTCCGGCAGCTACGACGGGCAGTTGATCTGGTGGGATCTCAATGCTGCTCCCGCAGCTCCCGCTCCTCCAGCGGCTGCCGCGAACGATGCGAATGCGGCGGCTGCCGGTGGTGAAGCTGCGGGACCACGCGTGCGCACCATCGCGGCTCATCAGAAGTGGATTCGAAAAGTGGTCGCCTCGCCGGACGGTCAGTGGATCGCGAGCGTGGCGGATGACATGGTTTGTCGCGTCTGGGAAAGCGCCACAGGCCAACTGCGCTGGGAACTGAAAGGTCACGCCGAACGCACTCCACAGCATTTTCCTTCCATGCTGTATGCCTGCGCGTTTCATCCCAGTGGCGAGCAGTTGGCGACAGTCGACAAAGTCGGACATGTCGTCGTCTGGAATCTTGCGAACGGCCAGCCGCTGATGACCATGGAAACTCCCGCCATGTACACCTGGGATCCAAAGCAGCGTATTCACTCGATCGGTGGTCCCCGGTCGCTCGCCTTTTCTCCCGATGGGAAGCTGCTGGCCGTGGGCGGCATGGATCAAGTGGGAAACATCGATCACTTGGAAGGCAAGTCGCGTGTCGAGTTGTTTGAATGGAGTAAGGCGGAGCGGGTGCAGGAATTCACCGGCGATGGTTTCAAGGGGCTCGTCGAGCGATTAATCTTTTTGCCGGACGGTGAATGTTTGCTGGGACTTGGCGGTGATAATGGTGGCTTTGTGCAGGCTTTCGATCTCAAAGAAAAACGAATCATCAAGCAGGAAAAAGCCGCCACGCATGTTCACGACGCCGTATGGGGCGAGACCAGCGAGCGGCTATTTGGAGCAGCTCACCAGCGTCTGATCGTCTGGGAACTGTCCGGTTAACGCGCATGAGCACTCCCCCGCAGGCGGCCGCTGATTCCAGTCGACAATTACCGCGTCCGCAGTTCACGCTGCGGACTCTGTTTTTGCTCATTACGCTTGTCTGTCTCTTGTTAGCCGCCTGTCAGGTGCTGAGTCCACTCGCAATCGGCGTGCTGCTTCTGGTGTTGCTCTCAGTCCTCGCCCACGTCGCTGGTAATGCCATTGGAACTCAGCTGCGCGACGGTGACTCAGCGCCAGCGGCGGGCGGTAAGGACCAGCTGGGGGGCGATGGAATCCATGCAGGGCTTCCCGAAATCCATGCTCGTCGGCCTCTGGTCGCGGATGATTTCGCCCGTCGCTCGCAGCTGAGTCACCGCGACTCGCTGCGCTGGCTGGTCATTTTGCCGTCGATCGTGATCGGGGCGACGAGCGGTGGACTGCTCGGCACCTGGTGGTTGTCCCACATTCCCGCGATCCAGCTCTCGCCTCTGAAATTAGTCGTCGGCGCGACCGCCACGACGGTTCTGGGCGGTATGCTGGGGTTTCTGCTCAGCGCCTTCCTGAAGACACTCATCAGCGCCAATCGGGATGCATGGCGACACTGATCGTATTCCGGGAAAACTTTTGGCTCACCGAGTTTCCGTGCGCATCAACGCCATGACACTGTCTCGTGAGCATGTTGCTTGGCATGTTGTTTAGCGTGCTGCTAAGCGGTCGCGGGCGGCCAGGCCGCGAGCAATCGCTTCTTCTGCGGAGTCGGCGAGTACGGTCAGGTGGCCCATCTTGCGTCCGACACGCGGCTCGCGCTTGCCATACAGGTGTAGATGAACGGACGAATCTTGGCAGGCGGCGACCCAGTTGGGCGGGCCCGCTTCCCAGACATCTCCGAGCAGATTGATCATGGCCGCGGGGCGAAGTCGGTCTGTCGCTCCCAGCGGCAGACCACACGCCGCTCGCACTTGCTGCTCGAACTGGCTGGTCTGGTGAGCGTTGATCGTGAGGTGTCCCGAGTTATGGGGCCGCGGTGCGAGCTCGTTAATCAAGAGCTCATCGCTGGTCGTCAGAAAAAATTCCACGCAGAGCACGCCGACCACATCGAGACTTGTCATGACCGCGCGAGCGATTTCTTCTGCTGCTTGTTCGATGGCCGGCGATAGTCCCGCCGGCACACTCGACACATCCAAAATATGATTGCGGTGGACATTGCGGATCGGTTCGTAGCAGCAGAGGCTGCCAGCGACCCCGCGCACTGCGATCACGGACAGTTCCGCTTGCAAATCGACCCAGCGTTCCAGGACCGCATCCGCCTGGCCCAGTTTTTCCCAGGCAGCGGCGATGCTGTCGCCGGCCGCCAATTTGATTTGTCCCTTGCCGTCGTAGCCCCAGGAGGCGGTTTTCAAAACGGAGGGGGTTCCCACGGTGCTGGCCGCCGTCGCTAAATCGGCGGGCGAACGAATCGCACAGAAGTTCGTGACCGGCAGCCCCTGCTGCTGAAGAAATGTCTTCTCGCGCAGACGGTTTTGAGTCGTATGCAAGACATGGCCGCCGGGACGCAGGGGAGCGTAGCGCGCGGCTGCGTCGGCCGTGGCTGCAGGAACATTCTCGAATTCAAAAGTCACCACCTCGACACTCTGCGCAAACGCCGCGATGGCGGCGAGGTCATCGTATTGAGCGGTGATTTCCGCGTCAGCCACTTGGCCGGTCGGAGTATCGTCGTCCGGTGACAACACTTGCACTCGATAGCCCATTTGGCGTGCCGCGATGGCAAACATGCGTCCAAGCTGCCCGCTGCCAAGGACCCCGATCTGAGAACCAGGTAATACGACTTTGCTCATAGCTCTGACTGATCCAGAACCGACTGGGTTTGAAGTTGTTGGTATTCGCGGAGTCGTTCGGCGAGTGCGGCGTCCTGCAGTGCGAGCATGCGGATGGCCAAGAGAGCGGCGTTCTTCGCGCCCGCTTCGCCAATCGCCAGGGTGCCGACGGGAATACCGCCGGGCATCTGCACGATGGATAGCAGTGAATCAAGTCCCTGCAGTGCGCGACTTTGTACCGGCACACCCAGAACTGGGAGAATTGTTTGAGCGGCTACCATGCCGGGCAAGTGAGCCGCTCCACCAGCTCCAGCGATGATGATCCGCAGGCCACGACCTTCGGCTGCCTGAGCGTAGTCACACATCCACTGAGGCGTCCGATGAGCCGACACCACGCGGCATTCATGTGGGACCTGCATCGAAGTCAACAGCTCGGCCGCATGTCGCATCGTGTCCCAGTCGGATTTACTGCCCATGATTACGCCCACGAGCGGGCTGACATTGGCATTCATTCAAAGTTCCCTCTGCAGGTTTCCTCAAAATCGAGGTTTCGCTCGGCCCACTTCCTCCGGCTTATCAGCCCCTTGTTGGGTCGCCAGTGTAACAATCTCAGGGCCTCCGTGCAGCTTGCCGAGAAAGAAAGCGGCTTTGGGGCAGCGCCTCTCAGAAATCCCGAATGGACCGAAATCCCGGCAGTCCCCGCATCAATCGAGCTGAATTTTGCGATAGAGCGGAGCGTGGCGGTAGTAGACCTCCAGCGTGCAGACGCTCAGCGACGTCATGAACACGCGGCCTCCAATGGCGCCCCAGCGATCACGATCTGGATTCCAGCTGCCTGCATTGGGACCTTGAGTCACTTGACTGTAGACCAGGATATCCCGCATGCGGCGATTCCATTGCTCCCATTCCTCGCCGCCATAATGATGAAAAACCTGCGTGGCGTAATACCAGTAATAGATATTGGGCGGCTCGGATTCCGTCGGGAGATGTCGGCGCAGCAGCACTTCCACTCCATCGGCCAATCCTGGAGTGTCCTTGCGCCAGCCCAGGTACATGCGGCTGAGTAAGCCTTCCGCAGTCATCGCCGGTGATGGTCGGCTCTCCCCGCCCTGACGTTGATACGAGTAAAGCGCACCACCCTCATGAGAAACCGAATCGAGATATTGGTCGGCCAGCTCCAGCGTTTCTGGCGGCACAAGTAACCCGGACACGCGGGCACTTTGTAATGCCATCAGCTGCCAGCCCACGACGCTTAGATCGGCATCTTGCCGCGGAAAATAGCGCCAGCCGCCGTTGACATTCTGCGCTTGGACGATGAAGTCGATTGCCCGCTGAGCCGGTTCGCGCAAGCTCTCATCACCCGTCGCGGCAAACGCGTCACACAGCACGATGCTCGCGATTCCATGCCCATACATGCCGGGATGCTGCGCGTTACCGCCGCGTAGATCTCCCGTCTCCAGTTGCTGTTTCATGAGCCAGCGTAGTCCCTTGGCAACATGATCCTTGTAGAGACCAGCATGCTGCGTCTGGCCGGCGCCGAGAAACGGGAGCAAGCCCAGGGCGGTAATCGCCGTGTCGAAGGAGCGATTGCCGTTCGTCCAGTAACCCGCCGGTTCTTGCTGGTTTGCCAGCCAGCGCAGACCGCGCGACACCGCCGCTTCCGTCAGCGTCGTACCACCCTCACGCTTCATCACTTCTACACGCAGACGCGGATCACGCACGGCCAGCGACCGACGTACCGGATCATCCGAGCGTACTAACTGACGGACCGCTTGCATTTCCGGCAGCTCGGGCGTGGGCACGCGCGGATCAATTTGCAGTTCGCGAGCATCCTGTGCGGCGGCTACCACCACGTCGCGCACTTTTTTGTCCTTCAAATTCATGTTGTCGGGGATCGGTAAATTGAATGCCACCTCATCCTCAGGATCCACCGGTACTTTAAACTCCCCCTCACTCTTCTCACGACGCACGGTTGTCGTGATCGTGATCTGCTCCGTCGTCTGTCGCTCTTCAATTTCCACCAGTCCCAAGACGGTGAGCAGAATAAGGTGCAGGATCAGGCTGACCAGCCAGGCGGGTGTCTGTCGCAGCCAGCGCCGCAGCCAGGAACTGCGGCGGGCGAAGACGATCGCCGGCGCAGGGGCGGGGACCGGAGGCGCAGGTGGTGCAGGGGATGCTTGAGACGCATGCGAAGCAAGTCGCGGCGGAGTGGCAGCGACGGGAGCTCTCGGCGGCGTAGCCCGCGGCGGCGGAGGAGGGGCACTGGTTTGCGGCGGTGCGGCGGCCGCCCGAGGTGCTGGAGCAACACGCGCTGCCGCTGGTGGTGCCGGTGTCGGTGTCGGTGTCGGTGTCGGTGTCGGTGTCGGTGCGGCTGCCGTTGCCGCCGGTGCCGGTGCGGTACGCGGTGCCGACCTGGGGGGCACGGGCGGCTGATCCAGCAGCCGCTGCACCTCCCGTTCCTGTTCCTCCGACAGCTCCACCGTCGTATTACACTGCCAGCACTCGGCCACCATCAACCAGACGCGAATGGCGATGGGTGCGCGGCAGTCGGGGCAGCTGCAGAGCAGAGTTTCGCCGTCGAGCCACACGCGCTTCTGGGGCCGTGGCGGTGGGGAGGTCGAAAGCGGAGTGGACGATGAGCTCATGGGGGTCAATGTAGCGGGGGGAACCGACGGCGGGCAAGTAAATCACTTGATTGAGCGTGTGTTCTCGAAGCCGGTTAGTACCCTTGGGGGAAAAAAGCCGCTACCATATTCTCCCGGTGGCTCTTCCTACTTTCTTCTCAGCCGGATGAGTGTGCATGACCGAGGAACTGCGAGCGTTGGTGGAGAAACTCGAGGCCAACATGACAAGTGTGGTGCTCGGCAAGCCGCAAGTGGTCCGCTGGACCTTGGTGGCACTGCTCGCGGGTGACCATTTGCTCTTGGAAGATGTCCCTGGTGTGGGGAAAACGCTGGTCGGAAAATCGCTGGCACGCAGCATCAGCGGTAGTTTCTGCCGCATCCAATTCACTCCAGATCTCCTGCCCAGCGACATTGTCGGGAGCAGCGTCTTCAATGCGAAAACGGCCGAGTTCACGTTTCATCGAGGCCCCATTTTTTCCCATGTCGTACTCGCGGATGAAATCAATCGAGCTCCGCCGCGCACGCAAAGTGCGCTGCTGGAAGCGATGAGTGACGATCAGGTGTCGATTGATGGTCACACGTATGATCTGCCGGCTCCTTTCATGGTGATCGCCACGCAGAATCCCTTTGAATTCGAAGGCACCTACACGTTACCCGAAAGTCAACTTGATCGCTTTTTGCTCCGCATCAGCATGGGCTATCCCTCGCGGGATGACGAGCGGCGAGTGCTGCAGTCGCATCGCACCGGGGAGCCTGTCGAGTCGTTGCAGGCGGTGGTGGATTGTGAACAGCTGCTGCGGCTCCAGCGAGCAGTTCGCGACGTACATGTCGACGACGTGCTCCACGAATACCTGCTCGATATTGTCACGGCGACGCGGTCGAGTGATGAGTTGCAGGTCGGTGTGAGTACGCGCGGGGCCCTCAGCTTATATCGAGCAGCTCAGGGCTTGGCGCTCTTGAGTGGGCGGGACTTTGTAGTCCCCGATGACATCAAGGAACTGGCCGTGCCGGCTCTCTCTCACCGCGTACAACCGCGCGGTGTGATGCAGGGACATCAGCGCGAAGTCGTGGAATCCATCATCGCTCGATTAACGGCCGCCGTGCCGGTGCCTATATGATGTACCGCCGTCGAGTCGCCTTGAGTCGAGAGGGCTGGTATTACCTCTTCGTGCTCGCCTTTATCCTTGGCGGAGCATTGTTTCGAGAGGTGAATCTGCTGTTGATGCTCGCTGGGATGATGCTCGGCCCGATGGTCTTTAGCTGGCGACTGGCTGCCGCCACCTTGGGGCAACTTACCGTCCGCCGCTCCGTCCCGCCGCTCTGCCATGCCGGTGAACCGACTACCATTGAATTGACCGTGCAGAATAAACGGTTCTGGTTACCATCGTGGATGTTGACGGCCAGCGATTATGTCGCCGGAGTTTCCAACGCGACGGTGTTGTTTGAGAAGCTGTTGGCTCATCAAGAGCAGTCGCAAGCATATCGCATTTGTTTCTTGAATCGTGGTCGTTACGAGTTCACTCACGTCCGCCTGGCGACTCGTTTTCCATTTGGATTTGTACGCGCTGAGAGCGATCTTCCTTGTCCAGGGCAGCTCGTCGTCGCTCCTGCCATCGGGCTGCTCACCCGGCGAGGCAGTCAGCTCATTGCGGGAGGCACTCCGAGGCAAAAAAGTGCGCGTCGAAGAGGTGTCCAGCAGGGCGAGTATTATGGTCTGCGGGACTGGAGGACGGGTGACAGCCGGCGCTGGATTCATTGGCGTTCCTCCGCCAAGTCGGGTGAATTGGCCGTCTTGCAATTTCACGAGCAGCAAGCGGATGAACTCGTGTTAGTCGCCGATTTGTGGCAATCGAATCAGCCCAGTGCGGCGGAATTGCAGCAAGTCGAGTTGGCGTTGAGTGTGGTGGCGACCTTGATCATGGCAACCGCCACTCAGCCGGGGCAGCGGTTAACGGTCGGAATCTTGGGGGAGCAGTTTGATTGCTGGCAGGATAGTTCGTCGCCGCTATTTACGCGTCAGTTGATGGAGCAACTGGCGGTGGTCCGCGGCAGTGCCAGTCCCAACGTCGCCACCGCTGCTGGACGGCAGCTGCCACGATATTCCCCGGGTCGGACGATCGTCATCAGCACTCGCTCTCAGTCTGATTTTTCGGCTTGGCTGGTAACGCAAAAAACGACGGAAAAGAACGGCCTGGGCCTGACAAGCTGGCTTGGCAGTCAGGAGCTCCGCTGGGTGAATGTCGCGGACGACGCCTTGGCGGAACTGTTTCAGCCACCCGCGGGAGCTGCCGCATGACGCCGGAACGCTGGTTGCAACTGCTCACCGTACTCTGCTGCCTGCTCGGCAATGCGCTTCTGAGCATGGGCGATCATCACAGCCGCCTGACGCTCCTCATGTTTTGTGCCGCGCCGCTGGCGCTCCTCTTTGCCGACGTACTCGGCTGGCTCCGGTTGAACCGCGTGCTGGCGAACCTGGGCGCACTCTTGGCGGTCGCCAAGGCGGTTTACGACTTTTTCACCCAAGGCCTCGATCAGCAGCTGTTGGTGATCGGTGACTTGCTGATCTGCCTGCAGCTGGTGCTGTTATTTCAGCAAAAACATCAGCGCAGTTACTGGCAGTTGCTGGTGCTGAGTTTATTGCAGGTGGTGGTGGCGGCGGCGATGAATCTGCATTTGCAGTTTGGGGCACTGCTGGTGGTCTACATGGCGGTGGCCCTGTTGCTGCTGAGCTGGCAGTTTTCGTTCTATGAATCCGAAGAGTTGCAGCGGCGCCCTCGTTTCAGTTGCCACCTCATCACCCCTGATGACACGCTGTTTGTGCCGGTTAGCTGGCTGGCGACGTCCGCGGCGATGGAGCGTACGGTGGAAAAGGGCGCTGACGATTCCGCTGATCAAGTCGCGCTGGCGACCAGTGCCATGTGGAACGTATCACCACAGCGCGGAGCAGCGCTCAGGATCGGTCAAGTTTTTTGGCCCATCACCGTGGTCGGGGCGTTGTCGCTGCTCTTGAGCGCCACAATTTTTTACGCGGTGCCGCGAGGTACGGGAACAGCCTGGCGAGGTGCCAGTGGAGTTCGTCAGCAGATGACGGGATACACTCGAAGTGTCTCGCTCGATCAAATGGGTAAGATTCGGCAAAGCAACGCTCTGGCTCTGCGCTTGACTCTGCAAGACCCAGACCGTCCTACCGAATCCTACGTTGTGTTAGGGCAGCCGTATCTACGTGGTGCGGCGTTTGTGAACTACCGGAAAAAAACTTGGGAACCGGCGCAGCTGACGCGGTCCGAAAATCGCGGCCCCAATCGCGCGCTGAGTAACGTCGGGGTGGATGTGACCGGGCCGAGGCCGCGAGTCGATAGCAAGCAATTGCCGCGGCCGCCTCGCGGAATCAATCGTCCGGTCATTCATCAGCATATTCAGCAAGAAATCACTGGTGATGCGTCCCTGTTCACGATTTATCCCGGGTATCGACTGGAACAAAAGACGCCCGCCGAAATCTACTATGATCCCAATGACACCAGCCTGTTTCGCCACACGACGGAGCAACTTTTGCCGTCCAACACATACAACTACTGGATCGGGACCACCGGCCTGGAAAATGGACGTCAACAAAATATTGCTCCGGTCGAACTCGAGACCGGAACACTGGATCCAACCGACGCGGCGGATCGGTTTCGAGCCGAACTGGAGGAGTGTAGTCAGTTTGATCCGGACGAGTTTCCCGCGATCACGGAAACAGCCGCCGCTATCGTGAACCTCGCCAAGCTAGACAAGGAGCAGTTTGGTCGGCTGAGCATCATTCGGGCCCTGGAGCTGCATTTTTTTGATCCGCGAAGTGAGTACAAGTACACGCTCAACATTCCGCGTCCACCCAGCGCCGACATCGACCCGCTGGAGTGGTTTGTTCGAGAATCAAAGAGCGGGCACTGCGAGTTTTTTGCGAGTGCGATGGTCATGATGCTGCGGAGCCAGGGAATTCCGGCGCGCCTGGTGCTGGGGTATCACGGCGGCGAATTCAACACGGTGGGAAACTTCTATTCAATTCGACAGCGGGATGCTCATGCCTGGGTTGAGGCGTATCTGCGTCCGGAAGATATGCAGGAAGAAGGTGCCACAGAAATCTTAGGGCCTCAGCCGAAGGAAGGTTTTCCCAGGGGCGGCTGGCTGCGAATCGATCCCACTCCCGGTGCTCGTGACGATCAAATCGCCACCTCCTGGAGAGATCACATTGAACAGCTCATCGACTACCTGCAGTTTCTGTGGAGCGACTATGTGTTGGACACGACTTCGGACCGTCAACGACGTCGCGTGTATGACTCGGTGACCGATCGCATGTTTGGGTCGTGGAGTCAATGGTTGTCGCGCGACAATCTGCTTAATCTGCTGGGGCGGGTGGCGGGGACCACCGGTCGCACTCCGGGCGCGATTCTGGCAGGACTGGTGCGACGCTTCGGTCCACTTGTCGGCCTCTGTCTGGCGATCGGTCTGCTGATCCTCTATCGACGTCATCTTCCCCGGACACTTCGCTACGGCCTGGATTCTTTGGTGCAGCGGTGGCGCGGTCGCTCACGACGACATTCCCCGGTGGAGTTTTATGAGCGAGTGGAGCGGGCGTTGGCACTCCGCGGAATTTATCGTGACCCGGCGACGACACCCCGCGAGTTCTTAAAGCGGGTTGTACCGGCTGATCCCGCCCACCAGCCTGAATGGGAAAAGGCCCTGGCAAAACTTGCCGACGCTTTTTACCAGGTGCGCTATGGTCAAGCGATCTTGGACGCTCAGCAGCGTGAGCAGCTGGAGGAGGCTGTGCAGCTGGTCGAGGCCTTCGCCTCCCAGTCGCCCTGAAGGTACTGCGAGGGGGGTAGTTGGAGCGGGGCGGGGCTGTGAGCCGCTTCGGTGGGCATGGTCGATTGTTTTTGACCGGCAAGGCCGTGGATTGGCTGTTCTGCTCGGTTTGTCGCGTGCTGCTACTGGCTGCACTCCCCCCCTGTTTTGGTGGAGTTTGAGTTCCGAGCGCGGGCGAATTCCAGATCCGCTGCCATTCCCCCTTTGCATTCTCCGCCTGTTTTTCTAGAATACGCGACTTGCAAAATTGAACTCCAGCGCCGGTTGGTCGTCTTGAAGGCGAGACTGGTCGGACTTTTTCGGGACACGATTGATCATGCCGAAGCAAAAGACTCACAAGGGCACCAAGAAGCGTTTCCGGCTGTCGGCCAGCGGCAAGGCCAAGCATCGTCATGCTGGCACGAGCCACTTGGCGTCACGTCGCTCCAAAAAGCGACGTCGCAACCTGCGTGGTACTACCGTCACCAGCAAGGTGATGACCAAGTCACTGCAGATCGCCTTGAATGGCTACAGTGGCTAACAGTTCGCGACAGCCAGTTTGCAGCCGCTCGGGCCGCGGCACGCTCCCCTCTTCGCAGTTTGTTTAGTACGGATCATTGCCATGAGAACTAAAAAAGGCGCTGCTACTCGCCAAGCCAAGAAACGAATTTTCCGCCGAGCGAAAGGGTTTGTGGGCGGTCGTCGCAAGCTGCTCCGCACGGTCAAGGAATCGGTGATTCGTGCCGGTGTCTATGCCTACCGTGATCGCCGTCAAAAACGCCGTAGCTTCCGGCAGTTGTGGGTCGTCCGACTCAATGCCGCCGTTCGCGCCCATGGCCTCAAGTACAGCCAGTTCATCTTCGCCCTAAAGGAGCTCAACATCGAGCTCGATCGCAAGTCGCTCTCTGAGATCGCAATTGCTGATCCGGCTGGCTTCAAAGTGATCTGCGAAGAGGTCGCGAAAGTGATTGGCACACCACTGGCCGCCTAGTGGCGTTGCTCTGAGCTATTGCTGCAGCGGATTCTCTCTCAAAACGAGCAACCGCTCCCGGTTTGAGTCTAATCCCCTAAGGTTAAGCCGTACGTGATAAGCGATGGCCTGCCGGTGGTATTAGATGGAACTAATCCTACGCTGACTTTGGCGAGTTGATTCGGAAGCTCCCACGTCCTGCGCCCCGCGTTATGCCACCCAGCAGGACACCGTCGACCCGTGCAGGCGTGGACTCTAGACGGCAGGGCGAGAGACCGGAGCGCCCCGGCGCCGCAAGGCGTCATCGATGCGGGCCAGTTGGTCGGGGCTGAGCCGCCAGGTGAGTGCAGCGGCGGATTCACGGATCTGGTCCGGGCGCTTGGCACCACAGAGCGCCACCGTGATGCCTGGCTGGTGGATCGTCCAGTTCACAACCACATCGGCGATCGAACGTCCCAACTCGCTGGCTATCGCTCGTAAGTCGTCCAAAAAGTCTTGATTCCTCTGCCACTCTTCGCCATGAAACATCGGATATTTCGCTCGTCCATCGCCGGGAGCGAACACGTAGTCGCGCGGCAGCTTACCCGCCAGCAGGCCTTTCATAAGTGGCCAGTAAACCGCCAGTGATACGCCATGTTGCTGGCACCACGGCAGAATGTCCTGCTCGATCTGACGCTGGAGCATGTTGTAGGGTGGCTGCACCGCTGCAATGGGGCAGACCTGATGAAACGCCTCCAGTTGCTCCACGTTGAAATTTGAAACGCCGACCGTGCGCGTCTTTCCTTCCTCCTGCAGGCGTCGCAGTTCACCTGCGGACTCGGTGACTGGCACGCGCGGATCCGGAGCATGCAAATACAACAGTTCAACTCGATCCGTCTCCAGCCTGCGCAGGCTGGTTTCACACTCCTGCCGTAGCCGCTCCGGGCGTCCATCAAACTGCCGCTCTCCCCGCTCGTCCCAGTGAATGCCACATTTGGTCGCCAGGACCAGCTCATCGCGTCGACCGCGAATGGCCTGTGCGATGAGCCGTTCGGATTCGCCTTTTGCGCCATAACAATAAGCTGTGTCCAGAAAATTGACGCCCAAATCGAAGCATGCGGCAATCGTCGCCCGACTCGCCTCATCCTCCACATTTAAACTCGTCATCCCTGCGATCGGCCAACAACCCAGCGCCACCGCCGACACACGAATCTCACTCGTTCCCAAATTTCGCTGCGCGATCAACTCGTCACTCATGGCCTGACCCTGTTGGGAAGGGAAGTGTGCTGGACGAAACTGTTTGTACGACTACTTCGCCGGCGTTTCCTGGGACTGTAGGACTTTCAACTGCTGCTCTTTCGACTGCGTGAGATACGCGATCAGATCGCGAAACTCCTGCGCGGTAAGAAGTTCGGGCAGGCCGTCGGGCATGATCGAACGACCGTGAGGACGACGTTCGGCGATTTGAGCCGGCTTCAACCGGAACTCGGTGCCCGTCGACTCGACGTAACGCTGAGTGCCATCGACTTCTTCACCGACGAGCATGCCGATGCGAACCTGTCCCGCTTCGGTTTCGATCACCCACGGCACAAATTGCGGAGCGATTTCGCGACTGGGATCCACGAGCGACTCCACCAGCCGCCGCGTCGTCATGGTGCTTGTAACGCGCGTGAGTTCCGGTCCCAGGCCCGCTCCGCGACCATCCTGTTCATGACAGCGATAGCAACCGGTCGCGCGCGGATGGAAAAAGATTCGTTCGCCTGCAGCAGCATCGCCAGAGCCCGACAGTAGCTTTAGCCAAGTGTCGACGAGTGCGTCCGAGGCCGCTGCAGCAATCGGTGCTGCCGGATCGGTGGAGGCTGCCGGATTGGTGGAGGCCGCGGCAGCAGTCGGCGCCAGCACCTTAGCGAGTAATTCGCGCCAAGCCGGCATACGCCGCTCGGCCGCTTGCCGCAATTGTTCACGCTGCTGATCGGTGAGCCGGGCACCACGCAGCCCGCGCAGTGCCTCGATCGCCACCACCGGCGACTCCTCACGGATTGACCAGTCGATCAATCGCTCGCGCGCCCCACCCGGCTCAGTGTCCTCCGCCGACAGACCCATCATCGCCTCGGCTCGCTCCCGTTCGCTCTGCTGGGAATTCGCAGCGACCGACAGCAGCAGCCGGTGACGATCTGCCGCTGGGTGATCGCGCAGAGTTCGAATTGCTTCTAGTCGAACTGCGGCATCTTCATCCGCCAGCAACTTTTCCAGTCGCGCCAGTGTCAACTCGGGATGACTGGGCCGTAGCGTGCGCAGTGCCTGGCGTCGCACCGTCGGCGCAGCTTGCGGGTCCAACAGCATACGCACCACATACTGTTCACCGAGCCATTCGTCGGTCGGGGAACGCTTGGTGCCATCGATCATCTCCAGCGCCGCCAGGCAACCCTCAAATAGCTGCCGAGTAGTCGCTCGCTCGCGCAGCGTCTCCTCCAGCTGCGGTCGCAGAGTTGTCAATCGTTCCTCGCCGATCCATTGCACAGCCAGAAATCGCACGGCTGGATCTGAGTCTTTAAGCAGTTGCGGAATGAGTTCCCGCGCACGCTCCGTGCCATGAGCTCGCAAAAGCAGCACTCCATTCGCTCGTTCCCCCGGATCCTTCTGTTTCGACCAATCGACCGACAGCGGATCGAAGCCAGCTTGCAACAGTCCATAGCGCGCGGCTTGCTGAATGAACGGGTCAGCATCGAGCAGTCCTTGACGCAGGAGCGACTGCTGCTCTGGTTGCTTCATCACTCGATAGGCCGCGGCTCGCACGATCGCTGGTCGACTGGCTGCCGACCAGTCTTTTAAATCCACGAGCGCCCCCTCGGTCGCCTCCAGCGCGAAGGCCTGAATCTGCGCCGACGAATCCGCCGTCCAGGCATTCACAAATTGCTGTCGCTGGGATGTCGTCAACTGACTCCAAAATTCTGCCAGGACCCCCACCGCCGTCGCTCGCTGTGCCGACTTAACCAGCAGCTCCAGTAGCTGATCACGCCCCGCGGCACCGCTGGCGGCAAGCCTGCGTGCGGCCGCAGTGCGAATCGCACGGTCAGTCGACTGCAGCGCCGCGCCGTCACTTGCATACTTCGTCCGTGGCTGAGCGTCCTTCAACGACAACCGCCAGAGCCGTCCTTGTCCATGTAGTTGGTACGATTTATCGACCCAGTCTGTGAAGTAGATGGAGCCATCCGGAGCCACTGCCACGCCTACGGGGCGAAACTGGTCATCACCCACCACGACCGGTCGACCGGCAGCAAGAAATGAAGCTCCACGAGCTCGCGGCTCAAACAGATCGAGGCGATGATCACCCCACGAGGTGACGAGCAGATTTCCCTTGTATTGAGCGGCTGGAAGCTGATCGGATTCATACGCCAGCACGCCGCTGGGAGCCTCGCCAGTGCCGCTCGCCATCGGCAGCGTGCCGGGCAATTCGCCATTCCACGCGGTAAAGGGATGAGTTCCTTTACGTCCGTTGCGGAAGCGATAGCCGTAATCGCCACCGGGCACCACGTGGATCAAGCGGCAGGGAGGTCGCGAATCGGGGTCATTGTCCACCGCCCACAAACGGCCCACTTCATCGATCGACAGATGAAAGGGATTCCAGAACCCTGTCGCGACAAGCGTCAAGTCACGTCCGTCCGGTTCGCAGCGATAAATGTTCCCGCCCTCGCCTCCACCCGCTAACGATTTACCATCCGAGCCGACGAGTCGATAGTCGGCGCCCAGGTTCTCGCCAAAACCAAAATAGATGCGGCCGCGGAAATCAAATGTGAATCCCGATAGCCCGTTGTGCGGATAATTGCCGGCGGTGAGTAGCTTCGCGAGCGACGTGGTCTCATCCGCCACTCCATCCTGATCGCGATCGCGCAGACGCAGGATTTCGCTGCGAGTGGCAACGAGCAACGAGCCATCGCGATCGACAGCCACGTTCATCGTGAATTTCAGTCCTTCGTGGAACGTCGACACGCGGTCGGGTTTTCCGTCGCCATTGGAATCAACAAACAGGCGAATGCGATCGCTCTTGGGACCCGCATAGTTCGCCGGTGGAAAGTGCGTATGACTTTCCACCACAAACAGTCGGCCGCGATCATCGATCGCCAGGCCCACGGGAGTTACCAGGTCAGGCTGCTGCGAAATCAGCTCTAATTGCAGTCGATCATCGAGCACTTTGGGATTGGTGGGAGCAGCCGCTCCCGCAACTTGCCCGAACGCCAAACAGACCAAACAGGCCCAAGATCGCATCATCGCAGTAGGTTCTCCAGGTCATCCACCAGACGTCCGAAGTGCCGCAGGGCGGTGTCAACCGGCGTGGGACTCTCCATGTCGACGCCTGCATCACGCAGCAGATCGAGCGGAAATTTCGAACAGCCACCTTTGAGGAACGAAAGATAATCCTGCAACTCTTTCTGACCACCTTGTAGCACGCGCTGACTGAGCGCAATCGCGGCGGACAAACCAGTGGCATACTTGTAGACATAAAACGAACGATAGAAGTGCGGAATTCGCAGGCATTCCAGTGACAACTCATCGTCCAGACTAAATTCGGGACCGAAATAATCTTCCAGTAATCGGCGATAGACAGCTTTCAGGGAATCAACGGTTAGCGGCTCCCCAGCCTCCACCATTCCATGCGTGATCTTCTCGAATTCCGCAAACATCGTCTGCCGAATAATCGTACCACGAATATCATCAATCTCGCGATTGACTAGATAAGCACGTTCGCGATCATCCTTGGATCGCTGTAATAAATGATGGCTCAGCAATTCCTCATTAAATGTGCTCGCCACCTCAGCCACAAAAATCGTATAAGAATAATATTGATAAGGCTGATGCTTGGCGGAGAAGTAGGTATGCATCGAATGTCCTGCTTCGTGCGCCAGCGTGAAGACGTCGTTAAACACCTCGGGCTTATAATTCATGAGAATATAAGGGTCGCTGTCGTAGGTGCCACTGCTAAAGGCTCCACTTTGCTTTCCATGATTTGGATAGCGATCACACCAGCGATTCGTAAGCCCATGAGTGAGCGTCGAGCAGTATTCATCACCGAGCGGCTGCAGCGCCGCCGTGATCAGGTCGACCGCCTGCTTCCAGGTATGACGCTTTTCCAAGTCAGCCAGAATCGGCACATACGTATCATAGTGGTGGATTTCACGCAGCTTCATCTTGCGGCGTCGCAGCTCATAATACCGATGCACACTCGGTAAATGCTGGCGGACTGAAGCAATCAGGTTGTCATACACGGAGACCGGCACGTTGTCGGCGTAGAGTGATGATTCGCGCGAGCTTTTATAGCCACGAGCCTGAGCGTAGTAGACATCCTTTTGGATGGAACCGGCGAGCGTGGACGAGAGAGTGTTGGCGTGGGCAGTGAACTGTTCATAGTACTGGTGAAACGCCGCCTTACGGACATTGCGTGAGGGTGAAACCAAGAGTTGCCCAAAGGTTGAATTTCCAAGTTCAACCTGCTCACCTTCCGCATTCTTGACGAAACCGAATTTCAGGTCGGCGTCCAGCAATTGCCGAAAGGTTTTGCTGGAGGCTTGCGCCATCTCGCCCTGCATGGCAAGCAGTCGCTCTTCGTTGTCACTTAGCGTGTATGGCTTGTAACGCAGAATTCGTTCGACGATCAGCCGGTAGGGAGCGAGCTCTTTACTGGCCAGAAACTGCTTTAGTTTCGCCGCGGGTATCGCCATCACTTCCGGACGAATAAAGCTCGCTAATTGACTCGCCTTCGTCGCCACATTCTGGAACCGACCGATCATGCGCTGGTAGGCACTATCGGCCTGGTTTTCAGCGGTTTTCAGGAATGCGTACGTACCGAGACGATCGCCAAGTCGATCGACTTCCAAATCAAACTTCAAGCAAGCTGCCAAGGCGGCCGCACTGCTGGCCAGCTGGCCGCGAAACTTCTCAAAACCGCCAATCAGCTTTTCAAACTTTTGAAACTGCTTCTCCCAGGCGGCGTCGTCCGCAAACAAACTCGTCAAATCCCACGTGTCGGCGGCTTTGATCTGGGAACGCGGCGGCAATCGTTTCGTAGCCATGAAAGAATCCAGCAGAGGTTAGTAGCGGAAAGGGGATCGGCAAGTAAGAGCGAGTTACCATTTGAACAGAGCGGTTCCCCATGTCAAACCGGCTCCAAAACCACACATCAGAACTCGCTGTCCAGGCTGAATGCGACCGGCTTGGTAGGCTTCGGCCAGCGCCAGAGGAATACTGGCAGCCGACGTATTGCCAACGCGCTGAATGTTCATCACCGCGCGCTCGGCAGGAAACTCCAGCGACTCAATCGCCGCAGACATGATGCGTTCATTGGCCTGATGCAGCAGCACTAAATCGACGTCGTTCATCGTCAGGTTGGCATGCCGGACCACGTCACGAATCGAGTCAGCGACCAGCCGGACCGCCCACTTGAACACAGGTTGGCCTGCCATTTTCAAGAAACGCTGGCCATCGTCGAGCGTGGCGGTGCAAAGCGGTTGGCGATAGCCGCCAGCGCGAATGATCAGCAGGTCCGACCCCGCTCCATCCGCTCCCAGCGTGTAGCTGAGCAGCCCTTGGTGCGACTCACCCACACTCAGCAGCACCGCTCCGGCACCGTCGCCGAAGAGCGGATAGGTTTTGACATCGCGCGGATCGACGGTGCGCGACATCGTGTCGGCTCCCACCACCAGCACTCGGCGGCTCGCCCCCGTCTTGAGAAACTGAGCTGCGGTAACCAGTGCGTAGACAAAGCCGGAACAGGCGGCGTTCAGGTCCATCGCCGGAGCGGTGGCACCCAGCAGACGCTGCAAATGGCAGGCGGTCGATGGAATCGGTGTATCGGGCGTCGCGGTGGCGACCAAAATCAAGTCGATCTCCGCGGCGGTGATGCACGCTTGGGCCAGACAATCGCGAGCGGCCGCGTAAGCCAAGTCGCTGGTGCCTGTGCCCTCGGCGGCATGATAACGCTGCTGAATACCGGTGCGGCGCACAATCCAGTCCGGGTCACAACCAAGGCTCACCAGATCCTCATTGCGAACGGCGAGTGACGGGAGGGCCGCACCAACGGCCTCGATGCGAATCCCCAGCAGCGAATGCAGCTGCCCGCGAGTGGCTAAGCTGGCACTCAGTTCTTGCGTCTCCCCACTCGCCGCTGCCCCCCGCACGGCGTCCCCGCTTGCTGCTTCCCTGCCACTACTACTCATCGCGCCTCCGCCTGGTCCGAACGAATTCGAGAAAGTCGTGTTGTTGACCCACGGTTGTCACTGGATATCGCGGATTGGGTCGCTGTCGGCTGACCGGTGCGGCGCGGGGACCCCTACCGCGGCTCTTCCGGGATCTCGACCCAGGTCTTGCGGGCGTGCGAGTCGAGGACCGCGTCGGCGATCACCTGAGCTTGCAGTCCATCGTAGAAACTGGGCACCGCGTCGCGTTCTTCCACAATCGCAGAAATGAATTCCCACACCAAATCGTAACGGAAAATGGTTGCCGGTTCGCCCTGGCGCGGGTCGCGGACGCTGCCGGTCGGCTTGAGGAATTCCTCGGGCACGTCGACGGGAGCGAGGTCGCTGCCGGTGCGACCCACCATGATCTGGTTGGGCATGTGCAAGCGGTAGACGGCCGAGCCCTCGGAGCCGTTCACCTCGGCCCACTCATGCCCGAACCCTTTGAATCCATACCCTTTGGCCAGCGTGGTACCTTCCCAGACGCCCGTGGCACCGGAGGCGAATTCGCCCAAAAGACACGACCAGTCATCCACTTCCGAAGGGGGGCAGGGCTGGCCATCTTTGGTGCGATCGCGTGGAGCGAAGCGGGCGACGGCTCCCGACAGCCGCGCGACGGGGCCGAGCAGATCGAGGGCAAAATCGATGCGATGGATGGTCATATCGAAAAGGTCACCGGCGCCGGCTTGAGCCTTGTACTGCCGCCATCCCCAGCTCGTTTCAGGCCAGTCCAAGAAACGCTGGCTGCGGAAGTGGCGCGGTTCACCCAGAGCACCCGATTTCAGCAGGTGCCTCAGGTATCGCATCGAAGGTGCAAAGCGATAGGTGAAGGCGGTCATGTGCACGACGTGATGGTCGCGCGCGGCATGGTACATTTGCCGCACCTCGCCCGCATTTAGCCCCAGCGGCTTCTCGCACATGATATGTTTGCCGTGGCGAGCGGCGGCAAGGCAGATGGGGAGGTGCGTGAAATTCGGGGTGGCAACGATCACGGCATCGACGCCGGGATGAGCACATAGTTGCTCATAGTCGGTCGTAACGAAGTCGATGCCCCAATCGGACTTACGTTGTTGGAGCAGCGCTTCGGAGGAGTCGCAGGCGGCGACCAGTCGCGCTCGTGGGTCGAGCCGAATTCCGGGGACATGATGGTAATCGCTCACCGCGCCCGCTCCGACGATGGCGACGTTGACCGGCCTGGCTAGTGAATAACGACTCATCGCCCTCAATTCCCTCGTTGTTGGTCCACAAGTTGGTAACTCTTACCTAGGTGGCGCCACCATATTGATTTCGCGGATTCTGCTCAAGTCCCGATCCTGACGTTTCTTGCGTTCAAAACCACGTGTGACCGGCCCCTGGCTGCTCCCATTTGAGGGGTGTCGAGTCGTTGCTTGAACGAATACATTGGGAACCTCGTTACCGACGCCAAGGCCTGATCGGGTAGAGCGAACAGAGTCCTAAGCGACCTTTCCTCAGGGAAAAATTAACCATGTGTATTCTGGCGATTCAATACCGTCTCGTTCCTGAAGCTCCCATCCTGGTCGCGATGAATCGCGATGAGCGTTATGAGCGAGCGGCGACGGTACCGGCCATTCAGTCGGGGAAGCCTCGAGTTTTATGTGGCATTGATCAGCAGGGCGGGGGCACCTGGCTGGGTGTCAATCAGCACGGTTTGCTGGTGGCGGCCTGCAACCGACCGAAGCCCTTTCGACCACTGAGCCCTCGTTCGCGGGGCCTCTTGTGCCGCGAACTGCTCAAGAGCGGTTCCGCTCGGCAAGCCGTGGATAAGGCGATGGAGGAGCTGTCGAGTAATCAGTATGACGGCGTGAACTTCGTCTGTGCGGACGCGGAGAGTGGCTGGGTGGTGCATGGTGGGGACGAAGTGGAAGCGGTGGAGTTGATTGAGGGCTTGAGCATTGTGAGTAATGGCGATGTGAATGACGCGCGGGACGAGCGTGGCAAGTTGGCGCGCCGTTTACTGACGCTGCAAACGCTCGATTCGCCCGTGAAGTTCTTAGCGGTGGCGAGCAAGGTGTTTGCTCGTTCGCCCGCTCTGCCCGGTCGTCCCAGTATGATTGATCGCGGCACGGAGAAGGGAACGGTGAGTTCAACGTTGATCGCCCTGGGCAAAAAACCGCGCGATGCGATCTATCAGCACGCCGGCGAAGCCCCCGACCGCTCCAAGTACGAGGACTATTCTCCACTGCTGCGCGACATCCTCAGCCGCGGCCTCCGCGAATCCCGCTCGAAACAAAAAGCCTAAGTAGGGTTGAGGGGTTGCGGGTTGCGGGTTGCGGGTTGCGGGTTGAGGGTTGAGGGTTGAGGGTGAAAGTTGCCGATTACCAACCGACAACCGATCCCTCCCCGCTCCCGACGGAAAAATGCCTCTTGGACGAACCTTTGCAGTCGACTAAGATGTGCTCCCTTAGTCGAAGTCTGCCTGCCACGGGAAAAATCAACCAAGGCGAGCGTCATTCGTCGACGAAAGAAAACGCCGCGGTTTGTAACGTCGGGGCGCATCAAAAGCCTGTCGAAACAGACGTTATCAGAAATTCAGAGTAGGTAACTTTCGGGGTGTGGCTCAGCCTGGTAGAGCGCTTGGTTCGGGACCAAGAGGTCGCAGGTTCAAATCCTGTCACCCCGACTTTTCTTCAAATCGAGCCGTTCGGCCAAATAGTCGAACGGCTTTCTCTTTGTAGTGACTAGAGTTAGGTCGGTCACCGGGCGGTTCAAACGTCCTCGATGGACATCTTGCCCTTCGAGATGACGATTCACTGGGTATAGCCAAAACGATTCGGATGCAGTTCAGGGACGGGCTGGACTACCAGTTGCTTCATGGCACGAAGTTATGAGTAACCGTTCACCAGCACCAGGTCCTACTTACGCGCACCGATTGGGGTGATCTGCGTGTTTGAACGAGGGAGCTGGAATCAGTGCGCGAGTGCGATGGGCGGTAAACGTGACCGCCCTTGCTTGAGGACCGCGGCCCCGTTGCCGGAATGAATCGCGAAGCGATGGCATTCGATAGCCAGGTGCGTAAGCGCCTGGGACTCGAAGCGTCTGGGACTCAGGGGCCACCGCAACACATTTTCACCGTAAAAGCCCGAGCGGTGGAGCCGTGGCAATGGCGTCGCCAGTTCTTGCGAAATTCCTTGGATGAAGGGCGCAGCCAATGCCATCGCTCCGCGATTTGGCGTTCATGTTTGGCGAGAGTTCCAGGCGCTTACGCGCCTGGCTATCGAATGCCACGGCTCCGCCGTTCAGGAGTAACCGAGGAAGTCACTGCTTCGCCCGACACAAGGTCGGGTCGGGAGCTGACGTGTCGCACGACTTTCCAAGTCGTGAAGCGGAAAGTTTACCGCAGACATTTACGAGTGCGTCCGACGCCCGGTAACCAAGGAAGTCACTGCTTCGCCCGACACAAGGTCGGGTCGGGAGCTGACGTGTCGCATCGGGCAGCGAGCCTTCATGTCGCACGACTTTCCAAGTCGTGAAGCGGAAAGTTCGTCGCAGAGCTCGCCTCATGCGTCCGACGCCCGGTAACCGAGGAAGTCACTGCTTCGCCCGACGCAAGGTCGGGTCGGGAGCTAACGTGTCGCATCGGGCAGCGAGCCTTCATGTCGCACGACTTTCCAAGTCGTGAAGCGGAAAGTTTACCGCAGACATTTACGAGTGCGTCCGACACCCGGTAACCGCGGAATTCACTGCTTCGCCCGACGCAAGGTCGGGTCGGGAGCGGCTCCGTCGCACGACTTTCCAAGTCGTGAAGCGGGAAGTTCGTCGCAGAGCTCGCCTCATGCGTCCGACGCCCGGTAACCGAGGAAGTCACCGCTTCGCCCGACACAAGGTCGGGTCG
>JBIIHW010000080.1:0-8772 GCA_044235425.1 Pirellulaceae bacterium
TAACACGCGGAAGATTGGTCTCCGTAACCCATGGCGACGGTGCAACTCGCCGGAGGCTCGTTGCACCTCTGCCATGGGCTGATTTGTGGTCGCCCCATTCGGGGCTGTTGGGTCATTTCACTCGAAGCGCCCCCTCCGCGGTTGTTGGGGCCTATCACTCGAAGCGCCCCATTCCGGGCTATCTAGCCATTTCACTCGCAGCGCCACGCTCGACTGGCGACGCGTCGCCAGTGCCGTGTTTCATTTCCCTGGCCGTTTAGAGATAATCCGCAGCAATGGGGTAGATGGGTTGGGCGATTAGAAGGGGTCGCGAAATGACGATCGGATATCAACCGGTGGTGCTGGGCTGCTTCGCACCAAATTGGAGTGCTCTCGATTCAATTCAGCGGTTACGTAACGTGGAGATGGAAGGCAAGACGCTGACCGAATTCTTCCGCCCCTATCGCTCACAGGTAGAATTCATCGATCGACAGATTCACGACTACGCTCCTGTTCGCCATGTGATCGGTGATTTCGGCACACGAATAGTGGCCTTTCATTTTGGTGGGCATGCGGATGCCGATACATTTTCGCTCAGTGAGAGTTCGGGCGAACGGATTTCGGTGCATGGTTTTGCGCCACTGCTGGCCAGCCTACCGAATTTGCGCTTGGTGTTTTTGAATGGCTGTGGAACGATTGGCTGGATTGATCAGCTCTTCGCTCAGGAAAACTCAAAAATTGTCGCCGTCATCGCGACTCATGCTACGATCCAGGATTCCGTTGCGCAGAAGTTTGCCAAGATTTTTTATGAGCAGTTCATCGAGCATGGAAAGAGTCTACAAGAATCCATGGAGCAAACTGATTGGCATGTACGCTCCGAGCATCCTTCCGGGCTGAGCTGCGAGCGGAAGGGAAGTTGGATTGCGCCGGAGCCTTTTAATCGACAACAGCCGGACCTGCCATGGACACTGGAAACTCGATCACCCGAGCATCGTAGCCTAACCTGGCAAGAGCTTGTGCAGCAAATGCATACCCATGAGCTTCCGGATTGGATTGAGCGGTATCAGCAGCAGGTAAGTAGGAATTGGGCTACTAGCTGGCATTTGATCGATGAGACGGCGGGGGATGTCGATCAGCAATCCAGTTCGGCCGGTCGCCAGGCGGGAAGATCCAACAAATCGCGTGGCTTTCTCACCAGTCAGGGGTTTCAATGGCTCCGACCGAAAGATCCCGACAACGATCTTATTTATTGTGTTCGTGAGTTGACTCGGCAGCGTCACCGTTCCGCAGCTGCGTCGCTCGGCAACCGAGACGGACAGAATGCTGCCAAGGAATCGAATCGCTGGCTGGAGATCGAACGAGAGCAGTTAGCGACCGGCAGGTTAGTGGATGAGGATGGGCAGGTACACGAACTGCGGCGAGTGGTGCTGACCACGGATGCAGGCATCGGAAAATCAGCCAATTTGGAATGGTTGCAGTACGCGATCAATCAGCGAGCGAAATCCGAACACGCGACGATCGAGGCTGCGGCAGAGACGCGTAGCTCCGCGACTGCCAACTTCGCGACTGCCAGCTCCGCGACCGTGACATTGATCGATCATTCAACAACTTCGCTGGCCATCTTGCTGCGGCTGGGCAGTTTAAAGCCGCCCGGAGAAAACGAGCTCGGCGAAGAATGGCTGGAACGGCAATTGGTGCGGGAATGGCAGAAAAACACAGCGAACGGCACGAAGAAACTGGACGATATCCCGGCGCTGGCGATGGTGAAGCGGTTGCGTGACGAGGGGCGGCTGGTATTACTCATCGACGAATTGGATCAGGCACGACAGAACGTGATCGAGGCACTGGGGGCGCGATTGAATGAGCCATCGTGGTCGCGCTGCCGCGTGATCGTCGCCGGTCGCCCCTACGCGATACGACAGAATCGAAAAGGGCTATTCAGCCTGGGCCAACATCGGGACCTCACCTGGCATTTCGTACAAATCAATGAGTTCACCGAGGATCAGCAGCGGAGCTATCTGGGAACCATGGACGACGGAGGTTCGCGATATAAAACAATCCCGCCCGAAGTTCGCGAGATCCTGCGGACACCGCGCGTGCTCTATTATATTCGTCATGAAATCCCGGATAACCAGTTGGAAACCATCAAAAACGCCAGCGATGTCTACGCGATGGCGACTCGCAATCTCATCCAAGAGGGGCTTGAGGGCAGTAAGGGCGCGAGCGAAAACGGATTGGGACTGATGAAGGCTGATGTGACCGATACGACGATCAGCTTGGCATACCGGATTCTGAGCGGATTTGCGTTTCTCATGCTGCAGACCGTCCCACCGCCCGACGAGACCTTGGGTAATACTACGGACCGCGACGAATCGGGTCCGAACTTCAGCAAGGTTTCAGGCATGCAGTTAGCGGATCTCAGAAATCGGTTGTTCAAACGGCTCGTACCGGACTCCTATGCTAAGGATGATCGCAGTAAATTTGATGAGGATCTAAAGCGAATCCAGGCCATGAACACGGTGGTTCAGTGGGGAATCATTGATTCCGCACTTAACGAGGAACTGTTATGGCGCAATCGTCAGTTGCAGGAGTTCCTGATTGCGCGCTGGTTAAGTAGCTATGCATCGCCGGACGATTCCAGGTCGTTGGAGTTGTATTTACCGCACGATCCAGCGACCGATGCCTATTACTGGATCTGGCGTTTCACGACCGAGATGCCGGACCAGCATCAGCTACCGGAGAAGTGGTTACAATCCATTGAGCCGCTCTATCAACCCGGCGACGGCACTCGCGACGGTACTCGGCGATCAACGGAAATGATCTATCGGTCTTGGCATCGCGTCGAAAGATATGGAAAGTCGAGGGTTGATCCAGTCGATAAGCTCGCTAGATCCATCCATGACAAATTCTTATCTGAGTTTGGCGGCATTCTTCAGGACCCGGACGTGCAGCGGCGACAATCGGCCGAAGCAATTCGTCGGAACCTGAAAGAGCTTCCTGGTGGTACCTTTGAAATGGGTTCGCCACCCGGCCAGCAGGCGATGCCGGACGAAGATCGAAAGTCCTACGAAGAACTACTTAAAGAAGGTCAAGAATGTACGCAGGGTGCAGATTCCGAGAGCATTGAGCAATTTGTGGAACGGAGGATTTTGCCGCGATTCAACTTTCCGCCAGGTCGAGCTGGCGACGGACAGCGAAAAGCTCATCGAGAATTCTGGCCCGATGTGATTCGCGAGCAAAGCATGGACAAAATCAGGGCTGCGTTTTACCCAGCTGACGAGGACCCGTCGAATGTCAAGCAAATCGTGCCGCCATTTCAACTCAGTCGTTTTCCGGTTTTGAATTCGTGGTATCGCCTGTTTGATCCGGGCCATGGCTTGGTGCAATCGGATTATCAATCTGAATACCGGCGGATCAGTCCAACGGATCGACATCCGGCAATTATGGTGAGCTGGTTTGACGCTTGGGTATTCTGTCAGTGGCTGCACTGGGACGGTGAATCATGTCGTCTGCCCTATGAAAATGAATGGGAGTATGCGTGTCGTGCTGGAACACCACGGAAGTGGCCCTATTGGTGGGAGGGAGATTTTGGTGGAGACAATGCCCGCCGCCGGACGGCAGACCAGGTTTGGAAGAGTGGCTCCACGACTGTGCCTGAGGACTTCGAGAAAGAACATGCAAATCCATGGGGCTTCGTGGATATTCTGGGCAACGTGTGGGAATGGTGTGAAGATGAGTATCAGGAGCGGTACGAGCGGCGGACAACGAAGCATCCATCGGTCTTGCGGCGGGTGGGCCGTGGTGGCGGCTGGGGCGCGGATGCGTGGAGCTGCCGCGCCGCGGTTCGCGTCGCCGACGTGCCGGGGCGCCGGGACGACAGTCTGGGCTTCCGCCTGGCCCGCAGTTCCGTCAAGCAAGCCAGCGATGAAGTAAGTCAGTAAGCAAGGTAACCAGATTGCGGAGCAGCACGCGTCGGCCGCGGGGCCGGCCCGCGGAGCGGGTGAAAAGGCCCAGCGAGCCAGAGCGTGGTGCGGAGCTCGGCTAGTGCGTACAAGTTTGACATTGGCACTCATGTTTTTGGAAGTAATCCCATGGCATATAAAGTGTTCTTGATTCCCGCCAGAAACTTTGAGTGGGCGGAATCCGAGTTAAATCATTTTTTGAAAACTCATCGCGTTCTATCGATGCAACGTGAGTGGGTGAATTGCGGGCTGGAGTCTTACTGGTCTGTATTGGTGGATTACTTGGAAACGACGGTTAAGAAGGAAGCCGCAGGTCCTGTCAGTCACTCGGCGCGTCGGGGTATCGACTATAAAGAGGTGCTTAGTGCGGAGGAGTTTGAGGTATTCGCTCATCTCAGTTTGCTTCGCAAGGAAATCGCCACAAACGACGGCATTCAGCTCTTTTCCGTGTTCACCAATGAGCAATTGGCAAAGATCGTGCAGTCAAGAGTTGCTACGACCGAGCAGCTATCGAAAATTCCGGGAGTTGGTGATATTCGGGTGCAGAAATATGGGCCACGAGTTCTGGAGTACTTGAAAAAATGCTGGAGTCCAGGACATGAGGCGAGCAACGGGGCTGTTCGACAAGATCGCTGATCGTGAGAACCTAAGGCTGGCATTTTATCGGGCCGCGAGAGGTAAACGTCATCGTTCCGATGTTATTCGATTCTCGGACCAACTCGATTCTCAACTGGATGAGATTCGAGCACAGGTTTTAGTTGGTAATGTTTCAGTTGGAAGAAGGCATCAGTTTGAGATCTTTGACCCCAAGCGAAGAATGATTACTGCCCCTTGCTTTGCGGAGAGAGTTCTCCATCATGCCATCATGAATGTGTGTGAGCCGATATTTGAACGGCGTTTGATTGCGGATACTTATGCTTGTCGCCGTGGACGTGGACGAAACGCTGCCCTGCAAAAAGCGAAGGAGTTTTGTCGACGCTGGTCTTGGGCTCTGAAATTTGATGTTCGCAAGTATTTCGATAGTATCTGCCATCAACAATTGATGGTGCTCTTGGAGAGGGCATTCAAAGAGAAGCGTCTTTTGGCCTTGTTTTGGCGAATTATCGCCTCTCATGAGTCGCAACCGGGACAAGGATTACCAATTGGCAGTCTGACATCGCAGCATTTCGCCAATTTTTACCTTTCTGGTTTTGATCGATTCGTCAAGGAGCAGCTACAGGTATGTGGTTATGTTCGGTACATGGATGATTGCTTGATATGGGGGGAGAGTCGTGAGGGGCTTCGAAATATTCTGGTTTGCTGTGAGCAGTATCTGGGAGAGTATTTGCGACTAAAGCTGAAGGCTGGTGGATTGATCAAACCGATTCGGCACGGAATATCATTCCTTGGGTGTCGCTTGTTTCCGACTCATATTGGATTAAATGAACGAAGTCGACGCAGATTCCGTCGCCGGCTTTACGACTTGCACTTAGCATGGATTAACGGATGGATCGATGAGCAATCGTATCAAATCCACGTCACAGCCCTCACCGCATTTGTAAAGTCAGGAGGGATCAAGAGTTGGCTTTTCAGAAGCGAATTGATAGATTCACTCTCAATGGTGAGTGGCCAAGGGTCTTACAGCGGGTGAACCGTGGTGGCAGCTGGAACGCGGATGCGTGGAACTGCCGCGCCGCGATTCGCAACGCCAACGAGCCGGAGAACCGGAACGACAATCTGGGCTTCCGCCTGGCCCGCAGCTCCGCAGGGAAAGTGGATACTTTTCGATACGGAACCGGCAACTTTCCAGATTCGCATTAGTGCGAGAAAACACGCTTAGAACCGTCTCGTGCTAGTAGCAATTCGCGAACGCTCGAGACAGTTCCGTTTTTGGTCTGGGTGGTGTTTGTTCAATTCTCATTTGCTGCTTTTAACGATTGTCGATACGGAATAGACGAAGTTACTCTCATGCCAACGCTCTATGCACTTCTCGTAGGAATCGATTCCTATCCGCACCCTGTCTCACCGCTGCACGGCTGTGTGAATGATGTCACTGCGTTCCAAGATCTGGTTGGAGAGCGACAAAGCGATCCCTGGCAGTTTGAAGCCCGAGTGCTGCTGAATCACGAAGCGACTCGGGAGGGGATTATCAGTGGATTTCGCGAGC
Organism: Pirellulaceae bacterium; assembly: GCA_044235425.1. GTDB lineage: Bacteria > Planctomycetota > Planctomycetia > Pirellulales > Pirellulaceae > JBJSXJ01. The sequence goes on from JBIIHW010000080.1 coordinate 6,088, forward strand.
ATTTGCGGAAAGCTGGCCCCGACGACGTGGCTTGGTTTTATTTTTCCGGACATGGCTCTCGCGAGCCCGCTCCATCGATGTTCTGGCACCTGGAGCCGGATCGTGAGTTCGAGACGTTTGTTTGTTACGATAGTCGCCTTCCTGGTGGGTATGATCTGGCGGATAAAGAGCTAAGTAAACTTTTACATGAGGTGGCGTTGCGGGCGGGACATGTTCTTGTGATCTTGGATCGCTGTTTTGCCGGTTCCGGAACACGTGATGGACAAGTAGTGCCCCTGAATTCCCACTCGCTGGTGCGCTCTGTTCCACCCCGATCTGATCCGCGACCGCTGAATTCTTATCTTTTTACGGCCGATGATCTGGCGATGCTTCCCAGCACCGACGCTGTTTCCCCGGCGGTGCCCCCAGGGGCAGCTCGGCGGCTTTCGCCAAGTGCCTCGTCAAGCGTGCCCCGTTGGTTTCAAACGCCCCACGTGCTGCTGGCCGCTTCGCAAGCGGATCAGGTTTCCTGGGAGAAGAACTTCCACGGCAAACAACATGGAGTCTTTTCCTATCATTTAATGGAAGTGCTGCGCGATCAGACGAATGCCTTGACCTATCGGGAGTGGATGCAGTTTGCTACACATCAAGTGCAAAAGTCCACACCCACGCAGTTTCCCCACGGAGAAGTCTTTGACGGTGCAACTCTCGATGCGATTTCTTTTCGAGGAACTCCTCATGTGGCAGCTCGACACTATACGGTCGCCTTTCATGCTGCAAGCCAGGTCTGGCGACTCGATGCCGGAGCCGTACATGGAATTGAGAATCCCCAATCCGAACGAACCACGCATCTGCTGCTGTTCCCTCTAAATGTCTCCCCCGAACAGCTAGGGAATCCGATGGCGGCGGTTGGTTCCGCAGAAGTTGTGAAGGTTGATGCCAATTACAGTGATGTGCGCCTGGGAAGCCACCTCTTGGATCGTTCGTTGGTCTATCAAGCCACCGTCAGTCTGATGGTAAACGCACGCTGGCCAATCGAGGTCGTCGTGGCATCTGCACTGGGCGGAGAGGACCAAGAGGCTGCCGAGAGCCGGGCGGCGTACCTGCGACGATCGATTGATTGTTCCGTCCACCTGAGATCGGCTGAGGTGGATGAAAAAGTGGACTGGCAACTTCGGGTCGCACCCGATTCTTTGGCACTCTTGCGACGTGATTCGGCAGAGCTACAAGAACCGTCATTTCGCTGGTCGAAACAAGAGATCGGCTCGGATCGCCAAACCGTGGAATTGCTGGAACATGTCGCTCGCTGGCATCGCATCCTGCGGGTGACGCCTGAACCTGAGCATGCTTTGGCTGCGGAAACTCTGGAAATTGAAATTGAAGAGAACGGAGAGTGGGGAACGGAGGGGGAGGTTACCCTGGCCATGAAGTCGTCGTCGACCGGACGGCAGCCAGCAGCCATCCGAGTACGAGTTCAACACGGCTATTCCCAGCCGCTGTTCGTGTCCTGCCTGCTGTTGTGCGAGGATGATTTTGAAGCGCAACTGATTCCCTTCGCCGCTGAGACCTGTCAGTGCCTTGAGCCTCATCGTTGGGTATTGCTGAACGCGGGCACGAGCATTCGTTTCGAGGTACCCGATGGTTTACGAAGTCGCGGCATCGATCGGGCTCATGATTACTTCAAGTTCATTTTTTGTGAGGCGTTATTTGATCCCGAGCGACTCACTCAGCCAGCCATCGACGAGGTTCTGCGGTGTCTGGCTGGTAATACGCGATCGACAGTGGTAGTGCCGAGGAAGGATGATGTCTGCATACAAGCCCCGTCCACTCGTAAGGGCTCCGTGAACCAAGATCAAGCGAACGTGAAAGCCTGGGGAACTCGTACCCTCCCAATCACAACGCGATTCTGAGCGGTGAGTAGGTCTTGATTGAATGCCGCAAATGACGCATGCATCATGCGGATAAACATTTTTTGTCCCGGCGAACCTGGCAGCCTCGATTTTCTGCCGATGTCGAATGAGTTCCCGACCGGGAGTTGGCCTGGTGGGGTAATTGAGGGTCTCGATCGGAGGGTTAGCGGATGCAGACAAGCGCAAAAGCTCAGCAGGAGTTCGTTGCCAAGATGAATGAGGAGGCGGTGCAGCTGATGAGGCAGCGTATTCTGCCGAGTCGGATTGCTACGCAACTGGTCGAGCAGGGATTAGATCAGGCGACAGCTGATTCGATCGTTTTCCGGTTATCGCGTAGGGCAGCTTTGAATCGTCGGACTTATAACACTTGGTCGTCGGCCAAGCATGTAGCGGGTTACATTGCCGCAGCCTTGGGATGTGCTTTATTAGTCGTCTTAATCTTTCTTCCAGAAAAAGCTCGGAATAAAACGCTCGGCAATGTTTTACAAGTCTTTGGTGCGTCTTCGACCGCTTTTGTTTCCTCATGGCTAAAATGTCGGTCCATGCGAGCTGGCATGGGAGAGCAGAGTGTCGGATTACCTAAATGAGGCGGTCGCGTGAATGGTGGAAAAGGTTTGAATGGTGGAATAGGTTTGAATGGTGGAATAGGTTTGAATGGTGGAATAGGTTTGAATGGTGGAACAGGTGGGTTCCTGGGTTTGAACAGGCACCGAGGTAAGAGGACACCCGGCCCGGAGGGCCAGCTACATACCAGCCCATGGCAACGCCATGGGTAGGCAGGGTGGCTCGCGATTCC
>JBIIHW010000018.1:0-95591 GCA_044235425.1 Pirellulaceae bacterium
GGCGGGGGCGTGGAGGAGGGTGGCGGGGGGGTGGTGGGATTGAATAGACTTTGGCCGATGGGTGCGGGCGTGGGAGACCTACGCAGGCACACGCAGTCTTACTTCACCTCCTGTTTGAAAGGTTTTGTGATGCGCCGACTACCGCTACTGGCCACGTGGCTCACGTTACTCTCGACCGTTTTCGCCGTTCACTCCTCCACCGCTCGCATGACTCACGCTCAGGAAAAATTTCGTGTCTACCTGGGCACCTACACCGGCAAGGACAGTCAAGGCATCTACCTCAGTGAACTCAACGTCGCCGACGGCTCACTCACGCCACCCAAACTCGCTGTGGCCACCGGCAATCCCTCCTTCCTCGCGTTTCATCCCAACCAAAAGCTCGTCTATGCGGTGAATGAAAACGAAGCAACCATCAGCGCCTACTCGGTTGATCCGCAAACCGGACTGCTCACCTTCCTCAACTCGCAGCCTTCCCAGGGCGGCGCCCCCTGTCACCTCACCGTCGATCCTACCGGCAAACATGTGCTCGCCGCGAATTATTCCGGCGGCAGCTGTATCTCGCTGCCGATCGAGGCCGACGGGAAACTCGGCAAAGCCAGCTCCTTCCACCAGCACCAAGGTCCACGCAAACATGGACATGCAATTCACCTGGACAAAGCCAATCAATTCGCCTTCTGCTGCGACTTGGGATTGGACCAAGTAGTTATCTATCGCTTTGATGCCGCCACCGGCAAACTCACACCGCACGGTGCCTTGAACACTCCCAAGGGCGCCGGCCCACGCCACTTCGCCTGGCATCCTGACGGAAAAACCGCCTATATCAACGGCGAGACTGACATCACGGTCATCGTCGCGGATTACGACGCCGCTCAGGGAAAACTCACCCAAAAACAAGTCCTCTCGACGCTGCCGACCGACGTTAAGCGAGACGGTGGAAGCACCGCGGAAACGGTCGTTCATCCGTCCGGAAAATTCGTCTACGTGTCGAATCGCGACCCCTATAACTCCATTGCCATCTTCAAAGTTGACCCGCAAACCAAACAGCTCACCGCCGTCGGGCACCAAGCTGCCGGTGTGAAAACGCCGCGCAACTTTGCCATCGATCCGACCGGCCAGTGGATGCTCGTCGGCAACCAATCCGCCAACTCGGTCATCGTCTTCAAGATCGATCCGAGCACCGGCGAACTGCAACCGACCAAGACCAGCATCTCAGTGGGCAGTCCCGTCTGCGTACGTTATCAGCCGGTGAAGTAACCACAAGACTCAACGGCTTACGCACGGAGAACCGCGGTTGTTTTCACACGGAGAACTCGGTTGACTTACGCACGGAGAACTCGGCGTCACTGAGTTTTTTAGAAGGAGCTTGAGCTGTCCGGGCGGTGGGTCTTCTTGTGGCCACCGCGCGCGGCTATCGCGAGCGGCTTGCTACCGGTTCCACTCGGCGACCAAACAGCGGAAGCGCCAGGCACTTGGCGGGCGCCGGGTCCCGTGCCGGGTCAGCGGTGGGAGGGGTGGCGGTCTGCGGCACGAGCCGATAGATCTGAAACGTCGGCAGGGGCTGTGGCAAGTCGACGATTGATTTGACCAGTTGCAGTTCAGGACGAGCCTGGACCTGGCGTATAACCTGTTCCCAGGAGTCGCGGCGATTGGGGCGAAGCGGCTGCTCGACGACGAGATAGCGGCAGCCGGAATCCACTAGCGCCCGTGTCACTTGCTCCACGGTCTGCTCTTCCGAGAACTCGACCCAGCGTTTGGCGTTGATCACCTGTCGCTCGAAGTTCGCATCGCTGCGCCGCACGTGGTAGGTGAAAACACCGTCATAACGGCCGTCGTAAAGGACGGGTCCCGATGGCGTCAGGCGGGCCGCTTCTCGTTCAACCCGTTCCAGGCTGTTGACGGAGATGACGGGGTGTCGCTGAAGCGTCACACCGAGGTAGCCGGAGACGCTCAGGGTGAGTGCTGGGAAGACGAAGTTCGCCAGTCGCTGGCCACCGAGTCGGCCGGCGATCTGTTGCAACTGCACCAGCGTGACGGCGATGAGCCCGACGGCCCAGGGACAGGCCAGTAGCAGGTACCGTTCATCTTTTGCCCAGATCGGCGTGACGACGGCGTAGGCGATCAGCCCAGCGATTAAACAGCGAACTCCATCCCGACGAATCCGGGTTAGTACCAACTGCAGTACGAGTCCCAGGGCGACCAGCGCGACGAGCCACGGACCAATCATGGTGGGAAACAAGCGGGCGTAGAACAGCAGGTTTCGCCCCTGTGTCACGTGGTGCAGGCGGGCTTGGGCGAACTGATCGGGGCTGAGCCGCCGCAGGATATAGAACATCAGCAGCAGCGACAGCAAGCAGCCGCTCAGAACCAAGATGAACCGCCAACTGCGCAGGTATTCCCAGCGCGGGGTATGTAAAAACCAGGCGCCGGCGATGAGCCCCACGTAGGCGATCGTCGGATGAGTAAGCACGGCCAGCGTGAGCAGCACCACAGCAAGCTCCAACTGTCGGCGGCCCGCTGGTCGTTCGCCGGGGTCGAGCGCGCAGCGCAGATGGACGAGTCCAGCCAGGGCGAAGGTCACCGCGGGCACGTTCGTCATCACCGCATGCGACCAGGAAATCATTGCTGGCATCCAGAGCAGCATGCCGGCAAGTAGTCCGGCCTGGACGGCCACCCAGCGGCGTAAAGCGAATAGCAGGTAACTTGCACAGACGAGAGACGAAGCGAGCACCAGCCCTTTACCGGCCGCAGCGGAAAAGGGCATCATGCCAAAGACGGCCGCCTCCAGCCAATGAAACACGGGCGGATATCGGCTCGGCGTGATCGCCGGATAGCGCGCATAGTACCGCTGCGCGTAGTCCACCGGGTCGCTCCAACCCTCCGCCAGCAGATCGGTCCAGAATAGACCATTGAGCAAATGACGGGGAGCATCCCCTTGAAACCACAGTCCGTCATTGGCGGCGTGTCGAGCGACGAGCAAGAGCCAAAAGACCAGCATCACTAGCAGCTGAACGCCAAGCCGGGAATGAACCGGCTGGGAATGAAGCGATGAAGCCGCTGCAACAGTCGCAGCGGAGCTGATCGATTCATTCCTGGAAGTGTTCATTTCAGTCCGTTTCTTCTCAAATTCAGAACAATGACAGACTTCCGTTATAGGGTTGTTTGGTTACCAAGTTAGCGTTATCGTCAGCCATTCGTAAAGGCGTAGGAACTTGTCCATTTTTTTACGATCAACATGAACATTTCGGTTTGAAGCAGGGAACGGATACGTGTCAAAAGCGATTGAAGTCGCCATCATTGGGGCGGGACCAGCGGGATTGACGGCGGCGTGGCAGCTCGCAAAGGGTGGCGCAAAGGTGCAGGTGCTAGAGGCCGATTCCCGGTATGTCGGTGGCATTGCGAGGACAGTGGAGTACAAAGGGTTTCGGTTCGATATTGGCGGCCACCGTTTTTTCTCTAAATCCCAGGAGATCGAGGATCTCTGGACGGAATTGCTGGGCGACGACATGCTGCTGCGTCCCCGTTCGTCGCGGATCTATTACGACGGGAAGTTCTATGCGTATCCGCTGCGAGCAGCGGAGGCTTTCTGGAACCTGGGCGTATGGGAAACAGCTCGTTGCCTCACGTCGTACGCCTGGTCGAAATGTGTTCCGATTCGGCCTGCCCGCTCCTTTGAGGACTGGGTATCGAATCAATTCGGCAAACGGCTCTACCAGATTTTCTTTAAAACCTATACGGAAAAAGTCTGGGGGATGAAATGTCAAGAAATCTCAGCGGACTGGGCCGCTCAGCGCATCAAGGGATTGTCGCTGTCGAGTGCGATCTGGTCGGCACTTTTTCCGGCCAAGAAAAGTCGTTCGCGGGCGGATACCGTGAAGACGCTGATTGATCAGTTTCGCTATCCGCGGTTGGGGCCGGGCATGATGTGGAATGCGGCGGCCGAGCGTACGCGGGCGCTGGGTGGCACCGTCCAACTTGGCACTCGTGTGACCACTGTCGAACGTATCGCCTCCTCCGGCCGCTGGCGTGTTCACATGCGTCAGGAAGATGGCACGAGTTCGACGGCCGACTTTGACCATGTCATTTCCTCGGCGCCGCTCCGAGAGCTCGTAGAAGGCTTACAACCGACGGTGTCGGCGGCGGCGCTCACGTCGGCCCGTGCGCTGCGTTACCGCGACTTTTTAACGGTAGCTTTAATCGTTAAACCGCGGCGACCATTCAGCGACAATTGGATTTACATTCACGATCCGGCGGTGAAAGTGGGTCGAGTGCAGAATTATGGTTCTTGGTCGCCGGAGATGGTTCCCGATCCCAACTTGGCCTGCTACGGGCTGGAGTATTTTTGTTTTGAGGGTGATGGGTTATGGAGCAGTAACGACTCGGCCCTCATCGAACTGGCGGCTCGTGAGCTGCAGCACTTGGGCTTAGTCAGTCCGGATGATGTGCTGGATGGCTCGGTGGTGCGACAGCCGAAGGCTTACCCGGTCTATGATGATCAGTATGCGGACCATGTGAATGTGATTCGTGCGGAGCTGCAAAGCCGCTATCCGAACCTGCATTTGGTTGGTCGTAACGGCATGCATAAATACAACAATCAGGATCATTCGATGATGACCGCACTTCTGGTTGCTCGCAATATCCTCGCCGGCGACAATCTGTATGATGTCTGGCGCGTGAATCAGGATGCGGAGTACCATGAGGAGCAGGAGTTGCGGGAGGATCAAACCGGCCGCCAAATCCCGCGGGCGCTGACTTGATGCGAGCCACTGCAAAACACGATTTCTCTTGACGTTGGTCGAGGTGTGATGTGTCGAACCTGTTTGTCTCTGCAGAGGTTCGTCGTCCGGTGGAGACCTACGAGCCAATTGCCGCTCCACTCGACCCTCATCCGACACGTGGCGACTGGGTCAATCGCGGGCGGGAGTTTTACGAGCGGGCCTTTGGCGTCGAGGCCTATGACAGCAATAGCCGTCACGATGTCCCTTTTCCGATGCCGGCGAATACGTTTAGTGAGCGACTAAACTTTAGCGCTCGGACTTGGAAAGCGCGGCTGCTGTTTGGAGGCAAGGCGCTGGCCACGGGTCGACGGGCAACTCACATGGCGGGTGTCGGCGCGCGAGGTACCATCACCGTTGTCGCTCGACCGGAATTCCCGGAACATGATTTTTTCCAACCGGGGCGAGTTTTTCCGAGTCGTCTCAGGCACGCCAATGCCTCATTCTACGATGATGCATCCTGCCAAGTCCGTGCTTGCTCGCTGAAGTTCGCTGATCAAGATTTTGACAGTCCTTGGGACCTGATCATGAACACGGGTGTGATTCAGGCTTTCTGGAGCCTGGACACATTCATGCAATTTGTTTACGCGCGTCTGCAATGTCGTGAGAATTCGTGGGAACCGCAGCGGGCTTACATGCGCAAACTGCCGGGCGCTTTTATCGGAGCGATTGAATCGGTGCGTGTCGCGCCGAGTTCCTATGCGGAGATGCTTTATCATTCCTCGATCGTCTATCCCTTTCGCGCGCGAGACGGTCGTTCGCGCTATGCCAAATATCGGCTGGTGCCTGTCAACTTGAAGCAGGAAAGCGGGCTACCTGATCAGCAGTATCAGCAGGCTCCCTGGGTGCAGTGTCGACACCCGAACGACGCTCATCCCAGGCAATACCTGGGAGACGAATATTGTGATCGCCTGAGCCGCGGGGAGATTGTCTATCAGCTGCAGATCCAACTGCGTGAATTTGATCGGGAGCGGGATACGTGGGAGTTTTTTAATAGTGGCCGAGTTTGGGATTCCACCGTGCATCCGTGGCTGGATCTGGCGACCGTGTGCATGACACAGGCGATGCCGGCGGAGCAAACTGAGGTGACGCGCATGTGGCTGGGGCATCAGCCACCATCACTGGGTCTGACCGCGGCCTTTTCGGCGGTCGACTATCGCTCCCTGGCGGTGGCTCGTTACCGGGTTTACCCGTGGAGTCGTCGGGCCAGTTGGCTGCTGCGCACGCTGCATCTTTCACGGCGATTGCGGGCAGATTTCTAGGGGCATTGCAAGGCGTAAAGGTGGTGGGGGCTCACGCAAAGGGCGGAGGGGGCTCACGCAAAGGCGCTGAGGGCGCAAAGGTGGGAAGAGGGAAGGCGAGATGTACTTGGCGGGCTTTGCGCCTTGGCGTGAGAGAATCCGCAGAGAGCGTGAAGAGGAACCTAGCAGCTTGCCTGCCGCTGCCGCGTTTGTTCAATACGTTCGAGCCAGGCTGCGGCTAGTTGTTGCTGCGCGATGCGTTCGGCTTGTGCCAAGCTTTTCTGAGCGGCTGCGCGATCTCCACGAGCCCATTCTAGTTCTGCCTGCAACCGCTGCAGTTCGGCATCGAAGAATCGTTCGCCAGAGCGAGTCTGGGCGGCCCGGGCGCGAGCGAGTTCCGACTCGGCGGCATCGAGTTGACCGAGTTTCGTGAGCGTTTGGCCGAGCAAGCCGTAGGCATGGGGCAACATGACTTGACCGCCAGTGGCCGAGTAGGCGGCGATGGCCTGACGACACTGCTCGATCTGTTCCGTCAACTGCGTGGTGGTGCTCGCGGGATCGATCAGCGAGGCGCAGGCGAGATTGATGCGATCCAGCGTTTCGTAGAATTCAAACGATGATTGTCGACAGAGGGCGAGAGCTTGAGCGGTGATGGATTGAACCTCCACGAAGTCCCCGCACCAGACCTTTAACCAGCCGCCGTGAAACAGGGCCATCGAGAGACTGAAGGGATCATTCGTGCGTCCCGCCAGCGCAATCGCCTCCGCGGACATCGCCACGGCCTCCGCGCGTCGCCCCAGGCAAAACAAGGCGAGTGCACCATAACCGCGGAGAGTCACGCCGGCATTTTGTCCGGTGACGGCCATGAAGGGTTGAGTGCAATTCGGGTGCTGTTCGAAGAGTTCCACGCCGCGGTGACAATACTCGGCTGATTCCGAGAATCTCCCCAGATAAAACAAGGTGCAAGTCATTGCCCAGCAAGCTTCGACCATGAGGCCGACATCCTGCAGCAGTTCGCCGAGCTGCACCATTTCGGTGGCCAGGCGCAAGCAGTCGCTCAATTCCGCACGCACCAAGTGCCAGCCCCATTGTCCGGCCAGCACAAAGCTCAACATCTGATTCTGCCCGAGTTGTTGACAGAGGTGTCGTGCGCGCGAGAAGGCCGCACCGGGCTCGGGGGCTGCATAACCACGCCGTTGGACAAGCACCGCTCCATAGGGCATTTGGAAACGCAGTTCCCAGCTATCGCGAATCGATGATTCGGGCATGGTAGCGATCAGCGCCAGGCCACGTTCGAAGGAAGCGATCGCCTCTTTAACGGCACTGGACGCCTGCGCTTTTTGACCTGCTTTGAGCCAGTACTCCAGTGCCTTCTTCGCTTGGCCGGCGGCGGTGAAATGGTGGGCGAGCAGTTCGGGACTGGATTCCACGATGTCGGTGAAGCGAGTTTCCAGAGTAGTGGCGATTTTGGCGTGAAAGTCCTGACGACGTTTCTTGAGCAAGGATTGATAGGCCGAATCCTGCAGCAGTGCGTGTTTGAAGATGAACTGAGCGTCGGGCATTTGCCCCTTTTGAAAGAGCAGTTCCGCGCGGACTAATTTCCCAATCTCCTCACGCAGTTCGGCTTCGGGTAACTCGCAAGCAGCCGCCAGCAAGGTATAGGAAAACTCGCGACCAATGGTGGCTGCCAACTGCACCACGTCGGGATTACTGGCCATGCGGTCGAGGCGTGCGAGCAGCAGATCTTGCAAGGTGGCGGGAATGGCCGTCTGCAAAATTCCATGGGGAGTGGCACGTTCCAACTCGCCCGATTCCACCAGCAGCGCCGCAAACTCTTCCACAAATAAAGGCACTCCATCGGTGCGCTGCGCGACTTGCTGCACGATCGCCGGTGCGATATCGCGCCGGCCAACTCGCCGCTGGAGCATATCACCGGTCTGGCGATGAGTGAGTCGGCTGAGCGTGATTTGCGTCAAGTTGCGCACTCCGCGCCATGGCTGCTGAAATTCTGGTCGCGAGGTGAGGATCATCAGCAAATGACTATCGTCGAAGTCACTGAGCTGGGCGGTGATCAGTTCGAGCGTCGTGGGGTCGACCCAGTGTAAATCCTCGACGATCAGTACGGTCGCACGACGCTCGGCTAATTCACGAAGCCAATCCAGCAGCAATTGGACGGTGAGTTCACGCTGTCGCTGCGGGGTGAGATTGAGAGGTGGAAACTGGCCATTGAGTGGCAAGGAGAGCAGGTCCGCCAGCAGCGTAATCTGCTGACCGGAACGGATGCCGAATTGGGAAAAGTAACTTTGAACCGCCGACAACCGCTCCGCCCCACTCGCCAGATTCTCAAGATCGAGCAACCGTGAAAGGTAATCGATGACGGGATAGAAGCCAGTACTTTCATGAAACTGCGAGCAGCGCAGCTCGATCACCGCCGCCTCATCGCTGGCCTTCTGCACATGCTGACGAATCTCACGAATCAAGCGTGATTTTCCCAGTCCGGCTTCGCCGATGATTTCGACGACTTGACGTTGCCCATCGCTCGCCCGCTCCCAGCGTTCCTTGAGCATTCCCAGTTCGCCGTCGCGTCCGATGAGTGGTGTAAGGTTGCCGGGATCAACCAATTCCACTCGATTCCGCGCCCCGGCTTCGCGAATAATGCGGAGCAGTTCCAGGGGCTGTGGCAAGCCGCGGACGATTTTTTCACCCAGCGATTCGGTAATGAAGAGCGGGCCGACGAGTTGCCGTGTTATGGCGCTGAGGACCACTTGGCCCGGTTCGGACACGTTTTTCAGGCGGGTCAGCGTGGAGCGAGCTTCGCCGCTCAGAGTTACTTTATCATTCTCCTCGGCGCGACATTCCGCAATGACCGCTCCGCTGTGTACCACGACGGCGATCTGCGCGGGGGGCGGAAGGGCCGCGGTGGAGTTGTGGGTGGTGGCGGCGGTGGAACTGGAAGCGGCAGAGGTGGCAGAGCGCAAGACACTTAAGGCGGCGCGGAGAGCGCGTGCGGCAGCATCTTCATAGGCGCTCGGAAAGCCAAAACAGGCAATCACCTCTTCTCCGGACTCGGGCAAAACGACCCCGCCAAACTGCTCAATGATCGCCGAAATTGCGGCACGAAAAGCGGCATAGGACTCCTGTTGAGCTTCCATGTCCTGGGTGGGGTTCAGCGACTCCCGGTCGAAAAGCACCAGGGTGACTTGCCGCAGTTCAGCGGCCCGCGAGCGTCGGCTGTGAGTCAACTGGGAAGACGGTTTACTGAACGGGCCGCGTAGGTCGATTGTCGCATCGAGTCCCAACGCGATTTCGCTGGGCGTTGACGATTGGGTGTAGGAGGCCAATTCGGCTGCGAACTGCAGCGCAGTGGGAGTGCGCTGCTGGATCTTTTTCTGCAGCGCCCGGCGACAGATTGCTTCGAGTTCAGGCGGGACGTCGACCTCCATCTCCACGAAACGCGGCGGATCGCTTTGCACGATGCGTCCAAACACGGCGATGGTGGAACCGGTGAATGGGCGACGGCCGGTCAGCAGTTCGAACAGCATGACACCAAGCGCCCACACATCCGTCCAAGGACCAAGATCCTGCTGTCGAGCTTCGACTTGCTCCGGAGACATGTAGGAGGGACTGCCGACGATATCGGACCGGTGAGTGAGTCCAGCATCGCCGAGCTTGGTGGGACGAGCCAACCCGAAATCCATCACGATCGGCTCGTCCTCCGGCGTCAGCATGATGTTGGCGGGTTTCAAATCGCGATGAATGATGCCGTTCTCGTGCGCGGTTTGGATCGCCAGCGCGACGCTGCGGAGCAAACGCGTGGTGCGGGGGATTGGAAGCGGATCTGTTCCATTTAATTGAGTTGCGAGTGCGCTACCCCGAATGTAGGCCATCGAAAGAAAAGGAAGCCCGTCGATCTCTCCGACGTCGAACACGGGACAAATTCCCGCATGCTGAATGCGGGCCATGGAGCGAGCTTCGCGGATAAACCGTTCAATTTGAGTGGCTCGTTCATCGGCCTCAAAGAACGGAATCTTCAGCGCGACTTTACGATCAAGTTGCGTGTCGTGACAGAGGTAAACTGAGCCCATTCCACCCTGGCCCAACTTGCCGACCACGACATAGCGACCGAAGGGCTGACCGGCGGCCAGCAGTTCCGGTCCACCACGGCGATTTTCCGGCACAGCGGAGGGCGGAACGGACGCTGCTTCGGGGGTTGGCCCTGGACCACCGCGAGTTTCAAAGTTTCGTGCACTATCCGCGGATTGGTCGGACAGGTGGACATCCGCCGCTGCATGCGGTTGGTTCTGTTCGCCACGATTCGTTTCAGCCACAACGACACCCCTACGCCCGCCGCTATCTCATCCCCACGCTCACGAGAAAAACAACTCGGATCATGATCAGCAAGGTGCTGGAATTCGACTACTCGTCCGTTTCGGTTCCTGCCCCCTCAAGCGTAGTAGTGTAAGTCGAATCACCTGCGATTGTCATCTATCTCACGAAACTTCGTGGGCCGCGCTGATTGGGCGGTGATTGCACTTTGGACTTGGATGGCCAGATGGCGGGGGCGAATGACGCACCGCGACTAAGGGCGAATTGCACACGGAGACACGGAGACACGGAGACACGGAGACACGGAGACACGGAGACACGGAGACACGGAGACACGGAGACACGGAGACACGGAGACACGGAGACACGGAGACACGGAGACACGGAGACACGGAGACATTGAGACACGGAGACATTGAGACATGGAGACATTGAGACATGGAGACATGGAGACATGGAGACACGGAGGTGACGGCGCGTGGTGGTGGGGGGGCAACGTGCGGCGGAGGCGAGACCGACTGTCATCTAACGTTGCCCATTTCCTAGATAGCTTTTCAACAATTCGCATCAAATCCCAAAGAAAACCGTACCCCAACAGTGGCCACCCGCATGGATTTTTACTGAATGAATTTAATTTATTAACAATTAACTAAAAACTATTTACATTTTATTCCATATCTTTTTGTGATAATTTTTCTTAATGGATCCGAATACTTAGGCTATCACTCAACAACTCTTCAGGGTGGCTCTTGACAGCCTTTCGAGTGATTAGACGAAACAACTTTTTTTGAAACTGAAAACAGAGGACAATTATGATTTTGTTACTCGCCAGGAACATAATGTTCGTCGTGTTGATGGGAATTCTGGTGATTGCTGGTGACATCTCAGCTGCTGTTATATCGATTGACTTCGATAATTTGCCGATTGGGACGTCGACGGGCACTCATTATCTTTCCTCGGGGGCGATGTTTTTTCGCGGTAATGGGGCGCGGGGAACATCGACGGCGATTCGCACGGATACGAACGGCAACCTGATCACCGCTCGAGTGGATAGTTTGGGGACTTCTGTGTCCCTGCCCAATGTGCTGATTCCCGCTGCCGCATCGAACGATGACATCTGGGTTCAGTTCTACGATCCAGCCAACAACAACACTCGAACCGTGGCCTCGTTTGTGCAAATACAAAATGACAAAGAGGGATTTCCGCCCATTTTCATGGAAGCGTTCAATCAAGCGGGGAGTTCGCTAGGCGTTACCACCCAGCTTGGGCCCTCCGAATATGGCTCGCTGTCGATGCCCGGAATGTGGCTGGTGAAATTTTATGGTAAGCCGGGAGTGCTTGGAAATTTGGGGGTTGATAATTTCAGTTTTGAGGTGCAGTCGAGCACGGTTCCGGAGCCTGGCATGGGGCTGATGATGACCGTTTTGGTCGGAGGTGCGATTCTGCTCAGAACGCGCCGTTCTGAATGGGGAGTTTTATAGTACGGCCGCCTGATTAAGTCGCAGGGGATTTGATGGAGCGGGATGGCTGTCAGGACGACTGTGGAGGGGTCGTTTGCTGAGCGGCGTTGGCGGAGGTCGACTGGGCTCGTTTCTTGAGGAATTTGAGCAAGCGTGGAATCGCATCTTGTACTTGGCGATAGGCGACCGGCCGTTTGTGGGGCTGACTGGAGAGCTGGCAACTGGTGCCGCGAATGTCGGTCCCGACGACGGTAACGGTTTCACCTGGCAGTAGCCAACCCGCATCGCGAGCGGCCATAAGCTGGGTAATATGTTTCCAGACCGATTTCATGTGGCGGAGATCCTCTGCTACTTCGACGCCCGGCGTATCAAACAGGATTTGCAGGAAGATGCGCAGTTGCTGGTGGACGAGATAGTAGCAGATGGTGTTGGAAGCTGCTCCGCGACCGACGTAGGCGAGGAGTACGTAGTCGGCTACGGGCTCTTCTGGCAATTGATGTTTGACTTCGATTACGTAGTCATCGATGTCGTGTGGCCACCAGGGCGGGGTACGACTGGAAAAAATCCAATCGTCGATCCGTTCAATGCGCTGGGCGAGCGTATCTGGAATTGGTGGAAACCGAATCCCTTTGTCTGCAAAGGCCTGTTGAGCGAGAGCTAAGCCGGTGCCAGGTGCTGGAGTTTTCATGTTCGTCACCCTACTGCCGGGGAAACGCCTTGTCAATGTACACGTGAATAGTTCTTCAAATGAGACTTCCGGTCGGTTGAGTGGAGAGACTTACTTGGCGCTAACGGGAACAGCAGACTAGAATCCAGCACCTGCCGCGGCGGTGGGTAGACCGCTTGGATTGGTCACCGGCGGTTAGCGATGAGGAGATCCGATATAAGTCGAGCGGTAGCAGGGGCAGCTCCGAAACGAGAGGCTGAATCAATGACCGATACGACTCCCGCTTTAGCGACGATCCATGACACCAAAACTCCTTCCGACCTGGCGCTTGTAGGTAAGTTTCCCCAGCTACCCGGGTACGAGATTCTGGAGGAGCTTGGCCGCGGCGGCATGGGCGTCGTCTACCTGGCTCGACAATTGACCTTGAATCGCTTGGTAGCGATCAAAATGGTGTTGGGTGGAGGGAGTGCGGGTGCGGAGCAGTTAGCGCGTTTTCAAGCGGAGGGGCAAGCGGTTGCGGCGCTGCAGCATCCGAATATTGTGCAGATCCACGAGGTGGGCCAGCACGATTCTCTGCCCTACTTTTCCCTCGAATTTGTCGATGGTGGCTCCTTAGATAAAACACTTAAAGGGCAACCTCAGCCGCCGCTGGCAGCGGCAAAATTAACGGAGACACTTGCCCGCGCCATGCAGCGGGCTCACGACCAGAGCATTGTGCATCGCGATTTGAAGCCCGCGAACATTCTGTTGACGCAAGATGGCACTCCCAAAATTACCGATTTCGGCTTAGCGAAGCAGCTCAACAGCGATTCTACGCACACGAAAAGTGGTGTGCTGCTGGGCACTCCCAGTTATGTAGCGCCGGAACAAGCGCGGGGAGATGTAAAAGAGGTTGGTCCCGCTGCCGACATCTATTCGCTCGGCGCGATCCTGTACGAACTCATGGTGGGACGTCCACCGTTTCTCGGGACAACGTATCTCGACACGGTCATGCAGGTGTTACGCGACGATCCCGTCGCGCCAACTCGGCTGGTGCCGCAGATTCCGATTGACTTAGAGACGATTTGTTTGAAGTGTTTGCAAAAAGATCCTGCTCGTCGCTATCGCAGTGCAGACGAGCTGGCGGAGGATTGCCGACGATTTCAATTGGGCGAGCCGATTCTCTCGCGACCGATTTCGCAGCTGGAGCGGATGGTGAGTTGGAGTCGGCGAAACCCGCGCATGGCGTCACTCATCGCCACCGTTGTGGCGCTGCTGGTGCTGGTCGTCGTCGGCAGCTTGGCGGCGGCTTACATGATCAATGGCGAGCGACAAGAGGCGTTGCTCGCGCAGCGAACGGCGGAGACAGCGGAGCAAACAGCGCGGAAGGCGGAGGAGGCGGCTAAGTTATCCGAGCAGGCGGCGATCAGTAGTGCGGAGGAGGCGAAGCGGAATGCTGCCGCAGCACTCAAACAGAGCCAACTGTCGCTGACCACCCTGCAGCTGCTGGTGGACAAAGTGCAGCGTCAACTCGACCAAGTCCCGGGCATGCAAGATCTGAAAAAGAGTTTGCTGCAAACGGCAGTCGAGGGACTGGATAAAGTAGCGGCCAACTATGAAAACTCTCCCAGTGTCGAGGCGACTCGACTGGCCGCTCACTATCAGATGGGAAATCTCTTTCGGCAGATGGGAGCTTCGTTACAAGCGGTCCGCGAATTTGAGCGGGCGTATGAGGTGGCACAGCGCCGTGCCGACGCCGAACCACAGAATGCCGCGTCCCAGGAAAACTTGACGCTCGTCCTGCTGACGCTGGGCGATGTCGAGTTGGATTTGAGTCGCAATTTATCGGCGGCTTCCCTGCACTATCGCGAAGCGCAGCGCATTTTGGAGGCACTTCAGCAGCGGCCTCCCGAACAACTGGCCAACGTCAATCCCTTGGTCACTCGCCAGCGATTGGCGGAAGTCCACATGCGTATCGGCACGACGCACCTGCGGCTGGGTGTTCCCGCGAAAGCATTGGAGTCTTATCAGCGAGCCCTGGAATTACGACAGGCGATTTTGGCACAAGAACCGGATGCTGCGGCTTGGAAAGTCAACGTTGCTAACTCGCATCAAGCGCTGGCCGAAGTGCAATTGAGCTTGGCGAACACAGATCAGGCGCAGCAGGAGTACCAGCGCGCCTTGGGTTTGGTAGAAGGCGTTGCGAAGGCTCATCCCGATGCTCCGGTAATCCGCGAACAACTGGCGAATATGACGGGAGACTACGGGGATTTATGCTTGCGATTGCGACAGCTGGACCAAGCTGAAGATTACCTACGGCGTTCTCACAAGTTGCAGTCGGAGCTGGCGGCGGAGGATACGACGAATATTGACCGTCAAGGCAGCTTAGCTTTGAGCCACTATCGGCTGGGGGTACTGGCCGAGATCAGGGGCGATGGAGCGGCGAGTGCTGTGGCGCTGGCGGAATGCTTGGCGATTCGTCGCCAAAATGTGGCCCTCGATGACAGCCACAAATCGCGAGTCATGGAGCTCATGCTGGTGCTGGCGCGGGTGGGTGAGACGGACGAGGCGGATGGGATTGCCAAGGGTCTGCTCGAAAACAGCGGTGACGATCGCGAAGTGCTGATCAATGTGGCGCGGGCTTGGACTCAGTGCAGCCGAAGTGAGAAGGCGGATGAAGCGCGGCGGGAGCGATTTGTTCGACAAGCGATTGCGGCGATCCAATCGGCCGTGGAGCATGGTTATCGCGATCGCATGGCGGTACAAACCGAGCCCGATCTGGCGGCGCTGGAAAAGCAGCCCGAGTTCGTGCGGTTACTCGATCAGCTCCGCGAGCCGCCGCCGACGAAATGAAGGCTGAAGGCTGAAGGCTGAAGGCTGAAGGCTGAAGGCTGAAGGCTGAAGGCTGAAGGCTGAAGGCTGAAGGCTGAAGGCTGAAGGCTGAAGGCTGAAGGCTGAAGGCTGAAGGCTGAAGGCTGGAGGCTGGAGGCTGGAGGCTGGAGGCTGGAGGCTGGAGGCTGGAGGCGGGAGGCGGGAGGCGGGAGACCTGCGGCATTCCGGCCAAAACCCCAGTAGCGAGAGGTCCAGTGCCGACACGCGATGTGACCGGTGTTTTCACTCTCTGAGGGCCATTCCTCGTTGGCTTTACGGGGCTTCGAGTCAGGAAACGCAGAACCGGATGAACCAAAAAAAAATTTAGTGAGCCCGAACCGCCGGCGATTTGCTCCGTATCAACACCGATTGTAGCCCTGAGCGAGGGATTTGCTGCGCGTCGTTGGTTGAAGCTGGCGAAACAGGCCACTGAGGAATTGCGTTCATGCTGAGGATATTGACCGGCTGGCTTGTGCGAGCGGTGCAGAGCGGCCTGGGATGGTCGCAGCGGGTAGCGGTGAAGCGGCGCGGGCGGAGGCGACTGGGGGCGGGCGCGAGTCGGCGGGAAGCGGCCCGAGTTTGGGCAGGTGAGCGACTGGAGGGGCGCTGGGCCATGGCGGGGGCAGGAACGGGTGCGCTGCCGGGTGAGCTCACTGGTGCCAGCACTCGGTCGATGGCGCTGGGAATGAACTTGGAGTCGGTAGCAGACTGGAGTCCGGCGTGGACGTTCACGGATGCTTTTCGCAGTTCACGTCCGTGGATCAGCCATGCGTACAACACGGTGACGGGAACGGAATCGTGGGAGGGTGGTGGTCCTGTTCGCGTCGATGCGCGAGGCTGGCCCATCGCGCTCAATCAATTCCAAAACGCTCAAGGAGAGCTCATCCAGCAGCGTTTGGGCACGCTGTTATTTCGCGATGTAGGCGCTGATTATCCAGCCGGCGTCTACCGCGCCGAATGGCAAGGTAGTGGCACTGTTTCCTGGGGATTTGCGGCGACGGCGATTGAGCAGGGAACGATGCCCGGTGGCACTCATTATGCCTTATTGGATGTGAAGCCGAGCGCCGATGGTATCTATCTGCAGGTGTCGCAGTTATCGACGGCGGATCCGATTCGCAATATTCATGTGTGGATGCCTGACTATCGGGGCCAATCCTTTGCGGGTCAAGCGTGGCAGCCGGGGGCCAGTTTCTCGCCCTTCCATCCCTTGTTCCTTGAACGCCTGGCACCCTTCAAGACACTGCGTTTTATGGACTGGGCGGAGACCAACGGCAGTGACGTTTCGAGTTGGAGCAGTCGTCGTCTCTGGGATGCGGCCACTCAGCAGAGTGGTGATCAGCGGACAGGCGTGGCGCTGGAATACATGATCGAGCTGGCCAACCAGCTGGATGCCGATCCCTGGTTTAACATGCCGTATCAGGCCAGCGACGATTTTGTCCGCAATTTTGCGATTCAGGTTCGGGACACGCTCGAGCCGGGGCGAAAAGTGTATGTGGAATGGGCCAATGAAACTTGGAACTCGGGATACGGGTTCGAAGTTTATCCGTGGATAACAGCGCAACTTTCGCGGCCCGAGAATGCTGCGTTGCAAGGTGATCGCTGGGCGCTGGTCGCCCAGGAAGCGCGCCGCGACTTTGCTCTCTGGTCGGAAGTGTTTGCGGGGCAGAGCCAGCGTTTGACGCGCGTGGTTGCCGGTCAGCAAGCCAACAGCTGGATTGCGCAGCAGATTGCCGTTCACATGCAGGGGCAATTCGATGCTATTTCAGCGGCGGCGTACGCTTATGTGAGTGACGCTGACCGGGCAGCCTTTCGTGCGACGACAACTGCCGATCAGGTGATTGATGCGCTGCTGAATAATCTGCCGACCACGTTTCGTTGGATAACGGAACATCGACAGCTGGCCGATGAGCTTGCGGCGCAGTTGGGGCGGCCGATCGAGTTCGTGGCGTATGAAGGTGGACCGCACTTAGACAGCTGGGGGGCCGTGTATGAGCCAGCCTTTTTTGCCGCGGGAGCTCA
Source organism: Pirellulaceae bacterium (assembly GCA_044235425.1). Taxonomy (GTDB): domain Bacteria; phylum Planctomycetota; class Planctomycetia; order Pirellulales; family Pirellulaceae; genus JBJSXJ01. The sequence goes on from JBIIHW010000018.1 coordinate 17,336, forward strand.
CCCGCGAATGTACGACGTCTATTCACAGTTACTCGACGGCGCCGCCCGCAGTGGAGTGAATCGGTTCGTAAACTACAACTACACCGGGGGCAGGTACTCGTCCAGCTTTGGCGCCTACGGGGCCCTGCAAGCGCAGAATCAAATGCTGTCACAAGCTCCCAAGTATCGCGCCTTGCTCGACTACGCTTCCCTCTCACCGCCACCGCCGCCACCGCCACCGCCACCACCGCCGCCACCGCCACCACTCACGGTCCCAGGCCTGCTCGGGCAGTATTTTGACAACCGAGATTTCACGGCGCTGAAAATGACGCGTGTCGACTCGTTCATCAACTTCAATTGGGGTCTCAGCGCCCCAGCCGCTGCGATGGGACGAGACACCTTCAGCGTACGCTGGTCGGGGCAGCTGCGAGTACCACAGACGGGGTCCTACCAGTTCCGAACCTACAGTGATGAGGGGATTCGGCTCGTTCTGGGCGGCGTAACTCGCATTGATAATATCAAATCTCGCTCCGGATCTTATAACACCAGTGCAACGATCCGCTTAACGGCCGGGCAGCTGGTTGACCTGCAAATGGAATATTTTGACAACACGGGGCGCGCGGCAGTCAAACTGGAATGGAAGCGTCCCGGCAAGGCTGGTTTCGGCGAAATACCGCTCAGTCAATTACAGACCTTGGTGGCTCCGCCCGTGCTTTCTCTCAGCGCCCCAGCCGCAAGTTCCGGGAAGTATGATGCCGAAGCGCTGACAACCGTACAGCAGCCCAGCGATGGAGAAGCATTGTTAAAATCAAACGGACACAGCATCCTAACTTGTAACAAGCAAGCGATAAATCTAAAATCCCGTCGTCGTCGGTGATCGCTGGCGAACCTCTAAGTTTTGGTTTGCATTCCGGTTACCGCTTTGGTCCAGCCGTGATTTGAAGGGGCGCTCAGATCACCACTGGTCGGGGTACGTGACTTGGCTGGACACGGTTTGTCTAGCGTGTTGGTAAAGGATTCGGTTAATCATGGGAAGACTAAAGGCGTCTCGAGTTCGTCGTCAGCGAGCTAGCTCTGTGTTCCCGCGTTCCCTGCCGGAAAATATTCGAACGGAGTTGGGGTTTGAATCGCTGGAGTGTCGGCGGCTGATGGCGGGAATTCCCGACCTTCTATCGGTCAATGTTCTCAAAACGACCACTCAGCAGCTGGCGATACCAGCCCCTGGGGAGAGTGGTGGATCCGGTTGGACCTACCGCCTGGGCGCGGATGCTCCCAGTTGGGCGACGATTCAATCGAGTTCCGGAATCTTGACCCTGTCGCCGGATGCTGATGCCGTGCCGGTTCAGTTCCCGGTGGACATCAGCAGCAGCACCAGCTCCAGCGTCACTCGCTGGATGAGCGTGACACCGCATGCGGTGGGCCTGCTGGATAGTAATTTGCTGGTCGTCGGGCATTCGGGGGACGACACGATTTCGATAACGACGCCTGCCAGCACGCCCGCAACGTCGGTGCGTTTAAATGGCGTTGACCAGCAAGTACTGCTCGCCGATGGCACATTGGTTGACTCGGTAGACGTGACGTCCCGCGGCGGCTTTGTGCTTGCCCAATTGGGAAATGGCGTGAATGAATTGAGAGCCACGGGCGCTGCGCCGCTGGTGGCCGTCGGTGGCTCAGGAGCCGATTTCTTGGTGGCAGGAACGGGGCCGGCCTTGCTCTTTGGTCGCGGCGGGCCCGATCGATTGCTGGGTGGGGAGAGTGCCGATTTTATTGTGGGCGGAGCGGGTGAAGATTCGCTCACGGGTGGCTGGGGCAACGACCAGCTGATGGGCGGCAGGGGCAGTATCTCGAATTTCAATTTATGGGCGAGTCAGCGGGCGTTGCCGACGAGCGTTGTTGGCTTTGTGCAACGTACTGCCGAACTGGCCGCGAATGACAGCGAGGCAACGGATGAGGCCGTCGATCACGTTATCGAATCCGCTCCTGTTTCATTCACACTCTCCAACACCGCGCTCACCGGTGTCGGCACCGATACGCTCACGGGGCTGGAGTCGGCAGAACTAACCTCTCCGCTTTCAGGGGCTGGATTTACGGTGTCGGGCTGGACCGGAAGCGGATCGCTCGTCGGTGATTCAGCCATGATCATCTCGAGTGGCAACTCTCATCTAACCCTAAGTGACACGGCGATCACCAGCGGTGATGGGCTCACGCTGCAATTATCAGGAATAACAGCTGCCCGCTTGACGCTCGGTGCCGATAACAATCGGATTGATGTGTCGGGCTTCGGTGGCAACCTGGAAATCGATTCGCAAAACCAACCGGTCGAGATTTCTAACGGCGCAAGTTTGCTAACCAGCGCCGATACGCTGATTGTTCAGAAACCGCTGTCCAGCCTGGCGGTCACGGCTGCCACGGTCCACCTGAGCGGGCAAATACGAGCCAGCGGGATCACCAGCGGTGTCACCCTTCCCAACATCTTGATGAACGCGGACACCGTGACCGCGGCCAACGGCAGCTCGATCGAAACACTCGGTGCCGTTCACTTGGCGGTGAAAAGTGCCATTTTTCCAAACGTCAACCTGGGCAATGCCACCCTGAATTTCACCCAAGATGCGGATTACGTGGATCTAACCGGCGCGAACTTTGCTTCGCTGGTGAATTCCGGCAGCCATTCCAGCATCAATCTGAATGGAGCGAACTTCTCCAGCCTGACGAATGTCGGCAGCGGCGGTACGATCAATCTGAACGGAGCGAACTTCACCAGCCTCACGAATGTCGGCAGCGGTGGCACAATCAATCTGAATGGAGCGAACTTCACCTCGCTGATTAACTCGGGGAGCCAAACGACAATTAATCTCGCGGGGGCGGATTTCAGCGGATTGAACGCGAATGTCAGCAGCACGTCCCTGAACTTCACCGGCACAAGTTTCGACTCGTTTCTGAATTCGGGCGACGACGTCGTCATCAACCTCGGGACTGCCGATTTCAAGACACTCGGTGTGAATATCGAGCAATCCGTGATCAACCTCGGTGGGGCGAATTTCAACTCCTTGATTTCGAACGGCAGCAACACAACGATCAACCTCGCCGGGGCCAACTTCAACACGTTGACCAACTCGCTCGGTGGCTCCACGATCAATCTTGCTGGCGCCAACTTCACGTCACTCACCAGCACCGGTGCGGGTTCCACGATCAACTTGGCCGGCGCCAACTTCAGCTCGCTCACGGGTGGAATCGGCGGCTCCACCATCAACCTCGCTGGCGCTAACTTTTCCTCGCTCACCAGCACTGGAGCGGGTTCCACGATCAACTTGGCGGGCGCCAATTTCAGCTCGCTCACGGGTGGAATCGGTGGCTCCACGATCAACCTCGCCGGCGCCAACTTTTCGTCGCTCACCAGCACCGGTGTGGGTTCCACGATCAACTTGGCCGGCGCCAACTTCAGCTCGCTAACGAACTCACTCGGTGGCTCCACCATCAACCTGGCCGGCGCCAACTTCTCGTCGCTCACCAGCACCGGCGCCGGGTCCACGATCAACTTGGCCGGCGCAAACTTCAGCTCGCTAACGAACTCACTCGGTGGCTCCACCATCAACCTGGCCGGCGCCAATTTCTCGTCGCTCACCAGTACCGGCGCGGGCTCTACGATCAACTTGGCGGGAGCCAACTTTAGTTCGCTAAGTGGCTCGTTTGGGACGTCAACGATCAACCTGGCCGGCGCGAATTTCTCTTCGCTCACCAGTACCGGAGCGGGGTCGACAATTAATTTGGCGGGCGCAAATTTTAGCTCGCTCACCAGTTCTCTCGGCGGCGCGACGATCAATCTCGCCGGCGCGAATTTCCAGTCGCTCACCAGCACGGGTATTGGTTCTACGATCAATCTCGCCGGTGCAAATTTCAGCTCGCTCAACGGTGCTCTGGGTGGCGCAACGATCAATCTCGCCGGCACGAATTTTTCGTCGCTCACCAGCACCGGAGCTGGATCGACGATCAATCTGGCCGGAGCAAATTTCAGCACGCTCACCAGTTCTCTCGGCGGTGCGACGATCAATCTCGCCGGCGCGAATTTTTCGTCGCTCACCAGCACCGGAGCTGGATCGACGATCAATCTGGCCGGAGCAAATTTCAGCACGCTCACCAGTTCTCTGGGCGGTGCGACGATCAATCTCGCCGGTGCGAATTTCTCGTCGCTCACCAGCACCGGAGCTGGTTCCACGATCAACCTGGCAGGCGCGAACTTCAGCACGCTCACCAGTTCTCTGGGCGGCGCGACGATCAATCTCGCCGGTGCAAATTTCTCGTCGCTCACCAGCACGGGAGCTGGTTCGACGATCAACTTGAGCGGTGCGGACTTTAGTTTTCTGACGAGTGACTGGCTGGGCCCAGTGCTGTACGTTGGCGGAGCGAAATTTACAACGCTTACCAATCTTGGTGCCCAGTCGCGCATCGTGGCAGCCGGAGCATTCTTTGGTTCACTGGCTGGCACGGCAAGCAGCGGCGAGCGGAATGGAACACGATTTGATCGACTGACGAGTGCCAATTACACGTTGCAGGTTGAACATACTCGCTTCGTAACGCTCACCAATACCAGCACGGCGGTCGATACGATCATTTCGCTCAAGGATGCCGACTTTGGCCTGCTGCGAAATGATGCGGATCGCGGCACGGTACAAGTGCGGCAAGCCGGTTTTGAAGCAGTTATCAACAACGGTAACGACAAAACGTTACTGGATGTGGAAGGCGACAATCAACCGAACACGCTCATCAACAGCGGTAATCAAGCCAGTATTCGGTTCTTCGCGGCCGGCGGTAATGACGTGTTCGTGAACAATCCAAGATCGAGCACTAGCCAAGGCAACTCGGTTGCCATGCAAATTGATCTCGGCGATGGCTGGGATCGAGCGGTGCTGAGCGGCCAAGATATGACGGGAGTGATTGCGGGTGGGACCGGCGACGACTGGTATCTGTTTGCTGGCACCATGGTGACTGGCACACTTACCATCGCTGAAAACGCTTCACTTAATCGCGATCTCATCGATTTCTCATCCTGGCAATTACCGTCTGGTGCTACGACGGGAGTGACTCTGGACCTGGCCAGCACGTTACCGCAAATCGTGCGACCGGGGCTCACGCTGCAACTCACCAGTTCCCAGGGAATTGAAGATGTCATCGGGACGTCTGGCAGCGATATCCTGCGGGGCAATGATGGTGCGAATCAGTTGTCGGGAGCGAAAATTGCGGATGATCGATTGGGCCAGGGACTGCCGTGGAATGGCCGCACTCAACACGTCTGGCTCGATTTTGACTCGCATACCGACAGTAATGAGCGTGCTTATTCCGACTCGGAGCGAGCTGCGATCGTGCAGCGACTCCAGCAGCTATATGCCGGATTTAACGTCGAGTTCACGCTGACAACGCCCACCTCGGGCGACTTCGCGACGATTTACTTCAATCAATCGCGGTCCGACGGACAGCCCGGTGGAAACGCTTCGGAAATCGATTTCGGCAATCGCAATCTGGGTGGAACCGCCACGGTGCAGATAAACGGTTTGCTCGATCTTCCCGGCGGCCCCACGGGCAGTGTGGAGAACTTCGTGGCTGCATCGAGCTGGATGGCGGCGCATGAGTTGTCGCACCTACTCGGCCTGCGTCACTCGGACAGCTTCGGCCCCGTAGGCTTCGGTATCAGTGCTCCACCCGGTAAATCAGGATTCTACATCACTCCCGCCTATCCTGGTTCGTCGAGTGCGTATGAGACGAATGATCACGTCGCAGCGACTCCCGCCATGACCGAATTCACGCTGGCTGATCTGGTATCCGATACGTTTTTTGGTGAGCGAGAGCTGTTCAAATTGGCGTTCGCGAACGTGATGCCAATCGCTCCCGATGGCAAACTTTTGGTCGCTGAACAACTGAGCAGCCACGATCGAACAACCCTCACCGGCTCTCAGCCACTGAGCCTCGCCACTGTGGCTATTCCCAACACCATGTCCAGCGGACTCCATGCAGGCAAAGAGTTACGAGCTGCAGCCGTGCATGTGCTGGGCAACATTACTGCGGGTCAGCGAGATGTTTATCGCATCGACGGACGTCGCGGAGATATCGTCAACATTCAAGTGCTCTCGCGAGCCTTGAACCGGATCGCAGACGCTGGCCTCGGTTTTGACGCGGTACTCACCGTCTATGATGCTGCCGGTAACGAACTCATTACGAGTGACGACGAGTTTGAAAGTAACGATCCGAATTTAATTGATTATTTCTTACCAGCGGATGGCTCTTATTACGTCGAAGTCCGCGGTTACTCGAGTGCAGACGCGGGAAACTATGAATGCATCATCTATCGTTTTGACGCGGCCAATGGCACCGATGGTGGAGACATTCTCGAAGGACGTGCGGGGGACGACACGCTGAGTGGCGGCCTGGGAAATGACATGTATGTATTTTCCGGTCAACAGCTGGGTAGTGACGTTGTGCTGGAAGACAGTCGTTTCAATCTGTCGGGAGTGGGCGCTCGTGATAGCCGCGACGCGCTCGACTTCCGTGGTTTCGCCGGCAACGTCAGCGTCAATCTGTCGCTCAAGACCACTCAAGTCGTAAACAGCGGCAACCTGACGTTGCGACTGGCGAACGCACTGGTGGCGACGGCTGAACCGATGGAGTCGCTTGGAATTGAAGATATTTACGGCAGCTCGGCCAACAATACCCTCACCGGAAACTCTCGGGACAACGTGATCTATCTCGGCAATAAGACCGGTAAAGTCAAGGATACGGTGACCGGCGGTGCGGGCGAGGATCGGCTGGATTTCAGTGCTCGCTCCAGCGGCATTAAGCTGGATTTAAGCAAGGCGGGCTCGGACCAATCGCAGAATTCAGAATATGCCATCCGATTAGTAGCTGCCGATTTTCAAAATATCACTGGGACCGAATTGAATGACACGATCACCGGTAACTCAGTGAGTAACGTACTGGTCGGCCTGGGAGGCGATGATCAGCTATCCGGTGCCGATGGCAACGACTTGATTTTCGGCGGCTTGGGAAATGACACGATCAACGGCAACAACGGCGATGACCTGTTGGTCGGCGGTCTGGGAACAGACCAGATGAGCGGTGGTGACGGCAGTGACATTCTCATCGCCGGTGCTATCAATGGCGGCCGGACAACTCAAGTTTGGGATGACCTGCCGATGATCCGTGGTATTCTCGACGCCTGGACCAACCGACAGGTCTTAACCCCGGAGTTCAATCAGCTGATTTCCAGCATCGTCGATGATGCCATTGATCAGCTTACCGGCAACTCGGATATCGACGTGTTTGTCATCTCCACCATCGATAAGATTACGGACGATGGCAAACGAGAAAAGAACATCGTGTATTTCCGCTAGACGATGCCGATTCCGTGTTATTCACCAGGCAGAGGCGTAAATGATCGTCCCTAGTTCTCAACTCATTCGCCGAGCTTCGCACTCACGAATTCTGCCTTTAGTCGCCCAGTGAACCAAGCTGAGCCAAAAATTCACTCATCTCGCCAGCGGCATGAGCGTCTCGCTGTTGGCGAGCCACCTCGATGCCCTCGCGCAGCGCCGTGCGGGCTTCGGCGATGCGTCCGAGTTCTACAAGCTGCTGACCTGTGCGGAAGAACGCTGGCACATAGGGCGGGCTCTCATTCATGAGATCACGAAAACCAGCCAAGCTTCGCTCGTGCTCGCCTTCTTTCTGCCACTCCATCGCCAAACTGTACCGCAGCAGCAAATCCTTCGGCTCCGAAACCAACATGGCTTCAATACGTTCTCGGCGGCTGAGTGTCATAGCAAGCGATCAGGTGAAATGGTTGTGAGTGAATAAAAGGAATGACGGATCAAGCGTGAAGCGTTTGAACGACGATCTCTTACGTCTTGATCTTACCGAGTTGATAGCGTAACGCATCTTCGAGATCAGGGTAACGGAACGGGTAGTTCGACTCGATTAAACGACTCGGCTTGATGCGCTGGCTGGCGAGCAGCAGCGCGTCCGCCATTTCGCCAAATGCCAGTCGAGCGGCAAAGGCGGGCATCGGAAAAATGGTGGGGCGCCCGAGCACTCGGCCCAACGTTTTCGTGTAGTCCGCGTTGGTCACGGGATGCGGCGATACCACATTGACGGGGCCTCGCAGCGACTCCGTCTGAATCGCATGGAGAATGGCTCCCAGCACGTCATCGATCGCCACCCAGCTCATGTATTGCCGCCCGCTCCCGAGATTCCCGCCCGCTCCCAGTTTGAACGGCAGCAGCATCTTCGCGAGTGCTCCACCGCGAGCACTCAGCACAACACCAATTCGTAGATTCACCACTCGAATCCCCTGATCGGCGGCGGCTTTCGTGGCACCCTCCCAAGTCTGGCAGACCTGCCCGAGGTAGCTATCCGACGGCTTACTCTGCTCGTCAATCCACTTGTCTCCTTCATCCTGATACATGCCAATGGCGGAAGCACACACGAAGACCTTGGGTGGCGTTTTGAGTTTTGCCAGAGCCTCACTCAGCACCCGCGTGCTTACCTCCCGACTGGTCTTGATGAGTTCCTTGTAGGCGGGTGTCCAGCGACGATCAGCGATTCCGGCTCCCCCCAGATGCACCACGGCATCGACGCCTTCTAGTGCCGCCAGGTTGATGGTGCCACGGTCCGGATCCCAATTCACCGTGGTCACGGCCGACGCCGTCGAATCACTGCCGGGTGTTCGAGCCGGCAATCGAGCACGTACGAGTTGTACGACCTGATGACCACCGGAGGTGAGGAATGGAATGAGTGCTTGCCCGACCAACCCCGAAGCACCAGAAACTAGGATTTTCATCGCCTTTTCTCCCGACTGTTGATGTGCGGCCAAGTCGGCGATCGTCGTTCGATGACGGTACGCAAACATCCGCTGTAATTGTTTTCTTGTGCTGCGTCCCGCCACCAGCTTACCCAAAACTCCACCGGGTAAGGCATAGGACACGCGGTCTTCGAGCGTACTATGCTGCTTGTCTGCGTCGCTTGGCAGACACAGGTGCAGATGATCCCACGCCGCAAATGGACTTTTCACGGCGACGTCGCGAAACTGCTGTCGGGGCACGCATTCGGTGTAGCGAGCAATCCAGCGTAGCCAGATGGGGCCCATTTTAAGTCGCATGGTGGGGCCGTCCCCGATCCGCTGCGGCTCGACCCACCGCTCCACACGTACCACCTCCCAGGGCGGCGACAACCGCTCGAACGCTCCCGGCCGCATGTGCCAGTCGTAGAGCTCACCAGCACTGCATGCTAGCTTGCTTTGCCAGCTGAACTGTTCGTGTGGCATAGGTGAATTCGCGAGGGGGACGGCGGTTGCGATTGACGTTGTCGGGCTAACCGCGTATCCGTACGCTGGATAACTTCGCCCGATCGCGACAAGGATGCTACCGATGATACCGTTTCCAGTTTCACTCACCAGACAGCAGATCGGGAAGTTTGGCCCGCTGGTTCGACCCGTACTGCTCTGGGCGATCATCGCGACGGCCTGCTCCCTGGGGATGTCCGTTGCCGCGGATGAACGCCAGCCCATCCAGCTGGAAGACCTCTACCGACTCGAATCGCCGCTGCACGCCACCGTAGCCCCGGAGGGAGCGATGGTCGCTTATACGCGGCAGTGGATTGATCGTCAGACCAAACATGAACGACATTCTTTGTGGGTCATCCGCGACAGCGTGACCGGCCCTCAGGCATTTGAGCCGGGAGAACCAGATGCCCGCCAGCCGGTCTTTTCGCCGGATGGACGCTGGATTGCCTTTCGCTCCACCCGACCGAGACCAGCGGGGTGGCGTCAAACTCCGCCCGTTCCTCTGGAGTCGGATCCGGCGACCGATATTTGGTTGTTGCCCACCAGCGGCGGACCCGCAATTCCACTCGCCCCCGCCGACAAGCCATACGGTCGAGTGCTTGGGGATTCGTTTTATGGTCGAGTCGCTTTTTCACCGGACGGCAAGCAGTTGGTATTCGTGGCTGATGATGGCCTGAACAGTCGGACCGAGGAGGAGCGAGAGGCCGACGTCTATGTGCAGCGGGCAGATCAAGGAGAGGGCTATACGGGTTATCGGCCGGCGCAGATTTGGGTGGCGGAATTGGCAGCGGAGCCTGGTGAACATGCGGCGACCAGAATTCGCCGCTTGACCGACGACGGGGTCTGGTACGGAGATCCTCAATGGTCGCCCGACGGGAAGACGATTGTCGTTCATGCCAATCGCAGCGACGATGTGGAGGCGGTGCGATTTAGCATCAACAAAAATTTTGATCTGTGGATGATCGATGTGGCGACCAGCGCCATCACTCAGCTCACGCGTGGCCCCGGTCCGGAAGTATCGCCGCGGTGGAGTCCCGATGGGCGACGTTTGGTCTGTCTTTCCAGTCCTCGCAAAGGTCCTCACTCGGACGTTTTCAATTTGCTGATCGTGGATCTCCGGGGAGGGCAACCGCAAAGCCGAGTGGTTTACGATCATCATGCGCCCAGCGCCAGCGTCACGGATGCCAATACGGATACGGCGGAGGCTTTACCGCCGCATCCCTATCCCAGCTTTCCGCTGCCTGACGTGACGTGGGACGATGCTCAGCATGTCGTGATCCAAGCGCCGGTGAAGACGCGCACCGAACTGGTGCTCGTCAACCTTCAAACCGGTAATGGCCAAGTGTTGGCGGCTGACGCTCCCACAGGCACCGGCCTGGCGCGGCGGGAGTTCGCTTGGCGAAACATGCTGCTACCGCCCGCCAATCCGTTTCTGCGCGAACGAGTGCTGGGGGAGACGACCGTCGTGACGTGGAAGAGCAGTGATCAACTGCCGCTCGAAGGTGTTCTCACCGTGCCGCCGGCCTCCGTCGCTCAACCGCCCTACCCTGTGGTCGTCTATCCTCATGGTGGCCCCCATAGCCGTTCCACCACCACCTTTAATTTCACCGTTGAGCTGTTTGCGGCGCATGGTTACGCGGTCTTTCAACCGAACTATCGCGGCAGTCAAGGCTACGGAAAAAAATTCCTCGACGCGAACCGCGGAGATTTTGGCGGGGGTGATTACGAAGACATTCGTTCCGGTATCGCAGCACTGGTGGAACGCCAGCTCGTAGCGGCTGATCGGCAGTTCTTGTACGGGATTAGTTATGGCGGTTTTCTGACTTGCTGGTCGGTGAGTCAAACGGGACAGTTTCGTGCGGCGGTCGCCCAAAACGCCGTGACCGATTTGAACGCCATGTGGGCACTCAGTGACATCCCGAGCTGGGTGGAGTGGGAGTTTGAGGGACAACCATGGACGGTGGCCGAACAGCTACGTCGTCATAGTCCGCTAACGTTTGTGGATCGAGTGAGAACTCCGACGTTGATATTGCATTCGCGGGAAGACCGACGCTGCCCGCTCGCGATGGGCCAAATGTTTCACCAAGCACTGGTGCAGCGGCAAGTGCCGACCGGCCTGGTCGTCTACCCCAATGAAGGCCACACCATCCGACAGCCCAAACATCGCGAAGATGTACATCGTCGAGTGCTGCAGTGGTTCGCCGCCGCCGACCGCCCTCCCGATGCTAAACCATAACTCGACACGACCGTGACGAAGCGGCGAGTTTTGGTTTCGATCTTGGCGAAGTTCAAGCTGAAACACAAATCGACGTCTCCATCACCTATCGACGTCTCCATCAGAAATCGATCTTTCCGTCTCCTCCATTTCAGACTCGCATCCGAAGTCGCTGCGCAGCTACTTCATCGCGGGATAGACGAGTCGCCCGGGCGTAGTGGTACGAATGCTATAGAGCGTTCCCCCGCCGGTCACATAGAGCGTTTTTTGGTCGGCACCGCCAAAGGCACAGTTGGTTACTTCATCCGTCGGCACTGGTAGAAAATCGAGTAGCTTTCCCTCGAGATCCAACACGTAGATGCCACCCTTTACGTCGGTGGCGGGTTCAAAGGGTGGATTTGGTTTATTCAGCCCACCCGCCACATACAAGCGACCTTTGAGATCCTGCTTTAAGCCATCCGGGCCACGCCCTGCCCCCCAATCACGCAGCAGTTTGCGCGAGGCCAAGTTGACGCTCCCATCCTCGCGCAATTCAAAACGCCAGAGTTTGCGGGCGCCACCCTGAGTGTCATTATTGTTGTCAGCGACGAGCAAATAACGATCGTCTGGTGTGACCAGAATCCCGTTCGGCCGCTCCAGTTCGCGGCCGATGATGCGAGTGACTTTTAAATCAAGATCAATGCGGTAAACCCCTTCAATGGTTTTTCCTTCGGCATCGCGAATCTCCATCCCCTCGCGATCGCCGTAGCGAGGATCCGTGAAGTAAATCCGGCCGCGCGAGTCGACCGTGATATCGTTGGGCTGGTTGTAGCGTTTTCCTTCGAAACGGTCCGTGAGCACCTCCAGCTTGCCATCCAGGTTGGTGCGAGTTATACGGCGCAAGACAGGCTCACAGGCCAGCAGTCGCCCCTGACGATCAAACAATAACCCATTGGTACCCGCATTCGCTCGATAGACGGCTGCTTTACCATCTGGATTCAACTGCCGAATATCGCCGCCGCCGCTGGTGAGCACTCCCAGCTGCGGATGCCACGCCGGCCCTTCGCCTCCCGCTCCATCACCGACTTCGACCTTAAGCTTTGCACCCGCGGCAAAGATGGGTTCCGCAGCGGCGAGATCCGCTACTGCCCACCCCGCGACGACGCTCATGAAAGCGAGAGACAGAACGCCGCAAACCAGCTTCCAAAATGATTTCATAAAGCTCAGCCGTCCCTTGTGGGTCAAAAGGTTGTCATTTGTCATTTGTCATTTGTCACTTGTCACTTGTCACTTGTCACTTGTCATGGGTCATTGGTCATTGGTCATTGGTTGTTGGTCATTGGTTGTTGGTCATTGGTTGTTGGTCATTTTGAGGAACGGAGGAAAGCGATGAGGTCGGCGAGTTCTTGTGGGGTGAGCTGTTGATCGAGACCGGAAGGCATGACAGAGACCTGACTGGGACGTAATTCCTCAATCTCATTTCGAGGTAGTCGAATTTCATCGGTGGCATTGATTGCCAGTACGATTTCGTCGCTGGAGGATTTTTTCACGAGCCCGTTGTAAGTCTTGCCATGGACGGTCATCACCGATACCGGTTCATAGCTTCGCACAAAACTCAAACTGGGATAAACAATCGATTCCAAGAGATCTCGTTCCGCGCGAATGCTGCCGATGCGAGTGAGATCGGGGCCGACCTTGCCACCAATATATCCCGTGGTGTGACACGAGCCGCAAGCGGCCTTCGCACTATGAAAGACGGCCTGACCGCGGCGCACATCACCAGCGCGTAGCGAGGAGAGTAGTTGTTCGAGCCTTTCGCGCTGACGTGCCTCGTTCACATGAATGGCGGCCAGGAGGTTACTGAGTTCTTGCTGTACGGGCGCCGGATATTTGGCCAGGGCTTGACGCAGTGCGTCTGCACGCAGCCCCGCCACCACTTTGGAGCCGCGCAGTTTCCTTAGCAGCATCAGGCCCAGTTCCTCGTCGGTAGAGCCTTCAAAGGTGGATAGCAATCGATCCGCTTCCAGGGGTCCGACTTCCGCCATGAGCGACGCCAGTTGAGCCAGTTGCTGGGGGGTCAGACTGGCTTTACGGATGACATCGGCTGCTGCCATCCGCCTTGTCACGGCGACCTCAGAGCTGAGCTGTTGCGTGAGAAAATTCCAAAGATCATTCGAAACGAGTGGCAATCCAGCGGGAATCGCTGCCAGGGCATCCAGCCGCACTGCCACCTCCAGTCGCCGATCCTCGGCCACCGCCACCAGCGTCTTTCCCAGTTCAGCATCCGCAATTTTTGCCGGAGTTAACTCGCGTAGCGTGCTCGCCAGTTCGCCGATTAAAAGCGCTGGACTGGCGTTCGCTCGTACAGCGGCCGGCGTAGACGGTTTAGCTTTAGTGGATGGGGCAGTTGGCGCCGGGACATCCTGGGAGGACGAGCGACTGGAGTTCGTCTGGTCACCTACCGGTGGTAAAGAATCGAGGGACTCGCGTAGTGCCACTCGACACGCTCCCCACCACGCGACGGGAGTTTCTCGTAGACCACTCGTTCGCATGGCGCGTAAGGCGATCATTCTGGCGGCTAACGGGGCCTCGTTATTGCGTACGACTTGCGTTAGCAGAGCTGCCACATCGGCATGTCGAGCGAAGAGTGCCAGCTGTTTGATCAGTTCGGTTGTTGCGGGTGCATCGGGGGGTCCTGCTGGTAAGTTGCCGGCGGAACGTAGGCGATCTTGCAGGGAAGCGGCCAAATCCCCGGCCCATTCGGCATGTCGACTAGCGATCCAGGCGGCAGTCTCGCGCACCACAGGCTGAGTGGACGACAGACTCGGAGCGACCTCGGCGGCCTTCAGCCGGCCGCTGGCGGATTGATCCAGCACCAATAGTGCCGCTCGCCGCAACCATGGCTGATCGCTGTCGAGATAGGGACGCAGAGCAGGACCGGCTTCCAGCTCCAGTAGGGCGAACAGCAGTGCATGTTCGACAAATCGATCAGCCAGCGTTGCCTCGCGTGGCGATGGGGACTGCTGCGCGACGAGTTGTCCGAGTTGCTCCAGACGCTCGCGCAGGGGTTCAATATTGGCCTTGTCCCCCATTCGTCCCAGACATTCCGCTGCCACCCGCAAGTGACGCCCGGAAGTGCTGCGCAGATTCGCGAGAACTCCGTCGCGGGCCGCTGCATCGCGATGGAGGCTCACGGCTTGGAGAGCGGCCAGTCGTACATCGTCGTGTGGATCGTGCAGTGCGCGCCGTACGGCTTGCCTGGCGGCTGATGCATCGAGGCGCGTGAGAGCCCAGACGGCCGCTTCGCGCGTGGTCGCCGTCATCGCGGGATTAAGCAATTCCGTAAGCGCCGCGACGGCTTCTTGCACAAATGTTGCCGCCGCAGCACCTCGACTGCGTCGAGCCAACTCGCGTGCTGCGCGCAGCCGCACCGCCGGTCGCTCATCGCTCAACCGACTTGCCAGCTCCGCGCCACTGACTCGCTCGCACCAGTTCAGTTCTCGACCCCGCGGATCGAGAACCGCCGCTGCGTCGGTGCGACGAATTCGATAAATCGCGCCTAAAATATCTGGCTTCCATAACTGCGAAGTGGGGCAGCAAAGCTTGTACCAACCACCGGTGTTCACGACAAGTAAACTGCCATCCGCATCAGCCTGGACGTCAGTGGGATGAAAATCGATGTTATTCGAGATCAAGAAATCTTCATCACGACTCACATACGAACCACCTTGAGGGGTAAGCGTGTGACGCGTGACTTTATGCAGATTAAAAAGAGTGGCGAACAGGTTGTGGCGATAGTCAGCGCCAAAGCTCGTGGCTTCGTAGCGAGTCAGCCCGCAGGGTGCGGCCGGACCGAGATGCGCGAGCGGCGGCAGGATGTCGCCGGTGCGGACGTGCGATTCGATCACCTCATGGATCTTGCCATAAACGCCGCCGTGGACGGCATGAATCAACCCATCGCGCAGTCCGGAGGCGGGATGTTGGAGAAACGTTGTCGTAAAGATGCGGTCACCGCCTGGAAGAAAAACGACATCCACCGGATTGTCCATCCCGCCCGTCATCACCGACTCAATGCCACCGCCATCCGGTCGCGCGCGGAAAATATGAGCCGCCTTGGTGACCAAGTCCGGGGCACCGGGCCGCGGGTACCGCTGTTCCGCAAACGCTCCTTTGCACCAGTAAATGCGTCCATCGAGCCCTTCATAAGGTCCGTGTAAATCATTCGCGCAGCCCGTGAGCGTTCCTCCACGAAACCATTCCACGCGCTCATCCGCCACTCCATCGTCATTGGTATCCGTGAGCTTCCAGATCGATGGTGGCGCGGAGACATACAACGAACCATCCAGCCACAGAGTGCCTTCGGGGAACATCATCTGATCGGCGAAGACCGTGCGCTCGTCAAATCGACCGTCGCCATCGCGATCAATCAGACGCAAGATGCGATGGGGGCGTTCGGCGAGCTGTTTTTCGACTTTGTCATTCGTCCCCGACGATTCGGCGACATACAGCCGGCCAAGTTCATCGAAGTCGCACGTAATCGGACGCTCGACTAACCCCGGCCCGGCCGCTCGTTCGATGGTAAAGCCGGCCGGGAGCGTGAAGATCTGACCATCGAGCTCGATTTGTGTCCGCGGCGACTGCCCCAGCGCAAAAGTAGTAAGCAAACGTTCGGGGGATACGGCGATCGCGAAGAGCAAGACGAGTGCCAGCCAGTGACGCGCCATGGGATGCAGGCTCCGTGTTAGCCGGGCGAGCGTTTCCAGATGACGGTCGCCAGCGGCGGCAAAGTTATTTTCAAGTGAAATGGTCGTCCCTGCGCGGGCTGGGCCGCTGCCAGGATGCCGGAATGATTGCCTTGATTACTGCCACCGTAGTAGGTGGAATCCGTATTCAGAATCTCCCGGTAATAGCCCTCATGTGGTACACCAATCACGAAGTCTGAGCGGGGTACCGGCGTGAAGTTACAGGCGATGACGAGCAGGTCGTCGTCCCCCGGTCCACGACGCAAATAGGATAACGTGCTTTCCGGTCGATTGCTGCAGTCAATCCACTCAAATCCGGGCGCCTCATGATCCCAGTGGTGAAGTGCTGGTTCGCGTTGATGAAGCTGGTTCAGATCCTGCACCAGTTGTTGCACTCCGCGATGCGCATCCTGGTCCAGCAAGCTCCAGGGCAAAGAATGCTCATGGGACCATTCCGCCCACTGCGCGAGCTCGCCACCCATAAACAGCAGCTTTTTACCCGGGTGTGTCCACATGTAGGCAAACAGGAGCCGCAAGTTGGCGAACTTTTGCCAGGCGTCACCAGGCATTTGCTCCAGCAACGAACGTTTGCCATGAACCACTTCATCATGCGACAGCGGCAAGAGGAAATTCTCGCTGTAGGCATAGATCAGGCTGAAGGTGAGTTGATCGTGATGGTACTGTCGATGAATGGGGTCGAGTCGCATGTAGGCGAGCGTGTCGTTCATCCAGCCCATATTCCATTTAAACGAGAAGCCCAGGCCGCCCGAGTGCGTGGGATGGGAAACACCGCCCCACGCTGTCGACTCTTCCGCGATCGTCAGCACTCCCGGAAACTGTCCATGTGCTTCACGATTGAACTCCTGCAAAAACGAAATCGCCTGTAAGTTCTCTCGCCCACCCCGCTCATTCGGAACCCACTCGCCCTCTTTGCGGCTGTAGTCGAGGTAGAGCATGGAAGCGACCGCATCCACTCGTAAGCCATCGATGTGGTATTTGTCGAGCCAGAAGAGGGCATTGGAGATGAGATAGTTGCGAACTTCGTTGCGGCCATAATTAAAAATCAACGTGCCCCAATCGGGATGTTCACCGCGGCGCGGATCATCGTGCTCGTAGAGCGCCGTGCCATCGAGTCGCCGCAGTCCATGTTCATCGCGTGGGAAGTGCGCCGGCACCCAATCCAGGATCACCCCCAGATCGTGCTGGTGGCAATAGTCGACGAAGTACATGAAATCTTCCGGAGTACCATAGCGACTGGTCACCGCGTAGTAACCGACCGTCTGATAACCCCAACTACCTGTGAACGGATGCTCGCTGATCGGCAATAGCTCGACATGCGTGAACCCCAGCGCTCGGCAATAGTCAACAAGCTGATGCGCCAACTCGCGGTAGTTCATCCAGCCGTTCAATCGGTCTTGTTGGCAGCGCCAACTGCCGAGATGAACTTCGTAGATGGCGAGTGGCTGCTGACGTGGATCGCGCTGCGAGCGGCGCAGGAGCCAGTCGTGATCGTGCCATCCATAAGAATTTAAATCGGCGACGATGGAGGCGGTGTGTGGCGGCATTTCCGCTGCGAAGCCATGGGGATCAGCACGATCGATCGTTTCTCCATCGCAGCCAGTGATCCGAAATTTGTAACGCGCTCCCGGGCCTACTCCCGGCAGGAAGAGCTCCCAGATGCCGGAGGGGATGCGCTGCGAGAGCGGGTGCCGACGGCCATCCCAGTCGTTGAAGTCACCGATGAGTGCAACGCGGCGCGCGTTGGGTGCCCAGATCGAAAAATTGGTACCAGACACTCCGTCACGACAGGTGACTTGAGCACCGAGCTTCTCGTACGACCGCCAGTGTCGTCCCTCCCCGAGCAAGTGTCGATCGAGTTCATCAAGCAACGACGGAAACGCGTAAGGATCGTGCATTTTCTCTACCACGCCGTGGGCGGTTACCAGTTCCAAAAAGTACCGCGGTGGACCATCCCCCGCGCGACGCGCCCGCGAGCCTGCTAACCCGGCCGTGGCGTCCGCTTCCGCAACTTCCCGCGGCGGCTCACCGGGGCAGATCGCTTCAAATAAACCCGTCGCATGCAGACGACGCATCGGCCGACGCCAGCGACCTTCCCGCTCCACCACCCAAGCTTGGCGAGCGGTCGGCAAATAGGCGCGAATCGCCCACGAGTGGCTACCATATTGAGCGACTTGACGCGGTCCCAATAGCTGAGTGGGGTCGGACAAGTGGCCATCCACCCAAGCCGCAATCCGGTCCAATCTCATGGTCGTTCGCACGACATGCCTTCCGGATGAAGCAAGGAATCCTGAAACTTGGGACAGGACGCGACGCAGGAGTCAGCCGCCGCCGATTCCCACATAACCATTCCATCGTAAGCCACTCGATTGTCAAGCGGCAGCGGCCAAGTTTGTTCCGAGTAGAGTTCGTTGGGGACCGGCAGCCGGGCGAGTTGTCGAGCGACGGACGCCAGTCGTCGACGAACGGACCTTGGTCCCGCCGCCCGCAGTTCCGGATGCCTCGCATACCACTCGTCATCCACGGATCGCACCGGACAATCGACCCGGTGATACTGAAGTGCTCGATCAACCCGTAACCAAAGATCCTGGTTCCGAATTGGTTCCCAGTTCCCCGCCGCCTCCCAAGACCAGCTCCGCGCACGCCAGACGGGCAGGCCGAACCGTAGCCCCTGCGTGACATACTGACTGATCGAGAGGACTGACACGTGAGAGGGTTGGTCGAGTGCTTCTAAGCCGCGGACCAGGGCGAGCAACTCCAGCCGGTCCAGCTGCTGTTCCCGGTCATTCTCCTGGTCATTCTCCTGGGCCATCTCCGCCGACCATGCTTCGTCGGACCGTTCATCTTCGGCGGCCAGCAGCCGTTCGCCGCTCGCAGTTTGGAGGATGAAGCGCCAGTAGAACGTGGTGGCGATCAGCCGCGAGCGGCTCGGACGCGGCCGCGTACCGGCGGCGATTTCAAGTTGAACGTGAGGCAGGGTCGTAAACATGTGAAACTCGCTCAGACATCAGCTTGGCTATCGACCCAAACCTCCTGGTCTCACTAGTTTTACCGATTTATTCCACCAGGAAGGCGCCGATCCGATAAGGAGACACAAGCTTGGTTGCACCCGGATTGATTGGGCAGGATTGGTTGGGCAGGGTTGGTTGGGGCAGGGTTGGTTGGGGCAGGGTTGGTTGGGGCAGGGTTGGTTGGGGCAGGGTTGGTTGGGGCAGGGTTGGTTGGGGCAGGGAGACAGGGGTTTGTTGCGCGTGGAGATACGGAGTTCATGGAGGGTTTCTTTTAATCCGTCCGTGCGAAACCGAGCCGAGTCTGCGTGCGAAACCACGCGGCGATGGGCCGCTAAAGTCCCAGCAGGCTGCGTGGCTTACCCAGCTTGATAAATCGAGTAGTGAGAATTTTTCGGAAGCGCCGGTAAAACCGAAAAAAACCTGCCCTTTGACAGGATCGTCAACCGAAGACTAATAGCGGTTGGTACACGGAAGTAACTAATCTCAGGAGGGGGAAAGACCCATGCGACGTTTTGTGATCGGATTCGCGATCGGACTCGCCACGCTGTCGCCGATGTGGGCGCAAGCGAACGACGACCAGATCGCACAAGCAATTATTGAACGCCTCGAAACTCAGAAGTCGGAAGGGAAGCTCAAGGGCTTCAATATCGACTTGCAAGTGGATCAGGGCACCGTTTGGATGAAGGGCTCAGTAGCATCGGTGGAGCAGCAGCGGCTAGCTCTCGATGTCGCTCGCCGCATTCCTGGTGTCGAGAAAGTGGTGAATCAACTGAAGGTGGAAGGCGATGTGAAGAGTGCCGCGTCGAAGACGCCCACGGCCGCTCCCGTCGCCGCTCGTCCCAGCGTTGCGCTGCCAGCTCCTGTCGCTGCGACTCCGGCTCCTGTCGCTGCAACCCCGGCGGGCAAGAGTGACGAAGAGTTGTTGTCGGATGTTCTGAACCGGCTTCAAGCGGTCAAGAAGTCGGGCCAGCTCAAGGGCTTCAAACTGGATGTACACACCGAAGGTGGCGTGGTCTGGTTGACGGGTCGAGTGTCCGATGCCGCTCAGCAGCAGACGGTCATCGACGTCGTGCGACGAGTGGCGGGAGTGAAGCAGGTGGTGAATGAGTTGTCGGTAGCTGCGGCGGAGCCGCAGGTGACGCCAACGTCGAGCATTGCCGAGGGTACCGGCGTCCCACAGATGGTGGCTGTTCCCGCAGCGCCGATCATGCGATCTTCAGCCATGATACAGCCGGCTGCACCTGCCATGCCCGCACCGCAGATGGCTGCGATGCCGGCTGCCTCGATGCCCGCGCCGCAGATGGCAATGATGCCGAACCAGCACATGATGATGGCAAATCCACAGCCGATGGCCGCTCCCGCTCGCATGGGTCAACCTCGCATGGCACAGCGTCCTTTGGCCTTCGCACCCTCGCAGCGTGGCCCGCAGATGATGCAAGTCGCTCAGATGCAGCCGGTCGAGGAAGGGGCGTCTCCGATGCCGATGCCAATGCATAGTGCTGGTCCAAACGTCGGGATCGCACCCGCTCGCTATGATCATCCCAACATGCCTGGTTATG
The DNA here is from genome assembly GCA_044235425.1 of Pirellulaceae bacterium. Classification (GTDB taxonomy): domain Bacteria; phylum Planctomycetota; class Planctomycetia; order Pirellulales; family Pirellulaceae; genus JBJSXJ01. Next base: position 38,161 of record JBIIHW010000018.1, read on the forward strand.
CATGGCCCAGCTATGCCGCGTACCCCAACTACGCCGCGGTGACCTATCCGAAACAGTACTCGCCTTCCGCTTGGCCCTACATCGGCCCCTTCTACCCTTATCCCCAAGTGCCACTCGGCTGGCGCAAGGTGATGTTGGAGTGGGACGATGGTTGGTGGCATCTGGATTTCAAAGACAAATAGTCAGATTACAGCCAAAGATGACTGACCGATCGCGAACGTAGCTCGCGGCAGACAATCCTTCCTCCTCAGCGAAACCACCAACCGCGCTGAGTGATCCGCCGAGTCGCCAGACTCGGCGGATTTTTTATTTTCATACGCTCTCATTGCCGCTGCTGGCTGACGCGAGTAAAAAAAGGTTCGAATGCCGTTCTTGAGCAGCGGTTGCCGAACGGGGGCTGCAGGTTCGTTCATTTTTTGCGACCGAGTGCGAGATGCTGTTCAATAGCTACACCTTTTTGCTGGCCTTTCTCCCGCTGGCATTTTTTCTCTTTTGGTATGGTGGCAGCTCGCGTGTCTGGCGACTGTCGTGGATGACCGTGGCTAGCTACGCATTTTACAGTTGCTGGCAGTTCGACAGCCTGGCTGATTTCTGGCAATCGCTAACGCCGACGACGACGGCCGAACTAAGGACCTCGCTTTGGAAATGGCGATTCACCTTCATCATGGTCCTGACTAGCTCGATCGATTACTGGGCAGCGGCGGTAATCTACCGAGTGCCGGTCGATTTTTGGGCGCGCCGTGCTGCCATTCTGGCGATTTCGCTCGTCGGAAATCTAGGACTGCTGTTTCTATTCAAATACGCCGGATTCATGACTCAAATCGCCGCTGATCTGGCCAAGATTTGGGGAGGCCGAGAGATTCCGGTGCTGTCACTGGTTCTGCCCGTCGGAATCAGCTTTTATACATTTGAATCGATCAGTTACGTGATTGATGTCTATCGTGGCGTCGCTCGCCCCGCGCGTAGTTATCTCGACTACGCCTGTTTCATTTCGTTTTTTCCGCACTTAGTCGCTGGTCCCATCATTCGCTACTCGGACATGTTGCATCAGTTTCACGAAGTGGCTTGGGTGAGACCTCGTCCTGACTGGAACCAGATTGTTACTGGATTGTTGTTACTGACTTTGGGTATGGCCAAGAAACTGCTGATTGCGGATACCATTGCGATTCGGATCAATCCCTGGTGGGAAGCGTTGAGCGGAGATGTGTCGCTGGGCTTTGTGAATTCCTGGGCTGCCGTATTGGGCTACACATTCCGTATATACTTTGATTTCTCAGGTTACTCGGACATGGCAGTGGGGCTGGGGCATTTGTTCGCCGTGCGCTTACCAATGAATTTCAACAGTCCATACCAAGCGATCGATCCGAGTGATTTCTGGCGTCGCTGGCACATTTCGTTGTCGAGTTGGTTACGCGACTATCTGTATATTCCGCTGGGAGGGAATCGCCATGGTCATCAGTATCGCAATCTGATGATCACCATGTTGCTGGGTGGGCTCTGGCATGGTGCCGCCTGGCTTTTCATTTTGTGGGGCGCGTGGCATGGTTCGCTGCTGATCGTTTACCACTATCTGCGAAAATATCACTTGCTACCCGACAGCTCTTCTCGCTGGGGCCACTGGATCAACCGTCAACTGATGTTTCTCCTGGTGGTCATTGGCTGGGTATTCTTTCGAGCGGCCGACGTACCGGCGGGAACGGGAACCTGGGAATCGCTGCTGCCCGCGTGGCGATTACTCCAGCAGATGTGTGGCCTGGGGGGATTCTGGCCAGGAGCCGACATAAGTCGTGCTAGTTTAAACCTGTGGGCCCTGCTGGCGATCTGCTGGATCATCTGCAATTTCGCGCCGAACACTGGCACCATCGCCTACGATGAACGATCCCATCGGTCGTGGTATCTGATCGCGGCAGGCATCTTGATGGGCATCTGCCTCACGCAAATGGGAACGCCCGTCGACTTCCTCTATTTCCGCTTCTGATCGTACCGCGGCGGAATGAGCTTGATCCTTACGGCGTGGTCAGCGTCGTACCCGCTGGTAGATCACTCAAAATCTCCCAGTCCGAGGGAGACTGCGTAGCGTCATCCTCCACCCGCTCACCCAAGAGCAGGTTGATGATGCGTCGAGTGTTGACGGGAGATTGATGCCCAGCATCGTGAAACTCCGCTAAATCCCCCGAGTAGAGCGAGACGGAGTCTAAATCAAAAAATTGGCAATCGACCGTCGCACAAATCGTTTTCAGCTTCTGCACGATGATGCTCCGATGTGACCGGTTGTAGTCCGTGATCACCGCGGGATGCTTGGGCATGAGCACCAACTGAATTTGCGCCGAATCCGCGCTGGCCAGCCGCAGGAATTGCTCCAGATAGGCGAACTGAGCAGACTGCTCCAGGTTGCTCAGCGGAGCCGGATCGGGATCGGTGGCAGCGTTTTTCTTGATGAGTTCTTGCTCCAAATCAAAGGTTCCGTTGTGCCGGGCCAGTGTCGTCTTGGTGTAAATCAAGTAGCCGTCCGCGAGCAGTAAACTATCCACATCGGCCAGCGACCTAGTCGCCTGCGGATGCCCCAGCAAATTGCGAATACTTTGCCGAGTGTTCCAGATCCGCCCGTTTCCAAGGCGTTCGGCTACGATCTGGAGATTGACCGGAAACGGCGTCTGTCGCAGCAGTGGAGCATAATCAGCCAGGCGAGTCGTACCTGCTGCTAATCCCGAGTCGAACGCCTCCTGATGAAAGGCCGCGATTACACGCTGCGGTCGCACTCCCACTTCTCGCGCGTACCGCAGCAGGGTCAGTGCATCGATTGGACGCCCCATCGAAACACCGAAGTTGAAAGCCTCCAAACCCGTCCGCTCTTTCAGGTAGCTCGGCTGGAACTGCATCACATAACTGGAACCGAAAAGCAGAATTTCTGGGCTTCTCCCTGCCGCCACCATCTCTTCCAGTCGTCTGGCCTTCCACGAGCGATCCGATAAACATGGAACCAGCGGAGATGGCAAAATTCCTCCCCCATTCCCCAGCAAATTCACGACAAACAAAATCTGAAGCGCGACAAAAGCCGACACCAAGTACCACATCACCAGCCGACGCGACCGATTCATCAAAACCGCGTCAGTGGTACTGGCTGGAGCCATTACGAGCGACGACTCACCAGCGGTGGTCGTTTGTGACTTCACCGTGGGATCAATGACATGAGCGTCTTCCGACTCGGCGTGCTGTGGCATTGTTACTTCTTGACAGTCGGTCAATAGGAGACGACTAGCGAGCTAAACAGGTCGCTTTCTTGCTTCATCTTATGAATCCGTAGCGGGATGACAACGCACATCTCGCTAGTTCCGTTCAACTTTGTAGTTGATGCGACGACGTTCGAGAGTGGCCGGATTGCGGATCGTTCGTTGATTCGCCAGCGAACTCGGCACGATATCAATCAGAGCACGGTAGGCTTTGGAATCGGTCGGGTCAGCCGCGTCCCACTTCACCTTCAGGCTGCGCAGAATCTCTTGCATCAAGTAAGACGGAGCATCTTTGTGCAGCGTAATGATAAAACTCTCACCTTGTACACCCAGGTTTTCTCGCTTGATACTACCCACGATTTGCGGCTGACCGGCAGTAGCCGCCGAGTTGAGCAGCACTTTTCCCTGTTCGTTGATTTGCCAGTGTGGTGGCTGTTCATCGAGTGTCCGAGATTTTTCCGGAGTGTAGTCGATCGTAATCTCGGACTTCTTGGCATCGGCCGGAGCCGCATCGCCGTTGCCACCGCCGACGTTTGCATTCAGGTCACGGGCCTGAGTGCGAACCGCATCCTGATCTGGCTCCACTCGCACCACAATTTGCGTCTCTTCCAGCAGATTCTTGGTGGGATAGGAGACGCGCAGTTTGGGATCAATCTTGTCGGACTGATTTTCCTTCGTCATTTGCGTCTCTTCAGGCGACAGTTCAATGGTCGGTGGCAAAACTTGACCTAACCACAACAGTGCCGTTCCATCTTGACTGGCGGTGATGACGTCGCGGCCGTTGGGTGAGAAGGAGACGAAGCTGACGCGTCGTTGATGCCGGCTATCACTGTTCGATCCCGTCTTCTTAACCGCCAACTCATACCGAGCCAACTCCAATACCTCGTTGAATTTCTCGTCCTCTTCCGCCGGCAGCGACAACGCGCGCATATCGCGCAAACTGACTCGGCCACTTTCATCTCCCAGCAGCGCTCGCAGCCCATCGGCGGAAAGCGCCAGCGCAGTGATATTGTCGGCGAGTTTATCACCGCGAGGCAGGAAAGCCCCGGTTGCTGCCAACGACCAAGCCCGAGCGGTGCCACCACGGTCGATCGTGGGATTGTTCACGGTGAGCAGATGTCGGGCGTCGGGCGTGAACACTGCCGCACTCAAGCCCACGGTGTTTCGCGAATTGGCATCGTTATCTTCATCCACGAATTTGATCTCGCGTGGTTTGAGTAGTTCCGCTGAATTCGCCTGCCACCGCACGTCGTAAACGCGGGCATTGCCTTGATCCGAGGAAACCACGAGCAGGCGTCCATCGGGTGAGAAGAGCGTAAAGCGAATGGGTGAACTATTGCTCTCGGTCTTCGAGGCTGCTGGCGCGGGAGCACCGGCGAGGTTAACCAGTTTGCGCTCGGCAACATTCCAGAGACACAGCTTCCCGTCTGCACCGGCAGTCAGCAGAAACTTGCCATCTGGCGAGAAATTGACGCTGAAAACTTCCGTCTCGGGAGAATGCCCATCCTTAAACTGATGCAGCGCTCGATGCGTCTCGATATCCCATAGCTTTACTTGGCCTTCACTCCCCGCCGTGACCAACAGTTTCCCGTCGGGCGAAACGTCGACTGCATTGACCTGACTGTGACGACGCAAACTGGTGTTGAATTTGAAACCGGTCGTTTCCGCATTTTGCTGGAGGATGTCATAAAGACGAGCTTCCTTGCCACTGACCGCCAGCAACTGGCGAGCATTGGGGGAACTGGCTGCCGCCCATGGCCCTGCTTCGCGTAACACACCGCCCTTCAGCGGCTTTCCATCGCGGTAGCAGGTGAGCACTTGTCGCTTACTGACGCCATTTTTGGATTGCTCCGAGGTCGTCACCATCACGGCCTGGTCGTTCTCGTCGAAGAACTTCACTTGGTTCACGATCGCCGGCAGATCGTTCGCCCAGACAGCATTCTGACTGGTTTGCAGATCACGCACGATCACTTTCGAAGCCAAGGACGTAGTGGTCGCATCCGTCTCAGACCTCTTCGACTCAGACTTCGCCTTCCCGGCCACAGCTCCGCTCGGGGTGGCGGTCGTGCTGGCCACTTCAAACTGATCGCTCGAGGCCCAGACCAGTCGACGAGCGTCGCGGGAAAGAGCTGCCGCGACGATCGTGCTACCGGTAACCAAGCTGGCTGCCTGATCCCGATTTCCCTTCTCATTCCATACCGTCACTCGGCCATCCGAACCGGCGGAAATCGCCAACCAGTGACGCTCCTTGACCCAATCCACCTGCGGCAGAAAATCAACAAACGAAATCGCTTCCGAATGTCCTCCCGTCAACGTGTTGATGAACTCCCCGGTGCCGCTCCAAAGCTTCACAAAACCTTCTGTATCGCCAGTGAGAATCAGGTTGTTATCGGGCGCGATAGCCAAAGCGGTAAGGTCCGGCAATTGACTACGGAAACTGCTTTCGGTAACTCCGGGATTGCGTTCGCGGAAACGCTTGATTAACTCCGCATACGGTTCGATTTCTCGCAACAAGGTGCCTCGAGTGGCATCCCAGAGCAAAGCCGTCTTGCGATCGCTGCCGGTAAGCAGTCGAGTGCCGTCGGCGGACAGTGCCATAATGCCTTTACTACCGGTTCCTTGGAGCCGATATTTCTGCACACCCCGCACCAAGTCCCAGCAGCAGGTCGTCCCATCACCGGCGCTGGTGATCGCCTCCAAGCCGTTCGGCAAGAACTGCGCCGTGTTCGTCAGGAACGAATGCCCTTCTTCAAACAGCGCCAGCCGTCGACCCGACTCGATGTCCCAGAGCATCGTATCGCCGTTTTGGAGGGCGGTAACGAGTCGTTTACCGTCGGGCAGGACTTTGGCTGCCACGACCACAAATTTGTCTAAATCGCCAAACTGTCGCACTTCTTCGTAGGTCTTGATATTCCAGCCGCGCCATCCTAAGCCCGTGGTTCCGGCGATGACCGTCAGTCCGTCCTGTCCCACAAACGCTTGTTGCAGCGGTGAACCCGAACCGCGCAGAACGTTCCGCACCAGCTGATTGGTGGCCACTGGTTGTGGGGCGACCGGCTGTGCTCCCCCAGCGGCAAGCTGCTTCGCATTTTCCTGGGCCTGCTTGATCGCTCGCCCGGCATACCACACGATCGCGGTATTGTCGTCCGATGTGGAAACCAGCAGCAACGAATCGTCAGCCGCCGACTGCCGCTCGTCCGATTCTTCGGCCACCCGTTTAGCGGCCGGCATGAACATCACTCGACGCACACTTTCCAGGTGCCCCACGAGTTCGCAGAAGGCGCCGTCCGAACTATTCGACTTGAACTTCACGATCGTGGCGTTTTCGTCCGACTTCTTGGCCCTTTTCGCGGCGTCCAAATTCCAAAGTAAAACTCGTTTATCGTAACCGGCGGAAGCCAGCCATTTACCATCCGGCGAAGTCGTCGCATCCAAGACTGCGCCTTTACTGTGGCCGACAAAGCGCAAGGCTTCGGTGTCAGTTTCCAGGTCCCATAGTCGAATCGAGCCATCGTCATGGGTAGAGATCAGCGCATCCTTGCCAGGTTTCAGCCCGTTGGGCACCAGTCGCGCGCTCTGCACTTGATCAAAATAACCGCGCAGTTGCCTGAGTTTTTCGAGCCAGGGTGACTTGGAGGCAGCGGCAGCAGCAGCGGATACATTCGCCACATCGGCCGTCCAGTGGTAGAGTTCGCTACGGTTACTCACGAAGGTAATGAGCGAAAGCTGCGGGCCGGGGATGAACACGATACCGCCTACCGCACGTTTTTGAGGTGCATAACGGCTGGAACTGCCGGGATGCTTGATCGGAGCGAGCGATTTCCAGGGGATATCGGCCTGCCGATTGGTTTCCCAAATCAGCACTTCCCCATCCAGATTCTCACCACCCGCCGCCAAGTAGCGTTCATCAGCCGACACGGCCAGCGCCGTGATCTTTCCTTTGGCTGGGTATTCGAGGGTGATGAACACCTCGCCGCTGCCGACATCCACCACCGTCACTCGATCCTTATCACCGCTGTATGCCAGCCACTGCTCACTGGGCGCGACGACTAGCGACTGAATCCCAGACGGCAAATTCATTACGCATTTGGCGAGCGGCGATAGTTCAGTGGTCTTGATGCCGCTCAAATAGTTCTGTCGCGCCCACTCCCAGTGTCGGAGACGGCGCAGCGCGGAATTTTCTTGAGCTGCCAACAGATCGCTGGCATCCGCAAACTGATTCGCTCGAATCTTGGAATTGATCAGACCAACTTGCGCCCAGTACGATTGCTCTTCGGCTTTCCGCTTTTCCTTCTCCTCGTCCGCTCGAGCTTGATCCGCTTTTTCGCGGGCGGCTTGCGCGAGTTTGCGAGCGGCTTCGGCCTTGGCCTTTTCGGCGAGTGCATCCTTCTTGGCGACTTCCTCTTTCCTCGCAGCAGCGAGGGCCTCCTTTTCGGCATTCTCGGCCTTAATTTTCTCTGCGAGCGCCTCTTGCTTTGCGGCCGCTTCTTTTTTCGCCGCTGCCACCGCGATTTTTTCCGCGGTCTCAGCCTTCATTTTCTCTTCGAGCGCCTCCTTTTTGGCCGCCTCTTCCTTCTTGGCGGCCGCTACCGCGACCTGTTCCGCTTTCTCGGCTTTCTCTTTTTCATTCAGCGCCGCCTGCTTTGCCAGTTGTTCCTCTTTAGCGGCAGCCACAGCAATTTTTTCTGCGGCCACGGCCTTGGCCTTTTCTTCCAGCGCGTCCTGCTTGGCAAGCTCCTCTTTCTTCGCTGCATCCAGCGCGGCCTTCCGCTGCGTATTGATCGCGACGGCTCCTACCACGCCGCCGACGCTGACGAGAACAAGGAGAGCAGCGATGATTTGCTTGAAGCGTGCCAGACGAGCCTGGCGGCTGTTGCGTTCATCGCGAGCGCGCGTGAGTTCGCTGTAGACGGGCTGGTGTGCGGCCAGAGCGGGATCGACGAGGGTCAACCCAAGGTCGAAGTCGCCTTTCTTGAGGGCACCTTGGGCGTAGGCGAATTTCGCCTCCACGACCCCTTCGGCCGCTTCATGATTGCCATCCCAGAGCGCAACCGCTTCCTGGTAAGCGAACACGGAGCGCGCGTAGTCTTCATAGGACTGCGTCTCGGTCGCACGCTGCAGATCCTCGCGAGCGCGTTCGGCCAACACGATACTTTTCTCGTGAGACTGAAAGTCGCGAATTGCGTTTTGGAAATCTCGCACGGTCTGAAAACGGTCTTCCATTTCCGTCGCCATCGCGCGCTGAGCAATGTCCATCAACTCGCCGGTCTTGTCCGTGGCAATGATTTCGTTGCGCGCGGCGGCATTCAAACACTGGTAGATATTCTTGCCCGTATGAGGCGGCTTGCCGACGAGGATTTCAAAGAGAATGGCTCCCAGCAGATAGACGTCGGTCGGTGGAGCGAGGATTTCGATCGGTCCCAAGACCATTTCCGGAGCCATGTAAGCGGGCGAGCCGCCCAGACCTTGCTGAGCACGCATAATGTCGCCGGACTTGGAGTATTCGGGGAGCGGCAACGCGATCCCCCAGTCCATCACCAGCACTTCACCATACTCACCCAACATCACGTTTTCGGGTTTGAGATCGCGATGGATGATGCCGCGCGAGTGCGCGAAACCGACAGCATCAGCCACCTTGAGCAGGATTTCCAGGTTCTCGGCTAAGGTCTTTTCTTTAACGACATCATTCCAGGGTGTGCCTTGCACCCGTTTCATGGAGTAGAAGAGGGTGCCGCGATTGTCAGCACCAAGGTCATAAATCGGCACGATATTGGGGTGATCCAAATCACCGGTGACGACCGCTTCGGCCAGAAACTTTTCGCGATTACCCGGCTCGGTAACTCGATCGGGACGCAGCATCTTGATCGCCACGTTACGATCGATCGAGGCCTGACGCGCCAACCATACCACTCCCACGCCGCCTTTGCCTAATTCTTTGAGCAGTTCATATTCGGCACCCAGTTCACTGCCATCAAAGCGCGTTTTGCGATTGACGACGTTCCGCGTTTGGATATTGAGCTGCGTGTCGGTGATATTGGGACGGGAGGTGCCTTTGATCGTACGCGTCGGTGGACCATCATCCGACTTGATCGCCTCATCCCACATCACGGCGATCGTTTGCTGAATATGATCGCCACCACCGGCTCGCGGTCCCGCTTGGGGCGCTCCCCCAATGGTGACGGAATTCTGATCTTCGTTCCCGGCGTGCGAAGCTCGCGGCTTCAAAATCGGATTCGTCTTACCGAACACCATCGTGGCACCACCAGGGTTCGCTCCGGGTGATTCATCATCATCGCGAGACATTGTGGCGGAGGGCGATCGATCCGCCGGTGGATTCCCACTCGCGGCACCGCCCGCGAGGTCCAGCTGGGACTTCCTCAAGCCATCCAGTGTGTCGACCGTGCCGTACGCGTTTAAGTCGATCGTCATCGACGAAGGATTAATCGGGCGTGCGGGAGGTTCAGCAGCGGGTGGACTATCGGTACCGCGCAGATCCGCTAGCGTACGATCATTCGCCTCTTCTTCCGGAGCGTGCCCCGGCAGCCCGCGGGTCATTACCAGAGTGCCCTGGAAATTATCGGCATCTCCCCGACTCGGCTCGTCAAAAACGGAATCACTCGCGTCGCCTTCATCATCCTGAGCGCGCACGGCCGCCTCGTTCGCCAGATCCGACTCCTCATCAGCCGATCGATTCAAGGCTGCCGATACATCCGCCACGGTGCCCGCGTAGGGCGGTGCCGCCGGCTTGCCAGGCGTCTGGGATTTTGAGACCGGAGGCGCAGCTTCTCGTTCCGACTTCGATTGAGGCAAATCGGCGGGAGTGATCTTACCCACCGTTCCTTTGTTTTGGTCGGCCGGCGCCGCGAGCTGCTTGGCGTCGGCAATCGTGCCCTTGAAATCATCCTGCTTTTTTTTGTCGTCCACAGATCTCTCCATCATCGCGCGCTGGGAAGGCCGCTGTAATCGACAGCGACCCCAGCCAAATACCAGTGCGAACGCTAGCGCTGCCAATCCTTGACACTAATTGAGCGGAATATGGCGTCAACCACCAGGATTCCTTTCCCGCAAATTCAGCGGTGAAATTTCCCTCTCACCGCCACCCTGTACTTCCCTTACGATAACGAACGATCGCTCGTTTGCGAATTCAATTTGCCAATTTCCGGCGCGTCTTGCCGCAAGGCAGCATGGACCTGCTGCGACCATTTCGACGCCTGAACCTCCCCTGGACCAGCCGCAGCCCCCGGTGCCGTACCGGTAGCCGCTCGGTCCGCATGGGTGGACTGGGCGGAGGTTTTAGCAGCCGTCACGTCCCGATCCAATTCGGCGGATGAGCGTCCCCAGAGGGCATCGGCCCAGCGCCGCGTCATTTGCTGGCTCCGCGCGAACCAGGAACGAGTGGCAACAGCGGTGTTGTCGCTTCCGGCTCCCCCAGCCCAGCGATCCCCTACGCCGGCGTCCAACTCAACCCCTCGGACCGCCCCACGCTGACTCGTTTTATCCAGCGCTTCATCTTGATCCGATTCAGCCGCGGGCTTCTCGGTGGTTGGCTTTTCGGTGCTGCGATTCTCGGTAGTGGGCTTTTTCGCCGAGGGCTTCGTGGCAGATGGCTTCTCCGTTGCAGGTGTCTCGGTCGAACTTTTCTCCGTCGTCGGCCGCCCGTCATCGGTAGCATTGTCGCTCATGTCATCGTCTTCGACGAAGCGTCCCTCTGTCGCCTGACCATCAATGATGCGCACGTCGGAGAGCAGTCGTAAACGGCCGCCGCTGGAGCGTTTGTAGACACGATACCGGTCATTTTCCAATTTCCGGTAGAGTCCTGGCAGGTCATTTTGCTGTGCCAGCGGAAGCTCTTTCATCTCCGGCACCTCAACCTCCTGCGGGCCACCGAGCAAGTCATCTTCGGCCCTCAACTGACGTGTGAACACCAAGCGACGCACGACCAGCGACTCCTGTTCATCGCTGGTTTCGGTGGTGGAGCTGCCACTTTGATCGATGAAGGTCTGGCTGGCAGGCGGCGTGGTGGTGGTGGAGGAGGTAAAGGTGGAGGTGCGCTGAGTGTTGGTGACGTCCGGGATTACGAGGGGTCGGACGGCTGAGAAGGTATTGTTTTGCACGGAGTTGGCGGGAGGAACCAAAACAATATCCGGCTCTTGCGTGAAGCCCACCGGCACCTCGCCAACTCGAAGTTGAATCCGCGGATCGTAAGTGGCGGTAATCAAGATGGGGATCGGCAGCGTTGCCTCCCCACCTGGATTGCTCGAATAGGTAAAATTAAAGATGCGATCCGGTGATGCATTGTCGACACCAATGAGCTCATTGGTGATCAGATTAAGATCGGCGGGGGCCAGTGCCTTCGCCCAGTTGATCTGGACTCGAATGAGCTTTTCCAGCTGGCTACGGCCGAGCAATGTACCCGTGACCTGTGCCAACCCATCCTTCGTGACGCTGACTTCGAGCTGCTGGAAGATTTCCTCGAATTGGATCGTGGGATTAACTTGTCGAGCGGTCGCTTCGTTGGCGCCCGTACCAACGTGGATCCAGCCATCTTCTCCAAAGATCAAATTCAAGCGTGCATCCAGCGTGATCGTATCGCTGTAAGTATCCTGTTCCAACTGAATGTCACCACCCTGCATGTTAATGGCACCCAGGGACCGCTGGGCTCCGACATCCTGTAACAGCAGGATTTTTCCCATCCCTGAGATCACCGTGAGATTGGGAGCGCGCGGGTCCTCGCCTTCCCCCGGTGACGCTGGTGGCGCTGGTGACGCTGGTGACGCTGGTGGAGCTGGCACCGCCGCGGGAGCAGCCGCATCCACCGTGCCATTAAACGTCACATTGTTATCGTTCACCCCATCGGTAGTGATCGTCAGGTCACGCGGAATCAGCACCGCACCGTTGAAGGCGACGGTTTGCCCTCCCGCTCCATCATTGACCACCATCGATTGACCGTTCAGAACGATTTCCCTGGCCGTGAATGTGAGGCCTGCCAGCGACTGCAAATTACCAATCTGATTATTGACCGCAATCTGCGCGGTGCCGCTGTTGATGGCGAGCGTGCGATCCTGAGCCGCGGAGTCGTCCGCATTAACCGGCGCATCAAGTTGGACGTTGTTGTTGCCGGTGCCGGTCGTGATGAGCGACACGTTGTTGCGAAGCTGTACGGTGCCTTGCCAGACAAGCGTCGACGCGACATCGCCATCGCTGATGTTATAGTTGGCAGCGTTGAGGCGGATATTGCCATTCAGGTCCAGGTCGGCGAGGGCACCGAACGTCCCGTCACCCGAGGGCTGCGGAACCTTGGTACCGACATCCTGATTGAAGATAATAAGCCCGGTACCTGAGCGGACGGTGAGCGTGCGATCTGCGGCTGACGCATCATCGGCATTGACCACGCCGTCAAACACCAGGTTATTGTCTTTGGCGCCCGTCGTGACCAAGGTGATTTTGTTGCCTAGCTCAATCGCCCCGGTCAGGGTGGCACTGTTTCCACCTGGTCCATCATTAATCGCGTAGTTTGCGGCAATCAGACGAATCGTAGCCGCAGTCACGTCCCAGTCGGCAAGCGCTTGCTGCTGGCCGATATCGCCTCGGAAGTTCGCACTGCCGGTACCGCTGGTGACGGTGAGCGACCGATCTTGGGTGGCTGCATTGTCGGCATCAATGGTGCCGTTAAAGGAGACTGAATTATCGTTCGTACCCTTGGTCACGACGCTTACCTGGTTGCCGACAACAAAACCCCCATTAAGCGTCGCTTCGGCTCCACCAGGACCGTCGTTCACCTGCAGGACACTGCCATTGAACGTAATGGTTTTGGCGACAACATCCAGGTCCGCTAGAGCACCGTTTGTTCCGGTGCCCACATTGCGTTCGAAGGTGACCGTCCCCAGTCCGCTGCCGATGGCCAGCGTCAAATCTTGGGTAGCGGAGTCGAGCGCGTCGACCTGGGTATTGAATCGCAAGTTGTTATTCGTGATTCCTGTCGTGACGATCATCAGATTCTGACTGAAGCGGAATCCACCCGCAGCGGTTGTTTCGATGGTGACAGTTTCATTTCCATCGCCATCATCCGCGACGATCCGCTCGCCATCAAAACGGATGTTGCGGCCTTGCAGGTCGAAATCGGCCAGCGATCCCGCTAATCCAGCGCCAACGCTTTGCATCAGCGTGATATCACCATCACCCGCGCCGATCGACAAAGTGCGGTTACTAGCGACGTTGTTATCAGCGTCGATCGTCCCCGTCACTAACACGTGGTTGTCATTCACGCCATCGGTGTTGATGGCCACTTGATTGATGAGCAACACATTGCCATTCAGACTCACGACCGCTCCGCCCGGTCCATCATTCACTCGCATCTGACTGCTGCCGAGACGAATCAGTGCGGCAAACACGTCGAAATCCGAGAGGGCGCCATCGGGAACTCCATCGGCGCCCACTCGATCGCCAACACTCGCTTGAAGCGTCAAGGTGGCAGTGCCGGTGCGCAGGGTAAGCGTTCGATCGTTCGCTCCCGCATCATCCGCGTTGATGCTGCCCGAGAAGAGCAAGCGGTTATCGTTGACACCGTCGGTCGTGACCAACAGGCTGTTCCCTAAAACCACCGCTCCATTAAAGGACGTCAACAGATTTCCCGGGCCATCATTCGCACGAATCTCGCTTGCCAAAACCGTGATGGTATCTGCCGTGAGACTGAGATTCTGCAAGGAGCGATCGAGGGCATCGGGAGAAACGCCAACGTTTTGCTGAATGAGAATCGAACCAGAGCCCGCATTCACTTGCAACGAGCGATCAAACTGAGTGGCATCGTCGGCGTAAATACGGCCTTGGAAATTGATGTTATTGGCATTGACAGCGGCCGTCACGAAATTGACGTTGTTACCCAGTACCACGTCCGTATTCAGCGTGATCGTGTTACCACCCACACCCGCTGAGACCTTGAGATCGCTGCCCCGAAGGATTAACTGGGACGCTTGCACGTCGAAGTCGGCCAGGGCCGCATCGTTGCCAATACTTTGTGTGATCGTCACCACACCCGATCCCGCCACCAGATTCAGACTACGATTGCTTGATGCGGTACCGTTGATCGTGCCATTGATGAGCAGATCATTTCCCGGGCTGCTAGCCGTATTAATCGTGACATTATTCCCCAGCAGCAGATTGGCATTAATGGTGATCTGCTTGCCGCCCGGATCGGCATTCACCTGCAACAGGTCGGTATTCACTCGCAACGTGCCGGCATTGATGTCTAAGTCAGCCAAACTATTGCGGCCGCCTAACTTGCCATTGAGCGTCACCAGCCCCTTGCCACTCTGAACCGTTAAGGCACGTGGCGTAGCACTGGAATCGGAATCAACCGTGCCGTTCAAATTCAGATTGTTGTCCGTGTCCGACCCGTCAATATCCGTGATAAAGGTCACATCGGTGTTGAGCTGGAGCGTACCCGACCAGGTAGACGTAGCGTTACCGGGACCATCGTTGATTCCGTAGCGCTGACCAATGAGCGTGATCATATTGCCGGTCACGTCCAGGTCAGCGAACGCCTGCACTTGGCCCACACTCTGATCGAACTGAACGTTGCCAATCGCGCCAGCGGCAATCGTCAAGGTACGATTTTGGTTCATGGCGTCATCGGCATCGACGGTACCGGTAAAACGGACATGGTTGTCGGCCAGTCCATCGGTGGTGATCGTCAGATTGGCCCCCACTTCCACCACACCGTTGAATGTTACCGTCGCCTCCCCCGACCCATCGTTCACCACGATGCGACTGGTTTGTAGACGAATGATCGCTGCGTTGACATCCAGATCGGCCAGTGCCTGAGACGCGGTGGAGATGGCGGCGATGCCAATCGTATTGCGAAACGTTACGGTGCCTGTGCCGCCATTGACGGTGAGTGTGCGATCCTGAGCTCCAGCCGAATCGGCGTTGACGGTGCCGTCAAACACGAGATGGTTCGCCGTCGTGGCCGTCGCCATGTTGAACGTGACATTGGCCCCTAGGATCACCGCTCCAGTCAGCTTCGTCGTCTGTCCGCCCTGATCGTTAAGTACGAACGAAGGGCTATTCAGTCGAATGGAGCTGGCTGTGACATTCATGCTCGTCAGCGCTTGACTGGTGCCCACATCGCCCAGGAAGGTCACGACTTGGGAGCCGGCCATCACGGTAAACGTGCGGTCATTGGCCGCGGCATCATCCGCGTTCAATGTCCCATTCAGCACCAAGGCGTTATCGGTAGCCCCATCTAAATCGACGAGCACGTTCGTTCCCAGGACGATCGCGCCAGTCCAATTGAGCGTGCGCACACTAGTCGTATCCTTCACGGCAATCGTCGCGGCGTTCACCAAGATGGAACTGGCGGTGATATCGAAGTCACCGAGTGCTTGATTGCTGGAGAGCGTGGTACTGGTCCCGACGTCGCCGCCGATACGAACTTGCCCTGTACCAGCCGTCACAGTCACGAGACGATCGGTTGTGCCAGTGGCCGTATCGGCATCAATTCGTCCCGCGAAGTCGACATGGTTGTCGGCATTGCCATCCGTGTTGAATGTCACGTTGTTGGCAATAATTAGATGGCCCAGGAACGTCACGGTGTTTCCACCCGCACCATCGTTGACGATGATCGAGGTTCCAGAGAGTCGAATGGTCGCAGCGACAATATCCAAATCGGCCAATGCCTGGGACGCTCCCACGCTTCCGCCCAAGGTTACCAGCCCCTCTCCTGCTTGAATCGTCAGCAGGCGATCGTTGAGCGTCGCATTGTCGGCGTTGATCGCCCCCGTGACCGTCAGATTGTTGCTTACTGCACCCGCAGTGTTGATCGTGAGACTATCCGCCAGGACGACGTTGCCGGTCCAGGTCAGAGTACTGCTGGTGGTTCCATCATCTACGTTTACCGTCGCCGTGCTGAACGTGATGGTACTGGCGGTGAGATCGAGATCGGCAAAGGCCTGCTGTCCACCCACTGGACCAAAGAAGGTAATCGCCCCGGTGCCCGCTTGAATCGTGAGCGTTCGATCCTGGGCCCCAGCATCATCGGCATCGATGGGCCCTCGCAGTTCGACATTTCCATCGCTCGCACCGTCGGCGCTAATCGAAAGGTTCCCACCCACTCGAATGGCTCCTTGCAACGTGATCACGCGACCGGCCACGCCATCCGTGATCGCCAAGCGACTGGCATTGATGGTGATCAGACGAGCGGTGATATCGAGGTCGGCCAGTGCCTGAGTATCGCCCACGTTGCCATTGAACGTGACATCGGCACCACCCGTATTAATCACCAATTTGCGATCCGACGAGGTAGCGTTGTCGGCATTGATTGCGCCATTGAACACCAGGTGGTTGTCATTGGTCCCCGTCGTGGTAATCGTGACGTTGTTGCCAAGAACAACTGTTCCATTCATGGTGCTCGTCGCGCCGCCCGGACCGCCATTGATGCGGAGTTCGGCCGAGTTCAAACGAATCGTCGCGGCGGTGATATCGAGATCGGCCAGCGACATCACCGTGCCGAGCGAACCGTTGAGTGTCACCGCTCCGGTGCCCGCGAGCATGGTGAGCGTGCGCGGTGTGGATTGGCTATCGTCCGAGTCGATGCTGCTGGTGAACGTGAGGTTGTTGTCGTTCGTCCCGTCCGTCACAAAGGTCGTATCGTTTCCGAGCGTCACGGGGCCGGTCCAGGTTGACGTCCCCCCCCCTGCGCCGTCATTGACGACGTACCGAGTTCCTAGCAGCTGAATTCGCATGCCCGTGACATCGAGATCAGCCAGCGCCTGAGTATCACCGATGTTGCCGTTGAGCTGTACGCTGCCCGTGGTTCCAGCCGTGATGGTGAGCGTACGATCTTGAGTCGTCGCGTCGTCAGCGTCGATCGTGTCCGTAAAGAGCAGGTTGTTATCGGTTGTTCCGTCGCCCGTGATCGTCAAGTTGCCGGCAACCTCCACCTGACCGGCAAACGTCGCGGTCGCTCCGCCGGGTCCGTCGGTAATGGCCACGCGCGAGGTTTGGAAACGAATCTTCGCTGCGGTGACATCCAGATCTGCCAACGCTAGCCCGCTGGACGTGCCAACGATGCCTTGGAACGTCACCATACCAGTTCCCGCATCGATCGCCAGTTTGCGATCTTGAGTCGTCGCACTGTCGGCATTAACCGTACCCGTGAAGATTAAATCATTCGATGGGCCGGTAGCCCCGGTAGTGGTGATGGTCACATTTTCCAGCAGCTGCACGTTGCCCACAAATCGCAGCAAGGCTCCCGTGGAATTACCCGTCACCGAAACGGTCGGAGTTTGAAGTCGAATGAGGTTGCTCGCCGTGATATCCTGATCCGCGTCGCCGCGCAGCAGGAGCGAACCAACCGTGAAGGTCAGGGTCGCAAACGATTGGCTGGCACCGACGCTTCCCAGTAACGTCGCCGACTCGCTGCCGGTCGTAAACGTCAAGGTGCGATTGTTGGCCGCACTATCGGCGTTGATCGTCTTCGTAAACAGCAGTCGATTATCGTTCGATCCATCGGTGCTGAGCGTCAGATTATTGGCCACCACGACATCGCCATCAAAGGTGACCGTTTGGCCACCGCTAGCGTCATTGACGACGATCGAGCTATTGTTCAAGCGAATCAGTGCCGCGGTGATATCGAGATCAGCAAATGCTTGCGTGGCACCTAGATTGCCATCAATTGTCACGTTGGCCTGACTGGCCATGATCGTCAGAGTGCGATCGAAATTCGCCGCGGAATCGGCGTTGATGGTTCCCGTGAACTGCATATTGTTGGCGGGACCGGTATTTCCCAGCGTGTTGATCAACAGATTTGCCGCCACCTGCACGTTACCAATCAAGCGGATGAGGGCTCCGGACGAGCCACCGGCAATCGCCAGCGTATTGGTCTGCAGCCGGATCAGCGTGTTGACCTTCAGGTCCAAATTCATGGCCCCATTCAGGAACACCGAATCGCTGGTGAGCGACAGATTGCCGAGCGCCTGCGCGGCTCCGACGCTGTCCAGAAACGTGATGGACTCATTACCGGCGGAGAGATTAAGGGTGCGGTTGCTGGCGGCGGAATCCGCGTTGACGCTCTGCGTAAACAACACCTTGTTGTCGTTAACTCCATCCGTGTTGATCGTGACGGTGGAGGCAATCACCACCACATTGCCAGCGAATGTCACGGTCGCGCCACCGGCTCCATCTTGAATGTTGTAGTTGGCCGCTGACAAACGGATGGTGGCGGCGGCAATGTCCAGGTCGGCCAAGGCCTGCGTCGCTCCCACGCTACCCAAGAAGATGACCGTGCCCTGCCCGGCGTCCAGATTCAAGGTGCGATTGTTCGCGGTAGCGTCATCGGCATCGATCGAGTTATTAAAGGTTAGGTTGTTGTCTGCCACTCCATTGGTAATGAACGAAACGTTGTTCATCAGCACGATGGACCCGGTCCAAGTAGACGTCGCATTTCCCGCCCCATCATGGACGACATACTGCGCACCGCCCAATTGAGCTTGCAGGGCGGTAACATCGAGATCCGCAAAGCTCTGAGTGGCCCCCACGCTGCCATTGAAACGCACCGTACCACTCGTACCGGCGTTGATGGTTAATGTGCGATCCTGATTGGTCGCATCGTCGGCATCGATCGTATCCGTGAACAGCAGGTTGTTGTCCACGTTGCCATCGGTGCTGATGGCCAAATTCGCTCCCACCTCCACCTTACCAGCAAACGTTATCGTCGCTCCGCCCGGCCCGTCCGTCACGTTGATACGCGTCGTCTCCAGGCGAATCAAGGAGGCGCTGACATCCAGGTCCGCTAAGACCTGGCTATTGCTGGTACTGATGATTCCCTGAAACGTCACCACTCCGGTGCCGGCCTGAATATCTAATGTCCGGTTCTGATTGGCGGAGTCGTCGGCGTTCACCGTCTCCGTAAACGTTAAGCTGTTGGAGGCTCCTGTCACGCCGGTCGTGTTGATCGCGACATTCGCCTGCAACCGCACATCGCCAACAAACCGGATTAAAGCTCCACTGGATTCCCCGGCGATCGACACCGTCGGCGTCTGCAGTCGGATTGATGCGGCGACCAAATCGAGCGAGCTGGTTCCGCCCAGGAGCAGTGCCCCGCTGTTGAAAAGCAAATTGGAAAAAGACTGACTGGCACCCACACTTCCCAAAAGCGTTGCCGACTCGCTGCCCGTCACCAAGTTCAAGGTACGGTTGCTCGCTGTACTATCAGCATTGATCGTCTTGGTAAACAACAAACGATTGTCGTTTTGTCCCGTCGTGGTAATCGTCATGGTGGCCGCGACAATAACATCACCATCAAAGGTCACGGTCATGCCACCCGGACCATCATTCACGGTAATTGCAACGCCAGCGGTACGAATGACTCCGGCGCTGATATCCAAATCGGCCAAGGCCTGAGTTGCCCCGATACTGCCGTCCAGAGTCACGTTTGCCTGCCCGGCGTTGATCGTCAACGTGCGATCGAAGTTCGCAGCAGAATCAGCGTTAATGGTACCCGTCACCTGCAGGCTGTTGGCCGGGCCATTCACTCCGACCGTATTAATCAGCAAGTTGGCTCCCACTTGCACATTGCCAACGAAGCGGATGAGCGCACCGCTGGAATCACCCGCGATCGTTACCGCTCCCGTCTGAAACCGAATGGACGCAGCTCGCAGATCAAGATTCGCCAGTCCGTCGAGGAATACGGTGCTGCCGGTGAGCGAAAGCGTGTTGAGTGACACCGCCGCGCCAACACTCCCCAAAAACGTGATCGAGCCATCACCAGCGGTGATCGTCAAGTTCCGCAGCGTCGCAGCAGCATCGGAATTAACCGTTTGAGTAAACAACACGTGATTGTCAGAAGCACCATCGGTGTTGATGGTCACCGTACCAGCCGCCAGGATGACATTTCCAGCCCAAGTCACCTGCGCATTCCCAGGACCGTCATTCACGGTCACCGAGCTGACGTTCAGTCGAATGGTGCTGGCGGTGAGGTCGAGATCGGCAAAGGCTTGCGCGCCACCCACATTCCCACTTCCGCCCGCCGTTCCCAGTGTGATCGTCCCGGTTCCAGCGTTGATCGCCAGCGTCCGGTCATTGGCTGCCGCATTGTCGGCGTTCAGCGAACCTAAAAAGCTCAGATTGTGACTCACGGCGCCGGTCGTGGTGATCGTCAGATTATTGCCGACGACCGTATTGCCGGTGATGGTGAGCGTATTACTGACCGCTCCGTCCGTCACGTTGATCGTCGTGGTATTCAAGTTAATCGTACTGGCCGTGATATCGAGATCGGCGAACGCCTGCTGGGTTCCTATCGGACTAAAAATGCTGATGGAACTAAGACCCGCTAACAGGATCAACGTGCGATCCTGAGTGGTCGCATTGTCGGCATCCAGTGTGCCGCGAATTTCCAGCTGCCCGTCCGCGCTCGCGCCGTCCGTGGTAATCGTCAAATTGCTGCCGACTCGGATCGCGCCAGTGAAGGTCGCCACGCGCCCGGCGACACCATCGGTAACCCGTACTTGTGCCGCATTGATGTTGATTTCAGCAGCCGTGACATCCAGATCCGCTAAGCCTTGCGCAGCACCCACATCGCCATTCAACGTGATACTGGCCCCACCCGAGTTGATGGCGAGCGTGCGATCATTGGTGGTGGAACTATCGGCATTAATCGTACTTTGGAAAACCAAGTGATTGTCAACGGCCCCCGTGGTGGAGATCGTCACGTTGGCCCCGAGAATCACGGCCGCATTGATCGTGATGACACTCCCGCCCGCTCCACCGCCAACGTTCACCGACGTGGTATTAATGCGCAGAGTTGCGGCCGAGACGTCCAGATCAGCCAGCGAAACGGTTCCGCCCACGGCGCCCGCCAACGTGACCACTCCCGTGCCGGCAACGGCCGTGAATGAACGTGCAGTGGCAGCACTATCGGAATCGATCGACCCACTGAAATTAATATTGTTGTCGTTCGTCCCATCGGTGACGAACGTCACGTCGTTCAGCAGCGTGATCGCTCCGGTCCAAGTCGATGTGGCGCCGCCCGCACCGTCATTGATGACGTAATTGCTGCCGAGTAATTCGATCTGGCCACCCGTCACATCCAAGTCCGCGAACGCCTCGGTCGTTCCCACGCTACCATCAAATCGCACTCGCCCCGTCGTTCCAGCCGTAATGATGAGTGTCCGGTTTTGCGTCGCGGCGCTATCGGCGTTGAGGATGTCGGTGAAGTGCAGATGGTTGTGAACCGTCGTGCCGTCACCCGTGATGGTAAGATTGGCTCCCACTTCCACTTGGCCCGCAAACGTCGCCGTCGCTCCGCCCGGACCATCGTTCACTCCAACCCGAGTGCCCAACAAACGAATCCGCGCCGCCGTCACATCGAAATCCGAGAGCGCCGTGGTTGCACCGCTACCCACAATTCCCTGAAACGTCACCGTTCCACCTGTGGCATTCACCGTCAGCGTCCGGTCGTTCAGGGTCGCGTTATCCGCATTCACGGTGCTGTTAAAAACCAAATTGTTCGCAGTCGTCGCCGTTGACATATCCACGACGACATTAGCTCCCAATTGAACGGCACCGTTGAAGGTCGACGTTTGTCCACCGGCGTCGTTGAGCATCACGGTGGAACCATTCAAACGAATCGATCCTGACGTCACGTTTAAACTGGCCAGAGCCTGTGTGTCGCCAATGTTCTGGAACGTAACGGCGCCCGTACCCGAGTTGATCGTCAGGGAGCGATTTTGATTCGCGGCGTCGTCAGCGTTGAGCGAACCTTGGAACGTCACCGCTCCGTTGCCCGTTCCCGACACGGTCGTAATCGTGACGTCCGCACCAAGCACCACCGGACGGGTGAACGTTAGCGCACCGCCCTGCGTCGAGAGAACCGAGTTATTCAGAAAAATGGAACCGCCGCCATCCAGGTCCGAGTCCGCTCGCAAAGTGATCGCGACCGGATTGTTGACCCCGAGCGTTGCCGAGGCACGAATCGAACCGTTGAGGATAATGTCGTTGTGGGCCTCCAAAATCAGCGCGTTATTGCCGGTTCCGGTATAAATCAAATCCGTCGAGAGGGTGATATTGCCAGCTTGGGAATTCGTGCCACTGACTGTCGTGCGCACGGTAACCGTGGCGTTATTGCGCAGAGCGGCGATAATGCGATCCACTCCCAACACAGACGTGTCGTTGGTCGTGGTGTAGATGGTGCCCGCCACGTTGACATTGGTGAGCCCATTGCCGGCCACAATTTCCAAGTTATTCGGGTCGATCAACCACGCCCCGCCAGACCCCGCCACGGCACTCAGATCAGGCGTACTCCCCACCCACAAGTACCCGCCGCTCGACGTCTCCACAAATCCACCAGAGCCGGACAGCGAACCACCGCGAACCGACAACTGACCGCCGATCAGCGAGCCACGATCCGACCATACGATGATGCGGCCCCCGTCACCCGACAACAGCGCATCGGCCCGCACCACCGCTCCCTCTTCAACATTCGTCACGGTGGCATTCCGCACGAGCGGATTGGCGCCTTGATAATCACCGCCGATCAAAATCGAACCACCACCCTGCACGCCCGATGCATCCACCACCGACCCGCTCAAGAGATCGACTCGATCGCCCAGCAGCAGCACCTGACCGCCTCGGCCGACATCACCGCGAGCACTCAATTGCCCCGTGCCTTCCACAACCAGCGACTCGGCGGCCTCCAGTCGCAGGTCACCGCTCGTGGTGGCGACCGCCCCGACCACACGGATCGATCCCGCCTCCACACGCAAATCACCACCGCTGAGCTGCCAGTCGCCCGCGAGAACGACATTGCCGGTATTGCCCGTCTCCACCGACAAGTCACCGTTAAAGCTGCGATCCAGCCCCTGGATCTCAATCACCACCTGCTCAGACGACGTAGCAGCGGAGGAAGGAGCCGCCGTAGCACTCGTCGTCGACCCGCGAATGCTCAGCTGAGCCCAAGGGTCACGAAACTCGACCGTCACCCCCGTCGATGTCGTGAAGGTCGACTGCTGATTCGCATCCAGCCCGTCATCGGTCAACGTCGCCCCAACGCTCGAATCGAGTGCAAAGGAACGCGTGATGGTGGAAATCTGGTCAACAACGCGCTCCACCCCCTGGTAGGTAATCGCCTGCGACCGGTCACTAACGATAACGCTGCCACCATTCAGGCCGAACTCATGGGTGACTTGCTGCCGCGGATCGGCCGGCGCCGATCCCAAAAGAATCAAGGTGTCGGGGCCACGCGTTCCACCGGCTGGGCTGTCCGCGAACCCCGCGCCCTCGAGCGCTCCAGCCGCCGCTCCTGAGCCCTCCCCTAAAAACCGGATCCCGTCCCGCAGCGCCACCGCCGGATCGATCGACAACGAATCGGCATCGTCGGATCCCAAAATCGTCAGCGAGGTGACCGTCGCCGAGGCGACATCGGCGGCAATCTGGCCGTTCACGGTCACGCGCAGCATCGACTCCCCCTGCTGCTGATACTGCGAGACGACGAATTGATCGCCTCCCCGATCGTTCGCTTGCGAACCGGCTCCGACCGTCAGCCCCCCCTGGGAATTCCACTGCGCCAGCGGCATGCCATCCAGCAACCGCCGATCCTCTAAACGCGACTCGTACAACCGTGGATAGGCCGCGTCCCGACCGCCTTCGAGCAGTGCCCGCTGAGCGTTCGCTTTACGACGATCCCAAATTTTGCGGAAACGATTCCAAGCAGACTTGATTTTCATGAGTGCCTTCTGGCTCCAGCGAAAACCGATCAACAATGGCGCAACCGGGCGCGCATCGTAGGGTTTATCGTTTCGTCAATGCGTCCAAAATTACCTAGGAGTGCTAGAGGGTAAGGAATTACAGTTAAGCCGATTATGAGGGTTACGAGTGAGCGGTGAACGCGAGTTCGCAATCGCTCCTGCCCGGGAGTCGCTCGGTCCCCCGATTCGCCATAAACCGATTATCTTGCAGCCTGCGCCCAAGTCAAACATTCGACAGGGATTACGAGTCTTGCCACCGCTCGGATTCCCCCCGCGATCCCCACCCCCCACCAGCCATCTCCCCCAATCGCTTGCTAAACCTTAACGATTGTTCGGGTAGTATCGCCAGTACCTGTATTTCTGATTCCTCGGGTGAGAACAGGCGAAAACATCGGTAACGACGAGTGTGTATACGCCGTTAGCCCCGATCAGGTTCTAGCTCTCCAAGAGTGCCCTACCATGAAGAAACTTGTTTTGACGTTCACGATTGGTGCCGCCTGTGTTTGCGTTTACTGGCCGCTGAGCAGCCGCGGGGACGCACTTTCCCAGCGTGCCAAACACCCAGTCGTCCAAGCCTCTTCCGCCACCTACAAGCTGAGTGACCGAGCCGCTGAGGCTACCGCACCTCAGCCGCCACTGGCCGAGCGGCCGGCGCCGTCGCCCCCACGGCAAAACTTGGTCGCAGCCTCCGATGAGGCCCGCGAAGAGGCCCGTGAAGAGGCCCGCGAGATCGACGCCGCCCGATCGCCTCAACCGACGCTCGCACGCCGCCCCACCGACGAGTCCCCTGCAGGGCTTCAGCCGTCTGCCCGCGTTGTCGTCAGGAAAATCTCGGATCAGCCCGCCGTGCCCGCCGAGGAACCGGCGTCCACACTCAACAATGAAAATCGCGAAGCTGCTGCGGGCGACGAGAAGGCCGCAGACGCCGAGCCCACCCCTGATTCCGCGGTGAATGGGAAGGCAGTGGCCCCGACCGACGAAGGGAAAACCGAGGAGATGCCGCGAGCAGAGGGTGACGAAGCGCCACCAGCGACGCCAGCTACCGAGGAAAACCCACCCTCTGCGTCCGACAACATGCCGGCCAACGACGCCGTACCATTCTCCACAGATTCCAGCTTGGAAGAGGTTGCGTTATCGATTCTCCAGAAGGCCAAACGTCCCGCCAGCGAACCACAGCCGTTGCCACTGGATGTCGACGAGGAACCGATCGATCGCCGCCAGGAAATGGAAAAACTTCACTGCACAAATCCTCTCGGGCGATCGGTCTTCGGCCCCGGCTGGCTTGTCAGTGCTGCCGCAGCTGACTTCTGCCATCCTCCGCTCTACTTTGAGGAAGCGAATCTGGAACGACATGGACGCGCACGCGGGATCCTGCAACCTGCCGTTTCCGGTGCTCGCTTCTTCGCTACCATCCCGGCTCTGCCCTACCTGATGACCGTCCACTCGCCACGCTGCTGCTATGACTGGAACCATCCTTACAAGGCTGGCTTCATGGCTCCTCGAGTACGCGAGCTGCCGCCGTTTAGCTGGAAGGCAGCGGCCGTCGAGGCTGGTGTACTGACCGGATTCTTCCTCGTCCTGCCCTAGTCCGCAGTAAAATCGCCTCCGCCTCGTGCCACTCGAGACAGGCGGATGGCTGACGACTTTGGCGCCTTGGCGTGAGACAACCGGAGAGGCTCACTCCCAGGCGCTACGACGCGAAGCAGAACCATCTACCAATCGTCTTGGCGAAAACTTGCCGCCCTGGCGTGAGATACCCTGAGACACAGTGTCGGGCTTTAAAAATCTTGGTCACCGCGGGCCGGCCCACCATGCCCGGGCCCACCGTCCGAACCGATAGCCCAGGGATTGCGGCGGAACCTGGATCTTCGCCTCGCCACGCAAACGATTGACCAATTCCCACTCCGAATCCGTCAAGGTGACGCGCACCTGATAGTGAGTTTCTAGCGGACGCGGCTTGCCGGCTACATCCAGTTCATACGGAATCTGTGCCTCGGCTAACAGCTCCTCCGGCACCCGCTTCAGGTCCATCGGCGAAATCTCCGCGACCTGGCCGCGCAGCACGTTCCCAGGCCAAGCTTTCACCATCACCTCCGCCGCTTGCCCCTTGCGCAGCAGCTCCACATCCGACTCCGTCACATACAAAGTCGCTTCCCACTGCCGGCGCGGTGCGATCCAGGCCACCAGAGTGCCATTATTCAGCTCGGCGCCCAAATTGCGATGTTCGACGGGTGTGCCCGACCA
The DNA here is from genome assembly GCA_044235425.1 of Pirellulaceae bacterium. Taxonomy (GTDB): domain Bacteria; phylum Planctomycetota; class Planctomycetia; order Pirellulales; family Pirellulaceae; genus JBJSXJ01. The sequence goes on from JBIIHW010000018.1 coordinate 64,373, forward strand.
AGTGGGCAGCTGAGTGCCATCTTGAGGTGGCGCTGGGAGGTCCGCGGGTGGCAGCACGAAACCGTCGACCGGCGCCACCAACTCAAGCCGCTCCTGATCCCGCTCGCGCTGTTCCACCACCTGCCGCATCCCCGCCAGCGCCTCCCGCGCCGCAGGCAATCGACTGCCCGCCGCCGCCTCCTCACCCCGCTGAGCCTCCAAGGCTGCCACGCGTGCTTGCTGGATTCGCAGCTCCCCACGCCACCGTACCAGCTCCCGCTCCAGCGCTAGATTCTCCAACCGAGCGATTGTTTGCCCGGCAGACACACTCGTCCCCGGTGCCACCGCCTCCAGCAACGTTCCCGGCACCGTCACATAAACCGGCTGAGCGTCCTGAATCTGCACCAGGGCGACCGCTGTCACTCGATACGGAAGGGGCAGGTAAACGATGAGCAGCCCCGCACTCGTCACCAAACCTGCCAGCCAGCCCAATCGCCCCCATGTCAACGACCGCTGCCAATGAGGATAGGAAAAGAACCTGTAGAGTCCGCGGATTCCCGGAACCACCATCCCCAAGCCACTGGTCACACAGACCATCGGCCCTAAGACACTCAGTTCCCATTTCCGAGTCACCTGCAGAATAAACGTCAGGCAGGCTGCAAACACGAACCAGCGATAAACCGTCGCACCCAAGCCATACAGCGTCATGAACCAGGGATGCTCTTCCACCACCTCGGACGGCTCCACTCGACTCAATACCAACCACTTACCCAGTCGCAAAACTTGCTCGCGAGCCCGCAGCCACAGATTCGGCAAGTCGAGAAAATCGGCGAGAATGAAATAGCCGTCGTAACGCAGCAACGGGTTCGCATTGAACACCAGAGTGCTGACCCCACAGACGGTCACCACCAGAAACCAGACGTTCTGCCACCACGGTGAGCGACTGTACCACCAGCCAAACACCGCCAGTGCCGCAATCAACAACTCAACATAAACCCCTGCCGCCGCCACCGCCGCTCGTCGCCAGCGTCCGGGAATCAGCCAGGCATCGCCCACATCACAATACAAGCAGGGCGTGAATACCAAAAACATCACTCCCATCTCGGAACAGCGCCCTCCAAAATGCTTGCAAGTCAGCGCATGCCCCAGCTCATGGCCCACCTTGGTCAGCGCCAAAATGACCGCCAAGATCGCCCACTGCTGAGGGGCAAATAGCGATTCCATCGTGGGCATCCGCGCCGGCAGTTCCGACCAGTGGCCCACGAGCAGCAGTACGGCCAGCAGCATGAGCCCGAGCCCCATGACGACGCCGCCCACACTGAACAACGAGCTCACCCAGGGATACAACCGGTCAAGAAAACCGTCGGGGTTCCAGCCCGGCAGACGACAGGCCAAGATACTGCCGGGTGCCGCCAACCATCGACTGCGACGACTCTTCTGCTGCCGCCCCGACCAGACTGCCGCCTGCCCCGGCACGTCGCTCAGCACCAGCCCGTCTCGATGCAACCGTCCGAAAAACAGCTGACAACGTCGAGCGTCAAATTTAAGCAGCGGGAACTCGCGAGTGAACTCGCGACCTATCGCCTCCATCCCCCGCACTCCATCCAGCAGCGTCGCCAAGAAAAACTCTTCCTGCTGAAACATGAAGTAACGCCGCGCCAGCGGGTCATGGACCACCCACCGTCGACGTCCATCCGTCCAGCGACTCTCGCTGACCAAATCCCCGCGCCACCGGAGCCGCACGGGCGGCTCAGCGGCCCCCGGGGTCTGCTCAGGCACCTTCGTCAGCCGTGACGAATCGCGGGCCACTGGCTCGTCACCAGCAGCACGCTCCCGCCCCGTTAATGGAGAATTTTGCGGCCTACCCAGTTTCACTCGCGGCGCTCCCTGCTCAATTGCGGCGCTCCCGGTTCACTCGCGGCGTACCCAGTTTCACTCGCGGCGCTCCCGGTTCACTCGCGGCGCTCCCGGTTCACTCGTTCCCGGGCCTTGTCATCCAAGCGAATCCCCATCTGCCCACGCAGTCCCGGCAGGAGCGTCAAATCCGCATTTTCGATCTCGGCCCAAATACGTGTCTGCCGATTCACCGGATCCACCTCGGGACTGATAAACACCACCTTCCCCGGATAACTTTGCAGACCCTTCCCACCGGCTTCAACCATCAGCATGACAGGCTGTCCCAGCAGCTGCTGAGTCGCCAGCTGAGCATCGATAAAGCCTTCCGCGCGCAGTCGATCAAGACGAATCAGACGCAGGATTCGCTCCCCCGGCTCCACCCACTCGCCACGCTGCTGGAGGACTTCGACGACCACGCCGGCCAGCGGAGCCGTCACTCGCCGCTGCTCCAGTCGCACCCGCGCCAGTTCCAACTCCGATACCCGCTGCTGCTGCGTCAAGAGATCGATGTCATGGGCATGCCGAGTGCGTTCGACTTGCAGCTGCTTAATGGTCGCCCGCAGCCGCAAATGCTCCAGTTCCGTGAACGACACGCTGTCACTGCGCCGCTCGCGCGCTTGCTTGGCATTTTTGAAATCGCCCTCCGCCACGCGATACTCTTCCTCCGCCGCCCGCACATCCACGTCCACCGTCGCCTTCCGCTCCGCAATCTGCGCCTCTAACTCCGCACGCTTGACGGTCAGCAGTGCTTCGGCATCGTCAAGCTGCGCGAGCAGTTCGCCAGCTTTCACGATTTGGCCCTCCTTGACCAGCATCGTCTTGATCTCGCCCGCCTGCCGCGCGGGCACATCCGCCCGCTCAATAATCTTCAGCAGCACACCCTTGATTTCCACCTCGGAGTTTTCCGACTGGGCCGAGGCTGGCAGGGCGAGCCAGCCGAACAGCAGCGAGAGGGCAGTTACCAACCCGTTTTGCCAGAGTTTCATGTCCGTAGTTCTTCCTGCCCCGACGGGCCTAAAACAAAAGTTGCAGCTGCACAAATTCCCACAGCTCATGCAGCCAGACGTAGAATACCGGGCGGCGACCACAATGCACACGCGCCGTCACCGTCGTTCCATAACGCAGTTCGGGAACGGTGTGACGGTCAAACGCCACCCACACGCGCACCACCGGCCGCCCCTCTTCGTCCCGCGAAGTCACCTGCGCGACGCGTGACACCGCTCCGCGATAACGCTCGTCCGGTCGCAACGCCGAACGAAATTCCACACTCAATGCCGCGCCCTCGTTCCCCTGCGCCGTGAGCAGATGCCCCAGTCGCTGATCGGGCAAATCCAGTCGCACCTCCCAGTCACCCTGCGTCTCGCCAACCGTAACCAGCGTTTGTCCCCGGGTCACCGGACGAGCCTCTAACAACTCGTCTAAGTTCCACGTCAGCAGCTCGCCCGCCAGCGGACTGGAAACGGACAACGAGGCACGCTGCCGCCCCAGCACCGCCAGCTGCTCTTCCACCGACTTTAACGTCTCCCGCAGCTCCTCCTCACTGCCCGTCAGCGACGCACTCGACGCCGCATCGGGCGTTGTCGGACGCTGGCCCGTGGCGGATTGCAGCAGCCGCGCGGACTCCACCGCCGCCAGCCGCTCCCGCACCGTCGCCCGTTCCCCCACCAGCCGTCGCTCTTCCAGGTCCAGAGCCGGATTGCGCAGCACCAGCAGCACCTGCCCCGCTTCCACCTGCTCCCCCGATCGCACCTCAATCCCCTCCACCTCGCCATCCACCGGCGCGAAAACTTCACGGATCAGCGTCGGCTGCAAGATCCCCCGCGCCCGCACCGTAAAATCGATCGGGACAGCCAGTCCCGCCACGACCGCCGCCAGCAGCAGAAGCGACAGCCACAACCGTGCTCCCCCCAACAGCCCCTCGCGACCAAACAGCCACCGCCCACTCCGCAGAACCCCCGCCAGCGGCAGACTGCTATATTCCCATGACTGCTCAATCGCTCGAGCTACATGCGCCGTGAGCCGCTCCAGTCGTTCGGCCAGATCCCCCGGCGGCTCACCTGAAAACTTCTCCAGCACCAGCACCGCGCGACCCAGCGATCGCTCACCGCCGCCGTCGCCCGCCGCACCCGTCGGCAGCGCTGTCTCCCCCGCCCCAACCGACTTCAACGGGATCACCTGCAGCCACCGCGGATGAGCGACGTCGAGGTAGGCATCCAGCGGCTCACTTATCTCGGGCGGCAATTCCGCCGTCGGACCCGACCACGTCACCGGCTGACCATAACGCCCCACGATCGTCGCCAAACGCTCCAGCCGGCGCACCACCGGCGAACGTCGATCCACTTCTTCTTGACCGCTAATCGCCTCCAGTCGGAAAGTCGTGCGTCGACGCAGTGCCACCGACACTCGGTCACACCCCAGCAGCGGACGCGCCTCATGAGCCGCCCGCGCCACCACGTCAGGTAGTCGCCACGATGCATGCAGATCGCGCACAAAACGATCCCAACTCTGCCACTGCCGCTCCCGCTCCCGCAGCTGCACCAAGTGCCGATCGGCTTGCCACTGCGACACCCGTTCCGCAAACTCGCCCAGCAATTCGCCGCACGCCCGCTGCACCTGCGGATCGTCAATCGCTGGATGCACTAAGGCCAGCACACCGAGCAATTCGCCCGCTAAGACCAGCGGCGCCATCACGACGGGTGCCCCCCGCGATACCCATTCCCCCGTCGGTCCCAACTCGGGCACTCCACCCGGATAGAACTGCACTGCCGGCTGCCGCTGAAATTCCTCCAGCACCACGGCCGATAGCCCGCCGGCCGAGCGTCCGCCTTGCTGGTACTCCGGGTACCAACGGTGATCTGCCCGCGGCAGCCATATGACTCCTGATTCCGCCCCCGTGGCCCGAATGGCCCGATCCAGCACCAGCGGAAAGAAACGTTCGGGTGGCTCCGCACCCCGTACCCCAACCGCCACATCCTCAACCAGCCGCTCAATCGCGCGCCACATCGCTTCCGCGCCCGTTGCTGCTGTTCCCTGCGGCATGTCCCCGTTTCCCCCCTCATCAATGACTCGCCTGCTCCCGGCGAAAGTTCCCCGACGAAACACCCTCAGCAAAAACCACGAAGTGAAACTCCCCGAACCACATTCCCCCGCGGCACCCCGTCGTACGGGGCGTACTCTATCGCGGTTTTCAAAAAATTCCAAGTTAAGACCAAACCCCAGGCCTCCCACCGCCCAGGCCCGGCAGCGGAGCTCGCCGCAGCCCAGCACCGCCTCCCTGGCACGACTGTTAAGCTAGGGGGTTTGCACGAAAGCCTCCTAACTTTCCTGAGATATTAGTCGAATTGGTTTTAATCAGTTTGACGGAAACGCCGAATGAAGGGGTAGCAGACGTAAACTCCCGCGATGAATTCCTCCCGCAGAGGAAGTTCAGCACGCGGCGAATGAAGGAAAGCTAGGGATGCAACGCTCATGATGAACATCGCAACATCGACGACTCGCAAATCAACTGGCTGGCTTGTGCGCCTTCAGCAGCGTCGCCGACGACGACTCTGGGCCACACTCGCTGGACTTGTCTGCCTCGGCATGTCAGCTGGCTTCATCGGCTGCTCGGCCAGACCAACCTACACGGGTGCCGTGGGTGAGCAGACGCTGGAAAAATATCATCGGATGATCGGACAAGTCGACTATCCCGACGTGACCGCCACCGAAATGGATCCAGCCCAGCGCTCCGCCGCTCCCCTTACCATCGAAAGCCAACCGGCCGAGCAGTGGAATTTGACGCTCGATGAAACCGTGCAGATGGCGCTGAGCAATTCGACGGTGCTCCGCGATTTAGGCGGACAGGTGCTCGCCGCACCCGTCGTCGCCCGTACCACCTACGGACCGGCACTCAGCGAAACCGATCCGCGTCAAGGCGTACAAGCCGCCCTGGCAGCCTTCGACGCGCAAGCGACGGTTGCCGCCAACTTTGACAAGAACGATTTCATCAGTAACAACCGCTTCCTGGCTGGCGGTACCAATCAGCTCAGCCAAAACCTGCACTCGTATCGCTTTCAGTTGTCTAAGAAAGCGGCGACGGGCACCGAGTTCACGGCGCGCAGCATCTCGTCCTACGACTTCAACAACGCCCCGGGAAACTTTGACCCGAATCTACCGTGGACCACCTACGTGGAAGGTGAATTTCGGCATCCGCTGTTTCAAGGGTCGGGAGTCGATTTCAATCGCATCGCCGGTCCCAACGCGACACCCGGAGTCTACAACGGTGTCACCATCGCACGGTTGAACACCGACATCAGCACCGCCGAATTTGAACTCGGACTGCGGGACTACGTCAACAATGTAGAAAACGCTTACTGGGATCTTTATTACGCCTACCGGGATCTCGAAGCCAAAACCAATGGGCGCGAAGAAACTCTGAAAATCTGGGAAGGCTTTCGCACTCGTATTCAAACTAAGACCGCTCTGCAATACGAAAAAGAAGCTCAATCCCGCGAGCAGTATTATCGACTGGCGGAAGAAGTGCAGAACGCCTACAGCGGTAAGGTCCAAAGCGGCACGCGCTCGGGTGGCGATATCGGTGGCGGCACGTTCCGCGCCGTACCCGGTGTGCAAGTCGCCGAACGACGCCTCCGACTGCTCATCGGTCTGCCCATCAACGATGGCAAAATCATTGTGCCGAAGAGCGACCCGTGCCTGGCCCCAATGCGACTGGATTGGAACAGCTTGACGGCCGAAGCTCTGGCACGCCGTCCCGAATTGCAACGACAACGACTGCAAGTGAAACGCCGAGAACTCGAGCTGCTCGCCAGTCGCAACTTCCTCCTGCCCCGACTCGACCTGATCGGTCGCTATCGCTTCCGCGGTACCGGTGTGGACCTCTGGAACAATTCCAACGGCTACATTCCCGGCACCGAAGCCTTGAATGTGGACAATGCCGTCCAGAATCTTGTCAGCGGTGATTACCAGGAATGGCGACTCGGTGGCGAACTGACCTTCCCCGTCGGTTTTCGCCAAGGACACGCCGCTGTGCGTAACGCTCAGCTGTTCCTGGCTCGCGAACGTGCCCTGCTCACCGAACAGGAACGCTCCGTGCTCCATGATCTCAGCAACGCCTACTCCGATGTCGCTCGTACCTATGAACTGTGCATGCTCGCCGCTCAACGTCGCGACGCCGCTCGCCAACGCTACAATCAGCTCCGGGCTGAGATTCCCCAAGACTTGGACACCCCATCGCCGGGTAAAGTCTACGAATCGCGTATGACCGATTTGCTCGAAGCGATCCGTCGAGTGGTGGATTCGGAGAGCACCTACCATGCGGCGATCGTTGAGAACGCCTTGGCGATCAAGAATGTCCATTTCGAAAAGGGCAGCTTGCTGGAATACAACAACGTCCACTTGGCGGATGAACTCTCGCGGACCAGCTGGAACGCACGCACCGCCACCGAGGATGGAGAAATCCGGGATTACACCTTGCCGGAAAAAGAAATCCCCAAGGCCGAGACCGAAGAACCGACGCCCGCCCGCCGCGATCTCCCGGGTAACGATCAGGCCGAGAATTCGGCCCCAGATCAGCCCAACCTCGGGGTCGGCGCCCTCCGTGGCTCGACTCCCGCTACCAATCTTCCCGCCGGACGAATTCCCGCGGAACCGATTCCTGGCAACAACCCAGCCGCGAATGATCCGGCCGTGAACAACCCGGCCGCGAGCAAACCAGCCTCCGTCGAAGAACTCACCGAACAAGCTGGCTTTGAAACCGTTCCTAGCACTCCCGCCGCTACGATCACCGAGCCGCTCGAGCCAACCCAACCGTGAAATCGGAACCGATAGACTGTCGAGTTTGCTGATATGAAACGCTTGATCCTCGTTACCGCCGGCATCGTCACCTCGGTCGTGGGGCTGAACGAAGCTCTCAGCTTGGTCAGTCAGGCGGCTCCACCCGCCAATCGAGCCACTCCGGCTCACATCGACCACGTACCCGCCGGCATTATTCTCTCCAGTAAACCCGTCGACTGGCGCACCCCGGTCGTCGACGTTCCACCCGTGGCCGTACGCCTGAAACAAGCTATATCCACTGCTCCACCGGCCGTGCCCCGCACACCAGACGGAACTCAGCCCACTGACACGCCCTCTGCCGCCGGCTCGCCATCCGCCGCCGGCACGCCATCCGCCGCCGGCACGCCATCCGCCGCCGGCACGCCATCCACCGCCGGCACGCCCTCTGCCACCGACACAGCGAATGCAACGGGCGTCGAGCGACCCGCCGCACCCGCTGCCCCAACCCGCTCGCAGCCAGTCACCAGGCCAGCGACGCAGTTGCCTCAAGAACCCGTCTCCGATCGGATCGCGGCAGCGAATTCAGAAGCAAACACCGCCGCGGACTCAGCCGCCACCATCAGCCCAGCCGTCGACGACCGCCCCCACCTGGCTGTCGCAGCGGGCAGGGGAACGGCGCAAGTTGACGAACTGCAGGTCGAAAAACTCGCCGCCACCAAATCTAGAATCGCTCAGAGCGCGGTGCGTCGAGCGATCGAGGGCCAGCAGCGCCCCGCGATGACGCTCCAGGATGAGCTGCCGCAGCAGCGTCTGAACGCCGCCCCCGCCGGCCACCGCAGTGGTAGTGGTAGTCGTGGCAGCGTCTCGAGCTCCCCGGCTGCCGCACGTCACAACACTCCGCCCCTGAACAGTCCCGTCCGCGATCCCTCCCCCAGCTATCGACCGCGCACATCGAACTGGGGTGCAACGCGAGCTGACCGAGCCAAGCTAGGTGCCGACGCGATGCGCTGGGATCCGCGCGGCACGCCCCACGCTCCAGCTCACCCAGCTCACCTCACTCAGCCGGCCATCCCCGAGCGACTTCCCAGCAGCAACGGACCGGCGCCACGCCCCATGCGTACGGCTTCCCACTCCGGACAACGGCCACCCAGCGCCATCAACGCCTCCTTCACGCCCACCACGTCACTCGCCCCACCCACCTCTTTGTACCAAGGCCCCCAGGCGACCGATGAATCATGGACGCAGGCACGTGTCGAGCAGCATCGGGCGGCCGCCGCGAGCATCATCCAGCAAAGTCGCCCCACCGGCCCGCACGCCGTCACGCACCCCCTCGCGCACCCCCTCGCGCACAATCAACCGACCGCCAGTCCCGCCGGACGACTCCTGGATAAACGTCCGCCCCTGACGATACCGCAGCCCTCACCGCGTCGAGTAGCCAAATCACTTTCCGATCGAGCGGATGACTCCGAATGACCACTCGCTGTCGGCTCAGTCTGATTACCCTCCTGGTCTCGCTCCTGACGAGCCTGTCGACCCTAACGGGCCTGACGAGCCTGACGAGCCTGACCGTTTGCGAACTCCGAGCGGAATCACCCCGCGCCACGAAAAATGTGGTCATCGTGACACTCGACGGCTTCCGACGTCAGGAGCTGTTCACCGGAGCCGATGCGGCGCTGTTTGATGCGAACTTTGGAGGCGTCAAGAATGTGGCCGGCTTGCGTAGCGAGTTCGGACGCGAAACACCAGAAGCTCGCCGCGAAGCACTCCTGCCATTCTTCTGGAAAACGGTCGCCGTCTCGGGTCAAGTGTTTGGTGATCCGGAACGTGAAGCAGTGACGACCAGCACCAACGGCTTAAAGTTTTCTTATCCAGGTTACAGCGAGCTCTTCTGCGGCGTCGCCGATCCCCGCATCGCCTCGAATGACAAAGTCGACAATCCGAATCTTTCCGTGCTGGAATACCTCGCCAGTCGTCCGGGGTTTGAGCGCCGAGTGGCTGCGTTTTGTACATGGGACGTTTTCCCGTCGATTTTCCGCGCGAAGAAAAACGGACTGCCGGTCCATGCCGGCTGGGTGCCACTGCGCGATGAGCCGCTGACGGTCCGCCAACAGTCGATCAATGAAATGATCGAGCGACTCCCACGCTACTGGCCGAATAACAGCTTCGATGCCATTACGATGGAAGCGGCCAAGGAACATCTGCAGCGACATCAACCTCGCGTGCTCTATATCGGCCTGGGTGAAACCGATGAATGGGCACACGGCCGCCGTTACGACCTCTACTTGGAATCTGCTCGCAAGGCTGATCGCTTTCTGCAGGAGCTCTGGACCTGGTTGCAATCGCACGACCAATATCGCAATCAAACCACGCTCATCATCACCACCGACCACGGGCGCGGGGCCCAGCGCGAGAACTGGACGGATCATGGCAAGAATATCGCCACCGCCGAATTCATCTGGATCGGAGTGCTCGGGCCCGAGGTAAAAGCGCTCGGAGTGCGCCAGGCCGTGGCTACGACTCAATCCCAAGTGGCTGCGACCATCGCCGCGGCAGTGGGCGAAAACTTCCAGGCCGCCGTCCCCGCCGCCGCTCCACCACTCCAACTGGAATGATGACCGGCCGCTACGCTGATAGCAGGGCTTCGGCTAGTTCCAGACCGCTCAGGTAAGCCCCTTCCACGCGCGGGCCACCGCACCAGTCGCCGCAGGCACCGAGACCCTGCGCCGGATCAAACAGAAATCGCTCGGGCAGTGTTTCCACCGGCAACGCATATCGCCAACGATGCACATAGGTGTACACGGCGGACTTCAGTGGACGAGCGGCCGCTTCCCAAAACGCCGCGCGTAACGCTCGTACGACCTCGTCGCTCGGCATTTCAATATTCTCCCGCGACCAACTGGGACTGCCGTGCAGCACCCAGCATTCCGGCAACGCTGACCGCCGCGGTTTACTATTGTTCCGCGCGATCCACGAAAGTGGCGACTCTTGCACGAAAGCGCCATCCAGCGGAAAGCCCAGTGACTCTTCATAAGCGAGCAGCACCGTCCAGCAAGGGGCCATCACCACTCGCCCCACCGCCGCCTGCAATAGCTGCCAGTCGGGAAACAGCTGAGTGGCTTGAGCGGCAGGAGTCGAAACGACCACCGAGTCAAACGAGCCCAGCGGGCTGCCTCGCTCATTCAGCAGCCGCCACTGACGACGATCGCCGTCAAACTCTACTTGCCCCACTTTCGTCTGCAGTAGTATCTGCAGATCCTGAGCCAGATGCTTGGCAATCGACGTCATCGCGGGCGTACCGACATAGCGCACCGTGTCGCCGGTCGACCGCTGCCACTCCCCGCGCCTCAGCGTGCCAATCAGTCCCTCCCACGAGTCGATCAGGCGCTGCTCTTGCCAGCGTGCCACCACCGACTCGAAACGTGGATCTTTGGCCGTGAAATACTGCGCTCCATGATCAAATTCAATGTTTTGAGGAGCACGCCGCAGAGCCACTCGGCCACCCACCCCCCGGGATTTCTCGAAGAGCACCACATGATAACCCGCTTGCCGTAATCGCAGTCCGCAGGTCAGCCCCGAGATACCAGCACCAATGATCGCAATGGTAGGAGCCATGGTGGGGTTTGTCAGAAGCCTTTGGCGAAAGGGGGGATAGCAATTCAATTTCAATTACACGCTCGTAAGGTCTACTAGTCTATCTTAAGACATCCTCGTCCGGGAGCGGGGTTCGAGTCTGAAGTAGGGCTAATGAACTGCGCCCCTGTCGGCAGAAACCAGCTCCAACCAGACGCCCCGCATGGCTCAGCGCACCAAGCCGGGAATGCAATCAAGGTCGAGCTGGGCGTGCTGGCCGGCCCGAAGTTGCTCAATCGCAATCCCTCCCATCACGGCGTTGTCCGTGCACAGTTCGGGCGGTGCGATGATCAGCTCATATCCTTTACTCACCGGTAAAGCCCGGTGAAGTGCCCCACGCAGACGCTGGTTCGCTGCCACTCCACCACCCACGCACAAGGTCTTCAGCCCCGTCGCCTCCAAGGCCTGCCTCGACTTCGTCACCAAACAGTCCACCACCGCCTCCTGAAAACTGGCGGCGATGTCCGCGAGCTTCTGCGGGGGAAGCTGCAGCGCCGTGAAGTCGGGGCGACCAGGTCCCGCTAGCTCGTACCGCACGGCCGTCTTCAATCCACTAAAACTAAACTCCAGACGCTCCGCCTCATGCACAAAACTGCGCGGAAACCGATAAGCCTGAGGATTACCCTGAGTGGCCAGCTGGGCGAGTGCCGGACCACCAGGAAAACCTAACCCCAGCAAATTTGCGACTTTGTCAAATGCTTCCCCGGCGGCATCATCGATCGTGCCCCCCAGCAATTCAAACGTGAACGCATTGTGACAGCGATACAAACTGGTATGGCCCCCGCTGACGATGAGTCCCACACAGGGGAAAATCTCGCGCCGCACCGCCATGCGACAAGCATAGATGTGAGCGTGCAAATGATTGATCGCCACGAGTGGAATCCCGAGCGCCACGGCGAGGGATTTGGCCGCCACCACCCCCACCAGCAGCGAACCCGCAAGCCCTGGAGTGTTCGCGACCGCAACCGCTTCCAGCTGCTCTTTGTTGACCCCCGCACGCCGCAGCGCTTCGTCCACCACGGGCAAAAGATTCTCCAGGTGAGCCCGTGCGGCAATCTCCGGCACCACGCCCCGGAACCGCGCATGCAGCTGATCCTGAGAAGCAACGACCGCCCCCAGCACCTCCAGCTGATCCGTGATCACCGCCGCCGCCGTCTCATCACAAGTTGTTTCTAAGGTGAGAATGATCACGGCTGGTTCGCCGCCGGCTGCGGCTCGCTGAGCTTCCCGTGTAAGTACTCCAGCGCCTTGGCCAGCTGCCGATCAACAAACGCGGTCTCCACCGCAGCCGCCTCCGGTTGTACTTCCGGTTGTACTTCCGGTTTTGCCTCTGGTTTTACTTCCGGTTTTACTTCTGGTTTGGCCTCTGGTTTGGCCTCTGGTTTGGCTTCGGGCCGAACATTGGCTGCCGGCGGCGCGTCGCGGCGACGGCGATCTTCGACCAAGCGACTCAGCTCCTCGCTGCTCAATTTGACCAGATAGCCCTCGTTCGGCTGGACTCCCCAGTCGTCTTCCTCTTTCGCACCCTCAAAACGATGAATGTTTTTCCCATTGGGACGTAGATAACCGGCCGTGGTGAGCTTCAAGGCACTCTTGCCATCCTCTAGTTCAATAATGTTTTGCACACTGCCCTTACCCCAAGTGCGCTCACCCACAATCACCGCTCGCTGCTGATCCTGCAAACAAGCCGACACGATCTCGCTGGCACTAGCGCTGAAGCGATTCACTAAAACCACCATCGGAAAACCATCCAGGGTGCCTTCCGGGCGCGCGTTAAACACCTGCTCCTGCACGTTGCGACCCGCGGTGCTCACGATCCTCCCGGACGTCACAAACAGATCACTCACCTCCACCGCCGACGACAACAATCCCCCGGGGTTAAACCGCAGATCCAACACCAGACCTCGCAGTCCCTCAGCCACCAGCGGCTTCAGCGCTTTCTTCAAATCCGCTGCCGTCCGGCGACTGAAGGAGGTGAGTCGGATGAGGGCAATTTTGCGGTCCGTATCCAGCCAGAAATCCCAGGTTCCATCCACCTTGCGGCGTTCACCCAGCACCGTGTCGACTTTCACCACTTCACGCTTCAGCTCCAGCGTCTGCGACTCCCCGTCCCGCGCCCGCGTGATCGTCATCTTCACCGTCGTCCCCGGTTTACCCTTCATGCGCTTGACCGTTTCGTCCAGCGTGAAATCGCGAGTGGATTGCCCATCGACGGCCGTGATCCAGTCTCCGGCTTGTACCCCGGCGCGAGCGGCAGGTGTTTCGGGAATCGGACTGATCACGACCACGCGTCCACTTTCCAGTCCCACCTGCAACCCTACCCCACCAAACTCCGCTTCCACACTCCCTTTGAAACCCTCCACTTCATCCGGAGGAATGTAATTCGAATATTGGTCGAGCTTCCCCGTCATGCCGCGAATCGCCGCCTCCATCAATTCGCGACGACTCACGTTTTTCACGTAGTTGCGTTCAATCTGATCCATCGTGTCCACAAAAAGTCGCAGCAGCTCATAGTCTTCTTCATCACGGCTCTTCTCATCACCACGATTCTTGTCTTGATCGCCACCCTTATCTTGAGCGCCACCCTTATCTTGAGCGCCACCCTTGTCTTGAGCGCCACCCTTGTCGTCAGAGCCCTCTTTCTGGTCAGCGCCCTCTTTCTCATCGAGTCGCACGTTCTTGCCAGCAGGCGTGTTCTCGTCCGCACACACCCCATGCTCGCTCGCAGCGAACAACATGCCCCCCGCCAAGCCACTCACCAAAATCAGCGTCAGCCACAACCGCCGCGGGAACGATCCCCACGAATTACCAACTGAAGTTGATCTCGTCAGTGTCGAGCCATCCAAACCGAGCAAGCTTACACGTGAATTCGCTCGCCGCTCGAGTCCCGGCGCAAACCGCTCCCCGTTGCCACTACGGCGCTCACACTGCTGGTGCTGGTCATCTGCTTTACACATAGCCTTGAATTCCTTATCCGCTAGGGGCCACGCAGTATAAAACGTTCACTCTGTGGGAAACAGTAGCGGCTTCTTCCATTCTCCTCACTTCCCTCCCCATGTCCCCGAGTTTCCTGCGTCCCCGAGTTTCCTGCGTCCCCGAGTTTCCTGCGTCCCCGTGTTTCCTGTGTCCCCGTGTTTCCTGCGTCCCCGTGTTTCCTGCGTCCCCGTGTTTCCTGCGTTCCTGTGCGAAACAAAACCCGTGTCTCCGTACCCCCGGTGTCCCGGTGTCCCACGGGCCCGAAAGTGATCTTTGAGGAATAGGCTGGTTCTGCAACAATTCCGCCCGCAGAGATTCCTCCAGCGCCCAGCAAAACGGTTTCCTTTGAATGACTACCCCTGCAACTCCACGAACTGTCTGGTCCGGGCTGCACGACCGCCTGGCCGCGGTGCGGCTGGCACTGGTCGCCCGGCGACAACAGGCCATCGATGCGGTGGTCTATGTTGTCGCCCGGTTACTGCTGGTTTTTTTACAGCTTTGTAGCTTAGAAACCGGTCGCTCGATTGCGCATGTCGTCGCTTGGCTGGCGCATGACCTGGTGAAACTGCGACGCCGCACGGTGGAAGAAAATCTGCAAGCGGTCTTCCCGGAGCTCACGGCCCCGGAGCGTCACCGGCTAGGCCGCGAGATGTGGGAGCACCTGATCCTGATGATCTGCGAGATTGCCCATACCGCGCGCCGCTTGCATGACACGAATTGGCGCGACTATGTGCGACTGGAGCACAAACGGCAAATCGTGCAATACATGCTCGGCGAACGACCGCTGGTCATCGTCTCCGGGCACTTCGGCAATTTCGAACTCGGCTGCACCATGATCGGTCTGCTCGGCTTTCCCATCTACGCCATCGCTCGACCACTCGACAACCCCTTCCTCGACCGCTTCCTGCGTCGCAATCGCGAA
Source organism: Pirellulaceae bacterium (assembly GCA_044235425.1). Classification (GTDB taxonomy): domain Bacteria; phylum Planctomycetota; class Planctomycetia; order Pirellulales; family Pirellulaceae; genus JBJSXJ01. The sequence continues at coordinate 79,548 of JBIIHW010000018.1, forward strand.
GCGAACGGACAGTTTATCTTGAACAAGGATGGCAGCGCCACGCAGGTCGCCGCACTGCTCGAAACCGGTTCGAAACTCGCCCTGCTCGGTGATCAACACGCGGGCACGAAAGGCTGCTGGGTAGATTTCCTGGGACGTCCAGCCTCCTGTCACAAAGCCGTCGCCCTCTTCACGCTCAAAAGCGATGCCCCAATGCTCGTGCTGAGCTGCACACGCGAATCCGGACCGCTGCAATATCGAGTGACTCTGGAGGGACTGGCCGATCCACTGGAACTTACTGACGATCAGGCCAGTGTTACCGGGTTAACTCGCTGGTACAATCACTGCTTGGAACGAGCAATTCGGCGAGCCCCGGAGCAGTACTGGTGGCTCCATCGTCGCTGGCGTGACCAGCCAGGGACGAGTCGAACTGCTCGGGCTGCTTAATCTTCCGTCCCCCTGCAGACCTTTGATTGTTCGAGTCCATCGATGGCAAGTTGGATTTTGCTGGCCAGTGTGGCCGACTGCCCCTCCGGCTCCGCGCGTGAACTCGTCGTGGGCGATCGCATCGTGGCACTCTACCGAGTGGACGATCAGTTCTATGCACTGGACGGAATCTGTCCTCATCAAGGTGGGCCGCTGGGTAAAGGACGTCTGCAAGATGGCGTCGTCACTTGCCCTTGGCATGGCTGGCAGTTTGACGTCCGCACCGGCCAGCATCAAAGCAGCAAATCGCTGTGCCATCCAAGGTATGACGTGAAAATCGAAGATGGTCAGATCTGGATGCAGGTGGAGTCGCCGTGATCGAGTATCGAACTTTTCTGAACAGCGATACTCCCGCAATCGCTCACCTGTGGAATCTGCAGGCCCCTCATCCCCTGCGTTTGCGACACTCCACCGTCAAACTGTGGGACGAACTGCCGCTCGGCAAACTAACCTTTGATCCTTGCGGACTGTGGCTGGCTCACGTCGACGACACCCTGCTCGGCTTCGCTCATGCCAGTCTCATCCCCACCACCGACTGCGGAGCCATTCACCAGCTCGTGATTGCCCCCACCACAGCAGCAGTCTGGCAAGTCGAGCCCGATCTGAGCGCCGATGTCACGGCACAACGGGCGCAGGTCGCCGATCAATTGATCGACTGCTGTCGCGAGTATCTCATCGAGCGTGGTGCTAGTTGGATGGTCGCCGGCGGCTGGCCTCCGCTCGATCCCTTTTATCTGGGATTTTCCGGCGGCAGCCAGTCCCACGGCCTACTCGACGAGGACCATGAGGTGCGAGCCTATTATGAGCACGCGGGATTTAAGGTGTGCGGTAATCGCTTGGTTTGGCAGCGGTCGCTGGCAGGCTTTCGCCCTCCCGTTGATCGGCAGCAGCTACAGTGGAAACGCAGTGCCACCATCCACTCTCGCTGGCAAGCCGCTCCGCTTGCGCACGTCGCGGCGGCGCACCAAGTCGCAACTTTTGGAAGTCGGGATCGCTGCGAGCTTGTTCTGGAAGTGAAAATGCAGCCAGCACGTGCTGCGCGCGTCGTCGGCTGGGACATGCAGCCCCTGGCGAGTGAATGGGGCGTGCGCGCCATGGGACTAGTCGATTTTCAGTGTGATGAAGAAGCCTGGACCGACGGACTCGCCCTCTACACCCTGGCCGAATCTTTGCGACAATTTCAGCAGCGCGGAATTGATCTAGTAGAAATTCAGACGTCGACGGACGACAATCGCGGGCACAGTTTGATGCGCAGCCTGGGTTTTACCGAGGTCGCAACCACAAGCTTGCTGGAGCGTCCCGCAGCCTGAGGGCGTCTTGGCAGCTTATACGCAGGTGACGAAGGAGTTTTTTCATGGCTGGTCGAATCCTCATGCCGCTGGGCGATGCCACCGAGGCACTCGATACGTTTTATCCGTTTTTTCGGCTCCAGGAGGCGGGCTACGAAGTGGTTGTGGCAGGCCCCGAAGCCCGGCTCTATCACACCGTGCTGCACGAAATCCCCCCCGATTCCACCATCCCCTGGGATATCACGCAGGAACGCCCCGGTTACTTTATCCGCGCTACCGTGGCCTTTCGTGATCTGAATGCCAGCGACTACGCTGGCATGTTCATCTCCGGCGGGCGAGCTCCCGAATACCTGCGCTATGATGCGCATCTGCTGGCCGTGACTCGAGCGCTATGCGCCGCCGGCAAACCGATCGCCTGCGTCTGTCACGGCATCGAAATCCTCACAGCTGCCGATTGCATTCGCGGCCGGACCGTGACCACGGTTGCCAAATGCGCCCTCGACGCGCAGCAAGGCGGCGGCATCTACGTGAATCGGGAAATGGTGCGCGATGGTCACTTCGTCACCGCTCGAACTTGGCACGATAACGCCCCGCTCATGCGCGAATTCTTGAGCATGCTCCGCGGTGAGAATTGAGTTGCCCATGAACGACTCGCTACCCACTCCGCCTGATGCATCCAGCGTTTCGCCCGATCCTGCCGGCGCGCCACCTGCCCCACCAAACGCTCCGCCACCCAGCGTCTTCCGCTGGCTGCTCGCCTCACTCCTGTTTCTCCTGGTCATCGCCGGACTCGCTGGACTGCTGGTGCAAAGCTGGCGAGGAGCGATGCAGACGGCACAGCGTAGCAGCGATTCACTCCCGTCGGACCCGACGACGACCGGTCAGGCCAACCGCGCCCCAAAGGCAACCCCCTCGGCCCCGGCCGACGATCCCACGCCAGCCACCACGAACCCAGCGGCCGCACCGCCCGCCTCCAATCCACCTGTACCCAATCCACCTGCACCCGTAACCCCGACAACACCTGCAACCCCCGCCCCCACCCCGCCACCCACTACCCCGCCACCCACTACCCCGCCACCCACTACCCCGCCACCCACTACCCCGCCACCCACTACCCCGCCACCGCCACCGCCACCGCCACCGCCGCCGCCACCATGGCAGGAAATCTTAGCCGCGAATCCCGAACCGGTCGCCTTCTCGGATATCTGTTTTGATGGCTTTGATCTATCCAAGTCCGTGCCGAATCGCGAGCAGCTGCAGCGCTGGTTCGACACGGTGGTGGGACATGGTCATCGCTGGTCTGATACGCGGACGGAATTTGGAGTGTGCGGCACACTCGAAGGACTCGTGCGATATCGCGGTCCGATCGGTGATGACATCGCGCTACGACTGTCATTTGATCCTGTCGCCAATCTGCAGTTTCACTGCTGGAGCGGTCAGCGGGGAATCAGTTTCATTCGCTACGGCGCTGATCAGCAGCGCTGGCTCGCCTTCGCCACCACTCGGCAAGCCGAGGATGCAGTTCCCGCTACTTGGTCGCTCGTAGCCAGCGACGCCGGCCGCAATCGACGTTCGGCCCTTCGTATCACCGCTCCGGTAGAACTGCGGCAGCGCGACGGACGTTTGATCCTCAGCCGTGGTGACATCGTCCTCCTGCAAGCACCGCTCGCCGAACCGCTCACCGATTTATTCGTGGCCGGTAAAGCCACCTTTCATGGCATCACCGTGGTGCGAACGAAGGATGGTCCAGCGGCCGACGATCAGTGGCCCGAAGTCACTCGGCAACCACCTGTCGGCATCCAGTCGCTCCAGGCCGCCGAGCTACCTTGGCAAGGTGACTTAGGTGATGGGGGGCGATGGGAGCCACGCGCCGCAGGTGCCGTCCAGTTCACCTCCAACGGTGCGAAACGTGTGGCGCGCAGCGTCGCGCTGCCCGGCCAGGGTCTGCGTGAAATTCTCGTACGGCTGGAAGACTGTTCGCCCGGTACCAGTTTATTCTTAGCCCGCGGCGACAAGCCCACCGGAAATCACCTCCGCTGGATGACCAATCCGGCTCTTGGCAATGGCCAGTGGGTCTGGACGGCTGACGATGATCGCGCCGAAGCACCCGGCCAGCGGATCGTCGACACTGCCTTAAATGCCTCGTCCGCCTCATCCTGGTTGCGACTGATCGTGGGCTGCGGCGTGGTACGTACGTGGCGCAGCGACGACGGTATCTACTGGGCGGAAATGCAGCCGCCGCTCAAAATCGCCACCGACGGTCTCACTCATCTGGGCCTGCAACATGTGGCGCGGGCGAAGCCTGGTTCGGTTACCATCTCCGCGCTCGCCACCCGCCCCCTGGATTTGATTGAAGAGCTCGCGGACCCAGCTCTGGTCGCTCGAGTTCCTGATTTGACAGCGGCCAAGGATGCGGCCAGCTGGGTGGCACTGGTCGATAAAAATCGCCCCGCCGACTTGGACAATATGAGCTGGCAGACCGCCTGTGCTCTGCGCACCTTGCAACTTCATCGTGAAGCCACACTCGAGCTCCCCGTGTTTGAACGCTTAATTGCGGCAGCGATCGAGAAGCCGGGTGACGTTGCCCAGCGAACCAGTCGTTTGGTACAGCTCAGTTCCGCCTGTGATCTGTACGAAGCGACTCCCCTCGTGAATGAATTTGTGAAGCGGTTTCACAAGCTGGGAATGGACGCCTTCCAGCGGGAAGGGGCTCGACCGCACTCTCTTGTGCGCCGCTCGCTCTTGTCACTGCCTCTCGAAACGCGAGCGGTCGTGATGACCTACGATCCCGCATCGGTGCGCGCCGAGTTACTGCAACTGCTGTACGCCGGCAATTGGCAGGAAGCAATTCAATGGATGCGGACGCTGCGATATTTCAACCAGCATGAACAAACAGCACTGATTCCCTGGGCTGACAATCTCGCTCGACGCATGACCCCGGGCCGCGATGCACCGGCAGCCGCAGGCAACACCGTCCGTGAGCGCGGTCGAACTCGACCGGGACGCGGCTTCTTTTTTGGCGGTCCACGGACCATCCCGTCACGCACCGGCATCCAGTGGCTACATCCACTGCAGGAGGAACTGAGTAAGGAGGCGTACAATACGTTCGCCGAACTGGAATCGCTTCTCAGCAGTGAAGCCTATGACGACGCCGCACGCATGGTTGCACAGCTGCAGCCCGATTCCGTTCCCGGCTTAGCACCGCTGTCGACGGACGACGAACTGCTGGTGTCGCTCGCGTCCGCCGTGCCCTGGTTTCTGGGTGAGTCGCCCGCGCTGGCGGAAGCGATGCGGCAGCGTTATCGCGACATCGCTCCGCTGCGAGTTCGACAGGCGTTGCAGGCGGGCGATCCCGCCGGTGTCCAACTGGTCGCGCGACAGTTCATCGGCACAGAAGCGGCTGCCCTGGCCGAACAATGGCTCGGAGATCGAGCCCTGGCCGCTGGTGACTTTGCCACCGCGCGAGCCGCTTATCAGCGGGCCCAGCGTACCATCGCCGCTGATGCTCGCCCCGCCCTGTCGGCCCGCCAACATCTCACCGCCGCACTCCTAGGAATACCACCCGAGACGGCTGCGGGAGGTCCTAGCGGCGTCACGAGCAGCGTCACGAGCAGCGCCGATTGGAATGCAACGGTGGCTGTCGCGCTTGGGGATAAATCGATCAGTGGCAGTGACTTCGCCGCAGTTCTCGCGGCGCTCCGCAGCCGCACAACCGCCCTGGCTCTCAGCGAAAATGATGCGCAGCGAACACGTCATGTACCGGAGGCTCCACCGCCGGCAGATTATCAAACCACCGTTCGCGCACCGCTCGATGGCCTGGTCGGCGAACAACCAAACGATGAAGTGGTTCGAAACGTCACCAAACTAAAAATCGACTGGCCCGCGCGACAACTGGGTTACACGACCAGCGGCGACTGGCTGATCGTGAACAATCGCTTTCACCTCGCCGCTTACAAAGTCAGCGACAATCTGCAGCGCAAGTGGCAATCCGTCTTACCAGAAGGCAAACGAATGATGCGCACGCGCGACTGGTCGCTGGTGAGCATGACACCGCGCGTGGTCGGCGATTCCATTTTCGCGCGGCAATTACTGCAAGAGGGCCCGCTGCTAGGAAGCTGGAATCTCGCGGACGGCAAACTCAATTGGCTCGCCGATGGACTAAAAAGCATGCCCATCGCTTCGGACCCCTGGATGGTTCAAGACCGACTGCAAGCCCTCACCATCGCTCGTCAAGACAATCAAGACAGTGTGCTGCGACTGGCCACATTTGATCCGGATACAGGCGAGTTGCTGCAGCAGGTTGATTTGGCACGCGTGACTACCGTCTGGCACACTCGCCATGTCTGCGAGACGATTTTGGTCGATGACACGATCATCGCCGTCCTCGGCGGCTTCGTGTTGGCATGTGACACGCGTGGTCAAGTGCGCTGGATTCGCAAACAGGTGCTCCTGCCCGCCGACGAAGAGCTGGATTGGGTAGCCCAAGCTATTCAAAAACCACTCGCCCACGACGGTCGCCTGTTGATCACTCAGCCCGGTGTACGAGCCGTGGATTGCCTGGAGACGGCCACGGGCGCCCTCTTGTGGCGACGGTACTTGCCTGACCTGCGGCACGTCGTCGCGGTGGATGGAAGCCGTGTTTTCGTGGCGACGGACTCCGGTTTCATCGCTCTCTCCGCTGAAGATGGCCAGCCGCAGTGGCGTCATACAGCGACTGATCTGCTACAAGCCACCTGGGCGGGCAGCCCCCGAGGACTGACGTACGCCACCACGAACCCGCCGAAGATGCCCAGCGCCACGGGCAACGCGCCCCAGCCGGGCACCACCACGCCAGCGACTCCAGCCCCCACTCCAGCACCCGGTGCCAAGGTGCGTCCGCATCTGGTGTGGCTCGATCCTGCCACCGGTGCCGTGCAGCGGACCAGTGAACTGCCAAGCCTGGAGGATGTCGAGCCGCGTCTGGGGCCAGCCCTCACGATCGGAACTCGCTACTTCAGTTTCTTCGGACGCGGCTTACAAGATCCCAAGCGTGAATTAATCGAACTGACTCCTCGCTGACTATTTTCCAAGCATGACTAAATCTGCGCTGCATCGCATCGAAGAACTCCGCCGACAGATTCGCCATCACGATCGTCTGTATTACCTCCGAGCCACTCCAGAGATTTCTGATCGAGAATACGATCGGCTGATGGCTGAGCTCCAGCGGCTGGAAACGGACCATCCTGAGCTGGTCACTCCCGATAGTCCCACTCAGCGGCTCGGTGATGAGCCGGTCAGTGAGCTCATTCAGGTCGCGCATCGAGTGCCGATGCTGTCGATTGACAACACGTATAGCGTCGAAGAGCTGCGTGCGTATGGCGAGCGGACGGCGAAGCTGCTCGAAGGTGAACAACTCGAATGGGTCGTGGAACTGAAGATTGATGGAGTAGCCACCTCGCTCATCTATGAAAATGGGGAACTCGTCCGCGGCTTGACGCGTGGTAACGGCCAGGTCGGTGATGACATCACGCACAACATTCGCACCATTCGCGATATCCCGCTGCGACTATCCACTGAGCACCTGTCCGGTCAACCGCTGCCCGCAGTTCTCGAAGTTCGCGGCGAAGTCTACATGACGAATCCCGAGCTGGTGAAACTAAATCAGCACCAGCAGCAGCAAGGCGAACCGCTCTTCGCTAACACGCGCAATGTCACGGCAGGTACCATTCGTCTGCTCGACTCACGCATTTGTGCCGAGCGACATCTGCGATTCTTCTGTCATGGAGTCGGTTATTGCGAGGGCTTGCGGTCCACCAATCACGTCGATTTCTTGCGCGAGATGGGCGAGTATGGTCTGCCCCCCACGCCGCTTGCGAAAGGTTTTGACCATTTCGCCGCTGCCGTCGATCACTGTGAAGAGCTCATTGAGAATCTCCATCAACTTGATTTCGAGGTCGATGGCCTTGTCTTGAAAGTCAATTCGTTTGACCAACGAGAACGACTCGGCGCTCGCACCAAAAGTCCTCGCTGGGTCGTCGCTTATAAGTTTGAAAAGTACGAAAAACCGACTCGCCTGCTGCAGATTTCTGTACAGGTTGGCAAGACCGGAGCGATCACTCCGGTCGCAGAACTGGAACCCGTGGAACTCGCCGGGACCACGGTGAGTCGTGCGAGCCTCCACAACGCGGAAGAGATTGAGCGCAAAGATATTCGCGTGGGCGATATCGTGATTGTGGAAAAAGCGGGCAAAGTTATCCCCCACATCGTCCGCGTCGAACTGCACGAACGAAAACAGCCCCTGCCGACATTCCAATTCCCGACTCAATGCCCCGAGTGCTCGGCGGAACTCGTAAAAGACGAAGGCGGCGTCTACATCCGTTGCCCCAATCCCAACTGTTCAGCTCAGTGGCGTGAACGACTACGCTTCTTCGCCAATCGCAACGCGATGGATATTGAAGGCTTGGGCGATAAACTCGTTGAACAGCTGGTGACCCGCGGCTGGGTGAAGACCTACCGCGACCTCTACCGATTAACACCCGCGCAGCTTGCGAACTTGGAACGAATGGGTGAAAAATCTGCGAGCGTACTGGTGCGACAGATTGAAGCCAGCAAGGAGCGGGGGCTAGCTCGAGTGCTCAATGCGCTGTCGATTCGGCACGTGGGAGTCCGCGTCGCCACGGTGCTCGCCGAGCAATTCGGGACGATCGAGGCCTTGATGGCTGCCACGGTGGAACAGTTAAGTGCCGTGCCAGAGATTGGCCCCACCATCGCACGCAGTGTTTACGATTACTTTCACGGAGAATTTGGCGAGTCGATCGTAAGGGGACTGCTCGATGAGGGTGTAAAGTTTGCAGCGGTTATTGTCAGCCGACCAACAGCCGGCCCACTCCATGGTAAAACACTGGTAGTAACCGGTACACTCAATCGGTACACGCGCGATCAAATTCAGGCTTTGATTCAGCAGCACGGTGGGCGAGCGGCTTCGAGCGTTTCGAAGAGTACCGATTATCTCGTGGCCGGTGCCGAGGCTGGTTCTAAGTTGACCAAAGCACAATCGCTCGGAATTCCGATTTTGACAGAAGACGAGTTCGAACAATTATTGAGCGAGTCCCCAACGACCAGCGCTTGACGAACCAAAACGCGTGGAGCGGGAACACGAATGAGCGATGCAGAACGAGAACGTATTTCACCCGTGCTGACCGTGGGCGACCGACTGACGCTGGTCCCCGTCGTCCATGGCAGTGGTGATTGCGCCCTCGAGGTACGCCGCTTACTGCTGGAACATTCTTTCGACTGCCTGGCTGTTCCCCTGCCGCCCTCCTTTCAGGCGGATGTCGAACAGGCAATCGATTATCTCCCTGTACCCACCATCGTGACGCAGCGCGAAGAGCAGTTGCCGGGCGATGGCCCCGGCAGCTTCAGCTACGTGCCGATCGATCCCTGTCAGCCGGTGATCATGGGTTTGCGAGTGGCGTTACAGGAACGTCGACCACGGGCCTTTATTGACTTGGAGACGGCTCATTTTGATGCCTATTCCACCACGCTACCCGACTGCTATGCACTGAAAAAAACCTCGCTCGACCGATTCGCCGCAGCACTCCTGCCCTCCATTCCTCCGCCAGCTGATCAACCCGCCGCGCGCATCGCGCACATGGCGCGGCGTCTCCGCGAACTGACTCGCAGCTATCGATCGGTCATTTGCCTCTGCTCGATCCTCGACTGGCCCTGGCTGCGTGCCGCCTACCAGCAGTCGCCTGCGGAAATCGCAGAGCCCGATGAAGTGGCCGCAACGACTATCCACGGGATCTCGCGCGAAACCGTAGCTTTTATCTTTGGCGAACTACCCTTCATCACCGGTCTCTATGAACGTGCTCGAGCTGAATGGGAAGATGATGAGAATCTGTCGATCGATGGCGTCAAGCAGCTCCTGCAAGAGACTCGCCAGCGCTACCAACAGGAGGCGGGGCGACGCAGAGCGGTCGTGCCACCCAGTCGACTCGCGCAGTGCCTGCAGTATATCCGCAACCTCACCCTACTCGACCATCGCCTGACACCCGATATGTACACGCTGGTCGTGGCCGCACAGCAAGTCATCAACGACACCTTCGCCTTACACTTGGCCGAGACGGTGCGCGAGTATCCTTACTACCAAGAACTCGATTTGCCCACCCTTCGCTTCGGTCTTGATAAAGCCAAAATGCCGGATGGCGAATTACTGTTGGCAGTGAGCCGTTTGCCCGGACCACCGCGACAGTGGCGTACCGTTCGGCTGCACAAGAAGCCAGAGAAATGGCAACACGACAAATGGGTCGCGAAGTGGAACCCGTACAGCCAATGCAGCTGGCCACCCGAGGATACACGAGTCGAAAATTTTCGAGCCAGTGTGATGGACCGCGCCAAAGCGATTTTGGGTGGCGAACTGGCTCGTACCGAAAAATTCACCACCAGCGTCAAGGATGGAATCGACATTCGCGATACCTTGCGACACTGGCACGATGGACAGATCTACGTCAAGGTGATCCCCCCCAGTCGCGATCGCCTGGACTGCGTCCTCATGCTCTTCGATTCGCCCGCTGATCCCCGCGATTATGCCTGGCGATCAACGTGGTACGCGGAACACCAAGATGAGTCGACCTTAGCTTTTTTCGCGACAGATTTTCATCGCGAAATGATTGGTCCTGGCATCTGTCAAGCCAACTACGGTGGAGCGATGTTCCTGTATCCTCCGCGCCCCATCCCCGACGTCTGGTCCGATCCGCGTTTCGACTTCACGGATACGCTCGAGGAGCGATTGCTGGCCGCCTCCTGTTTTCACAGTGAGCAGCGTCACGTCGCCGTGCTCAGCATGCTCCCCCCCGGCGCCGGCTTTCGACGTTTAGCGCGCAAATATCACAAACAACTCGTCCATGTCCCGTTGTCCAAATACAGTGAATCCACGATCGCCAACCTGCGCTGCGTCCATGTGCTCAACGGCCACGAAGTCCGCAGCTACGCCGCCCAGTTCATTCGCGACCCGTGAGCGAGGCCGCAGCGAGGCCGCAGCGAGGCCGCAGCGAGGCCGCAGCGAGGCCGCAGCGAGGCCGGAGGCCGGAGGCCGGAGGCCGGAGGCCGGAGGCTGGAGGCTGAAGGCTGAAGGCTGGAGGCTGGAGGCCCTGTTTAACGATTAGCTCTTGCGCTGATTGATTGCTCCCTTCTCCCCGAAGAGAAAAATGTTTAGAGCATCCATTCTGAAATCTCCTACTATTTTTCTCCTGGGGGAGAAGGGTTGGGGATGAGGGGCCAGAGCGCCGCCCGCAGCACGCACACCAGCCTGATTTCTGTCAGCTGAGAAATCTGCCGTTGCATGCCAAAGAAGAGCTCACGCCAAGGCGTTATTGGGTCTGAACGTGACTCGATGCTCTGGATCCGAGGAGTTATCACGGACGAGTTCATCCATGGGACTATTTTGGTCAAACTGAGCTCGCAAGCAAAAGACTTCGGGCTCGAGCTGCTGGTCCACTGGCAAAACCGGTCGGGCTGTTTTAATCTGCTTCATGGCGTATCCTACATGCCCCCTTCGGGCGGCTGAAAGGGTTGAAGTTTCAGCAGGCTGCGCACCTTTTTCAACTTTTCAACAACACAACTTTCGACAATATCTCGATTAAGGCCTGATTTGAAACGTTGTGATTCTACAGCCCAGGCAGGCCTGTTGAATTCCGGTAAAACTGATTCCGGTTTGTACGACTCAATCAACGGAACGCAGGATGACACACGCTATTCCCACGCCGACTCCAGGACAGATCGCGCGCATTCGACAGCGAACGTACCTCGTCGAACAAATCGTCAAGCCGAAACGAGCGGCCGACAGCACGCTCGTGCGACTATCCTGCGTCGACGACGATAACCAAGGTCAGCCGCTCGAAGTCCTCTGGGAAAAAGAGCTCGATCCCCAAATCCTCTCCGGCGAAGCTTGGGACCAGGTCGCCGCGAAAGGGTTCGATGATTCCCAGCTCTTCGCCGCCTACCTCAACACCCTAAAGTGGAACTGCGTCACCTCGACCGACCCCCAGTTGTTTCAAGCTCCGTTCCGAGCGGGCATCCGACTCGACGCCTACCAACTCGAACCACTCCGTAAAGCATTACTGTTACCTCGAGTGAACTTGTTCATCGCCGACGACGTGGGGCTGGGGAAAACCATCGAGGCCGGTTTGATTGCACGCGAACTGCTGCTCCGCAAGAAAGTCCGCGAAATCATCGTCTCCTGCCCGCCCTCCATGCTGCTTCAATGGAAAGAGGAACTCGAATCACGTTTCGGACTTACCTTCGAAATTCTCGACAAGACCTATGTCAATCGCGTGCGTCGGGAACGCGGCTTCAGTGTGAACCCGTGGAGCACCCACACGCGGTTCCTCATCTCACACCGCCTGCTGATCGACGAAGCCTACGCCGCTCCGCTTCGCGACCACTTGAGCACCTTTCGGTCTGGTTCCCTGTTGATTCTCGATGAAGCTCATCACGCGGCACCGGCGAGCGGCCAGAAGTATGCCATTGATTCGCAAATCACGCGCTCCGTTCGCGACCTGGCGCCGCGCTTCGAGCACCGATTGTTCCTTTCCGCCACACCGCACAACGGACACTCCAACAGTTTCTCCGCTCTCCTCGAAATCCTCGACCCGCAGCGGTTCTGTCGCGGAGTGCCTGTCACCCCGAAACACCGCGATGAGGTGATCGTGCGCCGCATCAAGGAAGATATCCGCGAGATCCAAGGCGGCTTTCCCGAACGCAAAGTGGTGCAGCTCACCATCGATGGCCTACCCGACGACGCACCGGAATTGAAACTCTCCCGACTGCTCGACGAGTATCGGCGGGTCCGCGAAGAGCGTCTGCAAGGGGAATCAAAACGTAAACAGGCCGCCTCCGGCTTGCTCATCACCGGTCTGCAGCAACGCCTGCTCTCCTCGATCGAAGCCTTCGCACGCACGCTGAAAGTACACCGACTCACGGTCCAGCGAGAAGCCGAACGGCGAAAGCTGAAAAGCGATATGAACGCCGACCTCGACCTGTCACCAACGCTCGATCTCCCCCCAACCCTCGATCTGCTCGCCGGCAGCATCGACTTCGACGACGACCGCGCGACGCTGCCCGAGGAACAATTGCAAGCGGAGGAAGACGCGCAGTTCGCAGCCGCTTCCTCCATGTCACTCGGCACACTCTCCAGCCTCTCCGCCCAGACGCAGTACGATCGCGAACAAAAACTGCTCGACGAAATGACCGCCGTCGCCGAACAAGCACGCGGGCAAACCGATGCTCGCACCCGCAAACTCATCGACTGGATTCGCGAGCACCAGTGCCCGCAACTCGGTACTCCCGGCGCCACGTGGAACGACACTCGCGTGCTGATTTTCACTGAGTACGACGACACCAAACGCTATTTGGTGCAGCGGTTGGAAGCAGCCCTGGCGGGTAGCGATCAAGCCGACGCTCGCATTCAAGTCTTCCACGGCCCCACGCCTCCCGATCAGCGCGAGGAGATCAAGCGCGCGTTCAATGCCAGCCCTCGTCGCCACCCCGTGCGGATTTTGATCGCCACCGACGCCGCTCGGGAAGGCCTCAACCTGCAAGCCCATTGCCACAACCTGTTCCACTTCGATGTCCCGTGGAACCCCAGTCGCATGGAGCAGCGAAATGGTCGCATCGATCGCAAGCTCCAGCCTCAGCCTCAGGTTTTCTGCCATTATTTTTTCTACCGCCAGCGGCCCGAGGATCGAATTCTGGAAACACTCGTCCGCAAAACCAAACTCATCCGCGACGAACTGGGCAGCCTATCTCAAGTCATCGACGTGCGGCTCGCCAAGTCTCTGTGCAACGGCATTCGTCACGACTCGATCGACCGCCTGGAAAATGAAATCGAGTCCACGCACTTGGAAGCGGCTCACCGAGCGGCGATTCAAGACGACCTGGAAGCGGCTCGCCAGCGCCAGCATGGGCTCCGCGAGCAAATCGATCGACTGCGTACTCAACTGGAAAGCTCGCGCGAAACGATCGGACTCGAAACACCTCAGTTTCGCGCCGCCATCTCCTGCTCACTACGATTAATCAGCGCCGAACAACTCCTGCCGGCCCGCGACACGACTCAACCCCACAGCGACGGCCAGGGGCAACAGGAGGCCGATTGCCTAGTGCCCAGCTTTCGTTTTCCCGCCATTGATCAACGCTCGGGTGCCGACCCGACGTGGGTGGAAACGATGGATACGCTGCGAGTGCCGCGGAAACGCGATCAGAAGCTCTGGGAGTGGCGCCGCACCTCGGCGATGCGGCCTGTCGTCTTTGAAGATCCGGGAGTGGTGGGTGACGATTACGTGCATCTGCATTTGGAACAGCGAGTCGTACAGCGACTACTCGGCCGCTTCGCCGCGCAAGGCTTCGTACATCACGACTTGTCGCGAGCCTGTTTGGCACAGGTACAAGATGCGATCCCACGAGTCATCCTGCTCGGGCGACTCGCGCTGTATGGCGAAGGCGCAGCGCGTTTGCATGAGGAACTAGTGCCAATCACCGCTCGCTGGATCGACCCGGCCATCCGCTCGGGGAAACTCCAGCCGTATGCCAAGGAGGCGGAAACCAAAACGCTCACGCTGCTGGACGAAGCGATCTTGAAAGCTGGCGGAGCAAGAATCAGCCCTGAAGTGATGCGGCAACTCCAGCAATCGGCTCCGCACGACATCCGCGATCTCCTGCCGCATCTGGAAACGCTCGGGCAGGAGTATGCGCGGGACGCCGAGCGAAAATTGGCCGCTCGCGGCACGGCTGAATCACTGGCGATGCGGGAGATTCTGGAGACGCAGCAAAAACATCTGGCAGGCCAGATCAAACGCCACGAAAAAGACGATCGCAACCAATTGCGACTCGATTTTGGTGATGACGAAGAGGAGCTCAACCAGCTCGAAGCCAATAAGCGCTATTGGGTCAAACGATTGGACGAACTGCGGGAGGAACTAAAAACCGAACCCGCCCGCATTGAAAGTCTTTATCAAGTGAAGGCCTGCCGAATTGAACCCGTCGGCCTCGTGTATCTGTGGCCCATCACGGGATAGGATCAACGGGATCATCATGATTTTGCTCACGAATACCCAAAGATTCGTTGCCACGGAAGCGCCGCGGCTAACGGCAACGCCGTGGGTCACGGCAACGCCGTCCGTACGCCCCGGAGGGGCAACCACAAACCAACCCACGGCAACGCCGTGGGGCACGGCAACGCCGTCCGTACGCCCCGGAGGGGCAACCACAAACCAACCCACGGCAACGCCGTGGGACACGGCAACGCCGTGGGACACGGCAACGCCGTGGGACACGGCAACGCCGTGTACACGCCCCGGAGGGGCAACCACAAACCAACCCACGGCAACGCCGTGGGTACCGGCATCGCCGTGGGACACGGCAACGCCGTCCGTACGCCCCGGAGGGGCAACCACAAACCAACCCACGGCATCGCCGTGGGACACGGCATCGCCGCCACCCCGCGCACCAGTCCCGATTCCGGGGCGGGTGCGGCCTCCGGCCGCACCCGCCCCGGAATCGGGACGATTGATTTTTACGGATGATGTTTTTTGCGTTACCGATTCCCACGGCGTTGCATTCCCACGGCGATGCATTCCCACGGCGATGCATTCCCACGGCGATGCCGTGGGCTGATTTGTGGCTGGCCCTCCGGGCCGGGGACATTTGCATATGAACGCACCATTAACGATCACCATGAACGATCATCATGAACACATGCGGCGTTACCGATTCCCACGGCGTGGCATTCCCACGGCGATGCATTCCCACGGCGATGCATTCCCACGGCGTTGCCGTGGGCTGATTTGTGGCTGGCCCTCCGGGCCGGGGACATTCGCACACCATGAACACACCATGACCGATCATCACACCATGACCGATCATCGCACGGCACCGCCGTGGGGCGCGGCACCGCCGTGGGGCACGGCAACGCCATCCATACGCCCCGGAGGGGCAACCACAAACCAACCCACGGCAACGCCGTGGGGCACGGCATCGCCGTGGGTACCGGCAACGCCGTGTACACGCCCCGGAGGGGCAACCACAAACCAGCCCACGGCAACGCCGTGGGTCACGGCATCGCCGTCCATACGCCCCGGAGGGGCAACCACAAACCAACCCACGGCAACGCCGTGGGACACGGCAACGCCGTCCGTACGCCCCGGAGGGGCAACCACAAACCAACCCACGGCATCGCCGTGGGTACCGGCATCGCCGCCACCCCGCGCACCAAGCCCGATTCCGGGGCGGGTGCGGCCTCCGGCCGCACCCGCCC
>JBIIHW010000081.1:0-8751 GCA_044235425.1 Pirellulaceae bacterium
CCCACCGGGTCCGAGGCCGATAACCACAACTAGGACGCGGCCCCAAAAGGGGCCAATCAAACTAAAAACAGGGATTCTGCCCCTGCCAAGCGCCCACAAGTGGCCCCTTTTGAAGCGCCCACTGACAAACTAAAGATAATGAGCACATTTTGCGGCTTTATGCCACTCTCTGTTATTCTCAAAAGGCCCCAGGTCGATATCAAAAAACTCTCGAAGGCTGGTTATCGCAGCGTCCCGTCAACCTTCTATTTCATCTGGCTTATCAGGAACACATGATAGCAATCGGAGAGGCTAATATCTTATATTTTTACTATCAAGATTTGCTGAACGCTGAGCCAAACAACCCAGATATCCTGTTTCTTAATGGACGGTTGCTATACTCACTTTCCGAGGCAATCGCTCTATATCAACGCGCGCTCGCTTTGGATGAGGGTCATATCAAGTCACGTGTCGCGATGATCGATGCACTCATAGGCAAGGGTGATCTAAAGGGTGCTCGCGAAGCTATGCAGCCGCTAATTCCATTGAATCCATCTGTCGTCCGTGCAAATCCTATAGTTGCATATGCATTTTTTTATATGGAAGATGCTCAAACCGCCATTCGTGAGCTTCAGCGACTCTCTTTGAGCGAACGAACTGATGCAGAGTTTCACGGTCATTATCTGGGGGCATTGGCCTGCTGGAATAAATGGGATCAGCTGCAAACCGCGCAGCGTGATTACGAGCAATTGATTCAGCAGATTATGACATCGGAGAAAGCGACTTGGAGCAAATTTGTCTCTCGTTTCGCGGTCACTCAGCTAAAACATGAACACCAAGAAATACTTAAACTGTCCACACAACACACCGGGCGAAAAGCTAATCCGTCAGCCGAAGACTGTTTCCTGGCCTATCTTGGTTTAAATGATTTAGAGAAGGCCCGAAGACTTTACTCCGAAGCTGGTTTAGTATCCCCTCGAAATACTCTATGCTTGAGCCTGGTAGAGAGGAATCAGGGAAACGATCGGGAGGCAGACCTGTTGCTAACGAGTGTCCTTGCGATCTTGTTCAGACATGCCGATGATCCTGAAACAAGCATGACACTCGATCAGTTCCACGAATTCGGGGAAGCTGTCGAGGGAATTGCAGACCTACGGGATCGTTTAATGCCTAACACGCTGAAGGCGATGCTGCTGCTGGAGTTAGCACGCGTAAATGCATCGCACCGCCAGGAGCTACTTGTTGCGGCGGAGCGACTAAACCACTTACCTTATCCACCGCAGCAACTAATCGCAGCTGAGATCAAGCGAATTCGTGGATTGCCATCCGCCAACCAGTCACCGGCTGTGGGTCCCCCGGTCGATTTTGATTAAAACCAGCTTCGTCGACTGCCATGAGCACTGCTATTTCCACATTTGTCGATCGAGCATGCGGTAGTTGATCGCTTCCTGCAGATGAACCGGAGAGACGGCTTCCTGGTTTTCGAGATCAGCCAGCGTTCGTGCCACTCGCAAGATTTTGTCATGAGCTCGCGCGGAGAGCCCCAAGTCGTGCACCGCGGTTTTGAGCAGATTCTGACCGGACTCGTCTAGCCGACAAAACTGGCGAACTTGGCGTGAGGTCATCTGGGCGTTGAAGCGGGTGCGCGAGTGGTCAAATCGCCGAGCTTGTACGGCGCGGGCCGCAATCACCTGCTCGACCATCTGTAGACTACTGGTGCCAGCCGTCTCCGCCGACAGCTCCTTGAACGGCACCGAGGGCACCTCGATGTGAATATCAATACGGTCGAGTAAGGGCCCGCTAATCTTCGCCATGTAGCGTTCGATCTGAATGCTAGTGCAGTGACAATCACGGCGGGGATCATTGCGATAGCCGCAGGGACAAGGATTAAGGGCTGCGATGAGCATAAAGCGAGCCGGGAAGGTAGTGGCATTCAAAGCGCGCGAGATCGTAACCGCTCCTTCTTCCAGTGGCTGGCGCAGCACCTCCAGCGTCCGACGATTGAACTCGGGTAATTCATCCAAAAACAGCACACCGTTATGACTCATGGAAATCTCACCCGGAGTGGGAATGCTGCCACCACCCACCAGCCCCGCGTCGCTGATGGTGTGGTGCGGTGAACGAAAGGGACGCTGTGCGAGCAGTGGTTGGCCGGCAGCCAGGCGTCCCATGGCGCTATAGATCCGAGTCGTCTCGATCGATTCGTCGGCGGTGAGTGGTGGCAGGATCGTGGGCACTCGTTTGGCCAGCATCGTCTTGCCGGATCCAGGCGGTCCTAGCATGAGGAGATTATGGGAGCCAGCAGCGGCAACGGTGAGTGCCCGTTTGGCGAACTCCTGGCCACGCACATCCGCGAAGTCTTCATCGTATTTGGAAAATTGATCAAAGAGCTGATGGAGGCGTGACGGGACCGGCTCGATATCAACTTGTCCTGTGAAAAAGGCGACCGCCTGTGCGAGGCTCGTCACGGGCACCACTTCAATCGACTCCACGACCGCCGCTTCCTGGGCATTTTCGGCAGGTACGACGAGTCCGCGCAGGTGACGTTGTCGAGCGGCGGCCATCGCCATCGACAGCGCACCTTTAACCGACCGAGCCGCTCCTTCCAGCGACAGTTCGCCGACGACCGCATATTCCGCGAAGCGATCCGATTCAAACTGGCCGCTCGCCGCCAACATCCCCAGGGAGATCGGTAAATCAAACGATCCCGCAGCCTTCGGCAAATCCGCCGGAGCCAGATTGATCACTACTCGGTCTTCCGGTCGTACAAACCCGGAATTCACCAAGGCTCGTTCGACTCGATGAGTACTCTCCTTGACCGCCGCCTCGGGTAAGCCGACGAGTACCGTTTTGGGAATCGCCGAACCCGAGACATCCACTTCGACATCGACCGGTAAGGCTTCGATGCCGAGTAAAGAAAACGTTTGTAGTTTAGCCAACATAATCGTGTGGTAAAAAAACATTCGCCCCACAGCGATGCGTGAACATAGTAACACCATGTCACTCGAAGGCAACCCCGCGCAAAAAAGAAATATGGAGAATTATGGGCTCATCCGACTAGAGCACCCGCTGGTTTAAAACAGGGGCCGTTTGGGATTTCCGTGGGCTGCTGTCCCCAGGCGGGTCAGTCGCGCCTGTCGCCGCGGGATTATGGGAGGCCCAGGGGACACAGATTCATCCACCAGTCTTCCGGAACGGCGGAGCTGTGGCATTCGACAGCCAGGCGTGAAGCACCTGAAACTCGCGTAAACACGATCGCCGAATCGCGGAGCGATGGCATGGGCTCCACCTTGGCCAAGCAAATCTGACACGGACTTGTGACGGGACGTCCATACCGCAGATCCGCCACTCGAGTTTTCAGGGTGATCATGATTCGCGGTGGGCCGAGTACCAGTAGCTTGCGCACCTGGCTAACGAAGCCACCACTCCGCGATTTACTCCAGCATCAGGAGCAGCGCCCCACGAAACTCCGGAATGGTCTTACGCCATCACCTGCGTGATCGGCTCGGCACCTTCCACCCCGACCAGTTTTTGGTCGAGTCCGTTGTAGAAGTAGGAGAGATTATTGGGATCTAGTCCCATGCGATCGAGAATTGTGGCATGCAGATTTTTGACATGGAAGCGATCAGCGATGGCCGCCCCTCCCAGTTCATCCGTCTCGCCCACACTCGTCCCGCCCTTGATCCCGCCACCTGCCATCCACATGGTGAAGCCATAGGAGTTATGATCGCGGCCCGTACCTTGTGCATATTCGGCCGTTGGCTGACGACCGAATTCACCACCCCAAACGACGAGCGTATTCTTCAGCAGACCGCGCTGTTTGAGATCCTTCAGCAAGCCCGCGATCGGCAGATCGGTGTTACCCGCATGTTTGGTGTGATTCACCATGATGTCGGAATGTGCATCCCAGTTGTCATCATTGTGGGCTCCACCGGAATAAATCTGAATGAACCGCACTCCACGTTCCACGAGCCGTCGTGCGAGCAAACATTTGCGACCGAAATCGTCGGTCTTCGGCTGATCGATGCCGTAGAGCTGCAGCGTGTCGGCCGTTTCCTTGGAGAAGTCAACCGCCTCGGGCGCGTGCTGCTGCATCTTAAACGCCAATTCATAACTAGCGATGCGAGCGGCGAGCTCCGTATTGTCGGTGCGAGTCGCCAGATGCTCTTGATTCTTGTCACGTAGTCGATCGAGCATGCGGCGCTGTGCTTCGCGGGATAGCCCGGAAGGCGTTTCCAGCGAATAGATCGGCGTCTTATCAGCGCGAATCACGGTCGCCTGATAGGCTGCCGGCATGTAGCCACTTGACCAATTCTTCGCTCCACTGATTGGTCCACCGGTCTTATCAAGCATCACGACGTAGCCAGGCAGATTTTCATTCTCGCTGCCCAGACCGTAGGTGAGCCATGAGCCCATACTGGGATGGCCACTCAGCACTCGCCCCGAATTCATCATCAACATCGCGGATCCATGAATGGGCGACTCAGCGTACATCGAATGCAGGAAAGCGATGTCGTCCACGCAGCTACCGACATGCGGAAACAGGTCCGAAACATATTTGCCGCACTGGCCGTACTGCTTGAACTGCCACTTCGGCCCCACAATGCGGCCTTCGTTTTTGCGGCCGCCACGTCCGAAGGTTTTGACCGCGATGGTTTTGCCATCCAGGGGATAAAGGTTGGGTTTGTAGTCAAATGTGTCGACATGACTGGGCCCGCCGTACATGAACAAGAAGATCACGTTGGTCGCGTGTGCCTGCTGAGTAGGCTTCTTGGGAGCCAAGGGATTCACAAACGGTGTGATGCCATCAGCCGCCAGAGATTGCCGAGCGAAGTAATTGTCGCCAGCCAAGAGGCCCGACAACGCCACTCCGGCAAACCCGCCGCCCGCTTCCCACAGAAACTCTCGCCGCGTACGTCCACAAAATTGACTCATGGTTTTTATCCCGCATCGTGATGGAATTAGGTCGAGTAGGAATCGAGTACGAATGGAACAGGAGTTGGTTTCAGCCGGACGAATCCGGGAGGAACTGCTGTTGGGGAGGATCTTAGTCGAGGTAAACAAACGCGTTGGAATTAATGATTAGCAGGCAGTATTGCACGAGTGCCGCATCGGCGGATAACTCGAAACGCTTCTGTAGATCTTCGATGAAAGCGAGGTCAGCAGCGACTTCCGCCGGAGTCGCCTCGCGGGCCGTCGATAAACGCACGGCACGTCGAACTTGTCCCGCCAAATCATTGGGAACCTCTCGTCGCAAGCGTTCCGCCAGCAGCTTCGCCTGCTCGTTAGTGAACTCACCGTTGAGCATTCCCAGGGCCTGAGTGGGCACGGTGGTCGCGTAGCGAACCGGGCAGCTGGAATCGGTATCTGCCACATCATGATCGGCCAACAGTGGGACCAGCAGCGAACGTTTGACATGCACATAGACGCTACGTCGTGAGGCCTCTTCAGCGGTTGCTTTGCCCCACCCGGAACCAGGTCGAGACTGCCCCGCCAACACTTCCCGTGGGATTGGTGGATAGACACTGGGCCCACCCGCCTTTGGGCTCAACTGGCCACTCACCCACAAAATTGAATCACGCAGTTCTTCGGCCGTGAGTCGTCGCATGGGATACCGCCAGAAGAGATTGTTGGCGGGATCTTTCGCGAGGGCTTCCGGTGCCGCTTGGGCACTCATTTGATAAGCGCGGCTGAGCATGATGAGCTTGTGCATGCGCTTGACCTGCCAGTGGCCGTCACGCAGTTCACTCGCCAGCCAGTCCAGCAGGGCCGGATTTGATGGCTGTTCGCCTAAGCGACCAAAATCATTCGCGGAGGCGACGATTCCGCGCCCAAAGTGATACTGCCAGAGCCGGTTGGCAAAGACACGGGCCGTGAGCGGGTTTTCCGGCGACGTTAGCCACTTGGCAAACGCGAGTCGTTTTCCCGAGGTCTGTTTGGCTTGTTCTGGCGACAGCGATACTGGCTCGAGCATCGCATTGGGATCCGCAGTGAACACGGATGGCACGCCCGCCTTTACTTTTTCGCCTGGCACATGCGGGTTACCACGCAGTAGCACCTGCGTCTCCGCTCGCCCTGCCTCCTCGACACTCATCACTTCCACGCCTGCGTCAGGCAATTTTTGTTCGCGCAGCTGGGTGAGTTGCTTGGCGAGTTCGGCATGCCGAGCGGTCTTTTCGGGACCGAACCCTGCGAGTTCCGGACCGCGTTCGCGAATTTCGCGTGCAACGTCGATCGCTCCACGCGACTCGACCAGCCCCACATCAACGTACTGACCGCCGCCCGTTTGATGACAATGAACTGCAATCGTGTTTTCACCCACTCGCAGGGCCGCTCGAGCGGCGGCGTTCAACGCCACTTGCTCATATTCCTTCAAGAATCCTTTGGCTTCATAAATCAGCTGTCCATTGATATAGACTTCGAGATCTTCATCGTGATGAACATGCAGCGCCACGCCGCTGGGCACTCGATCCACCATCACCTTCGTCCGCAGCCAGATGTCCGCCGTCTTCCACTCTGTGCGCACGACGGCACCGGGCGTGCCGCGAGTGCCAAAGCCGCCCGGCCCCGTGGCCCATTCGGCCGCGGCAAACTCGGGCTTCGTCCATTGATCACTCGGCTTTTTCGTGGTGTAGGACCAAGTGTGAGGCTGTTCGCGGGAGTCAGCCAGCAGAACTCGCGGCGACGACGAGACCGCTTCGTCGGTCAGGGATCGGCGGGTGCCACCGTCTCGCGTCCAGCCCAATCGCAGAGCGGGTTTAGCGTAGGAATTAAAGTAGTCGACTCGCAGCGGCAGAATGCCGGCGGGTAATTCCACCTTAGCCGACGCTTGCTGACGTCCCTTCTCAGGTCGATCGATCACCACTTGATCGCCCACCTTCACACGGACACCTTCGGTGGCATCCACGTCGAACGTGTACTGTCCCGCTTGGGGCACTTTGAGTTTGGCTTCCCAGACCATGCCGATCGCTTCTTGTCGGGAAGCTGGGGCCAGGCTGAGGAAACCCAGAGCGATCGAACCCTCGGTTTCGTGTTTGAGGGCATCGAAGTCGGGCAAGCGTTCCCATGTATCGCGATAGAACCGATAACGTACCTCGTCAAGATCCGCGGCTGGCAAATCATCAGCTGCCGCTCCGCCTGCCTTCGCTCGCAGCGTCAAGAACTTCTGTTCGAGCCCATACAGTTCACCGTACACACGTCCTTCGCTGGCCGCTTTCTCCTGCTGCAGTTGCTTGATTTCAGCGAGCTGAGCGGCCGAGGAGATTTTGCGCAGATTGCGTCCATTCATGTCACTCACATCGCGGAAGAATGCCAGCATGCGATAGTAGTCGCGATGTGGCAGCGGATCCCGTTTGTGCTCATGACAGCGGGCGCAACCGATGGACATTCCGAGGAACACCTGAGCGGTCGTTGAGACGACGCCATCGAGCACATCGAATTTGTGCAGTAAACGATCGGCCGGTTCGTCATCCCAAATGCCCAGGCGATAATAGCCGGTGGCGACAAGCGACTCGATCGTGACGTCGTCTAGTTCATCACCTGCTAGTTGTTCGTGGATGAACCGGTCGTATGGCTTGTCTTGCTGAAAGGAATTAATGACGTAATCGCGATAGCGCCAAGCCTCCGGTTTGGGATTGTCACGTTCATAGCCATTCGTTTCGGCGTAGCGGACCAGGTCAAGCCAATGACGGCCCCACTTTTCTCCGTAGTGGGGCGAATCAAGTAATTGATCAATGAGTCGTTCGTAAGCGGCGGGGGAATGATCCGCGACAAACGCCGCGACCGCTTCGGGCGTGGGTGGCAGTCCGGTCAAGTCGTAATAGGCGCGGCGAATCAGCGCCACCGGATCGGCCGGCCCCACTGGTTTGACTCCCGCTTCTTCCATCGCCGCCAGCAGAAACGCATCGATCGGCTGTTCGCCCCACTTCGCATCGCGCACCGTGGGCAGCTGGGGACGACGAATCGGCTGATAGGCCCAGTATTTGCGCGCTTCATCATCGACCACTCCTCCGCGCGGCCCCTTGGCAGCGGGCGGCTCATCGCGGTCGAGTGCCGGTGGCCAAGGCATTTTTTCGCGGACCCAGCGGGTGAGCACCGCGACTTCGGCCGCCGGCAATCGGCCGCTCGGCGGCATCTCCAGTTCCTCGTACCGAATCGCTTTAAGAATCGCGCTGTTGTCGGGTTCGTTCGCCGCGTACGCCGCGCCCAGTTCCCCACCGCGCAAAATCGCCTTGCGACTGGTCATGCGAAAGCCGCTGCGGATTTTCTCTTCGGCACCATGACATTTCAGGCAGCGAGCCTGGAGAATCGGCTGCACTTCCTTTTCAAAAAACTCAAGTTGCTCAGCCGTGAATTCCGGTGCGGCGTCGGCCGCTGCCGCGCTGGGAGCGGCAGCGATCACGGACGAAATTAGCAGAGCAATCCCGCAGGCCCACATACGACCTGACTTGACGAAGCCAAAGAAACCAGACTTCTTCATGAGCAGTCCATTCAAACACGAAGGTGGGAGAATAGCGCCGTTCATTCCGCGGACGCCGATAGTCTGTATTATCGCACAGAATCACGTAAGCGGGAAGAGACGCAGAGGGGACGCGGACACGGGCGGGGTGTTTTTTTGGGGGGGGTAACCGCGAAGGGGACGCAGACACGGTGAGAGTTTCGCACGGAGACTCGGAGGCACGGAGACTCGGAGGCACGGAGACTCGGAGGCACGGAGACTCGGAGGCACGGAGACTCGGAGGCACGGAGACTCGGAGGCACGGAGACTCGGAG
>JBIIHW010000019.1:0-94925 GCA_044235425.1 Pirellulaceae bacterium
ACGACTTTCCAAGTCGTTAAGCGGAAAGTTTGTCGGAGAAATCCAGTTCTGTGCTCATCGCCCGGTAACCGCGGAAGTCATTGCCCCGCCCGACGCAAGGTCGGGTCGGGAGCGGCCCCAGTCGCACGACTTTCCAAGTCGTTAGGCGGGAAGTTTATCGGAAAAATCCAGTTCTGTGCTCATCGCCCGGTAACCGCGGAAGTCATTGCTTCGCCCGACGCAAGGTCGGGACGGGAGCGGCCCCAGTCGCACGACTTTCCAAGTCGTTAAGCGGAAAGTTGGTCGTAGAAATTCATTCATGTGCTCACTGCCGGGTAACCGCGGAAGTCATTGCTTCGCCCGACGCAAGGTCGGGTCGGGAGCATCCGCTGTCGCGCGACTTTCCAAGTCGTTAAGCGGAAAGTTTGTCGCACGACTTTCCAAGTCGTTAAGCGAAAAGTTTATCGCAGATATCCATTCATGCGCTCACCGCCTGGTAACCGCGGAAGTCATTGCTTCGCCCGACGCAAGGTCGGGTCGGGAGCGGCCCCAGTCGCACGACTTTCCAAGTCGTTCGGCGGGAAGTTTGTTGCAGAAATCCACTCATGCGCTCACCGCCTGGTAACCGCGGAAGTCACTGCTTCGCCCGACGCAAGGTCGGGTCGGGAGCGGCCGCTGTCGCACGACTTTCCAAGTCGTTAAGCGAAAAGTTTATCGGAGAAATCCAGTCATGTGCTCACCGCTGGGTAACCGCCAATGCCATCGCTCCGCGATTCTGCGACTGGGTTGGGCGCGACTACCAGGGATTTCATCCCTGGCTAGCGAATGCCACGGCTCCGCCGTTCCGTAACCGGACGGCTCGCGCCGTGCCGCTCATTCGTGGTTCCCAAAAAAACACGCCGCCGCGCACTACTTCGATTTCAAACCCACGGTATTCACGGCGATCACGCGATACTCGTGCTTCTTGCCTGGCTCGGCGGTCGCATCGACATAACGCAGCTCCGCCAGTGGCTGAGTGGGTGTGTCGCTGTACGACAGATTCTGAAACACCACTCGCCCAAACGGGTTCTTGCCCTGCGCTGGCAATTTAGCGAGCTCTTGGCCGTCACGTTCGACGATGAAGCCCGCCAGGCCACTCTCCAGATCCGCCACCGCTTGCCACGTGAGCACCTGTCCGTCCACTCGCAGCTGTGTTGGCGCCGGCGGCGGTGTCGCATCCTTCACCGCTGAATCTTTCGTGTACTGTGTCCATGCCTCCGCGAGCGACTCGCTGGGTAACCACACCGTGTTCCCCCAGTCGTCACTGGTGTATTTCGACACGAGAACCGGCGCTGTCACCTCGGCCGCACCCGCGTTCAGCGGCGCCACCCAGCCGCTGTCGTGCGACAGTGCTTTGAGCGGCTGATTCGGTTCCGCGGGCAAGCGCGCGGTGAGAAAATGATCGAGCCAGGGAATGGCCAGGTAACGCTGGTTCCCCACGTCGTGGCTCGAGAGCGGATCGATCGAGACGGCGGTGAGTCCCCGTTCAGCTCGCAGCGCTCGGTAAAACAGCTCCACGCCCGGCCAGACACCTG
This sequence comes from Pirellulaceae bacterium, assembly GCA_044235425.1. GTDB lineage: Bacteria > Planctomycetota > Planctomycetia > Pirellulales > Pirellulaceae > JBJSXJ01. Next base: position 1,554 of record JBIIHW010000019.1, read on the forward strand.
CAAATCGTCCTTCTTTATCGGTGACTCCTTCTTTCGTGCCGAGGTTACACATGATCGGCACTTGGCGAGCGGCAGCGGAAACCGTGTACGGCTGCGGACGGCCTTCGACCGCCGTCACCGGTGGCACGCCGGATCGCAGCCATGCCGCCACCACTCGGTCTGGATAAAGCAGCGTGAGTCCCCCGGCCCAGTGACCGCCGCCACTATGGCCCCAGAGCGCCCACGGGACCGTGGCGAGCTCGGGATGAGCCGACAGTTTGCCGAGATCCGCCAGGGCTCGCTGAAAACTGGCCGCGGAGCCGTTGCGTGGATCGCACCATTTCTGGCAGTCTGCCTTCTCGGGTTGCTCGAACACCGGAGCGAGCAGGGCGCAGTGATGCTTCAGGGCAAGCGCTTGCCAGTGCAGATCGAAGGCGCCCGTTTGTCCCGACTTACAGGACCCTTCCCCACAGCCGTGCTGATGCACGACCACGCCGCGCAGCGTTTTCACCTCGGCGGGAATCCAAACCGTGTAACTCACCGGATAAAGAAGCGCCCCAGGCTCCGTCGACCCCTCATAACGCACTCGGTAATACGGCGGCTCCGCGGGCAACTTCAGTTCATACGGTGGAGCTTGAGCGAGCGTCGGGGCGGCGACAAGCCACGCCAGGCAGCTGGCGATGAGCAGTCGCGTTGGGGCTAAGAACCTCGAGTTTCCTAGGGGGGATGTTTGTGTGCAGTTTCGCCAGCGGGTCACGGGGTCGGCTCCTTGGGGTGTTAAGTGAGTCGTCACGGTACTGGCTGCGGTGGCGAGAATCAATCGCTGAGGCGGAGGGAAGAGACGGGGGGGGAACACAGACACGGTTTTTGCGCACGAAGACACGGGGGCACACGGGGCGACATGGGGGCACACGGGGCGACATGTGGGCACACGGGGCGACATGGGGGCACACGGGGCGACATGGGGGCACACGGGGCGACATGGGGGCACACGGGGCGAAACCGGGGTTTCTAGGGCGGCACTCTTTAATTACCCCAGGGCGACCGTTAATCTGACAACGATGTGAGGTGGGGTTTCTCGGGCAACTCGAGTCGGCAGTACCGGCGTTGGGGCAAGAAGGTGACGGGCATGAGTCAGGCAGAAGTGATGCAGGAGCAGGCCGAAGAATTTCGGCGGCGATACCAATTGGTGCGTGAGCAAATAGGCCGCGTCATCGTGGGGCATGATGAAATTGTGCATGGAGTTCTCGCTTGCTTGTTTGTGGGGGGGCACTGCCTGCTCGAAGGTGTGCCTGGTCTGGGCAAGACGCTGCTCATACGCACGCTCTCCCAGGCACTCAACCTGGATTTCAACCGCATTCAGTTCACACCCGATCTAATGCCGGCCGACATCCTCGGCACGAACATGGTGATGGAAACCCCGGATGGTCGGCGCGCTTTTGAATTTCAAAAGGGACCGATCTTCACTCAGATTTGTCTAGCGGACGAAATCAATCGTGCGACTCCCAAGACCCAGTCCGCTCTGCTTGAAACCATGCAGGAAGGAACGGTCACGATTGGTGGGGTGCGGTATGAACTGCAAAAACCGTTCTTTGTCATGGCGACTCAAAATCCGCTTGAACAAGAGGGCACCTACCCGCTTCCCGAAGCACAGCTTGATCGTTTCCTCTTCAAACTGGTTGTCGGTTATTCAACTCGGGAAGAGCTAGCGACGATCGTGGATCGCACGACGCGAGGCATCAAAGTGGATGTCGAGCAGGTGATGGATGGCGCGGAGATTCTGAAGTGGCAGAAGTTGATTCGCGAAGTGATTCTGGCATCGCACGTGCAGGATTACGTCGTGCGTCTGACACTGGCCACTCATCCCGACGGTCCCTTTGCACTCGAGCCGACGAATAAATATCTGCGCTGGGGCAGCAGTCCTCGTGGAGCGCAAACGCTGGCGCTGGCCGCTAAGGTGCGTGCGCTGCTCGAAGGACGTTTCAACGTCAGTTTTGAGGATGTGCGGCGCGTCTATTTGCCGGCGATGCGGCATCGCGTGATTCTGAATTTTGAAGCACAGGCAGAAGGCATCGAAGCCGATCGTGTGCTGCTCGATATTTTAGAACAAGTGCCCGAGAAGAGTGATTCAGCGGCAAAGGCCACGCATGTCGCCTGAGACGAGCGGTTCCGAATTACTGCATCCCCGTTTGCTGGCGCAGCTCGAGCGACTGGAGCTGGTAAGCCGCAAGATTTTTCGTGGGCGGATGAAGGGTGAGCGGCGCAGTAATCGCAAAGGTCAGTCGGTGGAATTCGCCGACTTTAGAAATTACGTGCCCGGCGATGATCTGCGCTTCATCGACTGGAACCTTTACGCACGCCTCGACAAACTCTTTCTTAAAATGTTTCTCGAAGAAGAAGATCTGCACTTCTTCACGGTGATTGATGCCAGCAGTTCGATGGATTTTGGTTCGCCCACGAAGCTGCAGTTTGCCAAGCAGCTGGCCGCTTCGCTGGGCTTCATTGGGCTATGCCGCTCGGACCGCGTGAAGGTGGAAGTGTTAGGGGGCGCGAAGCAGCATCCAGGGCCGGTGCTACGTGGCCGCCATAGTCTCTGGCAAATGGTTTCTTACCTGGAAGGAATTGAACCGGGACGCAATGTACCGCTATCGGCGGGCCTTCGCGACTTTTGTTTGCGCAATTCGGGTAAGGGAATTCTGGTGCTGATTTCCGACTTGATGGACAAATCGGGCTACGAAGCCGCTCTGCGTCGACTGGTTGCTCAGCAAATGGACGTCTATGTCATTCATGTGTTGGCGCCGGAGGAGCTCAATCCAGAGCTACAGGGTGACTTGAAGTTGGTTGACTGCGAGGATCAAGATTCGGCCGAGGTGACAATCAGTCGGCCGCTGCTGGATCGGTACCAGCAGACGGTACGCGCGTTTGTGGAAGGTGCGCGGGACTTTTGTACGAAGCGGGGGATGTCGTATTTAATGACGAGCAGTGAGACGCCGGTCGATCAACTCGTGGGCAGTTATTTACGAAAGCGTGGGCTGGTTCGATGAGTTGGCTGATGAATAGCTTCGGCAGCTGGTGGAACAACGCTCTGTCCTGGTGGCAATGGGCGGTGCTGGCAGCCGTCCCGCCACTCATCGTGATGCTCTATTTCCTCAAGCTACGTCGTCAGCCGCTGGAGGTGCCCAGCACCTATTTGTGGAGTCGCACGATCGAGGATCTGCATGTGAACTCGATCTGGCAGCGGCTGCGCAAGAACCTGTTGTTGTTCTTGCAACTGCTGCTGATCGCGCTCTTGATGTTAGCTTGTCTGCGGCCGGGTTTTCGCGGAACGACGCTGCTCGGTTCGCGTTCGATTTTTCTGATCGATCGGTCAGCCAGCATGTCGGCGACCGATCTGGAGCCCACTCGGCTGGATGAGGCGAAGCGGCAAGCGATCGCCCTGATTAATCAGATGAAGAGTGGTGATGTGGCGATGGTGATTAGTTTTGCCGATCAAGCGGTGGTCGAGCAGGAGTTCACGAGTAATCGCCGCTTGCTGCAAGAGAAGGTGCAAGCGATCACGGCCACTCCGCGCTCGACCGACATTCGCGAAGCACTGCGGGCGGCGGCGGGATTGGCCAACGTGGGTCGTTCGAGTGACGCCAGTAATCCGACGGACCAGCAAGTGGCTCAGGCCTTACCGGCGACTCTTTATTTACTTACGGATGGTGGTTTTCCTCCCGCTTTGGACTTTGATCTGGGGAATCTGACGCCCGCCTATGTGCGCATTGGGGGCACGGGAAGTGAGAACCTGGGGCTGGTCGCATTTACGACGGAACGCAATGCGGAAAAGCCCGAGCAGCTGCAGGCTTTCGCTCAAATCGAGAACTCCGGGAGTGAAGCGGTTGAGACTCGCGTGACGCTTTACCGAGGTTCCGCGCTGCTCGATTCACAAGCCATCGCCATACCCGCTCAGGGTGCGGCGGGAGTGCAGTTTGATTTGCGTGAGACGGAGCCGGGTGCGCTGCGCTTGGAACTGGAGAAGTCCGATCAACTAGCCGTCGACAACATTGCCTACACGGCACTCAACGCACAGCGACCGGCACGCGTGCTGCTTGTGACGACCGGCAACGAGTCGCTGCGACGGGCCCTGGAGACCCCTTACGCTCGGCAGATGGCGACGCTGACGGTTGCCGACCCTACCATTCTCACGCAGACCGAACATCGGGACGCAGCGGCCACGGGCGAGTTGGATTTGATTATTTATGATCGTTGCCAGCCGGAGTCGATGCCGGCCTGCAACACGCTCTTCATTGGAGCGGTGCCCACGGCGGCTGGCTGGACGGCGGATAAAGCGGGCACGGGACCCACCGTCATCGATCAGGACCGCGCCCATCCGCTGGCGCAAATGCCTGACATGAGCCCGGTACGGATCGCGGATTATCAGGCCTTTACGGCTCCCGCAGGAGCCACCACGCTGGTGGATGCCGATCTGGGGCCGCTCATCGCCGTCGCGCCGCGGCAAAGTTACGAAGATTGTGTTGTGGGATTCAGTATCATCGGCACGAATGACCAAGGCGAACGTTACGCGAACACCGATTGGCCGCGCTGGTACAGCTTTCCAATCTTTCTGCAAAATGCACTTAGTTATCTCGCGGGTGGGGGACGCAACGAGGCGGCGGTGAGTGTCCGACCAGGGCAGCCGGTAGCACTGCGCTCGCAAACCCCCGTCGATCGCCTCTCGATTACTTCTCCGTCCGGACAGGTGGCCGCCGTCACCCGCGATGGCCTCACCTCATTTCAGTTCGCGCAGACCGATGAAACCGGTGTGTATGAAGTCCGCGAGGGCGATGCGACCGAAGTCACTCAGCGCTTCGTTGTGAATTTGTTTGATAGTCGCGAATCGGACTTGCGGCCTAGCGACGTCGTTCCACTGGGCAGTAACCAAGTGGCTGCGGCGAGTGGCACGCAGACGATTCGTCGCGAATTTTGGAAAATAATCGTCTTGGGGGGAATTTGTTTACTGCTTTTTGAGTGGTACGTATACAACCGCCGAGTTTACTTCTAGTGCAAATGGGCCGCTTTCCCCTTGAAGCCGAGTGAGGTGAGCGGAGCTCCGTGCGGTATTTAAACTTGCTAATCGCTCGCCGTAGTGGTCAAACTGGTGGAGATTGGTAAAAATCAGCGGCTCTCAATCACGAACTGACGACAATCACGATCTGACTGTTTGTCAAATCGGCGAATCGATGGCAGCGCTGGGCGTTCGAGGGAATAATCCGGGGGAATCAATTGCTCGTAGCACGGAGTGGTGGTGATGTCCGAGCCTAACGCAGACCAGCCGTTCGTCGTGATTCCTAATGCAGAGTCCTCCCCAGCCGAAAGCGCCGTGGAATCTGCGTCTGGGGAGGCGGCACCAGTCGTGGTAGTCGCTACCATTGTGCCGGAGGCGTCGGAGCCTCCCCTGGTCGACCAAGTCCGGTATGCCCAGGAAGTCCGGGATGCCCAGGAAGTCCAAGAAGGCCAGGAAGTCCAAGAGGCCCAGGAAGTCCAAGAGGCCCAGGAAGTCCAAGAGGCCCAGGAAGTCCAAGAGGGCCAGGAAGTCCAAGAGGCCCAGGAAGTCCGGCGGGTCCGGGGAGCTCTGCCAGATTCTGAGGAGTCGGTGGAGGCTGGCGTAGCGGAGCTGCCGACTCCCAAGTCGAACGCTCCGCAGCATGCTCCGCTCTACCGCCTGGCTTGGTTCATGACGATGCTTGGCCTCTTGCTCGTGATCGTCACCGCGGTGCCGTATTTGGCCGAAGAGCTGCAGTATCGGATTGAGCGAGGGCGACAGCGAGCACAGGTCGAAGCCGCTCGAACCGTGCTCCGCGATTCGCCGCTTGCCTCGCTATCGCAGGCCTACCAGTTTGTGTCCCAGCGGGTAAGTCCGAGCGTGGTGCATATCAACGTGATGGAGATCAGTCGCGCCAAAGGTCGCCGCGCGGTTTCGGTGGAGGAAGGTGAAGAAGATGCGGACGAATCGTCGCGACCGGCACCGGGCTTGCGCATGCAGTCGGGCCAGGGGTCGGGCGTCATCGTCGATGAAGATGGATACATTCTGACGAATCGTCACGTGATCGATCGAGCTCAGGAAATTGAGATCGCGCTGAGCGATGGGCGGAGACGCATCGCCCGACTTGTCGGCCTCGATCAACTCACCGATATCGCCGTTCTGAAAATCGATGCTCCCGGATTGGTGCCAATCGATTGGGGGGACAGCGAGTCGTTGAAAGTTGGAGCGCTCGTCTGGGCCATCGGCAGTCCGTTCGGTTTAGAACGCAGCGTCACGTCGGGAATCTTAAGTGCGAAGCATCGAGCGGGTCAGGCGGGAACTCCCTTTCAAGACTTGATGCAGACCGATGCCGCGGTGAATCCGGGTAATAGTGGTGGTCCGCTGGTGAACGCGGCCGGTGAACTGATCGGGATCAATACGGCCATCGTAGGGCAATCGTTTCAAGGCGTGAGTTTTGCGATTCCCAGTCGAGTCGCTCAGCGAGTTTATCGCGATTTGAAAATGCGTGGACAAGTGGCGCGTGGCTGGCTTGGCATCGAGCCGATTACCGTTTCGCCTCAGCAAGCCGCCGAGTTAGGGTTTGCGGCACCACGGGGAGCACTCGTGCGACGCTTGGCAGACGACCTGCAAGGGATCGTTTCCCCCGCTCGACAAGCCGGCATCCAAGCCGGTGACATCATCATTCGCTGGGATGGTAGTGAAGTTGAGTCGCCGGTCAATCTGATTGCTCGCGTGAGTCAAACGCCGATTGATGAAGTGGTGGCAGTTGTTATTCTACGAGACGGCCAAGAGGTCACGCTGAAGGTGACGGTGGCGCAGAGACCGGTGTTCGAGGAATAAGTGGGTACTTGCATGCGTAAGTTTTGGTACGGTTCAGCGTTTTTGCTCGTTGGCTGCTTCGCTCTGGCTGGCACCGGGCGCTTGGAATCAGCCGATCCGGCGGCAGGCAAAGAAAATTCGGCGGGCAAAGAGAATACGGCAGAAGTTGATTTTCTCCGAGACATCAAGCCCATTCTGTCGAACAACTGTTTTCAATGTCATGGGCCAGATGACGCGTCTCGGAAAGGTGGTTCCGACGGAGCCGCTGGCTTAAGACTCGACACGGCCGCCGGAGCGCAGGCCGAGCATGGTGGTCAGCGGGCGATCACGCCCGGCAACTTGGAAACCAGCGTCGCCTGGCAGCGCGTCAATTCCACGGATCCGAACGAGCAGATGCCACCGCCGCAAACCGGCAAGGCCCTCACTCAGCGCGAACGAGAGCTGCTCGCGCGATGGATCAAACAAGGTGCGAAATACGCTCAGCATTGGTCCTACGTAAAACCCGTGCGCCCCGTACCACCCGCGGTGGCTGGTAGCACTTGGCCTCGAAACGACGTCGATCGCTTCATCCTGGCGCGACTTGAACGTGAAGGTTTAACGCCCTCGCCCGAGGCTGATCGAGCGACGTTGATTCGGCGACTGTCGCTGGACGTGACCGGTCTCCCGCCGACGCTCGCCGAAGTAAACGAATTCGTCCAGGATCCCGATCCGCACGCCTATGAAAAACTGGTCGATCGTTTGCTCAAGAAAGAGTCGTACGGCGAGCACTGGGCGCAGCAGTGGCTCGATTTAGCACGCTACGCCGACTCGGCGGGTTACGCCGACGACCCGGCACGAACGATCTGGCTCTATCGCGATTACGTCATTCGCGCTTACAACGCGAATAAACCGTTCGATCAATTCACCCTGGAGCAACTGGCGGGCGATTTATTACCGAATCCGACCGATGAACAGTTGATCGCCACGGCCTTTCATCGCAATACCTTGACCAACAACGAAGGTGGAACGAATGATGAGGAGTTTCGCAATGTAGCGGTTGTTGATCGCGTCAGCACCACGTTTGCGGTCTGGATGGGGACGACGATGAGTTGTGCGCAGTGTCACAACCACAAGTACGATCCTTTGTCGCAGGAAGAATTTTTCCGCTTTTTTGCCTTCTTCAACTCGACCGAGGACGCTGATCGGGGCAACGAGAGTCCGTTGCATTCGGTGTTTACCGCCGAGCAACAGGCGAAACGCGGCGCTTTGCAGCAAGAAATTAAATCGCTGGAAGAACAACTCAAGCGACCGACGCCTGAATTGTCCGCTCGTTTCGCCCGCTGGGATGACGAATTTCCGCGAGATCTGAGTTGGCAGCAGTTGAAGCCCAGTGCGGTGACAACAAAGAACATGACGCCCGCGCGGATCGTCGAAGACGGGGCGGTGCGAGTGGACAAGACGGCGACGACGGATACGTATCGAGTTGAACTGCCACTTGCGGCAGGCTCGTTGCGAGCGGTCGGTCTGGCAGCTCTGCCCCATGCCGATTTGCCCGCTCAGGGCCCCGGACATGGCGGTGGGAATTTCGTGATCGCTAAAATCAGTGCCGTGCTTTTGCCGCCTGTCGAGAAGCCGGGTGAGCGACCGCGACTCCAGGGCCGCTTCGTGCGAATCGAACTGCCCGGCAAACAAAAAATGTTGTCGCTCGCCGAAGTACAAGTCTTCCGCGATGCAGAAAATGTGGCGATAAAAGGTGATGCAACGCAAAGTTCCACGGACTACGATGGCCCGGCCAAGCTCGCCATCGACGGGAACACGAATGGCAAATATGTCGAAGCAAAGTCGACGACGCACACGGCCGTCTCCGACGATCCCTGGTGGGAAGTCGATCTCAAGAGCGCCGGTCCGCTTGACCGCGTCGTGGTCTGGAATCGCACTGATCCCAGCGTCGAAGAACGGTTGGCGAATTACCGCGTCGTGGTGCTAAATGACAATCGCGAGGTGGTCTGGAAGAAGGAGGTCGCGGCGGTGCCGAAGCCGAGCGCCGAGTTCTCACTCGACGGTGCCCGCGTCATTGAATTCAGCTCCGCCGTGGCCGACTACTCTCAGCCCGAGTTTGGCGCTGAGTTAGTACTGACCAATGCCGACGCTGCGAAAAAGGGCTGGGCGGTGGGAGGGCGATTTGGTCAGACGCATACGCTCACCCTAATCACCAAGGCACCGATCGACGTGCCGGCCGGTTCGACCTTGGCGCTGACGATTGAACATGCCGTCAATCCACCCGGACACACGCTCGGACACTTTCAGGTTCTCGCTACCGGCGACGCTCGAGCGGCTGAATGGGGACGCACGCCCGGTCCGCTACAAGCCATTCTGCAAAAGCCACTCGCGCAGCGTTCGGCGGAACAGACCGAACAGTTACTGCAATACTTCTTGTCGATTGCGCCCGAGTTGCAGCCGCAACGTGAGCAACTAGCCAAGTCTCAAAAACAACTGGCGGAAATTCAGCCAGCGACGGTTCCGGTAATGAAAGAGTTGCCCGAAAATCAGCGTCGTGTGACGAAGATCCAGCATCGCGGTAACTTCCTGGATCTGGGCGCCGAAGTGAAGCCCGGCACGCCGAGTGTCTTTCCGGTGCTGCCGGCGAATGAGCCTTTGAACCGTCTGACCATCGCGCGCTGGCTGATGAGCGACGAGAATCCGCTCACGGCACGTGTCCTGGCGAATCGCTACTGGGAGCAGCTGTTTGGAGTGGGGATTGTGGCGACCAGCGAAGAATTTGGAGCTCAAGGTGATCTGCCGTTCCATCCCGAGCTGCTGGACTGGTTGGCCACCGAACTTCCACGGACAAAATGGGACCTCAAAAACTTTGTACGATTGCTGGTGACGTCGGCCACCTATCGCCAATCATCCAAGGTGAGTGCTGAGCTGGTGCGACGTGATCCTGACAATCGGCTACTGGCACGTGGTCCTCGATTCCGTTTGCCAGCCGAGACCGTACGCGATCAGGCGTTGGCGGTGAGTGGGCTCTTGAGCAGTAAAATGTTTGGACCACCGGTCAAGCCGCCCCAGCCGTCGCTGGGCGTGAGCGCCGCTTTTGGAAGCGGGATTGATTGGCAGACGAGCGCTGGGGACGATAAGTTCCGCCGGGGAATTTACACGATGTGGCGGCGGTCGAATCCCTATCCGTCCATGGCAACGTTCGACGCTCCCAATCGAGAAGTCTGTACGCTGCGACGTGTGCGTACCAACACTCCGCTGCAGGCTCTGGTCACACTCAACGATCCGGTGTACATCGAAGCCTCGCAGGCGATCGCTCGCCGAGTGCTGGCTGAGGGTGGCGCGGACTCGGCCAGTCGAGTTCAATTCGCTTTTCAGATTTGTTTGGCGCGACCCGCTCAAGAGGCCGAATTAAAGCGGCTGGTGCAATTAGTCGAACGCGTGCGAGAAAGTTATCAGGGACGTCCAGAGGAAGCGCGGAAGATGGCCACGGATCCGATTGGACCCGTCCCGTCCGGCATGGATGTTGCCGACCTGGCCGCCTGGACCGTTGTTGGCAACGTTCTGTTGAACCTGGATGAGATGGTGATGAAGCGCTAGAGGAGCGATCAATAGATGGGCGCCCGGGAGGGTGCGAAACCGAACGCGATGCCGATGTTACCAAGAACGAGAGCAAGTGATGAACGAACAACGTGGCTGGGAACGATTACAACATCTCACTCGACGACATTTTTTTCGTGAGAGCCAATTAGGCCTTGGGGCTTTGGCGCTATCGTCGCTGATGGGAGAGCCGAACCTGGGTGGGCGAAGCCTTCGGGCAGCGGATGCGGCAGCCGCCGGGAGCGGTGGGCCGGATGCTCGTGCGCTCGATCCGCTGGCGCCCAAACTCCCGCCGCTAGCGGCCAAGGCCAAGCGAATCATTTACTTGCATTTGACCGGTTCGCCTCCCCATCTTGATTTGTACGACTACAAGCCGGAACTGGTGAAGCGAGATGGCCAGCCTTGTCCCGATGAATTCTTGAAGGGCAAACGTTTCGCATTCACCTCTGGGGTTCCCAAGCTGCTCGGTACGCCGCGCAAGTTTGAGCCGCGTGGCAAGAGTGGCGTGGTGCTCTCAGATGCAATTCCGCATCTACATGAAGTAGCGGATGAAATGTGTGTCATTCGCTCGATGACCACCGATCAATTTAATCATGCACCAGCCGAGTTGCTGCTCTACACTGGTTCACCGCGTTCAGGGCGGCCTTCGATTGGTGCTTGGGTAACGTATGGGCTGGGAACTGAAAACGAGAATCTGCCGGGATTCGTGGTGCTGATTTCGAGCGGAGTGCAGCCGAACGGTGGGAAGAATTCGTTTGGTAGCGGTTTTTTACCGTCGGTCTATCAAGGCGTGCAGTGCCGCTCCAAGGGCGATCCGGTTCTGTATGCATCCGATCCGGCCGGCATGGATCGAGCCCTGCGGCGTGAGAGCTTGGACGCACTCCGTGATTTGAACGAACTGCAGCAGCGGGAACTCGGCCATCCCGAAACGCTCACCCGCATCGCTCAATATGAACTGGCGTTTCGCATGCAGACGTCGGTGCCCGAAGTGATGAACATCGGCAAAGAGTCGAAGGAGACGCTGGAAGCGTATGGCGCTCAACCGGGTGGAGCGAGTTTTGCCAATAACTGCCTGCTCGCGCGCCGGCTCGTCGAACAAGGAGTGCGGTATGTGCAGCTCTTCGATTGGGGCTGGGACTTTCACGGCACCGGGCCTGGCGAGGATATTCGGGACGGGCTGACGAAAAAGTGTGCCACGATGGACAAACCGATCGCAGCTCTCATCAAGGATTTGAAACAACGCGGGCTGCTCGATTCCACCCTTATCGTTTGTGGCGGCGAATTCGGACGCACGCCGTTCCGCGAAGGTCGTACCGCCGGCGGTAATACCCTAGGACGTGATCATTATCCCGACGTTTACAGCATGTGGCTGGCCGGTGGTGGGATTAAGGGTGGCGTGATGCATGGTGAGTCGGATGAACTGGGATTCTCAGTCGCGCGCGACAAGGTCCACGTCCATGATCTCCAGGCAACGATGCTGCACTTGTTGGGCTTCGACCACACACGTCTGAATTATCGCTTTCAAGGTCGCGACTATCGACTCACCGATGTTCATGGTGAAGTGGTCAAGGGAATTCTGGCGTAGGTGTACAGCACCGCTGTGCAACCAAAGTTCAGGGCCCAAGCCGTCCATTTCGGCCTGTCGCGTCGCAGTCATGCAGCGCGGCGCGGAGCGCTGAATTCCACCAAGTCCGGTGTTTTGCTACCGCTCGTGCTGCTACGTTTGCTGCTGCTACTACTGCTGCTGCTGCTGCTGCTGCTCACGGCGACTTTGTGGCCGAGTAAGATAAATCCATGTTCTTCACAGCCAGCTTTGATCGCCTCAAGCAAATGCGTGCGCACCGCCGTGAAGTACTCGTTGCGGACCCACGGTTGGACGGACAAGCTTATCGCATTGTCGCCCAGCTGGTCGACCACGACTTGCGCCGGTGGTAGTTGCAGGATCCGATCATCCTCGCGCATCAGCTCCACCAGAAAACTTTTCACTTCCCGCAAGTCATTTTCATAGCCACACTTGATCAAGATGTCGATGCGACGCGTTTCATCGGCGGAAAAGTTGGTGATTGTGGCGTTCGTGATTGCTCCGTTGGGAACAAAAATCAAAGCGTTATTGTCGGTGCGAATGAGCGTATTGAAGATTTGGATTTCGACCACGGTGCCGGTCGAGCCACCCGCCTGCACTTGATCGCCGACACAAAACGGTTTGAAGACGATCAGCATCACGCCGGCGGCAAAATTGGAGAGTGATCCTTGGAGTGCAAAGCCAACCGCTAGCCCCGCTGCTCCCACCACTGCGGTGAACGAGGTCGTATCAATCCCCACTCGATTCAGTGCTGATAGCACAACAAACACGAGCATCGCGGCATAGGCTAAGTTCGTGACGAATCGTACCAGCGTTTCATCGATCTTCGCCTGCGTAGCCACTCGACGGACCATGCGTCGCAGCCAATGCGCAACCGCTCGACCGACGAGCAAAATGAGGAGTCCTGCGAGCAGGTTCAGCGAGAACTCGAGGCCACGGGTCGTGGAAAAATTAACAACGTTCTGCCAAGACGCAGACAGTTCGTTCCAGTCTGGCCAAGTTGGCCATTGGAATTCTGCCCACAAAACTGGCTGCATGTTGGTAATCATCAGTTAACATCCTCCACCACGGTCGGGACCGCCCCGAGGATGCAGACATTACTCAAACAAGTCGCTTCTGCCCAGGTCATTTCTAGCCGACAATTTCCCAGCCGCTATCGACGGGTAAGATGGTGCCCGTGATGTGCGCCGCAGCGGGTGAACTGAGCCAAGTACAGGTCGCTCCAATATCGTCTGGCGTGATCGCCTCACCGAGTGGCAATTCGTCGCTCGCCTGCTGCCACAACTGCTCGAAATCCTTAATCCCCGAAGCCGCTCGAGTTTTGACGGGGCCCGCCGAGATGGCATTAACTCGGATGCGACGAGGCCCCAGTTCCACGGCAAGCTGGCGCACCGTCGCCTCCAGCGCCGCTTTCACTGGTCCCATCACACCATAATTGGAAATGACGCGCCGAGCTCCCAGGAAGGTCATGGTCGTAATCGCACCTCCAGCTGGCATCCGCGGTGCGGCCCATCGCGCCAGTCGCAGCAGCGAGTGACAGGAGACGTCCATCGCCAACCCAAAGCCACTTGCCGAACATTCGAGCAATGGTCCGTGAAGATCCTCTCGATTCGCAAAGGCGATCGAATGCACAACCGTCTCGAGACCTCCCCAGTGCTGGTCGATCAGCGAGAAGAGCTGGTCGAACTGTTCCGGTTGCGTCACATCGAGTGGCGCGAAGATCGATGCCTCTAGTTGCCGCGCCAGCGGTTCGACGTACGGCCGTGCTTTGTCATTGAGGTAGGTGATCGCCAGTTCCGCTCCCGCCTGACGCAGCCACCGCGCGCAGCCGTACGCTAGTGAACGATCATTCGCGATTCCCACAATCAGCGCTCGTTGCCCGGCCAAGGAGAACATAACATCTCGTTTTGAATGCTGCGGTGGTAGTGGCTGCGCTTCTAGCACCGTCAATCGGCGCGTCCACGAGCGTCGAGTGGTTGTACGCTTTCCACTTGATCGCCACGACAAACGTAATAGAAGTCGTGCAGCACGGTGGTCCAGTCGCCATAGCCAAGAATCCATTCCACGCGGTCGCCGATCTGCGGACCACTGCCGTGCGTCACCTCGCAAACTGCATGTTCAGCGGATAGCCAGAGCGGCTGCAGATCGTCGCGATGGAGTGCCTTGGGCAACCCCAGATCGGGACTAAGCGACTTTCTGCCAAAGTCCAGCACGACCCGTTTATCCGTCGGGCGACTTGTCACCGTCGAGAGCAGCGTCAAGGCAATCTCTTGCGACGTAATACTGCATTTCTCACGATAAAACTGGTCCATTAAGATCGCTCCACCGGCTTGAATTTCGGTGGCGATGCCGAGCGGCACGGTCCAGGGAAAGGATCCACTACCGCCGGCACTGACGATGTCACATGGCAAGTGGGCGGCGAGCAGTGCCGTGCGGGTGGCTTGCATTTGTTCCAAGGCACCAGCGATTTTCGTACGTTTTTCTTCCAGGTCGGTGAGTGTCAGCAGGTGCCCTTCCCAGCCCATGATGCCGGCCAGTTGCACATGGGGAGACTGCTGAATGAAACGTGCCAGTTCCACGGCCGGCCCACCGGGAGCGACGCCGCAGCGCTGCATGCCGATATCGATTTCGATGAGCAGGCGGACGGAAACTTGGGCGGCTTGAGCCGCTTGGGAAATCGCCGTCACTTGCTGCGGATGATCGACGACGGCAATCGGCTGGGCTCGCTTGGCCAGTTCCACCAGGCGAGCGATCTTGTGAGGACCAACCAGCGGACAGGTGATGAGCAGGTCGTGAATCCCGGCCGCCGCATACAGCTCTGCTTCCCCCAGCTTGGCACAGGTCACACCAATCGCTCCCGCCTCCACCACTCGGCGAGCTAGCCAGCTGCTTTTGTAGCTTTTTGCATGCGGTCGCCAGTTGGCGCCATGAGCGCGGCAGAAATCACGCAAACGATGAATGTTGCGATCGAGTGCGTCGAGGTCGATGAGCAGCGCGGGCGTATCGATGTCATTTCGCCGCGACGCTGCTTGCCGAATGATTGAATGGGTGTTGGATAGGATTGCCATGCTGATACCCTAGCAGACAACTACCGCTCCAGGGAACAGCAGAAGCAAGGCACAGTTCTTTTCGCACGGGCTGGACGGTCTTTTCGTACGGGCTGCGTGATGTTTTTCGCAAGTAGTTACAAAGACACACAGACAACGAGGCGGTCGCAAGGCAGACTGCCTGACTGACTGAACCGACTAAATGAACCGACTCACAAGAACTCCTTTGTGCCTCCTTGTCGCCGTGCGAAACAAGTCTGTGTCGCCGTGCGAAACAAGTCTGTGTCGCCGTGCGAAACAAGTCTGTGCCAGCGTCGTGGACGTTAGCGTCGGGGCAGTGGGATCATGGGGCGTTCGGTGGGCCCGACGTAGATTTGTCGTGGGCGACAGATGCGTTTGGAAGCCGAGCTTTGCATTTCCATCCAGTGAGCGATCCAGCCGGGGGTTCGGCCGAGGGCGAACAGGACGGTAAACATCTGCACGGGAATTCCCAGGGCTCGGTAAATGACACCCGAGTAGAAGTCGACGTTCGGGTACAGCTTCTTCTCAATGAAGTAGGGATCGGTCAGGGCAACATCTTCCAGTTCCTGCGCGACTTGGAAGAGCGGATCGCGAATGTGAAGTTTGCCGAGCAGAATGTCACATTGACGTTTGATGATTTTGGCGCGGGGATCGTAGTTCTTGTACACTCGATGTCCGAAACCCATCAAACGGAAACCGCTCTTCTTGTCCTTCGCCATCTCGACATATTTTTTGACATTACCGCCGTCGGCGATGATCTGCTCGAGCATCCGCACGCATTGCTCGTTTGCGCCGCCGTGCAGCGGGCCCCATAGAGCGCAAATGCCGGCGGTAATGGAGGCGAAGAGATTAGCATTCGACGACCCAACCATGCGTACGGTCGACGTGCTGCAGTTCTGCTCGTGATCGGCATGTACGATGAGCAGCATGTTGAGGGCTCGGACAAAGTCTGGGTCGATTTCGTATGGCTCGCAAGGCGTGGCGAACAGCATGCGGAGGAAATTCGCGCAGTAGGACAGGTCGTTCTGCGGGTACATGAAGGGCTGACCGACCGATTTCTTGTAGCTGTAGGCGGCAATCGTCGGGAGCTTGGCGATCAATCGATGAATGGCAATCTCGACTTGGCGTGGGTCGAGTGGATCGAGTGAGTCCTGGTAGAAGGCCGACATCGCTCCGACCACCGACGAGAGGATGGCCATCGGGTGAGCGTCGCGCGGTACGCCGTCGTAGAATGACCGCATATCTTCGTGCAGCATGGAGTGATGCAAGATTGAGCTGCGGAATTCTTCGAGCTGTTTGGCGTTCGGTAATTCGCCGTAAACCAGCAAGTAACTCACTTCCAGAAAGTCACATTGTTCCGCTAGTACCTCGATCGGATAACCTCGATAGCGCAAGATGCCCACTTCGCCGTCCAGGAACGTAATGGAGCTGGTTGTTGCGCCGGTATTCACGTAGCCTTCGTCGAGCGTCACGAAGCCGCTTTCAGCCCGCAATTTCGAGATGTCGATTGCTGGTTCTTTTTCCGTGCCAACCAAAATCGGCAGATCAACTTCACGGTCGGGGAGCTTTAACTTCGCAACCTCGGACATGGACCAGTTCCTTTCGTCGGCCAGGGGACGGCACGCGGGCGAGTGGGAATCAAGGAATTGAATGCGGAAAACTTGGCTAGCAGTTTAGCGAGCCGAGAAGCATTCGACAATTCACCACCAGAATAGAAGGCGAGAGTCCGTCCTGGGACTGATCCGGGGAACTTACTGATCGTCGAAAATCGTCCAGACGTTTGTGGTTTTCTTGAGTTTGTTCAGGTAATTCTGCACGTCGGTCTGCCGGTATTCGCCGCGAATCTTTTCCTTGATTTCGACCTGCGCCTCCAGGAATGGCACGTAGGTCGCCTCCGTTCGCTCCAGCACCCGCACAATGTGCAAACCGCGTTCATCGCGGATGATTTGGCTGAGTTGATTCAGAGGGAGATCGAAGAGTGCGTCTTCGATGACCTTGGAAGCGAGACTGCCGCGGTCGGTCCACTCATACTGGCCTCCCTGAGCCGCTGTTGGTCCGTGCGAGCTGCGTTTGGCAACTGCCGCCAGCGTGGCTCCGCCGAGGTAGACCTCATTGCCGAGTGTTGCGATTTCCGCCGTCGCCGCCTCTTCGTTTGGATGACGATCAAACCGTACCATGATCTCTTCCCACTTCACTCGGGCGGGAATCGCATAATCTTCCAGATGCTCACGATAATAATTCAGCATCTGCTCATGCGTGACTTCTACATCTTTGCGGACGTTCTTCATCACCGACATCTGCATCAGTTTGTGCTCCCCGTACGCTCGCTGCTGTTTCTCCAGAGACGAACCATACCGGCGTAGCATTTGATCCAAATCACCCAGGGTCTCAATCTCAGCCTGGTTCATGAGCATCGACAGGCGGAAAAGGATGGGATCGCGTCGAGCCAAATCAACGACTTCATCTTTACGATTGGGGTTCGCTTCTTTAAATGTGACGGTGGGGTTGGCTTTCGCTGCTTCCGCTTCCTGTTTGGCCTGTGCGTCCAGCACGCGCAGCCGCTGCCGCACGGTCTCTAAATCCTTTTCGAACGATTCATTGATCCGCTTCTGCAGGTCATTCCCCTTCTCCGGCGGCACTTGACGCATGAAGTCCAGATAGCCCAGTTTGGTTTGCACTTCGCCTTGCAGTTGCTGACGGAACATCTGTTTCTTCTGTTCGTCAATTTGTGGTCGTACCCGCTCGAGCTCTTCCGCCGACATCTTGCTCGTCGTTGGCGCGAGCATCAGATTGATCATGCCGTCAATGTCACCGGCTAAGATGTGATCGCGTCCCACGATGGCGACCGTTTGAGCCGGCGCAAACTCGCGTGTCGACTCTGCGGAGCTCGGCTGAGCAGGGTTCTCAGCCAGTGAGCGCTCTGCGGGCATATCAGCAGCTGCTGCTGGCTCTAAAGGTGCGGACTCGGCCGCCGTTGGCCCTGTGTCACTCACCAGCGGGGCGCCGGAATCGTCCCGGGTCGGTGGTAAGTCGTCGATTAAGTCAGCTGTACGAGTCTGTTCATGGCGACTGCCGACACCAGCTGTCGCTTTTTCAATCGTGCGCATGTCATACGGATCGATCTTCGAACTGCCGCCGCTGCCTGTGCCACGGCGAGGCTCGTCCTGCATCGAGCCTCGTGGACCGGTCCCACGTGGCGATGGCCCGGGAGCAACGTGCGCAGGCTTGTTCGCTTGTGGTTTGGCATGGGTAGAATCCAGTCGACGGACCGTCGGTAAGCTATGTTCCTCGTCCAAGCCGCCCGTCCGAGCTTGAGCGCGGTTGGCGGGCAGGGAATCCCGATCGTCGCTGCTGGCGCGAGCGACGGCTGCTGCGGCGATGGCCGGAGAGGCGGTGCTAGCGGGCGAGGTATTAGTGGCTGGCTTGGCGGCGGTGGCTGTCTTGGCTGTCGCTGCCGGAGAGTTCTGGGAGGCCGTAGCAGTCTGGGAGGCCGTCGATTTGGCCGACGGGGCGGAATTGGAAGTGCCAGCAGCTGAGCCACTGGAATTTGACGCCGCCAGCGGGTTCTTCAGCCAGCTCTTCGAACTGGACTTCGCTTGGCCACCGCTTGTGCAGCCTACGGCCACAGTCAGTGCAGGACCGATCAACAAGACCAGCATCAGGCAGTATCGATACGGAGTTTGCGCCACGGCAGCACCAGCGGGTAAATCTACGGGACGGGTGCGGGATTCTAGCGCCGAGTCAATTTGGTCGCAACACCGATTTTGCGAGTGCCAGATAGCCTTGAGGATCGGCTAATTGGGGAGGAACGGTAAGATAGGCATTCCGATCGTCCACCACTCGCAGCTTACCCTGCCGCAAACGTGCCAGCTGCTCAATTCGTCGGCGGTCGCGATAGACAAAAACCAAATACTTCCCTTCCACTCGAATGGCTGAAACTTGCCATACGGTCGCGTCGAGCTTGAGCTGAGCAAGTTCTAGTTGGCGTTTGCATGGTGCTGGCAGGGGGCCGAAGCGATCGTTGAGTTCGGCCTGCAGGAGTGACACTTCTTGGACTGATTGAATGCGCGAGATGCGCCGGTAGAGGTCAATTTTTTGACGCAAATCGGGGATGTAGTCGTCCGGCAGATAGGCTTTTCCGGGCAAGTGGATATCCACGTCGATATCCAGGCGAGTGGGTAGTTTTTTCAGATCGCGAACCGCCGCTTCCAGCATTTGGCAATAGAGTTCGTAGCCCACGGCGGCGATGTGGCCGCTTTGCTGTGAGCCCAGCAGATTTCCCGCACCGCGAATTTCCAGATCGCGCATCGAGATGGCGAATCCAGCGCCCATGTTGCTGAACTCTTCAATTGCATGGAGGCGCCGAGCGGCGTTGGGGGTGACATACTTCGCGGGGTCGATGAGCAGGTAGCAATAGGCATGGTGCTTGTATCGTCCCACTCGACCGCGCAACTGATGTAGATCCGCGAGCCCATAACGATCAGCTTCATCAATGAAGATTGTATTGGCATTGGGGATGTCCAAGCCGCTTTCGACGATGGTGGTAGCGACCAGAATATCGAAGCGATGAGCAACGAAATCGAGCATGACCTGTTCGAGTTCATGTTCATTCATTTGCCCGTGGCCGACTCGCAGTCGCGCCTCTGGGACCAGCATCCGCAGTTTATTCGTCACCTCCTCCATGTCGCCCACTCGATTGTGAACGAAGTAGATCTGCCCGCCGCGATTGAGTTCGCGCAGGATGGCATGTCGAATGAGTTCCGGTTGATAGCGCGTCACTTTTGTTTCGACCGCGACGCGTTCGTCGGGCGGAGTCTCCAGGTTCACGATGTCGCGCACGCCGACCAGCGACATGTGCAAGGTGCGCGGGATCGGTGTCGCTGATAGAGTCAGCACATCAACGGTCGTCTTGAGCGCTTTGAGTCGTTCTTTTACTTCCACTCCGAATCGCTGTTCTTCGTCGATGATTACGAGTCCTAGATTGTGAAACTGCACATCCTGGGAGGCGAGTCGATGGGTGCCGATGACGATATCGATGCTGCCAGCAGCCAGCCCTTCGACAATCGTGCGTTCCTCATCGGCCGGGCAGAAGCGGCTGAGTCGAGCAATCTTAAACGGGAATTCGGCCATGCGGCGGCGAAACGATTGATAGTGCTGCTCGGCTAAAATGGTAGTTGGCACAAGCACGGCAACTTGATAACCATTGTCGACGGCTTTGAAAGCGGCCCGCATCGCCACTTCGGTTTTGCCGTAGCCGACATCACCGCAGAGCAGGCGATCCATGGGACGATTGCGTTCCATGTCGCCTTTGATCGCCTCGATGGCCGCTAATTGATCGGGCGTTTCCTGGTAGGGGAATGAAGAATCGAATGCCCGCTGCCAATCCGAGTCGGGGCTGAATTCAATACCCGCTCGACTGCGCCTTGCGGCTTGCACTTCGAGGAGCTCCACGGCCATGTCGGCCACGGCCGCTTGCGTCGCTTTCTTTTGGCGACTCCAGGTCTGTCCGCCAATCTTGGCCAGTTTGGGACGACTTTTGGATCCGCCCACATATTTTTGGACGAGTTCAATGCGGGCAGCTGGCACGTACATTTTCGTGCCCTCATCGAATTCAATTTCCAGGTGTTCCATCGCATGGCCCTGTTTTTCGATGAGCTTCAAGCCGCGATAGCGACCAATGCCGTGCGAGAGGTGGACGACGAGGTCGCCGTCGTTCAGATCCAGGAAACTATCAATCGCTTTTCCCAGGTGGCGACGAGGTGTGCGTTTGAGTTCTTCGCGACGAAACAGTTCGGCGCCGGTGAGTATGATTTCCTGGGCGGCGGGCAAGGCGAAGCCTGCGCGCAAATCGCCCTCTACAAAATTCACGCGGCCGGCCCGCACCACCGTGGTCTCGGCGAAAATGTCGCGCAGACGCTGCAGTTCGGCCGCCGTGCGTGCCAGTAGTGTCACGGAGTTCTCGCCCGCAACCCGCTGAAACTCCTCGCGCACACGCTGAAAGTCTCCGCTGAACCGTTCAATAGAACCGATGCCTAAGCGGCACGTGACATCGTCCGCGGCTTCCGCCAAATTGACGACCTGAGCAATTCCACTGCGACTGGCAGCACGCTGGATATCGGCCAGCGAATGGTATCCAGCTGGTGCTTCCAGCAAACTCACATAGTGCCGCGCAGCGTCCTGAATCTGACGCGGTTCAATCCAAAGCCACCAGCTGTGGGCAGGAAGGTAATCCGCGAGTTGCCCGCGTCCCGACTCCTGGGGCCGAAAGATGGTGACTTCCAGCGCCGGCAATTGGCCCAGACTCCGCTGAGTTGCCACGTCAAAGCTGCGAATCGATTCCACCTGGTCGTCAAATAGCTCGATGCGCACTGGGCTTTCCCAGTCCGGGGCAAACAGATCCAGAATTCCGCCGCGATGCGAGAACTCGCCAGGTAACGCTACCGCCGTCGTCGGCTGAAAACGATACTCCACCAGCCAGCGTAGGAGTTCATCGATATCGAGCTGTTGACCGAGTTGGATGCGGCGAGTGGAATTGAGCAGCGATTGGGGCAGAGGAACGGGTTGCAGCAAGCTTTGAATACTGGTCGCGACGATGGGAGCCGTCGTCGTGGACCGCGAGTCCGCTGTGGAAACTCCCGCTAATGTCTTCAGAACTCGCAGTCGTTCGCCGAGCGTTTCATCAGTCGCAGTCTGCTCCACCAGTTCCACTTCAGCGGCTGGAAACCGCAGACAGCGATGATCCGTGAAATGAGCGATATCTCCCGCCAGCTCCTCGACGTCTGCCACTTGAGCACAAACCGCGATGACGGGGCCTGGCGCGAGCTCTGCCAGTGCAGCAGCCACCAGTGCAGTCGACGAACCCCAGATGCCCTCGACGGTCACTCGCTGCTGCGCCGTGAGTGCGGCGACAACTGACTTGAAGTCGGCGGTGCTTTGCAGCCAGCGGGATAGACGCGACAGGGCTGGGGGAGGCGCAGCGGTTGACGGACGCGCCGAAGCTCGCTGGGGTGATTCTGATATCAAGCCGGTATCCTTGGCCGACGATGCCCGTTCCATGTTCCCCTTCCCGTGAAGGCGGCATTGTAGTCAACCAGGATCTTTCCCGGCTACTGCCAGATGCGGCCGGCCAGGAGTGCGGCGGGGGGAACGAGCAGTGCCAGCGGCAGCCAAGCCGCAACAGCCGGACTGGCCAGATAGAGCGAGCCGAGTGCGTGGCAGGCGAGTGTGACGCCGACGAAGAGCAGCACGACGAGCAGCGCCCAGCCGATGGCCACAAAGATATTGCGATGCTCACGCCCAAATACCAATGGCAACCCCAGCATGAACAGCGTCATATCGAGCAGCGGCTGAATGAGTCGTGCGTGGACTCGGACACGCGTGGCGGCACTATAGTCGACATGCGCGCTACGCAGGCCTTCGATGAGATCGAACACCGATGCCAGTTCTGACCAGAGAGGACCGGCGGATAACTGTTCGAAGCGCACCGCCGTCACCAGAAATCCCTGCTCGGCACTCAGCCAATCACAATCCTTGGGAGTAAGCAGAACCGGTTCACCATGAATGCGACCGGAACTGAGCTGAGCGAAGTTGGCTGGTTTTTCGATGTTTTCCAGTAAGTAACCACCGGGACGGTCTGCTTGTGGCTCTTGATAACGCGCCTGCCGCGCCAGCAAACGTTGTCCGAAGGCGGAGAGTGCGGGTGGCAAGCCGATCTTGGGTGACTCAATGCGCCGTTCTGCTCCAACCGCCGCTCGACCATCCAAAAAAACGTCTGTGCGATTGTCGTACATTGGTGTGAGCGGACGAGCGTTTTCGCCGCGCAGATTCTGTGCGTTGTAGATTAGCTGCGAGCGAACTTTAGGCAGCAGAACTTCGCGATTCACCACCCCAAAAATACTCACGAGAGCCGCGGAGATGACAAGCGGGCGAATGACGCGCGCAGGTGAGATACCGCCCGCGACGATGGCCGTCAGTTCATTGGTACGCTGCAGCCACGCGATCGTATACATCCCTGCAATGAGCGACAGAATGGGTCCCAGTCGGTCAAAAAATTGCAACACCCGGGGACCGAAATAGTCCAGCAGTACAGTTAGAAAACTGCCCTCTTGCTTACCGTAATTCAAGAACTCATCAAAGTTGTTCGCGGTATCAACCATGACATACAGCCCCATCAGGCTGAAGAAGCCAACGAACAGCACTTTGAAAAAGAGCTGCAGCAGATAGCGATCAATAATAGTCATGAGAGTAGATCCGTTGACGGCAATCGCAGGCACGATAGGCTGATTGATAGTGGGAGGTCAAGATCGACCGGCCGCGCGACTCGAAACGCAGGGACTGTGGAAACCCAGTCGCGACGGAGCATCAAGAAGAGGAATACGGGGCGATGATGGAGTATCGTGATGAACGGCAATTCGCGCCTCCGAGAGGCTCGAGATCGTTTTTTGGGCTGGGCTGGGAATGCTTGGCGACTCGGACTGCGACCGCTTGCCAGTCGGTCCCTTGATCTTGTACTGCCGCCCAGCTGTGCTTGGTGTGGAGCGGCCGGAGTTGGTTCAGATCCACTGTTTTGTGCCGCTTGTCTGCGGCAGTTCACGTTGTTGTTACCGGAACGCCGGCGCTGCAAACGCTGTGCGGCCCCGATTCGCTCCGTCGGCCCCGTGCCGCTGCCCTGCCCCTATTGCGCGCGACGTACGTATCGCTTTCAGCGAGCGTGGGTTCTGGGCGATTACCGGGGAGCCTTGCGTGAAGCCGTTATTCATATGAAACAGGCGGCTCACGAGCCCCTGACGTTGCAAATGGGAAGACTCGTAGGACAGCGACTTACTGGCGAGCAGTGGGCGGAGGGATGCGAGTTGGTGGTCGCTTTGCCGTCGCACTGGTGGCGGCGCTGGACCCGCGGTACCAGCGGTCCGGAACTACTCGCCGAACAGGTCGCTCGGCAACTTCAGTTGCCGCTTTTGCGGCATGTGCTGCACTGTCGGCGCCCCACCATGAAACAAGGTACCTTGTCCCCACACCAGCGCTGGCTCAACGTACACAACGCCTTTGCAACTCACCGAAGTCGCATCCTGCACGGTGCTCGCGTGCTCTTGATCGACGATGTACTCACCACCGGCGCCACGGTCAACGAAGCGACTCGCGCACTACTCGACGGTGGCGCTCGCCAAGTTGACATCGCGGTCGTCGCGCGGGGCTTAGGAGAGTTTCGAGCATGACGGGAGCGATGATTCACTACCAAGGTCGAACGGGGCAACTGACAAAATGGCAGATGTTTTTGCCGTTGAGTCCTATTGCTGATTGATCTCCGGTGTGAACTCATTTTCTGATTAAAAATGGCGACCGCAGTCGGTTTGCCGCAGTGTCTTAATTCGTAACGGTTTACGAATTGTCGTTCGCACTGCTAATGCAGTTTAGGTGTGAATTGGCACACTGCTTGCATTACTGGTAGCTCACAACGACGTCGTCTGTTTGCACCGTGATTCGCTCCGATTTTTGCTGGAAACCAATTTCAATCAGGGGATTTCATCATGACCGCGACTCGTACACTTTTTCATTGGAACACGACACCCGATCTGCGCGCCGAGCTGGGACGCTGGCAGCGCGAATGGCAACGACTCTTGGCTGGCCCGCGTCTGCTCGATCGCAGCGAAGGCACCGCGCCGGCCACTTACCCCGCGCTGAATTTGTGGGAAGACGCGGAGACGATTTTTGTGGAGGTCGAATTGCCTGGACTGGGTTTGGATGATCTGGCCATCTTCGTCACGGGCGATAGTCAACTGACGATCCAGGGTGAACGAAAAGCACCTGTGGTTGAGCAAGGAAGTTGGCATCGGCAGGAACGGGGTTATGGCAAATTCAGTCGGACAGTCGACTTGCCCACCGCCGTCGATGCCGAACGGGTCGATGCAGAATTTCAGCACGGAGTGCTTGTCGTCCGATTGCCCAAACGCGAGGAAGTCAAAGCGCGACGCATTCCAGTGAAATTCAGTGAGGGAGTGTAGGCCGGGCAGTCGGGTACTGCCCTATACCGCTCGTCCGGCAATGCCGACGGACTTCCTGATCGGCGAGCAACTGGAAATCATTCGCCGCCAAAACAGAAAAAAACGTACACAAGCAATTCAACAAGAGGGAACAGAACCATGACACTTACGACCAAAGAACTTCACCAACCGGGAACTCGCGAAGCCGAAACCACTCAGGGAGGCGTGCAGTTCACGCCTCGGATCGACATCGTGGAGTATGAATCGGAACTCGTGCTGACGGCCGATCTGCCGGGGGTAACTCCCGATAGCCTCGACATTCAGTACGAAGAGGGGCAATTGACGCTGCACGGCAAAGTTCAGCCTCGGGCGTATGGTAAGCAATGCCGAGTGGCGGAGTATGAAGTGGGCGATTTCTATCGTTCGTTTCGCATCGGTGAGATGATTGATACGGCGAAGATTTCGGCTGACCTGAAAAACGGCATCCTGACCTTGCGATTGCCAAAGATTCAGAAAGTGCGATCGCGGCGCGTGGAGATCAAGGTCGCACCCGGCGCGGCGGCCAGCTAAAAAATCAAACCATCAAGAAACGCGATAATACGTGAAAACGCAGAGGTACAGAGAACGCCGAGGTGAGGAAGGCTGGTGGAGCACCATCCGCGGCTACCCAAAACAAGATCCTCCGTGCCCTCTGTACCTCTGTGTTTCATTCCGTATGTCTTAGTCCGAGTCTTTCTTTCCGATTCTTGCTTTCCGAGTGCCTAATTCCGAGTGCTTTAATTCCGAGTGCTTGAGAGTTCTTCGCGCGTCGAGGTGCCAAACCGAGGGGTAGGTGGGCTCTGGTCCGACGGGGACACCTTGTTGGCGGGCGGCTGGATTGATACAAGATAGGCGGCTGGTTTAAGGCGTTTGTTCTAGAAGGTGTTTTTATGGTCAGTTCGTTCTTAGGTGTCGTGATCCTTAGTGTGGGTCTGTTCCTGCTGGTAACGCTTGTTGGCTACGTCGTGTTCGGTGATAGCCAAGCGTAATTGAGGCCGGGCCCCTGTGGGAATGGCGAGCGTTTTGACGCTCGATTCAGCGTGAATCTTCCGCGTACGTCGGGTGTATTGCTGCACGTAACATCCTTGCCGGGCGCGTATGGTCTGGGGGACTTTGGTCCCGCCGCCTATCGGTTTATCGAACAACTTCGTTTTGCGGGACAGAGTTGGTGGCAGGTCTTGCCCCTCGTACCCACCACCGTCGGTAACTCACCGTACACCAGCTCGTCGGCATTCGCCGGTAATCCGCTGCTGATCAGCCCCGAGTTGTTACTGGAGGATGGTCTGCTCTCGCCGCTGGATCTTGCCGGCAGTAGCCTCGACCCGCAGCGGGCCGACTATGCCAGTGCGGGACGGTTACGGTCAGCGTGGTTGCGAAAGGCGACCGCTCAGCTTGATCAACAACCCGAGCTGCGTGCGGAGTGGGAGTCCTTTCAGTGGCAGCAGCGGCACTGGCTATCTGACTATTCGCTGTACACGGCACTTGCCAGTGCTCATCACGATCGTGGCTGGAGCAGTTGGGATCCAGCCCTGGTGTGCCGCGAAGAGTCGGCCTTACAACAGGCTCGTCAATCGCTGGCGGTGGAGATCGCACATCTGGAACGAGTGCAATTTTTGTTTTGGCGGCAGTGGCAGTCGCTCCAGCGTTACGCCCGCCAATCTGGCATTCGCATTCTCGGCGACATTCCAATTTTTGTCTCGCGGGAAAGCGCCGACGTCTGGCAGCATCAGCGCTGCTTTCAGCTCGACTCGGCTGGTCGCCCGCGCGTCGTCGCTGGAGTACCTCCAGACTATTTCAGTGAGACGGGACAGTTGTGGGGCAATCCGCTCTACGACTGGTCAGTGCTGGCCGCGGACGACTATGCCTGGTGGGTCGCTCGCCTACGCCATGCCTGCGAACTCTTCGACTGGGTTCGGATCGATCATTTCCGTGGTTTTGAGTCGTACTGGGAGGTGCCGGCGGACGCGCCGAATGCAATTCCCGGTCACTGGGTGAAAGGCCCGGGAGCGGCGTTCTTTGCGGCGGTCGAGCGGCAATTAGGACGATTGCCACTGGTCGCTGAAGACCTGGGATTGATCACTCCCGAGGTGATCGCTCTGCGCGATGAACTGCAATTGCCAGGCATGCGAGTGTACCAATTTGGTTTCGATGACGATTGGCTGGGACAATATCATCGTCCTCCCGCCTACCCCGAGAATTGTGTGGCTTACACGGGTACACACGATAACAACACCCTTCGTGGCTGGTACCAGGAAACGGATCAAGACGCGCGACGCCGACGCGTGCGCGCAGCACTGTTTCCGCAGAGTTCCGTCGAGCCAGCATCCGATCTGACGGCCCCGTCGATCAGCGGTGAGGCGGTCGATGTCGACGTGATCGCCTGGGAAGCGATGCGCGCGGTGAGCGAATCCGCTGCCAGCACCGTTATTTTTCCGCTACAGGATATTCTGGGATTGGATTCGGAGTCGCGGATGAATGTGCCGGGAATCGCCGACGGCAACTGGACCTGGCGCTACCGCGAAGAATGGCTCACCGAATCTCTACTCCAGCGCCTCGGTCAACTCACCGCCCAAGCCAACCGACTACCCTCGGTCAGCCGCTGAGCCGCTTTATCCGCTTAGCCGTTCAGTTTGCGCTGTTCGCGGCGACGGTCGTTTTCCTTGAGCAGGATTTTGCGGATCCGTACCTGGGTGGGAGTGACTTCGACCATCTCGTCGTCCTCGATGTATTCCAAGGCATTTTCGAGTGACATATCTCGAGGTGGCTTGAGCAGGATGTTCTCATCGCTACCCGAGGCACGCATGTTTGTCAGTTTCTTTTCGCGAGTAGGATTCACGGGCAAATCGTTGTCGCGACTATTCTCACCCACGATTTGGCCTTCGTACACCTCGTCACCCGGAGCAACGAAAAGTTCGGATCGTTCCTGGAGCGTGTTGAGCGCATACGCATTCACTCGCCCTGAGGTCATCGAGATCAAGACGCCGTTGGCACGACGAGGGATATCGCCTTGCACGGCACGATAGCTGTCAAAACGATGGTGAATCACAGCCGTGCCTTGCGTGGCATTGAGCAATCGGGTGCGCAGGCCAATCAAACCGCGAGCAGGAATCAAGAACGTGACGTGGGTGTAGTCACCTCGAGGATCCATGTGTTCCAGTTCACCACGTCGAGCTCCTACGAGCTCCATGACGGGCCCCAGCTTATCGGACGGCACTTCGACCACCAGCGATTCGTAAGGCTCCTCTTTCACGCCCTGGTTGTCGTGCAAAATCACCTTCGGCTTGCCCACCGACAGTTCATAGCCTTCACTGCGCATGTTTTCGATCAGCACGGACAAGTGCAGCACGCCGCGGCCCGCAACCGCAAACGATTCGCCACCTTCGAGCGGTCGTACGCGGAGCGCCACATTTCGCTCCAGTTCACGCATCAGCCGTTCGCGAACTTGTCGAGTGGTGACGTATTTGCCTTCTCGACCGGCAAATGGTGATGAGTTAATTGTGAAGATCATTTCCAGCGTTGGTTCGTCGACCGTCAGTCGCGGCAACGCTCGTTGAGATTGTGGGTCGGAAATCGTATCACCAATTTCAACGTCATCAAATCCGGTCATCGCGACCACGTCACCCGCCTTTGCCTCCGCTACTTCCACTCGTCCCAATTTGTCGAAGACGAATAGCTGGGCGATGCGGCCCGTTTCCACTTTGCCGTGATCTTTAAGCAGTGCGACCGGCTGCCCCGTGCGCATGGAACCTGATTGAATGCGACCAATCGCAATACGGCCAATAAACTCCGACCAGTCCAGCGTGGTCACAAGCATCTGCAGCGGTGCGTCGGGTTCCACATCGGGACCAGGGACAACATCGAGCACCATGTCGAGCAGCGGCGCGATGGACTCGGTTCGAACCGCCGGATCGGCCGTCGCAAAGCCTTCACGCGAACTGGCATACAGATGCGGAAATTCGGTGAGCTTGTGTTCGGTGTCCAGTTCCATGAGCAGCAGGAGTGCCTGATCGAGCACCTCTTGGGGACGTGCATCAGGGCGATCAACCTTGTTGACCACCACGATCGGCTGCAAGCCACATTCAAGTGCTTTGCGGAGCACGAAGCGAGTTTGCGGCAATGGCCCTTCGGCGGCATCTACCAGCAGCAATGCGCCATCGGCCATGCGCACCACACGTTCCACCTCGCCACCAAAATCGGCGTGTCCGGGAGTGTCGATGATGTTGATTTTCACGCCTTTGTAAGGCAGCGAAATGTTCTTCGCTAAAATCGTAATGCCGCGCTTACGTTCCAGGTCGTTTGAATCCAGGATGCAGGTGCCCTGCAACTGACTGTCACGAAATTGACCGCTTTGGCGGAGAAAACAGTCGACCAACGTGGTTTTACCGTGGTCAACGTGAGCAATAATCACAATGTTGCGGATGTCGTCGCGGCGCATAACACTCTACTGGGTAATAACTAAAAACTAAACAGTCCGGCATCGTACCACAGCTGCGGGAGTTTGGGCAGACCGCCCAATCACTTGAGCAGGCCGGTCGCCAGAAGAATGCCCAGCACGGCCCCAAGCAGTAATCGATAGGCCACAA
The DNA here is from genome assembly GCA_044235425.1 of Pirellulaceae bacterium. Classification (GTDB taxonomy): domain Bacteria; phylum Planctomycetota; class Planctomycetia; order Pirellulales; family Pirellulaceae; genus JBJSXJ01. The sequence goes on from JBIIHW010000019.1 coordinate 31,208, forward strand.
ATCCATAGGTAGAACGCTGACGCAGATACCGCATCAGCCAGGCAATCGACAGGTAGCCCACCACGGCCGCCACCACCGTGCCCACCACCAGCGCCGCTGCGTCCTCGCGCGACGCAAATAAGCTCGGGGCCTCCCCAGGCCCTATATTGAGTCGTAACTTGCGTAACTCATCAAAAAGCTCCTTGCAGCCAGCCGCCAGGATCACCGGCAGGGATAGCAAGAACGAAAAGCGAGCCGCAGCCGGGCGACTCAGCTGCGCCAGTCGCCCCCCCGTGATCGTCGTTCCCGAACGCGAGGCACCCGGCATCAGAGCGCACGCTTGCCATAACCCGATCCACAGTGCGGTCACCAAGCCAAGTTGCGATTCATTTCGCTCCGGCTGCTGACCCACTCGACGACTCGCCCACCACTCCGAAAAACCCATGAGCAGGGCAAAGAGCGTGGCCACGATCGCGACCGACGGGAGATTAAAGAACCACGCCTTCAGCTGCTTCTTAAAGAGAAAGCCGACGAGCACCGCTGGAACCGTGCCACAGGCAATTAGCCACGCTTGGCGACTGTCATCATTCGAGGCGATGCGTCGAGCGATAAGGTCACCGGCGACACCCCGTAGCAGGCGCCAGACATCCCCGCGGAAATAGGCAAACACCGCGACTAGCGTACCTAGCTGAATGACGACCGTGAAGGCGTCTTCGGGGTGAGCGTGCCCGAGCCACTTACGCACCGCCAATAGATGAGCGGTGCTGCTTATTGGAAGAAACTCGGTGAGCCCCTGCACGATGCCGAGAATGATCGCTTCCCAAATCGACATCGCTGGACTTCTCACCATCGCTTCGGCAATGGACCCAATCTTGCTCGAGCGTTACCTCAGATACAGACCGCCAAAAATAGTGGGCAGTGAGGGATTCGAACCCCCGACTTCAACCTTGTAAGGGTTGCACTCTAACCGCTGAGTTAACCGCCCGCTCGAATTAGCTGAAATCCTAGTGACGCCCGCGGCTATCTGTCAATCGGAGGCGTTACGCACGGGGACGCTGTTTTTGCGCTCGAAGACACAGGTTCGTTTCGCACGGAGACACAGAGGCATGCGGGAAGGATGAAGGATGAAGGATGAAGGATGAAGGATGAAGGGGTGAAGGGTGAAGGGTGAAGGGGAGGAAGTTTCAGAGGTATTTTGGGGAACGTGGAAGAATCAAAAGGGATTGTCCCGAGTCAATGTGGTACGTGAGACGCTGAGCTGTAGTGTGAAGCGCTGAAGCTCCGGCTTTTTCGATTCCGCCTTTTTTCTATTCTCGATAAGTGTTCTCCTTTCCCCCAGAAAAAACTTCGTGCCTCAGTTTCTCCGTTCGAAACAATCCCGTATTACCGTGCGCGATAACCGCACCCCGTATCCCGCACCCCGCAACCCGCACCCCGCACCCCGTACCCCGTATCCCGTACCCCGTATCCCGTATCCCGTACCCCGTATCCCGTACCCCGTATCCCGCACCCCGCACCCCGCAACCCGCACCCCGCACCCCGCACCCCGCACCCCGTACCCCGTACCCCGCACCCCGCACCCCGCACCCCGCACCCAGTGTCCCCGTGTGCAACGGTTTAGTCGCGAAGGGGAGTCTGTTCCTGGTATACTCCGGGGGCTGTCTAACTGAGAGGAAACTTGCGCGTGGAAGCTCTGTTGGTCTTGTTACTGGCCGTTCATTTATTGTGCGTGAACGTCGCCTCGGTGGCACCGCTGCTCACCATCTGGTGGGAGCGATTAGAGGCGCGAGGGGATAGGCTGGCTGGTCAGTGGGGACGTTCCCTCCTGTGGCAGTCGATCGGCTTATTGCTCGTGGCGTTGGCGCTTGGGCTGGTGCTGGGCTGGCTGCATTGGTCAGCGGAGTATGCGGTCGCGGTGCAGCGCTTACAAAGTAAAATTTGGTTTGCCGTCGTGGAATTCGTCTTCTCGCTGCTGCTGCTGCTGGTGCAGGTGATTTGGTGGAGTCGATCGAAGGGCTCGAGTCGAGCGGCTCGCGTGACACGCAGTCTTTTAGCCCTGCTCGCCTCCACTAATTTGCTCTATCACTTTCCGGTGCTGATGGTCATTTTGTCGCAGTTGGCCTCGAGTGTGGAGCTGAGCACGGAGTCGATTCAGGCAGCGGAGTTTCGCCAGCGACTACTGGAGCCTGCGGTGCTGGCGCGTTGTGTGCACATTTGGCTCGCCAGCGTCGCCGTGACAGGCGGCTGGCTCATCGCCTGGTCATGCTGGCAAGGACGACCGATCGATGAGCGGGATCCGGGTATCAGGCGGGCGATTTGGGGAGCTCGTATTGCGTTGATTCCCTCCTTACTCCAAATTCCCGTCGGTGTCTGGCTTCTGGTCACTCTGCCGGCTTTCGAGCAGTCGCGAGTGCTTGGGGCGGATATCACGATCAGCGTCATCTTCGGCTTCTCGGTGCTGCTCGCGATGTGGCTGCTGCATTTGCTGGCTGCCATCTCCTTTGGCGACACACGAATGGAATTGCAGGTGCGCACCGTCGTGGTTCTGGTCCTCGTCGTCATGCTGATGACGGCCGTGCTGCGCAAGCTGAATAACCCGCTGGGACCGTCGCGTCCCGAGTCAGGGCAGGAGCTCCTGGAACACCGGCCTGCGTCTCCTGACAATTTTCTCACTCACCAACACGTTCACTCGTTGCAGCCTTTTACGGTACGTCCATGACAACTCCCCAGATCGTCACTCTGACTCATCCCACGTCGGGTTCCCGAGCTCGCATCCTCGTAAGCCAGGGCTGCAATTGCTTTGATCTGCAGTTGCCCGCTCGTGGTCAATTACGCTCTGTCTTGTGGGCCAACTCAAATTTTGCTTCCGGACAAGAGCGGCCATCGGGAAGTGGCATACCGCTCCTCTTTCCGTTCCCTGGTCGTATCGCTCGCGGTAGCTTCACCTGGGACGGACGAACTTATCAGCTGCCCATCAATGATCGACTCGGCAATGCCATACATGGCTTTGTGTACGACCGTCCGTGGCGGGTGGTCACGCAGAGTGATACGGTGATGACGGCCGAGTTTCAAGCGTCTGTCGACGATCCTCGGTTGCTCGAACTTTGGCCGGCCGATTTCCGTCTGATCGCTACCTACACACTGACCGAGGCTGCGCTGCAGATGGATTATCGCTGGGATAATCCCGGTGACACTCCCCTGCCCTGTGGTCTGGGAACTCATCCCTATTTCCGACTGCCGCTGGGGGGTGATCAGCCGCAAGCCTGCGAGATTTCGCTCCCGGTCACTCGACAGTGGGAATTGCAAAACTTGATCCCGACGGGCAGACAACTGGAGTTGCCTGCGTTCCTCGGCCCCCAGCCGACTCGCTATGAGTTGATCGCGGCAGATCATGCGCTGACGGGTTTGATCTATCACGACTCGCGCGCGACGGCGACGATTCATGATCCGCTGGGTGGGACAAAACTGACGATCGAGTTCAGTCAGCCGTTTCGAGAGTGTGTGGTCTACACGCCACCGCATCGTGAGGCGATTTGTATTGAGCCGCTGACGAGCGTGCCCTGTGCGATTCAGCTCCAGGGCCAAGAGATTGATACCGGTCTAATGGTTCTTCAGCCTGGCGAACAGCGCACGGCCAGCGTGCGCTGCGCGATAGCTGCGGTGTGACTATTTCTCTTCTTCAGGCGTACCGGGAGCCTTACCGGCCTTGAGACGCTCTCCGAACGTCTCACCGGACTTCGACTTTTCCGCTTCGACCTTCTTGAACGCTTCGGCAAATTCAGCTTTCACCTTTTCAGGCTCGGCCTTGACCCGGTCTTCCTTGAAGTTTTCCTTTTTGAGCAGTTGGGCGAGTGCACGACCGTAGTCGTTGCGATTCTTCTTAGATTTGCCGAAGTGGCAGAGATTGCACTTCTGTTCTTCCACCACCGACTTCAGCGCCGGATAGTGATCCTCAAAGCCCTTCTTGATGGGTGCGGTAGCCATCACGGCACTCGACCCAGTTGCCAACACCAAGCTGGTTGCCAGCACGATCATTCCTACCTGCTTCGTCATGCGATTTACTCCTGCAAAAAAACAAACTCCAATCCCTCTCCAGCGGCGGAACAGTAGAACGACGGTTACGAAGCGTGTCAAGCTGCACCGACGGGGCTGCGGTCCCGTGGATTACGTAGATTCGTGGTACGCTGGACTGAACCGCGAATGAACGGCAATCGCTAGCGGGGTTCAATGGCGTCACGCAGGCCGTCGCCGAGCAAATTGAAGCCGAGAATTGCCAGTGAAATGGCCGCACCGGGGCCGATCGCTGGCCAGACGCTGCGACTGAGGAAGTCTTTCGATTGAGCGAGCATCGCACCCCACTCGGCGTCCGTGGGATCCCCACCCACTCCCAAGAATGACAATCCCGCCACTTCTAAAATCGCACTGCCCAGACCCAATGTTGCCAGCACCACAATGGGCCCTGACAGTCCCGGCAAAATTACGCGCCACAGAATGTGCCAGGTTGAAGCACCCAAGGCGCGACTCGCCAGCACGTACTCTAGTCCGCGCATGCCGAGTACGGTGGCTCGAACTTGTCGGGCGAACATTGGAACGTTGATCAAGCCGACGGCGACGATGACGGCGAGCCAACCACGAGAGACCGCAGTAGCGATCAGGAGCGCCAGCAGAATACTGGGAAACGCTAGCGCGATATCGATCGCCCGCATGAGCAGGGAATCGATGCGACCACCCCAAAAACCAGCCAGCGCACCGCAGGGCACTCCAATCAGCACCGCGACGGCAATTGAAATCGCACCGGCGACCAGCGACAGCCGAGTGCCGTGGATCACTCGACTGAAAACATCATGCTGGTCAACATCCGTTCCCAGCCAGTGCTGCCAGGACGGACGAGCGAATTGACTTAACTGTTCATTCGCACGGTAGGGAGCCAGCGAGTCGGCACCGATCGCTGCGACGATGAGAATGCCGACAATTACGATGCCCACCCAAGCCGAACGATTGCGGGCGAAACGCAGCCAGGCGCGCCGTCGATTACTCGTCAGTTCACTCATGTGCGTAACCGCGGGTCGAGCCACAGGTAGACGAGGTCCAGCGTCAGGTTGAGCGAGACGAAGATGGTGGCAACCACGATCCCGCCCGCCTGTACCACTACGTAGTCGTTGACGAGTAAGGCATCCACGATGTACTTGCCGAGTCCCGGCCAGTCGAAAACGGTTTCCGTCAGTACCGCGCCCGATAGCAGCAAGCCTGTCTGCAAGCCGATCATGTTCGCTATCGGAACAGCGGCACAGGGAAAAGCATGGCGCCAGATAGCACGCCATGGAGCCACACCCTTCGCTCGTGCTGTCCGCAGATAGTCTTGGTTGAGTACTTCGAGCATGCTGTTGCGGGTTACTCGTGAAATGAGCGCGGTTGGAATACTGCTCAAAGCAAGCGCCGGCAGGCAGAGATGCTTGAGTGCGAGCCAAGTCCAATCGGTTCGACCGAGCCAAAGCGTGTCGACGACATACAGTCCCGTACGTGGTTCAAAGTCAAAAATCGTTGGCGGTAAGCGATAACCAGGCGGCATCTCGGGAAACAGAGCCCGCAGCATGATCCCCAGAAAAAAGACGGGGATACTCACGCCCAGCAGCGCGGCACCCATGCAGAACTGATCCACCCAGCCACCACGCCGAACAGCGGCAACGACGCCCAGCAGTAAGCCGGTCGGTAAGGCGATGCAGAGCGCTGCCAGCGTCAATTCCAAGGTCGCCGGTACTCGATTCTTCAGCTCATCCGTCACCCGCTCATTGCTGCGAGCGAGTGATTCACCGAAGTCGCCCTGCGTGAACACTTGCTGCATGTAGCTGATGAACTGCTGGTAGATGGGACGATCCCAGCCTTGCTCGGATTTCAGACGCGCGATCTGAGCCGGGTCAACATGCTGCCCAAACCGGCTTAGCACCGGATTTCCCGGCAAAATGCGCACCGCAAAAAAGACCAGCGTGAACGCTACACCAAGCGTTACCAACGCGAGTCCGATTCGGCGCAGCAGGAATCCGATCACCGTGGGCCCTCGGCTGCCAGCTTCGTCCATCGCAGTCGCACCAGCGAACCGGGATGCAGTCGATAACCTTGCACATTCGAGCGCTGTGCCAGACGAATTTCCGTGTGCACGAGCGGCACCACCGGTACATCCGCCAAGCACAACTCTTGCACTCGATGGTACATTTCCAGCCGTTTGTCGATGTCAAGCTCACGCTGCGCTGCCGTCAACAAATGATGCACTTCTGCGTTGCGATAACGACTCAGGTTGTTTCCATGCTCGCTGATGTTATCAGAATCCAAAAGCGAGTAGAGGAAGTTGTCGGGGTCACTGTTGTCGGTCGTCCAGCCTGCCAGCCCGAGTTCATGACGACCCGCCATGAGATGTTCAAAATGCTGGCTGATAGGACGCGGATCGACCGTCAACTCAATTCCAATTTGAGCCAGAGAGTCCTTGATTAAGGTGGCCGTTTGCAGCGGCTGCTGCATATAGGGACGGGGCTGACTCATGATCGACAACCGCAGCTTGACGGGCAAAGTAAAGCCGTCCTCTTTCGCGGCCTCGGCCAGCAGGCGTTTCGCCGCACCTAAGTCATACTCGCGATCGGCCAGTTTATCGTGATGACCCCACATGGCTGGCGGAACCATGTTGACCGCCGGCTTCGCATGCCCAGCATAGACAACTTTCACGAGTTCCGTTTTGTTGATCGCGTGGCCAATCGCTTGACGAACCTTGAGATTATTGAGCGGAGGCTTCTCGGTTTGCAGAGTCAGATAGCCCACGTTAAGGGCGACTTGCTCTTGAATCGTGATGCCTGGAAGAGCGGCTACCGCATCGAGTTCCGTGGGAGGCAGGTCCTCGGCAAAATGAATTGTCCCTTGCTTGAGTTGTTGCACCCGCGTTGCTGCCTCCGCGATTGGTAAAAAGATGACGCGCTGTACCTCGGGTTTACCATCCCAGTAGTCAGGGAAGGCTTCGAGTACGATTTGTTGATCTCGTTTCCATCGCGCGAATTTGAAAGGTCCCGAGCCGACGGGATTCGTCGCAAACTGCTTTCCAAGCTTCTCGACCGACTTGGGACTCACCACGCTGGCCGGAAACATCGCCAGATTGTTCAGGAAAATCGCACTGGGTTCTTTAAGCTGGAACACGACCGTTAGATCATCTGGTGCCGTCACCCGCTCAATCATCTTATAGTTGGGCTGATAAGGTCGAGCGGGGTCGTAGACGGCCGGATGATTCTCACCAATCAATCGCTCAAAACTGAAAACTACGGCGGCAGCGTTCAACACTTCGCCGTCATGGAAGTGGACTCCTTCGCGAATCGTGAAGGTCCAGGTGAGTCCATCCTCGCTGCGTGACCACTTGGTGGCCAAGCTCGGTACCAGCTCCAAATTCTCCTGATGATAGGCAACCAGCGTATCGAAGACATTGACGATCACCTTGACCGATTCGCCGATGTCCGTGTTGATCGGATCGAGCGTATTGGCATCGCCCGCGCGACCGTAGACCAAGGTCGCTGGCTCACCGGTTCCATTACCACTCGAGCTGCCACGGTCTGCGGCGCGGGGAGTGGAGTCGCCACTGCAGGCGGTCAGTCCCCAGCCGCTCGCCACCAGCAGCAAGCTGCCGATAATCCTGCGCCAGAGTTGCGAGTTGCCGGTTGTGGTGGCAACTCGCTGGTCAGCAAACAAGTTCATGCGAGCATTCATGGTTGATCGTCAAGCAGTGAGTGATGAGTGGAGCTGCCGTTGGCCGCTCTGATAGCCGGCGAACGTTACTTGCCGCCGCCCGCATCCGCTTTCGCTTTTTCTTCTTGAGCGGCGGAGAGTTCAGGGTTGGGAGTGGCGTCACCCGTTTCAATTCCAAGGATCCACTTGACGCCGCCCAGCAGTGACTGACGATAAGTCGGGTTGTCCCACACGGCTTCGTTGTGTCCCAGGCTCATGTGCATCGCCTTGCCCTCGCCGTAGTTCTTTACCCAGGCAATCGGCACATGGTAAGGCTTCTTCAGTCCTGTCTTCGCCATGTTCAAACTCATCAGCACCCGCACCTTTTCTGGCTGCCAATTCTTGAACTGATAGATTTCATCTTTGATCGTGAATTCATCGCCCCACGGCTTGCTCACGGGATGATTCTTGTCGTGGACGGTGATCGTCACGGTGTCCCCGGAATTCCAAGGGTGCCCGTTGAAAGTGCCGCCGATCATGTCCCAGTAAGGCTTGTAGTTGTGATAGGTGTCAGCTGCGGAGTGAGCACCGATGAAGCCATGACCCTTTTGTTTCAGCCATTCGTTAAAGAAGTATTCGCGATCTTCTTCTTTGATCGGCAGATCACCCGTGGTGTAGAAGAAAACGATATCGTAGTTGGCCAAATTTGCCTTGGTGAAATCCTTTTCACAATCCTGCGTGCAATCGACGCGGAACAGATTGCTGGAGACGCCAATCTCCGTCACGGCTCGTTCAGCAGGTGCCAGGGCACCATCTTTTCGCGACACCGATCCGTGCTTGAATCCTTTGCTTTGAGTGACCATCAGCACGCGGGCGGGTTTGCGTTCACCACCTTGATTTTGAGCCTGTGCCAAAGTGCTGGTGCCAGCCACCAGCATGGTGATCGCCATCACGGCGACGCACATCAACCAATTCGACCATCGAACGACCTTCATAAATCAGCTCCTGCGATCATCAAAAAATAAACGATTAAAACCATTTCGCTAAACAGGCCTGTGCACCTGGTACGCCTGATTGCTCCACACGCCTGGCTACTCATTCTGCTGAGATTTACCAGAGGCCCCTAGGTTAACGTACGGGTTCCGTCGGCGAAACCACTCGAATCTTGAGTGGCAAGGAAACCTGGTCCCCGTCCACCTTGGCCACGGCATGAAACAAACGCTCCAGAGAAGGCACCCATGGCTCGCAGCTCAAGAAAATCGTGCGCTCCGTCTGCCCCTCGGGAATTAACACGCCATTGAGTCCGATATCTTCGACAATCACGCCATGGGGTAAGTTGAAAACCTCCAGTTGCACTCGGTCCTTAAACTCGAACCGTTCGATGCGCAGTCGACAGGTTGCTCGTCGTCCCGGCACGATCGTGACGACGGCCGGTTCGGCCGGCGAACTATCCGCCGCCTCGCTAGCCGGTTGGTCCAATTGCAGATGGACGAGCACCTTGGGTTTGGGGCCGAGTTTAATGGTGCCGAGAGAATTGACTTCTTTGGCAATCGTATTGGCTCCCCAGCGGCCCGTGGCCGTGATCTTGGTCTGAGCCCAATTAGCTTCGGTGGGAGCCGGGGCATCGGCTGCGGCGCTGATTACCCCTCGGGCCTCATGCAGGCCAGGCTGAATCACGACCGGACTGGTGACTTGAAAGCCAGGTGGCAGTCCCGTCACATCGACTTGAATCGGACCATCGAACAGATCCACTCGCTCGGCCTTCACCGTAAACTCTTTGCCGCTCCCTGCATTCACCGTGGGATTGGCTCCCGTCAGGGTCACCGTGAAGTCGGGGCGAGGTCGTCGCACAATTAATTCGTAGCGATAGTCGGCACCCGCGAACCCGCGGACGTCGGACACGCGCACGAGATACTTCCCCGTGGCGGGAGCGACGAACGTCAAACGCGAGTCGGCGCCGAGCTTCCGCTGACCGTCGTCATCATTTTCATAATTCAGCGTGAAGACGGGTAGTCCGTTATTGGGCAGCGTTGTCCCCACCGGATACGGAACCACCACATAAGCCGGTTCCCCCAGCGCGTGGGTGCGGCAAGTCGTGTCAAAGAAAGCATGACGGTTGCCATTTTCCGGATAAAACTGTCCGTCGGCATCCGGTCCGCGCCGCTGCTGGTAATGTTTGATCACCTCACCGTTGAGATAGACATAATCGTTGAGCAGCAGTTCCTCCCAGTATTTCAGACGGACCCCGCGCTGATTCGAATCCATACTGCGAAATTCGATTTCCGAGTCGCGGACGGCGCGGAGCAGCAATCTTGGTACCGCTTTGCCCGACTCGTCCAGCACTTCAAGTTTTGTGTCGACCGGCGATTTCAAGCGCCGCGCATTGGTCTCGATAATCCACTGGTCACCTTGCCGAGCTTCAAAGGACCATAAGTCCTCGTCCTTCGCTCGTCCGTCGCTGGTGTGAATGACCCCCAGTGCAACTCCGGGGACGGTGATGGCCGTCGGATGAGAGGCTTCGTCGTTGGGTTCGGTCTCGGTCGCGCGAGGAAGCGCTTCGATGGCGGGCTGAGCACCGTAGTCGATCGCCGTCACCACATCGGTCAAGGGCGCAAGTGGTTTGTCAGTGGCAAGCGCGGGAGCGGGCAGATCGAGCCGCGCGATGGTGCCATCAAGTCGCCCTGCCAGCAGATTTGGCTGCCGCGGATGGACGGCCAATCCGACAACCCAATCCGCCTGCTCCGCCAGCGTCGCGCGAATCGTCATCGACTGCGCATTCCAAACCTTAATCAAGCGATCTTCACTGCTAGAGACGAGCGTCTGGCCGTCGGGAGCATACGCGAGTCGCAGCACGGGCAATTCATGGGCGAACTGAGATATCTGGAGCGGATTTGAGCCCTCCTGACCACTGTCGCTGATCGTCCAAATGCGTATCCGATTGTCGACTCCTGCCGCCGCTAAACGCCGTCCATCCGGTGCGAAGGCGACACAGTAGAGCTCCATGAGTGATTGATTGAGGGTGTCGAGTCGTTGGCCGGTCGTCACATCCCACAGCTTGATGGTGCGGTCTCCGCTGGCGCTCGCCAGCAAACGACTGTCGGCTCGGAACGACAGATCGAAAACCGCTCCATTGTGTCCCTGCAGAGTGCGCAGCTCTCGCCCGGTTTCTAGTTCCCAGAGCTTGATCGTTTGGTCGTAGCCTCCACTGGCCAGCCACTTACCATTGGGGCTCATCTTCACCGCCTGCAAACTGTCACGGTGGCCTCGCAGCGTGTGCAGCACCGGATAACCGGACTCCACCTTCCAGATCCGTACCTCGCCAAATAGGTTCGGCTCGCCACCCGCCGCGGCCAGCAGCTTTCCATCTTCTGAGAAGGTGACCGAGTTAACGCTGCCGCGCGGCCCCGGCAATCGCTGCACCGTGTGACCATCAGCCACGGACTGTAGCTCCACTTCGCCGTGTCGAGCGACTGCCAGCAGGTTACCATCGGGGGAGATCGCCAGCGCGTGCACTGCCCGCTTGGCGGCGACTTGTAGGGGGATTTTGGGAGTGGCGAGGTCGGCTGGGTCGAGCGGCTGTCCGGTCGGCCCCTTGGCACCGGCATCAATCCAGGCTGCCAAGACAGCGATTTCCGCCGCACTCGGCGCCGCCTGGTCCGCAGGCGGCATCTGCGGCTCGGCACGTCCCGCTACTACGCGCCACAGCCGACTTCCCTCACTTCTCCCCGGCGTCACCACAGCACCATGTTCGCCACCCTTGAGCAGCGCTTGGTAGCTGGCCAGCGATAACTTTCCCTCTCGCTCCTGTTCGTTGTGACAGCCCGCACAGTACTTCCGCAAAATCAATTCGACTCGCTGATACTCAGGCCCCGCTTGGTCCACCTTCGCGGACGCCTGGCTGGTCTGATCTTCCCCGTTTTTCGGTGGCGTTGCCGCTGCCGCTGTCGGACTGGGGGTAGGAACTGGTGACGGCGCGGGCGGCGGCGTCTGAGGCCGTGTCTGAGCGGCGGGTTCGTCGGCCGCGAGACTCGGCAGCGTTCCACCCCGCCAGCCCACTCCAGCCGTCCACCACCCATTCGATAGAATCTCGCAGAGCACCAGCACGCACAGCGCTAGCCAGCCCGTCCAGCGCCGTCGACTGCCCATCGACTGCTCTTCTCGATCTTTCCCTCGAGTTTGAAACGCGCGACCATCTGTCACCATCGCCACTTCTCCTCAGCGATAAACCTGCCGCGGCCTGACTGCCGCCATCAACCTGAATATCCAACTCACCAACTCATTAACTCATTAACTCATTAACTAACCAACCACCAACTCACCCCTAGTGATTGAACAAAAACTCTCGGCTACTCAGCACACTCCAGTACAAATCCTCGAATGCCACTCGGCGCTCCGCCGCTGGCGTATCCTGGAGAGCGCTGAGCAATTGCTCGCGTTCCGCATCGCTCGGGAAGCGATTGAGTGCCGATAGATAAAGCTCTTCGATAATCACCGCGGGAGCCGTACCAGCGGCTAACTGCTGTTCCAATCGATTACCGGGCATTTGTAGTTTGCCGTTGAGCGTATTGCCGTTTGCCATGTGCAGAACCTGGGTCATGCTGGGTTCGTCACTGCGTTCGCAATCGCAGGTGATCAGTCGCTCGGGGCGACCAAAGGTCTTGAGAAAGTAGGAGTCGACATTTGCGTCCGGCAATTGCAGAGCACGTGTGCCTTTGGCGTAGGGTTTGTTATCGGCCATCTTGAACTCAGTGGGCACGGCAGTCACTTGCGACACGGCGTCCAGTAGCACTTCTGCTGCCAGTCGACGCGGATAGTAACGCGAATAAAAACGCTCATCTTCGCGATTGTGAGCTGACGCTCGACTAGAACGCTGGTAGGGCGCCGATTGCAGAATCACGCGCATGAGTGCCTTCAGGTCGTACTGATGTTGAATGAGAAACTGAGCCGCTTCAGCCAGCAGCGGTTCATTGCTGGCGGGATTGGTCAGTCGCATGTCATCCACTTTTTCAACGAGCCCGACTTTGAAAAAGTGAGCCCAGAGTCGATTCACGATGGTGCGTGTGAAGTAGGGATTTTCCGGCGCAGTCAGCCAAGCTGCCAGCGGCACTCGGCGATCAATCGTGGCGGCAAATGGAACGGTTGCGCCGTCGAGTGGCCGCGGAGGTTGCGGCTTGCCTTTGCCTGGCTGCATGAGCTCGCCTTGCGTATCCGCAAACACAACGCGCAGGCCATCTCCGTTGCGAAAGTCACCACCCCAGCCTTTGCTGCGGACTCGCGAAAACATGTTTGCCATGCCGAAATACTGGTCATTGGTCCATTTTTCCAGGGGATGGTTGTGGCAGCGGGCGCAGTTAATCGAAAGTCCCAGGAACGCCTGGGCCACTGTCTCCGACATATCTTCGGGATCTTGATGGAGCGCGAAAAAGTTAGCGGCTCCATTCTCGTGCGTACTTCCGCTGGCCGTGACCAACTCCCGCACCAGTTGATCCCAGGGCGTGTTGGCCGCCACTTTGCTTCTCACCCATTGATAATAAGCCTGCAGCGCCGCCGGTCGCAGGCGTTCGCCGCTGATGAGTAGCAAATCCGACCACTTGTAAGCCCAGTAGTCCACAAACTCGGGCCGCGCCAGGAGCTGTTCGATGAGTCGATCCCGTTTGTCGGCCGACGTGTCTAGCAGAAAGGCGCGCGTCTCGTCGGCCGTGGGCAGAAGACCGATGGTGTCCAGTGACGCGCGACGGAGAAAGGTGGCGTCATCAACCGGTTCCGACGGCGGCAGATTCAGATCGCGCAGCTTTGCCAGCACCGCTCGATCCACAAAATTACGACTCGGCTGCTGAGCGAATCGATCACTTAGGATCGCAGTTCCAGTCGCCGCCGGTACCGCGGCCGGATTGGTCGCTGCTTCGGCTCGCGGCTCATCAGGTTTGCCATCGGGATACGGAACCGTGAGTGTCGCGATCACGTTTTGATTGAGATACCAAATTTTGACGACACCCTCCCCGTGCCCGGTTATTTCCACTCGCCCGCGTTCATTCACGGACGCGACGCTACTCTGCAGCGAATTGTATTTCGCCCAGGAGGTAACATCCTCTTGTCGTCCGTCAGAAAAACGCGCCGTCACCACAAGCTGCTGAGCGTCTCCCACCCGCTGACGAGACTGCGCGGGGTAGACATCTAGCCCCACAATTCTCGCATCATCCTCGGCGGGCCCCGTCGTACCCTGCGCGATCCATTCCGCTAACACTCGGTATTCCAACGAATCGGGTTCGAACCGCACACCGCCCTTGTGAGCAATCAAGCCGGTGGGCTTCGTCAGCAGCAAGCTTCGTCCTGGATCCTCGGGAACAATGCGTCGGCCGTTGGCCTGCCGTGTCAGATAGACGTAATCCGCATCTGGCTCGTATGAGAACAGTGTGAGGCGAAAGCCCGCTTGCCCCGCGCGTGCTCCATGACATGCACCACCGTTACAGCCCGCTTTGGATAAAACCGGTTCCACATGATTGCGGAAACTCCAGCGCGTCGGCTGCTCTTGTCCCGATACCGTCGCGTCGATCGACACCTGCACGTCGCGTCCATCGGCATCGCGAATCGTCGCTGTCATGCGCGCTGTCCCGTTGCCAACCGGCAGCGCCACGTGGTCCGCCACACGCACAATTGTTTCATCCGACGAGCTCCAGACGAGCCCCGTGTGGACTTGGCTGCCACCGATTCGTTGCACGACAAGCCGCTGCCGAGCGGCCGGCGAATCCAGCGTAATGCGAGGTGGCAGAACTGCATATCGCTCGGCGGCACGGGCGTAACCACCCACGTCGCTAGTGTCCGTCCACAGCGCCAGCCCAGAAAGAACAAGGAGAGCCAGCGGCCGGCATGGCACCGCTGCATAGCAGAGTCGAAGCATAGGAAAATCTTTCCGCGAATCTCTCGTGGTGACGATCGAAGGCTAGAACAGTTCCTTGATTTCGTGCTTGCCGAAATCAACGACCGGGAAGGGACGACCGGCAGGACCAGGGAGGATGGTGTCGAGCGGAATCCCGAGACTGCGATAGATGGTGGCCGCAATCTCCGCTGGCTCCACCGCACGCTCGGCCGGATATCCACCAATCGGATCGCTCCGACCAATCACTCGACCACCTTGTACACCACCACCCGCAAAGTACATCGTCCAGCATTGCGGCCAGTGATCGCGTCCGCCTGCTGGATTGATGCGGGGAGTACGTCCGAATTCGGCGAGATTACAAACCAGTGTATTGCCCAGTAAACCGCGCTGGTCTAAGTCTTCAATCAACGCCCCATAAGCTTGGTCATACATCGGCGCGACAATATTCTTCATGCCCTCGATTGACGTGAACGGCTTGGAACCGTGAATATCCCAGGTGATTTCGTCGAACACGGTGAGGAAGGTGTTCACGGTAACAAACCGCACACCGGCTTCAATGAGTCGGCGGGCTAACAAACAGCATTGACCGAAACGATTGAGTCCATATTTTTCGCGTACCTCCCGCGGCTCCTTCGCCACGTTAAACGCATCGCGCGCTTGCGGACTGGTCATCAAGCGATAGGCCGCTTCAAAGTTACTATCGAGTAGCTTGGCGCTTTGACTGCTCTCAAATTCTTGCAGCCTAGAATCCACGATCTGTTTGAGCTTACGGCGGCGGTCTAGTCGTGCTTCACCAATTGTTTCGGGAGGTAACAAGTCGGGGACTTTGAAGTTTTCTTTCGACGGGTCGGCCATTAGTGCAAATGGATCATAGGCCTTGCCGAGGAACCCAGCGTCCTGCCCGTGTGGCAGGTTGCCACCCGTCCGTCCCATTGGTTCCGGCACGATCACATGCGGTGGCAAATCAGTTTTGCGGCCGCGTAAATAAGCGAGTGCACAACCGACGTGCGGGGAATTAATGCCACCAGCAAAAAGTCGTCCGGTTTGCATCATCTGGTGGCCCGTGTCATGTACCGCTGCTGCCGTGTGAAAGCAGCTGCGTACCAAAGAGAATTTGTCGGCCAGTTGAGCGTGCCGAGGCAGGATTTCGGTGAGCTGAATGGCGGATGACTTCGTTTGGATCGGCTGAAATGGCCCCCGGATCTCGGCCGCCGCCTCGGGTTTGGGATCAAACGTATCGATCTGACTTGGGGCGCCGAGATTAAAAATCATGATCACTGAGCGATCATTTTTCTCTGCCGCTCCCGGATTCAGCCTTGCATCCTCAGCCGCTCGCGCCTCCGCGGCCAACAACTGGGGCAAGCTTAGCCCGATCGCACCGAGCGCTCCCACCTCCAAAAAATCGCGCCGAGTTACGCCATCGCAGGTGTGAGCGGTTCCCTGGTCGGTAAGTTTCAGCATGGTGCGTCCTTGGTTGGGATTCGGTGAGTCACGAGGTGCGGGAAAATGACAGTAACACAGGGCCAGGCGCGGGGTCAATCGTTTCCAGGCTTCCGCCAACTCCTCTCCCTCGTTCCGACCAATCCCACTCCCTGTTAGAATTAGCGCCATGAGACCGCTGACGGTCTGAAACTTTTCACCGCCACCGCTGATCATGAGGAACCAACGACCATGTCCGACGCCGGAATTCAGATTCGTGGAGAGCCGTTTTCGAACGCCAAGTGCAAGTTCATCATCGACCGGCCTGTCTATGAAGGCCGCTCCTACTACTTCAGCAATCCCGGCGCCGCCGCCGGCGCCCCACTCGCCGCTCTCCTGTTTGCCATCCCAGGCATTACCAACGTCCTCATCTCGCATAACGAAGTCACCGTCAGTAAAGGATCGCTGGACGATTGGCCCGTCATTGGTCGCCAAGTCGGACAAGCGATCCGCCAACATCTCGCATCCGGCCAACCCGCTGTTACCGATCAATTACGAGCGGGCTTGCCGTCCGAAGATGAGATCCGCGCTAGTGTCGAACGAGTGCTGGAAACGGAAATCAATCCCTGGGTCGGGCAACACGGAGGCGTCGTAAGACTGGCAGACGTGCAGGAGAATACCGTATTCCTGCAAATGGGCGGCGGCTGCCAAGGCTGCGGGTCGGCTACCGCCACGCTTCGCTACGGAGTCGAAACCGCCATTCGAGCCGCCGTTCCGGCCGTGGGTGACGTTCGCGATGTCACGAACCACGCCGCCGGTAAAAATCCCTACTACGCCGCCCAACGCTAACGTCGCGCACGACGAAGTCGTGGCGCACGGGGACACGGATGATTTCGCACGGGCGCACGGCTTTGTTTCGTACGGAGGCACCGAGAACGGGGAGAAAAAGGACGACTACTTCGTCCTCAGATGATCTGATTTCTAGACTAATTCATTCATTGATGAATGGATTGGCGAGGGAGACGATCAGCAAACGAAATGGGGCCAACCCACGGCCTTTGCTACGCAGTCTCCCCGGGCCTTCCTGTCTCCGTGCGAAATTCGCTCCGCTTACTTCGTGTTTCCGATGCGAAACGCCCGCTGTGAACTGCGTCCCCGCCTTGGCTCACCTCGAGGGGCGGTCGTCGTGGGACTCGCCTAAAATCTTAGCGTAGGCGCGGCGAGCGACATCGTAGGCCGCGGCAGCGGCCGGCTTTTCCGCGGCGCGGATCTGTGGTTCTTTGCGTTTCCAGCAGACATCAACGGCGTCCAGGCACCACTGAGCACTCCGCTTGCTGGCTCGGATCGGCTTCCCATCCACTTCCACAAAGACCGGATTGGTATGACAAGTGGGGAAGATGCGAACAGCAACCCAGGATGATCGCAGGGGCTGGTAGTTGAACGTCAAATCGGACACTTGACCGTCTGCCTCGATCTCCTTACGCTCCGCCACCTCTCCATTCACAATCAATTCGACTGGCACTTTCCGCGACGTGCCGACTCGACTACGTTCCACGTGCCAATAGGGCTTTTGGTCGAGCGGCTTGGAGCGGATCTCTTCGCGTGCTTGGGCTTCCAATAAAGCAGCGGCTTTTACGGTGATTTTCAGGGGCTCCTCCGACGTCACCGCGAGCACGCTGGCGCGACCTCGGTCGCCCGGCTCACCCACTCCCAAATTGTTCACTCGAAAATCGAACAAGTGGCTGAGTCCATCCCCAACATAACTTCGTCCATCACGTAGACCGTCGACCCAGCGGTCGTAGTTGAGTGGCTGCTTGGGGTCGAGCTTCACGTAGACGCGCCCTAGACCGACTCGATCACCGTAGATGCACGGAAAATCCGTTTCGCCACTGATACGACAGGTGTAACCGCAATTGAGCGTGTGGTACCAGATACTGAGTTCCCAGAGGATGGGCGTGTCGACCGCCGAGATGAAATCACAAACATCATGAACCACATCCACGACGTATTCATTCGCGCCGATGCCGTCGAATTTGGGCATCTCATAGCTGGGCAGCGTAGTGCCGGGAACCTGCAGTCCCCAGCCGCTATGGGAGAAACCAACCACTCCGCCCTGCTCCTTGCCCCACTTTAAAACCGGCAGGTCCCAGCTGGGCCATTCCTCGATCTTGGTGGTGTTGGGGTAGTCGTCTTCTTTCAGTCGCAGCAGGCATAGATGGCCGGCATGAGAACTGGGGAAGCCCGACACTTCGACATCGTAGCGCATTAAATAGTCGGGCTGGGACAGCTTATGTACCTGGCCATCGAAGAACTGCTTTTGAAAATACCAGCACGGTCCCCAGGACAAGACGCAACCAATGTTTAAGTCTTCGCCCAGAATGTGCCGCATCATATCGGCGGGCCCCACACCTTCCGTCGGCGCTTCATAGTGCGAACAGCCAGCGGCATGGACATGATGGTCCCCGGAGTACCAGCCAAATTTGGTAAGCTGAATCCAGCGCTGCAGCGAGAATGATTCGCGATGCGTCTTCGCCGCGGGCACCTGAATGGTCTTCTGTAGCACTCGATATTCGGGCCCGCGCGAATACGTGACCTGATACGTACCGGGAGGCAGCAGCACATGCTCTCCGTCGGCTCGATAGATTTGATCGTGAAAAAAGAAGTCTGGCGCTAGACGGCGTGAACGGGCCGGATACACTCGCCCCCGACCATCTTTGAAGACAAACTGCCCCGTCGTGGGCCGACCATCGGCATCTTTCACGGCCAATTCCACTTTTACCGCGGCTGTCGCTGTGAAGAGAATCGATAGCTCGTTACGCGAACCAAGATCCTGAGTTCCCTGCCCGACATCGAACAAGAACTTTGCCTCGCGCTGGCCCGCCTCGCGGCTATAGAGCTGTACTAAGCGGTACTCAACCTTCAGTCCCGACAGAGTTGGTTCCAGTGGCTGCTGGTCGAACATGGCTAAATCGAGCCAGCGGTCGGGTAGATCCGCGGCAGTAACCGTTTTGTTCGGCGCGGGCGAGCCGGTGGATTGTTTGTAAAGTGGCGCCGCATTAGGACTCTTCGCCACTAGCTTCGCGGTCACACCCGCCTCATTGCGAACTTTGACGAGGAACACTTTCCAGCCTTGCTCGTGGAGCTGGGCGGCCGCAGCCCCGCGCTGGACCTTCACGCGACTTTCCGGGTTTATCTGTACGCCGATGAGGGCCAGTGGGTCGAGTACTTTTTGCAACGCCACCACCGCGCGACGTTCATCGGTTTCAGCGAGTGCTGCATCGAGTTCGCGGCGCTGATTCGCAGTCAGTGGTTCGCCCAGATAATCGAGGCCCTCGACCACTCGTCGCACTTGTGCTTTGAGCGGCTGCATCGCGACGTCGTCGAAGAGTTCCAAGTCAGCGGCGAGGGTATGAGTGGTAAGAGTTACAAGAACACTTAGAACAACCACACTCACCAGGATCACGCGAAGCAGCCGCCGAATCGTTCGCGGAGAGCGCATACCTGAAACCAATTCAGGGAACCTGAAACAAGCCAGCCAAGATGCGCGCATCGCCTTACTCCTTGGATTCCACAACAGCGTCGAGCTTAAAAACGAGGAACTCGCTTTCGCACAGGGACGCTGAGTTTACCAAGGTGCCGCTGCGTTTAGAACGGTTAGCGGCAGTTTCGCCCAAGCCGTTTCGCCCAAGCCGTTTCGCAAGGAGTCACCCGGGCTTCGTTCACACGGAGACTGGGAGGCACTGAGGTAGAAGAATTGAACGCAACTAAGGATGTCGGGCTAGTGAAGAGCTGCTCAGAAATGAACAACTCCCATCCCTACTCCCAAGATCGTGTTCCAACAATTAGTTACCGCAGGGCGATGTCGGGTGTCGCCACAAACTCGGGTTCGACCAGCTGACTGATGACTCCCGATTCGTAGCCGCGTTTGAGCAGCAGACGAACCGCCTCGCGGCCGCGAGGCCCGAAGTCGAGCGTCCAATCGTTGACGTACATGCCGACGAAACGATCGGCCTTCTGGCGGTCAAGCCCGCGGCCATATCGCTGTGCGTAATCGAGTGCGGAGTTGCGGTGGTCGAGTCCGTGTTTGATGCTCAGATAGAGCAGTCGGTTGACTTCGGTGATGGCCTCGGGACCGAGGTCACGGCGAATGCCGTTGGCTCCCAGCGGCAAGGGCAACCCGGTCTCTTCCATCCACCACTGACCCAAATCGACGATTAATTCCAGACGGTCCTCCGCGTACGTCAACTGGCCCTCGTGAATGACCAGTCCGGCGTCGATGGGTTGACCCTGGTATTGGCCCGCGGAGACCACGTTGAGGATTTCGTCGAACGGCACGATCACATGTTTACATTCGACGCCCAGGCACATGCGGAGTGCGAGGTAGGCGGTGGTGAGCGTACCGGGGACGGCAATGGTCATTTGGCGTAGATCGGCGACTGAGTGTTTTTGACGGGCGACAACCATGGGACCGTAGCCGTCTCCCATGCTCGCACCGCAGGAACAGATCACGTAGCGATCGGCCAAATAAGCGTAGGCGTGTAAGCTGAAAGCGGTGAGTTCCAGTTCGCTTTGGAAAGCTCGACGGTTCAGCGTCTCAATGTCCACCAGCTCATGGACGAAACGGTAGCGACCCGTGTCGAGCTGATCTTTTGACAACGCGTAAAACATGAAGGCGTCGTCTGGATCGGGGCTATGCCCCACGCGAATCAATTGCTCACTAACAGCACTCACGACCATTCACCTCCCGGGACAGGACAGCGGCGATTGCACAAGCCGCCCATGATGTCCCAAAAAAGCCCGCTTCGCAATCGGCATGGAAACCGCAGGCGGCGGGCGATTGTAACGCGGTGAGAGGTGAGGATTTGAGGGGCTATTTGCCCAATTCACGAATCTCGGATGGACGCACCTGAGCGGCCTTACGATTCTCTCGCTGAATCGCCTCGTAAACTTCCTGCCGGTGCACAGGCACATCCTGGGGAGCGTTGATACCGAGGCGGACCTTGTCCCCTCGAATATCGACAATCGTCACGACAATATCGTCGCCGATAATGATGCTCTCGTCGCGATGTCTCGACAAAACTAGCATCGTGGATCCTCCTCGCGTTTTGCCCGGCCGATCCATCGGCCCGCGGTTGTCGCGTTTGATAACTCCGCCTTCCACTCCCAACTCACCCCGCTCACCGAATCCAGAGAACTCGGGTTGGCGCGTCGAGTGGACAAGGAAGGAATCGGTTTCCCACTGTGCTCAACATCATCTCGCTCGCTAACGTTACCAATGTTCCGACTGCGTAAACTCTAACGCGCCAGCAGGCGAAGCGGTGGGAAAACATGGGGACAGAGATTTACGCGTCGCGGGTCCAATGCAGCCGCTCAGGGCCGACCTGGGGCGTGGGACGTGACTGCCCTCTGCTTCCCCATTCCCTCCCGCCCCACTCGATCGCTGCCGGCGGCACGGAGGCAGCCACCCCGCCTTAGAGACTCATCTTCAAAGAGACTCATCTTCAAAGAGACTCATCTTCAAAGAGACTCATCGTCAAAGAGACTCATCGTCAAATCTCCACACCGAACACGGCGCTGCCCGGCTCGGAGTCGAGCGGCAGACTTTCGAGAGTCACTTGTCACGTGTCACGTGTCACTAGTCACTAGTCACTAGTCACTAGTCACTTGTCACTTGTCACTTGTCACTTGTCACGTGTCACTAGTCACTAGTCACTAGTCACTAGTCACTTGTCACTTGTCACTTGTCACTTGTCACTTGTCACGTGTCACTAAGCGCTGATTCGGATGGAGGGAGGTAGATTCTTCGTTACGGGGAACTGAATCGGCTGGTCGTCGCAGCTCACAATCTGCCGACCGATGCGACGATCGAGATTGATCACCACGGGCGCCTTGAGATTGATGGTCAGCTGGCCATCGTTGCGACTCATTACCGTCAGCACATACGCCTGCTCGATGTCGTTGATCTGCAGCGGTGCCAGTTGTCCACGAGGAACTTGAATTTCATATCCTGGCACAAAGCGTCGTGGGCTGACGACGGGCACTGCGATGTCGGGGCGCGAAATGTTTTGCAGCCAGCCGACCGATTCGTTATCGGCGTCGGCCAACAGCACCCAGTGACGACAGTCCTCGAATCCCAGCAATCCCTGCGGGAATAAAAGAATGTCTTCCGCTTCAATTTCAATCCCGCCAAATCGAGAAGTTCTGATGAGCATGTTCCGCTCCTTTTCCGGGGGAGGCCAACGATCCGAGCCGTCGGGCCGGGACGGGCTTCCTGCCCCATCACGATTTTTCATCGGCAAATCATGACCAGGCTCAACAGAGAAATCGGCAGAATGAGTAGAACTAGGGTGGCGATTCGAAAATCAGGAACTGTTTTTCGAGCGTTTTTTAATAGGTCGAGTGTTTCGTGCACGAAAACCAGCTGCCAAGACTCGTTTCTCGGTTTGATTGCCCCTCAAAGCGATAACTCCTCTGCCAGAGGCAGAATGGTAATCGCCCCAGCGAGGCTGCGGAGCGTTTCGAGCATCTTGCGCTCAGCTTGGGTTTAGCTCAGCTTGGGTTTTGGGGCGTTGATCGAGCGCCCGCAATCAACTCGCGGGCGCCTTGATTCAATAGCTCCTGAGCCAGCTCCGCGCCCAGTGTCGGGGCTGAGGCGAGCGTGCCGCTTCGCTCGCCCCACAAACGTTGCCGACCATCCGCACTTAGCACGACCCCCGACAGCACCAATTCGTCGTCCTGGCAGCTGGAGAGTGCTCCGACCGGCGCCAAGCAGCCGCCGCGTAGTGCCGCCAGAAACGCTCGTTCCGCCAACACTCGAGCGCGACTGGTGGCGTCATCAAGTTGCCGGACAAATTCGTGAGTAGCATGATCGTCCTGGCGGACTTCCAGCGCCAGGGCTCCTTGCCCCACGGCCGGTAACATCTGCTCGGTGGGGATCACATGCACGATGCGCGGGCTTAATCCGAGTCGTTTCAATCCGGCTTCGGCCAGGACGATCGCGTCGAAGTCGCCCGCGTCCAAGCGGCGCAGGCGAGTCTCCACATTGCCCCGCAGATCGCTTAACTGCAGGTCCGGTCGAACATGCAGCAATTGAGCTTGGCGCCGAGTGCTGCCGGTGCCCACGCGAGCGGCAAGCGGCAGTTCAGCCACCGACAGACCAGCAGCGGAGACCAAGACGTCGCCCACGGTTTCTCGCACCGGAATGGCCGCGATCGTTAGACCGGGCACCTGTTCGGTCGGTAAGTCCTTCATGCTGTGAACGGCCAGGTCGACGCGCTCATCGAGCAGTGCCCGCTGAATCTCTTTGGTGAATACTCCTTGGCCACCGAAGCTGCCAATCGGTCCCGCCGTGACATCTCCCTGAGTGGATATCAACACCTGTTCCACGTCTGCTCCCAGTTCCTGGAGCCGTGCCGTAACCCAGTCTGCTTGCCAGCGGGCTAGCGGACTGCTGCGAGTTCCCAATCGAATCGTAAATGGTGCGGACATGCGATGACGATCTTTCCCCCCGGACCGAAATCAAAACGAGCTGCGAAGTTACCCGAAAACCTTGTCAGGTGAAACCCGAGCCCCGGTTTTTGATGTGGAACAGGAATGAGCTGATCCCGCCGTGTGGTAAACTGCGGGCTCCAGGCATGAACCGTCAAAATAAACTGCTGAAGCCCTAGGAGCATCGCGGTTCCATGGATCGCTGTCGCAAACACCGCTGTACCTTGCATGTAGGTATGCCCAAAACCGGTTCGACGGCGATTCAGCAGAGTCTGTACTATGATGTTAGGGATCCTGCTGTTCACTATTTTGGTTTTGGCGCTCCCGATGCCGCGTTGCCGCTGGCTTGTTTATTTGAATCGGAACCAAGAAATCGTCGACTGTACCGCCGACTCGGCTATCCGCTCGATCATTTTGCCGATTACCGTCGGCGAATGTTGGCCCGACTAGACGCAGCCACTGAAACCGCACGCCGACACCACAAGCACCTGGTGATCTCGTCCGAATATGCGTTTATGGCGTCGCGGGAGTTTCACGAGCGACTCCATCAATACCTCCAGGATCGTGGTTTTGAGGTACAACTGCTGGCCTACTTTCGGCCTTGGAAATCGCATTTGGAAAGTCTGTTTCAGCAGATGATCAAAGCGGGGCGAGCAGAATTCGAGGTCGTTGGTCCCCGTGAACGGCTCATCATGAATTACCGGGACAACGTCGAGCGGCTGTGGGATGTCTACGGACGAGAACGAGTGTCAGCCATAAAATTCGATCGCGCCCAGTTTCCACTGCAGAGCATCGTTCAGGATTTTGGTCGACGGATTGGCTTATCGATATCACCAACCTATCAGCGATCCAGTAATGTAGGACTAAAGCTCTCGGCACTCCGCTTGATGTTTACGTTTAATCGTTGGAGTGGACTGGTACATGGGGTTGATGAGCCGTTGCCGCCGCGCTACTGGCGGATCAGCAATCGGCTGCGAGAACTGCCTGGTGCATCGCTACGTCTGCACTCGGAACTGACGCGTCCGTTTCTGGAAGAGTGGCAAGAGCAATTGGACTGGGTCGAGCGCGAGTTAGGATTTAGCCTCGCTGAAGATCCCGCTCAACACGATCACCTCGATAGTCTGCGTACCGAGGAAGATTTATACCGATACGACGCTCAGTCTTTGGCCTGGTTAGCGCGGGCTAACGGTCGCGCCGTCGTGGTAGGGGAGAATGGTGAGGCGCTGGTACGAGCGGTTGCTCGGCACATGGACCAACTGCGTCATCAGTGGCCTACGCCCACCGAAGTCTGCCAGCATTTCGGGCTGTTGATTCAGCAGCGCTGGATCCACTGGCGCACGGGCGCCTGAGAGTCACCCGAAAATTGTTCAATCCAGCTTGTCGCGAGGAATCAGTCCGAGCAACCGCTGGCAGCCGTAACGCCAAGTTTCGTAACGCAGCCGCCGCGCTTGCGGCGACCAGAGTCCACCGAGCAATTCATGACGTGGCGGCGGTTCGTGAAAGCGACCAAAAAAGTGCAGCGGAAACGTGGGACGAGCGTAAGCAACTCCTCGAACCTGTTGAAAATGTCGAGCCAATTTGAGGAACTCGGCGATGGGGTGTGAGTTGTTCGTCGAGCTGCCACCGTGGTACTGATGGAAGGTCGCCTCGCCTAAGAGGAGTGTTGGGGTGGTATGAGGTAGGCCGCCAGCCCGGGACCAGGCGTCCAGGTTGGCCAGTCCACCACCGGCTAAATCAAATTGTGGATCGTAGCCGCCGAGTTCCTGCCAAAGCTCGCGGGACATCGTCAGGCTATTGCTCTCCGTCACCGGATCAAACCAGCTTGCCAGCGATGATTCGTCGAACACCGACAGCGGAAACAAGCGATAACCGTCCTCCCTCCAGCCGGAGGTTTCCAGCAGGCGATCTTCGCGCGCTTGCGAGTAACCGCGGCGTGCTGTGACGGACTGGAAGTCGGAGCCCAGATAGCGACCGCGCGAGCCGACCACGGTGCGAGCGGTTGTCTGCAGTGCATCACGAGTGCAGCTCAGCAAACCGGGTGAAGCCAAGCGAGCTCCATCAATGCATACCATGATGTGATGGCCGTTACACTGCTGCAGGCCAAAGTTAATTGCCCCCACCGGACTCGGCGAACGCTGCGGTGCCGGCAGGAAGCGTAGATTGAGGTCTAGCTGTGAAAAGTCCTCGGCCACGGGTGGTGACTTAGAACCGTTATCCACCACCAGTACTTCATATTCGTCGCGTGTGATAGCACGCTGATAGGGTCTGGCAAATGACCAGAGCGTGCGCGGTAATTCCCGCTCCATGTTGAAGGTGATGATGATGACCGAGAGTTGGTAGTGCGGCATGGTTGGACTACTTCGCGTAGCGCACTCGGTTGTACCACTCACCACTACGCTGCTGCAGAAAAGTGTAGATTTCCCGCATCGATGGGAGGCGTTCGCGCAGCATCTCCATATGTTCCACGACCCAGCCCACCGTCGCCTCGCCAGCTTCCCGCGGTGGTGAACAATGGTCCGTCTTGCGTGCCAGCCAGGCAAGTGTCTCGGGAGCATAGCTATGCATCTCGGCCTCAGAGCGGATACAAGGCCGGCGATCGTGTTGGCAAGAATCTTCGGCCAGCGAAAACCCTAGCTCAGACTGGATCCATTCGATTTGCGGAGCGATACGTTCCCGGTGGGTAGCGATGACGTCCGCATGCAAGCGGAAGGGTGGGCCGCTGAGCGAACGCAGTCGAGATGGAAGAAGCCAGTATCGAGGTGGGGCTCGACGCGCTTCATCAATCCCTAGGGAGCTACCTTGGTTGTAGCTATAGAGCAACTGGACAGCGGACATCGACAAACTTTCATTCTGGCGAGGAATCGGACGCAGAGGAGGTGGCATCCCCAGCCGCTGACAGAAGTCGCGTACCACGCATCCCTGGGGAAAAGTCGCCGGATCAAACTTGACCCACGTCGTTCGGTCTCGTCCAAACACTCGCCAAAATCGCTCCACGTTTGGTTGATAATCCAACACGCAGCGTTCCAGTTCATAGTCGAATGCCAGGGACTTTTTGCCCATCTGCACAAGTGTTTGAAACAGGCTTTCTAGATAAGGCCCATAGGGGCGCAGATAACCCAGGATTCGAACCTCGAATCCAGACGCTTGCAGAAACTGTCGCAGTCGTTCCAGTGAGTCATCGTTGAATCCATACAGGATTTCAGCCGACAGGATCAGGTGCTCGCCACGCTGTTTGGCCCGCCGTACGGCACGTTCCAGACGTTGCCAAGTAACGTCTCGTACACGATCGATCCCCGACCAGTCATTGCCCAGGTTGTGGGCGACCAGCGAGCGAAAACTGGGGTCATCGAACAGGACCTGGATACCAAAGCTGCCGTTGGGGCGACCGAAGCCGGCATACTGAAAACCACGAGGATTGGCTCTAAAAAACAGCTCCTCCTGAATCGTGGTAGTGCCAGTCTTCATCGTGCCAACGTGAAGCGTGCAAAGCGGCATGAACGAATTGTTCTCAAAAAATCATACGGTGGAAATTGCGGAATCGTTTTCGCCGACTGAGAGGTTAGGTCAATAGGTTTTCGATTACCGTGTTGTTATACTTGTCCACTTCGCAGCTTTTCAAGCGGTGCGAAGTTCTGCACTTCAGCGACTGGGCAACAGGGCGACAATTGTGCATCGGGAAAAGAAGACCTTGCTGCAGCGAGTCGCGACTCGACTGCGTGTACAAATCACGTACTCGCTTCGTCGCTCCATCGGACGAATCAAGGGTGCTTATTCGCCGGCACGCATTCCGCTGGTCTGGCCCGAGAGACCCGATCGAGTTGATCTGATCCAGGAATTCGTTCGTCGCTTGTCGGTTCGGTCTTATCTCGAAATTGGCTGCCGGGATGATCACTGTTTTTCTCAGATCAATGTCGCTCGGCGAGTGGGTGTTGACCCGGTAAGCGGCGGAACGCTGCGCATGACCAGCGATGCGTTTTTCGCAGACAACCGCGAAACGTTCGATTTGATTTTTATCGATGGCTTACACCATTACGAGCAGGTTGTTCGCGACATCCGAAATTCGCTGGCGGTTTTGAATCCAGGGGGAGTGATTCTGGTTCACGATTGTTTACCGCTCGATGCCCCCGCGCAGTACCGTGTCCAGTGTCAGACGATTTGGAACGGTGATGTTTGGAAAGCATTTCTCGAAGTACGAACGTGGAGCGAAGTGGATTCGGCGCTGGCGCTCATCGACCAAGGCATCGGTATCATTCTGCCGCGCTTAAATACGGCGCCTTTGCAACTGCAGGTCGATTCGTTTCTGAGTTTGAAGTTCGATTACTTGGCCGCCGACTACCAACGACTCACCCGTGCCCTTAGTTATGAAGCCGCGCTGGATTTTGTTCCCTCTGCGCGGCCTGCCGTCGGCTGACGGGGAGAGAGCGAGTCGATGTCGCGAGATAAATCGTCCAGTGAGGAACGGCCGAGTCCCGAGCGGAAGTTGGGCCAGGGCCCGGCCCAGGCGTCTTCCCAGGCGTCTTCTTGCGCGATTGTGATTCCTGCTTATCAGGGCGGCGAAGAGCTGATCGATTGTTTGCGGTCGGTGGTGACCAGTGAGCGACAACCGGACGTCGTATTCGTGGTGGATAATCAATCGACCGATGGCTCCATCGAGCGTGCCAGCCAGCTCTTCCCCACCGTCCGATTTCTGCGGAATGATCGTAATCGCGGCTTTGGTGCCGCTTGCAATCAAGGCCTCGAGAGGGCGCTCGATGAGCAGCTCGATTTTGTCCTTCTACTGAATCAGGACGCGCGCCTGGAACCTGGGACCTTGGGTGGGTTACTGGAGTTTGCCGACGCCCATCCGCAGGCGGGAGTGATTGGCCCAAAAACATTGTCCACCACCTTACACGCTGATGGCTCGCCGCTCCTCCTTTACAACGGTTCGTGGCGACGTTGGTATCCGCTGTGGCAACGCATTCCTGGAATTGGCGGCAGCAGTCGGCACTCCGCCACGCAGCCCTTCCCTGTGGATTATGTGTGGGGACACGGTCTCTTGTTACGGCTGGCGGCCGTGTTGTCAGTCGGTATGTTCGACCCCGGGTTCTTCATGTACTACGAAGATCTCGATCTATGCGAGCGAATGCAAGCCGGCGGTTGGCAGATCTGGTGTGATGCTCAAGTCTGCATGTACCACTCGATTGAAGATGGTCCACGGGCCACGAGGTCCGACCTCCGGCGATGGCGTCAGAAAGCGGAGAGTGCCCGGTACTATTGTCAGAAGCGCTATCCGTGGGGGACTCGCTGGCTGGCCTGGATTGCCGCGACCGTTCGAGAAATGGTCGCGTTGCTCGTCAATGGCCAGTGGCGTGCTGCGCGGCATGTCGCGCACGCTTGGTTGCTAGCCTGCTGCGATCGCCATCGCTAGGGAAAGTGCCATCAAGGCTACGCTGCCGCTCGCCCTCCCTCACCAACAAAAAACTAATTGCTGGCCAAGATATAAAAAAATATCGATGCTTCATGAGGGGTGCAAGTCTCGTCTGCTCGCTGACTTGTGTCGAGTGCGCGGTGTGGCGGACAGGTGGGGACAGTAGACAATCCCGCGTAATCAGAGTTTACTTCCGCCCCAGAATCACGGTCACTGCATTTTTAATTCCCGGAATCGTCAGCTAGCTGATTGGGCTTAGATGAGCGGAGCGATCGGTTCTATAAATTTTTCATTTTTTCAGGAAGTAATCACGTGCTGTTTTCCTTGCTCAAGTCTGTGATTGGTTCGCGACGTGCTCGTAGTCTGCGTAAGTCTCGATTTCGCAGTTCGTTGAAACTTGAAAATCTAGAGTCGCGCGATGTTTTCAGCGTCACGCTGGAGGGCGGGATTTGGGGGGCTAGTCAAGGGGCGGTCGACGTCGCTGCTGATTTGAAGTTCAGCTTTTCCGAACCCGTTCAAGCGGGAGACACGGGAGGGATTCACCTCTACCGCAGTTCAGGCACCTTAGTCGAGACTTTCGGAACTCAAGCCAACCCACATGTGATCTTCGAAGGGGCAACGGTCCGCATCAATCCAACTTGGGATTTGGATGGCAGCAGCCAGTATTACCTAACGATCGATCCTGAGAGCATCACCAGTTTGACGAATGTGCCTTTCGAGGGAGTAAGCGACACCGCCTCGCTGAGTTTCACATCGGGCTACGAGACCCAAAACGTGCATGGGGCAAGTTTCATTCGGGACGAATTTCCTGGAACAGCCTCGGAGAGCATAGGAGACCACCGAGTTCTCTACATTCGAGCCACTTATCAAGATGTAAATCGTTTACCGAATTTGTTGAGCTACGCGCAAGATGATATGGACCTGACCAGTCGGGCATTCATCGAGAATTCTCGTGGGCGGATGCCTGTTACCGTGACCTACACGCCTTTGGTCACTCTCCCGTTCACTCGCAAATGGCTCGATAAGTTTGATACGTCGATTAACGGCTTAGGGTTGATCCAATCCGCAGCGCGGGCGGAGGCGCGAAAACTCGGCTTCGATGATTCGTTGTTTGACGTAGGCATTGTTCGAGTAGATGAGGGGCTACGGAGTGGAGCATCATGGGGCGGTGGTGATAGCGTTTGGTTAGGTTGGAGCGGCTTTTCAGTGATCACTCACGAGGGTGGGCACGCACTCGGACTGGGGCATGCACACTCTACGGACTGGGACGGCAACGAGTCGGAGTATGGCAATCAGTTAGATTGGATGGGAAATGGCGGGGGACTCGAGGACGTTTTTGGTGTTAACACGCAGGCTGCTCTGGGTTGGATCGACAGCTCGGACCGCCTTGCGAATCCTGGGCCGGGGATTTACCGCGTATCCGCCACCGATAGCTCACGTCAGGTAGCGGGAGAGGTTTATGGTGTCACCCAGTCGATACCGAGCGATGTGTTGGGTCTGAGCCCGACCTACACGCTTGAGTATCGTCCCCGTCAAGGAAGTGATTTGGTCGAGTCGGCTGTATTGCTGCGCAACGGCTCCGTGATTGACCTGACCCCGGGCTCCAGCGGAGGGTTTAAGGACGGCGGAGTGCGTCTGGGGCAGACCTACCAAATTCCTGGTAGTCAAACATTTTTCTCCGTTTTGGGTCAGCAATCTGGGTCAATTGATATTGCCTATCAGCAGGGACCTTTCGCTGACAACGTCGCCCCGCAAGCTCGCATGCAGCTCTCCGCGACAAAAGTGAAGCGATTTGATTCCATTGATTTCACGGCTGAAGCGCTCGATGCCAATGGCGACCAGTTGATTTACAGCTGGGTCTTCAGCGACGGGGTGGTTGGTTCTGGTGCAACGTTCCGCCGCAGTTTCATTCAATCCGCCGCACAGGATCTTACCGTCGAATTACGGGTGAGCGATTTACGCGGTGGACTGGGGACGGTGTCCACGACGGTAAGTGTGGCAGCCGCAAGCACCTCGACGCCAGCGACCATCGGAAGTTTGACCCCCATTTCACTAAGCGAATCGCGCGTCGCAATCATCGCGACAGACGCTTTTGCGGGAGAAGGTGGAGACTCGGGCCTTGTCACAATCCGTCGCATCGGCACGACGCTCGAAAATCCGTTGGAAGTTCAGTTGACCTATTCTGGCTCGGCCTACACCGCAGGAGATTTGAGCGGGTTACCAAGTACGGTAACGATTCCTGCCGGCCAATCATCCATCGATGTGCCGTTTACGCCCATGGATGACTCAGCGGTCGAGGTGCCGAAGTCGCTCATCGTTTCTCTCGCACCGAATGCCTCTTATGCGATCAGTAGTCAAAATGTCTCTGCGACGATCCAGGTGAGCGATAACGACACGCCGCTGGTTTCGATCACTGCGATTGATTCATTGGCTAGCGAGCCCACGGATCAAGGCCGCAATCTGGGAGTTTTCGAGGTGCGTCGTTCGGGGCCGACCTCGCTGCCGCTGACGGTCTATTACGGGGTTTCTGGTACTGCGTTCAATGGTGGTGACTTTGGTCGCTTGGACGGTAAGGTTGTCATTCCGGCCGGTCAGAGCGCCGTATCAATTTTCATCAACCCGATCGATGATGAAGTTGGGGAGCGAGAAGAGACGGTCATACTGGCTTTGGCAAGCTTCAATGATTCTTACAGTGTTGGCGCGGAGTCGCAGGCGAGCGTGACCCTGCAGGACAATCATGATCTGGCTACCGTCTCTGTCAGGGCGTCAGGCTCGCGCACGAATGAGGGTGGCGCCGCTACATTTACGTTCGAGGCCCTGGGATCTGCTGACCAGGATTTTGTCGTCCATTACACCGTCGGTGGAACTGCCAGTAATGGTCAGGACTATACGGCGATTCCGGGAACGGTGACGATTCCAGCTGGTGCCGAACGCCGTTCGGTAAATCTCACGATTCAATCCGTCGTGGATGGATTGAATGAAAACGATGAATCGGTAACCGTGACGCTCACCACGATCTCGACTTCGCAGTACCACGTCGGTCTTGATGGTTTCGCTCAGGTTTCGATTGCAGATGCAATCGACATGACCGTCGGCGGCGACCGGGTATCGGTAAGTCGACACTTCCCCAACTCCTCGGATTTTAACGACGCTGCCGAGGATGGCACGGGACATAATGTATTTTGGCTTTATCGCGAGAATTCCAGCGCCGCACGTGGCGCCATCAATGTCACCTTTTCGCTAACGGGAACCGCAACTCCGGGATCCGACTACAGTGGTACGGTGAAGTCAGCTACCGGTACGGTTCTTTCCTCCTTTACGCCGGGCGCCGAGAACACGGTGACCATTCCCGCCGATGCGGACGGTGTGCTGGTTTACTTGACTCCCCTGGCCGATAGCACGTTTGAGGGAACCGAATCCGTTGTATTCACGCTGATGTCGGCGGCCGGGGCGCAGCCCTTCTACCCGCTCGGAATCAATAGCGCTGTCACTCGGGATCTCCTGGATAGCAACGCGGGTCCGGTCACGGTTGAGTTTGGTTCGGCCTCCAGTTTGGTCAGCGAGTCCTCGACAACAGCTCATGGCTTGATGGTGAAGCTGAATCAGGCTTCGAGCGATGAGGTGACAGTGAAGTATCGAGTGGCAGGTGGGGCCGCGATTGGGCTCGGGGCCGACTACAGCTTTCAGGGTCCTGGAGAAAAACCGTCTGCTGAGGCATTCGGGACAGTCACCTTTGCTCCCGGCGAGACTAGCAAAGTCCTGCCGATTTGGCTATTTTCCGATCGGATTGATGAGGGCCAAGAATCGGTACGAATCGAACTGTTCGCACCTCAAGGCGCCACGCTGAAGTCTGGTTTCAATTCACATCTGGTGACTGTTTATGACGTTGTGCCCGAGGGGCTGATCAAGGAAGAGCGGTGGGCCGGAAATACGGCATTTAACACTCAGGCGTGGGACACCTTACCGGTCAACTACGTAGGTTACCTATCGGGACTCACAACGGCCCAGAACGTCGCCAATAGCTACTCCCGAAGACTGACAGGCACCATCGTTGCTCCCACCACCGGTGCCTACGAATTCTATCTCGCGGGTGACGATGAGGGGCGGTTGTATTTAAGCTCGGATTCATCTCCAGCGAACAAAAGTTTGATCGCCTCTCATAGCAGCTGGACCAACTTTCAGCAGTGGGACAAGTACTCTTCGCAGAAATCAGCTGTCATCCAACTGGTGGCTGGGCAGAGCTATTACATCGAAGTCCAGCAGGTGGAGGTCGGTGGTGGCGATCACGTCTCAGTCGGCTGGAAACGACCAGGTGATGCGGCGATCACTCCGGTTACCGCCGACACCTCCCTGCGTAGTGTGATCAATCGCTACGTCGGTTTTACGACAGCCAATACCGAGGTGAAGGAGGGCCAAGCGGCTCAAATCGCCGTATCTCTCGATCGGGTGAATCCGCACTCCACGGTATCGGTTGACGTAGCGATTCTTCCCGCCGGGAATGCCACGGCGGGAAGCGACTTCAATCTGGGGACGACGAGCCTGATATTTGCTCCAGGAGAGTTAACCAAATACATCTCCGTGGCAGCACTGGTTGACGATAGCAATGAGCCGCTCGAGCGCGTCTCGCTGCGGCTCGTAAATGCCCAGGGCGCACAGTTGACGAATCCCATCGATCACACCGTCCTCTTGCGCGATATCAACGAGCCTGCGCTTACGTCTACGACGGGATTGGCAAGTCGGACTCAGGAGGCAGGAGGCATCCTCAGTCAGTTGACTGCGGTGCCGGCACCAGGACGAACGCTACAGTCCTGGCAGATAGTTCGAGGCAATCCGCGATTGGAGGCGGATAATACTCCCGCGTTTAGCATCGACGGACAGGGGAGGGTCATCCTGGCGAATCCGGCCGCACTTCCTCTGGGTAACTACGAAATTCAGTTGACGGTCCGTGGCACCGACAACCTTGGCTCCTCGTCTCTGGCCGTAGCGACCGTTGTCATCAATGGTCGGCAAGTAGTTGAAGAGCGATGGTCGGGGATGGATTCTTACTGGTTGGACGACTGGTCGAACAAGCCCACTCATTCCGCCTATCTCACGTCTTTCGACGCACCTCGCGATGTGGCTGACCACTATTCGCGGCGCATTACGGGTATATTCACACCCCCGACCAGCGGCGAGTATAGCTTTTGGATCGCGGCACGCGACGAGGCTCGACTGACCATTGCGCCGGCAGCTGATCCCGAAAATGAAACCGCGCTCGCCTGGTCTCCCGACGTCGCATATCAAAACTGGGATGCGAATGACCGGCAACAGTCACCTCCCCAACAACTTGTTGCCGGTGAGCGGTATGTGCTACGAGCTTACCAGGTAGAGAATTATTGGGGTGATCATTTATCCGTGGCTTGGGCCGGCCCTGGTATTTCGCGGCAGGTAATGCCCGCTTCGGCATTCCTACCAGCGATGCCGGAGCGAGTCGTCGACGAGACGCAAGTATTGCTTGATGTCCCCGGCTCAGTAACAAATTTTTCCATTGCATCAACGGCCATCACGGACTCGGGAATGGTTCCATCGATTTCCGCCGGGGAATTAACTCGCGATCCGACCTTGGGTTTAAGTGGTACGGCAGATGCCGGTTCACTTGTCACCATCTACGATGACTCGCTCGCCCTGGGCACCGTTACCGCGACGGCCGCGGGCACCTGGAACTTCACGACCGCCAATTTGGCGGACGGGGTGCATTGGATGCGCGCCGAAGTGCTCGATAAGTTCGGGAATCTGGCTCTCACAGCTCCCGTGTCATTCATCGTCCGAACTGCGATTGACGTGGTGAACCTGGACCTCATTTCACGAGCCATCGACACCACTTCGGGGACCACTTCTGGCGAGGCGGTTGCCGCCGTGGTGGGCTTTGAGGAGTCCGATCAGGGAGTGGCGGTGTACCGCAGTGCTGCTGGTGCTTTGTTGGCAGTGGACAACAAGACCGGTGATCTCCAGATCGTTACGCGCAGTCCGAGTAGTCCCACGGTTGCCGCCACCGCTACCGTGACGACCGCGGGTCTGTCACCCGGGGGGCGATTTGTGGTTTTTGGATCGAATGATGTCACTTCATTCGGAGCCGAAGGCAGTTCGTTCATCGATAACAATGATCTGCGATCGGGGCCATCTAGCGACTTGTTTTCGTTTGATCGGCAAACCGGGAACGTTAGCTTGTTGACGGCGGACGCGACTTTAACCACGAGTCGTTCGCGGCAGGCGGAATACGTGGGTATTACTAGCGATGGCACACAGGCGATTTTCACCACCGATTTTGTCGAAAATATCGGTGAATTCACCGCTCCAGGTAAACCTCAGCCCACCGAGTGGGTCGCCGTCGACGGCGGCTTTCCGACTACCTCAGGCAAAACTAAGACGACGTCGCTGCGAGTCGCCGACATCGATCCCACGCAGTTTACGTTTCAGTTGAGTGGTGGGTGGATCACCAATAAGCCATTAACTGCTACGGTCGGCAGTGGTGCAGGGATATCGAGAGGTACGGGGACTTTGTCGTTCTGGATTCAAGGTCTCGACAGCACGACGACCAAAGCCGTGAAACTCGAACTCTCCGATGTCAGTACGGGGATTCTCGTTAAAGCGACTGCCGCCAAATATGTTTCCGGCAATCAGCCAAATCAAAACTGGAACACGTCGGGAACGAGCGCTTCCGTGGCGACGTCTTCGTCCGCGAGTGGCTACGGTGTGGCTACATTCAAGGCCCAAGGAACCGCGCTCACCGATCGCATGAAGGCCGAAAGTGCCGTCGCTTCCAAGGATGTAATTGCAGTCAATCTGCTGACCGGCTCTCAACAATTGCTGAGTCATTCAGCTGCGATCGGTAACAGCGAGTCGCAGGCGGCGAACGTCGCTAATGTTCGCCTGGCCGGGGATGGACGACATGTGGTGTTTACCGCTGCCAATGCCTCCAAGCTGGGCAATTCAGGCGTCTCGTTTACCGATACCGCACCATCAACGGCCGATCTATTTGCGACAGACTTGCAAACCGGCCAGATTCGCTTGCTGAGCCGCTCGGTCGCCGATTCAAATGCCAGCGCGGGTGTGAGTTTGACCTTGCACGACGTCAGCGCTAAAAGCGGATATGCGATTTTTAGCACCGTCGATGCTTCCGCTTTTGGGTTCACGGACTCGCAGCCCACGATTGCGGATCTGCTGGCGGTGAACCTGGCGGATGGTCAAATCCGGCTCATTTCTCACGCCGGTGCGACACAGTCTGGTAGCAGCATGGCGCAGGCCGCAGGTTTTGTGAAAGTGGTCGGGAGCGATGTGTACTTTACCGCGAATGATGCCACAAAACTTGGATTCACCAGTGACGGCGATGCCGCTAAAGCCGATTTGTTCCGGTACAACCTGGAAACAGGCGCCGTGACGTTACTCAGCCATGTGGCGTCGAGTTCCACTCAGTCGCTCAATGGTGCCTACGTCGCTAACAGCTTGACGGTGTCGGCGGATAGCCGTTATGTCGCCTTCGCACTCGATATTTCCGCCAGTTACGGAGGCTTCGGGATCGGCGTGGCGGGCGACGGTTTGTTCCTGGTAGATACCGTCTCGGGCGCGATTCGGTTGGTCAACTCCTCCAATAACACCGGAACTCATCTTTCCTACGCCGCCTGGGGTGGGACTGCCGGAGCGCCGAGATTCTTTACACCGGATGGTTCTCGATTCATCTGGCAGACTGATGGATACCTGGGTTGGACACAGTCAGACCGCTCCAGTTCCGTGGTAGGGTTTGACGATCAATGGTCCGAGGCGGTCTTGATGGTGGATTTAAGCCACGGAGTCACGGCGGCCGGTGGCATTCAGGCCAATCACGTGCTCTCGCACGGCGCGGCAAGTTCGACACAAGTGGCATCCGCAACCTTGATCGGTGTCTCATTTGACAGTCGTCGAGCATTCTTCTCTGCTCCCAATGCAAACTTTTTCGGCAACGCAGGTCGTGCTTTCTCCGACCCCGACACCGCCGCCACAGATCTCTTCGCAGTTGACCTGAACACACGACTCGTCGATTTGCTCAGTGGACAGAATCTGCAATCGTTGGGCAGCGCCGCAAGCTGGGTCGGGACCTCTCATTCGGGAGACGTACTCTTCAGCGTCAATAATGTCGCCGGAGTGATAACGAATCTGGGCACACTTGCCGATGGAAATGGAACCGGTAGCGATCTTTTGGTACGTCGCTACAACTTGCTGGATTTGAACACCGATGCTGATTCCGCCTCGGGTAGCTCACTGGACAATACGACAAATCAAACGGGATACCGCGTTACCGCCTTTGCTCCACCAGGCATGAACGTCAAACTGCTTGATCAGGGCGTCGTGGTGGCTGAACAGGTGGCGAATGCCAAAGGACGTTTACAGTGGGATCTTACGAATGTTTCATCCGGAACCCACGTCTACTCTCTGCTGTATCCTACCGAAGGAGTCCCGGTTCATTTGTCGAGTGACATCGCCAGCAATAGTCTCTCTGTCGTCGTGCTCAATCATGCACCCACGGACATCTCACTTTCGTCCACTACGGTTGCGGAAAATGCCGGGGCGAACGCACTGATCGGAAATCTGAGCACCACCGATAGCGATAGTAGCGATACGTTCACCTACGCGTTGGTAGCCGGCTCCGGCGACGATGACAATGCTGCCTTCAGCATTGATGGAGATCAGTTACATGCGATACAGAGTTTCGACTACGAGTCGCAGGCTATTTATCAGGTTCGCATTCGTTCGACCGATCAAGGTGGAATGACCACGGAAAAAGCATTCACAATTACTGTGTCGGATGTTTCAGAGGGAGCCCAGATTAACGGAACGGCAGGGAACGACACGATTGTCGCGACCTATTTAGGTGATGGAATAACTCATGCGTGGAGTGTGAAGATTAATAACGCGGCTGCTTTCAGCGCCAGCGGCAATCTGATGGTCGATGGACTCGCCGGAACAGACTCCCTGAATATTGTCGGTCAAACGGGAAGCGACGTTTTCAGTCAGTATGCAAATCGCGTGATCATTAATGGTGCCATCGTTCAGTTTTCGAACACAGAGTTGGTCAAATCGCTGGGAGGACTAGGAAATGATTCGATTACCGTTTTGGAAGCCGCGGACCTCGGTGTGATAGCGTCTTATGATGGTGGTGGAGGCTCCGATTACGTTGAAACGCTGACGGGTACGAACTCCTGGCGCATTACCGCGTCCGGCGTCGGCACTCTCAACACAGCCTTTTCATTCCTTGGAGTGGAGTCTATTCGAGGTGGTGCTGCTGATGACGAATTTGTTTTCGAAAGCAATGGAAAGATTTCCGGATTACTGTCCGGTGGTGGCGGAACAGATACACTTAATCTCTCGGCCACGACCGGATCGAACACAATTAATTTGCAAACCAGCACGGCGACCCTTACCGGCGGAATCAGCAATATCGAATCCTTTCTCGGTAGCAGTCAAACCAATGTCCTCGATGTGATGATCGGGGCGAACAGCGCCACCAATTGGACAATCAGTGGTAATAACACGGGCACGATTACCACTGTGGCAACTGGCAGCAGCGTTACCTTCAGTGGCTTTGAAAGCCTGACCGGTGGATCAGCGGTCGACGTATTCGTAATGCTTGCCGCTGGTTCTCTCAGCGGGAACTTGAACGCGGGAACTGGCAGCGACACGTTGGATTTGTCGGCCAAAAACACGATGCTCGACTTCCAGCTCGCCGCCACGAACAACAGCATTCCCGGCAGCGTTGGTTCTTATGTTGGTTTCGAATTGATTACCGCCAATGCACGACCAGATAGCAAAGTGACTCGTGTGAACAACACGACCACGACGTGGGCGGTTGATACGTTGGGTCGGATTGTGGTTGGCGGCGTGATTTACGACAAGGTGTCTGCGATCGTCGGTGGCCCGGGCATCGATACGCTGACGGGGCCAGCACTAGCCGGAGGGGCGGTAACCAATTGGACTCTCCAATCCGCTGGTGGCGGTACCCTCGCCCTGCCCAGCGCGACCGTCACCTTTGCGGAAATGAATGACCTGACGGGAGCTGCAGGAGTCGATGCATTCGTGATACTCGCCGCCGGCTCACTGAGCGGGAACCTGAATGCCGGAGCGGGTAGCGACACGTTGGATTTGTCGGACAAAACCACGGCACTCGATTTCCGTCTCGGTGCGACGACCAACAATATTCCCGGCACAGTCGGTGGCTATGTTGGTTTCGAGTTAATTACTGCCAATGCACTAGCGGGCGGCAGAGTGACTCGCGTGAACAACACGACCACGGCGTGGGCGGTTGATACGTTGGGTCGGATTGTGGTTGGCGGCGTGATTTACGACAAAGTTTCCGCGATCGTCGGTGGTCCGGGCACCGATACGCTGACGGGGCCAGCACTAGCCGGAGGAGCGGTCACCAATTGGACTCTCCAATCCGCTGGTGGCGGCACCCTCGCCCTGCCCAGTGCCACCGTCACCTTTACCGAAATCAATAACTTGACAGGAGGTACCGGAGTCGACGCGTTCTCCCTTCTTGCCGCCGGTTCGATCAGCGGCAGCCTGAACGCGGGCGCAGGCAGCGATACGTTGGATTTGTCGGCCAAAACCACAGCGCTCGATTTCCGACTTGATACCACGACGGACAGTATTCCCGGCACGATCGGTGGCTATGTTGGTATCGAGTTGATTACTGCCAACGCACTGGCGGACGGCAGAGTGACTCGCGTGAACAACACGACCACGGCGTGGGCGGTTGATATGTTGGGTCGGATTGTGGTCGGTGGCGTGATTTACGACAAAGTTTCTGCGATCGTCGGGGGGCCCGGTATCGATACGCTCACGGGACCATCACTATCCGGAGGAGCGGTCACCAATTGGACTCTCCAATCCGCTGGTGGCGGCACCCTCGCCCTGCCCAGTGCCGCCGT
The DNA here is from genome assembly GCA_044235425.1 of Pirellulaceae bacterium. Lineage (GTDB taxonomy): Bacteria > Planctomycetota > Planctomycetia > Pirellulales > Pirellulaceae > JBJSXJ01. The sequence goes on from JBIIHW010000019.1 coordinate 71,013, forward strand.
CACCTTTACCGAAATCAATAACTTGACAGGAGGTACCGGAGTCGACGCGTTCTCCCTTCTTGCCGCCGGTTCGATCAGCGGCAGCCTGAACGCGGGCGCAGGCAGCGATACGTTGGATTTGTCCGCTAAAACCTCGGCGCTCGATTTCCGTCTCGCTGCCACGGCGAATAGCATCCCCGGCAGCGTTGGTTCTTATGTTGGTTTCGAGTTGATTACTGCCAACGCACTAGCGGACGGTAGAGTGACTCGCGTGAACAATATAACCACGGCGTGGGCGGTTGATACGTTGGGTCGGATTGTGGTCGGCGGCGTGATTTATGATAAGGTTTCGGCAATCGTCGGAGGGCCCGGCATCGATACGCTGACGGGGCCGGCACTAAGTGGAACCGCGATAACCGATTGGACCCTCCACTCCGCTGGTGGTGGTACCCTTACCATCCCAGGCGCGACGGTTACCTTTGCCGAAATGAATAACCTGACAGGCGGAATAGGGGCTGACTCATTCCATATCCGTCCCAACGGATCCTTGTCAGGCAATCTGAGCGGTGGAATTGGTACCGGTTTGAACTCTCTGAGCTATGCGGAGTGGTCAACCGCCGTAACCGTTAACCTTTCGGTAACTACCGCCGGGAATGCCACGAATGTGCTCGGTGCTGTCACTAATATGCAACTCGTTGTGGGTGGGGCGGGCAACGATACCCTACGTGGACCAGCTACCAAATCCGTCATCTTGGTCGGGTTAGCAGGCAACGATACGCTCGTGGGTGGCGGTCAGCGTGATATTCTCAGCGGAGGATCGGGTGCGGATAGTCTGACTGGGGGTGGCGGAGACGATTTGCTGATCTCGGGTTCCACCGCCCTTGATGCAAACCGCGACGCATTGTTCAGCATCTACGCCGAGTGGTTATCCAGTCGAACGTTCAGTCAGCGCACTGCGAACATCTGGGGAAATGGAAGCGGAGTCCGTGCCAACGGTAATTATTTCCTGAACAGCAACTCATCCGACGATATCACAGATACGGTGTTTGCAGATACCGACGTCGATACCCTCACTGGCGGGTTGAACCAGGATTGGTTGTTCGCCAGTGTTGAAGACACGGATGACTGGGCGGGAACGGGCAGTAGCCCGGATCGCCGCGATCGCTGAGTATTACGGAATCCGAAAATAAGTTAAGCGACATCGTGTTGAGAGGGGTACCAACGGATGTGGTTGGTGCTCCCGCTCGCTTCGTACGAGCCAGTTCGGTGTTGCCTGTTCACGTCGCCTCAAACTACGAAAGAAGCTCCGCAATCGGGTGGCCTTCGGCTAGCAGGTTGTAGGGCCGATTCTGTGCATCGAAGACTTCGAGATTCTCGATCCCCATCGCTCGATAGACCGTCTTCGTGATGTCGGCTGGCGTGACGGGCTTATCCGCCGGATACTCGCCGTAACGATCGCTCGCTCCATACGTCTGTCCGCCACGAATTCCGCCGCCTGCCAAGAGATCGGTGAGGCAGTGGGTCCAGTGATCGCGACCAGCGCCGCTCGGGCCGCCGCTGCGGGGGTCACCGATCTTGGGCTTGCGTCCCATTTCACTGGTTACCAGCACCAGGGTGCTGTCGAGCAGTCCGCGCTGAGCGAGGTCTTCGATGAGTGCCGAGAAGCCACGGTCAAACTCAGGCATCAAATCTTGTTTGAGGCATTCGAAATTGTTCCCGTGCGTATCCCAGCCACCACCGCTCGCACACTTCCGCGCCTCGGCTTGCTTCTCATTCCCCTTCCAGAAGACGGTGATGAACGGCACTTCGGCTTCCACTAATCGTCGAGCGAGCAGCAAGCTGGTGCCATTCACCGTCGGTCCGTAACGCTCGCGCACCGCGGCTGGTTCCGTCGTCAGGTCGAAGGCATCGGTGGTACGAGACGAGAGGAGCAGCGACATCGCGCGCTGCTGCTGCCGCTGCCACAATCGACTGGCCCCGACTTGATCGAATTCGCGACGAGCATCATCCAGTTGTCGCAAGAGCGCTCGTTTCTGCAGCAGGCGATCATTCGTCATGCCGCCCGCCAGCGTCAAAGCGGGCGCGTGAAATTTGAGCGGCGTCTCATGGGTGCCCATCACGTAGAGCGGATCATATTCCACGCCTAGTCGAGCGGCGAACTGGCCCGGTCGCGTGTAAGCGGGAGCCCCTTCCTTTTGCGGCAAGGTGATCGCATTGGGCAGATAGGGATGCTGCGCGCGCTTCGAAGCGACAACCGCTCCCATGAACGGCCAGTCATCCGCATAGGGGGTGCGGTTATTGCCGAGTGTTAAGAACGTTGGATCGGGGACATGTCCCGTTAAGTTGTAGTAATAGCCGGCGTGATGATCGTTCGTGTTGACGGAGCTTCCCACCGAGTTTACGACCGCCAGGTGATGCGCCTGTTTGGCCAGCAGTGGCAGATGCTCACTCAAACGAACTCCTACGGCACTCGTCGAGATACTTTGGAATGGGCCACGATATTCCAGCGGCGCACGTGGCTTGAGATCCCACATATCAAGATGTGAAGCGCCACCGCTCAGGAAAAACAGAATCGTCGAACGAGCTCGTCCGGCTCGCGTACCACTGGCCGCAGGACTGGCATCGCTGGCAGCCGCCACGTCCGCGGCTGGGGCGGCGGTCCCGGGCAGCTGGGCGAGCAGTGGCTGAGCGACCTGGGGTGCACCAAATGTCCAGCCCGCCATACCGACACTGGACGCTACCAGAAAAGTGCGTCGACTGATCGGACAGGTGGTCGCTCGATTCGTGGGCATAATTCGTCCCTCCATGTTGGGGCGTGCCGTGGATGCAGGCGTTACAGGAACTCTCTCAGTAATCAATTAAAACAACTCGCGAATGGGTTGGCCACGATAGAGTCGGTAGGGACGCCCTGTGGCATCTTGGAACTCACGATCGGGGCCGATTCCCAGGCAGTGAAAAATCGTCGCCGCCAGATCCTCGGGAGTAAAGGCACTCGAATCAGGAACTCCGCCCTGCGCATCCGTGCGACCAATCACTCGACCTGGTTGAACGCCGCCACCGGCGAAAAAGCAGGGAAAAACATCGCCCCAATGGTGACGTCCTGGCGTAAAGGGTTCACCCGCAGCATTCGTGCCGTTGGGACTGATGGGCGAGATCCGCGGTGTACGTCCCATTTCGCCACACATGACGACGAGCGTTTCATCGAGCAGTCCGCGCTGCTCTAAATCATCCAGAAAACCACTCAGGCAATGATCAAGCGAAGGCAAAAGCCTTGCTTTGAGATCACGAAAGGCATTTTGATGAGTGTCCCAGCCGCGCAGATTGATCTGGACCATCCGCACTCCCGACTCGATGAGGCGTCGCGCCACCAAAAAACCATTCCCCCATTCCTCCCGGCCGTACAGCTCGCGAATCGAAGCCGGTTCATGACTCAAATCAAACGGATTGCGCTGTCCCGGTTGAGTTGCCAGGACGAAACGCAAAGCTTGCTGGCGATGAGCATCCCAGGCGGCAAGCACGCCCGCACGCTCGGCGCGATCTGCCGCTCGACGAAGTTGATCCAGTTGTTGCAGCAGGGCCGAGCGATGCTCGAGTCGTTCCACCGCCAAGCCTTCCGCTCGACCTAAATTCGGCAGATGGAATTCGGCATTCCGGCAGCTGCTGTTGTCCCACCAAGCTTTTGGTCCCTTACCCGGTTTTCGTTCTGGGTCCAGATTGGGGTCATCATGACTGAAGCAGTTCGGGCAGGAGCCGGCTGCATCTTTGGCGTGACACGGGGGCGCCAAGTCGACCGCCAAGCGATCGTAGGCAGCACCCAGTGCTCCCGATTCGCGACCGGGATAGTTCATCAAATTGCGGCGCGGCAGTTCCACCATCGCGGGAAACCCCACGGTGGGATCCGGCGGTGCGGCGTAGGCGATCAGGGAACCGATGGACGGCCAGTGAACACGACCGGGCCGCGGTTGGCTAATCGTGGCATTGGTATCGCCAATCGGCAGCGCCGTGCTGCCGGTATGCAGTAGATACATGCAGCTATTGTGCTCATTTCGAAACTCGGGCCCCGCCACGTGATGGAGAGTCCGCACGAGGGAAAAGCGATCTGCTCGCTGAGCCAGTTTCGGTAAGTACTCGCAGAAGTGAACGCTCGGCAGCTTCGTCGCAGTGACGCCGTATTCGCCCCGAATCGTGTCGGGCGCGAGGGGCTTGGGGTCGAACGTTTCATGCTGCGAGGGACCACCTGATTGAAAAATGAAGACTACCGACTTGGCTTTGCCGCGGGGGGTGACCACGTTGCGATCGTTCGTTGCCGCTCGAGCCTGCGACTCCCAGCGCAGCAAGTCACTCAGTCCCCACGAGAATAGGCCTACCCGGCCAACTTGTAAGAGTTGGCGGCGGCCCAGGTCGGGGTGATCAGTGGCAGTGCAGCCCCAGCGTCGCGTCATGCAAAAAACTCAGGGAGTCAGCGGAGTAAACCACCGATTGTCGCATTCATTCTGTTTGATGCAATATCGACTGCGTGGAAAAACCCGTTGATGTTTTTCACGGACGTTCGTACCGGGAACGAACACGTAACGGCCGGGCGGTCCTGATTGTCGCCCGCCAGCAGGCTCGTTACCATTTGGCGGCATCGGAGCGCAACGAGTTTTGTTGCTGAACCGGCATTCACACCGAAAGCGGAGGTCGATCATGTCGCTCACCAAGCAAGTCAATCGTCGCGGCTGGTTACTCTGGACCGTGGGTGGTGCGACCTGGAGCGCGGTTGCTGCGTCCGAGTTGTGGCGCTTCGTGGGGAGTGAAACGCGGACGGCGAAGGCTGTGGAGGGCGACGTTCCAGCTGGGAACTTGGATGCGATGGTGAACCGTGCGATTGCGTTCTTGCAGTCGAAGGGACAGGCGGAAGACGGCTCCTACACGGGTATGATCGGGCCCGGCGTCACGGCACTCGTCACGACCGCCATCCTGAGGCATGGTCGTGCGCCCCATGATCCGGTGGTGGCGAAGAGTCTCAAGTATCTAGAGAGCTTCGTGCGCGAGGATGGCGCGGTGGCCAAGAAAACCAGCCGCTTGCCTAATTATGAAACCTGTTTGGCGATCATGTGTTTTGAGGCTGCGAATCAGGATGGCCGTTACACCGCGCTGCTCAAACAGGCGGATCGGTACCTCAAGAACGCTCAGATAGACGAGCAGGACGGCAAAGAACGCTCGGATGCTGATTATGGTGGTGCCGGCTACGGAGGCGAAGGACGCCCGGATCTCTCCAACACGGCGTTCCTTATCGATGCGCTCAAGGCGACAGGAAACAATGGCGATGACAAGGCGATTCAGCGGGCCCTGTTGTTTGTCTCGCGCTGCCAGAATCTAGAAACCGAACTCACCATCGACAAGGCTGCCGTGAAGGATCCTGATGGCGGTTTTTTCTACACGGTGGCAGCAGGTGGCGCGAGTCCGGCCGGAAAGTCGGACGAGGGCGCTCTGCGTAGTTATGGCGGAATGACCTACGCAGGGCTGAAGAGCATGATTTATGCGGGTGTCAAAGCAGATGATCCCCGCATGCAGGGGGCCCTCAAGTGGATCGCCAGGAATTACACCGTGGCTAGTAATCCCGGCATGGGTCAAGCGGGCGTTTACTACTACTACCAGACCTTTGCCAAGACGCTCGATGCACTCGGTCAAGACACCGTCGTTGATGCTACTGGTCAGAAACATGACTGGCGCGCGGATTTGATTGCCGAGTTGAATAAGCGTCAGCAGGAAAACGGTTCGTGGGTGAACACCGACAAACGCTGGATGGAATCCGACGCAAATTTGTCGACCGGCTTTGCGCTGCTGGCACTGTCTTACTGCCGCCGCTCGCCAGCCAAGAAAAGTTAATCACCACCGTTGCAGATTTTGCGGCACGATTTTCCCATGCGATTTTCTTATACGATTGACTTTCTTACAGGCCAAACAAGAAGCATAAGGATAGTTCATGACGATTGCTGAACGTGAAGCGCGATTACTCTATCGACCGGAATCAGCCGAGCTGCGATTTCTGCCCGAAGGACCCTATCCGCTGGGGAACGGAATTTTTAGCTGGGTGGCGATTCAGCACGGCGCGGCTGCGACCACCGGATCGCTGCATCTGTTCAATCTCCAGACAGGGCAGGATCAGCGATATGACTTGCCAGGAAGGCCGGGATTCGCCTTTCCCATCGACTGTCCAGCCGGTGAAATTCCTCACCAATTCGTCGTGGGACTGGAACGGCATGTGGGCTGTTTTGATCTGCGAACACGCGAGTTCACGCCGTGGGTAGGGCCGGTCGACGCAGCGGTAGAAAACACGATTATCAACGACGGCGTGTTGTGTGAGGGCGGCGTTTTGTTCGGCTGCAAGGATTTGAAATTCGCCACCAAGAAAGCAGGGCTCTATCTGCTGGCGAATGATCGTCAAACGCTGCATACGCTGCGCCGCGATCAGATCTGTTCCAACGGCAAGCAGCTCGTACGGCGCGATCATCAGTGGCTGCTGCTCGACATCGATTCACCCACAAAGCTCGTCGTGGGCTATCCCATCAACTTGCAAACGGGAGTCATTGGAGAGCCACAGACGGTTTTGGATTTGACCGCCGGCGACAGTTTTCCCGATGGTATGGAACTTACCCCCGACTCGCAGTCCATCATCATTTCTTTCTACGATCCCCGCGATGTGCCATACGGAGAAACTCGTCAATATCGCATCGCCAACGGCCAGCTCGAGGCCATTTGGCGAACGGCTCGCTCGCCACGCGCCACCTGTCCACGACTCATCCCGGTTGGCGATCAATTGCAACTTGTCATTACCACTGCCGTAGAAGAGATGTCGGACTCGCAATTGCAAATGCATGATCAGGCCGGTTGTTTGTTCCTGGCGGATACGCCCTATACGAGTCGGCCCGCGGCACCGCGATTTCCCGCTCAGGTTCGCTAAAAACTCTGGGAACTGATGGATTCCGATATGGCGACGAGTGATCGATTTACGGTCGTCATCAGTGACGTTGCCAAACATGATCGAGGCTATAAAGGCACGCGCGCGTTTTGGTGGTTGGCGTCACGGTTTGGCAGTTACGCGGAATTATCTTTGTATTGGTTTTTGGTGGAGTACTTTGGGCGTCGCCGAGTGACGCTGCTGCGACCATCTCAGTTACTCGAGAGCGGTCAGTCACACGAAACCGATTGGCTGTTTGTCGGTATTCCCACCACACTCGGAGCCGCTCACCTTGCCCGTGTGAAATTTCGCCAGCTGGCACTCTACGATTCCACCGATATGCATGGACTGAACTTCGGTGAATCAAATGTGCCTTGGCTGTTATCGCAGACTGATATCTGTCTGAAGAACTTTCGGGATCGGCGTTGGCAGTTACCACTTCGCGTGGGCTTTCTGCCGATCAAACGACCGCCGCTCAATAATCGTTTGCACTGGGCATTGCGCTGGCGCGACGCTCGTCAGCGCTGGGTAGCGGCACCGGAGCGAGTTTTCGATGTGGGGTTTGTTGCTCGCCCCACCGGTTCCATCGAGACCAATGAGCGTCTGCGCTGGATGCTTGAACTCAAACGCGATCGGCCCGACTGGAAACTGTGGGGCGGTTTAGTCGGCGGCGATAAATGGCGCGCCACGTTTCGCGATCACGCCGATGCTCAAACGCTGGCGCCCTGCTTTTTGAATCGACGCAAGATCGGCTTTTTCGAGTACTTTCAGGGGCTCTGCCGTTCGCGTGTGGCGCTCGCGCCGAGTGGTTATGCGCCGTGGTCATATCGTCACTTTGAGGCTCTGTATGCGGGATGCGCGGTCGTTTCCAATGACCTTAGCGACTATGAGTTCTTGATCCCGTTTCCGCGTGCTGGGATGGTGGAGGTGTCGGCCGGCGCGAGTGTAGTACCAGCGATTGAACGTGCGCTGCAACTCGCAACCGAGCATCCTAACCTGGCAGAGGAAAACCTCGCATACCTCAACCGCTGGCTCGATCGCGGCCACTATTCCCGCAGCCGTCACGATATGCTGGACCGGTTCTGGGCCGAACTGCAGGGGTAAGAGCGCGGAGTTGACGGAGAGACGACGGCACTCGACCTGGACGATGTCGTTAGCGGCCTATGTGGAACAGGTCGCAGCGGTCGTCGTATTTTTTAGCAAGTGCATGGACGCCGACGTGATCGACTTGGAATCGGCCGGGGGCGGCCATGATGAGACTAGCGGCTAGCGGTTCGCTCGCATAGACGCAGCCTTTCATGGTCACCGGTTCAATCCGAGCGGCTCGATTGACGTGTTGCCCGGCGAAGCAGGAACGTCCTTGGAAGATGTCGGGCAATTCAAAGGTGGGGCCTGCATGCAAACCCACTCGGAAGGGATTCGAATCTCCGAGCCCGAAATCGGACCAGCGTGGTTGTGCGACGCGGATGGGGTCAACTAGTTCCAAAGAGAACTCTGCCGCTTTCAGCACATCATCAAAGACGACGTACAAGCCATCGCCCCAGGTATTCGCATAGAGGGCAGTTTTTCCGATCGGGGATTCAAAGAGTTCTTTGAGGAAGCGGCCATATTGCAGGAGAAAGTCGGAAAGTTTTTCTTCGATGACGGAACTGTAGCCAGCGACATCCGCAAACAACATGGCTTTGATGGTTCGATTCACTCGATCCGAATTGCCGACGTTGAGTTTTGTCCAGGAGGAAGTTGGAGGAGTTACGAAGTGGCTGTTCTTTCGAGATTGCTCCTGATACCACTGGCTGCGAATGTCGCCGAGATTGAGTATCTCTGTTTCGTAACCATTCTCCTGCCATTCCCGATGAAAGAGTGCGGGGAAACTATGAGCGTCGGCGGTCAGGCCCTCCTGCAACACCATGGCGACCGGCTCCGACGCTCGTTCTCGCGCACGCAAAACCGCTCGTCCTTGCAGCACTTTGAAAGCAAACCGATACAACTCGGAACAATCCAAAAAAGGTTCCTTGGTCGTTTGTCGAAAATGATCCGGGGATTGCTCAATCACACGCTGCAAGACACGTTCGAAGCGCTGACGCCAAGCCTGCCAGTGAGCATCCCGCGAACCGAAATCGACACTTGTGATGAGGAAGTCATCCTGGGCATAGGGAAGAACGACATGCAGTTCCGCGCCCCGATCCAACATTGCCTCGGCAAACAGGATGTCGCCACCGCAGGCTAGTGAGCAATAGCCGACTTTGGCATTGAGTCGATCGAGGGATTGAGCGATCGCCGCTTGTACGAGGGCGATCAGTGCTGGATCGTCTGGAAAGCGTTCGGGTAGCTGTGCGGCTTGGCGAGCGGGCGAATCGACCATGTGACCGCAGAATACGACAACTTTCCCGAGATGCTCATCCAGAAAATCCGTGCTCGCCGTGGCCGCCACTTCCTGCAGGCGACGAATGTTGTTGCGCATGGAGGCGAGATCACCGACACTTCCCGTTTCGTTCGCGACGGCAACGGCTCGCTGGTACCAAGCCACCGCCTCGGCATGTTTTCCCAGTAGCAGATAGGCTTCGCCGAGACTGGCGGCAGGCCAAATATTTTTTCGTTGCAGTTCCCCCGCAGCCTCCGCCGAAATTCGATCAACGACCTCTTGTGCGAGTTTCACCGATTGTTCTCGCTCGCCAGCCACTCGCCACATCGTGGCGGCATTGATGAGCGGAAATGTGGCCCGATCGGGCAGCTCACGCGCTCCTGGAATATTGGCGGCCTGTTCGTAACAGCGTGCTGCCTCCACGGCCAATTTCGGATCGCGCCGCGAGCGATCCTTCAGCACCCGCCCCTTCAGTGCGCGAATGTCGACGGCCAATTTGGTCGTGAGCTGATCGTTATATTCCGCGGGATGCTCAGCGATGGCCTGCTGCAGCCGATCAAGTAGCGCTTCGGCGTAACGGGAGTTCCCTCCCCGTGCTGCAGCCAAGGCTAATTGGTATTTAAGCGTCAGATTCTTTTCGAGCAGCGGATGGCAGCGCTGGGCAAGGTCGAGAGCTCGCCCGGGAAATCCTTGGCGGATTAGCCATCCGATGAGGTCCAAGCAGAGCGAGGGATCCTCCGTCCACGTCTTCAAGTCCAAATGATTTGCAGCGTCGAGAATCCGTTCCGCCGAAGCCCTTTTGCTCGCCAACTCTTCACGTAACTCATCCAGATTCATGACTGTCTCTTTATTCGGCTGTTAAGGACACGTGCCGACTAACACAATCATATAGCGACAATAGCATGTCAACATCCAGCTCTTCCGCGCGTGTCTGAGTGGGTAGCTGCATTTCGGCTAAGATCACATCCACCTCCGATTTGTCAGCTCGATCCTTGAGGAAACTTACCAGTTCCGCGCGGATAAACTTGCGTCGATGAAAGAACATTCCGCGCACAAATTGATGAAAGGTTTTAAGATCCTTAATGCGAGCGCGCTTTTCGTGGTTGGGACGTACTTGAATAATCGCGGAATCTACTTTGGGGCGTGGCCAGAAAACAGTGGGTGGTAAGGTGCGCAGCAGTTCCACATCGCATTGACTTTGCATCCATACGCTCAACGCACTGTAATCCTTCGTCCGTGGTTGCGCTAAGATCCGCTCTGCTACTTCCTTCTGAATGGTTGCTGTCATGGATACCGGCAGCGGCTCGAAGTACAGCAAATTCGAAAGCACGGGAGTGGCGATATTGTAGGGTAAGTTGGCAACCAGTTTCAGTTGCCGATCGGGGGCAGCGGCGAGAGCCTGCCGCAACTGTTCCAATACGCGCGGATGAAAATGATTCTTGTTCTTGAGTGCGTCTTGCTGGAGCATGACGACGTTGTCGAAATCGACGAGCGTATCGCTTGCCAGCTGATGCAGTGCAGGATCGAGCTCCACGGTTATCACCTGCCCGGCGCGTTCGGCAAGCAGTGCGGTGAGCGAGCCGGTGCCGGTGCCAATTTCCAGCACCACATCCTGAGGTCCAAGATCGGCGGCCTCAATCACGATGTCAATCAAATTCAGATCGACTAGGAAATTCTGGCCGTGCTGGGATTGAGGGCGAATTCCCACTTCCGAAAATCGCTTCATCAAATACGAGGCGGTCTGACGAGGTACGGTCATGAAAGTTGCTGCCAGTTGGAGAGCGGTTGCGTGTGATTGGTCCCGTGAGATTTACCAATAAAATGCGAGTTAATTCAGAGGTTGTGAGGAAAGTTCCGAGCTGGAGTAGTTTGTAAAACCACGAATCTGCTGCTCTACATATTTCGCCAACAAATCCGTTTCGATGTTGACATGGTCGCCAACGGTTTTCGTGCCCATGGTAGTGACAGCGAGCGTATGGGGGATCAGCATCACGCTGAATCGCTCCGGTTCCACCGCTACCAGCGTTAAGCTGATGCCATCGATGGCGACCGAACCCTTGCTGACCATTTGGCGAGTCCAGCGCGCAGGAAGGCGGAACCAGCACGTCGACCACTCGCGTTCATCCAGGCGTTCGTCCAGGGTGGCGATGGTGTCAATGTGGCCGGAAACCAAATGGCCACCCAGACGGTCACCGAGCTTCATGGCTCGTTCTAAGTTCACTGGTGCACCGGCAGATAGTTGACCGAGGTTGGTACGGGCGAGTGTCTCCGCGCCGACATCGAACGACGCGCACGTGCCTTCCAAGGACACAATGGTCAAACAGCAGCCGTTGACGGCGATACTGTCACCCAGCCGAGCGTCGCAGGAAAGCTGTTGCAGGTCAATCACCAGCCGCAGGCCTGGTGGCCTGACGCTCGCTGCGGTGACAGTTCCCACCGCTTCAACAATTCCAGAGAACATGGAAAACATTCATCCCGAGTAAACAAAGAGGCAAGATATCAGAAGTGAATCGGTGAACCGGTCAGCCGCGCTGGAACCCAAGAGTGCGTCACTCACGAGTGCCACGCCAGCCTTGGTTGTACGGCCCGGCCGGTCACGACGCAACCGACCCAGGTTCACGCGGACTAGCCAAGTATCCTCGCTTCGGGCACAATAACGACGCTTCAGGAAGCTGAAATCCTGCCCATTCTTATCCAGCCTAAACGAGGAGCGAGTTGAGTCATGAGTTTGATCGCCGGCATTCGAGGACGTCAGGTTTTGGACAGTCGTGGCAATCCAACTGTGGAGGTGGATGTCACGTTGAACGATGGATCGTTTGGCCGAGCGGCGGTGCCGAGCGGTGCCAGCACAGGGGCTCATGAAGCGATTGAATTGCGTGATGACGACGCTCGAGTGTTCTTGGGCAAAGGGGTGCTCAAGGCCGTCGAAAATGTGAACGGAGTGCTCGCCGATAATCTGATCGGCTGGGATGCCTGCGATCAAATCGGTATCGATTCACGGATGATTGAATTGGATGGTACGGCGAACAAGGGAAACCTGGGAGCCAATGCGATCCTGGGCGTATCGCTGGCCGTGGCGAAGGCTGCCGCAGCGTTCACGCAGCAACCTCTTTATCGCTATCTGGGTGGCCCCGGCGCGAACATGCTGCCGGCACCGATGATGAACATCGTCAACGGTGGTGCTCACGCGGACAATTCGGTCGACGTTCAGGAATTCATGGTGATGCCGCTCGGATTTCAGTCTTTCAGCGATGCGCTCCGCTGCGGCTGCGAAGTGTTTCATCATCTGAAGAAAGTACTCAAGGGTCGTAAGCTCAATACGGCCGTCGGTGATGAAGGCGGGTTTGCTCCGGATCTGCCCAGTAATCGAGCCGCGTTAGATCTGATCATGGAGGCGATTGAAAAGGCCGGCTATAAGCCGGGCGAGCAGGTTTACATCGCTCTGGATGTGGCCGCTACCGAGTTCTTTGATGCCAAGACAAAGACTTACACAATCGATGGCAAGAAGCTGGACTCGGCTGGCATGGTCGATTTTCTGGCGAACTGGGTCGATAACTATCCGATCTGTTCGATCGAAGATGGTTGCAGCGAAGATGATTGGGAAGGCTGGAAGATGCTCACCGACAAAGTCGGCAAGCGCACACAGCTCGTCGGTGACGACCTGTTCGTAACCAACACGCAACGACTGCAGCGCGGCATCGAAGAAGGGATTGCGAACAGTATCTTGATCAAGGTGAATCAGATCGGTTCGCTGACCGAAACCATCGCCGCCATCCATCTCGCTCATCGCAATGGCTACACCAGCATTTCGAGTCACCGCAGTGGTGAAACCGAGGACTCGACGATCGCCGACTTGGCTGTCGCGCTGGGGACGGGCCAAATCAAGACCGGTTCCGCGTCGCGCAGTGATCGCATGGCGAAATACAACCAGTTGCTGCGGATTGAAGAGGAATTGAGTGGCGGAGCCATCTACGGTGGGCCACTCTTCCGCCGTCGTCGCTAGCAGTTTGGGTGAGGAGTGACGTGTGGACGAAAAACGAGTGCGGCCACCGCTGACCGATTCTCCCTGGTTCTGGCTGTATCTCTTCGGTACAGCCGGAGTCCTGGCGATTGCCGCTCAAAGCACTCGTTACGGTGATCGACAAGCTCAGCATGATCGCCAGTTTCAGGGGCGGCAGCATATCTATCAGCATGCTGCCGACGAAGAGTCGTCGGAACAGTTTTCGACGTCGGCTGATAAGGTAGCCGATCTCCGGCCGCTCTACGCACTCCTTTTAATCGTGATTGGAGCGGGCTGGACCGGGTTTCTCTGGCAACGCGCCCGCGAGCGCAGGCAATTTGACGTCGGTGACCAATCGACATCGATAGACCACTCTTCACCCGCCGTCGATGATGGCACGGAGACGGGCTTGGGTGATCGAAACGCGACGGGGTACTCGAATCCGGGAAAGGTGGCCAAATGAGCTATTTGCTGGAGCACACCGGTACCTTGATGTTGGTGGGGATCTTGCTACTGACAGGGCTGCTCGCCGGTTGGTACCAACTGCGTGACTCGCGATTGCTCCTGGGAGTTATCGCCGTACTTGTCGCCATGGGCGGCTGGCTGGTCGTCGACCGGATGGTGGTGACCGAGCGCGAGCGGATCGAACAGGTGATTGATGCCGTGGCCGAGGCGGTATTGCGAGGTGATGCGGAGCGGGCGGTGAGCCACTTTCATCGCAGTCGACAAGATATGCGGGAACTGGCCCTCTCGGAACTCAAGTTGTTTCAAGTCACGGCGATTGAGATCAAGCGTCCGATCAAGATTGAGCTGGTTGGGGTCGATGAACGACAGTCGACCCAAGCCACGGCACGTTTCAATATCGTGGTGACTGGTGGCGATAGTGCCGGTTTGATCAAGGACCGTCGAGTGCCGCGGTATCTGGAAGTGGAGTTTTTCAAGGAAGGCGACCGCTGGTGGGTCGACCGATACGAGCATCACGATCCGCTGCATGACCTCCGCAAACCCTAGGAGAGCCCGCTAAGGCACGGAAGATGAGCTCACGCAAAGGCGGGAAGAACAGCTCACGCAAAGGCGCAAAGATCTCAGAACAAGAAAGATTGTCAGCAATCCACCATCTTTGCGTCTTAGCGCCTTTGCGAGAGACAAAAACATTTTGCGCGAGACAAAAAACTTAGCGTGAGAAAAGGACCTTTGCGTGACCAGGAAGAGCTGACGCAAAGGCGCGAGGAATTTAGACAACTAACAGCTCGGACCGTGCCGTTCTGTGTGCGGCTACTTTATGGGACGTTCCACGAGCAGCTGTTCGGTGGCGGGATCGTAGACGTAGCGATGGCCTTCAGGAAGCTTAGGCAACTGGATGTTGTTTTCCGCCACAATCTTCGCCATGAATTCTTCTTGTGACTTCGGAGCTTCGCCGTTCAACGCCTTGTACAGATTTAAAGCGTGTGGCACCGCGATCTCAAAAGCAATCCGTTCCTTGGCGGTAAAAAACGTCTTCGCTGGCGTGACAATCAGGCCTTCGTGCTGATCCAGGCTGCGACCCTTGATTCCTACTCCTGCGGTCGCTGCTACGCGCTCGGTTTCGCCCGTCGCCTTGCCGCCCTCGACGGGTGACTCGGCTCCGGCCGGCCCACCGGCAGGCTGCTGAGCCGGATTGGCCGCGGCTCCTGGGGCCATCACCGGAGCGGCCGCCGTGGGCGCTGGAGGCAGACTTGGAGTCGCTGCGACGGGAGCAGAATTCGGGCCGCACCCAACCGCTCCCAGTGCAAAAATTCCCACCATAGTGGCCAGCGACCAACGAGCAGTTTGACGCATGCGATTCATGGACCTACTCCCCATTCCTGAAGTGTGCACCGCAAGACCTGCCCGAGACAGTGCCCTTACGACCCGTTATGCCCCGTCGGGTAGCCGCAGCGACCACGACTGCATTTCCTGCAGAGCGATTTGTTGAGTCATATCATAGTGTAACGGGGTGAGCGTCACACAGCCGCGAGCGAGTGCGGTCAAATCGGTATCGTAAGGCCCAGGTTTGGGCGGTGGATCATTTGTAGCCCAATAGTAATTGCGTCCCCGTGGATCACGCCGCTTGATGAAGTGCTCGCCATATCGAGCAATCCCCATCGGCACCACGCGCAGTTCCGTCGGTTCCTGCATCGCTCGCGTGGGGAAGTTTAAATTGTAGAGCCGCGGGCTGTCTACATTTTGAGCGACAATTTGCTGGATGATTTGCCGTGCCATCGTGGCACAGCGACCAAACTGCGCATGCTCATCAAATTCCAGCGACACCGCGATGCTCGGGATACCAAAGAAAGCACCTTCAATGGCCGCTGCCACGGTTCCTGAATAAAGCACATTGATGCCGGCATTCAACCCACCGTTGATGCCGCTCACCACCAAATCAGGTCGTTCTTGAAAAAACTCAAAGATGCCGATCTTCACACAGTCGGCCGGACTTCCTTCCACCGCCCATCCCCGCCGCCGCTCGCCTTCAAAGACTTCTTTGCAAACCAGTGGCCTGAGGAACGTAATCGAGTGGCCCACGCCACTTTGCTCGGTCGCCGGAGCAACCACCGTGACTTCGCCCAGTTGCCGTAATTCACGCTCCAGCGCTGCCAGTCCTGGAGCGTGAATGCCATCATCGTTGGTTAACAGAATACGCACGCCGCTGAGCCTCCCCTGCCCTGGTTCACTCGATCACTCGTCGCGCGCTGGATTCCCCGCTGGACGGTCGCCGGCAGGAGTGTTACCTGCCGGTGTGTCGCTGGCAGGCGTTTCATTCGCAGGAGCATCGCTGGCGGTCGTCGTCGAAGTGGTCGCTTCGCTGCCCTCGCCCGTCGCCTCGACGCGGTTGTCTTCGAGCTTGTTGCCATCGATCCACAGGTTCTTCGGCTCGTCGGCACCTGCATAGGTAACCGCCGTTCCATCGGCCTTGCGCGACGAAACATTAACCCACTTCGCTCGTACTTCCGCTGGCACCGACTCTGCCCAGATTGACAACACTTCGTCGATGTTCAAATAAGGATTGCCGCGCTCGTTCCCCTTGGCGCCTCCATGGGTCGGCGTGAGCGGCACCCAGATCATATCGAGCCGTGCACTGTCGCGCTGGTAGGCTCCCCCGGTGATTTTGCCATTGGCATCCAGGTCGAGCGTGTAGTGGAAATAGAGTTCACGGGGATGGGGCGTCGACTTATCGACTTCGCCCGTTACATGCAGCATGTAAGTGGCGATCGTGACGACGTCGACCAAGCGGCTGTTGATCGGACTGATGGTGGACTTGAAGCCATACATCGGGAAGTTCACCACCATTTTTCCCGGTGCTGATTCCATGCCGATCGAATGCTTGCCGATGCCGATCCAGTTCGTAACCGCCAGGTGTAGGCCGGCTGGGTTTACCATGTCGACGGTACCATCCAGAATGGCGGTCGGAGTGTACATGTACATCTCCGCAAGCATGCCCTTGATGTCCGCCGGCGTGAACTCCACACCATTGCGTACGACCGAATTTTGCGGCTCCGCATGACGGATCGTAGCGGCTGTCCAGCCGTTGCAGTGCCCGTACCAGGCGGGCGTGGCGAACGTTGTGCTCCCCGTCGCCACTCGGCGGAAGAAACCACCCGTATTGGCTCGAGTCGTGGTCACCTTTTCCTTGACTTCGCGATGCTGACGAACGTCCTCCATTTCATGGCCGGACGCTCGGCTGGAACCACGATGGAACGCGCGGTCGTACTTGGCAAGTGCATTGACGGTGCCGTTGTTGTAGTCGGGATAGTCGTGACCCGAGTAGGGAATCCGAAATTCGTCTACCTTGCCTTCCGTGGGCAGGTCATCCAATTTGGTGACCATCGGCTTGCCCCACAGCTTTTGAAAGATGTCTTGCTGCCGCTTGAGTTCGGTTGGAGTCATCACACCGACGGCGGTTGATCCGCCCGCCAGCGACATGCCATTACGGCTCACAACTTCACTGCGGTCCCCACGCGACTCCATCTCCCCGCGATAGGCAGGCTGAGCCCGATTGAAGATGCGAAGTTGCCCCGTGGTGGACAAGACAATCAAGAACGCAAGGGTGGCGTTCGACATGATGGATACCTACGACCTGTGGACATGGAAATGGGTAAAAACGGACTCACGAATCTAGTAAAAGCCCCCCAGTTTAACAAGTGTTGACTCGTTAAGCTGTGTGGCGCCGAGCCGACTTGCACGACCGCTGCCCACTCTGCGGCAACTAGGCGATGCGCCCTGCGCCGCATATAATCGGCCTTCGTCCCGTCGTTCCTGGCGGGATTTTTTCTTGGGGGAGGAATGATTGGATGACCCTGGCATCACTACCGCCGTTATCGTCATCACGTACCGCCGATGAGCGTGTGCTGGTTCTGGATTTCGGTTCGCAGTACGCTCAATTGATCGCCCGTCGAGTGCGAGAGAATCATGTTTACTGTGAAATTGTACGGCACGACATTTCATTGGAAGCGGTTCGACGCAGGGCACCGGTCGGATTGATTTTGTCGGGTGGGCCATCCAGCGTATATGAGCAGGGTGCGCCGCGCTGTGACCCGCGACTCTTCGAACTCGGCATTCCCGTGCTGGGAATCTGTTACGGCATGCAGTTGGCCTGTGACACGCTGGGGGGGCGAGTTGAAAGTGCGCCGGCCCGCGAATATGGACGATCGCAGTTTCACGTCACCAATCACGCGGATCTCTTCGGCGGTTTACCTGAGCAGACCGATGTGTGGATGAGTCATGGCGATCAAGTCGCGCGCGTCTCCGACGATTTCATTCCGCTTGGTCATACTGCTACCTGTCCGATCACGGCCGTCAAGCATCGACATCTGCCGGTGTTTGGTTTGCAGTTTCACCCCGAGGTGACTCACACTCCCCTGGGCGGTACGATTTTGCATAACTTCCTGACGGTGATTTGCGGTTGCACGGGTCGCTGGCGACTGGGGGACTTCGCCCAAGAGACCATCGAAAAAACTCGGCAAATCGTCGGCTCATCCCGAGTGATTTGTGGCTTGTCAGGTGGAGTGGATTCCTCCGTTACGGCCGCTTTGCTGTATCAAGCGATCGGCTCACAACTCTCCTGCATTCTGGTCGACAACGGCTTGCTAAGGAAAGCAGAAGAGCAGTCGGTGATCGCCGAGTTCTCGAATCATTTCAAGACAGACCTGCATGTGGTGCGCGGCGAGGAACGCTTTCTGACGGCACTCAGCGGTATCCGCGATCCGCAGGAAAAGCGCCGTCGCATCGGTCATGCGTTCATCGAATGTTTCAAAGATGAAGCGGCAAAGATTAAAGACGCTCGCTTTCTGGCTCAAGGTACTCTCTATCCCGACGTGATTGAAAGTGGAGCGGCACCGGACGGTCCAGCAGCGACGATCAAGCTGCATCACAATGTCGGCGGGCTACCCGAACAACTGGGTTTCGAGTTGATTGAACCGCTACGGGATTTGTTTAAGGATGAGGTGCGCCGGTTGGGGCTGGAGTTAGGCTTGCCCGACGAACTCGTCTGGCGACATCCCTTTCCCGGACCGGGTTTGGCGGTCCGCTGCTTGGGCGAGGTCACTCGTCAGCGGCTGGACGTGCTCCGGGAGGCGGATGAGATCACGGTGAATGAAATTCGGGCGGCAGGCTTGTATCGCGATACGTCGCAGGCCTTCGCAGTCTTGTTACCGGTGCAAAGCGTCGGCGTCATGGGCGACGCTCGGACTTACGAGGACACGATCGCCATTCGCTGCGTGAACACCGATGATTTTATGACCGCCGATTGGTCTCGTTTGCCATACGATGTTCTCGCTCGCATCTCCACTCGGATCATCAACGAGGTGAAGGGGGTGAATCGAGTGTGTTATGACATCAGCAGCAAACCACCGGCGACAATCGAGTGGGAGTGATGAGAAGTTAGTTATCAGGAGCAGGCATGGGACCGCAGTATATCTTCACGATGGAGCGATTGGTTAAGAAGCGTGGGCAGCGCGAGGTGCTCAAGGACATCTGGCTGTCGTTTTATCCGGGCGCGAAGATTGGAGTATTAGGACGTAATGGATCGGGCAAGAGCACGCTCTTGCGCATCATGGCGGGCGAAGATCGCGACTTTGATGGCGAAGCCAAATTGACCGACGGTTTCACGCGCGGCTATTTGTCGCAAGAGCCTCAGCTGACCGTAGACAAGGATGTCTGGGGAAACCTGATGGAAGCGGTGGCACCGCGTCAATCGCTGCTCGATCGCTACCACGAAATCAGCGGCCGCTTGGCAGAACCGCTCGAAGAAGCGGAGATGACGAAGCTGTGCGACGAAATGGCTCGGCTGCAAGATAAAATTGACGCTACCAATACCTGGAATCTCGAACATGAGATTGAGGTGGCGATGGACGTCATGAATTTGCCACCGCGTGATGCCGACGTCACCAAGTTGTCGGGTGGCGAGCGGCGGCGTGTGGCCCTCTGTAAGCTTTTACTGCGTCGACCCGATCTGTTGCTCTTGGATGAACCGACGAACCACTTGGATGCCGAAGCGGTCTCGTGGCTCGAACATCATTTAGCCGAGTACGCCGGTACGGTGGTTGCCGTTACTCACGATCGCTATTTCCTCGACAACGTTGCCAAGTGGATTCTGGAACTGGATCGCGGCGCCGGTATTCCCTGGGAAGGTAACTACTCGTCGTGGCTCGAGCAGAAGCGCGTGCGACTTGAGCGGGAAGAGAAAAGTGCGATGGCTCGGCAAAAGTCGTTGCAGCGCGAATTAGAGTGGGTGCGGATGGCACCGCGAGCTCGTCAGGCCAAAAATAAAGCTCGTATCAAAGCCTACGAACAGTTGGCGGCGGAGAAGTTCGAAGAGCGCGTCGACGAGCTGGAAATTCAGATTCCACCCGGTAAGCATCTGGGCGAGTTGGTGGTGGATGCGACGCATATCACCAAAGCCTATGGTGACCAGCTGCTGATCGAGGATCTCAGCTTCCGCTTACCGGCCGGTGGAATCGTGGGCATCATCGGCCCCAACGGAGCGGGCAAAACGACTCTGTTCCGCATGCTGGTCGGCCAGGAAAAACCCGATTCGGGACAACTGCGAGTGGGGCCGACGGTCGAGTTTGGTTATGTCGATCAGAATCGCGATGCACTGGACCCGGAGAAGTCGGTGTACGAGGAGATCTCGGGCGGCTACGATCAGCTCGAAATGGGTGGCCGCAAGATCAACAGTCGAGCGTATGTGTCGCGGTTCAACTTCCGTGGCCCAGACCAGGAAAAAAAGGTCGGCGCATTATCGGGAGGCGAGCGGAACCGAGTGCATTTGGCGAAGCTGCTACGTCGCGGGTCGAACGTGCTCTTGCTCGACGAACCAACCAACGATTTAGACGTGGACACCTTGCGAGCGTTGGAAGAAGCAATTTTAAATTATGTGGGCTGCGTCGTGGTGATCAGTCACGACCGCTGGTTTCTGGATCGTATTGCGACTCATATTTTGGCATTCGAGGGTGATTCGTACGTGCACTGGTGTGAAGGAAACTTCCAGACGTATGAAGAGCAGCGTCGTGAGCGATTGGGGATCAAGGCGGACGAGCCGCATCGATTTCGTTATAAGCGTTTGAAACAATAGTTGCTGGCAGGAGTGAAACACGATGACGATTTTGCATTCGGGTACGAGTGAGAAGTACGGCGACAATTTTTCCCGCGCGTTTGGTGGCCCCGCCTCGACGACGAAGAGCGGTACCAAGGGCTCCGCCAAGGCCGCCACGAAAGCGAGCAAGGCTACTAAAACTAGTAAATCCGCCAAGACCACGAAGGCTGAAAAGTCAACCAAGCCTGCTAAGGCTGCTAAGGGCAAACGTTCCTAAGATTGCCGCCGAGTCTGATGACCGTTTCCCCTGCTAACCTCTCGACGATCGCCGAATAAACTCCCAGCGATCCTCGGCGGGCGATGAGCGAGAGCCGCTCTCGGCGGGCGTTGAGCTGGAGCTGCTCTCGACTGGCCCTGTGCCAGTCGGATGACGACTTCCTCGGTTACCGCTCGCTGGCTGGTAACTAAGGAAGTCATTGCTTCGCCCGACGCAAGGTCGGGTCGGGAGCGATCCTCGGCTGGCTTTGAGCGGGAGCCGCTCTCGACTGGCCCTGTGCCAGTCGGATGACGACTTCCTCGGTTACCGCTCGCTGGCAGGTAACTAAGGAAGTCATTGCTTCGCCCGACGCAAGGTCGGGTCGGGAGCGATCCTCGGCTGGCTTTGAGCGGGAGCGATCCTCGGCTGGCTTTGAGCGGGAGCCGCTCTCGACTGGCCCTGTGCCAGTCGGATGACGACTTCCTCGGTTACTGCCCGCTGGCTGGTAACTAAGGAAGTCATTGCTCCGCCCGACGCAAGGTCGGGTCGGGAGCGATCCTCGGCTGGCTTTGAGCGGGAGCGATCCTCGGCTGGCTTTGAGCGGGAGCTGCTCTCGACTGGCCCTGTGCCAGTCGGATGACGACTTCCTCGGTTACCGCTCGCTGGCTGGTAACTAAGAAAGTCATTGCGCCGCCCGACGCAAGGTCGGGTCGGGAGCCGCCCTCGGCTGGCTTTGAGCGGGAGCCGCTCTCGACTGGCTTTGAGCGGGAGTCGCTCTCGACTGGCCCTGTGCCAGTCGGATGACGACTTCCTCGGTTACCGCTCGCTGGCTGGTAACTAAGGAAGTCATTGCTCCGCCCGACGCAAGGTCGGGTCGGGAGCGATCCTCGGCTGGCTTTGAGCGGGAGTCGCTCTCGACTGGCCCTGTGCCAGTCGGATGACGACTTCCTCGGTTACCGCCCGCTGGCTGGTAACTAAGGAAGTCATTGCTTCGCCCGACGCAAGGTCGGGTCGGGAGCGATCCTCGGCTGGCTTTGAGCGGGAGCCGCTCTCGGTTGGCTTTGAGCGGGAGCGATCCTCGGCTGGCTTTGAGCTGGAGCTGCTCTCGACTGGCCCTGTGCCAGTCGGATGACGACTTCCTCGGTTACCGCCCGCTGGCTGGTAACTAAGGAAGTCATTGCTTCGCCCGACGCAAGGTCGGGTCGGGAGCTGCTCTCGGCTGGCTTTGCTTTGAGCGGGAGCCGCCCTCGGCTGGCCTTGAGCGGGAGCTGCTCTCGGCTGGCCTTGAGCGGGAGCCGCCCTCGGCTGGCTTTGAGCGGGAGCCGCCCTCGGCTGGCTTTGAGCGGGAGCGATCCTCGGCTGGCTTTGAGCGGGAGCTGCTCTCGACTGGCCCTGTGCCAGTCGGATGACGACTTCCTCGGTTACCGCTCGCCGAGCATCTCGTCATTACGCTTCCCGGCGCGCACGCTGCGACGGATAACCTCTCGTTCGTACGGGCCGAATGTGCCTATATAGAATCCAAATCGATAGTTCGGTCGCATTCCGTCGACATAGGCTAGGTTGTTCAAGAATGCCAAACCCACATCAAGCGGTGAGTCCAATGCTCCACACCCAACCAAGACATGCAAGTGATTCACGACGATGCCCACGCGTGATAGCTGCCACTGCTTCTTATGAGCCATCCGTTCAATCATCGTGCGGCGTGCCACCCACACCGGCGTCTCGATACACCAGCCACCTTGCTCAAGCTCCACCACGACATGGAGATTGTAGATGAATCGCCCATGAGCACTCACACGAGTTGCCGCCAAGTTGATCGTCGAATCGTGAAACTGCCATTCCCGTACGCGATCCTGGATCCGCTCATCGGCCATCGGGTGGCGTGACGATTGGCGGCCGACGTACGCTTCCAATGTTGCATGGTCGGCCGCGCCAATGCTGGTCAATTCATAGTTCCGGCGAAAGGCTCGCGGACATGCCGAATTTAGCAAGTACTGACATCGCCCCTTCACCGAACGAATGATCTCTGCCGGCGCCAGATGAGGCATGGAACTCAAGAAAAACTGATGTGATCGATCCGATGCACGGCGATATTCGAGCAGCCGAATGTCGTCCCGCTGAATGGCATCCCGTAAATCATCGACGGGAACTCGGATCGAACCCACGTGATCCCGCAAAAACAGCGAGAGAGACCAATTCAATTGAAACGCAGGCTTCGTGTTCGTGGCCGTATAGATAGGTGTGAGCGTGGCCATGGCACATTTCCTATTGTGTGAGCCCCACAAAGGATGGACGAATTATCTCCCTGTCCGTTACCGCCGGCAAGTAACTAAGGAAGTCATTGCTCCGCCCGACGCAAGGTCGGGTCGGGAGCGATCCTCGGCTGGCTTCGGTCGGGAGCGATCCTCGGCTGGCTTTGAGCGGGAGCTGCTCTCGACTGGCCCTGTGCCAGTCGGATGACGACTTCCTCGGTTACTGCCCGCTGGCTGGTAACTAAGGAAGTCATTGCTCCGCCCGACGCAAGGTCGGGTCGGGAGCCGCTCTCGACTGGCCCTGTGCCAGTCGGATGACGACTTCCTCGGTTACCGCTCGCCGGCTGGTAACTGAGGAAGTCATTGCTCCGCCCGACGCAGGGTCGGGTCGGGAGCCGCCCTCGGCTGGCTTTGAGCGGGAGCGATCCTCGGCTGGCTTTGAGCGGGAGCGATCCTCGGCTGGCTTTGAGCGGGAGCGATCCTCGGCTGGCTTTGAGCGGGAGCTGCTCTCGACTGGCCCTGTGCCAGTCGGATGACGACTTCCTCGGTTACTGCCCGCTGGCTGGTAA
>JBIIHW010000001.1:0-352461 GCA_044235425.1 Pirellulaceae bacterium
GCTGCGGCCGGGAGAGATGGTCGTGGAGCGGCCGCTGGAGTTGCCGCCGGTGCTGGAGCGTTTAGGGGTGAACGCTGAGGAGTGGGATTTTGCGATGCGGGTGACAAGTCGTCGTTTTAATCGCGAATTGGAGATTATGGCGGCGATGTTTGCGGAGGCGCATCGGCGGACGAAGGAGCGAGGCGGCGGTTCCAGCCGCTCGGGTTGATGCGAGCAGGCGAGCGGCGGATGCAGCGGATGCAGCGCCACTTGTGGCCTGATGCCGAGGGAGGGCTGAAAGGCTGGAAAGCTAAAAGGCTGGAGGCTTTAGGGATCGAATTTTTCGCTTGAGATAAATCAAGCTGCGCAAGAATTGCGCGCAGGTGTCGTAAAATGAGTCGAAGAAACGTCCGTTAGCGGTACTTGGAGGGCAATAACAAGCGTTTTTTCGTCTTTTGAACAAAACAGACTGACCTGGCGACAAGGAAAGGACGAAGCTGCTTGCAAGACCACCACCCCATTGGGGTGTGAACCAAGGAAAATTAGAGAAGCGAGCCATACTAATGGCAAACGACAAACCAATAACTGGCACGGGGCCAGCCTGACATTAACGAATCTTTATGTCGCATCCAGGAAAAATAACGGGCGACGCTTAATTTCGCCAACCGCGATCATAACCAAGTTTCACTCCTAATTCGCCCCATCTATTCGCCGTCGTTTGGGAATCCGCTATATTCACGTCATGATTGAGCAACGCTGCGAGTATCCAAGAGTGAGAGCGAAACGGCTGTCACACATCTATGGCTGAAGCTACTATCGCGCTGGCTGATCCGGAGCTAGCATTGATTCTATTCGGGACGCGTGATCAACATCTACGCACCATTCGTGAGTCGCTAGGAGTCAGCATTACTCATCGTGGCGATACGATACATGTCTCGGGCGACGAGACGTCCGTCGCTCGAGCCACCTCAGTTCTTGAGCAACTTAAAGCCCTCGGGGAGCGCCGGCGGAACCTGTCCCAGGAAGATGTTCACGGAATCCTTCACAGACAGTTCGGAGCTCCGACACTCGGCAGCAGCGCTCTCAGCGACATCAGCCATACGCTTGCACGCGTCAAGCCTCGGACGGAAGGCCAGGCCCGCTACGTGCAAGCGATGCGAGAACATGATGTTGTATTCGCCATCGGCCCCGCAGGCACTGGCAAAACGTACCTCGCCGTCGCCATGGCAATTGAAGCCCTTAAAGCTCGTCAGGTGCGCAAGATCGTGCTCTGTCGCCCCGCCGTCGAAGCCGGTGAAAGTCTGGGCTATCTGCCCGGTGATCTCCGCGCGAAAATCAATCCCTATCTCCGCCCTCTACTAGACTCACTCCACGATATGATCGATTTCGAGCAAGCGAAAAGGCTGCTTGAACAAGATGTAATCGAAGTGATCCCGCTCGCCTACATGCGCGGCCGCACACTGAACGAGGCCGTAATTATTCTCGATGAAGGCCAAAACGCCACCATTTCCCAAATGAAGATGTTTCTCACCCGCATGGGTCACGGATCAAAAATCATCGTCTCCGGCGATGTCACACAAGTCGACCTGCCGACGCCCACTAAAAGCGGTCTGCTGGATGCCGTGCGACGCTTACAGTCCGTGCGTGGCGTAGCGGTCGTAGAATTGGGTCGAGCCGACATCGTCCGCCATCCGCTGGTGCAGCAAATCGTCGATGCCTACGATGAGCCGACGAGCCCTCCGCAGCCCCCACTTTCCACTCGTTAACGGCATCACAACCATGGCTAGTGGATCTTCGAGACGAACACGAGCAGACCGAGTCGCCGCCCTCACGGTTGGCTCCGACTCGTGGTCCGCCATCTGGATCAAGGCCACTCGCCCTGATGTATTGACTCGCATCGCTTTATGCCTCGCCGCCGTCGTGGTCCTATGGACCGTGACTTGCGGTTGGTCCCCCCCCTTCGCCTTTCGCTCGGGAACAATCCCCCCACGCGACATCATTTCTCGCGTGAGATTCAACACTCGAGACGAAGAACGCACTCGACAGCGTAAGCTGACAGCGTCACTCGCTACCCCCGCCTACTATCGCCATGACCCGACGCCCCTGCGCGACGTCCGACTCAAACTCGCCGGTAAACTTGACTCGCTCCTCGGTATCGACCCCGTCGGACAATTGCCCGAGGAATTGGTTCAGGAATTCTTTCCGCCGGAATCTGGCACCGCTGACGATCCCTACGAAAAGCTGAACAAGCTCCGCGGTTTTATCCCTAGCGCCGAGGCTCGCCGCAAAATCGAACTGGCCATCAATCAACTGTTAAGCGAAGCCGAGCGTCTGGGACTGCTCGATAACTTAGAAGAACGTGAATCGTCCGTCGCCGGTGCCCCGACCAGCGTGCGCGTCGTGATCTCCGCCTCCCCATCAACCTCCGAAGCGTTGGAACAAGCGCAGACTATCCCCTTCAAAACAGTCAGCCTGCGCAACTGGCGCGATACCTTATTCAGCCGTTTTCAAGAAGAATTACAACGGGAAGGACTGCTGCCCGAGGCCATCGAACAAATCGCGCCTCCGTTGACCGATTGGCTCAAACCCAAACTGCCCGTCACCCTCAAATTTGATGACACACTCACCAAAGAAGCCCGAAGCAAAGCGATCGCAGCAGTTGATGCCGCTCCCGACGAAACACCCTATTTTCCCGGTCAATCCCGCTTGGTTCCGGGAGGACATCCCATCGACGCAACAGAACTCGAATTGCTCCGTAAAGAACATCAAGCCTACATCGCCACGCGTACCTGGAGCGAACGTGTCGGCCGCTCGCTAACTTATTTTGGACTCAACGCCGCCCTCTGTATCCTCTGCGGACTCTATATCAATTACCTCGAACCTGACCTCATCGCCGACCTGCGACGGTTCGTCATATTACTCGCCATCATCCTCCTGACCGTCGTCGCCTGCTGGCTCACCGCTCAGGATCAGTGGCGCGCCGAAATCGTACCGCTACTCCTCTTCAGCATGACCAGCACCATCGCCTATCGCCGCGAACTCGCTCTGCTCCTCTCCACCGCCGTCGCGCTCCTTGTCACCTTAATCCTCGGTCACGACCTCGCTCAACTGATTGTCACCGTCGCCACCATCGCCTCCGCCATCCAACTCCTCGGACGCATCCGCAGCCGCACTCGACTTATGTACGTCGGTTTGTCCGTAAGCGGTGTCTGCTTATTCATGTCGCTCTGCGTCTGCGGCATGGCCGGTGAAGCTCACGGCGCCCCCCAACTTCTCCGTATTCCTCTGCCCGATGCCCTGGAAGAACAAACCTCCCATTACCTCACGAGCCTCGTCGCCGGCGCCTTATGGACCGCCATCTGCACCCTTGCCGCCAGCGTCTTTATGACCGGCTTACTGCCCTTCATTGAACGACTCTTCGACGTCCAAACCGGCATCAGCCTCCTCGAACTCGGCGATGCTCGACACCCTCTCCTACAAGAACTCGTGCGCCGTGCCCCCGGCACGTATAACCACTCCATCAACGTCGCCTCGATTGGTGAAGCAGCGGCCGAGGCGATCGGAGCTAACGGCCTACTCGTCCGCGTCGGTGCCTACTTCCACGACATCGGGAAAATGCTCAAGCCGCAGTATTTCATTGAGAATCAAGGGCAGGAAGCCAGCAAACATCAGTCACTCGCGCCCGCCATGAGCACTCTGGTGATCATTGCGCACGTAAAAGATGGCGCTAATCTCGCTCGACAACATCACCTGCCTCATTCCATCATCGACTTCATCGAACAGCATCACGGGACCACCCTCGTCGAATACTTCTTTCGACAAGCCGCGAAGCAGCAGCAGGAATCCGATCCCGATAGCCCCGAAATTGATGAGGCCAGTTTTCGGTATCCCGGCCCCAAGCCGCAAACCCGTGAAACCGGTGTCATGATGCTCGCCGATGCTGTCGAAAGCGCCAGCCGTACGCTCGTCGATCCAACCCCCGCACGAATTGAAAATCTCGTACATGAACTCGTCATGAAACGATTACTCGACGGTCAGTTTTCCGACTGCGGACTAACGCTCGCGGAACTCCACCTGATCGAACAAAGTTTGGTAAAATCCCTCACCGCCGTCTATCACGGTCGAGTGAAATATCCAGAGGCACCGCCGGAGTGAGCTGAGTATGTCGATTTATCCTGCCGATGATGAACGTTTTCAGCGCGACGAAGTCGGAAGGCCCTTTCTCGATGCCGTCCAGGCTCTGTGTGAACAAACAGGACAAACACTCTCTCACATGGAATTCCTGTCGCACCATCAAATCGCCGACCTGGCCGTACAAACCTACGGTGACTCGCTACCCGATTTCTGGAAAGTGTGGCTCGATTGGCAGCGACCTCAAGGTCCACAGCCCATGGGCGATCTCAACGATCCGTCTTAACCTCGCCACCATGATCCAGATCGATATCGCCAACCGGCAAAATCGTCGTTCACTCGCCATCCGTCGCCTCCGCACCGCTATTCGGCAAGTGCTCACTGACGCACGCTGCGAACAAGCCGCCATCAGCGTCGCCATCGTCGATGACCCCACCATCCATCAACTCAACGTCCGCTTCCTCCAGCACGACTACCCCACGGATGTACTCAGTTTCCTCCTCTCCGAGCCCCACGAACCAATGCTGGGGGAAATCGTCGTCAGCGCCGATACCGCCGCCCGAACAGCACAAGAATACGGCTGGCAGCTCGCCGACGAACTACTCCTGTACGCCATCCACGGTACCCTCCACCTCGTCGGCTACGATGACCACCAGCCACAAGATAAGGCCCGCATGCGCCGTCAAGAACGCCGGCACTTGAAATCGTTCGGGCTACAGCCTCGTTACTAACCGCCTCGTTACTAACCGCCTCGTTACTTAAGGACCTGCCACGCCATGTCAGCCGAAAAGAGCATGGCGATTGTCTTGCGCGTGGTGGAATTCAGCGAGACGAGCGTCATCACCACCTTGTTTACTCGCGATTTTGGCAAGATCGGCGCTTTGGCAAAGGGCGCCAGACGGCCCAAAAGTCCCTTCGAGTCTGCTCTTGACCTGTTAGCCGTATGTCGCGTAGTGTTCCTGCGGAAATCGACCGATGCCCTCGACCTGCTCACCGAAGCGAAACTCGAACGACGCTTTCGGGCCGCCAGTCGCAATTTGAATCGATTGTACGCCGGGTTTTATGTCGCCGAATTGCTGCGGGAACTCACCGATCAAGGTGATCCCGACCCCAGCTTGTTCGACTTGGCAAACGAAACTCTGCAAGCCATCGATGGGGCCCCGGAACTATTTCCCACAGTCTTGCGATTTGAGCTTGGACTGCTACGACTCCTCGGTCACATGCCGACGCTGTTTGAATGCGCCGGCTGCGGCCTGGAACTGCCTTCGACAACTCGAGTGGCCTTTGGACATCTCGCCGGTGGCGTGCTCTGCCCGAATTGCCGCGGAGGTCACCGGCAGGTCGTAAGCCTGACAACCCAGTCGCTCGACGTCCTCCGCCAACTCGCCGACGACGACCAATGCCAATCTGCCATTGTCATTGAGCGACGTCTACGCGGTGAATTGCGGGGAGTAATGAATCAGTATGTGACTCACTTGCTCGGATATCGTCCTCGCCTAACACCTTTTTTACAGGCTTTGGCGAGCGATACGAGTTGAACGAGCTGCCACGGAAGGGCATCGACTATGTGCGAATATCACCCCCCAGGTCACGAATCAGATTACCGATCCGATTACGGAACAGGACACCGTTCAGGCCACCGTTCAGGCCACCGTTCAGGCGTCGTAAACCGTCGCCATCCAGTCTCAACTGCCCCTCCGGTAAGCATCCGCTCCCATCGACCACCCTCCAGACCCGCCCTGCCCCAGCTACTCCTCGGATTCCTCGTGTTCAGCATTTCCAGCCATGCTGGTTGCACCACCCTGCGCGGTCAACAACTCCGCTCACCCAGCTCGACGACGACCAACTCGGCAGTCAGCCGTTCCCCAGATCTCAATTCCCCGGCCAGTAGCTCCGCGGCTACCAGTTCCACCGGCAGTAAGTCCGCGAGCGCGACCGCCGCCAGCGACAGCCCTACCCCGAAAACTATCCAGCGCACCTCTTACATCGAAGAGCGTTATCGAGACGAATACGATCCGCTGCCCGCGAAACAGCCCCAAGGCCTCGAATCCATCTCACCCGAAAACATCCAGGCCAACCTCAAAAAACTCGGCGGTAAAGGTCGCAACACGGCGCTCGCTCGACAGCTCTTCGTCGAAGCGGAAGAACTCTACTCTCAAGCCAGCCAACTAAGCGGCGATCTGCGCGGCCCGAAGTTTGCCGAAGCTGCCGCGAAATACCGCGAAGCTGCGGAACGCTGGCCCAACTCTCTTCTCGAGGAAGATGCGCTCTTCATGGCTGGCGAAGGATTCTTCTTTGCCGACCAATACCCGCAAGCGAATGAAATGTACGAAAGGCTCGTCAAGCAGCATCCCAATACTCGCCACATGGACATCGTTGATTCTCACCGGTTTTCGATCGCCGAGTATTGGCTGAAACTCGACAAAGAATCACCCGATCACTTCTACTCCGTCAACATCCTCGATCAACGACGTCCTTGGCGTGACACGCGTGGCCATGCATTTCGAGTGTTTGATCGGATCCGCGTCGACGATCCGACCGGTAAGTTATCCGATGATGCCACATTGTCCGCCGCCAACGCCCACTTTGCTGCGGGCGACTATTTCAAAGCCGATTCGCTCTACTCCGATTTACGCAAAACCTTCCCCAGCAGTGAGCATCAGTTTCTCGCTCACTTCTTTGGCTTGAAGTCCAAATTGCTTTGTTACGAAGGCCCCGATTACAGCGGCGATGCTTTGGACCAGGCCGAGCAACTGATCAAGCAGATTCGTCGACAGTTTCCCCAGCAAGCCGAGCAGGAGCGTAAATACCTGATCGACGCCTTGGCTGAAATTCGCTTCCGCAAAGCGGAACGACTCTGGACTCGCGGCCGTTATCACGAATTGCGGCAAGAGTATCGGGCAGCTCAGTTCTACTACGATCAGATCGTGCGCGAATACGACGAAACTCCGTTTGCTCAGCAAGCCCGCGATCAGATTGCCGCCAACTCCAGCAAACCTCCCGTGCCACCGCAAACGATGCAATGGCTCGTGGATATGTTCCCCAAACGTGAAACCGCTCGCCCCCTGTTCCCCAACGATGAACCAACCGCCACATCGAACGTGGGTAGACGCTAACACCAGATCGGTTCGTCTCCTTCGGTCGATCGTAATTTTGATGACGAGCCTGCTGGCCTGCGCCTGGACCGGCGCCGGCTGCGCGGGCTACCGAGTTGGTAATCGCTCGCTCTACCGACAAGATGTTCGTACCGTCCAAGTGCCCATCGTGGAATCTGACAGCTTGCGACGCCAACTCGGCGAACGACTCACGGAAGCCATCGTCAAACAACTCGAACTGAACTCCTCGTATAAAGTTGTCGGATCCGCCGATGCCGCTGACAGCGTCCTCCGCTGCCGACTCATCGGCGATCAAAAGCGAGTCGTTGCGGAAACTCGCACCGATGAAATGCGAGCCACGGCGCTTTCCTTTCAAGTGCAAATGGAGTGGGTCGATCGTCGCAATCAGTCGCTGCTGCAGCGCACCGAGCTCCCCCTGCCCTCCAGCCTGTTGACGATCGCACAGTCGAAGACGATGATCGCGGAAACCGGGCAGTCAGTCGCCAGCACTCAGCAAGCTGCACTCGAGGCCCTCGCGCGACAAATCGTAGAGCAGATGGAGGCCGCTTGGTAAGTGGCCGGAAGTGGATACCATGACCGACCCCTGGACCGCCCCCCCCTTCGCTCGCGCCACCCGCTGGCAACTCCGCACTCGTGCACTCGACTTGCCCCCACAGCCACTGCTGATGGCGATCATCAACGTGACCCCCGACAGTTTTTCGGACGGCGGACGCAACTTCACCACGCAGGCCGCCGTCGATCACGCACTGCGACTCATCGATCAAGGCGCCGACATCCTCGACATCGGTGGCGAAAGCACTCGTCCATACTCGTCCCCCGTATCCGTCGCCGAGGAACTACGACGAGTGATTCCCGTGATCACGGCTCTCGCTGCCCGGACCTCGGTCCCGCTCTCGATTGATTCTTCAAAAGCCCAAGTCGCCCAGGAGGCCGTCGCTGCGGGAGCCGAAATCATCAATGATGTCACCGGGTTGACCGGTGATCCCGCCATGCTGCCGCTCGCCCAGCAGTCCGCCGCCGGACTGTGTGTCATGCACATGCAAGGCACGCCCGCCACGATGCAAGATGATCCGCGCTATGAAGACGTCGTTCGCGACGTCTCGTCATATCTGAGCCTGCGGCGCGATGCCCTGCTGGCGGCAGGCATCGCCCACCCACGTATTTGCCTCGATCCCGGCATCGGCTTCGGAAAAACCCACCAGCACAATCTCACCTTACTCGCAAATTCTCATCGCCTACATGCACTGGGCTGCCCCGTGCTCGTCGGGCACTCTCGCAAAGGATTCATCGGCAAAGTTCTCGCCGACAAAACCGCCGATCGTACCGCGGGAACAATCGGGGTGGCCTTGAGCTTGGCTCGGCAAGGCGTTCAGATCATCCGTGTGCATGACATCGAACCCGTGCGGCAGGCCTTACGGCTGTTTGCCGCCACCGGTGGCATCGACGGGCAAGAACTTCAATTGCCACAATCCTAAATTCCGTCCTGAACGAATCGTCCATGTCACTCGAACCACTGGCTTGGCTGAGCGAAGAATTGGCAACCTTGGAGTCGCTCGCGCTGCGTCGTACGAGGGCCACCCGCGGTACCGCTCAAAGCGCGACAATCGAGTACAACGGACGTACTCTGATCAATTTTGGCTCCAACGACTACCTCGGCCTGGCTGCCACTTTGCCGCTTCAGAAAATCCGCGCCGTACTCGACACGCAAGGCTGGGGAAGCGGTGCCAGCCCACTCATCACAGGACGGGACGCATGCCAAGTTGAACTGGAGCGAGCGCTCGCAGACTTCGAGCAGACCGAAGCAGCCATCCTCTTTCCCACCGGTTTTGCCGCCAACCTTGGCACTATTCCTGCGCTGGCCAGTCGGGGTGATCTAATCCTCAGTGATGCCAAAAACCATGCCAGCCTTATCGACGGCTGCCGACTGTCTGGTGCTCGAGTGCAAGTCTATCCGCATGCCGATCCCGCTACACTCGAAAAATACCTGGCTCAAGCCCAAGGCTTTCGCCGCCGACTCATCGTCACCGATAGTCTCTTCAGCATGGACGGTGACTGCGCTCCACTCGTGGAATTAGTCGACATCGCGGACCGCTATGATGCGATGCTCCTGGTCGACGAAGCTCATGCAACCGGAGTTTTTGGCGAGCATGGACGTGGACTGTGCGAGCATTTTCAGGTGGAAGATCGAGTGCCCATTCGTATCGGCACGCTCAGTAAAGCACTGGGCTCACTCGGCGGGTTTGTCGTCGGTTCCAATCAGCTCATCGACTGGTTGGCAAATCGAGCTCGCCCCTACGTTTTCTCTACCGCTCCCCCAGCGGCACTCGCTGCGGCCGGTCTGACCGCGCTGGAAATGGTTCGTGCCGAACCGGAACGACGCCGCACGCTACTCCAACAAGCCGCTTGGTTACGCCGCGAATTACAACAGCAAGGCTGGCAATTGCCCCCCGGATTCAGCCAAATCATCCCGCTGCAACTCAACGACGCAGCCCTCACGATGCAGGCCATGCAGGGGCTGATGGAACGAGGGTTCCTGGTGCCCGGCATTCGCCCTCCTACGGTTCCGGTCGGTGAGTCGCTCTTGCGCATCAGCCTGAGTGTTTCACACCAAGCGGAGCATCTGCAGCAACTGCTCGCCGCACTCTCTGCCCTGCGCTCGCAACGGCAATTCTCGTAACCGACAGCAAGCGGCTCATCGTCGACCGACTTAAGTGGCTTTCGGGCCACACACCACCCAAAACCCACAGATTACCCGATCGTTAAATTCTTCCCAAAGCCCTTGAATCCCCAGGATGGTTGATTACAGTCAGAGAACTTACGGGCCCGGGGAGGGCCTGTGCAGTCTGGCACGAGCTTTGTGAGTAAAGGATTTCCGAACATGTCACGGGCATTAGTTCGAAAGACGTTCGTCTTAGCGACGGTCATGAGTGGATTGGTGCTATTTTCCGGTTCCTCGGTCCATGCCGGTTGGAATTCCAGCGGTGGCGGATCCAGCGGGGGCTGGGGCAGTAGCGGCGGTGGTTCCAGCGGTGGCTGGGGCAGTGGTGGCGGCGGTTCCAGCGGTGGCTGGGGCAGCAGCGGTGGCAGTTCGGGCGGTCATCGCGGACTGTTTGGCTGGCTACACGACGCCATCCATCATCACTCGTCGTGGAAAGCCTGCTATCGAGTTTATCATTCGTCCGGAGGGTCCTCGGGTGGCTCTTCAGGCGGATCGTCCGGCGGTAGCTGGAAGGCGGTCGGCGGCAGCTCCGGAGGCAGTACGGGAGGCACTTACTATCAGCAAGCTCCGGGAACCACTGCACCTGGTACGGGAGCCCCTGCCGGCACCGTTCCGCAGATTCGCGGTAAAGCGATCGACCCAGCACAAGCACCTGGAGCACCGGAAACAGGCGAATTGCCGAAACCAGATGGCAATTCTTCTTACACGACGGGAAAAGCAATTTTGACGGTGAGTGTGCCAACGGATGCGAAGGTATTCGTCAATGGCGTCGCGACCTCGAGCGTGGGAACTCAGCGTAAGTACGTGTCACGTGGTCTGATGGAAGGTTTTGACTATACGTACGAAGTGGTCGTGGAGACAACGCGTGGAGACCGAGTCGTGCGTGAGAAGAAAACGGTCCAGATGCGAGCTGGTAATACCACCGACCTGGCCTTCTCGAATGCCACGACCGATCAGGAAACGGTGCTTGTCGTGCGAGTGCCCCAGGATGCGAAGGTGTACCTGGGCGGAAACGAGACGAGCGCCACGGGCACGGAGCGTATCTTCCGCACCACGGCTCTAGCTGCCGGCCAGGAATGGTCCAACTACCGAATCAAGGCAGTCTACGAGCGCGACGGACAATTGGTCACTCGCGAAGAGGTGATTGTACTCAAGTCGGGAGACTCTCGCACGGTTTCGCTGGATGGCGAGCTGTCTGGCCAAGAGACTCCCGAAGCTCCTGCTCAGCAGGAAAAGGTAGCCACGTTGCGGTAGTCAGCCCAAAGTATTGAGGGCTAACTGCCAACCAACTCGGCGACAATGCATGACCCTTCGTGGTGGCTACGGCAATCACGAAGGGTTTTCTTTTTATGACGCTCACAACGATTACGCTGCAAGCTGTGAATGGCTGTTGCTTGGAAGCTTACCAGGGTCGATGAAGAGAATATGGTCATTCAGGAACGCTCCTCAATCGCTGACATCGATGCCTCGTCCCCCACGGTAACGGGACTTACTTCGGGGTGGCGGCGTGTTTTGAGTGTCTTGATTTTGCTTCATCTGTTGGCCGTTTTTCTGGCTCCCTTTACCTTTGCCAGTTCCCCGCAGCCAGGTGCGGCTCCACCGTCCCCCTTCGCAAGGCTCTTCATCGTTTGGTTTCAGCCGTACATCGACGCGTTGTTTCTGGATCACGGCTATGCGTTTTTCGCACCCGACCCTGGACCATCTCATTTGTTTCGAGCGCGGCTGGAATTTGCCGATGATCGTGAGCCACAACAGCTATTGTTTCCAGATCGTAGTCGGCAATGGCCACGCTTGCTGTACCATCGACATTTCATGTTGAGTGAGCGGCTGAATGATGGTTATCGACCGGCCGTGGCACCGCCGGCGGTCGCACAAGATGCGGCTCAGCTAGCCGTCTATCGCCAAGGTCGCTGGGATTATGAAGCGTATTTTGAACGCGTGTCGAATTCCTATCGTGAGCATCTGCGTCAGCGTTACGGAGCAAGACAAGTAACGATCGTGCGGCTAGAGCATCGCCTGCTTTATCCTGACGAGTTGCATGAGCAAGGTCGTCGTCCCGATGCCAGTGAACTGTTCGAGGAGAATCCTGAGGATCAGCGGCGGGAGTCGCGACCATGATGGGGATCGTGCGAGCGACACGGCAGTGGCTATACGACGTAGCAGCGGTATGGAATCAATTCTGGTTTCATCCAACAAGACCTCACACGCTGGCACTCATCCGGATTCTATCAGGCGCGATGCTGCTGTATACGCATGCCGTTTGGTCATTGGACTTACTGGCATTTCTCGGACCTCAGGGCTGGATCAGTCGCGAAGCGGCACGAGCGATGAATCGCAGTCCATGGGTGTGGAGTTTCTGGTGGTGGGTGGAATCTCCCACACTGATTTGGACAATCCATCTGCTAGCGCTGTCCATGTTCTTTCTGCTGATGATCGGATGTGCCACGCGCCTCACCTCTTTCTTGTCTTTCCTACTGACATTGGCCTACTGTCATCGCCTGCCCGGTGCACTGTTTGGACTGGATCAAGTCAACGCCATGCTAGCGATGTATGTGATGCTGGGCCCCAGTGGCGCGGTCTATTCTTGGGACGCTTGGTGGCGGCGTAGACGCGCT
Organism: Pirellulaceae bacterium; assembly: GCA_044235425.1. Lineage (GTDB taxonomy): Bacteria > Planctomycetota > Planctomycetia > Pirellulales > Pirellulaceae > JBJSXJ01. The sequence continues at coordinate 12,561 of JBIIHW010000001.1, forward strand.
CCCATGACGGCGACCGCTGCCGACACGACTTCCCGCGTGAGCACTAATCTGGTCATTCGTCTGATACAAGTTCATCTCTGCATCGTCTACTTGTTTGGAGGTATCTCAAAACTCAAAGGCACCATGTGGTGGGATGGCAGTGCCGTGTGGTTCGCGCTGGCGAATCAGGAGTATCAGACTTGGGATTTGCTCTGGCTGGGACAGTGGCCGTGGTTAATCGCTTTGCTCACGCATCTCACGGTTTTTTGGGAGACCTTCTATCCCGTCCTGATTTGGCCACGACTGACCCGCCCGGTCATGCTGTTGATGGCCATCGCCGTACATGGTGGCATCGCCTTATTTCTCGGCATGCCAACTTTTGGACTGGCAATGCTCATTGCCAATCTTTCGTTTGTAGCACCGGAGAGTGTTGATCGCTGCGTGTCGCGGGGACTGATGGCCTGCGGACTGCGATCGTGCAAAATGGAACCGCGAGCATGAACAAAGCATTTGTCCGCGAGGCGGATTCGTGGGAGGAGTATTGCCCCTGCTGCGGAGGAGCCGGGCAACCCGTACCGCGTCAGGTGATGATCAACCAGCTGCGCGATCCAGCCACTCTATCTTTGGCAGACAATGCGAACATCTGTTTGACACCGACCTGTGACGTTGTCTATTTCGATCAATTTGAGAGAGTCGTATCAGCAAGTGAGCTGACGCGAAGTATCTACCCCAAGGATCCTTCAGCACCCATCTGCAGTTGTTTTGGACTGACGGCGGATGACATCGAGCAGGATCTAATTGAGGGTTCACCAACGCGGACACGTGCTTGTGTACAGCGTGCTCAATCTGGCGAAGCACGCTGTGAGGAAGTGGCGCCCAGTGGCCGCAGTTGTATCGCCGATGTTCAGGGGCTCTATGTGCGCACGAAAGCCACTCGTCGTTAATCAATACCAGCGACGTTTTTGCTGGTGGGAATTCTCTGCCCATGACTAATTCATTTCCCGACCTGAAATTGCAAGGCAAATTACGTCCTTCCCAGGCAGACGTCATCGACATCGCGCGCAAGAAACTGCAGGCGGGGCAAAAGCGTTTGCACATCGTCGCGCCACCCGGCTCTGGCAAAACGATCCTAGGATTGTATTTGTGGGCCGAGTGTGTGCGCGTACCTACCCTGGTACTCGCACCAAACTCTGCCATTCAAGCGCAGTGGGCTGCGAAAACCTCCATGTTCACCGGTGCGACGAATCCCGCGTCGCTCGTCAGCACGGACCCTCGTTCCCCAGCACTGCTCACTTCGCTCACCTATCAATCTGTGACGCTTCCCAAGCGAGCGGGTGACGACCTGGATGAGCAAGCGAAGTCGCTCTGGAAAGATGCCCTGATCGCGAAAGGACAGGCTCAGGATCCGACGGAAGCGGAGGTCTGGATTGCGGATTTGCTGCAGCATAACCCGAATTACTATCAGCAGCGTTTGTCGTCTTATCGCAAACAAGTGCGCGATCAAGCCGCTTTAGCCGGCGAGGCACTCGGTACGCTGCATGAAAGTGCGCGGGCCACCCTGGAACGACTGCGCGACAATGGCTTGGGCCTCATCATTTTTGATGAATGTCATCATTTGATGGAGCATTGGGGGCGAGTGTTAGCGGCGGCTCATGATGAGCTGGGAACGCCGATGATCGTCGGCCTCACAGCGACTCCACCTGATCGTGACGGAAAAAATCCCGAGGACGTCAAACGGTATGATGAGTTTTTTGGTCCGGTCGATTATGAAGTGCCAGTGCCAGCAGTGGTCAAAGATGGTTTTCTAGCTCCGTATCAAGACCTCGCTTATTTCGTTCGTCCAACCGCCGATGAATTGACGTTCGTGGCACGATCTGATGAGCAGTTACAGCAGCTCGTTCACGACCTGGGCGGCAGTGAGCAGCCAACATGGCAGCCAGCTGCAGCTCCAAGCCTGACGAGCGAAACAGCTGACGGCGAGACTGACTCCGCGTCCCATCAATTGCCGACTACCAATTTGCCGAATTGGTTAGTGCAAGTGCTGGCCGAACGCCGGCTGCCACTGGGAAGGGCCAAAGACTGGTCAACCTTTGAACGACGTGATCCAGACTTCGCACTCGCCGCGCGACTGTTTCTGTTAAGAAAGGGCTGGAGCCTCCCCGCGGATGTGCCGGAGCCGGCGCTGCAGATGGCTCCCGAAGCATTTCCACCGATGAACGTTTTAGTTCCTGTGCTGGACCGTTATGTGCGCCATCAATTGCGTCGTTCGCCGAGAGCAGAGGATCGCGATTTAGCGGACACGGCGGTACAGCGATTGCGAATGCTGGGAGTGCAGATTACCGAAACTGGATGTCAAGCGTGCGCATCACCGGTGGGGCGAGTGATGGCTTATTCGCGCAGCAAAGTCGCAGCCGTACCACTCATCCTGGCCACTGAGCATGCCATCTTGGGTTCACGATTGCGTGCCATCGTGGTTGCCGACTATGAAAAGTCATCCGCCACAAGCGCTGAGATTTCACATCTCTTAGATGAGGAAGCAGGTGGTGCCGTAGCCGCCTTCAAAACATTACTGAAGCAACCCGAAACCGATCTGCTCAACCCCATCCTCGTCACCGGCTCCAGCGTTTTAGTGGATGACGACCTAAAGGATTCCCTGCATGATGCTGCGGTGGCATGGCTGAAAAAGCGCAGCTTGGAAGTGGAACTGCAGTATCTCGCGGCGGATGGCTTTCATGTGCTCAATGGTCAGGGTAGCGATTGGTGCCCGCGAGTCTATGTGGAAATGATCACGGAGCTGTTCCAGCAAGGGCTGACCCAGTGTCTCGTTGGAACTCGGGGACTCTTGGGGGAAGGCTGGGATGCCAATAAAGTAAACGTCCTCGTGGATTTAACGACCGTTACCACATCCATGACAGTGAACCAGTTACGCGGTCGTTCGATTCGTCTCGATCCCGATGAACCTCAGAAAGTGGCCAATAACTGGGACATCATCTGCTTGGCTCCAGAATTCACAAAAGGCCTGGATGACTACAAACGCTTCATGGCTAAGCACGAGACGCTTTATGGAGTCACCGATGATGGAGCGGTCGAAAAGGGTGTCGGCCATGTCCATCCCACGTTTACCGAATTGAAGCCGGAGGGGATTGAGGATTCGGTTGATGTCTTGAACCAGGAAATGCTTTCCCGCGCGTCCCGGCGCGCCGAAATGCGAACCCGCTGGAAAATTGGCGAGCCTTACCGTGGCGAGCCTAAACGGACGATTGAGGCCCGCCCAATTTCTCGCCGTGAACGCGGTGGCTTTCCACCATTCAAAGGAGCGAAACAGCCCTGGAGCGATCATTCGTTGGCGTTAGCAATCGGAAATGCCATTTTGGGTGCTCTGCGCGAAGCAGAGCTGATTCCCGCCTCAGCCCAAGCGATCACGGCAAATGATCGCGGCGGCGGCTTCGTACGACTCTTTCTGGAACAAGGTACACCCCAGGACAATCAGCTCTTTACCGAAGCGTTGCAGGAGACACTCGCTCCCCTAGGTCAACCACGCTATGTCATCCCGCGGCAAATCGTCCGCGTGCAAGACACATTCCTCAGCCGTACCTTAGGCGCCTGGCTGCCCAAAATTGCTCAGCCCTTGATCGAGCCCCTCAAGCGCCGCCAATCAGAACGGGTCATGTGGCATGCGGTACCAACCGCCTTGGCCAAAAACCAGCGACTGGTAGCAATGTTTCAAAAACATTGGAATCAGAACGTCAGCCCCGGCGAAGCTAAGTTCACTCAGCGCGGGGCCGGCGAAGGAATTGTCGCAGCGGCGATTCGGTCCGAGCAGACACCAGAATCACCCGTTCATGAAAAAGAAGTATTCCTGTGACAGCGTTCGTCAATACCGAGTTGCAATTTCAGTTCCTCAAATCGGCGGGCATGTTCTTCTTGTGAAGAATGCACATGCTCCGCTTCCGTGATGAACTTCAGTGAGTCCAAGCGATTTAAGCCATAGCCACGCAGGATGCGCTCAAAAGCCAACAGTGGCTGGCCGTAGACGATCAGCAGTTTATGTTCGTCGAACTGAATCTCTTGCGGGAGATGCGGATTCAATACGGCGATCCCCGTACAGCCATCGTTCAGTAATAAATCTTCAAAGTCGTACAGCAGACTTTTGAGTACCGGTAGATCAATGTTTTCACGGTAAAGATCGCTGGGTTCAGCGCGGTTTGTGCCGTGACTCGAGTCCAGCACGACGTCCACTTCATCGCCCAGTGGATCCAGCAAATCCAGAAACAACTCCAACAGTATTTCCGCGCTGGCAGCAGCCATGAGCACGGGAATACGGGCTTTCGTACGCGAATCCCTGTAGGAATCACAGCGATAGCCCTGTTGAGGGACGACATCGAGTTTGTAGGATGGTCGCACGGCGTCGGTTAGTTGAAAGTCACCATAGCGAGCGACTTGCAAGTGCGCCTCCAGGTCGGCCTCCGTTATCTGCTCGTAGCTGGTTCTCGGTTGTATCGACGCCATGGAGTTTGTTGTTGCGTTGGAATTGCCAGGATTTCGCTTCAGGAATCCCATCGTAGACCTTCTATCTCGTAAAAGGGATGACGAGGGACGGCTCCGCCGTTGCTGGGTGTTTGCTGAGTAATTGGTGCTGACGACATCGCTCTGGGGAAAAAGAACGAAGAAGATCGGTGAGATTGCACGTTAAAGAGTAACGAATATTCCGCCCTTAACGCCGGTCCCCGATTTCCTCTGGAAGTGTAGCATTCGAAAAATGATTTGCCGGAAAAATCATTCAAGTCTTCTGAGGTGTCTTACATGAGTACTTCGCTGAGTCGCGTGCCGTTCTTTGGGCCAGCTCGCAGGGCGCTTCTGGTGCCCCTATGGATCGTCACGCTAGCCCTGGGTTGTTCCGATTCAGCGGTTGCTCCGCAGAGCACATCCGAGACGAGATCGAGCGGCGAGAGACGGGACGCGGCGTCGCCCACGAAATCGCATCCCACACCGATGTCATCTTCCCCCACTCAGAAAACAGCTCCAAACGGAACGGCCACAGCCACAAAACACTCCGGGCCACGAGAGCACTGGGACCTCTGCCTTGTTCGATCATCGCCAGCAGGCTACGTGCACTCTAAGTTCGCCGAGCTAAACGAGAAGTCGGGGACGGTGCTCCGCGGTGAACTCGAGCAATTACTGGAAATGGAGCGCTTTGGACAGTCGGTACAACAGCAAATCTGGCTCGCCTGCTGGCAAACGCCCGAGGGTGAGTTACTGAGGTTTGAGAGCCGAGTGACTGCCGGACGCGAGGCGACCATCGCTAAGGGGAGTGTCGCGGGAGAAAAGTTAACCATCGTCACCACCACACCCGGTAAAACCGAAACCGCTACCGTCGCCTGGAAACCGGGTACCGGAGGCTTCTTTGCGGTCGAGGAAAGCTTGCGCCGCCAACCCTTGCGAGCGGGGGAAACGCGAACGATTTCTTCGCTCGCACCAATCCTGCACCAAATCGTACGGAGTGATCTTAAAGCGATCGGCTTTGAGGCGGTGCGCATTGGAGAGGAGTCGGAGCAGCTCCTGAAGGTTCAGCGCACGGACCGCATCGGCTCCTTTCCCTTGGAATCGACGTTGTGGATGAACCCGGAAGGCGAAATTCGCCAGCAGTTCATGCCTTTGCCGGCACCCGGCATAACCTACGTTCGCGCAGATCGCGCGGCGGCTCTGTCCAGTGAACGAAGAGCAGCCTTGGATTTGGGGCAGTCCACAGTCGTGCCGCTCCGTGATGCCCCCCCTGATTTGACTCAACGTAAACAGGGACTATTTCGCGCGGAACTCACGGCCGGCACGATCGCCGAACTGTTTGAATCGGGCATCAGCCAACAAGTTCGTGTGACCGGTGAACGCTCGGCTGAAATTCGGGTCAGCGCGGTCCGTCCAGACAGTCCGTTGCCACCTGAATTGGCCGCTGGCAGTTTGACACGTCCCCCCATGGCAGCCGATCGCCAGCCGAATGCGCTTATTCAAAGCGATGATCAACTGGTGAAGCAGTTAGCGACGAGCATCCTGCCGGAAGAACACGATCACTGGAAGTTAGCGGTCGGCTTGGAGCAACTGGTCCATCGCCGCATTCAATCCAAGAACTTCACTCAAGCGTTTGCGACGGCGGCCGAAGTAGCACAGTCAGGCGAGGGCGATTGCACGGAACATGCCGTTTTGCTGGCCGCTCTGTGTCGCGCGCGTGAGTTACCCGCCCGAGTAGCCATCGGCCTACTCTACGTGCCCAATCTGAATGGGCTCGGGTATCACATGTGGAATGAGGTATGGATTCACGATCGCTGGGTGCCGCTCGATGCCACCCTGGGACTTGGTGGCATTCCAGCGACCCATCTCAAACTACTGACCTCCAACCTCGATGGCTATGATGCCTACGCCGCACTCTTACCCGTGTTTCGAGTGCTGGGGCAATTGCAGCTCACATGGCTCGAAGAGCCGGCAAAATAGGAGGCTCTGCTTTCGCTAGGGTCTCGGTAGCTCCATGTCGGCCATGAACAACTGACTGCTGCGATCACGTGTACGAGTACTCGTCCACATCAGCTGACGACCATCGGGCGAGAACACTGGTAGCACATCGGCATTCGGTGAATCCGTGATACGAGTGGGCTTGCCGACTGTGAATTTCCCCTCTTTCACCTCATATCGGACCAGCCAGAGATCGTAATTCGGGCGCGCGTTGGGGTCCGAGTGATCGGCTCCCGACCAGATGATGTACGGCAGCGTTGGATGCCAATAGGGCCCCCAGTTCACGCCCTGATTGTCGGTCAGTGCGGTGTCGTTCTGGCCATCGATTCCAATGACATGTATCTGGAGATAGCTCTCTTTTTTGCGATCGCTGCGAAAGAGAATCCATTTGCTGTCGGGCGAAATGAAGGGACCACCATCGTATCCCGGAGCAGTCGTCAGCCGACGCACATTCGTGCCGTCGCTGTTCATCAGATAGATGTCGGGATTCTTGGGACGAGCGGAAGTTGAAGGGTTTTGACTGTCCGCTTCGCTGTCTCGACAGAATGCAATCAGCTTGCCATCCCGAGAATACGCCCCCTCCGCGTCATAACCGTAAGATTTGGTCAATTGACGCAGATTTCGCCCCTCAAGATCGGCCTCAAAAATATCCATGTAGGGATCAAAGTCCCACTCGTAACGCCGCTGGTTCTTTGCTTTACGATCCTCCTCCTGCCGACGTCGTGCATCGGCCTCCGTTCGATCCATAGCTGGATCAAGATGACTAGAGGCGAACAGCACCTTTTTCCCGTCGGGTGAGAAATAGCTGCAGGTGGTGCGACCACGACCGGTGCTGATCCGCTGCGGCTCGCCGCCGGGCAGCTGCTGTGTGTAGATCTGATAGAACGGGTAACCAGGTGGCACGGCTTGGTAGATGATGGATTTGCCATCCGGAGAAAAATACCCCTCTCCCGCCTTCTCCATACCGCTGGTTACCTGCCGCACGTTTTTCAAATACTTCGCCTCCAGTTCCGATAGTGGCGGCGTCTGCGCCAGCGTCACGTCCGCAGGCTGCACACCAACGACCACCGTCACCAACAGCCACCCAAACCAAGAACTCGCCACGGTGCAAACCGCTGGCCGAGCCACGGAAGTTTTTTGAACCTTTTTCACAAATTTCTCCTGACAGCAAATGCGACAATTGAGGCTGACGTAAACAACGGTCGAGCGCACCGGATAACGCTGCTGCACCCAACGGCTACGGCAGCTTCAAGGAAACAAAAGGGTCTAGCTTTTCTGCCACTGGAAGTCGTTCCGTGTCATAGGCGATTCGCAGTGAGACCGCTATTATAGACACCGCACTGCGGTAACCGTCGAGATGGGATGTGAGCATGAAGATCTATACGAAGACCGGCGACCTAGGGGAAACGGGCCTATTTGCGGGGCCTCGGGTGCGAAAAGATCACGCTCGCATCGAAGCGTACGGGACGGTAGATGAACTGAACTCTGTCTTGGGGTTGGCTCGCGTACAACCTGGCTGTGCCCCGTTCGATGATCTGCTCAACACGATCCAGCATGAACTCTTTGCACTAGGCGCTGAACTGGCGACACCGGCTCCCGTCGCCGGTGTGACACAATTGATCGAGGACCGCCACATCGCGGTGTTAGAACGGGCCATCGATCGCTGGGAGGAGAAGCTCGCACCTCTGGTGAATTTCATCATTCCAGGTGGTTCTCCACTCGCTGCTCATCTCCATCTAGCCCGAACCGTTTGTCGACGGGCGGAACGGCATGTCGTGGCGGTCTTATTCGCACCGAGTAATCCTGCGGGAACAAGGATCGTGCAATACTTGAATCGTTTAGGTGATTTGTTGTTTGTGTTGGCGCGCGCCGCCAATGCAGAATCTGGAGTGCCCGATGTTGCTTGGCAAAAGCCGACAACTGCGGGCTCTTAGGGAACAGGCGGAGAGCACATCGGTTCGCCGCGCGCGACCGAAAGTGCCCATTAGTTTAGTCGCTCATTCCAGCTGAGGAAAAACGAACCCCCAACGACAGCACTGGGGCACCGAGAAAGGACTACATGACATGAGCATGCGAAGAACAGCTTTGAATTCCATGATCCGGTTCGTAATTATTGGAGCGGTGTTATTGGCCGGCCTGGTCGGCGTTGGCTGCTGGACTGGCGCGGCGTACGGCCAAGCGGCGGGCGATGGCCCTACCGCTCCGCCAGTGCCCGCACTGCCACCGGCGGCAGGTGAAGAGCAACCGGCAGCTCCACCACCCGTCACGTTGGATTCCGTCAATGCCAAAGCCGATACCGCCAGTCTGGCGGCTCATAATTCCTGGATGCTAACGTCGAGTGCCCTGGTACTTTTCATGACTGCACCTGGGCTAGCCATGTTCTACAGCGGCCTGGTCCGAAAAAAGAATGTGCTGGGGGTCATGATGCAATGCATTTTCTTAATGGGCCTGATGACGGTCATCTGGGGCCTCTATGGCTACTCCTTATCGTTCGGCGGTGATCCAACGGCGGCAGAAGAGACGGGTTACAATCCGTATATCGGCAATGGTCAGTTTCTCGGCATGAAGAATGTCGAGCGAACCTGGAATGTGGAAAAGCAGGAACCGGAAACTCCACAAGAGGGTGCCATTCCACGTTTAACCCATATGCTATTCCAGGGAATGTTTTTCATCATTACACCCGCCTTGATTTGCGGCGCGTTTGCAGAGCGGATGCGATTTCCCACGCTCGTCGTTTTTGTGATCCTGTGGGGAACGCTGGTTTACTGTCCGCTCTGCCACTGGGTATGGGATGGAGGCATTTTGGCCTACGGTTCCACGGGCCTGGCGGGCGGTGCACTCGACTATGCCGGTGGCACGGTCGTCCACATCAGCTCTGGCATCTCGGCGCTCGTCTGCGCGCTGGTGATGGGCAAACGCTTGGGATATGGCAGTGAGCCGATGCCGCCTCACAACTTGACCTATACGGCTTTGGGAGCCGCGATGTTGTGGGTAGGTTGGTTTGGTTTCAATGCCGGCAGTCAGTTAGCCTCGGATGGACTGACGGCCAGCGCCTTCGCGGCGACGCATTTTTCGGCGGCGGCGGGCACTTTATCCTGGGCCGGTTTGGAGTGGCTGACGCGAGGGAAGCCAAGCATTCTGGGTGCCTGCTCGGGTGCGGTCGCTGGCTTGGTCTGCATTACCCCGGCAGCCGGCTTCGTCAATCCGCTGCCGGCCATGCTGATGGGAGTCATTGCGGGTGCCGTCTGCTGCTATGCTTGCTCAAAACTCAAAGCCAAATTCGGCTATGACGATTCACTGGATGCGTTTGGAGTGCACGGCGTCGGTGGCACCCTAGGGGCGATCCTGACGGGCATCTATGCCACGCGCGCGGTAGCCGACAAAGCAATCTCCAAGGGCAATCCTCTTGGTTTCGTCGACGGCAATACCAGCTTGTTTGTGGGTCAAATGGTCGCGGTGTTGATCACCATGGTATTCAGCGCGGTCGTGACCTTCGTACTGCTGAAGATTCTCGATCTGACCATGGGCTTACGAGTTTCGCGCGACGCGGAACGTCAAGGCTTGGATCTCAGTGAACATGGTGAAGAAGGATATATTTTCCTGTAAACAGCTCCGCCATTGGCTTCGCCTACGCGTTGCCCAAGTTGTGACAAAACAGAAATCCAGTATCGGAAACAAAAATCAAGAATCAAAGGTCTGCTAATCGTTATTGAGGGAGTTTGACAAAGATGAAAAAGATTGAAGCGATTGTTCGACATTTCAAATTGGAAGACATCAAGAATGCATTGACGGAACAAGGCATTCATGGCATGACGATCACAGAAGTACGCGGCTTTGGACGACAAAAAGGTCACACCGAGATGTACCGGGGCACGGAATACGCAGTTGACTTTGTGCCCAAGGTGAAAATCGAAGTCGTCTGCTCGGATGCCGGACTCAAGTCTGTCGTCGATACGATTATGAAGGCAGCGCAAACCGGACAGATTGGCGACGGCAAAATCTTCATTGCCGACTTGCACGACGTGATCCGGATTCGAACGGGTGAAACGGGTGACGATGCGTTATAACCGTTGCCACATGCGGAGCGCTGACGTACGACAACCAACCGCTGGGGTGCTCAGCCATGAGTAGCTCGGGAATGTCCGAAGCGGTGCTGGCCGCACGTCGGCGTCTGGAGAGTGGTCGCCAGCGCATTCATCAACAGCATCGGGCGGGCTCCCTGGGAATTCAGGTCTGTGCCGCCCTGACCGAATTGCTGGAAAACGTGCTGCGCGATTTGTATCTCGGCACACTTGCTGAAATCAACATCGCTCCGGCTCAACTGGAAGCTAAGTTGGCTTTCGTCGGTTACGGTGGGTTTGGTCGCCGTGATATGGCGCCCTACTCGGATGTTGATTTGATGCTCTTGCAGGCTCCCGGCGTCGAGGACGACGTGACCCGCTTCATCCGCCGCTTCACACAGCAAATCTATGATGTCGGTTTGCAACTGGGGTTCAGCCTCCGGACGCCGGACGAAGCCTGCCAGCTGGCCATGACCGACGCTACGATTTTCACTTCGCTCGCGGACTCGCGTTTACTCTTCGGCAGCGAGATGCTTTACGACTATTTTCGCTACCGCTTTACCAAACTGGTCAGGCGGCGGGGACGGCGCGTGCTGGCAATGATCGATCAGGCACGCCTGGATGAACGAAAGCAATTTGGGGAAACCAACTATCTACTTGAGCCGCATATCAAACGCTCCCGCGGCGGCCTGCGCGATTTACAACTCGTGCGCTGGATTGGCTGCATTCGTGCGGGTGATGTTGATCCTGAAAATCTGATGCGGGGCGGACTACTGGGAACAGAAGACTGGCGCAGCCTGCGGGACGCACATGAGTTTCTTCTGCAGTTACGAAATGAGTTGCATTTCACGGCTGGTAAGTCGAGCGATGTGCTAACACGATCGGAGCAGGTGAGAATTGCTGAGCAGCGAGGTTATAGGGCTCAAGAGGGCATGCTCCCCGTTGAACAGTTCATGCGAGATTACTTTCGGCATACGAGTAATGTCCGCTACATCGCTTCGAACTTTCTTGCGAATGCCCGCCCGGCGCGCAGCCCGCTGAATTTCTTGGCACCCCTGGTAACGTTTCGACTTGATCGTGACTTCCGAGTCGGTCCCCGCACCATCAGCGTTTCGAAAAAAGGATTAGATCGCGTCTGTCATGATCCGGCTGAGATTTTGCGTTTGATGGAATTGTCGAGCCTCACTGATCGACGCATCGAACATCGCACGTGGGATGCGATCCGCACGACGATGCTGTCTTGCGAATCGATCACCATGACACCGATCATCGCCAAGCGTTTCTTGACCCTGCTCACCGAACCCGCGCGCCTTGGGGAACAACTACGACGACTCCATGAATTACGCGTGCTGGAGAAGATCGTACCACCGCTGGTTCATGCCCGGCACCTGCTCCAATTCAATAACTTTCACAAATACACGGTCGATGAGCATTCCATTCGGACGATTGAGTGTGCCACCGAGTTTCGCCAGCGTAGTGGTACGCTGGGGGAGGCTTACCGTTCGCTGCGCCGCAAAGATTTACTGCATTTGGCACTGCTGCTACACGATCTGGGCAAGGGGTTCCCGGAAGATCACAGCGAGGTTGGTCGGCGTCTGGCCGAGGAAGTCGGAATGTTTTTGCTGTTGCCCACGGAGGATGTGGAAACCATCAAGTTTCTCGTGCACAAGCATCTCACCATGGCACACCTCGCCCAGTGGCGAGACATTAATGATGACCAAGTTGTCATTCGCTTTGCCCTGGAAATGGGCACGCCTGATCGCCTGCAATTACTCTACACGCTCACTTGTGCTGATATGGCTGGAGTGGGCCCTGGGGTTCTCACTGACTGGAAATTGGGACTGCTCACCGACCTCTATCAGCGCACCGCTCGACACCTTGCGGGTGACCCCCATGATTTGACCGAGCGGAATCGTATGGAGGCCAAACGCAGTGCAATCCGCGCGCTCGTTCTGCCCTTGGCTGACCCTCATTGGTGGGCGGAGATGGTGCAGTCACTACCCCGAGCGTATTTACTGTCTCGGCCAGCACAACAGATTGTCGCCGAACTGGAACGACTACGAACCCTGGACCGTACCGAAGCGATCGCCTGGCATGACTACAATCGCGAAGCGAATACCACCGAGTTCACGATTGGCACCTTCGAAGATATCACTCCCGGAGTTTTCCATAAACTTACCGGAGCCTTAACGAGTAAAGGATTGCAAATTCTTTCCGCGGAAATCAACACCCTCGGAGATGGTCGAGTGATCGATCAGTTTGTCGTGAGTGATCCTGATTTTCGGGAGGAACCACCGGCGGAGCGACGACGCGAAATCTGCCAGTCGTTAATCGATGTGCTCAAGGATAAAACGGGCAGACCTCCGGCTTTTCGAAAGGTCTGGGGCGCCACCACGGCTAGTCAGCTACCACTTGCGGGGCAATTGCCGACCGTCGTAAATGTCGACACAAACACCTCCGAAGTGCATACGATCATCGACGTTTTTACCCTGGACCGACGGGGACTGCTCTACACCATCACGCGGACGCTGTTTGAGCTTGGGCTGTCGGTGAACATCGCCAAAATCGGCACTCACCTCGATCAGGTGGTGGACGTGTTTTATGTGACGGATTTGGAGGGGCGAAAGGTCGTCGACGAAGAACGCCTGTCACAGATCAAATCACGTTTACTGGCGGCGGTCGACGGCCTGACCGCATAGTCGTCGCATTTATCCTTTCGGCGCGACCGTTTCAGGTTCCGCAACAGCATTTCTGTGGGAAATTAGTAAAACCTTTGGGCCTTTACGGGGTTAACGGAGTAACCGCTGCCACAATCGCGGACCGAGTGGCATACGTGGTTTACATCCGCCCCATCTGTGCAAACGACTTGTATTGCTGAAAGTCCCTTGAGCCACGCATGACACCTCCTCTGAAGCCGCTGCGAAACTTGGCGATCGTGGGAGGAGGACCGGGTGGGCTGATGACAGCCTACTTGCTACAGAAATCCTGGGTACGTCCGGTGGAGATTACCCTGTACGAAGCCAGTGCACGACTGGGTGGCAAGGTCCAAACCTGCCTGTTTCCCGAGGTGGGAGAGCCCTACGAGGCGGGGGCAGCAGAGATCTACGACTATTCCACGATCGATGAAGATCCCCTCAAGGAATTGATTTACGAATTAGGCTTGTCGATCAATAGCATGGGCGGCTCGGCCGTCATTCAAAATCAGCAGATCATCTCCAATTTGGATGATATCGAACTGCACTTAGGTGCGGATGCTCGACTTTGTCTCGAGCGATTTGATCGCAGGTCGCGTGATTCCATGAGTCCCTGGGAGTTCTATCAGTCGGATGAGCCAGGATTGAAACCCACTCTCGATTCGGGCTTGCGTTTCGACTCGCTCCTCGCTGCTGAAATCTCGAACCTCGATACTCGCCGCTACATCGATCACCTGATTCATAGTGACCTCGCAACTGAGAGTCCACGGACAACGGTTGCTTACGGCCTGCAAAACTACCTCATGAACCACCCCGCATACATGCGGCTGTACAGCATCGTGGGTGGAAATGAACAGCTGCCCAAGGCACTGGCTGCACGGGTTCAAGCAAACGTAAAACTTGAACATCAAGTCACTCGAATCGTCGCGACCGATGAACAGGGATATCGAGTGACAACGCAGTCGCCAACTGGCTGTCGCGACGATTTCTTTGATGCCGTGGTCGTCGCACTACCCAATCGCTGTTTGCCAAAGATCGAGTTCGCACCCGAGAAACTGCAGCAGCATTTGCGAAGGCATTTTGAGTACTACGACCATCCTGCTCATTACCTGCGAGTCACATTGTTGTTTGAACAGCCATTTTGGCGAGCCCATTTGCAGGATTCGTACTGGATGCTCGATCAGTTTGAGGGCTGTTGTTTGTACGATGAATCATCGCGAATTCCCGGCTGCAAACATGGAATCCTCGGTTGGCTGCTGGGTGGACAAGCTGCGGTCGAGTTGGATCGCAGCACCGACGATGAAGTCGCAGCCGCTGCGCTGAATTCCTTACCCGAGTTTCTAGGGGAGGGGCGCAGGCAACTAATCGCCAGTCGAGTTCATCGTTGGATCGATGCCGTCAGCGCTATGCCGGGCGGCAGTTCCCCGCAACCACTCGCCCAGCGCCACCAACCGGTGGCTGACGACCCCTCTTCTCGACTCTTTCTCGTAGGAGATTACCTTTTCGATTCGACCTTGAACGGTGTACTAGATTCCGCACAGTATGTTGCGGACTGGCTGAACCGCTTAATTACCGAATCTCACGGACGCTTATCATGAATCAGACCTCAATGACAACCTTGCAGTCTAGCCTGGAGCGGGTCAGTACAACTTCCGCCGGTCCCGCGATTGGTCCTGGTTTCCCCGATGGCACGCGACTAGCCACCACTCACGACGCTGCGCAAGTTACCGCCATCATGATGATTCCACACGACGGGCCCCTCACGGATGATTTATTCCTCCGAGCACGACATTGGGTGGAGGTCACGGAAGGACCAGCGGAGATCATCGTTCATACCATCAGCTTGCAGCATGCCACTATCCTTTGGCAGCCGCGACGAGCCGTCATTATCGCCGGTGCCGCGCAGCTCGAGAAACTAGTAGTGGCCGTCGCGCGGTTCAGCGTTCAAGAACTGGAGCTACAGGCCTTGGAAAGCTGGATTGCTGACAACTGGCAGCAACTCGCCACCGACTCCCCGTCGGCGTTCGAGGTCGATTCAGCAACCGTCGCTCGTCGAACGGAGTTGAGCAAACAGTTCCAGCAAACGATCAACTGGCGAGCACGTTGGGCGCGATTGGTACCTGACGCTCACCAACCACCAATCTATCCACCGACACTCGCCAGCCAAATCTCCGAACGACTGCGCGAACGCACACGACTAGCAGATCGCGTCGACTTCGTCGGCACTCAGCTGGACGTATTTGATCGAGTCTATGATCAATGTGCTCAGCGTGTCAGCGAATTTGTCGTAGCCCAGCGCGGACATCACCTGGAATGGGTGATCATTATCTTGCTATCGTTTCAAACGGTGCTCTTGCTGCTGGAACACTTAGTGGTAAAGACGAGTTAGCCTGTGCGTTACCTGTCGATTGATTATCTTCGAGCCGTAGCCATTGTGATGATGGCGTCGGTGCACTTTGTCGAAAACCTGGCAGGGATCTACGACAACTATTTCCTGCCGACGGGATTCGCTGCTCCCCTGTTTACGCTGCTGACCGGCGTGAGTTATCAGATCTGGCTGCGAAGTCAAAATGCCAAAGGGGTCGATCAGAAACGAATTACTCAGCGCTCCGTGCGGCGCGGATTGTTTTTAGTCGGACTGGGATTTGCCTTCAACATCTTCGTCTGGATGCCAGAGGATGTTTACAACTGGGATGTACTCACCTTCATTGGTGCCGCCTTCCTGCTGTTGGCCATGATCCGAAATTTGCCACCGCCCATTTTCTTGCTCATTGCCGGTTTATCCTGCCTCATCGCTCCTGTATTGCGCGCCGAAGCGGGATATGCGAGCTACTGGACCAACGGCTTCTATCACGCTGACATGTCGATGTCCGAGTTTTGGATTGGATTTCTGGTCTGTGGTTACTTCCCACTCTTCCCTTGGATTATTTATCCCGTGATCGGTTTTCTGGTAGCGGAAAAAATCTTTCCGTCCCAGCCGGAAACACCGCCCGCACGACGGCTGGTCGCTTCGAGTGGACTAACCCTGATCGGACTCAGCATCCTCGCGCTTGTGCTGCAACCCTATGCGTCCACTCAGCTACAAACGATATTTCTCAACGGCTGGACCATGTTTCCACCGTCGCTGATTTATCAGCTGGGAACACTCGGGGGCACGCTCACCGCTTTATCCCTCCTACCTCTGCTGACCGATCGACCTCACATAAATTCGCAAAGCTGGCATGCACAATGGGCCAAAACGTTCAGCAGTCACTCCTTAACGATCTATTTGCTGCACCACATTGTTCATCTGTGGCCACTCTGGTTATGGGGGAGTATCGTGGGCGACGATGCCACAGCTTATTGGCAGCAGGCGACGTCCAAGCCGGTCGCCGCATTGTTTGGATTGATCTTTCTGATCGTCTGTTACTTGGGCTTGCGCTGGTGGGAACGACGTCACTGGCCCACGATTGAGTCCTGGATGCGGTGGCTTTGCGACTGAATCAGCTTGAGGAGCCAATTCGCAGGACAATCATGCACGCACGCGAGCAGCCGCTCGTTTACTCACCGCGTACAAAGCGATAGGCAAGCCAGCAAAGTAGCGGGAACAGGATGAAGACTGTGCCGTAGGTATAGATTGTCGTCCAAACAGTTCGAGGCCAACGTGCCATCTTCAACGAGCTCCTCTACCAACAATTGCCACAACTTCCGCGATTCAGCGAGCTGGCTTCGCGGTAATCATCAGGATGACTTCCAGATCCGCTCTCGATGCATCGCGCCGACGAACATCGACCCGCCCACCATACGGTTCAGCTTGCACCACCTGCCATTCCACCGACCGTTCATTCACTCCACCCCGTAACCACTGCACATCGATCCGCGGAGCTCGCGGTAAGGGCGGACAAAAAGCCAAGTGAACCTCCGCTACCTTTTGTGTTCCCATAAATCGCACTCGATAAATCCCCTCCACCCAGGCATCGCCTAGCGGAGAGCGATAGTAAGCCACCTGCTGCTCAATGTCCGGCGGCAACAGCGTCTCTTCCGCTTCATCCACAGCCGTAGGTGGTTCGGGCGCTGAGTTCCTGGCTGCTGGCTCGCGAGGGGCATGATGCAAGGCCCGAGCAAGTCGATTCCACCACCAAACCTCGCCAGCAATCACCGCACTCCACCACGCCACCAAGCCTAAGCGAACGGCGCCTGGATTGGTGATCGAAATCCCGATTGCCAACTGGCAGACGGTGGGAGCCCACCACAGAAGTGCCGTCTGCAGCGATCGCCAGGGTCCACGAACTGCTGGACGCGAGGCGGTTAAGACATTCAAACCTGTGGACAAATACCACAAGCGACGAAGCAGAAAAACGGATCCAACGACGAACGTAGTGGTCAGCAGCCACCCCCACATGGATGGCGAAACGAACTGCCCCTGAAGCCTGCGAATCAGTAGCAGAAAAGAAACGGCCATGAACGAAACTAGAAACGTTCCGACCATGGCCGCGATTATTTCAGAGCGTCGCAATCGACACCTACTTAGGAGCGAGCGGCGGCAGCCAGCTTGTCTGCCATGTCCGTCTTCTCCCACGTAAACTCAGGCTCGGTGCGGCCAAAGTGACCTCCGGCTGCAGTCTTACGATAAATCGGACGACGCAGATCCAGATACTGGATGATTCCGCTGGGGTTGAGTTTGAAATGAGCTCGCACCAAGTCACAAAGCTTGGCGTCAGCAATCTTACCGGTACCTTGAGTATCCACACAGACACTCACCGGATCCGAGACGCCGATGGCGTAAGCCAGCTGTACCTCGCAGCGGTCGGCTAGCTTGCTGGCCACGATGTTTTTGGCGACATAGCGAGCCATGTAGGCGGCGCTGCGATCAACTTTGGTGGGATCTTTCCCGCTGAAGGCTCCACCCCCGTGACGGCCCCAGCCGCCGTATGTGTCGACGATGATTTTACGCCCCGTCAGTCCACAGTCACCGTGTGGGCCACCGACCACAAACCGACCCGTCGGATTGATGTGATACTTGATCTCGCCCTGGATCAACTCCGGTGGCAACACAGGCTGAATAATCTTCTCGATTACATACTTCTTGATTTCCGCATGAGTGACGTCGGGTGAGTGCTGAGTGGACACAACGACCGTGTCAATTCGCACCGGCTTGTAACCGTCGTACTCCACCGTCACTTGGCTCTTGCTGTCCGGACGCAGCCAGTTCACATCTTTTTTGAATCGAGCTTCGGTGAGCCGATTGATAATACGGTGGGACAACGCGATGGGCAGTGGCATCAATTCGGGCGTGTCGTTGCAGGCATATCCAAACATGAGTCCCTGATCGCCGGCACCAATATCCTTGCCCTTGGCTGCATCATCATTCACGCCTTGAGCAATGTCGGGACTCTGACGATCCAGATAAATGCCGACGGCGCATGTATCAGCGCAAATGCCCATTTCGTCGTCAGTGTAACCGACATCGCGAATCACACCACGCACGACCTGCTGGTAATCGACTTGAGCCTTGGTCGTGATTTCACCCGCGATAAAGGCGACACCGGTCGTCACCATCGTTTCACAGGCCACTCGACTGTAGGGGTCTTGAGCGAAAATAGCGTCGAGCACTCCATCGGAAATCTGGTCAGCCAGTTTGTCCGGATGCCCCATACTGACGGATTCACTGGTGAACAAATACTTGCCACTCGCCACGTTCAAGCTCCTCTAATTTGCCAAGGATTTCTCTAAGGACCAATCACTAGGCTGGGTAGTATACGACTCCGCCGTCTCCATCGGCAACCGCCAACCGCCCTGCCCGGCGCGGACGACACGTTTTTTTCGGCCTGCTGAGCCGTCTCCCGTAACTCCACCAAATCAAGGACACTGCTGCCCGAAACCGGATTAAGGCGAGCCACGGCGGTGGACTGCCAGCGGACGCAGTAATCGGAAAAGCGTCCGTCCGGCTCAGGAAAATCGGTACTGATCAATTGAGCTCCACTCGCAAATGCGGCATCCCGTTGCCGCACATCCTGGTTTCGAGCCGCGAGCGTGCCCGCATCAGCCCGAGTGCGCACCAAATAACCAGCTTTCACCAAGGACTGGATCTCCGCAAACCCTCCCAGTGGATCGTTGCGCTTCATCCAGGCTGCTGCCGGATGACTTCGATCGACACTGGCGAAGAGTAACGCGCCCGCCAGATTCGGACTGGCTGCCAGATATCGACTCCGCACTTCATCTTCGTTATCAAGCAGGAACACAACCTTGCCCCGACACTGAGAAACGGCCGGCCAGCCGCGCGTTTTAATTGCCTCACGAAGCGTGGGATAATCCCCACGAACATCATCCGGCGTGAGAATCCGCTCTGCCTCCCAGACGGCCAAAATCTCGCGCCGTAAGCCCTCCAGCGCCCCATCGTCCCAGGCCAACGGTTTCACAAACGGCGAGAATGAATCGGACTTCAGTTCCAGCAAAACAAAAACGGGAAGATGGTTGGGGCGAGTCGCTGACCAAGCTTTGATTTGCTGTAACGCCACCTGGAACGTACTTACCGTCGTCCGAAAATCAACATCCGGACTGTGCAGGATTTTAATTCCCGGCCGCCGCATCTGCTGCTGCGGATCAAACTCCGGGACTGGCGTTTTTGTTTGAGCTGCCAAACGCAGTGCCCAGGGCTGAGAATAGAGGTTGCCTTGCGGATCCCAGTAAAGATCCAACTCCAATTGCCGAATCCCAAGCTCTTCCAGCTGTTCCACGATTGGTCGGTGAGAATAATCATTCGCCTCGGCCTCGCGCGCCGCAAAAGTTTGAATTAAACGCCGCGCCACTTGATCGGGCGCCACATGATAGGAGTTATGAGTGCCGATCAGCTGAACCTGGTTCAGGCGGAGTGCGCTGGCGGATGCGGGCCGATCGGGCTGAATCGGCCGATCGAGCTGAATCGGCTCAGCCGCCCAGCAGCATCTCTCTGGGGTAATCCCGCTACTCGTCGATTCGTACACGCCGCAGCTGACCACCACCGCAAGCAGCAATCGAGCCCAACGGTAAAACAGCCTGTTCAAGGTCCCATTTCCTCCCTCTCGACGACGATCAATAGCCGTGACACTGCTCATAGTCCCGCACGGAATCCCGGATGGCAGCCTGTAGTTCATGATCCACGACATGCTGATTACGCTGATAACTCGAGCGACTTTCGACCAGACTAATTACTCGCTCCCGAATCTGCGAGAACTCACCCAGGTTCAACCCTGCATACAAACGCCTCAGGGTGGCCAAAGGATCTGCGATCAATTCCTCATAACGCACGACCATCAGCTGGTCAGCCGGGATACGTTGTCGTGTCGCTTCAAAGCGTTGGTGGAAGTGAGCAAACATCCGCGGCACGTCCGCGCGTAATCTTTGGGGATCGCCGCGCTGATAGCCATAAATCTGGGAAAGTGAACTCCAGAGCCGAATCGTCGAGGGAATGACCTCGGATGGCTTACGCACCAGATAGATGAAGCGGCTGTCCGGAATCAGGTCCAGAATGGTAGGTAAGCGACAGGTATGGGGTGGTGATTTCAAACAGAGCTGACCGGAACGAGCAGTAAGCAGGTGCCGTAAAAACCAGAGCCAAGTGGTACGCCACCGTCGCTGATCAGTTTCGCTGAGCTGATCCAGATCGAGCCATGCTAGATCCTGCTCCACTTGGTTGGGAAAGGCCAGGCGAGCGTAGGGCCCAGGTATGCCTAGATTCAGAAGAGCGAATTCATCTTCCTGTGGTCGATCCCACCCCACGGTGACCTGATCGACCGATCGCGTTCGCGGAATCGCAAACCGTGCCCAACGCTGTACCCAGCGCTGAGTGAGCAAAAAATGATGAGGCACAAAGCACTCGTAGGTCGTCGGACATCGCAACTGCGGATCACAACTTAAGAGCTCGTGGAGCCAAGTTGTTCCGGTACGCCAGTGGCCGAGAATGAATAGCGGAGCGACGATGGGCGGCATGATGCATTGCCCACGCCACACGGCTTCCGCGAGACCGCCTAGTCCACTATTGATCGTGGCAAATCCCAAATCGATGACCGCATCAAGCCAGTAGCGGGGCTCGATCGCCCACCGGTGTCGCCGATAGAGCCCGAGCAGCGCAGGCAAACTCGCTCCCATCCAGATCGCCGCCTCATTCCAGGCCGGTCGCGGGGAAGATATCGCTGACTTCAGGATTTGCTCGGAACTGGCGCGATCTGCTTTCATTTTTTCCCTGAGTAACTAGATTAGGCGGTTACGAATTACTGAGCAACGCCATGAATCCCTCCGACTCTCTGCTTACACCTTCCTCACCCCCCGCCCCTACCCCCTCTTCCCCATCTTCGATCGTGGATGATTTTGGCTGGACACCTCTGAAGCAGCGGCTGCGTAGCGACAAGGTCACTCGCATTGCACTCGGCTTTTTCGATCGTTATCGCGATCAGCACTTAAAAGATCTGCAAGTTGACGAGATCGACGATCAGCGGCGGATGAAAATCGGCTCGCAGACCTTCCTTAACTTTGGTTCCGATAGCTTTCTCGGCTTGGATCGCGACCCTCGAGTGCATGAGGCGATGCGCGAAGCCACTCCGCGATTTGGTTCCCACAATGGTGCCTCGCGAGCGTTTTGGAGCTTATCCCTGACTCAGGAAGTCGAACGGCGCTTGGCCCGCTGGCTGGGTGTGCCGCAAACCCTGTTGTTCGGTAGTGTCACCTTGGCCAATGTCGGCTTGATCCCAGCACTGGCCGGTAAAGGTGATCTTCTGGTCGTCGATCGGCAGTCGCATGACAGCATCCATCAGGGTGTGAAAATTGCCCAAGCCAATGGGGCGGTCGTGCGAGAACTTTATCCCTGCCAGGGAGCCGTCCTGCGAGAATTACTCCAGCGCGAAGCCTCCTCCGCTCGCAATCGCGGTTCGCTCATGACGGTGGATGGAATCTACAGCATGACGGGAAAAGTAGCTCCGCTCGTCGAGCTGCAAGAGGTGATGCAGGAGTTTGGCGGCACACTCTACGTGGATGATGCCCACGGCACGGGCGTCGTCGGAAGCCGCGGCCGAGGAGCCGCGTTCGATACCCTGGGCTCCCTGAAACAGATCCTGATGGTGGGCTCGCTGTCCAAAGCCTTCTCTTGCCTTGGTTCCTTCATCACGTGTGATGACGAGCTGCAGGAGTTGCTTAAGATCAAGTCCAGTACGTTCATCTTCGGTGGACCAATCCCTCCCCCCTACCTTGCCGCCATCTGGACGGTTTGTGAGATCCTGGATTCCGTCGAGGGAGAACAGCTTTTAGCCAGACTACGTGAGCGCATCAATCAACTGGCCACCGGACTGCGATCGTGGAATCTGCGAGTGCTCAGCGATCAAGGAGCCATCGTTTCAGTCGTCGTGGGGGACATCGAAAAAACGTTTGCCGCCGGTAAGTGGCTGTTTGATCGCGGTTTCTATGTCCAATCGGCAACCTATCCAGCAGTGCCGATTCAAGAAGGCCTGCTTCGCATTCAAGTCAACGCGAATCATTCGTCGGCTGATATTCAAGCACTCATCGATGCCCTGGGAGAACTGCAGTCGCAAATGCCTCTGCCTCGCATGGATCACTCAGCTGCCCTGCTGCACTAAGCAACTAGACAAGAGAGCGAAGGATGGCATGGTTGTATTTGTTTCTAGCCAGTCTGTGTGAGACAACCTGGGTCATCGGTTTGAAATGGGCCTCACGACATCCACGCTGGTGGCCACTGCTCTTGGTAGGGGTCATTTCCATCTGTGGCTTTCTCTTGCTTTCCCGAGCCTTACGAGACTTGCCACTGGGAATGTGCTACGCCATCTGGACGGGCATTGCGACGATTGGAGCAATGTTGGGTGGCATCATGATCTACGGTGAATCATTTGAACCCCGCACCGCTCTTTGGCTGCTCTTGATCATCACAGGGGTCTGCGGACTTCGTTTTAGTCATCGAGATGCATCGCCAGCGGCAGATTCAACTACGTCTCCTCCAGCGGTTTCACCCAACTCATCACCCGGCGATAAATAGGCCAGGGAAGCATGCCGCCCAAGCGACACTCCCACCAGAGTCGCCAGGGAAAATAGCACTCGCGACGACCTTGAGCGATCGCCCGTAAGGTGCGTTCTGCCACCTCATTGGCCGACATCAATCCCGGCACCGTCCGACGTTCTTCGGGAGTAATCATCGGCGTGTCGATGAACCCAGGAAACACTGTAGTGATCGACACGCCATGAGGATGAACGTCGAGGCGAACGCTTTTCAGCAGCACGGCCAGCGCCGCTTTACTCGCACAGTAAGCTCCACCTCCTGGCAGCGATAGCAGTCCACCAAGACTACTGATGCCGCAGAAGTATCCCGAGCGGCGCGCGACCATCCCAGGCATGACGGCACTTAACAGGTGGCTCACCCCTAAAAGATTAATCTGCAAGACCTGCTCGGCACGCTCTCCGTCGTAGGCGGCACCATCCGTGATGCGATAGATACCGGCATTGGCGATCGCGACCTGACACGATCCAAACAGCTCTTCGCACCGCAAAACGGCCGCTCGTAATGCCTCGCGGTCGCTGACGTCCACCGCCTGCCATGTGACTTGTCCACCCGACTGCCGAATCTGGTCAGCAACTTCAGCCAACTGTTCGGCGCGCCGCGCCAGCAAACTGACGCGGGCCCCCAATTTCGCTGCCAGCGTTCCCAGTGCCGCTCCCAGTCCACTGCTGGCACCCGTCACCAAGACATGTTTGTCGCGCCAGAAGCTGTCACTTCTCATTCGCTCTTCGCCTCACCGCGCACATCAAGACAGACGATTTCACGATCGTCGCGCAGATAAACGAAACCTCGTGCCAAGGACGGCGCCTGCCGTGTGGAACCGAGTACCGTTTGACGACCAAGTTCCTGATACTTTTCCGGTGAGGCCCGCGCCACAACGAATTCACCATTCATCGTGGACAGTAAAAGCTTTCCCTCCGCGGCGATCAGATTCCCTTTTCCGTAACGTGGGACTTGCCACATTCGCTTGCCCGTCGCCGCTTCGATGCACGTCAGATGGGTGACGGGCCCCGCGCCGCCAACATTGTCCATGCCGTACAGGTAGCCATTCAGCAAAACAGGTGTTTGCCACTCACTGCGCAGCACACTCTTCGGCCCCAGCGAACTCCATACTTCCGCGGTTTCAAATCCCTGGTCGGAAGGCTTGAAATCGAGCAGCACCGTGCCGTGATTCTCCCCAGCGGATAACAGCAACTTTCCGGCCACTGCCAGCGGTGCTGCAATGTTACAGTTGAAACTGGTCTCGAACGGATAGCGCCACAGCAGCGTGCCCTTGTGAGCATCGACGCCCAGCGCCGCCGTGCCAGCGAAAGCGACAATCTGATCTTTACCACCCAAGCGAAGTCGAGTTGGTGAGGAATACCCGATGGGATCCTCTCCTACTTTCCACACCAGTTTGCCCGTGGCAAGTTCGTAGGCGGCGAGTGTTGCTTGGGGCCCCGCCGCAAAAACAACCACGTGGTCATCGACGACCAGCGGTGAACAGGCCATCCCATACTCCGCCTCCTTCCCCTGCAACTGCTTGATCACGTGCTGCGACCAGATTTTTTTCCCCGTCTCGGCAGAAACACAACAGAGAATTCCCTCGCCCGTGTAAGCCAGTACCAATTCGCCAGCGATCGTGGGAGTGCCCCGAGGACCATTGCCCATCGGGTTCGAGTAAGCGGGTGCCAGGTCGGATTTCCAGAGTGTTTTTCCGGTTCGCGGATCGACGGCCAAGAGCCACTGGCGCTCCTCACGCTGTACGAGCGTGACTGCGCGTTGGTCGTCGATCGCAATCCCCGACATGCCCACACCTCCTGCAACTCGCCAGACTTCGGGCACTCCACCGGCAGGCCACTGATTTAGTAAGCCCGTCTCGGAAGAAACACCGTCCCGCTGTGGACCTAAAAACTCCGACCAGCGGCCCTTGTCTTTCGCCCGCTCACCAGCTTGCGCCGCCGGTCTCTCAGAGTTGTCAGGGGATGATTTGGTGGCGTTCGACTGCGCCCATAAGCGGCTCGTGCCACTCATCACCATACCCAATAAAACGACCGTCATGGTGGGAACCAACAAGCGAATCCTCATCGACTATTCCTTAACTTGGTAGGGCAGCACACGAGCTCGAGTGGCTGCGGTATTTCATGATCAATCAAACGGTCGCCAGGCGACAAATGAACGCAGAGAAAATCGGGATGTGAGACAACTGACAACCGGCAACTTACGCCGCCAGGGATTCACCGCTGGCCGAACAGCCAGGCGGCTCTAGCAGTGTTCGCAGCAGGTCTAAAGTACGTTGTGTTGCTCCAACTTGTGTGGCGACGAGTGATCGAGCGCGTGTTCCCAATTCCTGCGCATAGGCAGGGTCTCGTAGGCAACGCTCGACCCAGCCTGTCAGTTCCTTGTCGTTTTGCACGATGGCGGCTGCTTCATGGCTCATCATGAGACTCACCACATCACGGAAGTTTTGTGTGTTCGGACCGAAGGCGACGGCAGCACCGTAGGCAGCGGGCTCGATCATGTTCTGTCCACCACGGCTCCCCATACTGCCACCGACATAAGCGATTTGAGCGGCTCCCCACCAGCCTCCCAGTTCGCCAATCGTGTCGACCAGCAGGATGCGGCGAGCAGCGTCGTCGGTAACTTGTTCCAGTTCGCTGCGCTTCGCCCATGGCGAACCCGATTTTTTCAGCAGTTCAGCTACTTCATCAAAATGCTTGGGATGTCGTGGCACCAGGATCAAACGCAACTGCGGGAACTGCCCGACGAGTCGCCGGTATGCGTCCAGTGCGAGCTTCTCTTCGGGATGCTGCGTACTGCCAGCCAAAAAAACCACATCGCTCGGGGAGATATTAGCCAGCGAAACAAGTCTTTTCGTGAGTGGATTATCGCGATCGGTTTGAGCGCCGTCGAATTTGATCGAGCCCGTAACGTGGACACGATCGGCTGGCGCTCCAAGATCGCGAAAGCGCTGCGCGTATTCCTCGTTTTGGACGGCCAGCAGGTCGATGTGCTGAAACAAGGAACGCATGAAGGTCTGAATGTGAGCATAGCGTCGCCAACTGCGATCACTCATTCGACCGTTCACAATCGCCAGGCGCACCCCTTTGCGTCGAGCGGTAGTGATCAAGTTGGGCCACAGTTCCAGTTCGGTGAGAATCAGAACGTCGGGGCGAACATGACGCAGCGCGCGAGAAACGGCCCAGCTGAAGTCGAGTGGGCAGTAGGCGACCGTGCGGGGCGCATATTTCGTTTTGGCCAGTTCGTAGGCAGGCAGAGTGGTCGTGGTGATGACACAATCCCAGTCGGGATAGGCCGCTTCGATGGCGGTGAGAAGCGGGCGCAGCAAGTTTACTTCGCCCACGCTGACCGCATGCAACCAGATGCAACGGCGCGGGCCCGTTCGGATCGGCAGGCGACCGAGAAACTTCGCTCCCCAGCCATCCCGATACTTCCCATAGCGCAAAGCGGCGTAGATCAAACGCGGCAGCGCCAGAACCAGCAGCAGCAGATAGAGGATGTTCAGCAGATACCGCATCGTCACTCCTCGGGGCCACCGGTCGCTCGCCCATCCTCAGGCCAGAGACTAATTCAGCGGGCTCTTCTTCATACAGCACTGCTTGTATTTCTTGCCACTTCCACACGGACAGGGATCGTTTCGGCCGACTCGCGGACCGCGATTGCGAATCGGTTCCACGCGTTGGTCTCCCTTGTTCTGACTCGCCTCGATCGCGCTTTGCTGCTGCTGAGCAATCTCACTGGTGGGCCGCGGAGCGCTATCGTGCCGCGCGGAGGTTTCAACCCACGTCGAACCCACAAAATCCTCGTCCAATTGCTCCATACGATAAATCAAGTTGATGGTCTGTTCCCCGATGTTTTCCCACATCGCATCAAACGTCCGCATCCCCTCGCGTTTGTATTCCACCTTGGGATCGACTTGGGCATAACCGACGAGTCCCACGGAGCTGCGGAGGCGGTCCATGACGAGCAAGTGATCTTTCCAGGCCGTATCCACGACTTGCAATAACACCATTCGCTCCATGCGCCGCATTTCTGGATGGAGGCGATCTTGCAAAACGCGATCCAGTCGCTGAAACATCTGGTGGCGATTGAGTTCGCTGAGCTGCGTTTCGTCGAATGCCGATGGCAACTCAGTCGCCAGTTGTTCGTCGAGCCATTCCAGCAAGGCATCCAGCTGATTTGCGCGACCAGTCTGTGCCAAAGTCACATTGGCACCGGAGCTGCCAAACAGCTGATCGACCCGCTGCCGCAATTGCTGCTGAATCTCCCGCGACTTTTGCGAATTCTGTTCACTCAAATTACGAAGCAAATCGTAGAGCTGATTGCCATCAAGGGCAGCGACTGCAGCGCGATCAATGCTGGTGTGAAACCGTGCCTCGGCCCACTTGAGTAAATCATCGCCGAGGATGACGTTTTTGCCTTCGACATTGGAGCCAAAGCGATAGCAACCAGCCATGACCGGATAATCTGCCTCACGCGATTCGTAAATCTGCATCGCCTGCTGCTCGACCAGTTGTTTCACAGCCTCGACATCGAGTCCTGCTAATTGCTCTTCGGTCAGTGTGACGCCGAATTTATAGTGCGCCCAAGCGATCACCGCGCGCTGCGGAAAACTCTCCTCGAGATACGACTTGCCCTCGGTGAGATCCGCTTTGCTGATCGCTTTATGAGCCTCCTGCAGCAGAAAGTCGGCCATTCCATCACGACCCACTCGCTTCATATCGCGATCTTTGAAATTGGTCTGCCAGCGTACGTTGGCGAATTTGGCCAGTGCTTCCCAGTTTCCTTCCTCTGGCTCACCATCCTCATCCACTTCATCGGGCAGGTTCTCATCAATTGCATCCTGCACGGCGGTTTGTGCCTGCCGCTCTGCCTCGGTACGCGCCACAACATCCGCTTGGGTGAAATCAATGCCGCGAAAATCACGCGGATCAAGTGTGCACTGGAGTTGGCTGCCGGCAAATTTCGCGAACATTTCCGCGCCGTAGCCCCGCTGTAAAAACTCGCCGATCTCCTTCTGCACTTGCTCGCGGGCCATTTTAATGACGACGTCGCGACAATTGACTCCTTCCAAAATATCTTGCCGGAATCCATATACGCGACGACGCTGGCGATCCATCAACTCGTCATATTCCAGCAGGTTTTTTCGCACTTCGAAGTTGCGTTCTTCAACCTTCTTTTGCGCCGCCTCGATGCGACGCGACACCATCCGGCTTTCAATACGCTCTCCTTCTTGCATCCCGAGTCGATCCAGGATGGTTTTCACCCACGGACCGGCGAAGATGCGCATCAAATCGTCTTCGAGCGACAAGAAGAAGCGACTGCTGCCGGGATCGCCTTGACGACCGCAGCGTCCACGCAGCTGCAAATCAATACGGCGCGCCTCGTGGCGTTCAGTGCCGATGACGTGCAAGCCACCAATCCCCTTGACGTACTTTCCTTGCTCACGCATCCCTTCGCGCTGGTCAATCTCCTGCACGAGGCGATTCCACTCCTCAGGTGGCACATCCAGTCGCGTGGCATATTTGTCCTGCAGCATGGCCCAAGCCAGCGTCTCGGGATTACCACCAAGAATAATGTCCGTACCACGGCCAGCCATATTGGTCGCAATGGTGACCGAATTCAGCCGGCCCGCTTGAGCCACAATTTCAGCTTCACGCTTGTGATGTTTGGCGTTGAGCACACTGTGTTTTACGCCACGACGGTCGAGCAGATGAGAGAGCCGTTCACTCTTCTCGATCGATACCGTTCCGACCAGGATCGGGCGCCCTCGTCGCTCCATCTCACTGATCGCACTCTTTTCAATCCGCTCAGTCTTCTTGCTGTCGCGCGGTTGGAATTCGACACTCTGTTCGTCTTCCTTAACAATCGTACCCCAATGCTCTTCGCCCTTCGCATTGATCAGGATATCCCAGCGATGCATGCGTTCGATCTCATCGGCAATCGCAGCATACTTTTCTGATTCCGTGCGATAGATGACGTCGGGATGTTCGATCCGCTGCAGGCCGCGATTGGTGGGAATGGCCACCACGTCGAGTTTGTAGATTTTCCAGAACTCGTTGGCCTCGGTCATCGCGGTGCCGGTCATACCGCAAATGCGATTGTACAGCTTGAAAAAGTTTTGCAAGGTGATGGTAGCGAGTGTTTGCGTTTCCTCTTTTATTTTCACGCCTTCTTTCGCTTCCACCGCTTGATGCAAACCGTCGCTCCACTGTCGCCCTTCCATCAAGCGACCCGTGAATTCGTCCACGATCACCACTCGCCCTTCCTTCACCACGTAATTCACATCACGCTTGTAAAGGTGGTGCGCTTTCAGAGAGTTGTCGAGCAGATGCGGCCATTCCATGTTACCGGCCGTATAAAAGCTTTCTACTCCCGCCAGCTTTTCCGCACGCCGCACACCTTCATCGGTAAGATGTGCCGAGTGATCTTTTTCATTGACCACAAAATGCTGATCACGGATTAATTGTCGAGCGATTTGGTCCGCTTCCGCGTACTTGGCGACGTTTTCATGAGCGGGACCCGAGATGATCAGCGGCGTGCGGGCCTCGTCGATCAAGATATTGTCAACTTCGTCGACAATCGCAAAGTTCAATCGCCCCTGCGATTGCTGTAAGCGCTTTTCGAAGCGATCATCACCGCGCGCCGCGGGACGCATGTTGTCACGCAAATAGTCAAAACCAAACTCGTTATTCGTACCATAAGTGATATCACAGGCGTAAGCCTTCTGACGATCATCGACATCCATGTCGCTTTGGATCGCGCCAACTGTCAGCCCCAGACCCATGTACAGCGGTGCCATCCACTCCATGTCGCGTCGAGCGAGATAGTCGTTGACCGTAACCACGTGAACTCCCAACCCCTCGATCGCATTCAAGTAGGCGGGCAACGTGGCCACCAAAGTCTTACCTTCACCGGTCACCATTTCGGCGATCGCGCGATTATGCAGCACCATGCCGCCAATGAGCTGAACGTCGTAGTGACGCATCCCGAGAAAGCGACGACCACCCTCGCGACAAACAGCAAAGGCTTCCACCAAGATGTCATCCAATGACTCGCCAGCGCTCAAGCGAGTACGAAACAGCTCCGTTTGACGGCGCAGCTCGGTGTCCGACATCGCCTGATACATCGGTTCCAATTGACCGATCGCCTCGACCTTCCCCCACAGTTTTTTGATGTAACGAGCGTTGGCCGAGCCAAACATCGAAGTGATGGTGCGCTCGAATCCACGTAGCACGCCACCAAACAACGTTCCGGTACCTTCAATCAGGCTTTCCAAGAATTCCATATCGAATCAACCGTTAGGCCCCAGTCTGATGGAATTTGCGAGCAGCAGGACGTTGGCCAACCATGGCCGGGGGAACCTCCCTGTCAAGCCGCGCAAGATGCATTCGTTGCGTAGCTTATAGCGATGGCAAAAGCTGGTCAACGGCGAACCGCCCGTTCCCACTCCCCAGGCAAACCAGCCGACCGTCGCCCCTCGCGACCACCTCGAGGCTCCCTCCCCGCTTTCCAACCGTCCCCCAATCGCCACAATACAGCCTTTGCCAACCCGCTTCTTGCACTCCGGAAAGTATTTCCCGTGTCGAAACCGTTCGTCACCACCGATATCTCCGGACAACTCATCATGCTGGGTACCGGTACATCCGTGGGAGTGCCGACGATCGGCTGCGGCTGCCAGGTCTGCCAAAGTGGCGATCCCAAAAATCAACGCTCGCGCTCCTCCGTCATCCTCGGCCTACCAGGCGGTAATCTGTTGATCGACACAACACCCGATTTGCGGTCGCAACTCCTCCGCGAGCAGATTGGAGTCGTCCATGCCGTGCTCTACACCCACGAGCATACGGATCACCTGATGGGACTGGATGATTTACGTCTCTTTCCGTTCTACCTCGGCCACTCCGTGCCGCTCTACTGTGAAGAGAAGGTGCAGCGCCGCATCGAACAAGCATTCAGCTACGCCTTTCAGGCTGAAAAACCGACCCACGAGGGTGCGGTTCCGCAAGTGACCTTTCAGCGTATCGGCTTGGAACCCTTTGAGACTCTGGGGGTTCGCATTACTCCGCTACGCCTGCACCACGGACCGCGTTTTACCGTACTCGGCTTTCGGATTGGGCGAGTCGCCTACTGCACGGATACCAACGCCATTCCCGAGGCCAGCTGGGAACTGCTACAGGACCTGGACCTGCTGATCCTGGATGCTTTACGCCCCCGACCTCATACCACTCACTTTTCCCTGGCTCAAGCGATCGAAGCGGGAACGCGAACCGGCGCCAAGCGGGTGCTGTTTACGCACATTTCCCACGAACTGGATCACCACGCCACCAACGCCACCCTACCTCCCCACATGGCACTCGCTTACGACGGGCAGCGCGTCGAGCTCACCGGCTTCTAGCGGCAGGAAAAAAAGAAGCGTGAGCTAAAGTCAACGCCAGAAGCGTCACGACTTCAGCCCACGCCATGCTGCCCCACCAAGTGGGCTTACGAAAAACTCGCGGTCGCGGTGACGCGCCGCCGAGCTCACAGGTTAAGAATCGCTCAATCACCAGCTAAATTCGCTTTTCATCTCGCTGGCTACCTATTAGAACACCTGCGACACGCCCAATTGCGCTTTGAAACTGGTGTTTTTTTGCGGAATTTCCCAGATTTGTCACAGGACAATCGAGCCCACCAACGCCCAGCGGCTCAGAAATGTGCCCCGCAGGGCACAAACCGTGGCAGATCGTCCTCTGCGGGACTGAGCAGCCGGGGCCGGCCCACGACGGCGTCGTGGGCCCTGGACGGCCCTGTCGTGGGCCCTGGACGGCTCTGTCGTGGGCCCTCTAGAAGGCTCGCTACTCTAGTTCGCCTTGACGACCTTTTGGGCCTTCAATTCCTTCAGGTAATCCTGGGCGATCGACAGCACTTCATTGAAGTAGAAATCGCGTTTCACGACTTCGTCCTTGCCCTTGCCATTCGCTTGCTGTTCAAACTGCTTTTCTTCTTCTTTCTCCGCGTTCAAATCACGTCGATCAGCGAAGAATTCATCCTCATTGACCGACTGGCTCTTGCGGCTCTTGAAATCGCGATAGCGTTCGATGCGTTTATTGAGCTTGGCGAAGTCGTCCGATTTTTCGATACGCTGCTGAGAAGCGTTTCGCAATCGTCCAATCAGATCTCCATTGACCATCTCCACTCGCGAATAGCGAGCGGGAGCCACCTTATCGAACGCCAGAGCATAGTCCAGGTCCGACTCGCCCACATCCATGTGATTCGTGATGGACGGCATGGCGATATCGGCAAGCACACCACGGCGCTGAGTGCTGTCGCCGTTGGGACGATAGAACTGCTGCATCGTGATTTTCAGCGCTCCGAGATTACGGGGTTGAGCCGGATTGCGGAACAACTGGTCACCCAAGTTGAGCATGCTTTGCACGGTACCTTTACCGTGCGTCGCATCGTCACCCACAATGATTCCTCGACCATAATCCTGAATCGCACCCGCGAGAATTTCACTGGCACTCGCACTGAATTTACTCGTCACGACGACCAGTGGGCCATCCCACGCCATGCCGCGTTCCAGATCATCGTAATGCTGGACTTTACCATCGGGATCTTTGACCTGGACGACGGGACCTTGATCGATGAAGAGACCGGTGAGATTGATTGCTTCTGTGAGGCTGCCACCACCGTTGTGACGCAAGTCCAGCACGACAACGTCGACCTGTTTCGATTTGAAGTCGTCAAGTAACCGGCGCACATCACGTGTCGTACTCTTGAATTCTTCGATACCCTTTTTCGCTCCGTCCATGTCCATGTAAAAGCTGGGCAAATCGATCACGCCGATTTTCACCGCCGAGCCATCGTCTTTCTTACCCTCTTCGAACACGACGCCGCGTGCTTCGCTGTCGGAGAGTTCGATTTTCGCTCGCGTGATGTTGTAAATCTTGGTCTCCGTGGTACCACTGGGGATCACCCCCAGTCGCACAATCGTGTTGGCCTTGCCGCGAACTTTGTCGACGACATCGTTGAGCTTCATGTCGAGAACTTCGACCATTTCACCATCTTCACCCTGGCCGACGCTCACAATGCGATCTTCAGGCTTGAGACGACCATCCTTGTCCGCCGCACCACCAGGGATGACTTTGGAAACTACCGTGTAGCCATCTTGCATCTGCAGCGCCGCACCGATTCCTTCCAATTGCAAACTCATCGAAATCATGAAATTGTCGAGTGAGTTAGGGGACATGTAGGTGGTATGAGGATCAAAGCTGGTGGTGAACGCAGTCAGGTACATTTCCAGCAGTTCGTCGCTGTCGGTCTGCTTCATTCGCTTGGCAAAGCTTTGATAGCGACGCAGCAGACGCTCGCGAGCTTCCTTACCTTCTTTCTTATCGCTCTTAAGAATCAGCAAGTCGTACTTGATACGACGACGCCAGCGGTCATCCGACTCCTCGACGTTGGCGGCATACTTCGCCGCATCGGCATTGACGACGATATCTTCTTTGGCGGTGAAATCATGCTCCACTTGAATCAGCTTTTCGATCGATGCCAGACGCTCATCGACTCGCTGCAAGTAGCGTTTGAAAATTGTGTAGCCAAAACTGATGTCGCCGTCCCGCAGCGCTTCATCCAGCTCGCGCGCCTTCTGCTGGAATTCCTCGACGTCACTCTGCAAGAAATAGAGCTTGGCTGGGTCGAGCAATTTGAGGAACTGCTTGAGCCCGCGGAGGGCGATTTCATCATCCAGGGGGTGTTTGGAGAGATGATCACGCTGCATCAGTTGCATGATGTTGCGAGCGACCAACCGATCACGTGCTTTCGGCTGAGTCAGATCAGCGGCGAGCAGGCCCAGGGCGCCAAGCAAACTACCGGCCAGCATGACCCAGCCGGCCAATACCAAGCGAGAACTTCGTGGCAGTCTGGGGAGCCGTGTGATGAATCGAGCCATGTTTACCCCTTCACTTGTATCGCCTGCACGACGATTCATGGATTGCTGAAAACGTGTTCCTGGGATCATTCTTTTGCCGAACCGCAACGCGGATCGTAGTGGGAATGTACCGTTCAAGCAAGATCGACCAGCGACCGCTCGGATGACGTGATTCTAAAGGCGAGTCGTTGTGGCGGGCAACAATCCGGGCAATAAACTGGCCAACGCCTCGGCTCCCCGGGCCAAAATCGTGTCGAGTAATTCATCTTCGGGGCCTAAGTGATCGGCCAGGTACCAAATCCGCTGTCGATCCGACTCAGCCGCGACGCGAATGCGAGCTTGCACTCGCTCCAATAAATCGCCCTGAAAGAGAATGTGAGGCTGGACCACGATGCTGCGGTATCGCGATTGCTCCAATTCTGTGATCCGCTCGTCCAGGGAGGGACGCGCCATGGCAAGAAAACAGGTGCGCACGTGACGCTCCCCACACAACTCGCCGCTTAACCGCGCGAACTCACGCAACTCGGCCTGGGCGGCGTGATCGCCACTACCGCGCCCCACCACCAACAACACCCGCTCGTCCGCATCCTGGCTCGTCTGGACGGCCACATCGCCCCAAGTCGGCCGGTGGGACGATCCGAGAACAACCGGTCGCGAGGCCAAGCGGCGACGCCGAGACAATTGCAGCAGGGAGGGATGACAGCCCAAGTGCCCCGCCATCCGAATGGTTAGTTGTGGATGTCGACGACCAGCCAGTTCGAGTGCTTCCGGAACATCCTGCTTGGCGTGGCCAGCGGCGAGGAGTAACAGAGGGATCGCCACGAGTTGGGTCGCACCGCGGGCAGCCAGATCGTCAACTGCCGCGCCGATCGATGGCTGCGCGATCTCCAAGTACCCTCCGCCCACCAGCAAATCGGGACGGGCTCGGGACAACCGGGCGACCAATTCCATAAACTCCTGCTGACCACGTTGGTCGCGTGTACCATGACCGACCAGCAAAACGGCGATTCGCTCACCGCCGTCAACAGGCCTGAACTGGGGCAACTGGGGCTCACCGGAAGATGACGCGGACTGCAGAGATTGAGTATCCATGCCCGGACAACATAACGAGCGGCGAAAAAGAGTGGTATAGTACGCTCATGGAATCGACAGATCTGGCATATTTAACGATGGTTGGCGGTTCGCGAGCGAATTCGCGCATCCTGCTGAAACGACACGAAGAAACGCGTTTGGGTCGCGGCACCGACTGCGAAGTACTGGTCGACGACCCGCGCTGTTCGCGCGTGCATGCGGTCATCTTTTTTCGTGATCATAGCTGGTGGTTACGCGATTACGACAGCACCAACGGCACGTTCGTGAACGATCAAAAAGTGGACGAAGTGCAGCTCGTCGACGGCAACGTCGTGCAAATTGGCCGCGTCCGCATGCAATTTCATCTGGAGCCATCCTCCGAGGACTCCGACGTCTTAACGCATCAGACCCTCAACCAGACCATCATTCGCCAGGAATCGATGGGCCTGCTTGACACGCATACCTTGGCCCTGGAAGCCCTCCGCGAATCTCCGCGTGCTCACGATTTCCTCACACTCTATCGGCTCTGTTACGACCTCCTGGGATGTGTGGATCCTGATGATGTGGTGAAGCGGTCATTAGAGGTTGTCCATCAGCGTTTGCATGCCTCGGTGGTTGGTTTTCTATGGGTAGACGAAGCGGGCAAGCTGCGCCCGAAGTTATGCTTGCCACCGGAAAGCGCCGGCACGGTCCACCTCAGTAACTCCTTGACCAAGTCGGTCTGTCGGCAGGGACAAGCGGTGTGGCTGAAGACGCAGTCCTCACCCGATCGCCTGGGAGATTCGCTGGTAAACTTTAAAGATGCCATCTGTGTGCCGCTGCTGGCCGAAGGCAAGACGGTGGGAGCAATCCATATTTATTTGCGCGAGGGAGTTTTCGAGCCGCAGGATTTCGAGTTCGCGGTATCGATTGCCAATCTACTATCCGTCGCGCTCGTCCGAGCACGTCAGCAGGCAACGCTGGCGGCGGCCCACAAGCGCCTGATTGCCCGCTCCGGCGACTTCGATGAGATGATTGGGGAAAGCAAAGCGATGCGTGATTTGAAATCGAAAATCACGCGCGTTGCGATGGCCGCCGGTTGTGTGCTGGTGCGTGGCGAGAGCGGTGCCGGCAAGGAACTTGTTGCTCGCGCTCTGCATCGTGCGGGAAGCCGAGCGGATCGGCCACTCCTGGCCGTCAACTGCGCTGCCCTGCCGCGCGATCTCATGGAAAGCCAACTCTTCGGCCATAAAAAAGGAGCTTTCACCGGTGCCAACGCCGACCATATCGGCTGGTTCCAGCAAGCCGACTCAGGCACGCTCTTTCTTGACGAAGTCGGTGAGCTGACCATTGATGCTCAAGCCAAGTTTTTACGCATACTGGAAGGTCATCCTTTTTTGCCCGTGGGAGGTACGAAAGAAGTCCGCGTGGATGTGCGGATCATTGCTGCCACGAATCGCGATCTCGCCGAACTCGTCCGCGAAGGCCGCTTTCGTCAAGACCTGTATTACCGGCTGAGTGCCTTTGAGTTATCGATACCGCCGCTACGGGAACGTGGTGAAGACATCGATCGACTGCTTGACTTCTTTCTGGAACACTTCAAAACTCAGCACGGTCGACCGACGTTGCAATTGGCCAAGGAAGCTCGCGAGAAGCTGCGGCGCTATCGCTGGCCAGGCAACATTCGCCAATTGCGAAACGTCATCGATAGTGCGGTGGTTTTGGCTGATGGCGACTTGATCCAGCCTCTCGACTTGGGGCTTCATGATGTCGGCGGTAGCCAGCCCCTTGATACCCTTGACTTGAATACTTGGGAGCAGAAGTTAATTCGCGAGGCGCTGGGGCGCAGCGAGGGGAATGTGCCGGAAGCGGCTGGTCTGCTGGGGATCAGTCGAGCGACGCTCTATAGAAAAATCGAAGAGTATGGAATCGAGCGCTGAGTTGGCGAATACGACTGCCGTGGCTGCGGGCGTGGTACCCTCGTATGAGTTTCCACCCTTTCGACCTTACCCGCTCTTTGTGGGCGGTCATGCACAGACGATCGCCGGCGTTTATGTGCCACACCGACATATTCCTTACGCCGCGCTCACGCATGAATTGCAGTTGCCCGATGGCGATCGCACGCTGCTGCATGATGATTGTCCAGCCAGTTGGCAAAAGGGTGATCCAGCGGTCCTGCTCCTCCATGGACTAGGTGGCTGCCATCGCTCTCCCTACATGGTGCGTGCCGCCAGCAAATTACAAGCACGGAATCGTCGCGCGTTCCGGCTGGATTTACGCGGACACGGAGCGGCATGGCAACTGGCTCGCCATCCTGGTCACGCCGGTCGCAGTGAAGATGCACTTGCCGCTCTCCACAAAATCTTAGACCTTTGTCCGCAGTCACCGATCGTCTTGGCAGGGGTGTCGATGGGTGGAAATATTCTGCTGAAAATGCTCGGCGAACTGGGTGCGCACGTACCTCGAAATATCTGTGGCGCTTTTATCGTCTCTCCTCCCAGCGACCTGGCACACTGCTCGCGCCACCTGCGCGATCAAGGACTGCGGATCTACTCACGTACTTTCCTCCGGTCACTCGTGCAACAGTTTCGTCAGCGACAAGAGTTATTCGCGGAACTCAGGGGGATCCAATTACCCGCTCGTTTGAATAGTGTCTGGGAATTTGACGATTGCGTGACGGCCCCGCTCTCGGGATTCCGCGACGCTCAAGACTATTACGACCACTGCAGCTCGGCACCACGGCTGAAGAACATCCAAGTGCCAACAACCATCCTGGCCGCAGCCGACGATCCGCTGATTCCAGTCTCCATGTTTTCCGGCTTGGACCTTGGAGCCAGCGTTCGTTTGCATGTGACAGACCAGGGAGGCCACATCGGCTTCTTGGCAGCCTCGGGAAGCGATCCTGATCGTCGCTGGCTCGATTGGCGCATCTTAGAGTTTGTAGAGTGGCAAGTTGCCGGGTACCATACTCTCGCCACGTGACCGCGACGGAGAAACAAACTCCATGTTGTTCACGTGTGATGGAGTTGTTTTATCCCACCTAATCCGGCACTTCCTTCCGTTTCCGGCCCTTGCGAGGTTCTGCATCATGCGAACGTTTTCTCCCGCGAACTGTTTTTCCTGGATGACATCACGAGCAGCCACATCCCTGCCACTCGTTCACAAGCTGCGCCGCACGCTACGAGTTTCTTTGCTGCTGATCGGAGGCCTCGGAACCGCAACTGCTAACGCTCAAGAATGGACTCGCTTTCGAGGCCCCGAAGGAACTGGGGCCAGCGAACTCAAGACCATACCCGCGAAATGGACCGACGCCGACTACAACTGGAAAGCGAAATTACCTGGCATCGGCCACTCATCGCCGGTCATCTGGGGCGACAAAATCTTCCTGCTAAGTGCCGACCCCAAAACTGCGACTCGCCATGTTCTCGCACTCGATGTGGGTACTGGAAAAGTGCTATGGCAGCGCGACTATGAATCCAAGCCGCATCATCTCCATGCGCGCAGCAGCTATGCATCCTGCACCCCCACGGTGGATGCCGAACGAGTTTATGTAGCCTGGTCGGACCCAGATCACACTTGGCTCAAGGCTCTCGATCACAGTGGCAAAGAACTCTGGACCGTCGATTTTGGCCCCTGGCAGAGTCAGCATGGATTTGGTTCTTCGCCCATCCTGTCTGGTGACTTGGTTATTCTCTCCTGTTCTCAGGAGCCCTCCAAGTTGAAGGACACTCCGGATCCGAAAGACTCGTTCGTAGTCGGAGTGGATCAGCGCACGGGTGCAGTTCGCTGGAAGACCCCGCGTAAGATCGATACCACGTCGTACTCGGTGCCTTTTCTCCGGCGCGGGGAAGATGGAAAAGAAGAAGTCGTTTGCTGCACGACAGCCGAAGGCTTCTTTGCACTCGACCCGCAAACCGGCAAGGAAAAATGGTTCACGAAAGTGTTCGATAAGCGGACGGTTAGTTCCCCGTTTCAAGCGGGTGGTTTAATTTTCGGCACCACGGGCTCCGGTGGTGGCGGCAACTACGTGGTTGCGTTGCAGCCAGGCACCAACCCTAAGGTCGTTTATGAGGTGCGCAAAGAAGCACCCTACGTGCCAGCTCCCGTCGCTCGCGGCGAATTACTCTTCCTCTGGTCGGATAAAGGCATCGTCACCTGCGTCAATTTGGCTGATGGTGCCACCATCTGGCAGAAACGCGTGAATGGTGGCTTCTCCGGCTCACCCATTCGCATTCACGACAAGATCTACTGCATCAGTGAAGAGGGAGATGTAGTGGTGCTAGCCGCTGAACGCGAATTTCAGGAACTCGGTCGGAATCCACTGGGTGAGGAAAGTCGGTCGACACCAGCCGTCTCCGGTGGCCGACTCTATTTGCGCAGCAACTCCACGCTGTTCTCCCTGGGTGGCAAGGCGAGTTAAACATGTCCGCGCAGCCAGTGAAGGACGCTGCTGGCACACACCGCGCAGCAGCTTGGCAGTTTTGGCTCGATGTCGGTGGCACCTTCACCGATTGTCTCGGACGCTCTCCGGACGGCAGGCTCGTCCGGCACAAAGTGCTAAGCACAGGGGTGACGATGGGCCAAGTCACCGCGGTGCCAACAGGCTCTCAAACGTCCTCCGCCTCGCGCGATCTGCAACACCTCTGCGACTCCCGGCGACAACATGACCCAGCAAACTTTTGGGTGGGCTGTCGCTTGCGATTATTCGTCGGTGCGAAGCGCGAGCCGATCGAGCGGATCGTGACCCACTTTGACGTCACAACAGGCTGCCTGACATGGCAGGAGTCGCTGTCGGAACCGCTTCCAATGGGCAGTGACTATGAGTTGCTGTGGCCTGAAGAGGCACCGTTACTGGCGATTCGCTGGTTGCTAGGGAAACCGGTCAGCGAGCCGTTGCCGCCGATTGATGTGCGGTTAGGCACAACCAAAGGAACCAATGCCCTGCTCACGCGCCGCGGTGCACGCACGGCCTTCATCACCACTCAGGGATTCGCCGACATTCTTGCGATCGGCTATCAGAATCGCCCGCGGTTATTTGACCTGAATATTCAAAAGCCCATACCGCTCTATGAAGCGGTCGTGGAGATTGACGAACGGGTGATGTCGTCGGGAGTAGTGCGTCGAGAACCCAACTTGGCTCATGTACGAGAACAATTAGCCGAACTTCGCGGCCGGGGCATTGAGTCGCTGGCGATCTGTCTGCTGCATGCTGATCGCTGGCCGGCCCATGAGAGACAGGTGGCCGACGTCGCGCGGGAACTGGGATTTGAGGAGGTGAGTGTCTCGCATGAAGTCGCACCACTCATCAAGATCGTACCGCGCGGCGATACGACCGTGGTGGATGCCTACCTGACACCGGTGCTACGTCGCTATCTGGCGCGCTTGGAGCAAGCCTTGGAATCAAAGGCGGGACGATCCGACCTGCGGCTCCTCACATCCGCCGGTGGTTTAGTGAGTGCCGCGGGCTTTCACGGAAAAGACAGTGTGCTCTCCGGACCAGCCGGCGGTGTGGTCGGTTTTTCCCGCGTTGCCCGAGCGGCAGGCTTTGATCGAGCGATTGGGTTCGATATGGGAGGAACGAGTACCGACGTCTCGCGGTTCGACGGTCGCTTGGAATTGGAATTTGAAACCGAAAAAGCGGGTGTGCGGTTAGTCACTCCGCTCTTATCCATCGAAACCGTCGCGGCCGGAGGCGGCTCGCTCTGTCAATTCGATGGCGTGAAATTGACGGTGGGGCCGGACAGCGCCGGAGCTCATCCTGGTCCGGCCTGTTATGGCCGTGGCGGCCCACTAGCAGTCACGGATCTCAATCTCTGGTTGGGACGAATTGTTCCGGAGCAGTTTCCATTTCCACTGCATCGTTCGGCCGTCGAGCGGCGACTAGCAGAGCTGGCCGATCAAGTACTCGCCGCGACAGGCGTGCGCTATGAACTGGACGAGCTGGCAGCGGGCTTGGCTCGTATCGCTAACAGCAATATGGCGCATGCGATTCGTACCATCTCCGTGGCTCGTGGTTACGATCCGCGCGAATATCCACTTGTAGCGTTTGGTGGAGCCGCCCCGCAGCATGCCTGTGCCGTCGCTCAGGAACTCGACATGCAGCGGATTCTGATTCACCCCGATAGCAGCGTGCTGAGTGCATATGGAATTGGTTTGGCAGACGTTGTTCGTCATCGAGTTGCCGGTGTTCAGGTCCGCTATGACAAGCAAGTGGTGCCTGACCTAGAGCCTCGCTGGCGCGAGCTGGTACAGGAAGCCCAGGCTGAAGTGATGGCTGAGGGAATCGCGATCGAATGCCTGGAAGTGCGTCAGTCGCTTGACATGCGTTATCGCGGAGTCGATGCGGTGCTGACGATTCCGCGACCTGTTGATGATGATTTTGCCAGCGCGTTTGCGACTGAGCATCGGCGCCGTTACGGCTACGTGCAAGAAGGACGAATGCTGGAAATCACGGCGCTGCGCGTGGAAGTGGTCGGCCAATCCACCACTTGTCTGCCCACCAGTGAACCGGCTCCAGAGTATACTCCAACAGCCACTCGGCAAACGCTGGTTTGGTTTGATGGTGGACCACAATCGACCGCTCTCTATCAGCGCGAAGCACTTCGAGCGGGTGCACTGATTCACGGCCCAGCACTGATTCTCGAGCCGCGGTCCGTGATCGTGGTGGAACCGGATTGGAGCGCGCGGAGCTGGACGGGCGGCTTGATCGTACTCGAACGAGCTCGTTCTTCTTCCCCACAAATGACGTTGAACGAACCGAGCGGTGCGACCCACTCGCAACCTGACCCAACGCTGCTGGAACTTTTTAATAATCAATTCGCAGCCATCGCCGAACAGATGGGGATCACTCTGCGGCATACGTCCAGCAGTGTGAATGTGAAGGAACGGCTCGACTTCAGCTGTGCCCTGTTTACCGCCAGTGGTGATCTTGTCGTCAATGCACCTCACATCCCAGTACATTTAGGAGCCATGAGTGCGACGGTAAAAGCGATTCTGAGGGCTAACCCACAGATTGTCCCTGGTGATGTTTTCGTCACGAACGATCCGTATGCGGGTGGTTCGCATTTACCCGATGTGACCGTCGTCACCCCCGTGCATGAGCGGGAGTCGGGAGAACTGCGATTCTTCACGGCGAGTCGTGCGCATCATGCAGAAATAGGCGGTCAGACTCCGGGGTCGATGCCGCCATTCTCGAGGAATCTGAGCGAAGAGGGAGTGCTGATCCGCAACTTTAAATTGGTCGCTGCAGGTGTATCGCGTTTTGATGAGCTGCGAACGGTGCTGGCGATGGGTGAATATCCAAGTCGCGATCCCGACGAGAATCTTGCTGATTTGGCCGCACAAGTGGCGGCGAATCAACAAGGATGTCGAGATTTAGAACAGCTGGTGAAGCGACATGGGTGGCCGCTGGTCGCGAGCTACATGCAGCATATTCAAACGGCTGCTGAGCGAGCGATGCGCGCGACGCTCGCACAGCTTCCCAGTGGCACAAGCCAGTTCCACGATTACCTCGATGACGGCTCACCGATCCAAGTCGCCGTGACGATCACGGGAGATTCCGCCACGATTGATTTCACGGGCACTGGACCGGTACTGACAACGAATCTGAATGCCAATGCTGCGATCACACAGGCGGCCGTGCTCTACGTTCTGCGCTGCTTGATTGGCCGTGACGTTCCACTCAATCAAGGACTGCTGGCTCCGATCCGACTCGTGTTACCAACCTGCTTGCTCAATCCACAAGCGGGACCGTCAGCGGCCACCAGTCCGGCGGTTGTGGGCGGGAATGTGGAGACCTCGCAGCGAGTCGTGGACGTATTGCTGGGCGCCTTCGGTTTGGCAGCAGCCAGTCAGGGCACCATGAACAATCTGCTTTTTGGTGACACAACGTTTGGTTATTACGAGACGATTTGCGGTGGCGCGGGAGCCACGGCGACGGCGCCGGGTGCGTCCGCCGTGCACACG
This sequence comes from Pirellulaceae bacterium, assembly GCA_044235425.1. Classification (GTDB taxonomy): domain Bacteria; phylum Planctomycetota; class Planctomycetia; order Pirellulales; family Pirellulaceae; genus JBJSXJ01. Next base: position 55,734 of record JBIIHW010000001.1, read on the forward strand.
CACATGACCAACACTCGACTGACCGATCCCGAGGTTTTCGAACAGCGATTTCCGGTGCTACTGCGCGAGTTTTCGATTCGACGCGGATCGGGAGGACGTGGCAAGCAGCGTGGTGGCGACGGGGTCATTCGCCGCATTGAGTTTTTACGGCCGCTGACCGTTTCGCTGCTCCATCAGCGACGAGGGCCTTACGCGCCGTTTGGCTTCGCGGGGGGTGACCCCGGAGCTCTTGGAGAAAACTCGCTGACTCGCGCGGACGGCTCCATTCAACCCTTGCCAGGACGAGTACAACTTCAAGTCGAACCTGGCGACCTGCTCACCATTCAAACACCGGGCGGCGGCGGCTGGGGCGCTGATTCATAGTCCCTGCCGCGTTTGGCTGCGCTGGCGACCATGAGCAAACCGATGACCATGAGCCCTGCCGCCATGTAGTAGGGCATCGCCGGTCGCATGGTGAGCAGCGGTGCACCGACGGCCGGCCCCAGAATTCGGGAGAGCGACGCGGCACTTTGTCCCAGTCCCAGAATTCCACCTTGTTGCTCGGGACTACTGCGGCGCGAGATCAATGACTGCAGAGCTGGATTGACGAAGGCAAACCCCGTGACTTCAATCGCCATCGCACCCAGCAGCAGATTGAAGTCGTGATTGCGAGCAGCCAATCCCAGCAGAATAAACCCCACAATCGCCATCCCACCCCCACCGAGCGCCATCGCCGCTTCACTCAGCTTGCCCGCCAAGCGGCGTACGAGGAAACCTTGTGCCAAGGTGAGCGTAATGCCAAGGTAGCCGAATACCGCGAAAACGACGATGAGTTTTTGATCGTCGAATTCCGTGTATCCGCGACGCTCGGCCCAGTGCAGGATGCCGGTCAGCAGCCCGCTACGGGCTCCGGCATCCACAGCAGCGATGCTCACCGCATCACTGGCTGCGGCGGCGGCAACACCTTGATTGGCAGACGATAAATTGGCAGGCGCTTCATTGGCAGTCGTAATCAGTGCATCGATCAGGAGCGACAGAGTGCCCTCGAACAGCGAGAAGGAAAACACTGCGACGAAGGAAGCGACCAGCAGCACACCGACCGTGGGTGTCGCTAACGCGGAACGCAGTGCGTTCAGGTCGAGCAGTCGACGATCGTTAGCGGTGCCCGCTCCACGAGCCTCTGCCGTCAGCGATTCGGGCAAGACAAAATAAGCCAACAGGAATGCTCCACCGGAAAGAAAGGCAGCCAGGAAGCCCGGCCAGGGACTCAGCGCCGCTCGGTCGCCAAATAGCAGCGAGACCACGCCCAGAGACGGTCCCAAGGTAAAGCCGAGCGCGAAGGCCGCGCCGATGAGTGCCATCCCTTTAGCTCGATTCTGGTTGCTCGTGCAGTCGGCGATATAGGCCTGCGCGGTTCCAATCGTTGCTCCCGCAATACCGGCACCGATCCGAGCGATGAACATCAGCAGTAAGCTGTGCAGCGTCGTAGCCACACCGAACAAACCGTAAAAGATGGTCGAAGCGGCTAGTCCGACAAGCAGCACGGGGCGTCGGCCGATTCGATCCGATAAGCGTCCCCACAAGGGCATGACCAGAAACTGCATGGCCGAAAAACTCGCCATCAATAATCCGATCACCAGTCCCACCTGTCCCGACGACCAGTTCAAGTCCTGAGCAAACTGCTTGGCATAAAGAGGTAGAAGCGGCAACACGATGCCGAATCCCAGCAGGTCGATGAAGACGGTGAGGAAAATAGCGAACAAGGATCCTTTACGCGGTGCGTTCATGCCAGGAATTACCGATCGATGGGATAGCCAGGGGAGGGAATACCGAGAATCGAGACTCCAGTGGCGCGGCAGTGCCCAGCGCATGTATAATCGGCCTTCACGGCACGCCACCAAGTTGGGGCACAGTCTAACGTAAAAACTTTCAACTCGCCCAGTCCCTGAGGCGATAACAGGGTTTTCGCGTACGGGGAAGTAGCGGGGAAGTAGTTTGAACGGCACGATCAAGATGGACGACTCGGGCGGAGAGGCCCACTGGTCACGGGATGCCAGTCCTGGTGAGCGACAACGAGTCACGCGACTGGATCGTGCGCAGCTGCAAGCTCAGCAAATCCAACGACTGAATCAGTTACTGACCACCATCCTGCCACACAACCAGTTCTATGCGCGGAAGCTTGCCGGGGTGCGACTGCCCCTGACCCAATGGGCAGATCTGCAAAATCTGCCCGTCACCACGAAGGACGAGCTGTTTGCGGCGGATGATCCACTGGGCGGTGCCGCCAATCGCACCTGGCCGCTCGATCACTATGTCCGCTTTCATCGCACCTCGGGCACGCACGGTAAACCACTCGTCGTGCTCGACACGGCCGACGATTGGAATTGGTGGCTGGCGGGTTGGCAATATGTTCTGGATGCAGCCGAAACAACCGCGACCGATCGAGTTGTCATGGCATTTTCGTTCGGTCCCTTCATTGGATTTTGGAGTGCCTTTGATGCGGTGGTACAGCGCGGGGCACTCGCCATTCCCACGGGCGGCATGAGCACTCGAGCACGCTTGGAATTGATCGCCAGTTGCCAAGCGACACAGATCATGTGTACTCCCAGTTACGCCTTGCATCTAGCCGATCAAGCACAACAGCTGGGTGTCGACTTACGCTCACTTCCCGTGCGGAAAGTTGTCGTAGCTGGTGAACCGGGCGGATCGCTGCCGGCGGTTTGCAGTCGCCTGGAGACGTTATGGGGCGCGCGAGTGATCGATCATGCGGGAGCGACCGAGGTCGGGCCGTGGGGTTTCGCCTCACCGCGCGGCTTGTATGTCAACGAAAGCCAATTCATCGCGGAATTCCTCGAACCCCACACCCTGCAGCCCGCCGCTCCCGGAAAGATCGCCGAGTTGGTGCTAACAACTCTGGGACGTACGGGTTGCCCGGTGGTGCGGTATCGCACCGGTGATCTCGTTCAGCCGCAGGTGTCGAGCGGCTCGATGGCATTCATCGAGCTGGTCGGCGGCGTGCTTGGGCGAACAGATGATATGATTATTGTCCGTGGTGTGAATATCTTCCCGAGTGCGATTGAGCAACTAGTGCGGGAGTTACCCGAGATCGACGAATATCGAGTGTCAGTGCTGCGGCAGGGTGAAATGTCCGCACTCAAAATTGAAATCGAGGATCGATTACAGCAACCGCAGCGACTGGCGGAACTGCTGGAGCTGCGGTTGGGATTGAAGGTGGAGGTCGAGTGTGTGCCGCTGGGCAGCCTCCCTCGTTTCGAAGGCAAAGCCAAGCGAGTTGTACGACGATGATCCAAAACCAAGCCATGTTCACTCAAATCCGCAGTCATTTCCCCGCGCTGTCCCGACAGCTCAACGGACAAGAGGTGGCCTACTTCGATGGCCCCGCAGGTACTCAAGTGCCGCAGTCGGTGATCGATGCAATCAGCGAGTACCTCAGTCGGTGTAATGCGAATCATGGAGGTCTGTTTATTACGAGTCGCGAGAGTGATGCGATGCTGGATACCGCTCATCAGGCTCTGGCCGACTTTGTAGGAGGTACGCACGGGGAAGAAATTGTCTTTGGTCCGAACATGACCACGCTCACATTTGCTTTGTCGCGCGCCCTGGCGCGGACCTGGCGTCCCGGTGACGAAATCATTGTGACGCAGCTCGATCACGATGCGAATTTCACCCCCTGGCAACTCGCCGCACGCGACGCGGGAGCTATCGTGCGCGTCGTTCGAATCCATACCGCAGATTGCACGCTGGATCTGGATCATCTGCGTTCGCTGATTAACCCGCGGACGCGTTTGGTAGCCGTCGGCTGTGCGTCCAATTCCGTCGGCACGATCAACCCGGTGGCTCAGATCACAAGCTGGGCCCACGAAGTGGGAGCGATTGTTTTTCTTGATGCGGTACACTACGCGCCGCACGCTTTGCCCAATGTGGCGCAGTGGAACTGCGATTTTCTGGCATGCTCGACCTACAAGTTCTTCGGGCCGCATCAAGGTGTGATTTGGGGACGACGTAATTTGTGGGAAGAACTCGCCGCTTACAAGGTTCGTCCCGCCACCAACACGCTGCCTGGTAAATGGATGACCGGCACGCAAAGTCACGAATTAATTGCCGGCGCGCTGGCGGCCGTGGACTATCTGGCGATGCTCGGCCGGCAACTTGCCACGTCCAGCACTCGACGAGCGGCATTGGAAGTGGCTTACGAGCACATTGGTCGTTACGAACAGGAACTGGGCGACTACTTGCTGCAAGGACTGCTCCAGATTCCTGAGGTGCGCGTCTGGGGCATCACGGATCGCAATCGCTGGCATGAACGTTTTGCCACCTTCTCGATAACGCATAGTCAGTTGAGCCCCGCCGAGGTTGCGCAGAAGCTGGGCGAACAGGGGCTGTTTGTCTGGAACGGCAACTACTACGCACTGAATCTCAGCGAGACGCTGGGGCGTGAACCGGAGGGGATGGTTCGAATCGGCTTGGTTCACTATAACACGACCAGTGAAGTGGATCGGCTCCTGCAGGCACTCCGCCAGCTTCACGTCAATTAAGTCGCCGACTACATCGAAGGATTCTGTTTGCCATGTCGCTCTATCCCACTCAACTCGCGATCCGTGACCAGCGTCATCTGGAGATTACGTGGAGTGACGGGCAAACTCGGCGCTATTCCATTTGGGACTTGCGCGAAAAATGTCCCTGTGCCACCTGCCGTGAAAAACGCAACGCACCACCGCCCAGCACCTTGGCTTTGCCGATCATCTCAGCCGCCGAGGCTCAGCCGCTGCAGATTCGCGGCATGAAGCCTGTGGGAAACTACGCTTACTCGATCGCGTTCAGCGATGAACACGACACCGGGATCTACACGTTCGAGTTTTTACGAGAACTGGGCGAGCTGGTAATGGTCTGATGCGTCGCGGGCGAAGCACTTCGATTAGCGTCTCATTGAGCCGCAGGCTGGTAGCCAATCCTCTCTGATTGCAAAAAACGTAGCTGCGTTCTGCGAAGGCGCCGCTCAACGACTGTTCCCCCGGTCGCAAATGGGCCGAAGTGATTTCGCTCGAGCTAGTTTTTTTGTCCCATTTGAGATTTCCGTGGGGCGATACTCACGAATCGCAGAGCGATGGCATTCGATAGCCAGGTGCGTAAGCGCCTGGAATTGGAAGAGCCTGGGTCTTGGCCCACCGCAAATCAACCTCAACATAAAAACCCGAGCGGCGTAGCTGCGGCATTAGCGCCGCGTTGCCAGTCCTTGCGGAACTCCCTGGCTAAGGTGGGGCCAATGCCATCGCTCCGCGATTTGGCGATCGTATTGGGAGAGCATTCCAGGCGTTTCACGCCTGGCTATCGAATGCCACGGCTCCGCCGTTCAGAAAGAATGGTCGATTAATTCCTTCCCGGTGCCTTCCCGAAAAACCGACAGACGCTGAGAAAGGCTGGATAAGCTGATCACCGAGGAGCTCACACTTTTCAAGGATGGCGCTGGTCGATCGAACTACCGGGGATTGATCAGAAAATACAAGAAGGCCGTATGAACCGGTTAGATTTTTGAAACACAGAGCGGGTAGAGGTCACCGAGTTATTCTGGTCCCAAATCAAGCTCGCACACGCCTCAGTCGACGGAGCTCTTTTTTTCGTTGCTCTTCTCGGCTCCCTTCTCGCTTCCCTTCTCGGCTCCCTTGTCGGTTCCCTTGTCGGTTCCCTTGTCTCCGTTCTTCTCGCGATCGGCAGCGGGTTCGCTACTGGCGGGGCCTTTTTTGCGTTCGATTTTGAGTGGTTCGGCGGCGATTATGGTGACGTGGTTGGCGACTACCTGCTGCTTGACACCGGCATAGGTAAAACCTTGGAATTCGATTTTGTCACCAGGTTTGATCAGCGACAAATCGCCAAAGTCGAAATGGATTTTGGCGTTTTCCGCGAGTTCGGCTTTGAGCTGCTTGCCACCGACATTGATCGTCAGCTTGCCGTTCTTGGCTTCGGTAAGTGGGCCGATGACGACCGCTGAAATGTTGTCAGGCGGAGGAGCTTTCTTGGTCTGCTTGGCCGGCTTCTCCGGCTTGGCTTCCTGGAACAGGCCGCTACTGGCCGTCGAAATGCCACCGTCGGGCGTGAAGCCAAGCTGCATGCCGTCACGCTGAGTGACGATGTCGAGCAGTTCGATTGGCTCCACCGCTCGCCCGCGTTTATCAAACTTGGCGGTGAAGCGTACGAGCAAACCGGGACGGAGAAAACTGGGATCCGCTTTGCCTGAAAAGGTAATTTGTGTGGGATTAGTCGGCTTGATGTTGGGGTCGAGTTTGACGAGGTACTGATCACCGGCGGCGGTGGTCACTTGCATAATCCCATTGGCCGCTCCTTTGATCGTACCCGCCGCTCGAATCGGCTCCCGCTTCGGCTCGGGCACACCCGGCCGCGCGTTTTGGGCCCAGAGCGGCGTGGGGCAAGCGCTGCTGAGGATCACGAGCAGGCCGAGAAGTTGGGAAATCGGACGCATCGCGGCGAAGACGTTCGCAAGGAAACCAGCGCGACAGCGGGAATTCGTTGGCATCGTGATGGGCCTCGGGCAAATCCATGGTAACGAGCGTGATAAAAAACTCGCGCTTAGCATATCGAACGGCTCACGATTCCGCTAGAAAAATCTCGCCGCTTGCCGGTCTCACTTCATCAAGACACAATGGCTTTATGACACCACGCCCACACCGATTGACCGTTCCCGAATTCGTCGCTTTGAAGTCCAGCGGTCGCAAGATCACGATGCTGACAGCGTACGATTATCCCACCGCTCGCCTGCTGGATGATGCCGGCATCGACTCGATTCTCGTAGGCGACAGTATGTCGATGGTGGTCCAAGGCCACGACACGACGCTGCCGGTAACTCTGGATGAAATCATCTATCACGCCGAGATGGTAGGGCGAGCGGTGCGCAACGCCCTGGTCGTGGTCGACATGCCGTTTCCCACGAATCATCTGGGAGTTCACAAAGCTGTCGAAAACGCCGGTCGGATTCTCAAGGAAACTCGCTGCCAGGCAGTCAAGCTGGAAGGAGGCGCAGAACAGGCTCAAGTGATCGCCGGACTGGTCGCCGCTGGAATCCCCGTGATGGCACATGTTGGACTACGACCGCAAAGCGTCCATCAAATGGGCGGCTACAAAGTGCAGCGCGACCGCGAGCAACTTCTACGCGACTCAACTGCCGCACAAGAGGCCGGAGCCTTTGCGATTGTGCTCGAATGTATCCCAGCGCAGCTGGCCGCCGAGATCACGCAGCAGCTGACGATTCCCACGATCGGTATCGGCGCCGGCGTGGACTGTGACGGACAGGTACTGGTCGTGCATGACATGCTCGGCATGACCAGCGGACATGTGCCGCGATTCGTGAAGCGTTATGCCGATTTGAATGCCGTGATCGCCGCGGCGGTGGCTGAATTTCGCGATGAAGTGCAAGCGGGAAAATTCCCAAACGATCAGCACACCTTCCGCAAGTAAGGGCGGCTCGATGGATCGAATGGTACATCTCGAATTTCCGTGGGGCGCTGCCCCAGTTGCTGGAACGAATCGCGGAGCGATGGCATTCGATAGCCAGGAGCGCAAGCTCCTGGGAATCAAAGAAGCCGAGACTTGAAGCGCCTGGGAATCGGTCCACCGCGAATCATCAACAAGGTTAAAATCCGAGCGGCGGAGCTGCGGCATTGGCGCCACGTTGCCGGTTCTTGCGGAATTCTTTGGCCAAGGTGGAGCCAATGCCATCGCTCCGCGATTTGGCGATCGTATTGGGCGAGAGTTCCAGGCGTTTCACGCCTGGCTGTCGAATGCCACGGCTCCGCCGTTCAGGAAGACTGGTCGATGAACCTCTCCCCGAGGCCTTCCAAATCCCACGGGGACAACCGTAACTGCCCTCTCTTTGGTACGGCATCCCACGATATTTCCGGATGCGCCTGCATCAAACTTGGGCGTAGGGCCGTAGCTCTTTCGGAATCGAAAAGTGAACCTCTTCCTTGCGAATCGTCCGCACCTCGACCGTCGCCTGAAAATTCACCTGCAAATACTCGATACACTGCTCCACCACCGACTCCGGAGCGCTCGCTCCGGCCGTCACTAATACCGTTCCAACTTCGTGAAACCACGTGGGGTCGATGTCTTGCGGACCATCAATTAAGTACGCCGATTTGCCAGTCTCACGCGCCAGCTCTCGCAGCCGCTGACTGTTGGAACTGTTTTGGCTACCGAGTACCAACACCATATCGGCTTCGGCGGCGAGCAGTCGCACGGCTTCCTGGCGGTTCTGCGTGGCGTAGCAGATGTCGTCTTTCGGGGGTCCTTCGATCCAGGGAAAACGGGCTTTCAGGCGATCGATAATGCGATTCGCGTCATCGACCGAAAGAGTCGTTTGAGTGAGATAGGCCAGCGGAGTGCCGGGCTCGATGGATAACCGGTCAACATCGGCGGCGGTTTCCACCAGCACGATGGCCGCCGGCGCCTCACCCATCGTCCCCACAACCTCGTCGTGACCTTCATGTCCGATGAGCACGATGGTGTAACCCGCGCGGGCGAAGCGGATCGCTTCCAGGTGTACCTTAGTGACCAGCGGGCAGGTAGCGTCGATGGCGAAGAGCTTACGATCCCGCGCGATCTGGCGAATCTGCGGTGAAACTCCATGGGCGGAAAACAGCAGATAGGAACCAACCGGCACTTCTTCCAGATGATCGACGAACTGGGCACCACGGGCCCGAAACGTTTCAACCACGTACTTGTTGTGCACGATTTCATGGTACACATAGACCGGTGCACCAAAGGCTTGAAGAGCCAAATCGAGGCTCTCGATCGCCATGTTCACCCCCGCACAAAAACCACGAGGGCTCGCTAATATGATCCTCATCACTCCCACACTCCTCCGTTTATCGGAGCCAACTGCAGCCACCACCGGATGATAGTCGACTCACGCCTCACTGAAAACCGCTCGACCGCTTCCGCCAGTAACCGGCCCGCCCCGCCTGCCTACCTGGTAGACGGTCTGGCACGCTGGGGACCAACCGGCCAGCAGACACTTCCCAGCCTGAAAGAAGCGTCACAATATTGCCAGCAACTCTGTCACCAGCACTATGAGAACTTCACGGTGGCCAATTGGCTGTTACCGCGGGCCTTGCGGCGACACTTCTGCCACGTTTACGCCTATTGCCGCTGGGCCGATGATTTAGCAGATGAAATCGACTCAGCTGAGCAGGCCACCGGGCTACTCGATTGGTGGGAATCGCAACTGATAAGCTGCTTTCACGGCACCGCTCGACATCCCGTGTTCGTGGCATTAGCAGAGACGATTCGGGAGTTCACGATCCCCCAGCAACCCTTGGCAGATTTGCTCACGGCGTTTCGGCGAGATCAGCAGCAGTGTCGCTATGACACCTGGGAGGACCTGCTGGACTATTGCCGCGGCTCAGCCAATCCCGTAGGACGAATCGTGCTCCACCTGGGCCGCTGCTACGACGACCGACTGGTGGTTTGGTCAGATTCCATCTGTACGGGGTTGCAAATTGCGAACTTCTGCCAGGATGTGGCCAGCGATTTTGCTCGCGGCCGCATTTACCTACCGCGAGTCTCCTGGCAGCGCGCGGGCTATCGGGAGGAGGACTTTTCCGCTGCCGTGTATGATGATCGTTTTCGCCGTTTGATGATCGACGCGGTGGAGCAAGCGGAGCGACGATTGCAAGCCGGGTGGCCGTTGGTCAACCAAGTGCCCGCGGAGCTACGTTTCCAATTGCAACTCTTTGTGCGCGGGGGGCTGGCGATTGTACACGCGATCCGTCAGCAGCAGTATGATGTGTGGACTCGACGACCCCAAGTCAGTCGCCACCAGAAACTGCTGCTCGCCATGCGGGCTTGGTGGAGTAGTCGTTGGTCAAAAGAAGAAGCGGAGTGGGCATGAATCTGCCGCTCGAACAAAGTTATCACTCCTGTGCCGCGCTGGTCAGGCGAGCGGCATCGAGCTTCTATTGGTCGCTGTGGTGTTTACCTGAACAGAAGCGTCGCGGCTTACACGCTCTCTATGCCTTTTGTCGTCACACGGACGATCTCGGCGATTCGCCTTTGCCCGCCAGCGAACGTCAAGCGGCACTGCAACTGTGGCGTCAGCAGCTGATCTCTCATCTAGAGACCACTGAAGCCGTGACAAACGACGCCGCTCGAACTTCTGCGGATGATGCTGTGGGCTTAATGCCGGCACTCGTGGACACCGTTGCTCGTCACCAAATTCCCACTCGCTATCTGTTCGACGTGATCGATGGTGTGGAGTCGGATTTAACGCCGCGCGTGATCCAAAATTATGACGAGCTGCGAGAGTACTGCCGGTTGGTTGCCTCGTCGGTAGGTCTGGCTTGCTTGCATGTTTGGGGTTTTGAGGGCGAGGCGGTCTTGGCGAAGGCGACTGAATGTGGAGTGGCCTTTCAATTGACCAACATTATCCGGGACATTCCCGAGGATGCGGCACGTGGGCGCATCTATTTGCCTCAGGAAGATCTGGATCGCTTTGGTTATTCGGCTGCTGACTTGCGCGCGGGTGCGTGGAATGATGCCGGTCGAGCGCTCATAAAATTCCAGCTGGAGCGAGCGGCGCAGAGTTTCGCGATAGGTCGAGAAACCCGTGACTATCTTGCCGCGGATGCGGTGGATTCATTTGACGTCATGTTTAATACCTATCAGCGATTGTGGCGGGCGATCGAAAAGTGCGGGGGCGAGGTGTTTCGTCGTCGAGTGCGTCTTTCTTGGTGGGACAAGGCAGCCATTACTACTCAGTGGAGTTGGCAGCGTTGGCGACGACGCTGGCTACCCTCCGCCACCACTCGCCGAACAAGGTGGCACACACCATGACCGCTCCTCGGCGGATCGTCATCATCGGGGGTGGCTTGGCGGGCCTGGCAGCCGCTGTTCAGCTCGTCGCTACTCCCCTGCCCTTCCCTTGTGAGATTCAGCTGCTGGAAGCGAAGCGTCAATTGGGAGGCCGCGCTGGCTCATTCGTCGATCGCGTGACTTCCGAGGCGATCGATCATTGTCAGCACGTCGCGATGGGCTGCTGCGACCAGTTCCTCGACTACTGCCAACGCACTGAAACGACCAATCTCTGGCAACGTCACTCGACGCTGCATTTTTTTGGAGTTGATGGACGGCGGCATGACTTGGCGGCGACGCCGCTGCTCCCCGCTCCACTGCATCTCGCGACCAGTCTCGCGCGCATGAGTTACTTAAGCTGGCGCAGCCGCTGGGATGTCTGTCGCGGTCTGGGCGCCCTCTGGCGACTTCATCCTGGCGCGAAATCGTCTGAACCAGATTTTGGCACGTGGCTACGTGATCAGGGGCAAAGCGAGGAAGCGATCGAGCGTTTCTGGTCGGTAACGGTCGTGAGTGCGCTCAGTGAAACCGTAGAACGCACCTCACTGGCCGTCGCCCGCAAATTGTTTGTCGATGGTTTCATGCGTCGACGAGACGGCTATCAGGTACTGACGCCACGCGTGGCACTGAGCGAGTGGCATGAAGAGGTGGCCAGCTGGCTGCGTGCGCGGGGAGTCCAGATTCGCCTGAGCACTGAAGTGCAGCGAATCGAGGATGACACGGCGAGTCGGTCGCCTCAAACCCCAGCGCCGGCATCAGCGCCGGCATCAGCTCAGACATCAGTGCGAACCAGCATGCTCTCACCACGGCCGTCCTTAGCACAGCAGCCTCGTATCACGCGAGTTTGGTGCGCGAATCAAGCGGACCCACTGCAGGTCGATGCGGTAATTTCCGCAGTGCCTTGGCATCGAGTAGCCGATTTAATGGAAGCACCTTGGCGGGAAAAGTTGACGAGCGGCTGGGCCCCAGAGCGCTGGGAATCGGGAGCAATCGCCAGTTTACATCTCTGGTTTGATCGGCCCATTACCGACCTACCCCACGCCGTATTCATCGGTCGCCAGATCCAGTGGCTCTTCGCTGGTTCCGACCGTCATTATCAGGTGGTGATTAGCGCCGCGCATGCGCTGATTGATGAAGGTCGAGAGCAATTAAAAGAGACCGTCTTGCGGGAGCTATACGAGGTCTGGCCCGCAGCCCGTTCGGCACAACTTGTTCGCTGGCGAATGCTCCTGGAACCCCAAGCGGTTTTTGCCCCGCGACCTGCTCATGACCTGGTGCGGCCAGCTTCACGGACCGACTGGTCCAATCTCTGGCTGGCCGGAGATTGGACGGCAACCGGTTGGCCCGCGACGATGGAAAGTGCGATTCGCAGCGGCTATGAAGCGGCCACTGAATCGCTCGCCGAACTTCGCGCCGCTCGCTGACAAAAGTGAGCAAAAAACAGAATGCCGAGCAGCCACTGGGCGGCAGTCACCAGCAAGTAGAGCCGGTGCATATCATAAAAGCTGAGCGCACCGGCTGACTCCTGAATCTCTCCAGTGGACAGGTTCAGCCGTTCACTAAGCTGACCATGCAGCAGAAAGAGCCACACTTGAAATCCGATGAGTAGTGCGGTGCCGAGCCAAAACCAGCGCCGGCCAACTCGCAGTGACTCGATTGCGACCAAGAGGATGGCGACGTTGGCAATCCAGTTCAATCGAACTGTGACGGATGCCGTCAGCATCCCTTGTTCAACACTTCCCCAGCGCTCGGTGCCGACGGGAATTACGACCAGTGCATAGAACGTGAGGCCACCCAGCCAGAGGGCCAGTACGGCGGCATACAAGATATGCCAACTGGACAACCACCAGCGATTTTGACTGGGTATCATCGTTCGACCAAGGGAAGGATGAAGGAGGAAGGAGGAAGGAGGAAGGATGAAGGATGAAGGATGAAGGATGAGGGATGAGGGATGAAGGAAGGATGGCGGCGTGACGGGGCGGGTTGGCGAAGCGTGATTCAGTTACCCGTTTTGGGCTGGGTGTTGGCGATTACTGCGCCGAGCTGGTTTTCGTAGGTGATTCAACGATGAGCGTGACGGGTCCGTCGTTGGTTAAGTCGATGTGCATGTGAGTGCGGAATCTTCCCGTGGCGACTCGAATGCCACGAGCTTGCACATCAGCCACGAACTGCTGGTAGAGTGGTTCGGCAACTTCCGGTGGAGCGGCGTCGGTGAAACTCGGGCGACGTCCTTGGCGAGAGTCGCCCAGCAGTGTGAATTGGCTGACGACCAGCATTTCTCCGGCGACGTCGGCGAGTGCGAGGTTCATTTTGCCAGCGGCATCATCGAAGATGCGCAAACCGGTTAATTTGTCCGCGAGATAGCGCACATCGGCGATGGTATCCTGCCGACCGACTCCGAGCAGCACGAGCAGACCGCGTTCAATCTGCCCTACCACTTCACCCGCCACCGTCACTCGAGCGGCACTCACTCGTTGCACACATGCGCGCATGTTGTTCACTCATTGATCTTGCAGACCGCGATCGGACCGGATCTTACGGACTTGATCCATCAAGCCTTGAATCAGTTGATAATTGGTGTGCACGTTGGTGGCCTGAATGATGAAGGAGACCGTCACCAGTGCGATCGCAAGACTGGCGGCACTGAAATGAATGATGACCCAGTCGGCCGGCAGCTTGACTAAGTTATTACCAGGCTCGGAGGCTGCTCCTAAAGCCGCCACAACGACCATGGAAAGCATACTGAAGGCCGCCCAGGGAAAGGTGCGTCGTTTCAGGCGAGCGGATTCCTGTGCGAGTGCGGGAGGCAACTGATAGGCGTCAACAACCTCCTTACACCAGCGACTGGTGCCGATCAGGTAGGTGACGGTGATACTGTTGACGAGAATAGTAATGAGGGCCGCGCCCAAGCCCAAATGCCAATGCCAGCGAACAAGTTTTGCTTGTTCCAATCGCTGTTCATCCAGTTGTTTCTTTTTGTCGCGGGCGGCAGCCAATTCGTCAGGATCCGGAGCCACTCGGCGCAGTTCCAACGAACGAACCAGTTCCACCTGATCACGCCACGTATGAACCTCCGCGTTGTAATCGCCAATGGAGAGCCCGAGTAGGTAGTTCGCAGCGAGTGCCAGGAGGGCAACCATCGCCAGACTGAGAAAGATGCGGTTCAAGGTTACGATTTCAAGTCGAAGGCAGCGGGAAAACTCGCACGTAATCGAGGCGTCAGCGAGCGATTGCGCGGGAGTTAGACTCAGGACGCAGGGCTGATGATAAAGTCTCAGCGGGGAGGCGTCGAGTTGCCAGTGGGCGAGTTTCGTTGGGCACTGGCTGGAGCTGGCTTGTTTCCCAGGGGAGGTGATTGAGCATCATCCAGGAGTTGTCGCAGGTAGAGGTCGGTTTCGTCCTGGACCGATTGTTCACCGGGATCGTAGTTGAAGTCCTCCGCTCGAAACGGCGGCGCCGGATTAACCTCGTAGAGTTCCAGAGCGGCGAGCTGCGTTGTAGACGACTCGGTGACCTCGGCCGCTTTGGTCGCCAGCGTGCCAATCAGTCCGGGACGCACCGCACGATGGCGCTGATAGACGATGCGATAGGGAAAAAGGGGCAGACGTTGGTCGCGGCCGAGAACAAGTCGGACGGAGTCGGGCAAGTGTCGCGGCAAATTGTCGCTGGTGATCGCTTCGCCGGCGGCAATCCGAGGAGCCAACTCGGGAACGATCTGACCGAGCGCCGCTGAATTCCATTCACCTTGAATGATCCAGACCGGTAGATCTTGCAGCATCGCAGGCTCGGCCTCGCCGAACGTGAAGTAGTGGTCGAGCGCGGCGAGTAATCGACCAAGTCCGCCGAGCACCATCCACTGCTGGAGGGCGGGAGGCGCGGAACCTTGCTGGGCATCTAAAGTCTCTCGCACTCGTCGTAAATCGATGCGAGAGAGACCGCTGAGACCCGGGAGATCGCGGCGTTGCCAGTAGAAGCGACCGTCCGAAACTTGTTGCCAACTGGCTAATTGCTCGCCCACTTTGAATTTCAGTTCCAAGCGAATTCGTCGGGTACGACCAACACCCTGTTGCTGGTACTGTCCGACGCCACTGATCTGTTGACCAAAAAGATCCACGTGTTGACGAACACGGGCCGCGACAGCGGGCAAAGAATCCAGTCGCTGCGCGGCTTGGGCGACTAGCGGCTGGCCGGCCACGCGCTGGGGCGCATCGACCAACTGCTCATCGGGGTCGACGGGAATCGTGCTGGTGGTGGTCGGAGCGGTATCTGGCGGAACAGGATCTGAGGGTGCGCGATCTGGGGGAGCTGAGGGAGGGTCATCGTCGATGGGAATCGGTGTGAGCTTCGTGGATGCCGCGGAGGGCACCGCATTCCTGACGAAGGAACGACGATCCGGAAACTCGGCGCCAGGCACCGATGCGTTGAGCGGTTGGGGGGCCGGACCAGACTCATCCGTGCGGTACAGGCTCACAAGTACCAGGAGGGTGCCGGTGGCCAGAGTCAGGTAAGTCACCGCGGCCCGGAAGGTAGGTAATTTATCCTTCATGCGACGGTTACGCGGGTTTTGCCAAAGATTCGATAGGGATCGGACCGAACAATATCCCAATGAGACGTTTGCTTGCGGGGAATCAGCGCGCGGATGAGCGTGTTGATGAGCCGGGATTCTAGGCCAGTTGGCAACTAGGGTCTACGTCAAAACAGGCGCGTCTTGGATGGTCCTGAGAACCTGAGAGAGTTTTAGCGTCGTAGCGCAAATCCTGTTGGCTCCCGAGGTTGTCGAGCGTCGGATGTTCGGCATGACAAGGAAGTCCGCGTACGGGGGGAAATCATGAAGATTCGATTGGCGTCTTGGATTGTCTGCATGACCGCGGTGTTGTCCGCCTGGGGTTGTGCAGGTTTTAAAGAACACAATTTGCCGCCGGCCCAGCAATTGCTCGAGCCGGGGCCAGGCGTGGGGGGGCCGGGACCGGGTGTAATTCCGCCCGTCGCCGCTCCCACTCTGCCGATGATGCCGGGCGGCATGGGTCTGCCGGGCATGGAGTCGAAGGTACAGGTCTGGTTCAACAAACCAGACGGCATGCAGGTTCGCTGGGATGTCGGTGGAGTGGGTCAATTTGACTCCACACCACTGGTGGTTCCCGGCCGACAGAACTTCCCTCAGGG
This sequence comes from Pirellulaceae bacterium, assembly GCA_044235425.1. GTDB lineage: Bacteria > Planctomycetota > Planctomycetia > Pirellulales > Pirellulaceae > JBJSXJ01. The sequence goes on from JBIIHW010000001.1 coordinate 71,757, forward strand.
CGGTATCTATCGTCTGAAGATCACGAACATCGCCGGTCGTGAAGGGGTAGAGTTGTATCCCACGCTGGAAATCGCTCCGTCAACTCCACGAACCGAAGCCTTCCTGGCACACAACTCGGTTCCCGTGCAGTTCAACGAAGAAGACTTCGATCAGGTGCTCACCGGTAACTTTGTGACCAAGGTGATCTATCTGCCAGACCCCGAGTTCCAGGAACTGGCGCTGGCCGGCGTGGAGACGCTGGTAAGCACTCGGCTGGATCCAGGTGTGGATCCAATCGTGGAAGCGGATCGTCGCGGTTCGATCATGGCGGTGATTCGTTTGGGTAACAAGGACATCGAACTGCCTGGCACAACCGATGATTTGTCGGGCGGTGCGATGATGGGTGGTGGCATGATGGCCGGTCCTGGAATCATGACCATGGGCGGCATGGGATGTGGCCCGATGGGCTGCGGTCCCGGCATGGGCGGAGTTGTTCCGGCTGGCTTACCGAACTATGTCTCGGGCGTCACCACGCCTCAGTACGGCATGCCTTACAGCGGCACGCCGATTGGTTTGGTCGGCCCGCCTCACATTCCTCTCGGCTCGCCCGCTGGTCTGCAGAAGCATGTGATGAAGAATCACACGCACATGTCGATTCCGGAGCCACCGAAGAAGGTCAAGATTCACGTCAAGCAGCAGCCGGGCTTCAGCTATCCTCAGCCAGCCACTCGTGCTTGGATTCGTGAACAGTCGATTACGTCAACTCCGTACTACGGTCAACCGCACTCGGTCAAAGATCAAGTTGTCCGGTAAAGCCGACGATCCTATCGATTCGTTTCACTCGTCGTTGACATTCTTTCTCAGGACGAAACCATGTGGTCCGCCTCCTTAGCATCTGTCCAGCGCATGCGGGTTGCCGCGGGAGTATGTGTCGCGGTCGTGATCGGGCTGGCAGTCGCTTCGACTGCCCAGGCCCAGCGCACCAACGCCCACTACTTCCACTCGGCTGACCTGCCTCCGGGAGCGATTGGAAGTGGCCAGCTGCTGCGAGGCGGACCCATGGTTTGTTATTATCAACCGGTGGAGGTCGCGGTGCCCAAAGGCGTCACGATCGCACCCGCCGTGAACGGGCAGTTCATCCCATCGAAACCGGGACCACTGCTGGCTGGCATGCTGATTGGCCAAGTGTACCGTTTACGAATCAGCACGATTCCCGAATTGGAAACCGAGGAGGTCTATCCCACGATTGAAGTGATCAATCGTCTGCATCCACCTCCCGGACAAGCGGCCCGATTTCCCATCCCCGTGCAAATCACTCTCGACGAAATCAAACTCGCCATCAGCGGCCGCTTTGTCACTCGAGTGATTTACCTCGAGGATCCGCATACTGCCTTGCCGCTGGCCGAGGACCCCAACACGCAGCGCTACTTTGAAGTCCGACCCGGACAGGATCCGCTGCGAGTGGCCGATGAGCTTGGTCGACCGATGGCGATCCTGCGCATGGGATCGCGCGTGCCCGACCTCCAAGATGATCAAACGGAATTCGGCTTCCCCTACGGCACTCCGCCCCTGCAGTTGTACGAGAAGCCGGCTGAGGTGCGCCGTGACTCCGGACTCGAACCGACTCCCCGCGACCCGGCGGCCTCCGCTACCTCGACAATTCGACGCGGTGGTCAGCGCGCCACGCTGCGTTAACTCGTCAGATCAATCGCTTTGGCCCAGTGCCAGGCCGTACAAGGATGTACCGATGAAGATGCCAGCCCGGCCAGGTGACACTATGCCCATCATCCGCTCACCTCGTTTCCCTCAGTCCCACCAGTCCCGACGGTCACTGACCGCACTGCCCTTCATCGCAGTTCTCGCAATCACCGGTTGTCAGTCGCTCGGCCGCCCAGCTACGCCTATCGCTACGCCTGCCTCCGCGTCCCCAGCGGCGTCCCCAGCAGCCGCCACTCCCATGGCAAGTGCCGCTGCCCGCGGCCCTGTCGCCAGTGCCAGCCAGCCCATTCCCCTCCCGCAGCCGCTGCCGGTCCAACAACCTGTCCCCACAACTCAACCCGTCGCCTATTACTCGGCCGGTGGCCCCAGTGCGACGCGCGCTCAACCGCCTGCCAGTAACGCCGCCGCCGATGGTGAATCCGCGAGCGGCTCGGTGCTCGCACCCAAGAATGGCTACGGTGTCACCGGCTACGATTACCAGGGCGAATACACGCCGCCGACCGGTCGTCCACGACGCCCGAGTCGCCCTTATCAACTGCCTGGTCGCATCGCAGGCAGCCGCAGTGGTCCAGGTACTGGAGCACCGGTGGGCTTGCCCGAGGCCGATGTGATCTGTGGCCCCAACGACGAACAGGGTTATTGGCAACCAGATGGTTTGGCGGGACCATGGCCATACGATGAATATATTTTCGATGGTGGTGATCGCGACGTGCCCGTGGATGTGGCCAAGAACTGGGCCGTTCGCGGCCTCGACCAAGAAGACACCGTCGCTCACTACGACACGATTCGAGGGCGAACGGAGGTGGTGCCAAGCAATCGCGTGCCGATCTATGCACCGCGGTTTGCGGCGGTTCGCAAAGTCACCGGACTGGATTTTCACGAGGGGCACGAGCGCGTGGCGGGTACCGAGAATCCGACTCGTCTGAACAGCCAAGAAACCACTCAACTCGTCACCACCACGGTCCAGCAGAATCCTCCCGTGTTGCAACATAATATGCGATCCACCGTCGCCTTGCTCGATCGCACGCGAGGAATTGGCGTCGACAATACCACTCGACTGCTCGGCTTTGACAATCAGTTTCTACCGTTCGAAGACTTCCGCCTGATTCGTCGGGGCGAGTTTGACAGTACGGAGAAGGCTCGACTGGCTCAGCGTATTCAAGCCGCTTTGACTTGGTCGAGTGACCAGATGGTGCAGGTCGTCATCGATGGCGACTTGGCGGTGGAAGCGAAGGGAATTAGTAAGAGTCAGGAAACGATCGAATACCATCGTCCCGAGGGACAGCCGCGTCTCCGCATCGTTAAAGTGGCTTCGAAATCGGAGGCTCGACCAGGAGAAGTGATCGACTTCACGCTCCGGTTTGATAACATTGGCGACGAACGCATCGGCAACGTAACGATCGTCGACAGTCTCACGACTCGCTTAGAGTTCATCGAAGGCAGCGCTCAATGCAGTTTGGCGTCGCAATTCGGCACTCAAGAGAATGAGGCCGAGTCGGTCGTGTTACGCTGGGAAATTCGTGATCCGTTGGAAGTGGGACAAGGCGGAATCATTCGTTTCCGATGCCGGTTGCGCTAACGCATCCAGAGGTGACCTGTAACCCACCAGGTCACTGGCCACTCGGAACCACGATCATGCTTCAGCCACTCGTCCAGACCTCGATCCGCGGGCACCAACCCTGGCGTGCCCTGACCAAGAACAGCCTGTTCTTTCTGGTTTTCAGCGTCCTGTCGAGCGTCGCGGGGACGCTACTGCTCGCTCAGCAGCCTGCCCCAAAACAGCCTGCCCCAAAACAGCCTGCTGCAGAAAAGCATGCTGCAGAAAAAGCCGGCGCTCAGGGCGATCAGTTTCTGCAGAGCTACTTCCAGCAGGAGACCGCTCGGCTACGCGAGCGCTGCTTAGCCGAAGTTCAGAACGTGACCGATTGGTCAGAGCGTCGTGATGAATACCGTCGACAACTGTTCTATATGCTGGGATTGGCCCCACTTCCCGAACGCACCGCGCTCCACGCGACGGTGACGAGTCGTCAGGAAGCAGATGGAATCGTGGTGGAGCAGGTGCATTTTCAGTCTCGACCAGGACTGTATGTCACGGGCAATCTCTACTTGCCCAAAGAGTCTACGGGACGTGCTCCCGCCATCCTTTACGTGTGTGGTCATGGCGGTGTGAAGCTGAACGGAATCAGCTATGGCAATAAAGTCCATTATCAGCATCACGGTGCCTGGTTTGCTCGACATGGTTACGTCTGTCTGATCATCGACTCACTGCAACTGGGCGAAATCGAAGCCACGCATCATGGCACTCACAATTTGAACCAGTGGTGGTGGCTTAGTCGCGGTTACACGCCGGCGGGAGTCGAAGCGTGGAATTGCATCCGCGCTCTGGATTATCTGCAGTCGCGCGAGGAGGTCGACCCCGAGAAGCTCGGCGTGACCGGACGCAGTGGAGGCGGTGCATACAGCTGGTGGATTGCCTCCTTAGATGAACGTATTCGAGCGGCCGTGCCGGTAGCGGGCATCACAGACCTGGAGGACCATGTGGTGGCGGGGTGTGTTGCTGGTCACTGCGATTGCATGTATCAGGTCAACACTTATCGCTGGGACTATCCCCAAGTCGCGGCGCTTGTCTCTCCGCGCCCACTACTCATCAGTAACACCGATCGCGATCCGATCTTTCCGCTCGCGGGTGTCATGCGCACGTACGTCGGAGCGAGAAGAATTTATGAATTACAAAAAGTGCCCGAGAAAATCGCTCTTAACATCACCGCCGGTGGTCATGTGGACACTCAGGAACTGCAGATTCACGCTCTACGATGGTTTGATGCACAGCTGCGTGGTGGAGTTCGCTTGATTGACGAAGCGGCACGGCCACGATTTACTCCGCAGCAACTCAAAGTGTTCACCGCCGAATTGCCGGCTGATCAGATCAACACCAAGATTCAGGAATCATTTGTGCCCGTGGCCCAGGTGACCTTGCCCGCAGATGAGGCGTCTTGGAATCAGCAGCGTGACGCTTGGCTGAAGTCGCTCCAAGAACAAACCTTTCGTGGTTGGCCGGTGGAAAAAGATGCCTTAGATTTGCAGGAGTGTTATCGCGAAGAGCGGGATGGAGTGGTACTGAAGGCGTACGACTTCACCAGTCAAGAGCCGTTTCGCTTGCGGCTCTATGTAGTTCACGCGGCTGGTCTGCAGCAGCCCGACTTGACGGTGCTCAATACGCTCGACGATCGGGGCTGGAACGATTTTCTGACGACCCACGCAGCGGCATTTGCGGACCGATTGCAGGGCGACTTAAAACAGTCGGGACTGTCGGGTGACCGGGCACAGCTACCGGCGCCCAACGCCGATTCTTGGCAACAAACACGCGGCATGCTCACCAAGTTTCCCTGGGTCATGGCCTATCTGGCACCGCGTGGCGAGGGTCTCTCGCGGTGGAATTCGGATCCCAAGACCAGCATTCAGATTCGCCGACGATTCTATTTGCTCGGGCAATCGCTCGAGGGGATGCAGACGTGGGATGTCCGGCGCGGAATGGAGGCCGTGCGAGCGATTTCGATTGGAGATAAACAGCGGCTGGGCGAGTCTCCTCTGTGGCTGCAAGCCCACGGCAATATGGCGGCGATTAGCCTCTATGCGTCGCTCTTCGAGCCGCCGGTCAAACGGCTCGACTTGCACGAACTACCTCGCAGTCATGATGAAGGCCCCGCCCTGCTCAACGTACGTCGCATTCTGGATTTGCCGCAGACCGTGGCACTGGCTGTCGATCGCTCCCAAGTCTTTCTCTACCAGAAAGAAGAGGCGGGCTGGGACTATCCACGGCAACTGATTGGGCGACTGGGACGTGAGCACCGACAGTTTACGATCCGTCCGCCGGTGGAGGAAAAGCGTTGAAACTGACCGGTCGGTCCCCCAACGCGACGACGAAAACGTTATTCAGCCCCAGCCCCTCGCGGGTTGGCAGGCGGGGTGGCGGTTGCGAGTTGCCGATTGGTTCGGTACCTTGGTCACGGTTAGACCCCCCTGCCCCGAGCCTCCCCACCTGCCCAACTTCTTGCAGTTGATCCTTGAGTACTTGATAGAGGAATTTGTATGACAACGTCTGGATCGGTCGATTTGGCAGCACTGACGAAAGAAGCCAAGGAAAAGCTTGACGCTCACACGTACGAAACGGTGCAGTGGCACTTCCATGAGGCGACGGGCTCCCCGTTCTGGCTGCAGAAAAAGCGGGAGTACAATTTTGATCCGCTGCGGGAAGTGAAGTGCTTTGAAGACCTGAAGAAGTTTCCGTTGTTCGAGGATGACTGGCTGCGTGGTGGGCCGTTGTCCCGCTGGATTCCCCAGGGCTTGGCAGGTAAGCCAACGTATGTCTTTGAGACGGGTGGAACGACTGGTATTCCCAAGAGTCGAGTGGTGATTGAGGACCACTGGATTGACTACGAGAATTTCAGTCACACGCTGCCCGACAAGTATTTTCCTAAGGGGAGCAACTGGTTGATGCTGGGCCCCTCCGGCCCCCGACGCTTGCGACTGGCGGTGGAGCATCTCTGTCAGTATCGCGGTGGAATCAGTTTTTGTGTTGACCTCGATCCTCGCTGGGTCATCAAGCTGATCAAGAAAGGTTGGATGGAACATCTGGAGGCATACAAAACGCACTGCATCGATCAGGCGTTGACGATTTTGTCTGCCGGCCACGACATCCGCTGCATGTTCACCACTCCGAAACTGCTCGAAGCACTTTGCTCGGCGCTGGAGAAGCAGGGCAAGTCATTCCAGGATACGGGCATCACTGGCATCTTTTCGGGCGGGACCGAGTTTACGCCGCAGTTCACTCGCTTCTGCATCGAGGAGTATTTTGGTGGTCCGCCCGAGGAGAGCGGCATTTATATGACGCCGACCTACGGCAACACGCTGATGGGATTGGCTTGCAGCAAGCCAGTCACCGCGGCGGATGGCTATAAGATTGCTTATTACGCTCCGCAGCCCCGCGCCATCATCGAGGTCGTTGATTTTGATGACCACCAGAAAGTGGTGGGCTACGGTGAAAGCGGCCGAGTGAAGCTGTACACGCTCACCAAGGAACTCTTCATTCCAGGATTCTTGGAACGAGATGAAGGGGAACGGGAGCAACCGTTTGACACCTATCCTTGGGATGGCATCAGTGGTGTGAAGCCGTTCCGCGGGATCGCCTCGCAAACTACGGTTGGCGTCTACTAGTCGTTTTGTTCCTGCAGTTATTCGGACGAGGAGTTATTCGTGCTCAATATCCCCGTTATTCGTTGGGGCAAACCATACGATTCGCTGGACAAAGAAAAGCTGGTGCATTTCATCACCGGTGAACCGATTGCCACAGTGAGTCAAGCGAATCGTGGCTTGGTGGAACGCGACATGCGTACCGCCCATAAAGCTCGACAGATTCTGCGTTCGATTCCGTTCGATGATTTGATTAAACGGATCAAGCATGCCGCGGACCTGTACGAGACGGCCACGTTGCCCGTCGGCGACGGCCAGCAGTCGCCCGACGATTTCGCGCGACATCAATCGTCTACGACTGGGCTTCCCGAGCACTTGTGCCGCATGAACGTGCCGAAGAATTCGTTCGTGCTGCGGAACATCGATAAGATTCTCGACTGCCTCACTCGCGGACTCGACCTGAGCATTCTCACGAAGGGTTATGGCGTCGAAAGTCGCGGGGTGACGGTTAGTTATCAAGCCCAGGCGTCGGTGCTAAGTGCGGTGTTGCCATCTAATTCACCGGGTGTGCATACGCTGTGGCTGCCGGCCGTTCCGCTCCAGATGGGGTTGGTGCTCAAGCCCGGCTCCCAGGAGCCCTGGACCCCGCTGCGAATCTTTTCGGCATTCACGGCAGCCGGAATTCCGCCAGAGGTCTGGGGGATTTACCCCGGACCGCACGAAGTGGGTGGAGCGGTACTGACGTCGGCGCATCGGGCGATGATTTTCGGTAGCGCCCAAACGGTCGAACAGTACAAGGGAAATCCTCGAGTGCAGGCACATGGGCCTGGTTTCTCGAAGATCCTGATCGGTGACGACTGCGTCGATGATTGGGAGAAATATCTCGACATCATGGTGGAGAGCATTTTCACGAATAGCGGTCGTGGCTGCATCAACTGCTCGGGCATCTGGGCCTCGCGTCACACGCATGAGATTGCCGAGGCGATTGGTAAGCGACTGGGGCCGGTGGAGGTGAAACCGCCGGACGATCCCGGGGCGCAGCTGTCCGCCTTCACGGTGGCTGGACAAGCCAAAGGTGTCTGGGGACTCATCGAGGCCGATTTGAAGGAAGCGGGAGTTAAGGACTACACGGCGGGCTATGGCGATCGTCTGATCGAAATGGAACGCTGTGCCTATCTCCGTCCCGTCATTGCTCATTGTGAAACACCGGAAGCGGCGATTGCAAAGAAGGAGTACATGTTCCCCTTCAGCACGGTGGTGACGTGTCCGCAATCGGAGATGCTGGCGAAGATCGGCTACACGCTGGTCGGATCGGTGATCACCAACGATGAAGCTTTCCGTGCACAGTGTGTGGAAGCAACGCACATTGATCGTCTGAACTTGGGCCCCATTCCGACGACCCGACTCAACTGGCTTCAGCCGCACGAGGGCAACATTATTGACTTCCTCTTCCGTAATCGCGCCCTGCAAACGGCATGATTCCATTTGATTATCACCCCACCACCCGGTTTGTCTTTGGGCCGGGTCGGCTGTTGGAACTCGGTCAGTTCGCCCGTGAACTGGGTGGCCATCGGGTATTGGTGGTGAGTGATCAAGGGGTGATATCGGCTGGTCACACGGGCCGGGGCTTGGATGTGTTACGACAAGCCGGACTCACCACGCTCCTCTTCGACGGCGTTCGTGAGAATCCGACCACGGATACCGTCGATGCCGGATTGGCGGTGGCGCGCGAGTTTGCTCCCGACCTGATTGTGGGACTCGGCGGCGGCAGTTCGCTCGACTGTGCCAAGGGCATCAATTTTCTGCTGACCAATGGCGGTCGCATGCAGGATTACTGGGGCGTTGGGAAGGCCAAGTTACCCATGCTGCCCTCGATCGGTGTGCCGACCACCGCCGGCACGGGCAGTGAAGCCCAATCGTTCGCGCTGATCTCCGACGCCACCACCCACGTAAAAATGGCCTGCGGTGACAAGAAGGTGGCCTTCAAAGTGGCGCTGCTCGATCCCGAACTGACGGTGACGATGCCCCGATCCGTCACCGCTCTCACTGGACTGGATGCCATCGTGCATGCCGTGGAGTCGTTCGTAACCACGAAGCGAACTCCGCTCTCGGCTGTTTACAGTCGCGAGGCTTGGCGCTGGCTGGTGGCGAGTTTTTCGCGGGTGCTGGAGTCGCCGGCCGATTTGGAAGCCCGCGGTGGTATGTTGCTGGGCGCGTGCTTGGCAGGGATGGCAATTGAGAACTCGATGCTGGGCGCCGCCCACGCACTTGCCAATCCGCTCACCGCCGATTTCGGAGTGGCCCACGGCCAAGCCGTGTCGCTCATGTTACCGCACGTCGTGCGCTATAATGCGGCGGTCGTCGAAGTCCTTTATCGCGAGTTGCTAACGGAGGCAGCTGGCGTGCCCGGTATTCCCGAGGCGCGACACGGAGCGGCCGGTTTAGCGGACTATCTGCGATCGCTGACTCACCAAGCTGGACTCGCCACCGAGTTGGCGGCTTGTGGAGTGTCGCGGGAGCGCATCCCGCAGTTGGCGGAGGCCGCGGCCCGTCAATGGACAGGCACGTTTAATCCGCGTCCAGTCGATGCGGCGAACCTCGCGGTGCTGTACGAGCAAGCCTACTAAGATTCTCCAATATGCCATCTCATCTGTGGAGGTTATCCCAATATGTCAGGCTGGAAACCGTGGCGAAATCTCGCTGAGCGGGGAGCGGTATGGCTAAGCCTGCTCGTGGCAGCGACCGGGATCGGTACGAATGCTTGCCTGAGGCCCTTCCCCCTGTACGCACAAGCCGCTAGCGCCGGTTCAGCCACCACCGACACGCCGGCTGCGACTGAACTGCAGGCCACGGCCGATGAGTGGCCGTTATTTCGTGGTGACACACGATCGACCGGTGTGTCTCGCAGCAAACTGCCCGAGGCACCCCAAGTGCTCTGGAAGTTTTCAGTGAAAGACGGAGCGTTTGATGGTACGCCCGCAATTGTCGATGGTCATGTTTATCTTGGTGACATGGATGGCCGGCTCTACTGCTTGCGCTTGACCGACGGTGAGAAAATTTGGGAACGAAAAGTAGAAGATGGTTTTCTCGCAGCTCCAGCAGTCCGCAAAGGCAAAATTTATGTCGGCGATATTGGTGGCCGTTTCTATTGCCTGGAGGCGCAGACTGGCAAGATCGAGTGGCAGTTTGAGACTCAGGCGGAAATCGATTCCAGCGCCAATTTCTACAAGGACCATGTGATCGTCGGATCGCAAGATGCGACTCTCTATTGCCTCGATGCCAAATCCGGCAAGCTGGTCTGGAAGTATGCCATCGCTGATCAGATTCGCTGCTCCCCAACGATCGTCGAGAATCGTGCTTTCGTTGCCGGTTGCGACAGTAAACTGCATGTCGTCAACTTGGATACCGGGATGGAGTTGGCGGCGGTGGAGATTGATTCCCCCACGGGTGTCACGCCCTCCGTGCTGGGTGATCGTGTTTTTTTCGGCACCGAAGGTTCCACCTTCTACGCGATTGATTGGCGACAGGCCAAAGTGGATTGGACTTATGAGCCGGACAAGGGGCGACAGCCCTTCCGCAGCTCACCCGCCGTCACCAAGGACTATGTCATTTTTGGTGGTCGCAATAAACGAGTGCAGGCTTTAGATCCCGCCACGGGAAAAGAACTCTGGCGCTTCTCCGCTCGCAATCGGATCGATTCATCTCCGGTGATTGTGGGAAATCGAGTGTATGTTGGGGCGGCAGATGGTCGCGTCTATGGACTCGATACCAAAACCGGTGAAAAAGTGTGGCAGTATGAAGCGGGTGGAGGTTTCAATGGCTCGCCCGCCGTCGCCGCTGGACGACTCATCATTGCGAACGACAATGGAGTGGTCTATTGTTTTGGCAGTAAACCGTAAGTTCGCTGGCACTGGAAAACCTCGACATGAGTCAAACGGTCCCGATGAATTCTACTGCGACGAATTTGGCGAGCCGAAGTTTAGAAGCCACAAAAACGGAGGTGGGTAGTTATTTTATCTCGAACTATCCACCGTTCTCGCAGTGGAAGCCAGAGTTCGTAGGGGAAGTCCAAGCCGCCATGGCGACCGCTCCCCGCGACGTCCCCCTGGGACTCTATTTGCACATCCCTTTTTGCCGAAAACGCTGCAAATTCTGCTACTTCAAAGTCTTCACCGATAACACGGCGGGCGAGATTGAAACCTATGTCTCGGCACTCGCTCGTGAAATCGAACTCGTCAGTCACCAGCCCGTAATGGGCGGCCGCCCGTTTCGCTTCGTCTATTTCGGCGGTGGTACGCCGTCGTTTCTCAGCGTCAAACAACTCACCTCACTCGTAGATCGCCTCCGTGCCAACATTCGTTGGGATCAAGCGGAAGAGGTGACATTTGAGTGCGAGCCGGGAACGCTGTCGGAGCCGAAAGTTCATGCTCTCCGCGATTTGGGAGTCACACGACTTAGTTTGGGAGTGGAGAATTTCAGTGACGAGGTGCTGAAGGAAAATGGCCGTGCGCATTTGTCGGCCGAGGTGGATCGAGCTTGGCAATGGATCCAAGCGGCTCAATTCCCTAATGTCAACATTGACTTGATTGCAGGCATGGTCGGTGAGACCTGGGAGAACTGGCAGCAATGCGTGCGCCGCAGCATCGAGCTATCGCCGGATAGCATCACGATCTATCAGTTGGAACTGCCCTTCAATACGGTCTATTCGAAGAACATCCTGGGACAACAGGTCGAGATTCCGGTGGCGGACTGGCCCACGAAGCGGGCTTGGGTGGACTGGGCCTTTCAGCAATTCGAGCACGTCGGCTATCGCATTTCCTCGGCTTACACCGTGGTGAAAGATCCTCAAAAGGTCAATTTCAGCTATCGGGACAACCTCTGGATGGGGTCCGACCTGCTCGCGACGGGCATCGCGAGTTTCGGGCATGTATCAGGGGTGCATTACCAGAATCTCCCAGAATGGGATGCCTACGTGAAGTCACTGTTGCAGCGTGGCGAACTGCCATTGGGCCGAGCCCTGCGACCCACTCCGCTCCAGCTGCTGATCCGCGAAATGATTCTGCAGCTGAAGCGTGGCTACTTGCGAGTCGATTATTTCCGGCAGAAGTTCAATGTCGACATAGTCGCTCAGTGGTCTGCTGTCTGGCAGTCCTTCGTGAATGCGGGCCTGGTACAGCTCGCAGCCGATCGCGTGGAACTCACTCGAGCTGGCCTGCTCCAAGTGGACGGCATGTTGCCGGCATTTTTTGAATCGCAGTTCCAAGGGGTGCGCTATACATGAGCGAGCCTCTGATTTTTCAGATGGGCCAGTTTCCTGCTGAAGTGCCGGTGGATCGAGTTTACGCTCGCAATCACATGTGGGCCCAGGCTCGTGGTCATGACTGGCGTTTCGGTTTCACAGCCTATGCCGTGCGGTTGCTGCAAGATGTATACTTTCTCGATTGGTCGGTCGATCCCGGCACTCAGTTAACCGAGCGCCAGGAGATGGGACAGATTGAAAGTAAGAAGGCTGAAAGCGCCCTGTATGCTCCGCTGGCAGGTGAATTGACGCAGTTCAATCCAGCACTGCTCAAAGATCCCTCCCGGATTAATGTTGATAAATATGGGGAGGGATGGTTATTCGAAATGCGTGCCGAGGGAAAACACTTGCTCAGTCCCAGCGACTACCTGGCACATCTGGCCGCTGTCTGGGAGATTACCCAGCGGACCATCAAGGGACAACTCAACGATTCCTAGCGAACGAGGATTGAGGCATGGCGAAGCGTTTAACCGTCGTTGTTTCCCAAGGGCAAACTCAGCATCCCGCGAAACGTGCCTTAGAGGAAAACTTGGTGACCGCCCTGATTCTCGAAGCCGGGATCGAAGTAGTGGTGATTCCGCACCTGTACGATCTCAAGGCGGATGGCACCGGGGTACTGGCTCTGCAAAAACTTCCTGGCCCCATCGTCGTTGTCTCTTGGCTGTATGATCGAGCGGCTCGCTGGGTTCTTGATCGCTATGGAGTGCATGGCCGAGAAGGTATTTGTTTACTGCGCGATGAGAGTGCAGACGATAACGACGCCGATGACGAGGAATTAGCATCCGCGCAAGCGAAGGCTTCGAGTGGTGACCGTGAACCAGCGGCCGCTAGCGCCGACGAAAAAGCTCGAGTGCTTGATGCGCGCACGATTCCCGATCGCCGCATCTATTGCCTGGATCTGCGTCTGCGCAACACGCTCGAACCTTTTCTGGCTGAAATCCTCCGCATTCGCGATGAACTAAACACTCAGGTGGTCGAACTGCTGGGCCCGCTGACGGGCATCACGTCCGTTGCTTCAGCCGTTGCGACACCGGCCGCCGTCGCCATCCCAGCAGCCGCCAGCACGGCAGCCGCCATCCCAGCCGTCGTCAGCACGGCAGCGGCTGACTCTGCGACAACCGCCGCGTCGAGCAATAACCTGGTGCGAATCAGCGAAGAAACGGATCGTCGCTGGTATCCGGTGATTGACTTCAGTCGCTGTACGAACTGCATGGAATGCATCGATTTCTGCTTGTTCGGTGTCTACGGAGTGGATCGCTTTGAGACGATTTTGGTGGAGCAGCCTGACAATTGCCGCAAGGGATGTCCGGCTTGTAGTCGTGTCTGTCCTGAAAACGCAATCATCTTCCCGCAGCATAAATCGCCGGCGATTGCTGGTTCCGCCGAGGAATCAGCCGGAGCTCTGAAAATTGATTTATCGAAGTTGTTTGGCGCGCCCGATGGTAGCGAAGATGCCCTGACCGTGGCAGCTCGTGAACGTGATGAGCAGTTGATGCTGGCCGGGCGACAGGCGGTGGGAACGGCCATCGGCATGCCGCAGCGTCAGGCGAATAAAGCTCCCGAACCAAAAGATAAGCTTGACCATCTCATCGATGCCCTCGATGAGCTCGATCTGTAATTTGGGTTAGCATCCACCAGCGATCTGCCCTCGAGATGCCCGGCCTTTTTTCCCGTGGGAGAGAAGGGAGCACTTACTCGCGAGGCATGATGGGGAATCATAGCGGCATGGGCGCGAGCCCTCCGGTTTTGCGAGGACGACCGAGGAGCCGGTGCGCTGCTACAGAATCGTAATCGTTCTTCGCGATGTCGACTCACCGTAACATCAAGACGTACCAGCATGCCCAATCCTGGTAGTGCACGATTACGAATTTGGCGACGATCGTTGTTAGCGGCAGAACGACGAACTGCGCAGGCGGAGCCGATACAACGACCTGTACACCTGGGCAGAGGATGCGAGTGGTGCTAAGTTACGCAGACGTCGAGTGTGGGGAGTATTACGGCGATCGACGCACCGTACTTTAAAGCTGCGAACCAATCCATGATTCGCAGCCGTCACTCCCATGAATTCCTCTGCGGTTCTCGTACCAGCGTCCGTGCCGCCACGATCGCTTGTGCATCGTCCCCTGATTCCGACCTGTCTGGCATTTGCCTGCGGCATTGCCGTCGATCACTACGTATCACCACCTGCCTGGGGCCTCTGGACGAGTGCCGTGCTGGCACTTCTCGGCTGGTGGATGATGCACCGCTGCCATCGTGATCAGCTCGCCATCGGGCCGCTTCTACTAGCCGTCTTATTAGCTGGCTCGGCATGGCATCATGATCGCTGGTCGCTGTTTCCACAGAGCGATCTGGGGCGACTGGTAGCTGAGGTGCCGCAGCCGGTTTGTATCCGAGCGCGGGTGTGTCTACCTCCGCAAATTCGTCCCCCCAGCGATCCTCATCCGCTCGCCAGTTTTTCTCTAGGTAGCGAAACGGAACTCGCGATTGAGGTCGAGCAGATACGAGATGGCCTACGCTGGTGCCCGATTACTGGCCTGGTGCGGGTGCGAGTGAACGGGGAGGTGCGCGGCCTAGGTCGCGGCGATCGTGTGCAGATTTGGGGACTCTGTGAACGACCGCGAACGCAAGCCAATCCCGGCGAGTTTGATTGGGCAGCGACTGAACGGGGGCGCCGCTGCTTGACGCGGATGCAAGTCAAAAATGTGCAGGCACTACGTCGTCTTGAGAGCGGTCGTCACTGGAATCCCCTGCAAGCACTCGACTGGCTCCGTCAATTAGGTCGGCAACGACTCTTTGATCTCGTAGGCCCTCGTCATGCCGCGCTCGCCGCTGCCCTGTTGCTGGGCGATCGTGATCAGTTACCGGAGCAGGTTCGGCATGGTTTTTTCGTCACGGGACTGGCGCACCTGCTTGCCATCTCGGGTTTGAATGTCGCCGTTTTTTCCTATGGTTTCTGGCTCGTCGCACGACTTGGCTGGGCCCCACGACGCTGGTCCTTGCTGATCGCGATGTTGCTCGCCGTTTTCTACGCCGCATTCACCGACGCGCAGCCGCCCGTGGTACGAGCGGCGATCATGGTCGTCACGTTTTGCCTGGCACGCTGGTCGGGCCGCATGGCTTCCGCGCTCAATCTGCTTTCGCTGGCCGCTCTGCTCGTGTTAATCCTGAATCCCTTCCATCTCTTTCAGACAGGAGCACAGCTATCGTTTCTAGCCGTCGGAATTCTTATGAACGAGCGGCGCGATCATCGCGCAGCAGCAGCGGAAGTCCATCCTCTCGATCGTTTACTGCAGCGGCATCGTCCCTGGTGGCGAAAGCTCTGGACGGCCACATACCACTGGACCCACAACATGCTCACTCTGAATCTTCAAGTGTGGGCCGTTAGCCTGCCACTCGTCATCTGCCGCTTTCATCTGGTATCACTCATCTCGATCGTCTTGAATCCGGTCGTTGTCATTCCCACGACGATCGCACTGTATGCCGGTTTTGGCTGCCTGGTCTGCGGACGCGATCCCCTGGGGCTGGGGCTCGTCTGTGGCTGGCTTACCGATCGAGCGCTCACAAGCCTGGTGGCTGTCATTGAATGGGGTGAAACCATTCGAGGCGGTTATTTTTGGACAGCCGCGCCACCGACTTGGTGGCTGCTCGGCTATGTTCTCGGGCTCTTCTTGCTGCAAGGATGCAGTCGACAACAACTGCCCAGCCGCTGGGCCTGGGTGAGCTGGTTATGGTGGCTGGTACTGGGTGCGATTTGGTTACAGCAAGCTGCCGGCAGGTCTGTTTCGGGTGAGGATGAACTGGAGTGTACCTTTGTGTCCGTCGGACATGGAACGAGTGTCGTCTTGCGGTTACCAGATGGTCGCACTTTGCTGTATGACTGCGGTCGACTCGGTTGGCCACCAGCCGCCGCGCGGGCCACGGCGGGAGTTCTCTGGGAGCATTCCATCGAACATTTAGATGCGGTCGTGCTTTCCCATGCAGACACCGATCATTACAACGGACTGCCCGATCTCCTCCAGCGATTTTCGGTGGGAATGGTATACGTTTCACCTCACATGTTTCCCACTCAGTGGGACTCCGTGGATCAGCCTCTGGCCCGCCTGCAGGAGTCGCTGAGGCAGGCTGGAATTGATTACCGGGAATTGAGTGTCGGTGATCGGCTGCGCGCCGGACCGGACGTCCTGATCGAAGTACTACATCCGCCCAGCCAGCCTCAGGCCGGCAGCGATAACTCGCAAAGTCTCGTGTTACTCATTGAATACCAAAACCGACGTATTCTGTTGCCGGGAGATCTGGAATCACCCGGACTCGACCTTTTACTAACCACGCCGGCTCAAAAGTGCGATGTCGTCATGGCGCCGCATCATGGCAGTGCGCGCAGCGATCCCACTTCGTTTCTTAAGTGGTGTGAGCCGGCTCATGTCGTGGTCAGTGGAGCCAGCGGACGTGACTGTCGCGCGATTGAGTTAGCCGCGAGGCAGGCTGGCACGAGATTCTGGCATACTGCTCGGCATGGCGCGGTACAGGTTACTCTGAGTGCCCACGGAGTACGAATCAAACCCTATCGTTCCACTAACGGGACTTACCGCCGAACGGATTTTGCGTTAGGCTCCCCGATCAGGTGACCGTTCCCCCGGTTGATTTCAGGTGAGTGACCAACGATGGCCGAGGATTTATTGGGCGGCAGTTTACCGCCAAGTGGCAGACTGGCTGGAATTGACTATGGCACGGTGCGCGTCGGTGTAGCCATCACTGACCCTGAACGTCGATTGGCAAGTCCTCATGCCGTGCTAACTCGTCGTGATCGAACCCAAGAGGCTCGTTACTTTCAACGACTGGTCGCCGACGAGTTGATTGTCGGGTTTGTTGTCGGTTTACCCGTGCACTCGCATGGCGGTGAAAGTGAAAAGTCACGTGAAGCCCGACGCTTTGGTGACTGGCTAACTCAAGTTACCGGTCGCTCGGTTGTCTACTTTGATGAGCGGTTTACAACCGTCGTGGCGGAACAACTCTTGAACTCAGCTGGACTCACTAGCCAGCGCCGTAAGGAGCGCCGCGACAAATTAGCTGCTCAAATTCTGTTGACCGCCTTTTTAGAAAGTGGTTGTCGTCCGACGGAACAGGCCGAGTCGCTGGATTGATGCTGGCACGGCGGCTGAAAAGCTCCGCCAACGTGATTTCGCTAATCATCCACTCGCCGATATTCACCCAAGTTTTGGCGTGCGAGTTCTTTCAAGAATGAATCGAAGTTGTTGCCCATCGGTCCGACGCCAATCCCGATCGTATGCAAGGTGATGCGTCGAGCATAGTTCTCCTGAGTGATCGCCTGAATGATGTCGCGCGGGTGACGAATTCGTCCCGCATTGGGCTCTCCGTCCGTGACGAAATAGATCGCTTCCGTGTCATAGCGGAGTGCCGCCTTGAGGGCGTCGTAGCTCGCTGTATCGCTTTGGACCATCTGCTGTTTTATGAACCGTACAGCGGCATTCTTATTGGCCAAGCTAGCAGCCAACAATCGACGTTGCCATTCATAGACCGCATGGTGAAAGGCAATCACATTAAACTGAGTCTCGTCTGGCAGATCTTGAATCGCTTGAACTAACGTTTCCTTCGCTCGGGTCAGCCGCAGGCCTGACATACTATTGGAGGCATCCAGGATAAAGACAATTTTGCGAGCACTCACCGAGATCTGATAATAGGACGGTAAGTCGAGTAAAGGCTCGACGGTGAGAGGTCGATTGTTGGCCTGCCCAGGTGCCTCGAAAATGAGGGGAGCTGGGAACTTAAAATCAATTCTTTGCGTTGCCCACCACTGTTCCCACGCTTGATGCGGATCGTTGGCCGGGCCGCGCAGTCGAGTGAGATAACGAACGATGTCACCTTTTGCTTCGCCCTGCATGGTCGTCAGCAAAGCGATCAACTGATCGATCGCCTCCTTTCTACGAGAATTGATCAGAGCTTGAATGACAGATCTCCGAAATCCAAATCGGTTCGCGAATAGTTTCGTCTGCGTCAACCGCGTGAGTGCCTCCACCGATGCGAGAGTTCCTTGCTGCCCGAGCTCGTCGGCGAATGTAATCCAAGCCACACTCGGCAACTGCTCTGCTTCTCCGGACTGCTCCAGTCGCTGTTCCAGATCTTCTTGCACGTCTGGAAAATTCGAGTTGATGAGCACGGCGAGCAGGATGCCAGCGCGCTGGGACTTAAGACTGGGCAGTGGATCGCGTGACTGTAGATCACGGACCAGTGTCGTATGAAAATAGTTACAGACGGGCTCGGATTCATGATAGGTCACGAGCGTCTTCATGGCCGCTTGATGCTGCTCGCCCATGTTTTGTTCGAGAGCCTGTGTGAGCGCAAGTTTGGCGGCAGCCGTGCAGGGATATTCTTGCAGTCGTTGCAGAGCGGCGAGACGAGCTTCGGGGCTTTTCTGTCGTAACTGGCGATGGATCTCGGGACGCACTACCTGAAAACGACTCTCAACGTCCTGGGCTCGCTCCTCCACTCGATTGATCGCCAGTGCCGGCGACTGGGCGAGGGTTTGCGAGTCACCCAGGAAGGAAAACAGCAGGCTCGAGAATAAGCCAAGCCAAAACGACAACATCCGATCCTGAAGTGAAACGGTTAGGCCGTTATGCAGCAATGTTGGCATGACGACGTTCTCCCGCTCGCGAATTCCTCCAGCAACTTGGGAAAGGTCAGATACCAAGTTGCCCGAGCGCATCAATCGTGCGTTCCAGAACTCCCGTCAGTGTCGGGTGTTCGCTGGCGAATTGCAAGGAATACTCCCGCAGCCGTTCGGCGATCGCGCGACTGCTGGCGCCGGAGGCTAAGTCGTCGACGGTTGGCAAATCAGTGTTCGGAGCTGTTGCGGTTGCCGCCTGAGTTTGCTCGTTCAGCTTGCGTCCAATTTGCTCAACCGCATCGCTTAGCAGTGCTCTGGCATCCGCATCCAGCGTCTCCGCCGAACTCAATTCCCGAGATAACTCCGCCAAAGTACGTCGTAATTCATCGATGAGTTTAGAAGTCATGGTGGAGCTCGTGAGGGGCCTATTAGGGGCGGGAAACATTTGTATCCGCTGCGTTGATCGACTCGACCGTGTTCGTCGCCGCTTTCGCTAAATGCTCGGGCAAATGCTTTCCCGTCTTGAGTTCTTCGACGAGCCCTACGACGATCGAGGCGGGAATGGCGTAACAGGCCACGCGTCCTGCCCGAGCGATATTGACCGCGACAGTGCGGCCGTCAAGGTCGACAAGCGGCCCACCGCATTCGTTGGGGCGGAGGACAGAATCGTGCTGAAGGGCGTGAGGAAACCCGCCGCGTCGCTGACTCACCTGCGTACCCAATCGATTCTGCATTTCGGAACGTTCGTTGCTGGCCGCGTTGGGACCATCACCCAAAACGGCGGTGATCGTATTAATTCCGTTGGCTCGCTGGACAGCGAGCACCAGCTTTTGTCCCGGTTGATACCGTCGAATCAGTCGCTGCAACGATTCACGATCAGCAACCTCTTGTCCGTTCACCTTGAGAATCAGATCGTTGATTTGCAGACCAGCTTTTTCCGCTCCCCCACCGGCCGTCATAGCAAGAATGCGGGGGAGATTGTTGTCGAGCGAAACGCCCAGAAAACCACTCGGAGCCGTCACCGCGCGCGGTTCCACGCTGACGATTCCAATGGCGGCTGGCAGGGGATCGGGACTGGGTGTCGCCAACCAACTGCCGACTGCCGGAATCGGATCGGCAGCCCACCGTACTACCGGCAGCTCTTGAGCGTCAACCTTCAGGAGTGCCAAGTCATGTTCTTCATTCACACCGATGATCTCGGCGGCTAACTGCCGGCCATCAGAGAGACTACACGTTAAATTGCCACTCAGTTCGCTGGCCTTGGTGAGGACCAAACCGTCGGCAGCCACGATGACTCCCAGTGCGACTTGGACGTCATTCGCCAGGACGCGCGTCGTTGCCTTGCGGGACTCCGCCACCACCTCCTGAAATGCCGCTCGAACCGAGGAGTGATCTCGTTGCCAAGGGCTAACCGATCGGACGCCTCCGACGCGTTCCAGCCAGTGCTTGATATCTTCGTGGCGTTCCGCGCCCGCCCCGGGCCGAGGACGGCCTTGACCGAGTGCCGGAGCGACCAGGGTAACCGCGAGAATGAAAGCCGTCGTACAACATTTCGTGCAGCTCATGAACAACTCCATCCCACAAGCCGCAGCATCCTGCTGCCAAGTTAGCCAGACCTCCATGGCTGGGCGCGAATCAAAAAACTTATCGCCGACCTAAAATGACTTCCAAAGCAAATTGCTGCTCTCCACGACGCACAACCAAGGAGACTCGTTCGTCGGGATTACAATCCTGAACCAGTTTGTTGAGAGAAGCGAAGTCGCTGACTTCTTTTCCTGCGAAGCGCACAATTACATCTCCCACTCGAAGACCCGCCTTCGCCGCTGGCATGCCTTCAAACACTTCAGCGATGGTGGCATCTTCGCGCCCCGTCTCGCCGCGCACGCCTAAAAACGGCGACTGTCCCGGCAGATGGCCCCACGATTCAGCTTGCACCAGACGCTCCCACGAGCGGCTGTAGGCAGGAGCTGGCACGTGCAAATTTGAGGCCAGCATGCTACCAATTCGGCTGTGAATTCCGACTACTTCCCCGGAAGCATTGAACAACGGCCCGCCCGAATCACCGCCTACCAAGGTGCAGTCCGTGATGAGCACATTGTCGCTGCTTTCCAGGATTCGCCCCAGTCGTAGCACAGGTTTGCGTCCCACTTCGTAACCGCCAGGGTGACCAGCTGCTAAGCACCATTGCCCCACCTTCGTCGGGGCCTCGGCCAACTTCGCGTACGTCCAGCGGTGAGAGCCATCGGCTGGGTTGGGACTGGTGATCCGGATCATGCCGGCGTCGACGTTTTTGTTGAGTCCCAGCGTCCGCGCTTTGACGACTTGTCCGTCATGTAAAACCAGTTCGCAATCGATGTTTGGGCGTTGAGCCACATGAGCAGCGGTGAGTACCGTCCCCTGCTCATCCACAATCACGCCACTGCCGCGAACTTGGCCCAGCCGCACTCCCACCGTCGTCGGCATGATCGCCCCGGAGAGCTCCTGCAGTCGCTGCTGCATGACTTTCAAGTCGTTAATCGTTTTGGGAGTATCACCGGCAAACAAACGATCGGCCGTCGACAGCGATTCCCGATTGTCAGCGACCGGAACTTTCCGCACGATAACGGGTCGCGAACCGTCCGAAGGCGGCGTCACCGGTGGAGCGGCGTCAGACTCGGCGGCCTTCGGAGTAGAAGAGTTCACCCCCTTGCCCGGGGTGACTATGCCAGGCAAGGCGCGCGCAACTTCATCCGCGGAACTCAACTCGCAGTTAAGCCACGGCAAAATGAACGATAGCGACAGGAGAAAGCCGAGCTCGAGCAAGCACGCTCGACTCGACGAACACCGTTTGTAATTTTCCGTCAATGCGTACGTCATTGATGCGGTCTACCAGTGATCGACTGAAGTGCAAGAAAAAAACAGTTTAACAAGTTGAGGTACGGTTAGGTGACCTGTACCTGTTAACATAACGAGAAAAGGAAACGGAATGAAGAAATTGGTGTTCGGTGGCGGTTATTTGGGATATCGTGTCGCGCAGCTCTGGCGGAATCAAGGCGACGAGGTCTGGATTGTCACTCGACGAGCGGCCTGGGCACGGGAGCTTAGGGCACACGGTTACCACCCCCTCGTCGCTGATCTGACGAAACCCGACACCCTGGGAACGTTGCCCGCTGTGGACTCCGTCCTGTTCGCGGTCGGATTCGATCGCAATCAGTTCCAAACGATACGAGATGTTTACGTAAATGGTTGGAAAAATGTACTTGAGGTTTTGTCTCCCGCGACGGGTCGTATGCTTTATGTCAGTTCCACGGGAGTCTACGGGGCAGCGGAAGGCGAATGGGTGAATGAAGAAACGGTTTGTCATCCACGCCGGGAGGGTGCTGTGGCCTGTTTGGAGGCCGAACAGCTACTCGACCGCTACCCGCTCGCGGCTAACTCCATTATTTTTCGCTGTGCCGGTATTTACGGACCTGGTCGAGTGCCACACTTGGCAGCGCTGCGGGCCGGCGAACCGCTCGCCGTATCGCCGACTGGTTATTTGAACCTCATTCACGTCGAGGACGCGGCCGAGATTATCGTGCGGGCGGAAACGCAACTGGCCACGCCTGAACTGCTAAATGTCGCCGATGGAAATCCTGTGATCCGCGCACATTACTACGGCGAAATCGCTCGTTTATGTGGCTTGCCGGCTCCCACTTTCGCCGCCACTAATGCTGCTAGTCCCGCCCAGCAGCGAGCCCTGGCAGACAAGCGAGTCTGCAATCGGCGACTGCAGGAAAAGCTGTCCTTTGTTTTTTGTTATCCGAGCTATCGGGAAGGTTTAGCAGCGATTTTAGCGGCGGAAGCAGATGGCGCGCGTGAAGCGTGATCGTCAACGACAAGGTGCGACTTACCCGAGCGGCAGTTGATGATAGCGGGGGGAATGCCCTACAATCCGTCTTTCCGCTTTTTTCCACGGGTCGCGCGGCGGTGATCCAATCCGATCGCCGCCCGATTCAGGACTAACTTCATGCTCGCCCGCAAGCCGATCTTTCCGAATGTCATCGAGATCAACTTTCAGGCCGGTCACGTGTTGGGTTGCAATGTCTACCTGGTCTATGACCGCCAGGAATGGATTTTGATCGACATAGGCTACGAAGATAATGTCGATGAAATCGTGGAACTGATCCGGCAATTGGACTTTCCCTTGTCTCAGTGCCGTACGATTGTGGCGACGCATGCGGACGTGGACCACATCCAAGGTTTAGCGAAAGCGAAGCAGCTGATTCGCACCACCGTGTCTGCTCATCCTTTAGCGGCCGTGCCTCTGGAGGCGGGTGATCGATTACGAACCTTTGCCGAAATCGCGCCGCAAGACATTCACCTCCCCATGCCGCCCGTGAAGATCGATCAACTGCTGCAGGAGGGTGATCACGTTACCGTGGGTGGGCTGGACCTGGAAGTCTGGCTGACTCCCGGACACACGGACGGCCAGATCGCCCTACGCCTAGGCAATTTGCTATTCAGTGGCGACAACATCTATCGGGATGGCTGTGTCGGCGCCATCGACGCTCATCACGGCAGCAACATTCCCGACTTCATCAAGTCCCTGAAGCGAATTCGCAGCAGTGACGTGGAATGGCTCTTGCCCAGTCATGGCCCCATTTTCCGCAAGGATAACGCCTTGCTGGATCGCACGATCGCCCGCCTCGAAACCTACTTGCATATGCCGGATTTTGGGACCTGCGCGGTCGATTGGCCACTGATTGACGAATGGGAACGGGAGATTGCCGAGGGGCGATTGCCGCAATGAAGCAGGCTCAAATTCGCCAGCTTCTCTCGTTTATCAAGTTTTCAGGTTTTGCCGGACGTACCGTGTTTTCCTTAAATTCCATCGGGAACCAATGCCGATGGGATTCTTAGACTCGACCACGCTCTTTGGAAAGAGCGAGTCGATTCGCCAATGGGCATGAAGCCGACGTGATACAGGGGGGAAACTCGATGATTCGCCGATTACTGCTGGTGGCGTTATGCGCCGCCGCTGTGACAGTCGCCACGACTGCCACGAGCCGCGCCGATGAACGGGCGTACGGCCGTGTTTGGGGTGGTTCCTATCAGATGCGGGACTGGGAACGTTTTTATCACTATCCTTACGTGTTCTACCCACAGAACTACTGGGGGAACGAGTACTATCGCAGCAGCGAAAGTTTGTACTTCCGCTATCCGCCGGAAATGCGGATCCCGGTCTACAACAAGAAGTGGCACAACGAACTGCCCCAGGGCCAACGTTACCACTGGGGACACCACTTCCGACTCGATGTGTTCTAAATCTGCTAACCGTTCGCTCAACGAGCGAACCGATTGAACATGAGTTGGCGACGAGCACCGTGGGGCATTGCACTGGGACTGTGGTGGTCCTTGATCGCCGCAGTCCTGATGACTTCGACTACTTCGGCCCCACCACCTATGGCGGCGGCGTACCCGCGCCGCCTTGCCACTCGCCATCTCGCCAATGCCATTCAAATCACCGACTGGGTGATTTCGGGTGGAGTGCCCGAGGATGATCATGCGTTTGCGGAACTCTCCGCGCTGGGAATTCGCAGCATCATCAGCGTCGACGGTGCTCGTCCTGATTTAGCTCGTGCCGCTCGCTATCGCCTCCGCTACGTCCATCTGCCGCACGGCTATGAGGGACTGGGGGAAGAGCGAATGGTGCAGCTTGCACAAGCCATTCAGCAGTTGCCCAAGCCAATCTATTTACATTGCCATCACGGCAAACATCGCAGTCCAACTGCGGCGGCTGTCGCCTGTCTGGCAACTGGGCAAATCACGACTCAGCAGGCCCGCCATGTACTGCAACTTGCCGGTACCAACCCCAGCTATCTCGGCTTGTTTCACGCTGTCGAACAAGCCCAGGTCCTCGCCCCAAAAGTTCTCCGCGAACCGCAAGTGGAGTTTCCTGAACTAGTCGCCGTTCCACCGCTCGCCGAATCAATGGTGTCCATTGATGAAGCACATGGCAGGCTTTCTCGTCTCGCCAAAAACGACTGGACTCCGCTGACCGAACAACCCCAAATGACGGCCCATCATCAAGCTCTGCTCCTGGTAGAACAGCTTACCGAACTCTCGCGCGCCTCAGAAACTCAACAGCGCCCCGATCGATTTCGGGCGATTCTCAGCGAACAACTGACGACCGCGCAGCAGCTCCAGGAATTACTGGAACCACGAGCCCCAGAGCACGACTCGCTCAAGCTCCGTCGACAAGAAACTTTTGCCCAACTAAGTCGGCTCTGTACTGACTGCCATCGACAATTTCGCGATAATGTCACCCGGTGATCGGAATCACGCTTGATGCGAATTCCCTGCCTGGCGATTGGCTCATCGGAGGACCTTGTCGTGACATCGAACAGCGCAAACGAATCCAGCGCCCCCGTGCCGGCACTAACGTTCCTGGCCAAAACTCCCGCCACGCTTCCTGGCATGATCGTACTGTTTGGCAACGAAACGTTTTTGAAGGGGCAGGTGCGAGCTCGCATTCGAGCCAGCTTCGCGACGGATGATGAATCGCCGCTGAGCACCGTGTATGACGGAACAACGGCTCAGCTGCGCGATGTCGTCGATGACCTCTCGATGCGCTCCCTGTTTGGTGGCGGTGAGCGGCGACTCATTTTTGTCGATGATGCCGATCCCTTTGTAACGACCTATCGCGAGGAGCTGGAGCAGTACGCTGAACGCCCTAAATCCAGCGGCCTGTTAGTGCTGGACTGCAAAACTTGGCTGGCCATCACGCGGCTCGCCAAAATCGTGAGTCGCACGGGACTCGCTATCGATTGCAAAGTGCCTACGGTTGGCAGCGGAAAGTCTCCCGAGCCCGACGATAAGCTCTTCAAAAAGTGGCTGATCAGCCAAGCCAAGAATGTCCATAGGATTCAGGTGAGCACGGATGTGGCTGACCTGATCTATGACCTCGTCGGCCCCAACTTCGGGATCCTCGATAATGAACTGGCCAAGCTCGCGCTCCTGACCGAGCCTCAGGGTGCTGTGACCGAACAGTTGGTTCAGGATCTGGTGGGTGGCTGGCGAGTCAAATCGCTTTGGGAAATGCTCGATATGGTGTTCAGTGGCAACGCCGCGGGAGCGATCCAAACACTCGATCGACTGCTGCAATCGGGTCAGGCTCCTATCGCCGTATTTGGTGGTTTGGCATACGGAGCACGTCAATTGGCCGCCGCCACGCGCATCTTTCAACTGGCCGAGCGACGACGTAAGCCCATCAGTTTGAATGAGGCGATTACTCAAGCCGGAATTCGCGACTGGCCGCGAGGCAAAGTGAAACAGACCGAAGAAAATCTCAAACAGCTCAACCGGCATCGTGCCGGACACCTTTATCGCTGGCTCTTACAGCTCGACCTGTCCCTCAAAGGCTCCCACTCCAGCCCCGCGAAAGCACGACTGGCAATTGAAGAGTTTATTTTTAGGTTGAGTCGAGCCGCCGGCCAGATAGCGCGCCGAGCGTAAGTCAGTTTTGCACGTTGGTATGTCTCTGTGCCCCTCTGTGACTCTGTGTTTCACAAATCCATGTTTCACAAATCCATGTTTCACAAATCCGTGTTTCACAAATCCGTGTTTCACAAATCCGAGCATCTCCAAGTCAGTGCAGAAATGATGATCGGAGACTGGAAATACCAAGTGAGCGGCGGAGATGGTCGACACGGATAGCACCGCAACCTGCCCATCGATCGTGTGCGCCCAACGGAAAGCTGTAAGACATTTTAAGCCCGCGAGGAGATGACGCGGATGAGCCTGACTTATTCCTCAGGCTCGGAGTTCTGACCAACCCCTGGACTCGCTTCGCCCGCAGGGCCGTTTTCCGGTATTAAACTATCAACCGGCTGTCGCAGTATCGGCACCGGCTTCCCACCCGCTTCCTTGATTCGTTTTTGAACCGCCGCAACCAAGGACTTAATCTCCGCCGATTGCGAATTATGCGACTGCACTTCGATGGCACTCGTCATGGTCACCTGAGCCACTTGATCTCCAACACGAACAACTGCCTTGCGAACTACCGGTTTTTTGTCCGTGGTAAGAAGCGATAACGAGATGACACCGTTCACTTTTTTCCCGATTACCTTCTCTGGATTCAAATCACGCAACGCTACGCGATACTCGAAATACTCGTCACCTTTCATAATGAAATAGAGCAATCCCTGGTCGTCGATCTTCAGCCAAGATTGATTAATAACTTTATTGTCCACTAGATACTGACAGGCCTCCACTGCGTCATCGGGCACCTGTTCTGGAGTGGGATTTCTTGGATTGATCTCGGATTTCTGATACTCCCAACTCTCATAGTCGATTGTCGAAGGCGTAACGCTTAACGCCCGAGGAACACTACTCAGCGAATTGCTGCCATTCCGCAAAGCCATACGTTGCTGATCTAAGTTAAACCGTATTCCCTGAACATCACTCGCTAATCTATTTATCGCGGGTGTTAAAAACATTATTAACGACTGCCATATCAGGAGAAGGCTAACAGCGACCATAAGACCCGCACCAGTGACGGGATTGGTCTTCTTTTTTTTCGATTTTTCTTTTCCGGACGCATTTTTATTGGACCAAAACATTTTTATTTCGACTCTAGGTTTTTAGATCAACATGCAGAAAAAGGGACGTCAGATAGTTGAAATGTTAATCACTAGGAAAACAAGGTCATTTTGAGATTTCCGTGGTTTGGTAAGACACGGCTGTCGCCGTTCAGGAAGTTATGCATCCCAATGACGCTCCACCCGCATCAAACGGGCGACAGATTTACAACCTCCACTCCTGTCCCTGTGACACTCATGAAAGAACCCAAACGAGCAGTAGTTGCCCAGTTCATCAAAACGAACTACAACCAAACGACTCGTGAGTAATCGTCAGAGACTAGCCACTCACGAGGCGCTGCGGCCATTAGCAAGTTGACGAAGCGCCAAGACACAAACCTTCACTCTGCTCCAATCGAAACACCGCGACGAGCGGTTCAAGAATGGAATCCTTCTGATGATCTACGACTCGATTGTGCTGGGGACGGGCGGCATCGGTAGTGCCACTGTCTATCATCTCGCTCGACGACAAGCTCGCGTGCTCGGGCTGGATCGCTATCCGGCCGCGCACGATCGCGGTAGCTCGCACGGTCAAACTCGCATCATCCGCTTAGCCTACTTCGAGCATCCCGATTATGTTCCCCTGCTCCGTCGCGCCTTTGAACTTTGGCACGATCTCGAGCAGCATGCACAACAAACGCTCTATCATCCCGTCGGACTTCTCCAAGCTGGGCCGATGACGGGCGAAGTCGTTCCGGGTGTTCTGCAAAGTGCCGCACAGCACAACCTTGATATCGAACAACTCACCGCACAAGATATTCGCCAGCGTTTTACCGGCTTTGAAGTACCCGATCACTTCGTGGGAGTGTTTGAGAAGCAGGCCGGATTCCTGCGAGTAGAGGCGTGCGTCGCGCAGCATTTACGACTCGCTCAGGAACATGGCGCTGAGCTGCATTACGGAGAACAGATTCTCGGTTGGCAGCGCGATGGTCAGCAGTTGATCGTCACCACCGATCGACAAACCTATGCAACTCGACGCTTGATCGTGACCGCCGGACCCTGGGCCGCCTCGCTCCTACGCTCACTCCCCGTACCACTCACCGTGCTCCGCAAACATCTGCACTGGTATGAACCAGTCGATGGACGCTACGAGCCCAGTCGCGGCGGTTGTACGTTTCTGTTTGAACTGCCCGATGGCGTCTACTACGGCTTCCCCCAGATACCCGGCGACTCATATGGGGTGAAAATCGCCGAGCACTCGGGCGGCGAACCAATCACGGATCCCCAGCTCGACACTCGGCAGATCGACTCGGTGGATCAGGGCCGAGTGGAATCATTTATCGAGCGCTGCCTGCCGGGAATCACCAGCCGTCACCGTCGTCACGCCGTCTGTCACTACACGATGTCACCCGACGGACATTTCCTGGTTGACCGCGACCCGAGCGACCAAGATGTACTCTTCGTCGCCGGTTTATCGGGCCATGGGTTTAAATTCGCAGCAGTGCTCGGGGAGGTACTCGCCCAGCTCGCGCTCGACGGTCAAACGCCACAGCCAATCGACTTTCTTTCGCTCCGTCGCTTTGCCAAGCGGTGAACTACAAGATCGGCAGTTGTGGAATGACCGGATTGGCAGCCGCTTGCGTCGCTAGATTCTTCGCCAACTGGTAGACGATCCTCTGCAAATACGGGGCGACCCGAACGTCGTCATAGTTGGCAGGCGTCGCTCCCTCGTCGCCGTGCTCCCGAATCGAAATATGAATCGGTACATCGCCGAGGAAAGGCACTTCCAGTTCTTCCGCTCGCTTACGAGCGCCGCCTTTGCCGAAGATGTCATAGCGTTTGTCGCAATCCGGGCAAACAAACCCACTCATGTTTTCGATCATGCCGAGCACCGAAATGTTCACTTTGCGGAACATGGCGATCGCTTTCACAGCATCCAGCAAAGCCACTTCCTGCGGTGTGCAGACGACGACGGAGCCGGTGAGCGGCAGCATTTGAGACAGGGTAAGGGCAATGTCGCCCGTGCCAGGTGGCATGTCGATGATCAAATAATCCAGATTGCCCCAATTCGTGTCACGCAAAAACTGCTGGATGGCACCGTGTAGCATCGGACCTCGCCACACGACCGCTTCGCCCGGTGGCACAAGAAAACCCATCGACATGACGGGCATGCCATCATGCATGATCGGGACCATTTTTTTGTCCGCGATCCCAGGTTGACCGGAAAGGCCCAGCAGATGCGGGACACTGGGCCCGTACACATCCGCATCCATCAGCCCCACTCGACAACCAGCTCGCTTCAGACCTAAGGCCAAGCTCACCGCCATCGTACTTTTGCCGACGCCACCCTTCCCAGATCCGACGGCAATTACCGATTTGGCTGTCAGGCCAATTTGGCCGAGCGGCTGAGCGGGCCGATCATGAACAGCATGATTCACCGTCACTCGACTGGCCTGGGGAAATCGAGACTGCAGACGCTGAGTGAGAGACTCCCGAGTCTCTTGCCAGAGCGGAGCCGAGTGGGTTGTTTGAGCCAGCGTCAGACTGATTTCACTACCCGTCACCGCGATATCGCGAATTTGACCAAGCTGCAGGGCACTACGTCCTGTCTCGGCATCCTGAAAATTCTGAACTGCCTCCGTTACTGCCGCCACGCTCAACGCCACATCAGCCACAATCCACTCCCTTTCTCTCTCTGATCATCAGTCAGGCCTAGGTACTGCTAAAAGCGAACTTCCATGGAAGACCATGGCAGTCGATCCAGCAGTTGTTGTCGCAGAGTTGGATAGAGCGGCGGATGATCTTCGAGGTAGCTGGCAATCAGCCCCGCTACTCGCCCCACGCGACGCGGTGAATCCACGACATGCACGAATCCCGCATGCCTCAAATCCGCCTCCCACTCCCACACGTCAGAACCGCCAGCCGCCACAAAACGCAACTCCGGAAAATCGATCATGCTATCCCAGCAGCGATGCATCCAAGTCGAAAGCGCAGCGGTGGATAAGTCCAATACCACCACGCTCGCCGGAGCCACCTGGATCAACTCCTGAGTCTCCGACCAACTGATCGTCTGCTGAACTCGCCCCTGAAATTCGTCGCGTTCTTCCCGAAACGCGGCTGACCAGCGACCGTGCGGTTCACAGACAATGATTTGCGATGGTTTGGCGGACATGATCATAGGCACCTGAAGGCCCAAGTTGGCACTGAACATCACGCTCAGCGGACAACCAGATGAAGAGGTTGGACATCTTACGGGAGCCATCGGCTGCTGGCAACTGCCACCCCTATTCAAAGAAAATCTCTTCGCTCGGCGGCTCCGATTCATTCACCGTTTCGGAGGCACTCTGCGGGATGACGGTCGACACAATCTTCAGCTCCTCCAGTCGCCGAATCACGCGTGCCCTGGAAATGCCCAACAAGCGAGCGGCCTGAGCTTTGTTCCCCCGCGCCGCGCGCAACGCGCGCCGCAAAACCTCCCCCTCTAATTCGGCGAGTAAACTATCCAGTACGATGGGTTCAAATTCGCGCCGAGGATGTTTCTGAGACGCTACAGCTTGACGCACGATTGCTGGTAAATCGCCGCGCCCCACCAAGGGCCCCTCGGCAGCTTCGCACGCCACCTCCACCACCTCACCCAATTCTGTCAGATTACCCGGCCAGCGATAAGTCGCCAGATCATCTAGAGCTTCCGCCGAGAAGCCACCACAAAGTCGTTTGCCATTGGCATTGCGTCGCTCAACGAACATTTGCACCAAGAGCGGCAGATCCTGCATGCGTTTCGCCAGCGGTGGTAAATCGATCAACAAGATCTCCAAAGCCCCTGCCAAGTCAGGTAAAAAAGCGCCCCGCGCAGCTCGCTCGTGCAGCGACACCGTAGCCGTGCTCAGTGTTTGAAACCGATCCGGATGCTGCTGCAGGTAACGCAGTAATACCCACTGAGCATCCACGGGTAGCTCATCCGCGTCCAGCAGTAGCAGCAGACAAGGACCACTCGCCAGTACCAGTTCCAGCAACCGAATCAAAAGGGACTCTAAATCGGCGGCATCACACGCCAGGCCGTGAATCGGGATCAACGGTCGATCAGAGTGCTCGTGTCGAGCTCGATGGACACAGCGCGCCAGATGCTCGCGTCCACTGCCGAGTGGACCGAGAAAGACCGTCGAGACCGCAGTTTCCACCGCGATTCGCGCAAGCTCGCGCGCCCGTCGAATCGCGGGACTGACTCCCACCAACCGCTCCCAAGCGAACCGTCCGCCCCATTGCCGTCGCTGCTCGGCCAGTTGTCGATGGAGATCGTCAGCATTAAGCGTTTTGCCAGTATCCCCGTTCCCACTCAGTTCGACCGGTGCCACGACGACGATCATGCCGGCCACATGTCCATCTGCCCCCAGCAGTGGGCGAAATTCCGCCGCTCGTCGCAGCATGCTGCAGCTTCCTGTCCCTTCCTGAGCAACGGGAATTTCTAAGATTCCCTGACAGGTTTGCCCCGCCAGTGCCAGCGGCGGTGGACATAACGCCCGTGCCATCGTCAGCGGATGCGTCAGATGCAGGTGACTGGCAGTCCCCTCCGCTTGCTCGCCCGAACTGCCCGCCTGCGAGTGATATTCGCAGACCAAGCCACACAATAGATCCTCGGTGATACCGAGCCACTCGAGGCAGGCAGCGTTCGCCGCCACAATCACTCGCTGGTCATCCAACGCGTAAACCGGCTGTCCGCAACTGGCGAGCAATTTCTGCAAACCGGCGGACGAGCGGGAACGCGGCATGGCGAGACCCTAATCGCGGGGAATATTGGCCGTTGTCGAGGAGATTTTTACCGAGGACGAAGCGGGGGAAGTCAGGCCGGTCTTCTCAGCGGCAGCAGCCTTCCCAGGGTCGGTCGCCGTGGTATACACAGCCGTCGCCTGACCAGCCGTCCGAGCACTTAGCAATCCCGCCCGAGGCAGCAGACCGACGAGCACCACCAGCAACGTCGCCACAAACATCGATGCGTAACTGCCGATGCCACCTTGTGCCGGCAGGCTTTGGCCCGCAGGTTGGAAGTACATCGCCGCCACAACTCGCAAATAGTACGCCGCTGCGATCGCGGCGTTGATCGCTCCGACAATCGCCAGCATCAGGAACCACTGAGCACCGATCGTTTCGGGACCCGTCGTGGCGACATCCAAGGCGCTCGTGAACAACGCAAACTTCCCCCAGAATCCCGCGAAAATGGGTATGCCCGCCAGCGAGAACAGACAGATAGCGAACGCCCCCGCGACCCACGGATGAGTGCGATTCAGTCCGGCCAGCTGATCGATGCGATCCACCGAGCGATCTTCTCCACCCAGGTAGGTTAACGCGGCAAAGCTGCCCAGTGACGCCAAGCCGTAGACACTTAAGTAGAACACCGTCGCCGCGACGCCACCCGCCCGCAATTCGGGACTCACGCCAGCCAGTGCGACTGCCACGCCAATCAGTAAGTAGCCGGAATGCGCGATCGACGAATAAGCCAACAAACGTCGCAAACTTGTTTGCCACAGCGCACAAATGTTGCCGAACGTCATCGTGGCAATCGCCAGAATAACGGCCAGTTGCCAGGCGAAAGGCGTGCCACCAAAGAGCGGCACTACCAGTCGAATCAAAGCCGTAATGCCAGCAATTTTCGGCACCACCGCCAGCAAACCGGCATTCGCCGCCGAAGTCCCCTCGTACACGTCAGGGGCATAAAAATGAAATGGCACGGCCGCAATTTTAAAGCCGAGCCCCGCGACAATCAGCACCATCGCCACTGGCAAAAACAGACCGATTTTCTCGGCTGCCGTCGCTGCCTCCCCAGCCGAAGGTAATGCCAAAATCTTTTCGCGCAGTCCCGGAGCTTGGGGAATTCCTTGGATCAACGTCGTGCCACCCACTCCGTAGAGAAAACTCAGTCCATACAAAAAGAGCGCCGACGCCAGCAGACTGAGAAAGAAGTACTTTGCCGTCGCCTCGCTGGCGCTGCGATCGCGGCGCCCCAAAAACAGCAAGATGTAGGTTGGGATCGAAACCATCTCGAGTCCCAGGAAGAGAAACACCAGTTCATTGGCACGGGCGACCAACATCAATCCCACGATCGCCAGCAGCAAGATTCCCATGCGTTCACTGACCAGCTGCGCGGTCGACGAGCGTGACATCAGCACAGCAAACAAAAAGCCCACCAGCAGCGCCAGCGGTCGCAATAGCTGGCCAAAATAATCGATCACCAGCGGCCCCGTTGCCAGCGCAGAACCATCAACCACCGTCATGCGCAGTTCAAACAGCGTTACGCCGAGGGTGGCGAGAAAAGAGAGGGCTGCAAAAATCGGCCACCACGTCGCATGCGGGCGAAACGCGCCCGCCACGAAAATGAACGTAGCCAATACGATCAGCATCAATTCTGGGAGAAACAAAAGCGTCGTTTGCAGGTCAGGTATCACGGTTAGCGCTGCTCCGCGTTAGTCGATGTGAGTTGGGCTGGCAAGCGCTCAGCACTCGGCTGCTCCGCGGCCGTCTCCGGACGAACCAGCGATTGCAGGTGCAACGGTCGCGCGGCCGTAGCGGCGATAGGATCCAGCGTCGGAGCCATACGCCGTAAGAAATAATCAGGGGCTAAGCCGATCCAAAAAACAAAAATCACCAGTGGCAGCAGCGCTGCCAGTTCTCGGATCGTCAAGTCTCGCGGAGCGGTCGGATGATGACCATCCGCAGCAGGCTCGCGCCAGGGTCCAAAAAATACTCGCCGCACCAGCGACAGCATGTACCAAGCACCCAGCACCACGCCCGACACAGCCACTACGGCAACCACTTGCAGCAGGAATCGTGAACCACCGGCAGCTTCCACCATCGCACGCTGAAACGTTCCAATCAAAATCAGGAACTCGCCCGCGAAGCCGTTTAATCCCGGCAGACCGATGCTGGAAAAGGTGAAGAGCAACATGAGGCAGGATAGTTTTGGTAACCGTGCTGCCAAACCACCATACTGCGCAATCTCACGCGTGTGATACCGTTCATACAGCATCCCGACCAGGGCGAAGAGTCCTCCGGTCGACAAACCGTGGTTGACCATCTGCAGCACGCCGCCTTGCATTCCCAGTGGGTTGAACGCAAACAGCCCCAGCATGCAGTAGCCCAAGTGACTTACGCTCGAGTAAGCAATCAGACGCTTGATATCGCTTTGTGCCAGTGCCACCAAAGCGCCGTACACGATTCCCGCCACTGAGAGCGTCATGATCGCCGGCATGAAGTAGGCCGACGCCTCCGGTAACAGCGGCAAATTAAAACGCACGAATCCGTAGGTACCAATTTTCAGCAGCACCCCCGCCAGGATCACACTGCCCGCCGTCGGAGCTTGCACGTGGGCCAGCGGCAGCCAGGTATGCAGTGGGAAGAGCGGAACCTTGATCGCGAAACCGGCGAATAACGCCAGGAAAATCCAGATCTGCCAAGTGACCGGCAGCGGATGCATCGCGAGTGCGGCGGTCAGATCGGGAATCGAGAACCGCAGTCCCGCCCCTGTCTGTCGTGCGTCCCACAGCACAATCGCGAGCATGCCCAAAAACGTCAGCACGCTCCCCGCCAGCGTGAACAAGAAAAACTTGATCGCGGCATAACGGCGCTGCTCGCTGCCCCAGATCCCAATCAAGAAAAACAGCGGAATGAGCGTGAACTCAAAGAAGATGTAGAACAGCAGCAAATCGCGAGCTGCAAACACTCCCAAGCAGCCGCTCTCCAGAAGCAACAACATGCCGTAAAACAGTCCTGGTCGATCCTCAATGGCTTCCCAGCTCACAAGCACCGCTGTCACCATCAGGAGCGCGGCCAGCCCATACATCCACACCCCTAGCCCATCCAACCCCACTCGAAAACGAATATCCGGCAGCCAGCGACTGGGAACCGCGAGCTCGGATTCGCCCCCGCCATTTGCAGCTGAGATCCAGGCAAGATCGGCGGCGGCGTGAGCGCCCGACTCGGGCAACTGACCATCCGCCGGATAACTCGCCACAACCACAGCGGCGCCGATAAGCGTCAGCAGAGTGATCGCCAGAGCCACCAGTCGAATAAACTCGCGACCGCGATTGGCTAAAACTGCCAAGGCCACGGCACCGACAAGCGGCAAAAAAATGGTGCTAACGAGCAACAACGACATGATTCGCTTCTTTTTCCTAAGTCAATTTCAACGACCGGCCCAGAGCCACTGTGCGGCGAGCAGCACCAGCGTGCCAACCACCATCGCCAAGGCGTACACCGGCACCAAACCAACCTGCAAAGATCGCAGCAGCGAACCCGCTAACACGGGAATTCGGCCCAGCCCATTCACGACTCCATCCACTAACCAGCGATCAATCCAGTAACACACACGTGCCAAGCCCTGCAGCGGCCAGACAATCGTCACTTGATAAATCTCATCCCAGTAGAACTTCCGATAGGACAGACGCTGCGGCGGAATCGTCTGGAAAATCAACAGTGGGATCGATGCCAGCAGCGACACCGCTCCACCCAGAATCACCAGAATAGACCAGATCCACCCCAGCCCCGACTGCTGCAATCCCTGTTTCAGACGTGCCACCAGCGAGTTCACCTGCCGCACACGCTGATCGACCAGCGGAATCGCCTGCCGCGGATTCAGCTGCAACTTCATCATCGAGTCGATGATGCTAATCTCGCTGCGATCACCCAGATAGAGATACGCCGCCAGCAAAATTCCGCCCACCGCCACCAGAGTACTCGTTGCCGCCACGGACAAATGAAAACCACCACCCGCCGCCGTATTCGACACAGCACCCGCCGCCAGCGAAGGCGTTTGGTGAACGTGGTGAGCGAAGCCGTGAGTGAGTTCCAGGTAGAGACCTACAAAAGCGGCGAAGACGGACAGGATCACCAAGGGCCACGTCATACCGGGCGGAGATTCGTGAGCATGATGGCCAGCTTCACGTGGGACTTTCAGGTCACCAAAAAACGTCATGAAAAACGCGCGGAAGGTGTAAAAGGCCGTCAACAGTGCAATCACCAGCGCCACGTAATACAGGACTTGATAGACCTCCGCATACGGCACGTGCTCACCACCGGCCGTTAGCTCGTGCGCTTTATCGTGCACCGCCGCAAACACCGCATCTTTGCTCCAAAAGCCCGACAGGGGTGGCACGCCAGCCAATGCCAAACAGCCAATGAAACCCGTGGCATAGGTGATCGGCATCAACTTCCTCAAGCCACTGAAGCGACGCATGTCAATGATATTACCCATCGCATGCATCACACTGCCCGCCCCCAGAAACAATAGTGCTTTGAAGAACGCATGGGTGAATAGGTGAAACATTCCCGCGGTGATTCCGGCCAGCGTGCCAGTACCCAAGCCGACGAACATAAGTCCCAGTTGACTCACCGTTGAATAAGCCAGCACTCGCTTTAGATCGTACTGCGTCAGCGCGATCAGAGCGGCCATCAAGGCCGTAATCGCTCCGACGACCGACACCGTCACCTGGGCCGTGGGAGAAACCATGAAGAGCGGCGTGCAGCGTGTGACCATGTAGATACCAGCGGTCACCATCGTCGCGGCGTGAATAAGCGCACTAACCGGTGTCGGACCTTCCATTGCATCCGGCAACCAAACATGGAGCGGAAACTGGGCACTCTTCCCACAGGCACCCAGCATCAGCAGCAAACAGATCGCCAAACCGATCGTACCGCCGCGATAATCATTCGCTCGTAACCGCTCCCGACCCAGCACACCCACGTGGCCGGTGAACTCACTTTTCTTGACTGCTGTCGTCGCCTTGGCCGGTGACGTGGCAAGTGCCGCGACAAACCCTCCATCGTTGCTCGCCAGCAGAGAGTTTCCCACCAACATCGACGAGTCGAATGGCAGATCCGAATCTGCCGCGTTGCCTTGCGTCACTGCCGCTGCGGCAGTTGAGTTCGCTGCTGGGGTGTCGTGAAAGTCGAGTGTCCCGTAAGTGGTCCAAATCAAGAAGAGTGCCAAAGCGAATCCAAAATCACCGACTCGATTGACCAAAAAGGCCTTCTGTCCTGCTGCCGCCGCCTCTGGCTTGGTGTACCAGAAGCCAATCAGTAAATAGCTGCAAACTCCCACCGCCTCCCAAAACACAAACAGCAGCACAAAGTTACTCACCGACACCAGCATCGTCATCGAAAAGACGAACAGACCGATGTAGGTAAAAAAGCGCCAGAAGCCGCGATCACCGTGCATATAGCCCGCACCGAAGATCGCCACGAGCGTCGCGATGAATGTCACCATGACCAGCATGATGGATGTGAGTCCGTCGGTACGTAACACCACATCGACACGAAAGTCA
This sequence comes from Pirellulaceae bacterium, assembly GCA_044235425.1. GTDB lineage: Bacteria > Planctomycetota > Planctomycetia > Pirellulales > Pirellulaceae > JBJSXJ01. Next base: position 109,420 of record JBIIHW010000001.1, read on the forward strand.
GCGGACTCGCTCTGCGGATGCTCCGACAAGCCGTCGGCGGGAACTTGAGCCGGCTGGTAAGCCTTGGTGATGTCAGCCCAAGTCCACAGAGTGTACGTGTATTCAAAGCCAGCGTATGTTTGTCCTGCCGCTTCGTCCGCCACTTCCTGCCGCTCATTGGCCAGGCTGACCTGTCGCAGTAGGGCGGCACTGCAAATAGTCGACAACATAAGCGCGACGATGATCGGAAGGTGACTGTACTGCTTCAGCAGACGTGGTCCGAGCACCGCTGTCAGGATCGCTCCCAATAACGGCAATGCCGGAATCAGCACCATGTATGTTTGGGCCGTCGTATCCATCACTTCCCTACCTTCTTGAACACCAATTTCATCCTTCGCATCACAGGCGTCCTCGATGCTGCTGTTCTTCTGGATCGAGCGTGGGCGATAGTCCAGCCGTCGTCAGCCGTGGCCAAGCCCGCTCGGCATCATGCTCGTCTGGAACCTCATGATCAACAAACGCTGGTTGGCCTGATTCACGTACCTGCTGCCAGAACGCGATATCCAGCTTGCCGCTCCCATGAAACAACATGAGGACCAAGGCGAGTGCGATGGCCGCTTCACAGGCCGCGACCGTGATGATGAAAATCACCAGCATCTGGCCACCGAAGTCGGCGTGATAACGTCCCCAGGCCACCAGGCTGATCGAGATCCCTTGCAGCATCATCTCGGCGCAGAGAAACATGACGATCATGTTTCGGCGCACCAGGAAACCGATCATCCCCAAGGCAAACAAAATGCCGCCAATGGTCAAATACTGAGTTAGTTCCGTGATCGGTTGCATCAGGTGCGCTCCCCTGCTCCGCTTGGAGCGTGCTGACGTCCTTGAATGACGATGGCGACGGCTCCCACCAAAGCAGCCAGCAGGAGCGTGCCCGCCAATTCCACGGAGAGCAAATGTCGTCCAAATAACTCTCGGCCTACCTGCGCCATGTGCGGAGCAGCGGGTGCGGCTGCGGTCGCGTCGGTCGTCGCTGCCGCTCCCTTCGACTCGGTCATCCCAGTCGGCGCTGCAGTCGCTTTGGCCGTCTTGGTAGTCAACTTCTCTGCAGTCCGCTGTCCCAGCACTCCCACCCGCGCCGCCGACTTGGTACTCGTCTGACGCAGATCATGCAGTGATCCCAGCAGCCCCAGCAGTAACAAGGCGACCGAAAATACGGACAGAGGTTTAGCCCAGCGACTCCAGCTAATCCGATCATACGTATCATGTCCGTCAGGCTGAGCGAGCATCACCACGAAGAGTAGTGTCACGACAATCGCACCAGCATAGACGACGATCGTGGCGATCCCGAGGAACTGAGCATCCTGCAACACAAACAGACCTCCGGTCCCCAGCAGCGACGCGGCGAACCAGATGGCGGAGTAGACGGCGCTGCGCGAGCAAATTGTCCCTGCCGCCGCCGCCACCGTAAGTATTGCCAGAGACCAGAAAACAATCTGCGGCAGCACCCCCCCGCCGCGTGCTCCGCTGAGCAACAGCAGCACCAGCGACACCGCTCCCAAGATCAACGCCGTCCGACGCTTTCGCGGATTACTACTCGGAATGCCCAAACAAAGTGCAATCGCGCCCAGTATCAAGCTGGCCAGCAGCGAAACCGAGATCAGCGCCGACTTGTCCCCCAAAAAGAGAAACGTCTTCCAGTCGGCTCGCAGCGGTGACGAGAGCCACGCTTGCACGTCCTGCCACAGTGCACTCATAGCGTGCCTCCCAGAGCGGCTGACTTCATCGGCTCCTTGTCCTTTGTCTCATCAAAAACACTCAAGAGTTTTTCCTTGTCGAACACCATCTCTTCGCGACTGCGGCCGGTGAGGTTGTACAAACTGGTCAGCTCCACGGCATCGACCGGGCAGGCTTCTTCGCACATCCCACAGTAAATGCAGCGCAGCTCGTCAATCGTAAAACTCTCGGGATACTTTTCGCGGTCCGGCCAGGGGCTTTCAGCCGCCACAATGTCGATGCAGTGAGCGGGACAGGCGGTGGCACACAAGAAACAGGCCACGCACTTCACTCGCCCCTGTTCATCGCGATTGAGTCGATGCACGCCACGATAAATCAGCGGGTTGCCGATCGTCGGCTCTTGATCGGGATAGCTGACCGTGACCACTTGACCGGCCACCGAGCGCTTCAAATGCTTGAAGGTCGTGGTCAAGCCTTGCACAAACATCGGCAGATACATTTTGCCGGTTAATCCCAACTGTGGTTCGCCCACCCAGCGGATTGCAGGATCGTCGGGTTTCATCTTCAGGACTCCCTCTAACCGTCTAGCTCAGTTCCTTGTTCGACGCGAACTCCATCAGCCCGACAACGCATCGTCGATGCCCGGGGACAAGTCACGACGCGGAGTGTTATCCGTGACCAGAGCGCCGCTGTAGGCCACCACCAGCCAGCCCACAATGCACGTCAACCAAGTCGGCCCCAGCATCACCAAGTCCCAAATCAGTGCCGACTGATTCTCTGGATCCATTGCCGCGCGAAGTTCATACAGCACCGCCACCACCACCAAATTGGCAATCCCCAGCGGCAACATGATTTTCCAGGCAAGTGCCATCAGTTGATCGAAGCGGAATCGCGGCCAGCTCCAACGCGTCAACATGAAAAATAAGATCACGCCCACAATCTTGGCAGTCAAAATCCCGATGCGTAGTAACGCTCCCACCCAGCCTACATCCGCACTCGAACCCGTTATGCCCCAGCAGTGCCAGCCACCCAGAAACAGAATCACGATCAAAAAAGAAGCCGTGATCATGTGCAAGAATTCAGCCACCAAAAACAATAACAGTTTGATGCCCGAATATTCCGTGTGATAACCACCCACCAACTCCTGTTCGCATTCCGGCAAATCGAATGGCAGTCGAGCTGCTTCGGCAAAGGCAGCAATCACAAAGACGATGAACCCCAGCGGCTGCGCGATCGCATTCCACATCCCCGTCTCCGCCTGCTTCTGAATGATCACGTCCAAGTCGAGTGAACCAGCGGCCAGCGTCACTCCGAGTAGCCCCAGCCCCATTGGCAGCTCGTAAGCGATCAGCTGTGCACTGGAGCGCAGCCCACCCAGGAAGCTGTATTTGTTATTGCTCGCCCACCCACCCAGCACCACTCCGTACACAGCGATGCTTGACAAGGCAAACACATAGATCATGCCCACATCCACGCCGGGCGCGACGATGAGTTGTACGGGGCGTTCCAAACCAGGAATCGATGGAGTGACACTGCCAAAGGGAATCACGGCAAACACCGCGAGTGCCGCAACCAAGATGGTGATTGGAGCCAAAATGTAGAGCCGCTTATCGACGTGCGCGGGCGTGTATTCCTCCTTGAGTATGAACTTCACGCCGTCCGCCATCGGTTGCCCTAAACCGAACAGACGTATCTTGGTGAGCGGAATACCAACTCGATTGGGTCCGATGCGATCCTGAACCCAAGCCGCCATCCGGCGTTCTAGTAACACGAAATAGGCAGCAGCCGTCATCAAACCGCCGATGAGCGCGGCGATCTTAATCAGCGGTTCCAAGAGTTCGATGTAATTCATACGTTGATTATTTTCCGGGTGTCCGCGGCGGCCCAATCCACCAGCCGCCCTTCCTGCTACACGCTCGCCAGTTGATTGATCTTTAAGTCCAGCCCGACCGCCGGAATATCGCCCGTGGCCGCCGCAAAGTATCCGATCGCTCGAGCCAGCTCCTCGCGAACCTGAGCGGGGCGATAAAGTCCAGTTCGCCCGACCAGTTGCCAGAAGAGCGGTCCTTCGGCCTTCACCCCCGCAGGGGCTCGAATCGCCCAGTCGAAGGCTTGCAAACGATCGCCAAAGTTCACGAACGAACCCGCTCGCTCCACACTCGCCGCCGCCGGTAACTGGTAGCTCGCTTGTCGAGCCAACGGCGTGGCGAACAAATCCTGTACGATTCGCAGAGGGATGGTCGACAAGGACTCGACCGCCGCGTCCCCATGCCAGTCGCCGCTCGTGTAACCGCCCGTCACCCAAATCGCTCCGAGCTTTTCCGAGGCCACACGCTCAGCCAAAAACGCTTCCCAGTTCAAGACTTCACCCGCCAAGCCGGCAATCACCTGCATTACGCCGCGTCGATTCGGACACTTCTCCGCCCGAATCGTGAAGCCTTGTGCAAAGCGTTCATCCTCACCGACCACCGGCACATGCCCCAGCACCAAGAGCGCCGCCGGATCAATCGTCCGCGCGTAGCTGGCTAACAAGAAGGCCTCTTCATTCGTGAGGAATGGGGAGAGCACCACCGCCAGATGGCCCGCCGCACGTAGCTTGCTATCCAGTTCGCTGACCAGCGTCGTCCAGTCGGCAGCTTCATAGCCATCGGCATCCACAAGCGGAATAGCCGCCGCACTGCCCGTCGAGCGAATCGAGGTAGTCTTGGCGGAGGCGGCGATCGATTGAGCCGAAGCCCGACGACGCGGCCCCGCCAATCGCTGCTCGTCGTGCACATGCTTCCAACCATAGCGACCGTCGTCGCACATCCACCAGCCATTCACCTGCGCATTCTCACGCGGCTTCAGCCGATAGACATGATCCTGATTCTCATCCACGCGGATCGAACATCCGGTTGAACAACCCGCACAGACATGGTCGTGCGACTTCATAAACCAAACACGCTGCGAGTAAAGGAAATCTTTGTCCCCCAGCGCTCCCACCGGACAGAGGTCAACGACATTGCCAGCCAATTTGTTTTCCAGCGGAAATCCCGGGAATACGTCAATCTCCTCATGAGCTCCACGATTGGCCACCATGAGTTCCCGCGTGCCAGCCACCTCGCGGCAAAAGCGTACGCAGCGAGTACACATCACACAGCGATCCACGAACAGCGTCACCGAGTCACCCAGGTCGCGGCGCCGACTGTTGAACGGCTTGATGTCCGCACGACGCTCCTCCCGACCATGTTCAAAATGATAATCCTGCAGCGAACATTCACCCGCCTTATCGCAAATCGGACAATCCACCGGATGTCGCAGCAGCAGATCCTCTTCCACCATCGCCCGCGCGTTTTGCACTTGCTTGCTGTTGGTGACAAACACGGTGCCGTCGGTCGCGGGAGTCTGGCAGGCCGGGACCAGCTTGGGCATCATCTGAATGGCGCCCGTCTGGGGATCCTTCTTCCCCGTCTCCACTAAACACATGCGGCAACTGGCCACGACCGACAAACCGGCGTGCCAGCAGTAATGCGGAACTTCCACGCCCGCTCGACGCGCAGCCTGGATGCCATTGAGCCGCTCGTTGGCTTGCAATTCAACCTCTTTACCATCCACGATCACGCTGGGCATATCTTGCCTTTCGGCCGCATTCAAGGAAATTGGTTCAGGTCAGGTTCAAAGTCAGGTCAGGTTCAAAGTCAGGTCAGGTTCAAAGTCAGGTCAGGTTCAAAGTCAGGTCAGGTTCAAAGTCGAGGCAACTTGTCATTTCCATTGGCCTGCGAGGGCCGGAGCGCTAGTGCAATTCGACCAATTGCAAAGCTGGAACAGGATCCGTGTTCATCCAACCTTGAGGGTTCGTACGTTTGATGTAGGCTTCAAATTCGTCGCGGAATTTGCGAATCGAATTCTTCATGGGCCAGGCTGCTCCATCCGCCAAACCACAAATTGTGGTGCCTGGAATGATGCCAATGTTGTCACCAATCTCCAGGATCAGATCCAGATCCTTGATACGTCCTTTGCCCGCCACGATGCGCTGCATGAGCCGAAAGGCCCAGGCGGTTCCTTCACGGCAGGGTGTGCATTGGCCACAGCTTTCATGAGCGAAGAACTGACAGGTATTGTGCAGAAAATTGACCATCTCGACGCTGTCATCGATGATCGTCACAGCGGCCGTCCCCAGTCCCAGACAACCAAACTTTCCGGGGCCGTTGAAATCCAGCGGACAGTGGAATTCCTCTGCCTTGAGCAGTCCCATGCTGATGCCGCCCGGCACCGCCGCTTTCGCTTTCCGCCCACCCCGTACGCCGCCACCTTGATTTTCCAGCAGTTCCTGCACGGTGACGCCCATCGGCAATTCGTAGCAGCCAGGCCGATTCACGTGCCCACTGATGCAGTAAAGCTTTGGTCCATAACTGCCCGCATCACGGGGATTCTTAGGATCCGGAGGCACTCCGATCGACTTGAACCAATCCGCTCCCCGATCCGCAATCTGCTTCACGCAGGCTACGGTCTCGACGTTGTTCACGACGGTCGGCTTGCGAAACAGTCCTTCCACGGCGGGAAAAGGAGGCTTAATGCGCGGCCATGCCCGCCGCCCCTCCAGGCTTTCAATGAGTCCCGTCTCTTCTCCGCAGATGTATGCGGCCGCTCCCCGATGCGGAAAAATGTCGAGCGAGTAGCCGGAGCCGAGAATGTTTTTGCCGAGGTAGCCCGCTTCGTAGCACTCCGCGATCGCCGCCTGCACTCGCTTCCACGCCCGTGGATACTCATATCGCATGTAGAAATAAGCTGTCGACGCCTGCGTGGCAAAGCAGCTGAGGATGAGTCCTTCGAGGACTTGGTGCGGATCGCTCTCCATTAAAATCCGATTATTGAACGTGGCCGGTTCGCTCTCATCGGCGTTGAGGCAAAAGTAAATCGGGCCGGGATGATCCTTCGGCAGAAACGTCCACTTAAGCCCCGTGGGGAAGCCCGCGCCACCACGACCACGCAAACCACTCGACTTGATCAGTTCCTTGACATCGTTCGGCGTCATCGAGCCGAGGACTTTGCGCAATCCCGCGTAGCCACCCGTCGACTCGTACACACGCCGCGTGTGACTGTCTTCGCGAGCAATGTTCGCCAGTAAAACAGGTTCGTGTTCGGCCACGGCGACAAGCTTCCTTGTTCTAGTGAGTAGTTGGTGCGGAAGGAGTGGAATCAGCCGAGGGGCGCGACGATAATGTTTCGCGCACAAAGGCATCCAGTTTTTCCGCCGTTAGGGGGCCCTGCACATCGTCTCCGGCGAGCATGCAGGGGGCCAGTTCGCAGGCGCCCAAACATTCAGCAAATTCCACCGTGAGATTGCCATCGGGAGTCGTCCCACCTGGCTTCACCCCGGCCCGATGACAGAGGTGCTCCAGCATCTGATCACCACCCAGCAGGTGACAACTGATCGACCGACAAACCCAGGCACGCACTTTTCCGTGCGGAGCATCCTGACGAAAGAAACCATAAAAACTCAGCGTGTCCTGCACATCACTGGGCGCAAGTCCCAGGATCTCGGCGATTTCCACCACGGCCTGCAGCGGCACATACCGCAAATGGTCGTTTACCACATGCAAGGCCGGCAGCGTGACCGCTTGCCGCGAAGGATAGCGCGGAATGAACGCCTTAATCTCGGCGACCATTTGTTCAGTGAGAATCTTCTGAGGGGCTTCCGTGATCATCGGTCCAGCTCGGCGGCAATAATGTTCAAACTACCAAGTACAGCGACCACGTCACTGAGCGTGTGGCCACGAATCAAATACGGGAACATGGAAAAATGCACGAAGGAAGGTGGACGACAACGAGCACGATAGGCGACATCGCTGCCGTCACCCACGATGTAAAAACCCAACTCGCCGTTGGGCGACTCGATCGCGCCGTAACTCTCCTCGCACGGCACCTCGAAGCCACGATTGGCCATGACCAGTTCAAAGTGCGTGATGGTGCCTTCAATTGTTTGGTAGACCTGCTGCTTGGAAGGCAGAATCGCCCGCTCATCAACCCCGACATTCACCGGTCCGCTCGGCAGATTCTCGATGAGCTGTCGCACGAGTTTCAAACTTTCCCGCATTTCCGCCATGCGCACATAGTAGCGTGCAAAACAGTCACCCGCTCGAGCACAGCAAACTTGAAAATCCAAATCGGGATAGGCGAGATAGGGTTCGTCTTTGCGGAGATCCCGAGTCACTCCACTGGCCCGCGCGACCGGCCCCGTCGCCCCACGACTCAGCGCCTCTTCCCGCGACAAGTAACCAACATCCTTCATGCGATCCACGAAGATGCGATTGCGATTGACCAGCTTTTCCATCTCATCCAAGGTTTCCGGAAAACTTTGAATGAAGGTGCGAATCTTTTCAATAACCAGCGGTGTCATGTCATGCATCACACCGCCTACTCGCGTGTAACTGTTCGTGAAGCGAGCACCACATAAGGTTTCAAAAATATCATAAATCCGCTCGCGCTGATAAAACGCGTAGAGGAAAAAGGTGAAGGCCCCCACGTCCAGACCCATCGCCCCCGTACTCAACAGATGGTCGCTGATCCGAGCCAGCTCGCACACCAGCGTGCGAATGTAGGTCGCACGCTTGGTGAGCTCGATCCCTAGCAGCTTCTCCACCGCATGATGCCAAGCCACATTGTTGGCAATTGGTGAGATGTAGTTCATGCGATCCGTCACCGTGACATACTGGTTGAAATCCAGATGCTCACCGATCTTCTCAAAACCGGAATGCAAATAGCCAATGTCCGGAATCGCCTCCACCACCCGCTCGCCATCGAGCTTGAGCACCAGACGCAACGTCGTGTGAGTAGCAGGATGCTGCGGGCCGAAGTTGAGCGTCCAGAGGTAGTCGCCAGCGGACTCTCCAGCTCCCGGTCCAACCAGTTCTTCCAGTGAGGCACGAGTCAGCGGCATGACCAAAATCTCTCGTATGAGTGTCAGTGAATGGCTTAGGCCTGGCCCCGGCGCAACACGGGAAAGTTATGCCGCTCTCCACGTCCTTGCAGCGGATAGTCTTTTCGCAGCGGATGAGCCGAAAAGGCTTCGGGCATCAGAATTCGCCGGAGATCACCATGCCCCACGAACTCGATTCCAAACATGTCAAACGCTTCGCGTTCGAGCCAATTCGCTGACTCCCACAAGCTCCGCATCGATGGCACCGATAACTCCGGTTCGTTCAGCATCACGCGGACCGTCAACCGCGCGTTCGTGACGGTTGAAGCAAGCAGATAAACCAGTCCGAACCGATCCTGAGCGTCGCGATAATTCAAGTAATCAACACAGGTGACGTCGATCAGCAGATCAAACTGATAGTCGTTCCGCAGTGCCGTCATACACTCGCCCAGCAACTCGCGTGGAACCACCACTCGCTGCTGGCCACGAAATTCGGTCCGCGTGATCGCCGGCCAGCGAGCCGTTACTTGTTCCAGGATCTCAGTCGTTGTTGTCATATCATCTTTCCACTGCTTCACCGCTTCGTCGCTTCGTCGCCTCCGACCAACTTCGACCTTCGCCAGCGGCGAGCCGGTCGAACTGGGGGGGCTCTCAGCTAGCGGCTCCGAATCGCCGGTCGAACGGATGGTAAGACCGGTAACTCCACCAACGCTCGCTTGGCCTGCTGCCGCTGTGGCACGTTGAACTCGTCGCCCATGATCGTGCCTTCGCGCTGAATCTTGTCCTGCAAATCAATGATCGCCTGAATGAGTTGCTCCGGCCGCGGTGGGCAGCCAGGCACGTACATGTCAACCGGCACAAAACGATCGATTCCCTGCACCACGGCATAGGTGTCGAACACGCCACCAGTGGAGGCACAGGCACCCATCGAAATGCACCACTTCGGTTCGTGCATCTGCTGCCAGATACGCTGCAACACCGGCAGCATTTTCATCACCACGCGGCCAGCTACAATCATCAAATCACATTGCCGCGGGCTGAACCGAAAAACTTCGGCTCCAAAACGTGCTAAATCATGACGACTCGCTCCCGTCGCCATGAGCTCGATGCCACAACAAGCGGTTGCAAACGGCATCGGCCAAAGACTGTTTTTGCGGCACCAGTTCGCCAGCTCATCGAGCCGACTTACCACCACGTTCTCCGGTAACTCTATCGCCATCGGAAAACTCCCTTACGCCAAGCGTATAACCAGCCGAGAAGCAAAAGCGTCAAAAACAACATTAACTCGGCAAACACCAGCCAGCGATTCAGTGGGTCACCACTCACGCCCCGCACCGCCGACAAGCCGGCCGGATTACGGCTCGCCACCGCCCACGGATAGAGAAATAGCAGTTCCACATCGAATAGCAGAAAGGCGACTGCTACCAAGTGAAAACGCACATCAAAGCGTCGCCGCGCGTCGTGAATCGGATCCATGCCGCTCTCATAGGGCATTTCCTTCACCTGTCCGCTACGCTTGGGCCCCAGCAAAGTGCCGACGGTAAGTAAACCGACGGCCAGCAGGCCCGCCGCCAAGGCGAACAACAGAATCGGCAGCAAGAAGCTCCAGCCTTCCATAAGCTGACGGCCTCACTCAGGTTTCGAGTTGGAAAACGAGACTTTGTGAAGTTTATCACAAAGTCAGTGGACGGAAAACCCGACCGAATTGGTGCGGTCGTGCGGGCAGCATCGTAACGCTCCGCCGCTGGCCCGGTCAATCGGTAGCCCCGGGACGACGCCGGAAATCGATCTGCTACAATCCGCTCCCAGCCTCCGACCGAACACCTCCTCAGCCTCGGCGGCCACAGTTTTAACCAGCGGAGAACAAACGATGGCGATCGATCTGGTGACCACGTTGGCGGACCTGGTCCGCTTGCCGAGCGTGAACCCTATGGGACGCCCGGTGACGGGCGATATTTACTTCGAGCATCGCGTGACCGCGTACCTGGAGTCTTTATTTACGCGACTGGGGGTACGCTGGGAGCGGCAGACGGTGCAGCCGCAGCGCGATAATATTGTCGCTCGCCTGGACGGCGCGACGCCGCCCGAGCAAGGTGGTCCGCTGTTGATGCTGGAGGCGCACCAGGACACGGTGCCCGTGGATGGCATGACGATTCCTCCCTGGGAAGGCGCCGTGCGGGACGGGAAGGTCTGGGGACGTGGTGCCTGCGATATCAAAGGGGGAATGGCCGCGATGCTGTGGGCCTTCTCACGACTCCTGGAACTGCCAGCCCGCGAGCGGCCGACGGTTATCATGGCCTGCTCCGTGAACGAGGAACATGGTTTTTATGGGGCTCAGGAACTAGCGCAGTTGTGGCACGATCCGCAGCTCAGGTCGTCAATCTTTCCACGCCGACCCGACGCCGTGCTGGTGGCCGAGCCGACGTTGCTCCACGTTGTCGTCGCCCATAAAGGAACGGTCCGGTGGCGGATTCGCACGACCGGTCGCGCGGCACACAGTTCACGACCGCAGCAAGGCGATAACGCCGTCTACCGCATGGCAAAAGTTTTGGATCTGCTCGAACAATATGCCGCCCAGGAAGTCGGTAAACTCGCCGCACATCGACTCGTCGGCAGTCCCACGCTCAGCGTTGGGATTATTGCCGGCGGTATCAGCGTTAACACGGTGCCAGATGATTGCTACATCGAGATCGATCGCCGCGTCGTACCAGGTGAAAATGCGTTGGCAGCTCGGCAACATGTCATCGATTACTTAGAGGCCAACCTGCCGCCGGGTTCACGGTTGATTCATGAAGATCCGCAAACGTGCGGCAGCGGCCTGAACGACGACAACAACGCAGAACTAGCCGCTCGCCTGGGCGCTGTGGCGAAACAGTATGGTGGCGGGGATGCGATTGGCGTCGCATACGGCACCAACGCGCCGGCCTACGCCGCAACCGGTGTACCGACAGTCGTCTTCGGACCAGGGTCCATCGATCAGGCTCACACTCGCGATGAATGGGTCGAGATCGATCAGTTACTCAAAGGCGGCGAAGCAGTGCTGCAGTTTGCTCGCGAGTTCGGTCGCTAATCTCAAACCTCGCGATTAATTCACCTCGTGAATCTCCAGTTCCGGCAGCGCTACTTTAGCGCCGTCGGCACTGAAGATGATCGGGACGATTTCCTTCGAGATCGCGGCGTCGTAGGTCAATCCGAAGTATTTGTGGGCCGGAGTCGACAGCCGCAGGGTCCATTTGAAGAGGTCAACTCGCAGCGTCTGCCAGAAGCTGAGTTTGGTATCGAGAATGATCTCCTCTTCCCCGACTTCGATAATCCAGCGATTGGCGGCGATGGTGAGCCGTCCTTGCTGCGCGAGTTCATGCAAAGCTCCGCGGATGTTCGGCTGTTCCATATACCCATACGAAACAATGACGGAATCAATGTCGTGTCCTAGAGGGATCACTTCATAGCGATTTTTTTTATCGGCCTCGGCCACCGAAATTTGATTCACATACAAAAGCGTCACATGAGACGGCAGCACTCCATACTTTTTCAGGAAGATACGCAGCGTTACCGGGACAAAGTCCTCTGTGGAGCGGATCGGGCGCGAGCATAAGAAAACTGCGGCACGATCACTTTCCACTAACCGACGTTGCCCCTGCACAAGGGTACGGGCCAGCGGCAGGTTTTCCTGGATCGCCATCTCCACGTCGTCCAGCATTTCCCGCAGCATCACCAGCCAGGAGATGCGTTTTCCTTCTTTGACACCAAAGTTATAGAACGACTTCGCCAGCTGCGCGCGTCCCCATTGCCACGTGATCATGATCGTCACCAGCACGGCCGCGACGAGCACCGGCACATAACCTCCACTGGTGAATTTCAAAATGTTGGCGAGAAAGAACACCAGGTCGATCACCAGGATGGGTGTGAGTAAAGCGACGACCTGCCAGAGTTTCCAGTTCCACCGGTAATAGGCCACGTAACCGAACGACAGCGTCGTAATTCCCATCGTTCCAGTGACCGCGATGCCATACGCAGCGGCAAGATTTCCCGCTGTGCGAAAAATGAGTGTGATGAACACACAGCCGATGAACATGGCCCAGTTCACCAGCGGAATGTAAACCTGCCCCTCCGCCTCACGACTGGTGAACTTCACGGCATGGCGAGGCGTGAAGCCAAGGGCGATCGCCTGCTTGATGATCGAGAACATGCCAGTGATGAGCGCCTGCGAGGCGATGAAGGCGGCAATGGCGGAAATGATCGTGTCGACCGTCAGCATCGCTTGTGCGGCGGTAGCGTTCGAGAACTGGGGGGTGAGTGCATAAAACGTGTTGGCACGAGGCGGTAACCCGCGTTCCAGCAGATAACCCACTTGGCCGGCGTAGTTCAGAACCAAACATGGCAGCACCAGGTAGAACCAGGTCCACATCACCGGCAAGCGGCCCGAGTCGGCGGGATCGATACTGGAACCTTCCGGCACCGTGTGGCTCGAATGCTTGGCGAAGTGGCCAATGTCAGCGTACTTCGCCTCTCCACCCGTAATCGCCAGCACCACGACGCCCAAGATGACCAGAGCTCCGATCAGCGGAAAATGCGCCAGAAATTCAATCGCGTAGATCGGGTTCACGGCCGCGAACACTCCTGGATTACGCAGAATCCACGGGAGTGCTTTGAGTGCGATCCAGGGAAACCAAACGAACATCATGAAGTAACCAAAAAGCCCTCCCACGGCACTGGTGCCACGCCACTGCGGCTTGAAGAGCACCCAGAGGCTCACAATCGTGGCGATCACCGCCCACTGTTCACCCAGCGGTTCATAGGCGCCGAGCATACTGATTGGTGGTGTGATGATACCGTCCGCGGCGAGCAGCCCCGCCGCCGCCACGACTAAGTAGCCGATCACGCCGAGTCCCACGATCTTGCCGGTGTAACCTTTCAGCAGCGACCAGAGAGCGAAGGTTCCGCCTTCCCCACGATTATCCGCGCGCATGATGAGCACGTCGTACTTGATCGTGAGGAATAACAAGGCCCAGAGCACCAGACTGAAACCACCGAGGATTTCGCTGTCCGATAGCAGTCCAGCTCCACCTTTGGCCAGCAACTCATCTCGTTGCTCGGTCGGCCAGTGGTGATACTTGAGCAGCACCGTCTCCCGCGTAATCTCCATGATCGTGTAGAGCACGGAGGTACCGATATCTCCGAACACAGTACCGGTGGCTTCGAGCACTCGGCGAAAGGCACCGTGACTGCCATGCCCGGCTGGCGCGGGCTCAGACTGCGATCCAGCCTCAAGGGATTCGTTCATATATTTCACTCGTAGGTTGGTATCAGCCTATGGTGAACCGTAAACGCGCGCCTAGTAGGAGTGCGCCGCTAAGGTCGCTGTTCGGCGCGCGATCCCACCCACCTGGCGGTCGCTGAACTGCAGATTGCATTTCGGCCGGCAATCTCGTCATAATCTCGACCTATCAACCAGTTAGATCCTGACTGGTACCACCCCTTCTTCCCTCCTCCGGAGAATCTGTCATGAATCGTAACCGCTGGAAATTATTTGCCAGTTTCCTGCTCTTGCTAGTGCTCTTGGCCCCTGCTTTGACTACGGCACGCGCTGAGGACATGCTCGGATTGAAGGCTGGTAAGGCGGAACTAACATCAGCCGGACCGCTCGCTTTCGGCCCGCAAGGAATCTTGTTCGTGGGTGACACCAAAGCGGCCACCGTATGGGCACTCGACACCGCCGACGCTAAGGGCGACGCCAGCCAAGTGAAATTGACGATCAACGGCCTCACGGGAAAGATCGCCACTCTGCTCAAGGTAGGTGCCGATCAGGTGCAGGTGAACGAAATGCTGGTAAATCCAGCCAGCGGCCAAGTCTACTTGTCGATTGCGGCAGGTGCCGATAAATCGCAAGCGGCGATCGTGCGCATCGACGCTCAGGGCAATCTCTCCACCTTGTCGCTCGACAGCATCCCGCACTCCAAAGTTGTGCTGCCCAATCCGCCGGAAGACAAGGTAGTCGGCGAAGGTCCGCGAGCGATGAATCGGCGTCAAGAATCGATCACCGACCTGGCCTTCTTTGAAGGACGCGTAATTGTCTCCGGTAGCTCAGCCGACAAAGCCTCGTCCACCGTTCGCTCCATCAGCTTCCCCTTTCAGCAAGCCGATTCGGGAGCGAACGTCGAGATCTTCCATGCGGCGCACGGTCGAGTGGAAGACAATGCCACGATTCGAGCTTTCGTGCCGTTCATGATTGATGGCGAACCGAATCTGCTCGCCGGCTTCACCTGCACACCTCTTGTAAAATTCCCGCTGAATGGATTGACCAGCGGCAAAAAGGTTCGTGGCACAACGGTGGCGGAACTGGGAAATCGCAACCGACCACTCGACATGATCGTCTACAAAAAAGGCGGACGCGATTATCTGCTCATGGCCAATAGCGCTCGTGGAGTGATGAAAATCAGCACCGAAGAGATCGACCGGAAGGAAGGCTTGACGGAGCCCGTTAAGGATGGCAACACCGCAGGTCAAAAGTTTGAGACGATCAAAGAACTGGTAGGAGTCGTGCATCTGGATAAGCTCAACAGCACCCACGCAGTGCTGTTAGTGCAGTCGGCCGCGGGCAGTCCACTCGACCTGAAAACCGTGGAGCTACCATAGTTCTCCGACGCATGCCCCGCCCCCCAACGGTCGGCGGCGAGTGGAGTGACGACGGCACGAATGATGACCGAGCCCGTCGTGCCGTCGCTCACCCCTTATTGACACCGACCCAGCACCTGCGAACAATACGTCTTCACGGTCTGGGTCCTGGAGAGTGGTCCGATCGTGATCGTCTTAGCCCCCTTCGTCTAGAGGCCTAGGACCCCGGGTTCTCAGTCCGGTAACAGGGGTTCGAATCCCCTAGGGGGTATTTTCTCTTCGCACTCAGCAGTGCCTTCATTGCTCAGCGCCAGATCTTCAATCGCATCGCCAGATCTTCAATCGCTGTGCAGGATCTTCAATCGCTGCGAACAAGCGCCCGATCACGCTCCCAGATTTCCGTCACGCAGCATTTGTTCGTAGGTGGGGCGCAGTTTGGGTGCCATCTGCTGCACGATTTGGGCTCGCACGTTGGGCTTGAGTTTCTGCAGGAGAGGGACGGCGAGCGCTAGTTTGCGAGTCGCCAGCGCGGACTCACCGCGGACCGCATGGACATTGGCCTGACCAACCAGACCACTCACGCGAAACTCCACATCATCTTCCTCATTGAGCGTCGCGAGTCGGTCGTACGCTTCATACGCTCGCTTCCAATTGTCCTGCCCGAAATACAATTCGCCCAGCTGCTGTGCGGAACGATGCACATAATACGCATTCAACTCGCTTTCCGTCGCTGGAAAAAACTCGCTCACACTTTCGTAGCCTTCCGGTGTTCCCAATTGCATCGCCAGGAAAAACTGCTCCTTGGCCGATTCGCGCCGTTCCACGTCGAGTTTCTGAGGGCTGGCCTGCCGGAGAACGGAACCGGACTTTGCCGCCATCGCGGCCCCCATACCAAGCAATCCCGCCAGCAGGATCGCGAGCATCAACCAGCGACCTGCCCGAGGAGTCTCGCGCGGCGGCGAGGTCCGTTTCATGAGCGAGTCGAGTTTTTGGGTGAGCTCCGGGCCGATGCTCCCCGCACCACTCATCGCCAGTCCGTCGTCCCAATCGAGCGGTCCGAGCGCTTCGTCGGTCTGCGGTAGATTCTGAGCCAAGGCACGCAAAGCAGTCAGTAGTTCGCGCGGGGATTGAAAACGATCGGCAGGTTGCTTTGCGAGCAATTTGTGGACCAGGTCACACAATTCGACCGGCAAATCAGGACGCTGCGTCGTCAGCGGTACCGGCGTGGTCCGCAAATGCTGCAGAGCAATCGCGAGCGATGTTTCACCTTCGAACGGCGGTCGCCCCGCCAGCACGAAGTAAGCCGTCGCTCCCAAGGAGTAAAGATCGCTACGTGGATCAACCGCTCGCCCCTCCACCTGCTCCGGACTCATGTAAAGCGGTGTACCGAGCGTGATACCTTCCTGCGTCAAATGCTGCGCGTCGCTGCTATTCGCCGCTCGTGCCAGACCGAAGTCGGCAACCTTGACCTCGCCTGTCGCCGTCAACATGATGTTTTCCGGCTTGATGTCGCGATGCACGATACCTGCTTGAGAAGCTTTTTGCAGAGCCGCCACGACCTGCCGCAAGATTCGCACCAGACGCGCAGCGTCCAGCGTCCCATTCCGCGCGATCAATTGCCGCAGATTCGGCCCATCGACGTACTCCTGAGCAATAAAATGAATGCCCTCGCGAACTCCGACCTCATAGATCTGCACAATGTTGGCATGCACCAACGCTGCCACATTGCGAGCCTCATTTTGAAAGCGCTGGATATAGAGTGAATCACCGGCCAAGCGTCCTTGCAAAACCTTCAGCGCTACGCGCCGTCGCAACGACCGCTGTTCGGCCAGATAGACATCCGCCATGCCACCTCGATTCAGCCGATGCAGGATGTGATAGTCGCCCAGGTCTCGACCGGTCAGATCTAAACTGTGCGACGACAGCGGCACGTTTCCAGCATCCCCACTCATGGCCGACGGCTCGTCGGCTCACTCGGAGCCAGGGATATTGTGACGAGCTGCGTTGGCGTTAAGTCGCCGACCGCCCCCCCGGCTACGCCACGGTTCAAACTGCCCGAGCGAAATCCTTGCAGGTCGAGCGTGATAAATTGGAAGCCCAGCACACGCAGCCGATCAGTTACCTGTTGCCGAAGTTCGCCGGCCAACAGCCGTTCGATTTCACCCGCCCCCACCTCAACCCGCGCTAGGTCTCCGCGATGATAGCGCACCCGCACTTCGCGAAATCCAAGCTCGCGCAAGTATCGCTCGGCTTGATCGATCCGCGCCAGCCGCTCGGGAGTTACCTCTTCGCCATACGCCACTCGACTAGATAAACAGGGCGTCGCCGGTTTGTCCCAAACGGGCAGTTGCCAATGAGCCGCAAGCGCTCGCACTTCGGCTTTGGTGATGCCGAGTTCCGCTAGTGGACTCCGCACCGCATGCTCCTGACCCGCTCGCAGCCCCGGACGATAATCGCCAAGATCATCTCGGTTGGCACCGTTGACCACCCAGCTCACCCCCCAGCTGGCCAGCCGCTGCGCCAGCTGGCTATACAGCTCGGTCTTGCAGTGATAACAGCGGTCTGGCTGATTGCGGACATACTCCGGACGCTCAAACTCCGCTGTCTCCAGCACCTCATGGCGAATACCAATCTGGCGCGCGATGTCGGTGGCGAGTTCCAGTTCACCGGCGGCCAAGCTGTGACTCACGCCCGTTACGGCCAAGGCGCGAGAGCCGAGCGCCAGTTGTGCGGCTTGAGCCACGACGGCACTGTCGACACCGCCTGAAAATGCCACGACGCAGCTTTCCAAGCCGCGAAGAGCTGCAATCAATTGATCTCGAATTGAATCCAGCGGAGCCATAATCCCTGATCCGCATACAAAAAAAGCGGCACATCCACCGTAATGCCGTGGCAGTGTGTTTTTTGGGAGCCCGCAAGTAGTAAGGGGGAACCTAGAGTGAAGTACCTGGTGATCCAACGGCCAATCCCGGCAAGCCGGGTGGAGCGTTGGCTATACGGTGACAGCGCCCAAAGTTGGTTCCCTTGCGGACTCTCTTATCGGCTCCCCGAAAAATGACACCACAACACGTACATGGCAGAAGGCCGCTCGTCTGTCGCAAGCGACGGACGACTGAATCCTAACAGTAGCCGCGCCACGAGGCAAGCTCGCGCCACTGTTTCGCCGGCCACCCTGAGCAACACGACGGACTTCCGCACACTCCGTCTCTTCGCCTTTTGATCTACTCGCTCTGTTCGCGCGACATCGGTTCCATCGATTTCGTGTTGCGCTCCACCGCAATCACAATCGTCCGCTGCTCCACGCCATCACGACTGGACGCCACCACCGGAATGACCTGGCGCCGATCCGGCAGCGGCATGCGCACCGAAAAAGTACCGTCCGACCGCAGTTTAACCGGTTCACCAGATAGACTCACGTGCGCGTCCGACTGCGTCCGGCCAAATACGACCATCTCCGCATCAACTTCAAACGGAAAGTCGCGACGGCGACGAAAGACTCGCTCCGCGCCCGCACCAAATCGACCGGTCAACGGAGCCCCCAACGGCCGCTGAAAACGCTCCTCAAACGCCTCCTGCAGTTCATGACTGCTGCTCTCGTCTGAGTAGCCACCGCTTTGAGCGAAGATCTTTTCGAAGTTCTCGGCAACATCAGTCCAGTTGTCATCCAGCGACTCACCCGTCCCCGGTCGCTGCGTTGTCACCGTGTTGCTGCGGCCAATCGCGTAAAACCGACCGTTGCCACTCAAATATCCCAAATCCACCCGATAACTCTTCGGCGGATTCGTCACGTCGATGTACCAGTTCTGCACGCCACTGTGAATCGCAATCTCGCGAATGACGCGTTCAGCGGTACTCGTCGTACCCGAGTTCTCAACCTCTAAAACACGCAGCGTCGGGCGAGCGCTATGCCACTGCTCGGCCATCGCCGCCTGCGCTCGCAAAACACTCTGCCGAGTCACTTCCCAGGAAACTTGCAGCCAATACGGATCGCGCACGATCAGCACCACGCGATCACGTACCGCTGCCGGCGGCTTACCCGGTGCGGCCGGCCGCGGCTCCGTGGCCAAATCCCGCTGCCGCTCACGCTGCTCATTCGCCTTTTGAATCTTCTTGAGCATCAAGGACGAGCGTGGTTTGGTCTTGGGAATCGGCGCGGACTTCAGCGACTGAGAACTTTTCTTGGACTCTGCCGGCTTGGCGGCATTACCCTTGGCCGCACTCACTTTGACCGTCGCCGGCTTATGCGTCGCCTTCAGCGCCGGTTTGGCCGCCGATTTCGAAACCTTGCTCGCGGCACCCCGAGCAGCAGGTCGCGCTGGCTTAGCGGCCGCTTTCGCAGGCGACTTACGAGCGGGCGACGAAGCCGATCGCTTGCCGACCGCCGCCGCCCGACCACCGGTCGCCGTACCACTCGCCGCAGAACCACCCGCCGCCCGACCAAGCGAGCGAACCAGTTGGTCCTTTCGCATCGACTGCCAACCGCTGATGCCTCGCTTTTTGGCGAGCTGCGCCAAGTCTCGTAGAGAATAGGACTTAAGAGTTGTCGCACTGATCACGAATCGGGTTCCTCGCAAGTTACACCCAGCGATTCATTCCTGGGCCACAACCGGGACAGTCCGGCGGTGATCCGCGAGGGAAGTATCCTCGGGCGACCGGACATCGATCGGCACAGAGTAATCCAAGCGCAGTCGTAAATCAACCATTTCCTGCCTCTTCTGGCTTGGCGCGCCAGGCTCGAACGGCATTTTGAGCGACCTAAGCTAGCGTCTAACGGTAGCGAAGACCGCTATCTCACGACTGAATTCCCCGCTGCCGCCCGTCCGCGCGCCCCTTGTTAACTCTCTTACGGCGTCACTCGCAGGCCGACCGACTCGACGTTACTCACTCTCAGATAATCTCTTACGTTTACATACCAGACTTTGTGAAAAAAAACACGAAGGTTGGTTGACCCGGGTTTGAGGCTGGATTAAAGTAACCACCCCGCAAGGTGAAGGGCTCGTCTTGAAAGGCGCTGGGCCATGAAATCTTCTCGGAACGACTACCAAGGCGTGGCCGAGGCGATGGATTGGTCGGGAAGAATCATCAGCATCGCTCTGATGATGATTCTGCCTGGCGTTGCGGGGCACTGGCTCGACGATCGGAATGGGACAGGGTACTGGTTGCCAATCGGGATGGTGGTGGGAATGGCTATTTCCCTCTGGCAACTCATATCCCTGACTCGAATTCTATCGTCGCGGTCCAATCGATCAGGTACCGGAAAACCAGCTCATGGCGAGCGATCAACGCGGCGACCAGGTGACTGAGGTTCCGGAGATCAAACGTGATTCAGTGCCGTTCCCCTTTCGCTATTCCTTGATGGCGGGGATTGCCCAGCTGACGATTGTGCTGGCAATCGCGGGTGGTTTGGTTGGTTGTTGGTTAGGTCAGAAACAGGGTTTACTAGGTTGGCAAGCTGCCGGCTTCGCGGCCCTTGTGTGCTGGCAAGGTGGTGGACTGGGGATGATTGTGGCCTCCCGATTTCGCGGTCGTATGATCGGAATCGGAGCCGTAGTAGGAATTGTCTTCAGACTCTTGTTACCGATCGGGGTGATGGCCATCTCACTAGCTCAAGGCAGTAAATTTTTACGAGCGGGGTTGCTGGAAAGTTTTGTCGTCTTCTATCAGGTTGCGTTGGTGGTAGAAGCACGCTGGGTGATCGGTCGAGCCTCACACGATGTTCCTCCGAAAGGTTAGTCGGTCGCCAGGGGTCGCCGCAAGTCGATCGCCAAATCGTATATCGTTAGAATCAAATATCGAAGTGATGGACCTGCGGGTGCTTTAACTCATGTCTTCGCCCGAACTTCATATTAAAGATAGTTATTACTTCGAATTACCGAAGGTGCTCTGGCAGTCTACGCGTAAGACCAAAGCCGACTTTCCCTCGGTTTGGATCAAGAACGACGCCCAGTTTCAAAGCTGGGAAGCCGAGCGTCTCTGCGAACGACTCACCGAGATGAACGCTCAAAGTTCATTTGGCTTGCCAGCGACCAAGCAGTTGCTCGCTGAGTATGAAGCTTGGAAAC
This sequence comes from Pirellulaceae bacterium, assembly GCA_044235425.1. Lineage (GTDB taxonomy): Bacteria > Planctomycetota > Planctomycetia > Pirellulales > Pirellulaceae > JBJSXJ01. Next base: position 130,711 of record JBIIHW010000001.1, read on the forward strand.
ATCACGATCATAAGAATTTTGGTAAGTCCTTTCGTGTCTATGTAAGCGAACAGCGAGAGGCCTTGCAGGAAAATTACCAAGCCTGGGCGAAAGAGCGGGGACCAGAGTCCAAAAAGGTTGATTTCGGAATGTGGCTGAAGCAGTCCGAACAAGACGCTGCTCCCGGCATTTGGTTCGCTCGTGGCATGGAGAACCCGGCCTGGGCCGCGCAGTGGACGAAGAACTGCCTCTGGGCTGGCGACGTCCAAGAGTTCGTTAAGTCGACCGAGCCGGCAACGCAGTGGTCGCCGCAAAAACTCGAAGCCTACAACTATCATTTGCACGGCAAGATTTTGATTCCGCAGCCGTTTGGTGAACTGCGTAATTTCTATCAAGCCGAATCGGGCTTGTGCATCTCCAAATTCATGGTGATCCAGACCGTGGTGGCTTTGATTATGCTGGCCACCTTTGCCTGGCTGGCCCGCCGGATCGCCGCGGGTGGTACTCCGCGCGGTACCCGCTGGAACCTGCTGGAAACCTTTTTGTTATTCATTCGCGATGACATCGCTCGTTCGGCCATCCATGGTGCCCATGGGCACGGTGATGAAGCTCACGCTGATGAAGCGCAAGGTACTGGGGATCATGGTCCAGGACATCACGGCGCGGAACATCATGCCAGCGCACATCATGCCGTTGGAAACGGTGATCACAAGCACGGCGGTCACAAGCACGGCGGTCACAAGCACGGCGGTCACGAGCACGGCGACCACGACCATGACAATCCACACGCAGAAGCCGATCGCTTCGTGCCGATCTTGTGGACGATCTTCATGTTTATATTGGGCTGCAACCTGATGGGCATGTTGCCTTGGCTTGGTGCGCCGACCGGCTCCTGGGGCGCCACCATGGCCATGGCGCTCGTCACGTTCGCCGTAGGATTTGTAGCGGGAGTTTGGCGACTGGGCTTCTTCGGTTACTGGGCGAATCAAATTCCGAAAATGGGGCTGCCAATCTATATTGCGATTTTCCTTATCCCCATGATTTTCTTGATTGAACTACTCGGTCTGGTGATTAAGCATAGTGTGTTGTCCATTCGTCTGCTGGCGAACATGGTGGCCGGCCACGTGGTGCTGCTATCAATTCTCGCACTGGCGTTTAGCGTAGAGGGCGCGCAGAGTTCCTTGTGGAATGTCTCCGCTCCCTTGGTGATGATCGGGTCAGTTGCTTTGAGCATGCTGGAACTCTTCGTAGCGTTCCTGCAAGCCTATGTATTTACGTTTTTGTCGGCATTGTTCATCAACGCGGCGATTAATCAACACTAAAGCGGCGTTGTTGGTGAGGTTATTTTCGGGTTCTCGCTTCATTACAGGAGAGACGACTGTGAATCGGTTTGTACGCATTTCGATGTGGAGTTTGGTGGCGGTTTTGTTCGTGGCAGCTCCGGCAATGGCCGCAGAGGGCACTCCTCTGATCAACTTCACGGGCGCGATTGGTGCCGGTGTCGTGGCCTTGGGCGCCGCTTTCGGTATCGCTCGTTTGGCCTCGGCCGCCTATGAAAGCATGGCTCGCCAGCCCGAAGTTGCCGGTACGATCCAGACGGCGATGATCATCGCGGCCGCTCTGATCGAAGGTTTCACCTTCTTCGCGCTCTACGTTTGCATGACTCAGAATCCCTGGGCGAAGTAACGAGTCACGTGAACATGAGGGGCGATGTTTCGCTTCGCGTAGTCCTTTAGCGATGGGGATTGGGCCGTGTTGAATTCATGCTTGCAATTGGCATGGCGGAGCCTTTGTCTAAGTGGCTTGCTGCTCGGTTTGTTGCTGTTACCCGCGTCGACCCTCCGGAGTGCGGAAGACGAACCGGCTAAACCGGCCGCCGCAGCAACCGCAGCCGACGCAGGTCATGACGCCGATCATGCTGGCGGTCACGGCGCGGGTCATCATGACGAGAATGATCTCAGTCATGCGAACGCCACTCCGGAACTGCTGAGCTTGAAGGAGTTGCGAGCCGACTTAGCGATCTGGACCTTTGTGCTTTTCGTCCTGCTGTTTCTGGCGCTGGCGAAATTCGCCTGGGGCCCGATCATGAAGGGTTTGAAGAGCCGCGAAGACAACATGGCGAGGTTGCTCGCCGAGGCTCAATCGAATGCGGCTCGCAGTGAGGCAGCGATCAAGGAACACGAGTCGAAGTTGGCGGCAGCCAACGAAGAAGCTCGTACCATCCTGGCCGACGCTCGCAAAGCGGGTGAAGAGCTTCGCGAGTCGATTGTTTCGGAAGCTCGCGTGGCGGCCCAGCGGGAACGTGATCGAGCAGTAACCGATATCGCGGCTGCAAAGCAAGCAGCTTTGTCGGAAATTGCGGAATCCAGTGTGCGGACGGCAATCGGCTTGGCGGGACGCATCCTCAAACGAGAGATCGGCCCTCAAGATCAAGATCGCCTGGCACGAGAAGCGGCTGATCAGTTTACCAGCAACAACTAACGATTACGTCCTTCAGGAACAGGTCCGGTGGCTCTCGCGATGATCAACAGCATCGCGAAACAGGCGCCAAACAGGGTAGGCACTTATGGCGAACTCTCAGTCCTCTGAGCAATTCGATTCCGCACAGCAGCAGCTTGGGCAAACCTATGCCAAGGCGCTCTTGGGCGTAACGGAGAAAGCTGGAACGACCTCCGCCGTGCTGGCCGAACTGGATTCGTTTGTGCAAGACGTGATCGGGAAACTTCCCGAGTTCGTCGCCGTGATGGGTACGGCTCGAGTTAGTTTTGAGGAGCGCGAAGCGATCCTCGATCGTACACTCGCCGGTCGTATGAATCCGCAGTTGCTGAATTTCCTCAAGGTAGTCGTGCGACATAATCGCGTCGATTGCTTACGAGCGATCAACTTTGCGGCTCATCGACAATATGACGAGATTTGTGGTCGGTCGCGGGTGCTCGTGACATCAGCCAGCGAGTTATCGGCGGAGACTCAGTCGGTCATTCAAACGCGGCTTTCCGCCGCTTTGAAGAAAGAGGTAATCCTGTCGCGGCGGGTCGATCCGGCGATGATGGGAGGATTGCTCATACAGATCGGTGACAAAGTGTTTGACAGCAGTGTGCAGCAACAGCTGAGCAGTTTGCAGGAAGAGATTCTTGCTGGTGCTCGTCAGCGTTTGCGTCAAGACACCGATCGATTCATCAAAGCAGTTTAATCGGCAATTTAAATCAGACAGTTCCATTCTGCTCGACGAACTCCTTCCATTCGCAATTGGAGATGTTTCGCTGAGCAGCACGAGGTTGGTCCATGAAGTTCAATGCAGACGAAATTGCTTCGATCATTCAAAAAGAGATCGAAAACTACAAGAGCACGGTCGATGTGCGTGAAGTCGGCGTGGTCCTGGAAGTGGGCGACGGTATCGCTCGCGTGCACGGACTGTCGAGCGTGATGTCGGGTGAAATGGTGCAGTTCCCCAACGGCGTTGTGGGACTGGCCTTCAACCTGGAAGAAAACAGCGTCGGTGTCATCATCTTGGGTGACTACCTCGGCATTCAAGAAGGCGACGAAGTTCGCTCGCTCGGTCAACTGCTTTCGGTACCCGTCGGGGACTCCGTCATCGGTCGTGTGCTCGACCCGCTCGGTAACCCACTCGATGGACGCGGCCCGGTGGCTTCGACGGAACGTCGTCCCGTCGAATTCATGGCTCCCGGTGTTGCCGGTCGCCAACCGGTTCGTGAACCGCTGCAAACTGGCATTAAAGCCATTGATGCGATGACGCCGATCGGACGTGGTCAGCGCGAATTGATCATCGGTGACCGCAAAACCGGAAAGACGACGATCGCCATCGACACGATTCTGAACCAGAAGAAGTCGGGGGTGAAATGCTTCTACGTCGCGGTCGGTCAGAAGGACTCATCCGTCGCAAACACGATTCGCACGTTACAAGAACATGGTGCGATGGAGTACACGACGGTAATCGTGTCCGGTGCCAGCTCGCCAGCCCCGCTGCAATACATCGCACCGTATGCCGGTACGGCCATGGCCGAGTACTTCACGTACAAGGGGCAGCATGCGTTGATCGTATACGACGATTTGTCGAAGCAAGCTGCTGCCTATCGCCAGCTGTCGCTCTTAATGCGTCGTCCGCCCGGCCGCGAGGCTTATCCGGGTGACGTGTTCTACTGCCACAGCCGTTTGCTGGAACGATCGGCCAAGCTGTCGGATGAGTTGGGTGGCGGGTCGCTCACGTCGTTGCCCATCATTGAGACGCTCGAAGGCGAAGTATCGGCCTACATTCCGACGAACGTGATTTCGATTACCGACGGGCAGATCTACTTGCAGCCCGATTTGTTCTTCAAAGGTATTCGTCCGGCGATGAACGTTGGTATCTCGGTTTCCCGCGTCGGTGGTGCCGCGCAGATCAAGGCGATGAAAGATAAGCAAGTGGCAGGTGGTCTCCGTTTGGCACTGGCCGCCTTCCGCGAATTGGAAGCATTCGCCCAGCTGGGTACCGACTTGGACGCCGCGACTCAGTCGCGTCTTGATCGCGGTTATCGCATGGTGGAACTGCTCAAGCAGCCGCAATACCAGCCGATGGAAGTGTTTGACCAAATCATGATGATTTTCGCCGGTAATACGGGCTATCTCGATGAAGTCCCAGTGAAAGATTTGGCCCGCTGGGAAAAGGCCTTCTTGCAGTACATGAAAGATGTCAAGTCGTCGGTGCGACAAGCAATTGTCGACAAGAAGGAACTGACGGACGACATCAAGACTCAGTTGCGAGCGGCAATCGAAGATTTCAAGAAACAGGATCGTAGCAAGTCGTAGTCGCGATACCGATCGCGAATCATGGCAAACGGATCTTCCTTGTTGGAATGATGAACTGATATGGCAAAGGCTCGAGCCCTCGACAAACGACGCAAATCGATCCGCAACATCCGCAAAATCACGCGGACGATGGAATTGATCGCCACTGCGCGCTTCAAGAAAGCGATGGACCGGGCGACCGCTGCCAGTGCGTATACCAAGCGGATCACGCAGTTGGTCGCAGACCTGACGAAAGCAGGCGCCGAAGTTGATCACCCGCTGCTCAAGGGTCGAGAGAAAACGAAAGCCGCGCAGCTGCTCGTACTGACCGCCAATCGTGGCCTGTGCGGTGGCTACAACGGCTCCGTCATTCGCCAAGCAGTCCCGCGGTTAACCGAACTGCAGTCGCTCGCCGAAAAGGTCGATCTGGAAGTCGCCGGCAAACGCGGCATTGCAAACTTCAAGTTCCGCAAGATCGCGATGAGCCGCACGTACACACAGTTCGAGGATCAGCCGAAATTTGCCGAAATCGACGAACTCGCCACACGATATCTAGAAGCCTACGCGGCCGGCGAACTGGATCGGCTCGACGTGGTCTACACCAAATTTGTGAGCAGTTCCAAACAGGTAGCAGTCGTCGAGACGCTGTTGCCGATGGGCTCCCTGGAACTGCCCGTCAAGGGCATTCCAGCGAAGGAAGACAAGGCGAATGCGGGTCCTGGCCGAGAAGATCTTGGAGTCAAGTACGACTTCATCCCCTCAGCCGATGCCATCTTGAAGGAAGTGGTTCCCACAAGTTTCAAGATTCGTTTGTTCAAATGTTTCTTAGATGCGGCGGTGAGCGAGCAGATCGCTCGCATGGTCGCCATGAAAGCCGCCACCGAGAATGCCTCCGAAATGATTCATCAGTTATCGCGCGATTACAATCGCGCCCGACAAAGCCAGATCACTGGCGAAATTATGGAAATTATTGGTGGTGTGGAAGCGATCAAGGGATAAGGTTTCCGCCTTGTAGCCCCTCACCCCTCACTGCTCAAATCAAGACCTCACCTTACAACTAAGTTTTCTCCTGAAACCTTAAACGAGTTGCGAACATGGTTACTGGTACTGCCAACGTCGGCCGCATCACTCAAGTCATCGGCTCGACCTTTGATGCTGAGTTTCCCGAATCGAGTTTGCCGGCGATCTATAACGCGGTGAAGATCGAGTCGGATGAAAAGGGCGTAAAGATTCGGTTGACGGGGGAAGTGCAACAGCACTTGGGTGGCGGCCGCGTCCGCTGCGTGGCTCTGGGAAGCACCGACGGTCTCCAGCGAGGTCAAGCTTGTGTCGACACCGGTGCTCCACTTTCAGTGCCCGTCGGGGAAGCGACGCTGGGGCGAGTGTTCAATCTGCTGGGTGATCCGATTGACAATCGTGGCGAGGTGCCGGCGAAAGAACGCTGGCCGATCCATCGCGACGCTCCTCGAGTGGACGAGTTATCGACGAGCACCGAGTTGTTCGAGACGGGTATCAAGGTTATTGACTTGCTCACTCCGTTCGTTCGCGGTGGTAAAGCTGGATTGTTCGGTGGAGCCGGTCTGGGCAAAACTGTTATTTTGACCGAACTGATCGCTCGTATCGCGAGTGCTCACGGTGGTTACTCGGTGTTTGCGGGAGTCGGTGAACGAACTCGCGAAGGAACCGACTTGTGGTTGGAAATGCAGGAAGCGAAGATCGGCAACACCGGTCGGAGCGTGATCGAGCAGACCTGCATGGTGTTCGGCCAGATGAACGAACCACCTGGATCCCGTCTCCGCGTCGCGTTGTCAGCCCTGACGATGGCCGAGTATTTCCGAGACACGACAGGCAAAGACACGCTGCTATTCGTCGATAACATTTTCCGTTTCTCACAAGCTGGTTCGGAAGTGTCCGCCCTCCTCGGTCGTATGCCCTCCGCCGTGGGATATCAGCCAACTCTGGCGACCGAAATGGGTGCCTTGCAGGAACGCATCGCTTCGACCAAGAAGGGGGCGATCACTTCGGTGCAAGCAGTGTACGTTCCAGCCGACGATCCGACCGATCCGGCACCCGCCACCGCATTCAGCCAGCTGGATGCGTTCATCTATCTGGAACGCGCCATTTCGGAAAAGGGTATTTATCCGGCCATCGATCCACTCGCTTCGTCCAGTCGAATTCTTGATCCTCAGTACGTCGGTGCTCGTCACTACGCTTGTGCTCGCCGAGTGCAAGGCATGCTGCAGCGCTACCGCGAATTGCAAGACATCATCGCGATCTTGGGTGTGGAAGAATTGAGCGAAGATGACAAGCTCGTCGTCCATCGAGCTCGTCGCATCGAACGATTCTTGTCGCAGCCATTCTTGGTGGCGGAAGTGTTTACCGGTAAGCCGGGTGAAATCACCAAGCTGGGCGACACCATTCGCAGCTTCGAAGAACTTTGTGATGGTAAATGGGATCATCTGCCCGAAGATGCGTTCATGTACGTCGGGCCGATTGAACAGGCCGAAGAACAGGCCAAGCGTTTGGCAGCCAAGTAACCATTGAAGACCTTTGATCAACGCCACTTTGGCGCACAAGTGTAATTATGGCAGCCCTCCGTTGTCTCGTCGTAACTCCCGAACGAACCGTGCTTGAGGCCGATGCGGACTTCATCGCATTGCCCTTGATCGATGGTGAAGCGGGTATTGCGCCTAATCGCGGGCCGCTGATTGGACAACTGGGCTACGGCGAGTTGCGGTTGACACTCAACGGCGCCTCGACTCGTTACTACGTCGACGGTGGCTTCGTGCAAGTCTTGCAAAATGTGGTTTCGGTGTTGACGCAACGAGCACAAACCGTGGAATCGATCGATGCCGCGGCAGCTCGAGAACAATTGGCGGCCGCCATGAAGAAGCCGATCTCGACACCAGAACTAGCCGAGCTGCGGGAGCGAGCGATTCTGCAAGCTCGGTCGCTGCTGCGTCTGGCTGAGAAGCGCTAGTCGCTGACGTGCGGACCGGCCGGCCGTACGCCATTTTAATGGATTGCGAATCCGCAATCGTCGGCGTATTTCAAAGAGCTTCAGTGGGCGACGAATGTCTGCGCCCCGGTTTAGGGTAACTCGCCAGTCGGGTGGAATCTCGCGTTGCAGCCGCCGCACCGCCCGCTTGAGTTGACTTCGTACCGTGCTGTCGGGAAGCTCCAGGATCGCGGCCATCTCGTACGGTGAGTATCCTTGCGTGAGGAGCTCCCAAATGGTTTTCTCGCGCGGCGTCATAAGCTCCACGACCAAGCGTCGCTCTTCGCGCTGCTCCGCAATTTCATCTGGTGTGGCAGCGTTGTCGGGAAGTGTATCGAGGTCGATGGAACGCATGCGTACGATGCGCTCATTCCGCGGTTCCGAACCAAAAAACTCGCGCCATTTGTCGATCAATTGATGCCGTAGTAAACAACGGAGATAAGCCGGGATGTTCTCGGGACGATAGCTTTTCCCCTGACGTCGACTTCCCAGCAGACTCAAAAACAGGAGTTGGCGAATATCTTCACGATCTAAATGTGTCGTCGCTAAGAGGCTACGGGGATAACGCTGTCGCTCACTTTTGATGAGCTGCATGATTTGCCGATCGCAATGCTCGGCAAGGGTGGCTAGCGCGGAAAAATCGCCGCTGAAGAAACGGGCCAGGAGTTCGGTAAAATTTGCTGGTAACATGGGGCCTCACGGTTCAGGAAAGGAACACCCCACATCACCTTACTTTGACGCTCGTCGCGATCCCTGCCACGGACGTCAAGTGTCGCTGTTTTAGTGCACGAGTGTTCATTGATCAAGAGGTCCTGGTTAAATTCATTCATGGGTCAGCAAAAAAACTTGGATGGACGCGACTGGATTGCCATCGGACTACTCAGCACTCCACTGATCGCCATCCTGACAGCCAGTGCGGGGTGGCGGCAGGTAATCGCCTGGCGCGATGGTTCCCATTACTACTGGCCGCTCTACGACTGGCTGGCCAAGCAGCAGCGGTCCGGTGAATGGCCACTCTGGAATCCTCTGGAGAATGCCGGCGTATCGCTCGCCACTGACCCAACCGCCGCTCTTTGGTATCCGCTTAAACTACTCCTACTCGTTCCTCTACCCGATGCCACGGCATACAACCTCTATCTCATCGTGCATGCGTTGATCGGTTTGACCGGTGTTGTCGCCTGGCTGCGAGCGCCCGCTGCGAACTCTTCCGTTATCGACCCTTCTGTTGCCGAGAGACACTTCGCCCAGACCAATGCCAAGATGCGCCCGCGTCTTTCTCGCGCCGCCGCCTACCTGGCAGCGATCACCTACGTTTATGGTGGCCCGTTTCTCATCCAATATTCCAATGTCATCTACCTGATCGGAGCCGCCTGGCTGCCTTGGGCCTGTTATGCCATCGAGCGATTGCAGCAGTCACGTTCGCTGAAGCCCATCGTCCACCTGGCCGTGATCCTCGCGCTCATGACCCTCGGGGGCGATCCCCAGATGAGTTATCACGTGGGCATCATCGCCTTACTACGAATCCTGGTCGGTGCCCGGAGTGGTGCGCGGGTTGTTGCTGAGCAAAAGGTTCAGCTCACTCGCGGCGTTCAACTCCAGCGACTGGCTTGCGCGGGAGCACTGGCGATCGGACTGGGAGCAATCCAAATTCTGCCCACCTGGCACGCGGTAAAACAAAGCGGCAGAACTCGCCAAGCTCCCACGCCAACTGCCGCTTCACTTGATCTGGCTCATACAACTCATGAAAACGCTCGGTATGAATTCAGCGTTGGACCTTGGCAGTGGGCCGAGATCGTGTGGCCGAATGTCGGCGGGCGTCTCTTCCCTCAGCATCAGCGCTGGTGGTCGGCATTACCCGCTGACGGACGAGTCTGGTGTCCAAGTTTATTCATGGGAGTCCTGCCCGCAGCTCTCATGCTAAGCTGTTTTTCTTTCACCACGAAATGTCCACGCATTCGCTGGTTGACTGCCCTGTTTGTTTTGGCGCTGGGCGCGGCGAGCGGTTGGTATGGCGGTGGCTGGCTGGCGCGCGAAATCGGTCGTGCCTGCGGCTGGCCCGCTGCCTTCAGTAATCTGCCTCCAGAATTCGGCAGCCCTTATTGGCTCTTCGTCAAGCTGCTTCCGGGATATGCCAGCTTCCGGTATCCCGGAAAATGGCTCGTCGTGGCTAACCTCGCGCTCGCCGTGCTGGCCGCTCATGGCTGGGATCAAATTCGAGCAGCAATCTCGAGCATGCGTCTCAGCTTGCAGACTCGCCCCATCAACGAGCCGTCTGACTGTAACCAATGGATCGATGAATCGCTGTCCGACTCCCGGAAACAAGTGCGGCGCTGGCAACGAGTGCTCCTTGCACTAGGTCTACTCACCGCCATCCTCGGTGCTGGTCAATTAGCAGTCCAATGGCTGGGCTGGTGGCAGGTTTGGCTGGACCAAGCCCCAGCTGATCCTTGGCTGGGGCCACTCCATCGGCATGGTGCCGCTCGTGATATCACCATTGCTTGGATACAGACCAGTTCCGTACTGGCGCTCGCTTGGTGGTCGACCCGAGTGGTAGTGCGGGCGAACTCCGTTTCCACCGACAGAGTGACGCAACCACGAAGATTCACGTCGCTTTACGCGCTAACTCAGCGGCACGCAGCCACCGGCTGGCTGCTGGTCGTGTTGCTGGACCTTGGGTCCGCCAATCACTGGCTCGTGCAATTGCTTCCGGTGGAAACAACAGCGGCTCACTCCCCTGCCATTGTCGAAGATTCAACAGCAGTCGCCAGTCACAACGCCCGTGTTTGGCGTGCGGACTGGGTTGATTGGCAGCCGCCGGAGTGGGCGCTGGAAAGTAACACTCAGCGCCTACGTGAGACTCAAATCTGGGAACAGGCGACCGAATTCCCTAAATGGAATTTGCAGACAGGTCGCGGTGTTGTCTCACGTGAGGAAAGTCTTTTACGAGAGGATTGGCTGGTCTACTGGGCCTTAGCTGCGGAACAAGGGCTGCGTCGTCCTGATGGGAGTTTGGAACCACGAATCGAACTTCTCCGATTACTGGCCATCAACGAATTGCTACTACCCGCAGGCACCAGGATTCCGCATGAATGGCAAACTCACCTGGAAAACATCTCCTCGCGTTACCCAGAGCCGGTCACGTCCAACCTGGATCGCTACCGATTGATTCGCCCACTACCCCGTGCCTGGCTGGTCAATCGCGTGCTCACGCTCCCTTCCCTGCCCGCCAACCATGAGTCCGCCTGCGTCGAGCAAACTCGGAAAGTGCTCCGTGCCGTGGAATCCTCCGCTTCTCTTCCGCAACTGGCGATTGTCGAAACCAGCGATCCCAGTGAGGTAGCAGCACTGAAACAAGACGCAACGATGAACCAGAATTCGGACGAACAAACGCCCCTCATGGACAGGTCGTTACTCCCACAACAATTGGACGACGATGCCCGCGAGGAACCCCCAGCACGTGGTGCTGTGCGTCTTTTGGTAGATCGTCCCAATCATGTGCAGTTGGAAGTCGTGAGTCCCTCTCCCGCCCTGTGCGTACTCGCCGACCGCTATGACACCGATTGGCAAGTGGATGTTCGCGTGGCGAATAGCTCACCAGCCACAAAAAGTTCACCCGTTCTGCGCGCCAACCGACTCGTTCGCGGTGTCGTCGTACCGGCAGGAAAGAGCACGGTGAGCTTTCACTATCGACCATGGCGAGTGCGATGGGGAGCAATCGTTTCGGCGATTTGTGGAATTGTCTGCGGAATCCTCCTGTTTACGTCCCGTTCGCCAAAAGAGAGCTCCACTGGCTAGTTCCTAATCCACTGGCTAGTTCCTAATCCACTGGCTAGTTCCTAATCCACTGGCTAGTTCCTAATCCACTGGCTAGTTCCTAATCAAACAGGCATCCAGCCAATTAGCATGATCCCACTCGTCGCCACGATCAGCTCGATCGATCTGCAACCGCAATCGCTTGCCACCGCGCACATCAACCTCGACTTTCCTGGCGGGATCACCGCCGCGCTGAATGGGGCTTTTCCAAGCCTCGCTCCACTGGCCATCGCCGCGATCAATCAGCACTCGAAAGATAACGCTTCCAGCGGTTCCGGCTTCATCATCCACCGCGATCAGGGCCTGAAATCGCCGATCGGATTCTGTGAGCTGATACTCAAGCGTGGAATCACTATGCATTCCCAGCCCTTTACTGATGGGCCGACCACGATAACGCAGTGTCCCACCACTCACACTGCGATTGGCACCATATTGCCACGACTGTGTGAGAAAGGGTGTGTGGTGGAAGGCAGCTGGCTCGACATCCGAGAGATAAACAATGCCGGTTGATAACGGTTGCACGAACGACAGCTCCGACCAGAAGGAGGCTGGATCAGCCGTTAACTCCCAATTGTCCGAGCAGCGTAACTGAACGGCGTCGTCGGTTATCTCTAACTTCTGCACTTCCAAGCACGACCCATCTCGAAACCCAAGAATCGCCTGCGTGGCCAGACGTTCGATCTTCTGGGAACGAACGGGCGTCGCGCAGCGTATCGCTTGGATGCGATCCCGAGCGACCGGTACGAGCGCTCGAGTGGTTTTTAACCGCAAGCGATCTGCATCGGAGGACTCCAACCAGACTCCACGAAGTACATCGCCCGTGAAGAGCAAGAATTCATCCTGTTCACGCTTCGCTTGCAGAATCTCATCGCGCAAGCGATCAACATCTCGGCGACGACTGGGAATTTCCAGGATCACGCCTCGGGCCACAGCCGCGGGCAAATGGTTCGCACGCAATAACCAGCTCCCCGCTTCGTCAATCTCAATGCCATCCGCAGTCAACTTCCAATCGCTCACGACGAGCTGTCCGGCGGGCATGATGAGCAGCGAGTGCCGACGGGGTTCAGCGCGGACACCCCAAGTAATCAATTCGTGAGGGAGGAGTCGCTGCTGCCGCTGATCGTCCAGTTCGAGGGTGATCTTCCCATCGGGGTCAATCCCCGCAATTTTTCCCGTGAGGGTTTCGCCCGAGCTTAGTCGTGCCTGCCTAGTAGGATCCTCGATGCCCCGAGAAGCCGGCGCCGCCCGCTGCTCATCGGCGCATAACGGATATCTGGTACCGGACAACTGTTCCCAGCCGACTGCCAGCAGGCAACTCAGGATCATCATCGTGCGGAGCATTCTCTTATCCGTAGCTTTCTCGCCTCCGGCTCCAGCGCTAGTTGAATGTATGGGACCAACCAGTTGCGGCATGCGGTAATTACCCGTAGTGAGATGATTATCTGCCAGCTCCGATTTTTCATGGCCATCACTTCTGAAAAATGGGCAGATGATTGCGCGGCATTTGCAGCACGATACAGGCCATCGCCGTGCCGTAGACGGGCGAAGTCGTGTCAGCCCAGGAACCGTCGTCACGCTGACTATTCAGCAGCTCCTGTTCAATCGCCGGATACCATTTCCCCCACATCTCTCCTCCCGCTTGCCAAGCGGCCTGAATCGCATAGTAATGACCGTAGAAGTAATAGGCTTCGGAATTTGCTGCAACCTTTCCCGGTTGAAACCGCTGCATGTACTCCCTGCCTCGTTCAACTTCCGATCCGTCATAAATTCCAGCACTATGCAGAGCCACCAAGCCCGCAGCGGATCTGGGGAACTTGCTTGGACCTCCAGCCGCCAGCGTATAGGCAAACCCGCCATCAGCATTTTGACAACGCTTCACGTAATCGACGCAGCGATTGACCGTTTCGGTCGGCACGTAGATGCCGGCATTACGAGCGGCACGTAGCGCCATAATCTGACAAATGGTAACGGACAAATCAGCATCGCGGCGCTCGGGCTGATAACGCCAACCACCCTCACTATTTTGTTTATCAACAATCAATCGCACCGCCGCCGCCAATTTCGCTCGCAGTCGCGGCTGCTGCGAAACGCCATAGGCTTCCGCCAACAGCAAGGTTCCAAAACCATGCTCATACATCGGCCCGTGACTGGTCGCACTGGCGTAGGTCAGAAATCCACTCTCCTGACTGCAACTCAACACAAACTCCAAGACTCGATCAACCACTCGTCCATCGGGGCCTCGCCCAGGCACGCTGCCACTCGCCATGAACGCCAGGCCAACCAAGCTGCAAACACCAACGTTGCGACTGAAATTACCCGTGCCAAACGAGCCATCCTCGTTTTGAACTTGCGTTAAATAGTCGAGTCCACGACGAATCGCGATTGGCGTAGCAGCACGCCAATTCACTCGGCTGCGATCTGCTTCGTCCGCAGCTAGTATTTCTCCACGGAGGCCAGAGAGTCCGCGGATAAACGCGACGCTACCCAGACACTCGCGAAGAAACAAACGACGGCGCTGCATTACTTCATCTTCTTTGTCGATAGACGACGGTAGTATTGTTCCAACATGGATCCATAGAGTGGTAAGAACTTGTCGGGAAGTGTATTGATGAGTTCCTCACGCTGCTGCACGGGTAGTTCTCCCCAGACCTCTTTTGTCAAACGCTGAGCGTCGGCAAGTCCGGATCTTTCGGCACCTTGGCTGGAGTCCGGCCCTTCGTCAACAGACGACGGTTTATCGGTCGGGCGTACCTTGCCAGTCGCTGATTTGTCCTCGGTCGGCTCGGTTGCCGCTGGCGCCGAAGAGGGCCCAGTGGAATCTCCGGCGGAGCCGATCAAATTTTCCAGTTCACCCAAGATGCGATCCTGAAGTGCCTGAGTAGCCGCCGAACTATCCTCCTGAGATAGTCGTTCGCTGACCTGGGTCATCTGACGCCCCAATCGCATGAACCGCGTCCTGGGCGACTCCTCGCCAATATCCTCTCCCTCTTCATCCCTAGGACTGGGTTTTGCCTCGTTATTAGGCCCGCCTTCCCCCGCCCGCTGTGAACTCGCCTCTTGCTCGACGAATTCCCAGAGCAACTCTGCTAACTGGCTCTGTTCCCGCGCCAGTCTTTCCAGGTCGCGCCGCTGTTCTGCGGTCAACTGCCCGTCGGTGGAGCGGCTTTCATCCGTGCGGGCCGTTCGGTCGCGCAGATCAGCCTGAAAGTCCCGCACCAACACCAATTCCGCTCGACTCTGTTTCGGCATGGGCTTGCCCGAATTTTTGTTGGGCTGTGCAGCGGGTGTTTGCAGCTCGTCTTTGCCGGCCGTTTTTTCCGCTGCTTCTGGCTTGGCCAGCGCCGCACGCAACTGCTGCAATCGCTCGGTCGCTAAGTCGGCAGCGCTGAGTGCTTGTGGCCAGTTCTTTTGTGACAGTAGTTTGGTCGCTGTGCGCAGATCGCTTACCGCTAACCGAAGCACAAACTGAAAAGTTTTCAGGGGTGGTAGTTCCACCAGATATTGCTGGGCCAGATTGGCGACGTCACGCTCCAGCTTGGGAAGCTCCGCCTCATCGACCGCTGACTGTTGGGCTGCTTCCGCGGCATTGCCTTCCGTCGCCGACTGGCTTGCGACATGACTACGCAACCTCTCCAGCACAGGCGTCTGTCTTGCGAGTAATCGATCCACCGCCAGCCGCCAGGCTTCATGAGCAACTCTTGCAGCCGCCTCTTCCGGAGAAGTTGCCGTGCGATCCGAGGCCGGTCGGCGAGCGAGCTGATCCACCAGTTCGTCCAGCGACTGAACCGCTTGCTGCTGCTGCTCGGTCGCCTCTCCTAAGCGATTCCGCTGCAAGGATCGGCCGGCGTCAGCAATGAATCCACCGGCTGACGATTCCTGTAATTGCCCATTCAGTCGTTGGAGATCAGCTCCTCGATCATCTCGATTCCGCTCTGTATCTGGCTTCCCTTCATCAGGTTCCTTCGCTTGCTCTGCCAGTTTCGCGGTCTGCCGTTGTAACAGTTGATAGCGACGCGCGAGCTCCGCTTGCTCCTCAGCCAATCTGCGGATCGCCGCCCTCTGCTCGGCTGTCATGGTGTTCGCCAGCGATTCCAATTCGACAAGCTGTGTCGTCGTCCGGTCAAGTAGCTCAGACTGCTGAGCACGCAGCTGTGTGAGCTCTGACTGCCACCGCTGGATATTCTCCCAGGACTCCTGCCGAGCGAGTAATTGCTCTAAGGCCGCTAAAATCTCCTGCTGCAGAACACTCGCCTCCGTCAACGTCGTCACGGAATCAGCCGGTGATTCCTTTAAAGCTCGTGGCAATAGACTCGATAGCGTAATCACCGGACCAGCACTTAATTGCTGACAAGTTAACAAGATGGCCTCCAGCGATTCGAGTTGACTGGAATCCTGCCACAGGTTGTCGTCCATCTCTTGTCGAATCATCCGCACCAACAACGGTACTCCACCAGACTCGTCGCTCAACACTTGGACCACACGCTGCTGCTGTAGTAGCACCAGCTTCAGAGCCTCCACGGTGGCCGCCTTCGCCGGCAAGCGTCGAGCGGAAATCTGATCGAGGGTTTGCTGATAGGCAAGCTGCTGTGCATGCCGAGCTTCACGGAGCAACTCGAGGATCGACTCCAGATGATGTTGCCAATGCTCGCGTAGCTCTTCGTCGGTGACAATCGCGACCGTCCGCGAATCGCTGTATCCAGCAAGACCCGCGACATCCACGGCAGCTACTCGTACTTCCACCTTCATACCACTCGTCAATTGTGGCATCACCCTAGGCTTCCAGACTTCTTGCCATTCCACCACTTCTTCGCGGAGCGAGTTTGAAGTCGAGAGGGATGTCGCCGAGGGTGAAGTAGAAGTGGCCACGCGGGCCGTCGGCCATTCGCCCACTCGGGTATCACTGGCTCTAGCATCGCCAGATTTAGGCGACTCATCCGGTCGCGGCAATTTTATCGGGATCGAGATCCAGGTATCCGAATCTGCTCCTAACTCACGCACCTGGAATTCGGCTCGCTCCACGCGAACATCATCCTTCACGACGCCTCTGGTTGTGATGGACCCTGTGAGTCGCAATCGTGTTTTCCCCCGGGGCTCGGTCCAGGTTACAACCGGCGGCGCATCTGGAATGACTTGAACCGACCAGCGCAGCAGTTCAGCCTCCATTCCCCAAGCATCCCGCACTTCCAAGACGTAGATTCCTGAGATTTCGGGTTTCCAAGGTCGAGCGGATGATGTCGTGAGTGCCAACTCCCGTCCGGCGTCGAGCACCGCTGCGTCCCACGTCGCTGGTACCGCATCGATGCTCTCCGAACCAGGGGCCGTCCAAGAACGAACCCAGGCCGCCTGAACCGGACTGGACAATCGTGCCTGAAGTTCGAGCACCGTTCCCTGAAGGACTCGCAGAGGTGGAGTGGCGATGGCTGACGGCCACTGAGTGTAATTCGGTGGCTGAGCACGCAATTCCAGTCGCTCGATCCGCGGTGGATCCACCACTTCCACGACATGCCAGGAATCGAGGTCGTCATCGCCGCCCGTCACTCGATAAGAAAAACTACCCTGAACCCGCTCACGCCGATACACCCACCGATCATCGCGAGCGGTCATGTCGTACGTCTCAGCTCGCTGCTCTGCGGTCGCATCATCACGAAACTGAACCTGAACCGTTTCCAGTGGAAATCGCGAGTGATCGCGCACCACGATCTCAAAACTCGCTCCCCGCGGCAGACGACTGGTGGTTGTTTCAATCCGCAATTCATGGCGTCGCGGCCAGGGTAATTCGCTCCACGGCATCGCGAGTCGAGAAACGGATAAACCCGTAAGCGACGGATTGCTCCAGCCGATTCCCAGTGTCACCAGCAAACATAATCCCGCGCAGGTCGCTGCCTGTAGCGCAGGCCCAACATCGATGATCGCGGTAAAGTCGAGTGGCATGGCCAGCCCAGCCGTACGATCGATCATGCGATGGCGCAGCTGAGGCGAACCAGCACGTCCATCTTTTTCTCGAATCCTCAAAAACTCCACCGCGCTCACCAGCTGCTGATTCAATACGGGATATTGCCGCTCCAGCTTGTGTGCTAGCGACAACAGGCCGGCCTGGGATTTGCCCACGCGAAGCCACACGCGGCGACAGCCCCAGCCGATGAGTACCAGGACCACCCCTGTCAGCATCGTGCGGGCCCCCACCTCCTGCAGCCGAAACGTGTAATCAAAGGCTGCTGCGACAAGTACAGCGACAACGATGAGTGTCACCAACAGCCCCATGCCAAGCACGAACTGCCACAGACGCTGTCGTCGTAGTACTGCCGCAAGTTTCTGCTCAAGGGGATGAAGTGACATGAAAAGCGTGAAGTAGAAGGCTTAGGTTTCTCGGCAGAACAATCCTCAGAACAATCCTCAGGAATAGCTGGCAATCAGTAACCAGCGATCACATCTTTGGTTGTAGTTTTAGTCGGTCCATCAGGCAATCAATTTCAACCCGCAGATGAATATTCCCGCCGGAGCCGGTCATTAAACCATCCCCAAGCGGCGACGTATCAACCATTCCGTGGTAATCAGACCAACGAACAACAGCGCGACTGGCCAGCGGTTCCAAAGCGGCTCGGGCGGCAACGATTCGAGCCGTATCGCACGTCGTGTCGGAATCTGTTTAAGGATCGACGATAGCGACCAGCTTGCCAGTGAGCGATAGGATCCTTGCGCCAGCTTCGCGGCAGCCTCGAGTGCTTCGGAATCGAGTGCGACGCGAGACATCTCACTGCTGTTCTCAATCACAGTAAAAATCACGGGCGTAGTCGTCGCGTTGAGTAATGAAATACGGTACTGGCCAGCCGGCATGGCTCCAATTTGGGCCTCCCAGCGACCCGGCTCGTTCGCCACTCGCCGGAACGTCACGGTTTGACTTGCAGCCCCCACAGCACGATTCCCGGCGATTCGCTGTACATTCGCCGCCACCAACTGTCCTGCTGCTGGAGCGGTCGGCTCGTCAAAGTATCGTAATCGAACCGTCACCTCTTCTCCCACACGATACTCGCCGCGATCCGTCTGCAATTCCACTCGTCGATCGTCCGGGAGCAATCGCGTCCGACCAAGATAACGCAACATCTGCTGCCAATAACGGGCGTAAACCTGCTCACCCTCGTCACCTCGCGCCCAGCGCCAGGATTCATCTGATGACTGAAAGATCACCTTTCCGGCTCCCATCAACTGCAGCGAGATTAACGACAGCGGTTTGCCCAGAGTGTCACTTTCTCGCGGATGATCAACCAGTGAGGTCGCCCCAGGCCGCAACTCGGGATTCACAATATGCCAGTACCACGGAGGAAGATTCTCCCAAATCGTTCGACTGGCATTCATGCTATCGGCTAGTTGCAATGCTGGCATTTGCTGCCCAAGTGCAGACAGACGCGGCACAAATCCCTCGCTCATATCCCGCTCATCGGACGGAATCCGCGTGGTATCCAGATCAACCGGCAGGAGATTCGCAAGGAGCGTATTTCGATAGGCCAGGGGCGTGAATCTCGGCCCGGACACAACCATCAGTCCGCCTCCGGACTGCGTGACAAAATCATGTAGTAATTGCAAACCGGTCGATCCAATCAGATCAGGATCCGCGTCTCCCAAGACGACAACATCAAACCGATTCATCTCCTCCGCCGTTCCCGGAAATAGCCGCTGAGCGGTTTCATCTTGTCGTACATACTCGGGATCAGCCTCTTGCAGAATGGTGGTCAATTCCATCGCATATCGACCACTGTCGGCTGTCTGCAATCGCCGACTAAGCAGATTTTTCAGATAACGAAACTCGTAGTTTGGGGAGGCACTAATCAGTAATAGTCGCAAGCTCTTTTCCGTCACTTCAACCGTTCGTTGAATTTGATTATTCTCTTCATCGATTTCACCGCCCTGCAACTGAGCTTGAATTCGATACTCATAATGTCCTGGTACTCGCGGTCGAGTTGCCAGACGAATGGGAATGGTCGCGTCGGCAGTCTCGATCACCTGCTTTTGTTCGGCTAACACCTCCGTCGAATCGGTTCTCAGAAGTCGCACCGTGACGGTCTTACCTTGACATTGTGTCGTGGTCAGTCGTGCGTCAAACTGCAACAAATCGTTGACGAACACAACGTCCTCCACGACGACATCGCGCAGTGCCACATCGCTCGGAGGAATTCGACTGCCAACTCCCACCAAGTGCAGTGGTATCTGTCGTCGCCGAGCCAGTTCGGCCGCCTCCTGCAATGAGGCGCCAGCGTTGTTCGCGCCATCCGTGAAAACCACCACGGCAGCGGTCGATCGATGGTTCTGCTTCTTGAGAATCTCCATCAAGCTGTCTCCCAGGCGGCTCACGGGACGTTCCGGACGCTCTTGGAGAAACTGCGAAGGCAACAGACGACTGTCTGAAACTGCCCTCCCACTCGACGGAGTCAGTGTCTCGTCAGCGGCCATTCGCCGTGCCGAGTCACCGAGCCAATACCAACGCAAATCATAACGATCCATCCAATCGCCTTCTGGTTGCAACAGTGTTTGCTGCCAAGCCGACCGCACTTGATCAAGACGCGTGGTGTGGCGACCATCGCGACCGGCAGACGTCGTTGAGGCTGTCCCAGAGGGATCCGCGTCCAAGGGCTGATCCATCGTTGCCATACTTGCCGAGTCATCAACGCAGACGATGAGTTCAGGTCGACTCGTGCGGTGTCTTTGCCGCATCCAGTCACCCAGCATGGCAATCGCCATGAGCACCAAAATACCGCGGATCACATAGACACTACGTCCCAGCCCGCTCCTGGTCATGGGATGTCGATCGTGGCGATAAAGCCAATAAACCAACATCAAAGCGCCACCAGCAATCGCGACGATGCACCAAGTCGCCACCGGCCAACTGTGCAAAACATTGGTTTCCCAGCCGATATCAGCTAGTAATGTTGGCATCAGAAACTTGTTGGCGAAATTCATGAAATTGTCTTAACTACGAGCACGTCCGAACCACCAGGCGAGTGTCGTTTCGCCAATCAATAACGCCAATAGCAACCACAAGCATTCACGAAACAATCGCGTTGGTGGTGAAAAATCGCTCGGCTGTGACGCCAAGTCCTCAACCACCGTTGGCTCTACAAAACAATCTGGTAACGATAGGCGATCGATACGAGCCAAGTCGCTTTCTCGCGTATCAACATTGACTGCGAGTGACGCTAGCGCTTCGTCTTCCGTGGCCCCAAACGCCCGATAGACTCCCGGCGTAGACGTTTCTTCAACCATCGCACGGCTCGTCGCGCGATCAATCGGTAGGATGCGTGTCCGTCGCCCATTCTCCGCCTCCAGTCCACTCGGAAAATCAACTCGGATCTCATCCATCGTCGCATCCTGCGCTTCCGCAATCAGCCAGGTCTCTCCCACAAGTTGGTTTCTCTGGGAATTACCGAGCGTAAGTGCGGAACGCAGGGCCTGCTGCATCATGGGCAAAAAACTGGGCCACGTCGGCAGAGCCGTCCAGGGCAACGGAGGTGACACCGAGCGATTGAGACAACGGGGCGAAGCAGCAGTCGCAAACAGAATCGACTCACCCTTTCCCAAACGCTGACGCACTACTGCTGGCGTGCCATCGGAAAACCAAAGAGCGATTCGCGCTGCACTTTTTTCTGACAGTTGAATCGGAAGACGAGTCCAAATCGGAGTGCTCAGTAGACCAGCGCGTTCCTGGCCACGAAAAGGAGCGATCAGGGGATCGCTGTAGTCCCGCGCGTCGATGCGCAGCTCGCTGGAATAAAGCGGCGTTCCCAACGTTGCAGACAACAGCGCGTCTCCACGAATCTCCTGCGTCAATTCGGCGTTGTAATTATCTACCTGAGTCAAGTCTCCAGGAAAAATCAGCAACGTTCCCCCGCGCTTCACATAGTCGTGCAGCACCTCACTCTCCTCGCGCGCAAAACGCGCTACATTGGCACAGGCAATCATGCTAAACGCACTTAAGGAACGCTCTGTGAGTACCGCTTCGCTACTCGTTTGCACCTGTATCGCAGCGTCAGGCGAGGGTTCCGGACTGAGAGCGAGCGATAGATATTGCCCGTCTCCCGCCCGCCCCTCAACCACCAGTACCGTGGCTTGTTGGCGTACGGGTAATACAAGCCAGCGCTGGTTATCGATGGGCAAGGCATCCGCATCAAGGGTGGCCGACACGATGTGATCTCCCGCTCCATCCGCTTGCCACGTCATCGATACCGCTGTGCGACCGTCCGGAGGTATCTCGACAGGCAGCCGTCCCAAGCTGCGACCATCGATCCAGAATTCGACAGTCCGCTGGGAGATAGTCTTGGAGCCGAAATCCTGTACCTGCGCCTCGATGACCACTTCGCGTCCCACCGTCAGTACAGGATCTTTCGCCGTCAATTGGACAACCGCTGCGTTGCTCGCATCTGCCCCGACATCAATCACCTCGAGCGTCGCCTGCTTGCTTAGTGCGGTCAGCCCTGGAGCTACGGGTTCCTGTCGTACCTCTTCCCACAGTCTTCGAGTTAAATCACTGACGATGCAGACTCGATGCTGAACAAAACGGGGATGCGTGCGGCGAATTCGTTCAACGTAGGCGGACAGATCTGTCCAGAGTGTCGTTAAGGAACCATACGTTGCGGTGGGGCTCAGATCATTTAGCTCCTCGCGCAGCACGGCACGATCCACTAACGGCTCTGACAGCACGAATTGCGGTGTATCAGCGAGAAGTATCAGTGTGACGCCGTCGTCCATCGCCAATCGACTCACTCGGCGCAGCGCTTCTTCCTGGGCACGATCAAACAACGTTGCATTTTCCTGTCCCGCAGCCGAGCTGGTTAGGAGTTGCATGGAGTAGCTGCCATCTAGAACCAGAATTAGATGCGTGGGGGCCTCTGGTTTGTGGAGTGTAGGGTTCACGGACCGCGGCAGCAGTGGATCCGCCAGGGCAAGAGCGAGAACAACAGGAATCGCAACTCGGACGACAAGCAATAGCCAGCGTTCCAATTTCAAGCGTCGTGCGTGCGTGCGCAGCGCGGCTGCAAGAAACGCCATCGCAGCCCAACGCTCTGGTTTCGCTCGCTGGCGATACCAGAAGTGTATAAGAATGGGAATCGCAGCCGCGCACGCCCAGCCAAGCATTCCAGCGCTCGAAAGTGACCAAGCGATAGCTACGATCATCGTGGCGATCATGGCTTCACCCGTGCCAGCCGCCGTGCGAGAAAGTTGGTTAACGCCTGATCGAATGGCAGATCCGTTCGAATCAATTGATAGTCCATGCCCAGGCTATGGCAGCCCGCTCGGACCGCATCCAGATGACGTTGCAATTCCGCTTGATATCCGCGACGAATGGCGTCGGCATCCGCCAGCAAATCTGGCCATTCTTCCAGACCTTGAAAATGCCGCTCTCCGGCAAAAGGGAAGTCGATCTCGGCTGCATCCAAAAGATGAAAGACTGCTACGTCGTGTTGGCGAAATTTCAATTGCTTAAGCCCTCGCCAGAGTCCATCCAAATCACCCAAGAGATCACTGAAGATCAGTAGAACTCCGCGTTTACTCCAGCGCGCCGCCAACTCCTTGAAAACTGCATCTGGCTTGGTTTGACCTTTCGCTTCGATACGCTCCAGCATATCGAGGATGGACTTCCAATGCGTGGAATGACTGCCGGGACGCAGTTGAGAACAGATCTGGTCGTTATAGGTAACTAAGCCCACTGCATCTTGCTGGTGAAGGACCAGCCAGGCGATGGAAGCAGCTAGGCATTGGGCATAATCCAATTTACTGAGTGCGGATGCTGGACCGCGATAACTCATGCTCTCACTATGATCAACCACGAGATACGCGATTAGATTCGTTTCGTCCTCGAATTGCTTGAGATAGAACTTGTCTGTGCGTCCAAACACCTTCCAGTCGACATATCGTAAATCGTCGCCGGGCACGTATTCACGATGCTCAGCAAATTCGATGGAAAAACCTCGATAGGGGCTCCGATGTAATCCGGCCACATAGCCTTCGACGATATGACGAGCGCGTAGTGAGAGGCCCTGCAATTGGGCAATCGTTCTAGGGTCAAAGTTGACGGGCATGATGGCCTCATCCTGCAAACCAGTTGTCAGGCACTTCTCTCGAGCGCCTCACGACCACGAACAACGATTTCAGTCCCTACCGTGGGAACTCGCGCGCTGTTACCTCCGGCACACGCTCCAGCAGTCGCTGGATGATCTGGTCCGTCGTCACCCCTTCAGCGTCAGCATTGAAGTTGAGCTTCAAACGATGTCGCAGGACAGCCGGAGTGATCGCCCGCAAATCTTCGGGCTGTACATGATAGCGCCCCTGCATCACCGCTCGCGCCTTGGCTCCCAATACCAAGCACTGACTCGCCCGTGGACCTGCCCCCCACTCGACAAAACTGCGAATGAAATCCGGCGCCTCGGACTGTTGCGGTCGTGTGAGCCGAGCGATCCGGAGCGCGTAGCGGGCGACATGATCGGCGATCGGCATTCGCCGTACAATCTGTGACAATTCGTGAATTTGAGTGGCATTCAGCAAGGGACGCAGCGTCACAGGCTGCTCGGCCGTCGTCCTCAATACGATCTCTAACTCTTCGTCCTCACTCGGATAATCCACGCGCACTTGCAGCATGAAACGATCCAGTTGCGCTTCGGGCAGTGGATAGGTGCCCTCCTGCTCGATTGGATTTTGCGTAGCGAGCACAAAGAATGGATCGGGTAATGGATGTTTGCGACCGCCTACCGTTACTTGATGCTCCTGCATCGCCTCCAGGAGTGCCGCTTGCGTTTTGGGGGGTGTACGGTTGATTTCATCGGCCAGGATCACATTGGCAAAGATCGGGCCCGCTAAAAAGCGCAGCTCTCGCTGCCCCGTCGACTTCACTTCTTGAATCACTTCAGTGCCGGTGATATCAGCAGGCATCAAATCAGGGGTGAACTGCACGCGATTGAACTGCAAATCCAACGCGTTCGCCAGACTGCGAATCATCAGCGTTTTCGCCAGGCCCGGTACTCCCACAAGCAAAC
Source organism: Pirellulaceae bacterium (assembly GCA_044235425.1). GTDB lineage: Bacteria > Planctomycetota > Planctomycetia > Pirellulales > Pirellulaceae > JBJSXJ01. The sequence continues at coordinate 155,302 of JBIIHW010000001.1, forward strand.
AATGACCGCGCGCCAGGAGACTAATCAGCAGCTCCTCAATCACCGCCTGTTGCCCCACAATGATCTTACTCAGCTCCTGACGCAATTCATTACATGCGCCATGCAATCGCTCCACAGCTTGTACGTCGTCCATCGGGCATTTCTCGAGTTGGTGCTCGGTTGAAATAGATTCATCGTGAGGAACACAGTCGCAGGATCCCGACCACTAGTTTTCAGCAGTTCGGAATGCCTTCAGTGTATCGGGACCGGCGATCAAGAGCACCCCATCAGCGATCATCAGATTTCCACCCGCCATTTGGCGAGCCCGCAGGTCGATGCGGCGGACCAACTGGGGCTGCCATCCCTGCTCATGCCGGTTCGTCTGCTGTTCGAAAACATAGATTTGCTGCGCCGTCGGCCACCAGACGTGATCATTCACCAAAATTGCCTGACCGGCTGTGCGGGGTGCATTCGAACCACCCAGTGATTGTTCGCTCGCCACAGCAGGAAACTGCCCGCGATTGCCGCCAGTCTCCACGTCGAACCAGCGTAAGGTGCGGCCGGCAGCAATCAGCCGCCCAGCTCCGACACCAACGAGTTGGGTGATATCCGCCGTATCCTCCGGCATCGTCGACCAGATCACTCGGCCCGTCGCCCTATCCAGCGCCATAATCTGGTGACTATCCGCCGGAGCCGCCAGGACTCGGTCGTAATAGATCAAACAGGGATTGAGCTCGCGACCGCTGAGCGACCGTGCGTCGACGGCGAAATCCGTTGTGTGGCGGGGATAGCGAGTAATCCAGCGCACCTGTCCACGATCGACATCAAGAGCCGCCACAACGCCTACATTCGTGTTGTAGAAGAGCGTGTTTTCATGGAGTGTTAACAGATTGCTCGTCCATTGCCTGCGAGCGCGAATGCGTGAAAAGTCAGCACTCACCACGGAACTCTTCCACAGCAAGCGCCCAGACATCACATCCAAGCAAACAACAAACAGGCGAGTCTGCACTCCATCGCTCTGGCGAAACCCCTGGTAAAGTCGCCCTTGATGAATCACCGGTGGCCCATCCCAAGTGCAAACAACGGTAGAACCAGGCAAGTCTGATTCTTCACTGGCAGAAAACCGTTCACCATCCTGACGCCACAAAGATCTGCCCTCTGCGGTTAAATCCAGGGCGACTAGCTGATTGGCAGCGGCAGCGCGGCCACGTCCGGAAAAACGGTCGCCACTTACAAACCATGGCAATCCCATTTTTGTTACTAGCACGCCCGAGTCGGCTGTCAGCAAAAATGCTGGTGCCCCAGTGACTCGTACAGACGCGGTGGACTCGCTACTGCGCGCCATGAAATCCGGTTTTTCCGGAGTCACACTGGTGCGTTCAGGATTGGCGGCAGCCGGCAATTCGGAGCGGTATAGCAGCCCCTCTTCGCGTTCGCTGCTCGCTGACTCCACGATCGGCTTCCCGGAACTCAGCTGCCAGCCGTGGACGCCCAGCGGACTACTTACATAAACTCGCCCGTCAACGACGATCGGATAATAGGGAAAGACCGGATTCTCGCGCGTCAGCCGATCCACTGCGGATGACGAATTCACATCCCCGGGAGAACCCGGACCAGAACGCGATAGCGATAAGTTTCCATCCAGCGCAACTCGTGGCAACCTCACACTCCAGCTCGCTCGCATAGCCGGGTCCACCTCGCCCAGCGGCGTTGCCGCTCGATCAGAGCGACCGCCATAGAGCGGCCATCCGTGAAGCGGCCGATTCTGCCGCCACCGCTGCGACTCCTCCCACAAACCATCTAGTAATTTGCCCCATAAATCAGCTTGTCCGCCCAGTTGCCCACGCGCCATTGGATACTGCTGGCGAAAGACCGCCAATTCCTTTTCGGCTCGAGTTCGATCTCCTTGCAAGATGGAAACGAGCACCAAGCGCGCAGCAATGTCCGCAACTTCATATCGATGGTTGATCACGGTAGGGGCCGACTGCCGCTGAGCGGGACGATCGGTTGCCGTCGGTGTGGTCGGCGTCGCGGCCATCTTCATATTCGCCGGAGCACTCGCTACCTGGGTTGAAAGCAAGTCAACCTCAGAGCTCAGTTGCTGTAAGTAGCGCCGCGCTACGGAATACTCACCGCGCTCCAGCGCCCGGTGACTGAGGCGCCAAATACAGTCACCGGTAAACTGGGATAAAAAGGCTTGTTCATAGACGCGACGTAGAATCGCTTCGTCGTTGATTGCATCCGTCGGCTTCAGCCAACGTTGTACTTGTTGGTCTAAAGATGCCCGATAATCACGAGTGGCCAGCGGATCGCTGACATGCAGTTGCCAGATTCGCAGGCGGAGGAAGTCACGCAGCGGAACATAATTGGGATAGCCCGCCGAGCGGTTTCGATCTTCCCCCGTGAGGATGAGACGATCACCATCGGAGTCGATCAATCGTTGCCAAATCTCAATCGCCTCTGCCCCTCGCTTTTGCCCAACCAACTGTTCGGCGCGGTCGAGCAGTGTGCGACTGGCAGCCTCCACTTCATCCACGCGCACGGTCCCATCGAGACGAGGGGCGGCGGGAACGTCGATCGACTGTCCAGATACGCGGTGGGGGAAACTAAGAATCGCCAGGGCGTTCGTCCAGCCGGCCAGCCAGACCGCGAAGAGCAGGAATACACGCCGCAAGCGAGTGGCTATTGGCCCGCAGCGGATAACTCTGCATTTCATGTCCGTGCGTACATCTCAAGTGCACGCCCTAGCAAGAATAAGAGCACGCCATACCCCAACATGACCACCATGTCGCTCACACCAAAACGACGGCCCAGCCCGCCCGTTAACTCCATGACCATAGCGAGCGGTAGCAAGGCCAGCGCGACAAATTGTAAGGCCCGTCCAAAGACTCTCATGCCGCCATCCTACGTCTACGAAAATCCGTCGACAACCCGACAGCCTTCCTGCGATCGCGAGGGTATCTTTTCCTCACATCACCAACCGACTATACCAGTGACATGGTAGCAGCTAAATCACCCCCGGTTCCCCCTTCTCGTTCCTTCGGTACTCTGGTCTGGCGTGCTCTTGGCCTACGCTGCCCGCTCTGTGGTAACGGTCAGCTATACGCCAGTTGGTTCAAAATGCGACCGGCATGCCCCGTCTGCCAAGCGAAGTTTGAACGGGAAGCTGGTTTTTTTCTCGGTTCCATCTACTTCAATTACGGCTTGACCGCTGTGATTGCGACGATTGCCTACCTGGTGCTGTTTTTCCTGCGGTTGGACTCGCATCCACTGGCCACAATTGGCCCACTTCTCTTTGTCATTCTTTTTCCCCTCTGGTTTCATCGGTATGCCCGTAGCCTCTGGCTTGGTTTCGATCAGTTCATGGATCCTCGCGAGGAGACAAAGCCCGAATGACCGAGACGGCACCACCAGCGCCGACGATTCCTGACGCAACTTCGACTCCCAGCACCTGCCTGGTGGCCGAGTTAACTCCCAGTGGCCGCGGGGCCGTCGCGGTCGTAGCAGTGTGTGGCTCGAGAGCTTTAAATCTGGTTGATCACTGTTTCCAGCCTGTATCGAGACGCCCTCTCTTGGATTCCACCGTCGGCCGAATTGCGTTTGGACATTGGCGCACCAGTTCCGGCCCGGGTGAAGAACTAGTCGTCAACGTGCGCACCCCCGCTTGGGTCGAGGTGCAGTGTCATGGCGGAGCGGCGGCGATTCGTCGTGTCACCCATGATTTAGAACAAGCCGGTGGGCGACTTGTTCACTGGACCGAACTGCCACTCGCAGAGCAGTATCACTTTGGAACCGCCGACACCACCAACATCTTGGTTTCGGAAGCCCTGATTGCGTTGTCGGAAGCGAAAACGGAACGCATCGCTGGACTGCTCCTGGATCAGCTGCGCGGTGCTCTAGCTCGTGAACTGGCCCGGATTCAACGATTGCTTGACACCGAACGACAGACGGATGCACTGCAGGCTCTGGAATCACTGCGCCAGCTGATTCCCGCCGGACGACATGCGACTGAGCCCTCGCGCATCGTACTCGCCGGACGCCCCAATGTTGGCAAGAGTAGCCTTCTCAATGCACTGGCCGGCTACCAGCGCGCCGTCGTCTCACCACTTGCCGGAACCACTCGTGATGTCGTAACCACGACACTGGCGATCGACGGCTGGCCCATCGAACTGCATGATACGGCCGGGCAGCGCAGCGAAGTGGCCGATGTTGTAGAACGTCTCGGCGTGCAGAAAGCGCGAGCGGAATGGCAGGCCGCTCACCTGATTCTGTTTCTCATCGATGCCACAGCGCCTTGGCTCGAGGACGACCGGAAACTGCTGAACGAAATCCTGGTGGTCAACCGATCCGTTTTGATCATCCACAGTAAAACGGATGTCACACCGCAGCCCGCAGATGGTCGACCAGTTGGGCTGTGGGTCAGTGCCAGTACAGGATCAGGCCTCGATGAGTTACAACGCCAGATCACACAGCAGCTCGTACCTATCGTTCCCACTCCCGGAGCAGCCGTACCGTTTACCATGCGACAGATTGTTCTATTGCAGCAAGCTCACGACGCACTCAAAGCGGGAGATACCGTCCAAGCATCGCACTCGCTGCGCGACTGTCGGGAAAGTGAAGTGGACTCCAAACGCTGCACCGGCGGCGGGGGGAAAATAAGATAGTGTCGCGGAGGTTCAGGGGGGCGTTCAGGAGGGACGAAAATCTTGCGGCGGCAGCCGCACCCTGCGCCTCGTACGATGGCGCCCCACAGGAAACCCGGAAGGCCCTGTTTTTGACCACTGAGCACACTGACACGAAGTTTGAGAAAGACGCCAAAGCGACCACCTTGTGCTAGTCGCATAATCTCATTCAGGGCGACGCCCCAATGGCAGGCAAATCAAACTAACAACAGAGATTCCGACGCTACAAAACGCCCACAAGTAGCCAATATTGCTGCGACCAATCACAATTAGGATCAATCCACCGACACAGAAACATCCCTAAGATCCAGACGAGGCTCATCCATTCGCGGTTTTGTGCATGGATCCATTCGTTTAATGGAGCCCTTATTGCGTTTCCATTCAGCGATTGCAAGCAATCGTGAAAATCCGCGAATTTTTCGAACTGAGCCATAGGTCTTTCGATAAAATTCAATTTGTCTACGCAACTCGGCAACTAAAGTTTGCTCTAAATCCCTAAACTCTAGATCCAACTGCACCTCGCTCCCCAGGTCGTCGTGCAATGCCTTGCAACGTGGGTCACATGCCATCCTCATAAGATTGGTGACAAACACCTCCACACACTCTGGCCCCATCAGTGACACTGAAAATAGAATTTTTGCGAAACTCCTTTGGCTACTATCAGACAGCACACGCAAAATATTTCGGTAAAACCGCCTCGTCTCGATTATTTTTAAGTCTTCGGGGAATGGGATACCACCAAGAAGCACAGACTCATCTACATTAACCATCATCATCAAGGTGAGCAGGCCGTCAATAAGCGTGCATTTCCTCACCCCTACCGCACATAACAGGCCCAGCAAATCGTTACGCGCCGACCGCTGGACCGCTAAATCTTTCGCAAAGCCGATCATGACACAGAGCTTCCTGAGCGAAATCAAGCTTCTATCTCTAACTGAACGATCATTTGCTGTGGGAGTGTCCTTGACGCGGCGCAATTCAACGTCCATGACGTCAACAAAACTGATGCCATGAGGCCCACTATTTTTCAAAAATTCGTGAATCGCCGTGTGTTTCTTCATTGCGAAACGAAAAAATTTTTCGGACGCAACTTTTTTCCTTGAATACTGTACATTTCCGATTCCACTAACCCCGCACTTACCGGACATTAGTGAATTTGGAACGATCACTAATGTCCTCTCTGAATTATAATGCTTGTCAATCCCGGTCACCGCTAGCACCAAAACTGTCGGCTTAAATCGATCCTTAAACGCATTGTAAACCTTCCTCTTCATCGTTGACACAAATCCACCACTACGAATCGCCGGCGTAACAATTAAGTAAACATCACGCTCATTTGCTTGTGCCAATGTTGACAGATAGCTTCCTTGATTATCCACTAGAAGGGAATCGATCGAATAAAATTGGGAAGATATATCCTCCATTCCTTCTAAATCGTCAGCCACGATCGCAGCACAATCCTTAGACCTTTCCTCGTCGGTATGTAGAAGAAAGAGCCTTCTCGAGATAGCTTTCTCACTCGCCAGACTATCCGTTTTGAGACTACTTTCACTTTGCCACGCGATCTCAGAGATTTTCCCTTTCAACCACGAGTCCATCTTTTGTTTTGCTCGAATGCGAATTACAGAATCCTTCGTGGAACGCAAGAAATGCAGGGCGTCGACGTAGCCGACTGTGATTCCGTGAGTTCTAGCAAATCTTCGTGGAACCATTTCACGCCATGACCTGTCGGTCGAGGCCCATTTGCTGGCATGATACCGATGATAAAGAGTTACTGAACTGGCTATTTCATGCAAAGAAATGGCCGTACTAGCGATATACCTTCTGTTTTTTTTTGCATCCCCAGCTTTTTCTAACGCCCTGTCAATCACTTCATTTTTTTCGGCCTCAACAACCATTCCTTTCACAGGGGAATAACATCTTGCCTGCTTGGCCGTCTGCTCGTCAACGGACTTTAAGTGAGCTTTTGCCTGCTCCCGAAAAATGGACACGAGATTTTTGGTCGAGCTGGCATTTTGATGCGAACCTTCAGTCTGATTGGACGAGGAAACTACTAGCTCAAGGATACTGGCATCCATGATTTCAAGAACCTCCAACGATGGCGGCGAGAGCTTTGCTATTTTTGATAACAAGGCTGCTTCCATGCCTTCGTGGCTTTTCCCATCGCGGCGCAGGTCAGTAGCGATAATGAAAACCGGCGACGAGTTCTTTAGGATACGTGTTTCGAGCTCGTCATACACGACACCAATGACATTCTCAAATTGGGTCTCAAACTTGGTCGGCGACTTGGTTGGCGACTCGCTCAATGTAACCCAATTGAGACTGGCATCGGGCGAGTAGATATTCTCAGCAAACAGCATGGCTGGCGTTGCTGGGATAGCACCTCGCTCTTGAAGCAAAACAGTCGCCACCTCGTGGCCACTAAGCCAATCCGTTTCGTTTTTGGCACGCAAAAGGCGTTTCGCCACATGCAAGCATAAAACACACATCATCTCGCTATGGGCTACAAATACGATCGGACGTCCACGCCATGAGGGTATGCGAGCGGTAAAAAAATCGATTCGTTCAGCGAAATTGATTGCCAAAGTTTCCAGTAGTTCGGGTTTATCCATTACTCGTCCGAACTCCCAATACTCTGTAGCGTAGGTTATCTCCCCTGTATGTTGGGTGAATTTTGCAGGTGGCCTATCGTGGTCTTTGGCGACAGTGTAAACGACGTCTTTGAGATCTTTATCGACCTCCCGTCGATCAGCAGATCCAACCAGAGATCTAAGTTGCCGCAGAGCGAAGCAAGCTATTGGATCTTTCTGTAGCAATTTATCGTCTTGACATGAAATATATTCAGCTCCAGAGGAAAGGTTTAGAAGCCTTCGCGTGTCGAGGTTGGTGTTTTGAAAAATCTGTACGGACATGATAGTAGATTTTGACCTTATAGATTGAGGGGGAAGTTATACGCGAAGGAGAAAAAGGGTGCTGTCCGATCCACTTGACGGGATAGCCGAGATCTATTTGCCGTCGCGTTGTTGATTCGCGTTCTAATGACCGCGGCTTTCACGTAGACGCTTCAATAATCGGCTCATGCCTGTCCCTAACTTGACAACGTAAATCACTTGATATTGCTCTGAGTCGCGGGCGGTTAGTGTTTCTTTGCTACTTAATTTCTCGGACAAGATCGTTATCCATTTGTAGAAATGGACAATGTCATCACGACTGAATATCTCTTCGGCGATTTCGTTCATTCGTGCTCGATTGTCACCAAGCCAGTACTTTGATACTTCATCTTCGAGCGCTTTAAGGTCTGAAACGGCTAGGCTCGCTACGTCAGGTTTAATTATCGACAACTTCGGTTTGATGTGCTGGGAGCTCATGCAGTTCTCCTGTTCATTTCAAAGTCGGAGAAAATGGGGCGGGGGGTGCAAAGGCAGGTAGGTGGGCAGAGGTTTTCAATTGATCCGTCGAGGTAAGCGTCCAACAGTCCTCAATTACAGAGGGTGAGCCAGACGCGTAAAAACGAGAGGCGGACGATAAGAGAGCGTTTCCAAGTAGATTGGAATCGCAAGAAGATGGCGAGGGAACGATAGTCCTGTACCTAACAGAGAACGCAGGATCAACATGGTCTCAGCCCTCCTCGCCTGTGTTTAAATCAGGTTTTTCAGGTGACGTCGAAAACCAGCCGTTGCGCGGACCGTTCTGCTGTTGTCTTATCAGGTGCCGTACATGACTACAAGTTAATTCTGACACGAATGCGAAAATTCTTGCCAACGCTCGGCGTGGACGAAGTTTGTACGGCGATTGTGTTCCCAACTCTTGTACACCTCCAGCGCTTGCTGGTTGCTGGCACCACCTGAACATCGTAAAATTTCCCCCCTGTAGTGGCGACGGTTTTTGCCCCATTGCGTTGTCCTAGCCTCCTGTCGCGAGGTTCCCTGGGAACATACCAAGGCGCGAGGACCGGCACGCTCGTTCTGACTCGTGAATTGCCGGAAGGACTGAGGATTCAGATGCTCGACCTGACACTTCGTGAGGAATTTCGCGGTAAACGCCTCAAGGGAACCACGGTCGATTTCACAAACCAGTCGAAAACCGGGGCACTCGAAATCCCCGCCGCGGAATTCCTCCGGATCACCTACCCGTCGTTTGATTTGATCAAAACCATCGAGGCGATTGGACCCGGTCAAACACGCCCCGTTGTGCTCATGGGCTCACGCGGCCAAGGTAAGTCGCACTTGCTGGCGGCGATCTATCACCTGTGCAAAAGCCCCGATGATGGAACTGCGTGGTTGGCCGAGTGGGCCGAACGACTTGGCCCCGATATCGGCAAGCTGCAACTGCGGCAGAACTTCCAAGTGATCGCCGAAAGCTTGCAGCTCCAAAATTACAAGTTTCTCTGGGACGTGCTCTTCGATCGCCACCCATCCGGCCAGAAGTTCCTCGGCAAATGGGAAGGCATGGGCGAGAAAAAGACCGACACGCCCAGCAGCAAGCTCTTAGTCGAGATGTTCACCGAACATCCCACCGTGCTCATTTTCGACGAGTTCCAAACCTGGTTTGAGGGGCTCACCAATACCAAGCAGTATCCATGGCGAAACTGGGCCTTCAACTTTATCCAGATCCTGTCCGAAATTGCCCAGAATCATCCTGAACTCCTCATGCTGGTGGTTTCCGTGCGCGATGGCAACACGGATGCCTATCAGCAGATCCACCGAGTCAATCCGGTGCTGGTCGATTTCAAGGGGCCCCTCGCCAATCGTGATCGGCAGCGTCTGCTGCTCTATCGCATTTTCGAGAACCGCATGCAGGTTCCCACCGCCAAGATCGAAGCGGCCATCCGAGCCCACGTCAGGGAATACTTCCGGTTAGCTAAAATCCCGCAGCCCGAACAAGAGAAACGGCAGCTTGAGTTTCTCGAGGCGTGGCCCTACGCCCCTCACCTACTCAAGCTGCTCGACGATTAGGTGCTCATCGCCACCGACACGCAAGAGACCCGTGACCTCATCAAAATCCTAGTCGATCTTTTCAAGTCGGTCGATGAGAAGCAGCCAATCATCACGGCGGCCGACTTCTCGCTGGTGAACTCAAATAGCGGCGTCGCATCGCTGCTCGATTCCGTCGCCAACCAGTTGCAGCGCGATCTACGCGAGAAAGCGATCCGTAATCTTCAAGCCGTACGTGATGCGGTGCCAAATGCGACCGTGGAATTACCGCACTGCGATGAGATCGTAAGTTCGCTGTGGCTGCGCTCGCTCACCGTCGACAAGCTCGTCGGTGCTGATCCCGCCGAACTTCAGATCGACATCACTCGCGGTAAGGCGATCGACGACAATCAGTTTCAGGCTGAACTGGCGAACATCGAAGAGAATAGCTTTAACATCCACCGCATCGGCAACCGGCTCGTCTTTAAAAACGAAGAGAACCCGCAGGCCAAGCTGCTCGCCCACGCCAAGAACGACAAGCTCTTCCCGCAGGGTGAGGATGTCGAGCATCTGGCGAAGGAAGTTCGTGCGGTCATCGGCGGCCCCGAAAGCGTCTCGCAAAACTACCGGGTCGTCGTCCTCAAACGAAAATGGCTGGACGATCCGTGGTCCGAGTTCGAAGAAAGGGAACGCCCGAAGAGCTGGGACGAGCGACTAACCATGGTCGTCATCCCGGAGTATCCCGAGAAACTCTCCGCGACACTCGGCAAATGGCTGACGAACAATCTGCAAACCGGCCGCAACACGATCCGGTTTCTGCTGCTCCAAAAAGGCAATCCGTGCATCTACTATGACCGTGAATTGCTCGTGCTGGCACGAGCCGTCTCGCTGGCGATGCAGTGGAAAAAATCCGATCCGGTATACGGTGACTTGCAGAAGAAGTACCAGACCGAACTCACCACCAAGCTGAAGAGTCGATTTGACCGCTTCGCCATCCTCAGCGAATGGAATTTTGCGGACCCGTCGAAGTGTCACTTTGAAGAGCAGAGCCACGGCGCCCAAGGGGACAAGATCCCCGATGCCGTCGATGCGATCATCAAGAAAACGGTTTTCGAGCCGGAGGAGTTCGAAGAACATGTGAAGCTGCTGGCGGAAAGCTCCGATTCGGTGGGGAAACTGCTGCAAGACTTGCGTGAACCGCGTCCCGGTGGCAAACCGTGCATCCCTTGGCTGGGTGAAGTCGAGGTCAAAGAACGCGTCATCCGCATGTGTGCTGACAGCCAGATCGCCATCAACGTGCGTGGCGAAATGCTACAAGCGTTCCCCGCCGAATCCGCGGATGACGCCTGGCATCGCATGAAAGGTAAGCTCGGCACCGGCAAGCACCTCGATGAGACCACGCTGCATAAACCCGACGCGGTGATGAAGAGCGGCGGCAAGGTGCCGGTCACCAGCACCGGCACAGCCTCGGAATCAGGCTCGCAAACCGCTACGACTGGCTATGGTTCGTCTACGGTCGGTGCAACAACCTCGAGCAGCGGCGAGGCCAGTGGCATGGGCGGAACGGCATCAACCAATTCATCAGGCACAGCCAGTGGCTCAACCGTCCCGGGAAACTTGTTTGGTGGTTCATCAGTCCCAGCGGTTCGCGTGCCGCATTCGGCCCAGCCAACCTCGGGGCTGAACTTGCTGGGCCAAGTCGAATCGTGGGGGATCAAGCCTGCGACTCCCGTGACGAACATCGCGCTCAAAGTGCCCAAGATGACCGGCGCTCAACTGCAGCAGCTCCTCAAGCATCTGCCAGATGGGGTCACGTACGGTCTCGATTTGGAAAAGGAGTCGAACTGATGCCGATCGGCACCGATCTTCTCACCCAAGTCACTACCGCGCCGCCGCACGAGGCATGGCAGGCTATCTCCGCGTATCTTTGGGACCAGTTTTCCGCTCCGATAACGGCCTCGGCCGCGGATTCCTAGGTGGTTCGTCGCGATAAAGATCTCAACGAACTCGACAACGTACTCTCCGGCTCGGCGTGGGAGCTTTGGAATACGTTCGAAGCCAGCATTCCGAAGGCGAGTGATTCGCTGATTGAATTCTGGGAAGCGAACTCAGCCGGTCGAGCGATTCTGATTCTTGATGGGTTGTCGCTGCGCGAAGCACCATTGCTGCTGACTCAAGCGAGCGAGCGAGGGTACAAGATTCGGCAAGCCGGATGTCGAGCCTCCGAGCTTCCGGCCGAGACGACACCGTTCGCGAAACGGCTCGGATTCAGCCAGCGATCGGCGCTCGATAACAACGGTGCCGGATCGGCTCATAAACTCAAGCAGGCGATCACCGCGTGCGGCAATTTGAATTGGCTCGATTGCGTCAACCTGATCGGGTCGCAAACTGGCTTTGTGTTTTGGCATCACTGGCCCGACGCGCGAATGCACGAATTGGCGGTGCCGGGAGCGAGCCTGCACAAGCTGGCGAAAGAAGCTCAGCAGACGCTCACATCCGACGACTTCTGGGCGCTGGTGGAGCGGCTGACCACGGGACGGAGGCTGGTCATCACCAGCGACCATGGCTACGCCGCCTGTGGGCACTTTCACGATGTTGTGGACAAAGACCAAGCCGCTTATCTGAAATCGCTGTTCAAGAGTGGTCGGTCGGCGGATGCTGGCGAGTCCGACGGTGCCTGGGTGCCGCCGATTGACCTGCGGCTCACCTCCGCCAGCGGCACGCACCAGTACGTACTCGGGCGTCGCAAATGGAAGAGTGCCGGTGGCTATCCGACGCTTCAGCATGGCGGACTTTCGCTGCTGGAAGTGTTCGTGCCGTTTATCGAACTGGCCCAGTGATCCGTTCCATCAAAACACTGCCAAATAGCGGCAGATAACATCAATTGAGGCAGCAGCGTGGCGAAGAAGGTAAGTAGCAAGAAAACCGGCAAGACGAAGAAAGAGCTACTGGACGAAGCGATCGCCGAGGCGGTTGGTGCGGGTAAAGAGCTGCATTTGGAGTCAGTGGACTTTTCTGATCCGAACCGCCCCAAGACCTGCTTGGAAGTCGATTTTCCGATTCTGCCGATCAACCATGTGGCTGCCATTGAGGGGAACGCGGGTAAGCCGATTTATCAGATGTCGAAGTGGTGGGCTCGTCGTCGCTCGAGCGTGTTTCGGTCGATGCTGATCGCCGCCGCTACCAAAGCGCCGGACGATCCCAGTGAAGCGGCCAAGCTCGTGTGGGATTCATATTACGGCAATCACCAGAAGAACGAAGCATTTCAGAAGTTGAAGGTTGCGGACATCTTCATGGGTGGTGGCACCACGATTGTCGAAGGTGCTCGGCTCGGGATGCAAATGTATGGCAACGATCTGAACCCCGTCGCCTGGTTCGTGGTCAAGAACGAACTGGCTCAGGTCGATCCGGCTGAAGTTCAGAAACTGCTCGACCAGATCGAAGCGGAAGTCAAGCCGCAGATCATGCCGTTCTATGCATGCGACTGTCCCCGAGGCCACAAGGGCAAGTGGACTCAGCGTTCGACCGGCAAGGTGATGGACAGCACCTTCGACCCTCTGGCCCTCAAGCCCGAAGAGCGAAGCGACTACACCTACGAAGGCCCCGAAGTCATTTACACGTTCTGGTCCAAGCATGGTCCCTGTCAGGCGACCGGTTGTGGACATCGCACACCGATCATGTCGTCGCCGGTCATTGCGATCAAGACGTTGACGGTAAAGGCGTGGACCGATCGCTCCTGCCGCGAGTGTCACAAGGAGTTCGATATTGAGCAGCATGAAGCTCGCATGGCTCCGGCCGCCTTATTTGTCTGCGCGCCCGACGAAAAACCTTATGCCGTGATGGATGAAGCGGGACGATATTCGTGCCCACACTGCGGACATGATCACCAAGACGAGGCCGCCAGAAACAAAGGCGAGTCCGGCTCGCTGGGAAAATCAAAGAACAAGAGTGTCGAACTTACCCTCCTGATTCATCCCGATTGGCTCAAGGGATCACCAGGAAAGGTAAGGGATGGCAATTGGCTCGGAGGTAGTGCAACCGACGATGCTGCTGCCAACGCGGAATGGGCGATTGAACGGCAGAAAAACCTGAAGCACATTGAAATCAGGGGTAAACTTCCTAAGGAGATAACCTGCCCAGATACACGGGCTGTTTTCGATACAACCACTGGAACCGTACCCAAAAAATCAACGTTTACCTGCATGGAAGCAACGTGTGGCAAGCAGTGGGGAGTCTTAGACGCAATCAAAAGATCCTCCAAAACAGGTCCAATCGCCATCTATGCAATCCAAGGTATTTGCCCCAAATGCAATGACGAGGGGATTCCTTATTCTGGTAGGTTTTTTTCACTGCCACCGGTTCGCACGTTTATTTCAGCCGATTGTGAATGGCAGGACCGAAAGAGAGGCGATCTTAATGGTTATTGGCCTACTGACGAATTATCACAGGGCTGGAAAACTCATGGATGGAGTATTCCATCGCATGGATTCACACATTACTGGACGATGTTTAATTCACGTCAGCTTTTGGTTCATACGCAACTTCTGAAGGCAATAACAAATGCTGGGAATTGTGAGCGAACTGTTCGCGATTTTGTGCTTGGTTCGTTTCAGCAGTTTCTTCGAAATCAGTGTATGTTCTCATTTTGGCACATTAAGGCTGACAAGCTTGCGCCGTCAATGTCGAACAACAACTATCACCCCAAATCAAATGTAGTGGAGGTGGGTGCATTTGCTCCGATGGGTTACGGCCCGTGGCCATCCACTATACAGCCATTAATGGATTCACTCGCATGGGCTTCTAGTCCCTGGGAGCTTGTGACTAAAACAGATCTTGAGAAAAGGCAATTCTATGATTCAAAATCGGTACCCGGAAAAAGCATTAAAGTTTTGACAGGCGACCCAATCACTGGAAAACACACGCTCACATGTAAGTCGTCAACCGAGTGGTCGGAATCGACAATGGATCGGTCGATTTAGTGATCACCGACCCTCCATTTGGCGAAATCATGCAATATGCTGAGCTTTCTGACTTTTTCTATGTATGGTTGAAGTTGGCATTGGGAAGGGAAGGGGTAGAGGCATTCGGCCGTGATTACACCCCCAAGGCCATGGAAGCCGTCGCAAATCCATTTCGGCATCCAGAGGATCCGGATGGGTTTTACCAGCGTATTCTTACGCAATGTTTGCTTGAATCAAATCGGATACTGAAGCCGGCGGGCATCCTAGCATTTACCTTTCATCACAGCGAAGATGAGCCTTGGATTGCTGTACTTGAGAGCCTCTTTGCCGCTGGGTTCTACCTCGAAGCGACCTATCCAATTCGTAGTGACGAAACCAAGGGGGAGGGCGAGTTTGGTTCGCAACTGATTGAATATGACATCGTGCATGTTTGTCGCAAACGTGTTGACGATCCTCAAGAAATCAGTTGGGCACGGCTAAGACGTCACATTCTTTCAGACGTGCGGCAGCTTCAAGATATCTTGGAACATCACCAGCAGGCGGGACTGCAAGAGGCAGATCTGCAAGTGATTCGTCGAGGAAAGGCACTCGAATACTTTTCCAAGCACTATGGCAAGGTATATGTCGAGAAGGGGCGGGAGTTCACGGTCAGGGAAGCGCTGGCTGGGATCAATCAGCTTCTCGACGACCAGCGGGATTCCGGTGCGGAAGTTCCGCCCGTCGATGCGGAACCGTACACGCGACAATTCCTGCGGCTGTTTGCCGACGCGACAAGTCTGCCGCGGGATCAGATCCAAAAGTATCTGCGCGGTACCGGCGTGTCACCGGCGGAGTTCGAAGAGCGCGGCTGGTGCCGCGAAGAAAAGAAGGTCTTTCACTTCACCTCGCCACTCGAACAGGCTCGCAAATGGAAAGGCGTCTCGCGCCAAGGCATGGGCCGAGATCTTGATCAGGCGCTGTTCCTCATCGGCGCCTGCTACGAGGACAGCGGCATTCGTGTGCAGGATACGCTCAACAGCGAAAAATTCATCCCGCACCCCGCCACGCAAGACATCCTCGACTGGTTCACCCGGCATGGTGGCGATGCTCAGATGAAGGACGCCGCCAAGCTCGCCAAACAGCTATTCACGAAATGGGTGGCGTCGAACGAGCCCAAAGTGCAAGCCGCTCAGCGAACCTTCGAATTCTTCAACGAGGAGGCGTAAACGATGGCCGGTCCCACGCTCCACGATGACGTTTGGACGCGCCGAGGCATCTCGCTGTTGTGGGACGCCGATTCGCTGGCCCACGTCTGCACGCCGCAGCAGGTGGTGAGCCTGCGACGATTTCTAGAGCTGCACACACTCGGCTGGCCCGCGGAGCAATTTTCGCTCGTCAATGACCGCGTGCTGGTGGTGGCGGGACTGGAAAGCGCCATCGACGCACTCACACCCGACCAAGCCTGCCACTGGCTGGAACAGGTCGTCTACAAGGCGATCGTCTCCTATCAGCGCGAAGTCGCGGATGGGGGCGGCCAAGCGGCCTTGGTCTTCTGGATCACCGAGAACCGACGACTCACCTACCAGACCAGTGACGACATCTACTACTGGCACTGCGGCACGGAATACAAAGGGCAGCAGATTCCCGTCAGCCGGTCTCTGTTTCAAGGTGCCCACCACGATCTGCAACGACTGCATGTGGTCGATGGCAAGAAAACCGAGCATTGGATCGGCTTGTTTCACCCACGGATTTCTTGATAGTCAAACGGAAAACACATGCCAACATCAAAAAATTGTACTGCCACGCTTGCCGAATTCATCGATCGCAGGCGAAAGATGCATGAACAATTGCCGCTAGTGCATAGTACGCTAATTGAACACTTTAGCTCTTTAGCGACAAATGAGTGTTTGCAGCCACGACAATGCCCCGTATTTAATGAACCGCTCATTTATTTATTCTATGGAAGACCAGCTTATCGTTCGACGCGAGGAGCAACGCCAGACACCGAGCTTCAATACTGTCCAATTTGCTTCATATTCAAAACTGCATTTTTAGACGAGCAACCTGCCCGTATCTACCCGTTTGACACCGGAGCAGCAAAAAGTGGGCGATTTCGGCCGTTTATCGACGAAACCGAAAGTGATTTATTTGCTCTCAACCCTGCATTGAGCAGCATTCAAAAATTTACAAAAACGTTTTTCGATTCAAACGAATCATACATTCTTGGCTCGCCAAGAAAAGTACTTGGCCTCGCTAACAATAGTATCGCTAAGAAGTACTTTGCTCTCGTATCCAACGACGGCCCAAAGAATTACGATGATCGCCGCTCTTCAATTGAGATACAGTATCGAAATGAATTGTTTTTTAAGGGGAAATTGTGGGCGGTGGCGATGCCAACACAATTTCTTGAACATGCGGACATCCGCGACATGGTAGTCAGTAAATGGGGAGCGTTTCCTTTAACTTACAACTTCGTTCGTGGAACATCACCGACGGATTACGCTACCGCAATCCGTGAAAAGTATATTTTGTGGCTTAAAATGGGAGGAATGGTATGACATCGCCGCAAAGTGCAACGTTGTTATTCTTTTATAGCCCAACAGGCGTAGAGACAAGCTTTGTAATTCCTGTGTTTGATGCGGGAGGGCTGTACATACAGTGCTGTGATGGCACTGGAAGAATTCAGAGTTTTCAAGAGTGGAATTTGTCGACAATCCTTGAATACGACAAAAGGGAAGAGTTTGAGGGTGTTGTAAACACTATTCGACACCTGAATCGTGAGAAACGTTTTTTTATTATTGTGGCTCCATGTAGTGTTCGTAATTCGATTATTCCAAAGTCGTTGTGGCCCATTGTATGCATTCCACTTGATGACCAGGGCAACGAGGACCAGCTGTACACTTGCAAAATTGGACAAAAAGCTCGGTACGCCTACAACGCTACTACAAAAGTGTTCTACGGTGGTCGGGAAAAAATGATAGGCCAGCTACGAAAATGTCGAGAGGCAGGCTTTTGGCAAGAGAAGCCCTTTAGTGAAATTGAAGTTGCTGAATTCGTTGGCGATGACCTGCAATACAGGCAGGCTGTTACCAAGGCGACTATGGTTATTAGAGATAGTGATCCGAATATTGCTTCCAAATGGGAATCGTTCATGTTGCTTTCTCAAGAAACAGAGCAAATTCAGAGAAAACGTGATGAGCGAAACATTGGGCAGGAGCTATAAGTGGCATCCTCTCTGGATTTGACAAATGTGACGCCCGGCCAACGTGTCCGCCATCTCGAGCACGGCGTGGGCGTTGTCGTCTCGTCGCTCTCCAACGGGTTCGTACATGTCTTCTTCCCGACCGGCGAGCGGCAAGTGCCGCTGGCGTCGCTTGCGCCGGCCATGGGACGCACCGAGCAGATCTTGCGATATACGGCGGCGGGAGAGCACCGATCGCGACGAGCTTGGTTGGCGTATCAAGCTCATGCATTACCTCTGCTCGATGGTGCCGCGGCGTTGACGTCCGCCAAGATCGACCTGCTACCGCATCAGGTTGTCCTCACGCACCGAGTGGCCACGTCAGCTCCACGTCGTTTCCTGATCGCGGATGAAGTGGGACTGGGTAAGACCATTGAGACGGCGTTGCTCCTGCGCGAACTGGCCAGCCGCGGCGAGCTCAACCGGGCGCTCATGGTGGTGCCGGCCGGTCTGGTCAATAACTGGCATCGCGAGCTCAACGAAGTCTTTAACCTCAACTTTGAGGTCTTCGGCAGTCAAGGCGATGTTTTCGACCGCAAGTCGAATGCGTTCGCCAAACATGACCGGCTGATTGCGAGTGTGGACACTCTGAAGATTCGCTCGCGAATCAAGCGGCTGGAGGAAGCTCCACCGTGGGATCTGGTGGTATTCGATGAGGCTCATCACCTGACGGCGTACAAAAGTGGCGGCAAGGTGACGAAGACCGAGAACTACAAGCTGGGAGAACTACTCCGAACACACTGCCGCGATTTGATTCTGCTTTCAGCCACGCCACACCAAGGCGATCATTTCCGGTTCTGGATGCTGGTTCAGCTTTTGAATCCCAGTTTGTTCCGAGATGCTGCGGACATGGTTGAGAACCGGCACCGCTTAAATACGGTGATCTTCCGTCGCACGAAGGCTGATGCCTGTCGTCCGGATGGTGCGACGTTGTTCGCACGCCGCGGAGTGCATACCGAATCGTTCGTGATGTCGGAGCCGGAGCGGGAGTTCTACAACGAGCTGCAGATCTATTTGATGGATGGTTTCGCGCTGGCCAAACGCCAAGGAAACAAGGGGCGAGCGTTGGGCTTCGTGATGACGATCTTCCAGAAGATTGCCGCCTCCAGCTTTGCCGCTGTTCACCGCACCTTGCGCCGACGCATGATTGCGTTGACGATTCAAGAAGGGCTGATGCACGATGGCCACCTTGATATCGACGCTCGGGATGCGGCCTTCCACGAAGCCAAGCAGCTAATCCGAGGCGAGTTTGGCATCGCTGAAGATCAGATGGGGACGATTCAAGTGGAAGGGATCATCGCTGAGCTGAAGCGGCGCATCCTCAAGAAACTGACCGATGAGGAGCTGGCCGATTCGTCAAGCGAGTATTCGTCGGAGACGGCGACGACCGGTTCGGAAGATGCAGTGATCACCTCGGTGGAAATGGCGCTGCCGGAGGAGCGTCAGCGAATTCGAGCGCTGTTGGAGAAGTTTCCGCGTCAGACGGAGACCAAAGTCGAAAAGTTGATTTACGCTTTGGGGACACTCTGGCGACAAGATCCGAACGAAAAGGTGGTCATTTTCGCCACGTACTTGGGCAGTGTTGAGATGCTCGGTGAGGAGATCGACCGAGCCTATCCAGGCCAGGGCGTGGTCGTCTTGAAGGGTGGCGATCACGGCAGCAAGGCGGCGGCGGAGAAGCGATTCAAGCAGGCGGGTGGTCCCAAGGTGATGATCTGTACGGCGGCGGGCCGTGAAGGAATCAACCTGCAGCATGCCCGCATCCTGTTCAATTTCGATCTGCCATGGAATCCGATGGATCTGGAGCAGCGGATCGGCCGCATTCATCGCTATGGGCAGCTACACACCGCCCAGGTCTACAATCTCGTCCTGTCCGACACGATCGAAGGCAAGATTTTTTTGCTGCTCGATGAAAAGCTGAATGAGATCGCCAAGGCACTTGGCAAAGTGGATGAGCAGGGCGAAGTCGCCGAGGACTTGCGGACCCAGATTCTTGGCCAATTGTCCGAGCGGCTGAACTACGAGAGCCTGTATTCGCAAGCGCTGGGCGATCCCGAGCTCAAACGCACGCGGCTCGAACTGGAAGCGGCGGTCTCGAATGCCAATGAGGCACGGCAGGTCGTCTTCGATTTATTCCAGGCGCTTGACCGATTCACGTTGGACGAATATCAGCCACTGTCGAACGTGACCGAGGGGATGGGGCAAATCGCTGAGTTCATGCGAGTGGCGGTGGAGGAGGATGGTAAGCAGTGGCAGCCGGACGGCGAGCACCGCTACAGCATTGTGGGCCCGAACGGCGTGGCCCCGGAAACGATCTTTACCACGGACCGGGATGAGTCGCTGAGCAATGAGCGACTGGGCCTCTTGGGGCTCGACCATCGTGTGGTGGAGCAGTACATGGCGCAGTATCGCGAGTTGGCTCCCGGCGAGCTCGGGGTGCGCGTGGAGTCGCCGGATGGCCGTACAGGTGCGGTAAGCCTTTGGCAGGTGACGTCGCAGGGCGAACGTGGTGATACGCGGTCGCACATCGTTGCTTTGGCGATCGGTGCCGATGGCCAGCGCATCCCGCTCTGGGAGCGGTCGATCGATCAACTCTTCGGCGCGGCCCCATCCGAGCGCGGTACGAATCCGCCGGTCGAGCTGCTGATTTCCGCGTGCGACGCGATGCTCCACCGAGAGCTGGGGCATCGGCAAATCATCTCCGAGCAGCGGGGCTACGAGGCTCGCATGATCGGCTGGGTAGAGGTTGTGGGGCAGGTCGCAGCGTGGGACAGTGCGGCTATCCACGCCGCGACAGAGAAAAGTTCGCAGTTGAATACGAGGTCGGTTGCCAAGGCGAATGAGCGAGCCGCAAAAGAGCAAGCCGCAAAAGAGCGAACGGGATCAGGTGGTAAGCCGGAATTGCTGGGATTGGGTTCAGCGGATGAGGTCGCCAAGATGCGAGGTCTGAGCATTCGGCAGCCCTTTGCCGAAGCGATCCTGCGCGGCACGAAGACTACCGAGTATCGTTCGGGCCCCACCAACATCCGCGGGCGCATTCTGATCTACGCCAGCTTGGGCCGGTACGACGCGGAAGAAGAAGCCGACCTGATGAGCGAATTCGACATCACGGACGTCGCCGTCGACGACCTCCCCCGAGGCGTCATCATCGGCAGCGTCGAACTATACGACTCCGACGACGGCGAGTGGCATCTACGCAACCCACAGCGAGCGGTTGAGTGCGTCGCCCCCGTCAACCGCGCGAACCCGGTGTGGTTTTATCCGTTTTGATTAAATAGCGAATCAGGAAGCAAAAGTGATTCCACGATGGCAGATGCACCTTTCAGCGGGCGCTTAAAGGGGGCCAAGTAAGTGCGTTTTCAAAAGGGGCCACGTCCTGGTGGTGGTTCGGGCTTCGACCGCCGGGTAACCGCGGAAGTCAGCGCTTCGACCGACGCAAGGTCGGTCGGGAGCTAATCTCGATGTGATGATGACATCAGACACCAGCCCGAAGCGCCAGTTTTGAAGTTGCACAGTTCGTAACCGTTCACCAGCACCAGGTCCAGATCACGGAGCCGATTGGAGTGATCGGGGGTGTTCGAACGAGGGACCTGGAATCAGTGCGCGAGTGGGATGGGCGGTAAACGTGACTGCCCCTGCTTTGGGACCGCGGCCCAGTTGCCGGATCGAATCGCGGAGCGATGGCATTCGATAGCCAGGTGCGTAAGCGCCTGGGACTCGAAGCGTCTGGGACTCGAAGCGCCTGGGACTGTGGGGCCATCGCAAAACATTTTCACCGTAAAAGCCCGAGCGGCGGAGCCGCGGCATTGGCGTCGCCAGCCAGTCCTATCGCAATTCCTTGGCCGAAGGGCGCAGCCAATGCCATCGCTCCGCGATTTGGCGATCGTGTTTGGCGAGAGTTCCAGGCGCTTACGCGCCTGGCTATCGAATGCCACGGCTCCGCCGTTCAGGACGATTGGTCGATCAATCTCTCGCCTAATTCGCATGGTCCAACGCGACGAAGGGGGCATCCACATACCGTAACCCTTCACCAGCACCATGCCATGAGCACGGGGCCGATTGGGGTGATCGGGCTTGATTGAACGAGGGAACTGGGATGAGGGCGCGAGCGGGATGGGCGCTGGCAGCCTCAGGACTGAGCAGCACTGATGGCGCAACAAGGCCATCGCGCAGCAAGCCGCGCAGCCTTTTAGATTGATTCGTCGCTTAGCTGACGTCTTACTGCTGACAGCTAAAAAATAACTGCCGCTACTTACCGCTCACGCGGCGGCGGGCTCGAGCGGTATGACGCCGGTCGAGGGCGTCGCGGCGCTCTTCGATGCGATACGTGCGCACCGTGCCAGGATGACTTAGTGCCCAGTGATGAGGTAATAACGATTCATAGTCGGTACAGCCATCTAAGATGTTTTTGGGTCTTCAGTAGAATTTGTGGGGCCTTTTGGGGGCTCTGCCCCAAACCCTCGGGATTTATCGCATACGTGTTAAAAGCAAGGCTGGGAGTGAGAAGGGAAGACAAGCGAGGCGGCTATCGCAGCCGCCCCGCCTTGCTTCCAACCCCTGGGTCGACGCTCGAGTTGCTTCCCAGCAGAGCTCTATCCTTCGCCCAGGCCGAATAAATTCTTTGCCGCTCGTAGCGAACAGCTGTATGAGGGAATGCATCCCGAGGAGTTTCCGTTCATGTTTGGTTTACCACAACCGACATGCGGAGCCCCTCGAGATGCAACTACAGACGATCCTGGTCTATGCTCCTCGCCGCGTAAATTGTCGCCGGTGCGGCATGGTGGTAAAGCAGGTTCCTTGGAGTGATGGCAAGTGCGGCAGACCAAGGAATTTCGCACCGATCAAGGAATCGAAACCGCTTTATATCACAACCTCGGGCAACTTCCGGAAGCAAAATTCACCCACGCATTCTACTGACGAGGCTATCGTTTCAAGGCCGCGCCGGCTTCCGTTGAATGGGCCATTAACTCTTCCCAGGTGGGCAGCGAGTTGGGGCGGCGAGAGGCTTTCACAACGCCCGTTCCATGACCGGCGGTGCCCACGTTATTCGGGACCGAGCTGCCGAAGCCGAAGTTCTGGGGAGACGTCAACGCAGTCGCCGCAGCAGCTTTTCGAGCTCGACGAACGAGTAGATAAAAATAGCTGCCCAGGCCGGTCAAAATGAGCACAGGCATCGACAACATCCAAAGAATGCTCCAGAAAAAGCCTTGTGCCAAACCGGAATGACTGCCGTCGCCCTGCGCAATACCGTCCTTGCAATTCGGGCACGCTTGAGCCAGCGGCGCTGCCACCAAAATGAAGGCCAAAATCAACAAACTGCGAAGTACAACCTGCTGACGTGGTGACATGGAGCACTTCTCCTGATTCGGCAAGAATCACTGCGGTGGATAGATCAAGTAGAGCATTACGTAAACCAACACGCCCGTCAACGACACGTATAACCAAATCGGCCAAGTCACCCGAGCCCACCATCGGTGCTTGGCCCGTTGCTCCCGCAATCCCAAGTAAATGGTGCGGATGGCGAACACCGGCACCAAGGCCGCCAACACAATATGCGTCAACAAAATGAAATAATAGAAATACCTAATCGCGTCCG
Organism: Pirellulaceae bacterium; assembly: GCA_044235425.1. Taxonomy (GTDB): domain Bacteria; phylum Planctomycetota; class Planctomycetia; order Pirellulales; family Pirellulaceae; genus JBJSXJ01. The sequence continues at coordinate 178,653 of JBIIHW010000001.1, forward strand.
GCGGATAGGTCGGAAACTTCGTACTAATCCCCTGCTTCACCACTACGTGATAGAACAAATAGCAGGCTAAAAAAATCGTCGACACCCCGAAGGCGGACAGCATCGTCCACTTGTGGGCCTGTTCCTGTCGACGCTTAATCAAAACCCAGCCGACGATGAGGAGTACCGTGGCGAGCGCGTTGAGCGCTGCATTGACGTGTGGCAACACGCTGGCCAGATTGCTCACCGGCTTGCTCCTTCGAGTTCCGCTTCGTCTGGTTCTTTCTTCTCTTCTTCCGCAGCGGGCGGGTTCACAACGGGGGCCGGAGGCTCTGTTTCCTTCACTAATTGATCGACCAGCAGCCGCAACTGATTCAACTCATCCGCTTTGTTCCAATTAAACTGCCCACGCCTCTGCCCCCACCGGTCATAGACCAAAAATTTTTCCGTGTGCGTCATTTCATCAACCGGCACCGAGTACTTCTCTGCTCCCACACGGCGGATCAGCCCCAAGTCTCCGGTGAGGAACAGCCACTGCTTGGGATCCGCGTTTAATTTCGCGGCATAATCCTTGAGCACCGGCGGTGTATCACGCTTAGGATCACAGGTAATACTCAAAAAGGTGACACCCTTCGGGCCGAATTCGCGAGCGAGGATGGCGAGCTGATTATTTTGCCGCGTGCAGGGGCCGGGGCACGAAGCAAAGAAAAAACTGACAACATGAACTTGGCCCTTCAAATCGCGAGATTCAAAGACCTTGCCACTGCGCTCCAGTAACTGATATTCATCCAGCCAGTCTTGCGTCTTCCAGCTCTCATCGACTTGCGATCCCAGTGACCGTACTGTGATTTGCGATTTGGTACGACGCAGCGCCGCAGCGGTAATGATCATCAGCGTTCCGGCTGCCGCCAGCAGTAACGCCAGAACGAACATTCGGCCTAGACTCATGCTCCCACCCCCGATGTACGACGATTAGCAATCGCCATCGCTGCCAGAAAGAGCAGCATGGCAAACAACAGCGACACCGCCCAGCTTACCGCGAGGCTCGGCTGGTAGTAACCACTGGGCAATTCGGCAGCTGTCCAGTAACGACGCACTCCGGCTACGCAGTAGGTAAGCGGATTCAGTCGCATGACGGTGCTGAGGCCCCATTGCCCCCACGTGCTTGAAGCATCAACTGCAGGGACAGGAAAAAATGCGCCAGAGAGTAGCCACATGGGCATCAGGGCCAAGTTCATGATGGCATGAAAGCCTTGAGTGGAATCCATGCGCCAGGCAATGATGAACCCGAGACAGGTCATGGCCCACGCGGAAAGTGCCATCAGTCCGATGACGCTCGCCCAAGCCCCAAGACTGCTGGGGCCGCCGAGTGTCAGGCCAAAGAGCAAGAAAATGAAGCCATGCAGCAGCGCGATACTGCTGCCGCCCAGCACCTTTCCCACCACCATGGCCCAGCGTGGGACCGGAGCGACCAGCACGGCTTGCAGAAATCCTTCACGCCGATCTTCGATCAGTGAGATCGTGGCAAAAATGGCGGTGAAGAGCAGCGTGAGCATTAAGGTGCCCGGAAAGTAGTACTCCATGAAATTCGGCCCGCCTTCCGCAGCAGCAGTCAGTCGAAAGGACCGCTGTAAACCAGCACCAAACAGAATCCAAAAAAGCAGCGGTTGTCCGACTGCGCCAATCACACGATGCCGCTGTCGCAAAAACCTGGCCAGTTCGCGCCAGGCGAGCATCAGAATGAGCGGCAGTGGACTCGGCTTGGCGTTTTCGTTCATGGATTTTGGTTCATGCTGTTCTGGTTCATGCTGTTCTGGTTCAGGAAGTGCGTCGATTGAGTGGCTGTTCACCGGCGGTGCGAAACCGATGTCCGGTTTTCGCAATGAACACATCTTCAAGCGTAGGTTGACCGAGGGTGATCGACCGCACGCGGCTGCCTAAAGCTTGAAACAGGGACGGGATCAGCCGCGCTCCTTCGCTCACCTCAAGGTGAAAAGCATCATCGAGGCGACGTGGTTGCAACTGAAACTGCTCGCGCAAAATACGTTCCACCTCTTCGGCCTCGGTGGCTTGCAAGATGATGGTCTCACCACCAACCTCGGCACGCAGCACGGCGGGAGCTCCTTCGGCGACGAGTCGGCCCTGATCCAGAATCGTCAACCGCTGAGCTTTATCCGCCTCTTCCAGCAAATGGGTCGTCAGGACAATCGTGGTTCCATGCTGATCTCGGAGCTGCTGCAAGTAGTTCCAAAGGTCGAGTCGAGCACCAGGATCCAGTCCCGTGCTCGGCTCATCCAACAGCAACAGTTCCGGACGGTGCAGCAAGCTCTGCGCCAACTCCACTCGTCGACGTAATCCCCCGGACAGCGTTTCGACGTAATCGTGCAACCGCTCACCCAGCCCAAGCTGCTCGATCACCGGCGAACTCACCTCACGAAATCGTGCCGTGTTCATCCCGTAAAGAGCGGCATGACAACGCATGTTTTCCACGACCGTTAGTTTTTTATCCAAGCTTGGGGCTTGAAAGACAATGCCAATCCGCTGGCGGATGGCGGACAGCTGCTCACGTAGATTAAATCCCAGCAACTGCACATCGCCGATTTGCAGCGGGACGAGAGTGGCCAGCAGACGAAACAGAGTGGTCTTGCCGCCACCGTTGGGGCCCAGGAAGGCGTGGAGCTGACCGCGCTCAATCTGTAGAGATAGGTTGTCGAGAGCGGTTCGTTGACCGTATCGGTAGGAAACGCGGTCAATCAAAACCGCCGGTCCACTCATCGCGTTCCTCGAATCAAATTAATGCTCGACCTTCTCAGACTTCTCCGCCTTCTCAGCTTCAGAAGCCCCTTCCTCAGGCGATTCGCCATGACCGCGGGGAGACAGATCGGGATCGGAGGCGTAGAGCATGCGTTCTTCGGAGTAGTACCGAGTTCGGTTACCGACGTCCGGCACGAGTGTGACCATTAAGAAGATCGCCATGAGAGACGCGGGGATCGTGAGCACATACTTCCAGTTGGCTTCCCACATCAAGTGCATGAAGAACGTGATTACGAGCATCGCCTTCGTGCATGAAACTGCCATCATGACAACCCAGCAGATCTGAGGTGTGTCGTGAAATAATTCATAGGTCAGAAATGAGATCACCGTGAGGGCGCAGAGCGCCGCGAAAACCGCCCAATACTTGCCCACTCCACCCGGCGGATGACCATCATGTTCGTGTGAATCGCTCATATCTATTTCACTCTCTATTAGCCGTCAGGAAGGTCGTCCGACTTCACCCTAGCGCTATCGGCGGTGGACACCGCCTGAACTTAAAACAGGTACAACAGGGGGAACAGGAAGATCCAAACTAAATCGACAAAGTGCCAGTAAAGCCCGCTGTTCTCGATGAGGTGAGCACAGGAGGAGTCAAGGTTATATAGCATGATGAGCACGAACATCAGCAAGCCCACGGCCACGTGAATCGCGTGGAAGCCGGTCAGCAGAAAATAGGTGCTCGCCCACATGTTGCCGCTGGGGATGTGAATCGGGAGACTCAGGCCAGGAACGTCTTCATTGAGTCCCAGCTTGGATTCGGACAACTGGGGCACCAGTGATAACCAGCCGGCGGTTTTCTTCAACCGGCCGGTAACATCCAGAAGTTGGCCTTCGACGGTGGCAAGTGCCTCAGTGTTGGCCTTCAATTCCGCCTCCACCATCGCGGCATCTTGCTTGGCCAATTCCTCTTTCTTCGCAGTCAGCGTTTTCTTTTCGGCGAGCAGCTTCGACTCGGCCGAGCTGAGCTCCTCTTTTCGCGTCTGCATCCGTTTGGTTTCAGCCGCCAGGAACTGCTCGGGCTTCCGTCCTTGCAGCGGGTAGATGAAGTAGGCCAGGGTGTTGAGGGTGCCTTGTCGCTGAGCAGAATCATCGTTGCGAGCGGCATTTTGTTCTGCCCAGAACACCAAGTAATCGCGCAAGTCTTCGGGACGCGAGGGGTCGGTCTGAACATCAGCGGCAGAGGCTGTGGCGGCAGCTGCAGCGGGCTCGGTGGCAGCAGCTTCCGCTTCACTCGCTGGTGCCGCTGCCGCAGCCGCGTTGGCGGCATCATTTCGCTGCGTGATGATCTCCCCCAGTCGCTGCCGAACTGCCGAGGCGTAATTTAAATCTGCTTTATCCCAGATCAAGCTCCGAGGAGCGGCGGGATAGATGCCGTGATGAAACTTCGACGTGTACTCCACCATCTTCACGCCCAGGAAAACGCTTCCGAGCAGAAACGTGGCTAGCATCCAACTGCGGGCCAGCTTTGCTTGGTTACCGCGAGCCGCCTCGAGTGCCAGGACGATCGTGACGCTCGAGCAGATCAGCACGAACGTGTTGAAGGCCCCCACGGGCTCCTTGAGATGCACGTCGTGCGGCAGCGGCCAAGTACCCGCGGGCGCGCCGAAGCGCAACACGACGTACGCGCCAACCAGCGCCGCGAAAAACATGATTTCCGTGGACAGGAAGAGCCATAAGCAGAGCTTGCCGCGGCTTAAGGGCAGCGAAGGCTGATAGGCCAAATGCACGTGACCACTGTGGCCATCACCATGCGCGGAATGTGAATCATGCGACGTCATAAATTCAATCGCTAAACTAACGGAATGAGGAGCAACAGACCCAACAACAACGGTAAGTAAATCAGAGACGCTCGCAGTAACAACCGCGCCGTCTGATCGGTGCGGTTCGCGAAGAACAGCACTGCAGTCACCAATTGACCGATTCCCAGCACCAATGCCAAGGCGGCATACAGAGCGGCCGCAGGTGCTGGACCATGGAGAGCGGGAATCAAACTTACCGGTAAAAGTCCCACTGCCGTCAGCACCGCTTGCACGCCCGCTCGCTGGCCCGACCCGTCCACAACAGTCATCATCTGCAAACCCGCTCGCTCATACTGTTTGCGGAACAACCAAGCAATTGCCATGAAGTGAGGAAACTGCCACAGGAACATCGTGGTGAAGAGACCTGCGAGTCGCAAATCGTATGCGCCGTCGACAGCGGCCCAGCCAATACAAATCGGCAACGCTCCCGAGATCGCACCCACGAACGTGTTCCAGACGGAATAACGTTTTAGGGGAGTGTAGAAGATGACGTAGATGACCCACGTTGCCAGTGACCAAGCGGCCACAGGCCAAGGCGAGGTCACCGATAGATAGGCGATTCCGGTGAGGAGTGTCGTCGCGGCAAAACGGACGGCCTGACGACGGCTTAGTCGCCCCGCAGGTAACGGACGCCGTAGCGTTCGCTCCATGCGCCCATCCGACTCGCTTTCCAACACCTGATTCGCGGCGCTAGCGCTTCCCGCTACGAAACCGACTCCCACAATCACATGAAACAGTAGCCAGAGATCGGGCTGCTGCCACTTAGCCACAACCGCCGCGACCGCCACCGAGATCAGCATCATCACGGCAATACGTGGCTTCGTTAATTCCACATAATCCGCCACTCGGCTTAGAAAGCGAGTGTGCGACTGTTCGATGGTGGCAGTGTTCGTGGACATGCGAGCTAGTTTAGTTTTGGAAAATAATCGGCCGCGAAGATGCATGACCACTGGGGGAATGGGCGCCACTGCGAGTGGCGAATTCTCCCGACAGTGCTGACAAGCGGGCGGCACGGACGGCGAGTGTCACGGCGGTAGCAAGAATCAGCGATCCGTTGGCCACATGGGCCGTAACCGTAATCGCCTGCGTCATGCTCTTCGTCTGAATCACAAATCCGGCGGCCCACGTCGAGTCCGCAAACCAAATGGGGAACCCATATTTCATTATGTAAGTGCCGACACCCAAAAGTAATTGCCCGCCTAGCAAGGCGAGAAGCGTCGTGGCCGGGCCACGTAAACCGGGTCGCGACTGCTGATATGCGACTCGCACCGCAGCGATCGCGTACAGCGTCAGAGCGATCGCGACGCCGACGTGCGACAACAGCGCCACTCGGAAGTAACTAGCAGTCGCATCAATCGGTAAATGGCGAATCGCAGCGCCCAGTACGAGCTGAAAATAAGCGAGTACGGCGACTGCCATCGACGACCATACCGCAGGTTCCCAGCGGACCGTGCGAACGCTCGGTAGCGCACGCGCCTCGGCCCTAGCTCCCGTTTCACCCGAGTGCCAGAAGCGAGAGGTGAAGGCGACGACGGCTGAAGTGAGCGCAAAGAAGGCGGGACCGACACAGCCGTGAACCATCGCCAGCTGCCGGTCATCAAAAAGCACTCGAGCACCACCCAGAATGCCTTGTCCGATTACGGCGAGCAGCGTCACGATTGACACGACTTTCATCCAAGCTCGCTCGCGTGATGCAAACACGGCTACGACCAGTCCGATTGCGATGAAGCCGACGAGCGAACCGAGCAGTCGATGACCATGTTCGATGAGTAAATCGAAGGGGCCGCTTAACCATGTCTGCCATGGATAGGCAAACATGTTGTAGCCGTACGTCGTCGGCCAATCCGGGACCGCCATGCCGGCATCGTACGTCGTAACCAGCGCACCCACCGAAATCAGCACCAACGTTGCCGCTCGAAGCAACACGGCGCAGCGCGCGGGCCACGGCTTAAACGCCGCAGGAGCTTCAGAGGTTACGTTGGATTCAGTCACGCGATGCTGGTCTTTCATGTGGCACGACGGCTCGAATGGTCGAGCGTCGAACTAATGCTCTTCATTGAATGGCAACGGCTTAACTCCAGCCGGAGGTGGCTGAGTCTGCGGGTAATTGATCGTGTCCACTTCCGGTGAACCATACTCGTACGGTCCACGGTAGATAATCGGCTGGAAATCGAAGTTGCCATGTCCTGGCGGGCTGGGTGCCATCCATTCCAGCGTGTTCGAATGCCACGGATTACGTCCGACTCGCGATCCCCAGAACATGCTGGTGATGAAGTTGAAAGCAAAAATCACTTGTGTCGCGACCATGCCAATCGCACACCAAGTGATGAACTCATTCACCGGTTGGAGATGTTCGAACACCTTGTAATCGTAGGGGTCCGCCAAGCGCCGCGGAAAACCGACCGCTCCGAGCACGTGCATCAGGTAGAAGGTGCCGTTGAGGAAGATGAAGGTCAGGAAGAAGTGAATCTTCCCCAGCGTTTCGTTCATCATCCGACCGAACATTTTCGGGAACCAGAAGTAGATGCCGCCGAACACGCCCATGGCCGTGCCACCGAAGAGCACGTAGTGGAAGTGAGCCACAATGTAGTACGTGTCGTGAATGAAAATATCGACGGGCGTGGCGGCCATGAAAATACCCGACAAGCCACCGATCACGAACATCGAGACGAACGACAATGCGAACAGCATCGGCGTGGTGAATTCAATCTTGCCACCCCAGATGGTGCCGAGCCAGTTGAACACCTTAACAGCACTCGGAAGTGCAATCATCATCGTCGAGACCATGAAGGCCATGCCGAGCAGCGGCTGCATGCCGGAGACAAACATGTGATGCCCCCACACGATAAAGCCTAAACCGGCGATACCCGAAATCGAGTAGACCATCGGCTTGTAACCGAAAATCGGCTTACGTGCGAAGCAGGAAATCATGTCAGAAACCATGCCCATCGCGGGCAAGATCATGATGTAAACGGCCGGATGGCTGTAGAACCAGAACATGTGCTGCCACAGGAGCGGCTGTCCACCACCACTGGCTGGCATCGAGTTGTTGGCGACAAGACCCTCGGGAATGAAAAAACCGGTGTTGAACACTCGATCCGTCACCTGCATGAAACCCGCCGCCGTGAGCACAGGCAAGGCAAACGCCTGCAGAATCGCGGTGATAAACATGCCCCAGATGGTTAGTGGCAGACGGAACATCGTCATACCGGGAGCACGCATGAGAATGATGGTTGTCATGTAATTGACCGAGCCCATCATGGACGATACGCCCACGAAGGTGACACCTAGCAGCCACATGGTTTGTGCCCAGCCGCTCGAGGGTGCAGACTCTTGTAGCACCGACAGCGGCGGATACGAGGTCCAGCCGCCCGCAGCACCATTACCCGGCATGAAGAAACTTAAACCGATGCAAAAAAACGCTGGCCACATGAACCAGTAGCTCAGCATGTTGAGCGTGGGAAAGGCCATGTCATCCGCCCCAATCATGAGCGGGATGAGATAGTTCCCGAAGGCGCCGGCCAGAATCGGGATGATCACGAAAAAAATCATCACCGTGGCGTGCATCGTAAATAAGGTCGTGTAGAACTCCGGAGCAATCTGACCACCTTCGCCCGAAAAGAGCATGCGGCCGATGACCGGCATGTCGCTCCAGGGGTAGGCAAGTTGCCAGCGAATCCCGAGTGCCAGCAAACCTCCTACCAAAAACCACAGCAAGGTGGAGAAGAGGAATTGCAGACCAATGATCTTATGGTCCAGCGAGAAAACGTAGGTCGACAGGAATTTGCCGACGCTCATTCCGCCATGACCATGATCAGCATGTGAACCAACTGATGTCGTACTCATTCCGCTGCTTCCTGAGTGGGTTTGTATCCAGCACGTTCCTGATCGGCATACTGCTTCGCTAACCAGGTGTCGAATTGATCACGAGATTCCAACGTCATCTTGCCGCGCATCTTGTAGTGGCCCCAGCCACAGAGTTCCGCGCAGACAATGTCAAACACGCCTGCTTTATTCGCCTTGAACCAAACGAACTGCTTCATTCCCGGCACTGCGTCGTGCTTCACACGAACATGGGGCAAGAAGAAACTGTGAAGCACATCCATGCTCTTCAGCTGGATCACGACGTCTTCATTGACGGGGAGATGCAGATCGTTCACACCTTGGATATCGTCAGGCGTACCGATCTTGCCGTCTTTTCCCGCATACCGAATTCGCCACTCAAACTGGCGTGCCGTGATCTCGACGAGCGGAGCCTTCAGCACATCGTCGCTCGTTCCCACCTCACCGTCCGGACCATTCGAGGCGAGGGGACGACGGAGCTTGTGGTCAGCCCATGCATTCATCTGGTAAATCGCGATGAAGAGCAGCGTCGCTGCCGGCAATATGGACCAGATCACTTCCAGCGTGTGACTGCCGTGGCTGTACTTAACGGGCGCACTGTTATGTGCGGCGTCATACTTCCACATGAACCAGAAAAGAACGACTCCCGTGCCGACGAAGATCACTCCCGTCAGGTAGAGAATAAACATGAAGAGGCGGTCGATCACACCACCATATTCGTTCACGTTCTCTGGCAACCAATGATTTTTGAAGGGTCCGACTCCCGCAATCGCGACGACAAACGCCGCAACTCCCAGAATCGGCACGAGTAAAAACAATAAACTCCAAAAGCGTCCCACGGCGAATCCCCTATTACATGCGATCGCGAGCGATGGTTGGTTGATTGGAATCAGGTTTGTTCAACGATTCATACGGTAAGCTCCGTACGTACTCGACCAAGTCCCACACATCGTCCGGAGACAAACCCTTTTCATTTTGCGGCTTCATCGGAACAGCGGGCATCGGCGTTCCGTCGATGCCATTGACCACTCGCCAATAAATATCATTCGGCGTCAGACCACCGCGATAGATACCCAACCGCAGATTACGCGGTCGGATGTTTCGCGGCTTGAGGGCCCCCAGAGCCATGTATTCAGCAGTCGCCTTGGGGTCCTGCGGATCAAGTTCCTTCGTCCAGTCGTCGTAGTCCGTTAACTGCCCGTCACCCAAAGCGGAGTCACCATGGCATTTGACGCAGTTCGCAATGGGCCCGTAGAACAACTCTCGCCCACGAGCGATGGCCGCTTTCTTGGCTGCCACATCGGCCTGTTCCGTTCGATCTGGAATCGCAGTCGCTTGTCCTTCGGCATCGATCCAGGATTGAGTGACTTCGGCCGCAATCGCTCGCAGTCGGTCAAGCTTCGCCTGATACTTGCTGCTGTCAGCCTCTTTTTCCGACGGGTACTTAACCAGTCGATCGCCTTCGTCGAGTTCCTGAATTTCTTCGGTCAGCTTGCGTTCTACTTCGCCCCGCAGCGCGAGATATTTCACGTAGTGCACCAAGGACTCACGCTCGTCAGCGTCCAAGACCTTAAAAGATGGCATCGCGGTTCCGGCTACGCCGTCATAAAGCAATCGCGATAAATCTTCGTGTGTCGGCTTTTGCCCCTTGGCAGTTTTCTTGAATTTAAACGTTCCCTTGCGGAAGTCCCGCGGGTACGGATTTAAAAAGGCGGCTGTCGGGCCTAGTCCGTTGCCGGTAATGCCGTGACAGTGAACGCAGTGTTCCCGGTACAGCCCGACCGGCTGACCACTCTTGTCACTCTTCACCTTGCCCGCCGACATGGAAACTCGATTGATGTCAATAATCGACTTCACGTCGACGTCACCGAGTGCCGGCAATTGCGGGTCATCGGGAGTGCCGAACATGGTGGCCAAGATGTTAGACACATCTTGCAGGTTTTGCTGCGCGATGTTTTCCTTCGCAGATCGCTCCGCGCGGCTGTCATTGTCACTCAATTCTTTACGAAAGAACCGGTGAAAGTAGGGCAGATTGGATTTGAATCCCGCATCCGGGGCGCAGCCGGGCAAAATAGCTAGTGCCAATGCCCAAACGGACAGCCTCAAGGTGCGAGTTAACTTGGAAGCATCGACGAACATACGCATGTGCATCCTCAGATAATTATTGGAGCGTCGAACCATCAATCACGACGTCCAGCTTCAGTGGCTCACCAGCGGTCAACCGCTGCTTAAATCGACCCTTCGACCACTTTTCATCTTTCCCATTAACTTTCACGGTCTGCACGAAGGTCAACTTTTCCTGCCACACGCGGAATTCCAAATCAACTCCGGCAGGCAGATTGGGAATCTCAAACGTTCCGTCTGCTTTCGTCACAGCGAAGTAACCATTACCACGCATGATCATCCAGGACTTCATCCAAGGATGGATCGCACAGGCCACGGGAAACGGCTGATCTTCTTCTGCTTTCGGCTGGTAAATCGTAGATGCACCAGCGGGGATCGTCTGATCGAAAGCGGTATTTTTCTTTGGCTTCAAACTGGTGTTGTGTCCGACCGGATCGCTGTTCTTGATTCGAATGGGCTGCGAGGCTTGAATCGCAAACACGTGATTCAAAAACACACAATCTTTTTGATCGAATAAAACCTCGTCGGTCTTGCCCAGCTTGGCAGTAGGATGAGTCCAAGGTTCGTCGCCGGGTAGCTTTTGGGACACGAAGATGAGCACATCTCGAAGACCACCATTATCTCCGATGACAAACTCTTCGCTCGTCATCTGCTTCCCACCCGGAGCACAAACAGACTCATCCTTGTCCACCTTGAGCTTAGCGGCCGTCGGCCGATTTCCCCCGACGGTGAATGTACCGGTGAGCGTCGCCCAGCCGGTGGGAGTGGCGGCGTCACCACCACCCGCTGCTTCCTCCGCTCCGCCAGACGCTTTGTTTAAGTCCGCTCGTAGTGCGGTAGCGACCTTCAAATCAGGCTGAATGTCGACTGCAGCGGGTCCGCCGCAGCCGATCATGCCGAGCAGACCGGCGCCCAACACCAACTTCCGAACAGCAGAGCTCGCGGTCAGCGCCGTGCACCGGATGCGGAATGACATTCGCTGAAGATGAACTGTCATGGGTTACCTTTCACTACGTCCGAACCGAGTTCACCGTAACTGAGTTACTTGTCCAAATCTTTCAGGCTGATCTTGTAGGTGCCATAATCGTTAGCACCTTTCTTGATCTCGAATTCGGCTCGACCTTTACTCCACTTCACGGCCTTGCCCTTGCCATCCTTCACTTCCGCCACGAAACCAGCCCCTTCGTGCCAAATCTGGAAGTCCCACTTGCCAGTCGGCAAATTCTTGATGGTGACCTTGCCATCGGCATCGCTCACCGCCGCATACGGATTGTCGCGCACGAGAACTCGAGCGGTCATCCAGGGGTGAATCGAGCAGCTCACGGTAGATGGCAAACGCTCTTCTTTCGTGAACTTCTGCTTGAGTTGTCCGTTGGCGGGGAGAATCGGATTGACCGCTGGATTGTTCAGTGTGTCGATCTTCGTGTTGTGACCGACGGCATCCGAATTCTTGATTGCCAATTCCTGTTTGGTCCAGAGCACTGCTGCGTGTGGCTCGAAGCGGCAACCCTTATTGTCGAGTTCCACTGCTTTCTTAGCCAATGCCTCGTAGTCCGGATGAATCGCAACCTTGGCATCGGCAGCGGGTCGCAGGTAGACGAACACGTTCGCGATCCCACTATTGGCCTTGTTGACCGTGATCTTCTCGTCAACCAGAGCGGCCTTGTTCTTCGAACAGACTTCGGTGTCTTTCGTGATGCTGAGCGGCTTGGCTGCTGGGACAGCGCCGTCGAGCGTAAATTGCAGAGTCAGGTCGCCCCAATCCGCCGCTTGAACCGAGCTTAGTCCCGTGAGGGCGACCGCCATCGCAAACACCAGTGAGCGAATTTTCATCTTTGATCTCCTAGAAGGTTAAGGCCGTCGGCGTCACTCCGAGCCGGCTGCCGATTCGGGCTTCGCTTCCGCATCTGCCGCCGGTGGCGGAGCTTGCTGAACGAGCGGTGCAATGCGGGTACTTCGCTTCGCAAAATTATCGTAATTCATCAGCAAATCAACGAGTGATTCGACCTGTTCCACGCTTGTGCCGTGATACAAGTCCTGAGCTACGCCGCCCAGATTCTTCTCATCTGCCGGATCATACGGAATGTTGATCGGCATGCTCGTGTAGGGCAGAATCGATTTCGGATTTGCAATCCAGTTTCGCAAATAATCCGGACGCAGGCGCTCGTAGATGCGAGCCAAATTCGGTGCCTTGGCTCGATCGGCACCTTCCGGTTGGTAGTCCCCAACGATGTGACATTTCACACAGTAGTTGCCGTTGGTGACAATTCGCAACGCATCTTGAAACCGGTCTGCATTTTCCTTTTTCGCTTCCGGGACACTTTCTCGGTAACCGGTCAGCTTCTCGTCCAAGTAACTTGGCTGGCGTCGTTCCGTCGACTCATACGGATACTGCGCTCCATCGACCGCTGCGAAGTATTCCACCAACTGGGATGACTCTTCGGACGAAAGATTGAACTTTGGCATTCGCAGAACAACAGCCGGCCGAATTGGATAAGGATTGAGCAGGAAATCATGCAGCCAGTTGGACTGCACCTTGCTCCCCTCACCCACCAGCGGTGGCGGCACCCAGGCCCACGACTCGGAGCCCTTCGCAGCGGGATTCACCTTCTTTTCTCGCTGAGTCACGCTCGGTAACAGGTAGCGGGCTAGCACTCCACCATTCGCCGCTCGGCGGCGTACGATCTTTTCCGTGGCAACGTTAACCTGCATCACACCCGGCTCGTAGATCTGGCCGTCGAGTACTGCTGGTTTCCAAAGTTCAAAGGGATATTTCACGGAGGCCGGATCGTACGGACTGCCGATTTCCACCGGATCATCTTCTTTGTCTGTCGCATTGGGGCGAGCATCGGCATCGCTCAGTGACGGCATACCCACAATCGTTGCGTGCAATTGTCCAGCCGCATTTTGTTTGAGCGACGCCTTCACGTCTTCCGGCGAGATGTGCGATCGCAGGTATGGATACATCTTGGTTTCCGACTGCGGGCCGAAATCGCCAGGCTTGTAGGCAATGTCCCACTTCTCCGCTTCCAGCACGTGGCAGCCCGCGCAGTTGTACTTATCCAGCACCTGCTTGCCGGCAATCAGCGCCTGCTGCTTGGCATCCGGTTTGTAGAGATACTTGGGGGCTGGCGGATCGGCCACCAAACCCAACACAAACGTGATAACCGCCTCGCGTTCTTCTTCACTGAATGGGAACTTCGGCATGCGTAGGCGATCGTTGTATTTCTTGTTCTCCGTCTTCATGTAGTCGTAGCTACGCGGTTCAGCCAACTTCTGCCAGATGAAGCCCGTGCGATGATGACCCTCGAGCTGCTCTTTATAGAAGTCGGAAATCTGCGGACGCGGTGTCTTGACCATTTCGCCCTGCTGACCACCAGTTGCCTCGCCATGACCGGCGTCTTTAGCGTGATCGCCGTGCTCGCTTGCGTCTTTGGTGTTCGCGTCAGCGGAGTGATCGCCACCATGGGCTCCATGTTCACCATGCGCGTGCAGGTAATGCGTGATGTGCTCGAAGGCGAGCTTCGAGGGGTCCTTGCGGCCCCAGTCGGCCAAGCCTGTGCCAATCGGTTTCGCATCTTCAAATCCCGGCATGTCGTGGCAGCCGAAACAGCCATATTTACCGATCGTCTTACGACCGATATACGACAGCTTTTGTTCGAGCGTTGGGCCCTTGCCGCTGGCGAAATCTTCATCGCTCACCAGCATCTCACGCTCCGGTCCCTTGAGCGACGCGGCCCGCTTGTTCGGAATGCCCTTCTTCTGGAAATCCTTCGCATCTTGTTCGAAGAATGCTTCTGATAGGTATTCGAGCACCATGTCATCCACCGACTCTTGAGCGTCCCCGAGCACGGATGGATCGGGAGCCTTCCAATTTTCGTTCGTCGAGGTCATGAGGTAGGCGACGATATCGGCTACGGGGTCCACCGTTGCCGTAACCTTCCCCTTCTCGTCCTTGATTTCGACGGGATCGAGATACAAGTTTGGCATCACGGTACGGGCGTGATACTTCGTTGGTTCCTTGATCCACGAATAGAGCCACTTGGTTCCGTTCGGATTGCGGGACGGTGCGAACTTGCTGCCAAGACCCGTTAAATCAGGCCCTTGCACGATTTCATGGGGTCGGCGATAGCGAGCCACATCGGGGAAATCCCCATGCGTGTGGCAGGCCAAACAGCCCCGTTCCTCAAACGCCACTTTACCCCGCTCCACCCGCGCTTGTTGTCGAGCTTCATCGCTTTCCGCCGCTGGCTCTTTCACCTCAGGCGGCACCAGGTACTCAAACGATTGCGATCGCACCTTCAAGTAGGTGAGCATGCCCAGTAACTCGGCCGGCTCGAACTTGGCCGCCAGCTCCTTGCTGTGGCCTTCCAAATGATCCCACAGACCAAAGAATTGCGGCATGCGAGTGCTGGGGCGGAAATGCTTCGGTTCGCGCATCCAGTCGTAGGCAAATTGATCGTCTAGCTTGCTGGTCATGTAGCGTAAACTGGGCCCCGCCTTTCGCAGGTCACCCGGAGTCTCTTCGTCTTTGAAGAGACTCGCCAGTTTATGTGCGCCCCCAGGCAGTCGCGGCTCGGCCGATTTCTCGTCCACTTGGAGCATTTCCAGAATGCGTCCACGAATATCGGAACGCTCCGGCGATTCCGCCAGCGTTTCGATCCAGCGACGTTCTTCCGCGGTCAGCTTGCCGACCGACTTGGTATTCTCCAGCACAGCCTTCAATTGCAGGCTGGCGGCAAAGTAGTTCGCCTCCAACCGCATGTCGGGTCCTAGCCGCTTGTTGGGCCCCTCGTAACCCTTCACTTCGTGGCAGCCGTAGCAGCCATATTTTCGAATCAGGTGATATCCGTGAGTGACCTTGGGAGCTGGCGGATCCGGGAACTTTTCACTCGGTTCCAACTCCACCACTTCATGGTGACACTTCAAGCAGGCACTCTCGGCAAACCGCGACGGATACATCGGATAGATCCAGTGCTCATTGTCGAAATAGCCATACTGCTTGGCCCAAGCTTTTTCCTGCAGCGTGTCATTCGGAGCGTGGGAGGCCCATTTGAAATCGGTGGCGCTGCCCTGTCCTTCATGACAGGCGGTGCAAGCAAAGGTCTGCATGCGGTGCGGGCTGCCCGAGCTGACATAGAGATCCAAACGTGGATGCGACGCAAACGGACTGGAGAAACCGCGGCGAATCTTCAGCGTCACAGGCTTGCCAAAATCGGCGGTCATCAGCAATTGCCGCGTTAACTCACGCGGAGCATCAATGGCGTTGCCGTTGACGTGCGTCACGACGTCCCCCAGAAGCAGTCCTTCCACTGCGGTCGGCTTACCAGTCGGTGAGGCACTGTAGCTCACTGGCGTCTCGATGATCGAGCGTCGAATCTGCTCGCCGTCGACTGGCTGGTTGGCCGCTGTTCCAGCTAGCTTCGCAGTGGCAGCTCGCGAACCCGTCTTCACGTAGGTGAGCGTCACATCGTCGTCGCTCACCAAGCCAGCTTGAGCAACTCGCAATCCATAGGCCTCGGAAAGCAACTGATCGTTCAGTGCTTCCAGGGAACTTGGAGCGTTCGGACGACCTTGTACTTCCTCGCGTAGCTTTTCCAATTCGTCGCGGCTGGGAGTGTTTAGCACCAGCGTCAGCTCTTGCAGCTGATCGTATTGCGGCTGATCGGGCTGACCGGGCTTCGACTTCTCCATCGCCTGATGACAAGTCGTGCAGCGGTCAAAGCGACGCACACGACGGAAGTTGTAATCAATCGTGAGATCGTCACTCCACAAGTTATCGATTTTACGAGGCGAGTTGAACGCATCTAAAATTGGCAGCGACAACCACTTCTTGCCGAGGAACGGGAAGCGATCGACAAAGTAGGTCATGCGGCGATCAACATAGGTCGATTCCAGCTTTTTCAAGTCGGCAAAATTGTCATCGCGAGCACGCTTCGCTTCACTTTCCCGTGACTTGATCTGCTTGGCCAGTGACTGCAGTTTCCCCCGATGATCGGCGAGCGACTGATAGGCTCGCTTCAGCTCTTCCACCTGATCGTTGACGGCTTTGATCTGCTCCGAGATCTTGCCGCGATCGGCCGCTGATTTGTTGTCGCGAATGGCGATATCGAGCTGTGCTTTGACGGCATCGAGATCGGCATTTTTGAACTTCCGGGCACTGAGCGCATTGGTTTCGTGGAACTTTGCGTTGGCCACCACGCTGTCGACGGCAGCCATCAATTTCTGCCGCGCCGCGACGACCGCGGGTGAGGCAGCGACCGCTTCGCGAGCGGCCGTGCTGTCGCCGGTGGTCGCTGCTTCAGTATTGTCGCCCGGCTTCTCGCTGCCCGCAGCAGACTTGCTTTCAGCGGCGATCGCAGCGGTTAGGTTTTCGACTAGTGTCTCGATGCCCTCAGCCTTGAACCGTTCAGCTGAAATCTCTGTGGACTCAGCTTCGGCTTTGAAGGCCGCGAGCAGTTGGGCGTCGACGGGTGAGGCCAGCACTTCCCGGTAGCGCGTTTCAAGTTCTTCGTGTTCACGAATAGCTTCATTAGTTTGGTATTGCAGTTCGTACCAATCATTGTAAGCCAAGTCGATTTCTCGCGACTTGTCGTGATAGTGTTTCCACTCACGATCGTGATCGGCATAGAGCATCCAGACGGTCGCCACTAACAGCGACACTCCGGTGACTGCAAAAATGCGATGCAAAAGTCGTTGATTACGCCACGTTGACTCGGAAGCCGGCATACTCTCGTTCCTTCACCCTCTGTTCAACTAGTACTTCCAGATCGGGCAATTAGAAGTTCAGCAGGTATTCGGGAATGGCTACGAAATATTTCAGATTGAGGGACCAGCGGAGCACCATTTTGATGGGCAACAGCAGCATCATCAGCAGCAAGTTGGTCATCACCATGTACCGCAAGAACCCCATTCGGATATACAGCGAGCGGAAAAAAGGAATGGAAACAGCCATCGCGGGAGGCAAGGCTGTAAGGTAACCAATTACCAGTAAAATTCCGGGCGATTCGCGCAGTGCGATGTAGGCGACTCGCAGCGGTAATTTAGCTCCTTCGGGAGCGGCTGGACGTGGCATCTGTAGCAGGTCGACCCAGAACCACATCGAAAGATCGACGTTGTTCAGTGATTCCACCTTGTGAGCATCCCACGTTTCATAAAACCCGAAGAAGTTCCAGTTGGGGCCCCGCAGGAACGTCCCCATCACGATGAGCGTGATCCAGAGGACAAGGAAGCCGAATTGGAAAGTCAGGTAGGCGAACTTACGTTCGTTAATCGTGTAGTAGCCGTTTCCAGCTTTGTTGTAGTCGATGTAAGGAATCGCCATCAAACCGGCTACGACGGTACCCGGCAGCACCACACCGGCCATCCATGGATCGTAATAGACCAGCATTTCCTGCAAGCCCAGGAAGTACCACGGGGCCTTCGATGGATTAGGCGTCTTCACGGCACTGGCGGGTTCTTCCAGCGGAGCCTTCAGGACTATGGCCCAGAGCATCAGGAAGGCGGTCAAGGCGACCATGCAGATCAGTTCCGTGTAGACCAAGTCGGGCCACACCAGCACCTTTTCATTCTCCACCGCTTCCAGGGATGGTTCACCCTTTAATAGCCGAGCGTCATTTATCACGGCTCGGTACGTGGCCAACCAGGTGAAGAATCCCAGGAGGAACACCAAGCCCACGATCGGCACGTTGTCCGGCTTTGTTACCACTGCCGCAAAATCGGGGTCGGTCATCGACATGCCCATGAGTAGCAGCGTGGCGTTGAGCCCCGTCCAAGCGACCCACGGTTTGGTGAAGAATTCACGCCCCAGGTAGAGTCCGGCTAGTAGCACCAACGAACCCACGGAGTACAACACGGGGCCCATCACGGCGTCGAAGCCTTCGCGAATGCTCTCCGGCAACGACACTAAGTCCATCATCTGCTTGTTGCCGCTGGAAGCGACCGACGCCATGACCAGAAAGAGCAGCGAAACAGCCGCCCAGATCACCGGAGTAGTGATTGGGAAACGACCGATTCGCCCCACCGTCACGGACCGCCCCTGCCGCCATAGATAGAGCGCGGCAAAGCCGTTCATGATCGCTAACGCTACGTAGTACAAACCGAGAAATCCTGCAATGTGACGCAGGAAATCGGCTTCACTCATGTGACCGTGCATGAATCTGATTCCCGATTACACCCGATTACAATGGACCACTGATACCGCCGTCCTTACGCACACGCCAGAAGTGAATGGCGATGAGCAGAGAGGCGGCCAGGGGGATCGCGACGCAGTGAAGAACGTAGAAACGATTGAGCGTTTCTTCGCCCACGAAACGTGCACCGAGCAAGCCAAAGCGAGCATCCGATGCGTTAGTAATCATGTCAATGCCGTCCACCGTCAAGAGCGCGGCACCCGGCCCTTCGTGACCCAGCACGGGATGAGCGCGAGCCATGTTCGAACCGACCGTGATCGCCCAGATTGCCAGCTGATCCCAGGGCAATAAATACCCCGTGAACGAGAGCAGCAATGTGAGCAGGAGCAAGATCACACCGATCACCCAGTTGAACTCCCGCGGCGGTTTATAACTGCCCGTGAGAAACACTCGATACATGTGCAGCCAGACGGTGATCACCATGGAGTGAGCACCCCAGCGATGAAGCTCGCGCAAAATTCCCAGCGAGGTGACGTCACGCAGCGCCAAGATGTCGTTGTACGCCCACTCCAGCGTCGGGCGGTAGTAGAACATCAGCAGCACGCCCGTGACCGTCTCCACCAAAAACAGAAAGAAAGTCACTCCGCCCATACACCAGGTGTAACTGAGCGCAATGCCTTGTTTCTTAATCGACACGGGATGCAAGTGCAGGAAAAAATTGGTCAGCATCACGACGATTCGATTACGGCGATCCACCGGCATCGGATGTCGGAAAATACTCTTCCAAATCTGCGACTCGCGAATGATTTCACTGAGCGAAGGCATTGCGGATGTACCTGCTATCTAAGACTCACAATCGCACCGTGAATACCACACCCGGCATTTACGGCAATCCCCTTCACGACCCTTCCCAGGGTCGGTCCACTAGGCCGTCACGAAAGACGCCGAGTTGGACCATTCTCCCGTTTCCTCATGGAACACGCGACTCTTGTCCACTTCCAACTGACCGTCATCAGCAACCTTGATGGCATAACGCTCCAGTGGCCGCGGAGCCGGCCCCTCGAAGTTAATCCCATCCTTATAAAAACCACTGCCGTGACACGGGCATTTAAACTTCTGTTCTGCTTCGAGCCAGTTAGGCGTACAGCCGAGATGGGTACAGACGGACTTCAGAGCAAAGATCTGAGCCTCTCCCTCGTACTCCCCTTTGACGATCCAGACACCGAACTGCGCCTTGAATCGTTCATCAACCTGCCCCAGCGCCAACGCGTCCGGGAACCCCACCTTGAAACGAGTTGGGGGCTCTGTGAGCACGTTGGGGAACAAATAACGAGCGAGCCCGAGTACCCACAGGATATGCGTGACGGCGAGCGACGCAAAACCGAGTGCCAACGAGCCGCCGACCAACACATCCGAGGTGTAAGCAAAAAAACCACGGCGAGTTGGTTCGGCTGCTTTTTTCTTTTCCAGGTAGGCGGGGCGAGTGGGCGGGGGAGGCACGACCAGCTTCTTCTTCGCGGGCGCCTCGACCGGAATCCCCTTCTTTTCCGCCTCTGACTTCGACACAGGTCCCGGCTTTCCGCCGCTGCGAGCCGCCGCCAGGATGCTCGCCGTATCCAGCGCGGCGGAGGTTTTTGGAGCAGCTTTCGGAGCCGCCTCGGCAGCCGGCTTCTCAGCGGCCGCTGGCTTGGGCTTGGCGGCCGGCTTTTCGGCTGCCGGTGCTGCCGCTGCAGGTGCCGCTGGCTTGGCTGCTGCCGCACCTGGCTTGGCTCGCGCTGCCGCCAAAATCTCAGCGACGCTCATCGAACCTGGTTTGATCTTTGCTGCCGGTGCGGCTGCTGCGGGAGCTGCCGCACTCGCCGCCTCAGCGGCGGGAGCAGACGACTCAGCCGGCTCCGCTGCCGCGGGTGCCGCTCCGGTCGAGGCCGCAGCACTCGCCGGTGCCGCTCCACCCGATTTCTCGGCGCGAGCAGCAGCCAGGATCTCAGCGACCGACATTTTCTTCTTGTCAGCCATAAACGCACACGCCTTTATCAGCCATGATGCTTACCGTCTTGGAACACTCGCCACCGACTCGCCGCTGCGCAACAAATCCCACTGCCGGAGAAACCGGCCAGAAACACCCGAGCGATGAAATCGCAAACGCTGAGTCGCAGTGCATGGGAGCCTGAGGTCGATGCTTGTGATATTTTTCACAAACTGGAAAACTAGTTGTATCGCGCTCTCGTTCGAATTGTCAACCACCCCAATCCCACTGACGACACCGCCCTGCGTCTCGTACAATCCACCCCTTCCTTTAATTCCCTGTCACTCTCTCACAGGATCGTTTTTCGATGAATGTTCTGGTGCTTGGCAATGGTGGTCGCGAACATGCGCTAGCTTGGAAAATTCGGCAAAGCTCTCGCGCTGGCCGCATTTTCGTCGCTCCCGGCAATGCCGGCACCGCGATCGATGCGGAAAATGTCCCCATCGCCCCCACGGATATCGCCGCCCTCGTCCCATTCGCTCGACAGAACTCCATCGGCTTAGTCGTGGTGGGCCCGGAACGCCCGCTCGTCGACGGCGTGGCCGATAAGCTCCGCAAGGAAGGATTCCGAGTTTTTGGTCCCTCGCGTAACGCCGCGCAGCTGGAAGGGAGCAAAGTTTTTTGCAAAAATTTGCTTCGCACTGGCGGTATCCCCACGGCCGACTATCAAGTCTTTCGCGAATATGACACGGCGTCGCGGTACATCAAGGATCGCTATCCCGACGCCAATCAAGCTGTGCCGGTGGTGGTGAAGGCCGATGGCTTAGCGGCTGGCAAGGGCGTGATCGTCTGCGCCACTCGCGATCAGGCACTGGATGCGATCGAGCGGATTGCGCGGCGACTGGAATTTGGCGATGCGGGCCGCACCATTGTGATCGAAGAGCGACTGGATGGGGCGGAGGCGAGTGTGCTGGCGATCACGGACGGCAAGACGATCGTCCCCCTGCCTCCGGCGCAAGATCACAAAGCCGCCTTTGACGGCGACCAGGGCCCTAATACCGGCGGCATGGGGGCTTACAGTCCGGCACCGATTGTCACCGAACAGGATCTGGCCTGGATCGAAGAAAACATCCTGGTTCCGACTGTGCATACGCTAAAGCGCACGCGAAACGCCTTCCAAGGTGTGCTCTACGCGGGCCTCATGCTCACGCGACAGGGCCCCAAGGTGCTGGAGTACAACGTACGGTTTGGCGACCCTGAATGTCAGCCGATCCTGATGCGACTCCAAAGCGATTTATTGGACTTGCTCGAAGCGACCGTGGATGGTCGATTACACGAATTGGACGCTCCACAGTGGGATCCACGACCAGCGGTGGGAGTGGTGATGGCGAGCGCCGGGTATCCGGGCGACTACGAAGCCGGCTTTCCGATTCGTGGATTAGAGCAGGCTGCGGAACTGGCGGATGTGAAAGTGTTTCACTCCGGCACCAAGGTCGAGGGGCTGGATGTTGTGAATTATGGAGGTCGAGTTTTGACCGTTACGGCGCTGGGCGATTCGATTGCGGATGCCAAGTTACGCGCGTACACGGCAGTCAAACTCATTCGCTGGCAGGGCGCGTGGTGTCGTAAGGATATCTCCGATAAGGCGCTCACCGTGGTGTAATCAGTGGCATGGGAGGCCAACGTGACAAGCGAATCTTCTCTCGAGCGTCCGCTCGTCGCGTTTACTCGTGTCATCATGCGGCGGCGTCGCGTGGTCTTGATGGTGGCGCTGGCGGCCGCCGCCTTGTCCGTCTGGATTACCATACAGGGCTTGGGCTTTCGTACCAGTCGTCTGGATCTACTCAACCCCAACAGTCACTTCAATCGCCGCTGGCTCGCGTATCTCGACGAGTTTGGTGATCGCGATGATGTGCTGGTGATTGTGGAGTCATCATCGACGGCGGCGATCACGGCAGCACTCGAGGAGCTCGGTGCCGAACTAAGCTCCCATGCGGAGTGGTTTGACGCGGTGCTGGATCGCACCGACCTGACGCGTTTTAAATCGCGCGCACTGCAGCAAGCATCGCTGGAAAACCTGCAGCGTCTGCGGGGTGGGCTGGCAGCTCTAGAGCCTCTATTGGTGGGCGACTGGGAGCGCTGGCAAGCACAGTTGACCGAATGGCCGCGTGGGGAGGCCGAGCAGGAGGCTTTGGCCTGGGATCGGCGGCTGCAAGAAATCTCCGCTGCTCTGGCGGACGAAGCACCGCCCATTTCGATTCCTGAGTGGGAGGAACTGGCGACACGAACCGCCGAGTATGAGCCGCAGTGGCTGCTGACGGAAGATGGACGGATGGGGTTCATCGCGTTGCAGTTCAAGCCGCAAGCTTCGGCTCTCGTTCAGGGTGGCGAGCCGGTCACCCGACTGCGGTCACTCCTGCAGGCGACCCAGCGGCGTCATCCCGCCGTCGAAATCGGCCTGACCGGGATGCCGGTTCTGGAGTACGACGAAATGCATTCCAGCCAACTCGACATGACGCTCTCTTCGATCATCAGCTTGGTGGGAGTGATCATCTTGTTATGGGCAGGACTCGGCAGCTGGCGCTACACTTGGTTAGCGGTATTTATTCTGCTCATCGGCATGGCTTGGTCGTTCGGCTTCATCACCCTGGTGGTGGGCCATTTAAACATCTTAAGTGTCTCGTTTGCGGCCATCTTGATTGGCCTGGGGATTGATTTTGGTATTCATTACCTTGTGCGGTATGTACATGTCCGCAGTCAGGGTGTTCCGCTAGCAGCGGCACTCGTGCGTACCACTCGCGAAGTGGGACCAGGTGTTGTGACGGGTGCGATAACAACGGCCTGTGCCTTCTTCGCCGCAGCGCTCACCGACTTCACGGGGGTCGTGGAACTGGGCGTGATTGCGGGCGCCGGCATCGTGCTCTGCTTGCTCGCAGCACTCGTCGTGACACCCGCCGTTACGTATGGTTGGGATCGACGCTGGCGAGTGCGTCAGTTACCGCGCCCCTTGGCACTCGATTGGATTTTGCGTCCGATCCAGCGCGCTCCGGGGGCCACGGTCATCCTGATCCTGGGACTGGCGGGCGTCGCGATCTGGGGCATCAAAGATCTGCGCTACGATCACAATCTGCTCAACCTGCAGCCGCAGCGGCTGGAAAGCGTGGAGTGGGAAAAGCGGCTACTCGAGCACAGCGACCGCAGCGTATTTTTTGCCGTGTCGATCTGTGCGGATCGCGAGCAGGTGCAGCAGCGAAAACGATTATTCGAACGCCTGTCGATGGTGGAGCGGACGGAGGAGGTCGTGTCGCTCTTGGCTGTACCAACTGCCGAACAACTGGCGTGTATTACCGATATTCATGCCAGTCTGGCCAACTTACCTGAATCAGCAGCGGGCCTGCGAGACTTGGGACCATCAGACCTGGAGCGTCTGATGGCGGGGCTGAATTCACCGACGCTTGCCGCCGCTCAGCCACGCCTCAGTGAACTCCAGCGAACCTTGCAAAAACTACCGGCAGATGAACTCGCTCGACGCTGGTCTGCTTATCAGCGACGATTAACCGACTATCTGCTCAGCCGACTGCGTATCCTGGCGGAGATTTCGGATGTGCGTTTGGCCACAAGTGCTGACTTGCCCGACGGCTTGCGTCAACGATTTGTCGGCCGTACCGGTCACCATCTCCTGCGAGTTTATGCTCGTGGCAACATTTGGGACATGCCGGAACTAGAGCGTTTCGTCGCTCAGGTAGAAAGTGTCGATGACCAAGTGACGGGACATCCGGTGCAAACCTATTATGCCTCGCGGCAGATGCAGCGTAGTTTTCTGCATGCAGCCATCTATGCCATCTTGGCACTGCTGATAGTGCTGATGATGGACTTTCGTAATCTAGGTCATTCTCTCCTGGCGCTCATGCCTCTGCTGCTCGGTGTCTGGTTAATGCTGGGAGTACTCGGCTGGCTCAATATCCCCCTCAATGCTGCCAATATGATTGTGCTGCCCTTGATCCTGGGGATTGGCATCGACAGTGGCGTCCATGTGATTCATGATTGGCGCAGTCAAGGGATGCATGGTTATCGATTGAGCTCGGGCGTGGTGGTGGCGATTCTGGTTTGTTCGGCGACAACGATGGTCGGATTTTCGAGCATGGTGTTTGCTCGGCATCAAGGCTTACGAACGCTGGGCGAAGTATTGACCTTGGGCTTAGCCTGTTGCCAATTATCCTCGTTATATTTTCTGCCGGGACTGTTAATGTGGTTGGGGCGTCGATCGGAGCGTGGGCACAAGCGAGCTGAATAGATTGAGGTCATGATGAATGCTGCGTGGGATCCATATCATCAGTGGCTGGGAATATTGCCCGCCGAACAGCCAGCGGATCTCTATCGATTCCTGAGCCTCAAGAAATTTGAAGCGGACCCACGTGTCATCCAAGCCGCTCTGGATCGCCAGATCGCGCGTGTCCGAGCGGCCATGACGCCAGCGACGAATGAGCCAGCGCGACGTATTTTGGAAGAACTGGCTACCGCGGGACGTTACCTGCTCGACCCCAACTCCAAAGCTTCCTACGACTATGTCTTGCGGGCGGCGGAGCCAGCGAGTTCGTTTATCGAGGAGCCGGAGCCAACGGCCAGCCCCGCACCGTCCCCCGCCCCCGCTGCTCCCGTCGCTCAAGTTCTGAACTTTGGGCCTTATCGACCGCTGGAGAGATTAGCGGCAACGACGATGAGCATCACTTATAAAGTGGTGCACCAGGAAAGTGGTCATCATTTTTCACTCAAAACTTTGTTGCCGGCGGCCTTGAAGGATGCGTCGCTCGTCAAACGCTTCATCCGCGAAATTGATATCGCGACTCGTCTGAAGCATCCCAATCTGATTGCCGGAGTAGACTCGGGGATGATTCAAAACCAGCCTTTCCTGGTCACCCAATATGTTGTGGGTGCGGACTTGGCAGCCCTGGTTAAACAGGTGGGCAAGCTCCCGCTGGAGCATGTCGTGAGCTACACGCTGCAAGCCGCTCGAGGTCTGGTTCACCTGCACGAGTACGGGGTCTATCATCGCAACATTAAGCCGCAGTCGCTGCTGGTCGACAACCAAGGGGTGCTGCGTGTGGCGAACATGACGATCGCCCGTGTGGAAAGTTCGTCCCCCTTGGCACGTGATATCAATCTGACGATGGTTGGCTTACGCATGGGGAGCCCAGACTATTTGCCACCCGAGCAATCGCTGGATGCCCGAGTAGCCGATGCGCGAGCCGATATTTATTCGCTCGGTTGCACTCTTTATTTCCTCCTTCAAGGTCAGCCTCCCTACAGCGGCAAGAGCATGATGGAAAAGGTGATCGCCCATCAAAACTCGCCGATCCCGACCCTGCGTGGGGAGCGTACGGACGTGCCGGACTGGCTGGAGGGACTGTTTCAGCGCATGCTCGCCAAGCGTCCCGAGGAGCGACCGGGGACGATGGCGGAAATCGTGACGACCTTGGAGCAGCCACCCTCGGATTCCTGGTGGAAACGGCTGCAGGGTCAGATTTCCCGTGCTGGGAACAAAGGCTCGGATGGCAGCGAGCAACGGTAGCATGTAGTCGCCATTCCGAACCTCGCTAAATTACCCAGTCTGTTTTTGCCAGGAGCGCAATACGCGGCTTTTCACGACTCGGTCTTACTGCTACAGTTGTGACTCGGTTTTTGACGATCTAAGAGATATGCCACAAGGGTTGGAAATCATGGCGAAGCCACATCGAGGCCATAAAAAGGCCAATCACGGAAAACGTCCGGCGAACTCCAAGGCGCGGCGCTTGAAGCGTGCCAAAGTGCGGACCTAGTCCGCCGCGAAGTTCCCTGGGGAGGAACGGCTGGTGTCGAATAAGCAATTGATCGTCGATTTGTCGAGCCTGGATCTGACTCGAGTTGTCGCCGACATCCACGAAATCCGTCGTTACAATCATCAGCGTTTCGAAATGGAACAGTTGACGGCGGTTGTCTACGAAGATTTAGAGCAGCACTTCTGCGTGGGCTACAAGGAGATCACCAACGACGAGTTTTGGGTGCGTGGGCACATGCCCGGCATGCCTTTGATGCCCGGCGTCGTGATGCTCGAATGCGCCGCACAGCTGAGCAGCTACTTTGCCCAGCGCCATCAACTCTTGGGCCAAGGTGATTTCGTGGTCGGATTTGGTGGGCTGGAAGAGGTACGATTTCGCGATCCGGTGAAGCCGGGTGAACGGCTTTATGTCATCTGCCAGCAGAAACGTGTACGCCCCGGCAAACTCATCATCTGTCGCTTCCAAGGTGTGGTGGGCGACAATTTGGTGGTCGAGGGCGAATTGAAGGGGGTACCGATTCCCTTTCACGCCGAGAGTTAGGCAGAGAGTCAGGCATGGGTCGCCGCGCACTGCGAAAAATCAATCCCGCACTTGATATCTCAACCCATTACCGGTTGCTCGACGATCTTGTTCCTCCATTCGATCTCGAGGCTTGGTTCGGGGGTGTCGCACCGCTGGAAGTGGAAGTCGGCAGCGGCAAGGGGCTGTTTCTGGCCGGTGCTGCCTCCGCCTGCCCCACCCATCACTTTCTCGGAATTGAGATCGCCCACAAGTATGCCGAATTCATCGCCGCTCGCTTAGTTCGTCAGAACCTGACGAACGCCCGCGTTCTGGAAGGTGACGGCTTGCGATTTTTTCGCGAGTTCCTGCCAGACAATTATCTGGAAGCGGTGCATGTCTACTTTCCCGACCCCTGGTGGAAACTGCGGCATCGCAAACGTCGAGTGCTCAACGAGCCCTTTGTGCGGGATGTGGAGCGAGTGCTGCGTCCCGGTGGGAAATTGCATTTCTGGACGGACGTCGAGGAATACTACCTGACGTCACTCGAACTGATTCGCCAGAGCACGACGCTCCGAGGCCCGCTGGCGGTCGATGAGCGTCCCGCCGCACATGACCTCGATTTTCACACGCATTTCGAGCGTCGGACTCGCAAGGCTGGATTGCCTGTCTATCGCAGCGAATTCTGCAAGCTCTCTATGCCAGCAAATCCTTAATCACGTGCGCCGTTTCGACTCCCGTCAGCCGTGATTCAAGTCCTTGGTGCCGCACGCTGAAACGCTCGTGATCGAATCCCAAGAGCTGCAGGATCGTGGCGTGAAAATCGCGAATATGAACTGGCTTATCGACAATGTTGTAGGAGAAGTCGTCGGTTTCACCATACACGGTTCCGGGCTTGATCCCACCTCCTGCCATCCAGATCGTGAAGCAGCGCGGATGATGATCGCGGCCATAATTCTGCTTGCCCACTCCACCCTGAGAGTAGATGGTACGACCAAACTCGCCGCCCCAAATAATTAGTGTTTCGTCGAGTAAACCGCGCTGCTTCAGGTCCTGAACCAAACCATAGCAGGGCTGATCGACATCACGACATTGATCCGGAAGTCGGCCCGCAACATTAGCATGTGTATCCCAGTTGTTGTGATAGACCTGAATGAAACGTACTCCCCGCTCCACCATCCGTCGCGCCTGCAGCACGGTATTGGCAAAGGAACCTGGCTTACGCGCCGCTTCGCCGTACAGTTCAAACGTGTGAGCGGGTTCTTTACTGAGATCGGTCAGTTCCGGCACACTACCTTGCATGCGAAACGCCAGTTCATAGTTTTGAATACGAGTTTCCGTCTCGGGATCCAGCAGCTGATCGCGAGTCAACTCATTCAACTGCTTCAGACCATCGAGCGTTTGCCGACGAATCTGCGGCGGCACACCGGGGGGATTATTGATGTACAAAATTGGATCACCGGCAGAACGAAAGGCGACGCCGGCATGTTCGCCTGGCAGATAGCCCGACTGCCACAACCGTGCGGATATCGCTTGCACTTGTTCAGTATTGGTTGGTCGAGCGACCAGGACGACAAAGGTGGGCAAGTCCCGATTCCCCGATCCCAGTCCATACGAGACCCACGCGCCCAGACAGGGACGCCCCGTTAACTGATTGCCCGTTTGAATGTAAGTAATCGCCGGTTCGTGGTTGATCGCTTCGGTGTGCATGCTGCGCACAAAGCACATGTCATCCACCATCTTGGAAGTCCAGGGCAAAAGTTCGCATACGGACATACCGCTCTGGCCGTATCGCTCAAACTTGAATTTCGAGGGCGCGATGGGAAAACGAGCCTGCCCCGAGGTCATCGTGGTTAAACGCTGGCCTTTGCGCACACTGTCGGGAAGATCCTTGTCATACCACTGCTCCATGACCGGTTTATGATCGTAAAGATCCATCTGCGGTGGCCCGCCTACCATGTGCAGATAGATCACATGTTTTGCTTTGGGGGGAAAATGAGTCGCGGGCAGAGCAGTTTCGGGCGCCCCAAGTGCCGACGGCACCCCATCGGCTTGCAGCAGCGAGGCGAGCGCTGCCCAGCCCACCGCATGGCTACCACGCTCAAAAAAATGGCGGCGCGTGATTCGTTCACGAAATCGAGTCAGAATATCGGCTGAGGGTCGATTGGTCATGATCGCTGGTTCCTTTTACGAGCCAGAAAAAAATCGCGGAGTAGTGGGAGAAAGTGGACAGCGCAACATCACTTGGTCAGAACTTCGTCCAAGTTCAAAACTTGATTCACGAGCATCGTCCAGGCAGCTAAGTCGGCTGGATCCAATTTCTCATCCGGCTTCGACTCGCCCACCGCGATCAGTTGCTTGGCGTCCTCCCCATGAGACTTGTAAAACGTCTCCAGGTCGGCCCACGATTGCCGCACAATTGGCAGTTCCCGCTCGCTCCAGGGGCGTGCCAGCAATCGCTGAGCGACGAAGTTCAGTCGTTCCTCGGCGGTCGCTCCACCTTCACGCATGGTGATCTGAGCGACATGTCGAGCGGCTTCGATAAACTGCGGATCGTTCAACGTCACCAGGGCTTGGAGCGGCGTGTTCGTACGTTCGCGACGCACAACGCAAGTTTCTCGATTGGGTGCATTAAATATCTCGAGTGATGCGGGCGGCGCACTGCGTTTCCAAAAGGTGTACAAACTTCGTCGATAAAGACTCTCACCCGTATCACGACGGTAATCACGGGTGTTGCTGCCTATCATGGCGACCGCTTCCCAGACGCCATCCGGCTGATACGGCTTCACACTTGGCCCACCCATTTTTCGCACCAGCAGGTCACTCACCGAAAGTGCATAATCACGCACCATTTCACCATCCATACGGAACCGTGGCCCACGAGATAGCCAGCGATTCTGTGCATCCTTCTCCAGCTTTTCCCGAGTCGCCAGAGCCGATTGCCGATAGGTGGCGCTGAGCAGCATCTGTTTGTAGAACCGCTTCATATCCCAGCCATGTTCACGAAAGTCGACCGCCAGCCAATCGAGTAGTTCAGGATGTGACGGCAGTTCACCAGCGGCCCCAAAGTCGCCCGCGGTTCGCACCAGCCCGGTACCAAAGAGCTCTTGCCAGAACCGATTCACGGTGACACGAGCGGTGAGGGGGTTTTCGGGACGCAGCAGCCACTGAGCTAAACCGAGCCGATTGCGGGGAAGCTCGGGCGGCATGGCGGGCAGCACACTGGGAGTGCTAGCCTGCACCTCCGCGCGTCGCTGATCATATTCACCACGGAACAATACAAAGGCCTTCGGCTTTTCCGTGCGTTCCTGCATGACATGGGTCATGGTCCCACGCTTAGCGATGGCATCTTCTTCCGCGGCCAGTACGGTTTGTTTGGCCGTCAACTGACGATACATCTCGTCACGACTCGGCAACCACCACGTAAACAATTCCTTCTTTTCCGCATCTGTGCGTTCCGCATGCGGTTTGGCTAGCAGCCACGCGGTACGACTATCACGCGACAATCGCAGGATTTCAGCAGTCGCCAGCACTCGGCTGTAAATTCGCAGATCCTGCAGTTTGAGATCCTGAACTCGAGCAGTTGAGTGTCGCTGGGCGACTTTGAGCGGCACAGTGGTCTTGATGGTGCTGCGCAGCACATCGGCTCCCTCGATCCGTTTGGTCCGCTCCTCACCGTTCACAAAGATCTTGACGCCCGCTGCCTTGCTGCTGCCATCATAGGTAATCAGCAGATGATTCCAGGCGTTGACGGGAAGTGGATCACCCGTCACGACTTTCAGGGCATCCCCCGGCCACTTGTGCACCACATGCATCCCCACCTTACCTTGCTCCACCCAGACATCCCAGCCGCGAAAATCATGCTGATCGTCCATCCGCGCCAGCAGCGAGCCGGAACCTTGGTGGTTAGGAAGATAGACCCAGGCTGCGATCGTCCAGGGGTTATCGCGTTCAAAGTTCCCCGCATCGTCCCATTGAAGCTGCGTATCGGGTCGAAACTTAAGCGCCTGCTGCGCAACCTGCCCCGCCTCCCACACCACCTCGCCGGTCAAGTCTGCCGCGCCCGCTGTACCGCCGACCGTCCAAGCCACGCGCTTCCCCTGCCCTTCACTTAAACCAGCCTGCAGGGTCAACCCTTCCGTAGGAACCGGAGTCGTAATCTGCTCGGGCGTCGCAGTTGGTAGCCAGCGATCGAACTCCGCATGTGCTAGTCGCGAGCGTTCGGTGATCTGCTGGCGGAGCTGAGGCAATTCGCGCGTGATCTCCTGCCAACGAGCGCGATCGGTCACCTGCGGCACGCTCAAAATCGGCGGCGTATCCTTGCGATTACCATCCATCGCCGGCTGCGTGGTGTTATTGAAGAATGCCGCCAGCTCATAGAATTCCTGCTGAGTCACCGGATCAAATTTATGTTCATGACAGACAGCACAGCCGACGGTCAGCCCGAGCCACGCTTGCCCGACCGTCTCCGTGCGATCACGCGTGTAGAGCACTAAATACTCTTCGGCAATCGTGCCACCCTCGTTTGTCGTGATATTGCAGCGGTTAAATCCGGATGCCACGACTTGATCGAGCGACGGATTGGGGAGCAGATCGCCCGCCAGTTGCTCAATCGTGAACTGATCAAACGGCAAGTTCCGATTGAACGCTCCGATGACCCAATCCCGGAAAGCCCACATCTCTCGATAGTTGTCGAAGTGAATGCCATGCGTATCGGCATATCGCGCGACATCCAACCAATAACGAGCTCGATGCTCACCCCAAGCCGGTGACTTCAGCAAGCGATCCAGGTAGTTTTCGTACGCCTGTGGTGTTTTATCCCGCAGCAGTTCATCGACTTCCTCCACCGTCGGCGGCAAGCCACGCAGATCCAGACTGGCTCGTCGTGCCAGCGTACGCAGATCGGCCTCGGGAGCCGGTGTTAAGCCGTGACGTTCGAGTGTCGCTAGCACAAAACGATCCAGGTCGCTACGCACCCAGGCCTCGTTCTTCACGGTTGGTAAAGCCGGACGAACGGCTGGTAGGAACGCCCAGTGCGACTGATACTCGGCCCCCGCAGCGATCCACTGGCGCAGCGTTTCCTTCTGCGCATCCGTCAGTCGCTTTTTGTTCGGTGGTGGCATCACTTCGTCAGCGTCTGTGGAATGGATGCGAGCCCAAAGCTGACTCTCCTGCGGCTTCCCCGGTACGATCGCCTTGGACTCCACCGCCACCTCGCGCTGATCCAGACGCAGATCCGCCTTGCGACTCATTTTGTCCGGACCGTGACAGGAAAAGCAGTGCTCAGCCAAAATCGGCCGCACATCCCGGTTGAATTGCAAATCCGCCGCCGCCGCTGCTGGCACGAAAATCAAACACGAGACGATAGCCAGTCCACGAACGACGACCACCGGTAATGAGTCAGGCATGGAAAGTCTCCTGTCGATGAGGCGGGACGAGGTGTGCCCACGCAGCCCGCTGCGGGTACATCGCTGCGGGAACATGACTGCTGAAACACCGCTGCGGGATAGTTGCTGTTTCGCACACCTCTTAAGGATATATCACTGATTTGGATACCTGCTTGTTTCGATATCCCTTACTAAGTCACCTCGACGGTCTTGACCGATTCATAGGTACGGCCCGAAGAGGTGATTTTGCCGACATTGCCCAAAGCGATTTGGTAGAGTTTCTGGCCATGATCCGTCGGGTATTGCCCCGTGATACAAGCTTGACACAGTCGTTGATCCTGAAAACCAATCGCGCGAGCGATCGATTCAACGGGCAAATAACGTAGCGAATCAGCACCCAGATCGCGTGCCATCCGAGCTTGTACTTCTTTTGTGAGCGGGCCACCAGCGAGATAACGCGGAGCAAACAGCTCATCGACCGTCGACATGTCGATGCCGTAAAAACACGGCGCGACAATCGGCGGACAAGCCACGCGCACGTGAATCTCTTTCGCTCCACCCCGCTCGCGAATCCGATCCAACAGTACTTTCATGGTCGTGGAACGAACAATCGAGTCTTCCACGAGGATGACACGTTTGCCGTTGAGCACTTCCCGCAGCGGCGTGTACTTGTTTTCAACCTTACGCACTCGATTCTTGCCACCCTCGATGAAGGTTCGTCCCGAATAGCGATTACGGATCAGTCCCTCGCGACATGGCACTCGCAGTTCATACGCCATCGCATCGGCCGCAGCCTTGCTGGTGTCCGGCACCGGCACGATGATCGTATCTTCGTCGACCGGAAACTGCGGATCCTCCCGTT
Source organism: Pirellulaceae bacterium (assembly GCA_044235425.1). Taxonomy (GTDB): domain Bacteria; phylum Planctomycetota; class Planctomycetia; order Pirellulales; family Pirellulaceae; genus JBJSXJ01. The sequence continues at coordinate 211,873 of JBIIHW010000001.1, forward strand.
CCAATCGCGCCAATTCGGTTCCCAGTGCCGTCCGTGACAGGTAGACGCTGCGATCATCCAGACTGCTGGCGACATTTGCGAAATAAATCCATTCGAAGAAACAGTGCGCACGCCGAGTACTGGGCGCAAAAGGTTCAACCAATAGGCGTCGATCCAGCCCGATCGTGATTGCATGGCCTGGCGCTAGCGACTGAATACTCTCGGGCTTGAAACCCAAATTCAACAGCGCCACACTCTCGCTGGCTGCTGCGAAGAGCGGTCCTTCCATGGCATAGCAGAGCGGTTTGATTCCGAGCGGGTCGCGGGCGACCAGCATTTCACCCAGGGCATTCAGCATCACCAGGCTGTAGGCACCATCGAATCGCGGAGCCACGGACCGCATGACCTCGAGCAACGTCGGCCGGCGGTTTCCCGACAGCTCGCGACTGAGTTCGTGCATGATGATCTCCGTGTCCGTTTCCCGGGCCAAATGATGATCGTCATCCTGCAGTAAACGATCGCGCAACGCCTGGTAGTTGGCAAGCTGCCCGTTGAACGCAAAGCTGAACCACTTGTGTTTCTGAATGTGATGCCGCTCAAAGGGCTGGGCATAACTGCGATCTTCCGCACCACACGTCGCATACCGCACATGGCCAATGCCAGCCCGCCCGGAATATTCTTTCATGAGTGCTTCACTTTTGCCGCGATGCGATAAGCGAAACACTTCCTGAACCGTGCCAATTTCTTTGTAAGTGTCGATTAACTGATCACGCGACGGCTCGTAGGTCGTGATTCCAGCCGCCAGCTGACCACGATTTTGAATGTCCTGCAGCATGCGCGGCAGCAATCGAGTGATCTCATCGGGACCCGCGTCAGGGCAGAGCGGACTGACCTCGTCTCCCGGCAAATGATAAATCGCAGCAATTCCACACTCGTGATGAAGTTCACTCATCGAAGGGCTGTCTCACCTGGTTCGGCGCGTGCGGATGAATAGTCGAAGCGTTGGCAAAGCGTCAGCTATGCCACGTTACCGCGTGCTGATTGTAGGCCTGACGTCTAATCTTCACAAGCAACGGCCGCGAACCTTCCCCGAAGTTTTACCGCGCTACCATACGCAAGGTAACTTCCGTAAATTCGCCTGCTTCATTCTTGCGGCGCACTTTCAATTTCACGATATCGCCCGCCGACAACTCGCGACTCATGAACGTCTCTAGCGCCTTGATCTGCTCGGCTGGTGGCACATTCAAGACACGATCGTTAATGGCCTGAAACTGATCACCGACGAGCAGCCCCGCCTTGCCCGCGGCCGCATTCGCCTCCACTTCCTTGATTACGACCTGTTTGTCATCACCTTCGGTCACTCCCAGCTTCAAGCCCAAGCGGCCGGGGCGGCGAGCGACCAGATCAACTTTAAGCGGCACTTCCTGATCACCACGGCGAACATCTACCGTCACCGTCGATCCGGCCGGATAGACTCCGAGACTGTTCCGCAACTGAATAAAATTCGGAATCGGATAGCCATCCATCCGCAGAAACACATCACCCTTTTGAAATCCGGCCGCGGCCCCCGCCGTCTCTTCAGCGACATCTTCCACCGTCAGCGGGCTGTTAATCTTCGTCGGCTCCATCCTCACCGTCAGCCCGGTGAGCTGACCGTGCTCGACATTTCGACCCTGTGCCGTCTCCAACTTGGGCAACCAGAGTTTCACTTGTCGTGCGCTGATCGCATATCCCATACCCGTGTTCGAGCGTAGTCCCCAGCGAGTACTGATTTGGCCGTTGATTCCTACCACCTGCCCCTGAGCATTGACCAGCGGCCCTCCGGAGTTACCGGGATTCACTTCCGCGTCCGTCAAAATGCACTGTGTGTAAGTGCCTTGCATGACATGCAGGGAGGAAATGATGCCGAACGTAAAGGTCGGCGATTGGTCGATCATGCCCAGTCCAAACGGGTTGCCAATCGCCAACGCAAAATCACCCACCTTCAAGGCCTCGGAATCACCCAGCTCCAGATAAGGGATTTGCTGATCCGGTTTCAAATCCAGCTTCAAGGCCGCGAGATCACCCAGCTTGTCCGTGCCCACCACACGCGCGCGATAATGCTTCCCCTCGCCCGTACGGACATCAAACTCTTTCTGATTTTCGATCACATGCGAGTTGGTCAGCATCAAGCCGTCTGGACGGATCACAACTCCACTGCCACCCGAAATGAAAATGTAGGCCGGGCGGACCTTGTCACACAAAGCTTTGATCCCCACCGCCGCCGGCGCAGGACTCAATGTCCCCTCGGCGGCACTCAGGCGGTGATTCACCCCTATCGAGCTCAAGATCGTAACGAATACCAGCGCTGCCACTGAGCGAATCATTGACGTTCTCCTAGGGTCACTTTGACCGTGCGGGTGTCTTCCACCACCAATCGACCTTCAAACTTTTCATTGGGCTTCAGAGCTGCCTTGATCTTCTTGAGATCATCCTCGTTCTTGATCTCCTGATCACCAATCATCAGTTTTTCTACAATCCGAGGTCGAAAGACTTTGATTTCGATTTGATCTCCCGGTTTGAAATTCGCCAGATGCGCCAGCATATCGCGCCAGTTACTTAGCTCCTCATTGTTGATCGATAAGATGCGATCACCCGCTTTTAACCCCGCTTGATCGGCTGGAGATTTTGGCGTCACAGCTCCAATGGTCACTTCGGTGCTGAATAGTTTGCGCTGATCGGGGCCAATTCCGAGGAACGCACCGGGTGGCTGCAGAATCGATTTGCCACTCTTCAGTTCCTCCAGTGACTCTCGCAGTCGATCACCGCGGGCCACCAGTGACACGCCCGAATTCGGAGCAATCTGCCACTGATTGAGCTCTTGATCCTGGAATAGCCTCCCCATGACGGTCGCGGGTGCTAAGGCCGCATCCGCCAATCCCACGAAGCGCCCCTCCGCATCGATGATCGGGCCGCCTGAATTGCCATAATTCACGAGCGCGTCGGTCTGAAACTGAAAGCCTCGATTACGCTGCATGGCACTCACCATACCCGGGTTCAGCGTATAGCGAGTTTCGGCATCTGCCACGACCCCCAAAATCCCCAGCGAAGCTCCGAGATCGGGCGCCGTCGTGTTCGTCTGCAGATCGAAAAACGGCAATTCCGCGGCGTCAATTTTGAGCATGACGACGCCCAGTGGTACGTGTCGCGAGATAACCCGAGCTTCAAATTCGCGGCCATCCGCCAATTTCACAACGAGCTTTTCCGCTGGATTCGCCACTCGCTCATACCCCTGAGCCGGCGGTTTGAGCAATTCTTCGAGTGGATTCTTGAGGTCAAAAACTCGAACTGCATTGGTTCCCTTGTCGAGGAATGCGATATCTTCACCAACATTGAATTGACTCGTCAAAATATGTCCGTCGGCGGAGACCATGAGTCCGGTGAGAGTTCCTTTCGGACGCCGCAAAATCTGATTCGCCTCGAAGAGCCGCAGTGCCTCGAAGTACGATTGCAACCGCTTACCCTTCTCCTCCGGCTTTAGTTCCGCAAAGTTTGGAATCTGCTGCTCCACTTGCTCCCAGGGCGTACGCAGCAAAATCTCCTCGGGATATTTGCGTCGAACCGTGATCGCAACTAAGTGTCGCGCGACTTCCGCGGCCTTCTGAGCGACAGGATCGAGCTGCGTTGCCGTCGGCGGCAACCCCGGCAACGGCTCGTACTTCGCAGCTACCTTACCCGCTTTTAGTGATTCGAGTTTATCGAGCAGAATCTTGGTGGGTACCGCCAAGCCTTGCCAACGTCGCGGCGAAATGTTCAAACTGATGATGCCACACAGCTGTCCCGCGGCATTCAAGATCGGGCCACCATCGGAACCGGGATTCACCGCTGCGGTAGTTTCAATCGCGATGCCCGCGTAGAGACTCTCACCACCCCAGTTTTCGACCGGGTAAACGCCACTTACCGTGCCCCGACTGAAACTCGGCTGACCATTAATCGACAGAAAATTATTGGCGTTGCTGAGTGTGTAGGCGGTCGAACCAACTGCGGGCAGCTCCTTGGCCAATGCCACACTAGGTAAGCCCTCCGCTTCGACTTTGATGAGTGCCGTTTCCAGCGCTTCGTTGGTCTCGACCAGCGTGGCGGGGCGACTCACAAAATCGGTGAACGTGACCTCGATCGCCGTCGCCCCGGTCGGTACGACCGTCGTGGACGTAAGAATGTAGCCATCGGGGCTAATGATCGCCCCCGTGCCAAAGAACGAATTGCTCTCTTTGCGACTATTAATGCCTACCGTGCAGGGACGTGCATGCTGAGCAATCAGGCGAGTCGCTTCGTCGTTGACGACCGTGACCGCGCCGGCGCCTGCCGCAGTCGGCGGCGCAGGCTCTTGCCCACACACAACGGCCGACTCGCAGCTCAGCAAGATCAAAAGCGACCAAAGGGCCAGAAGCGTGAACCGAGTGCGATCCATCCAAACCCGTGAAGTCATCGTTGCGTTGCCTTCTGCTGAGATTTCCCTCGGGAAGCCAGTCGCAGCGAAGACCGCGACATCACTTCTGTTCGCGAAATGTAGACCAACTAAGGTAACCAAGGCCGATAGAGCTGATGATGAATGCAATATCCATCATCATGCTGGCCTTCCTGAATGGGGCGATCCCCACCGGTAACGCAGCGTCGAGTGAAAATAGAAGCAGGATGAGAATGGCAGTGACCATCCCCGCCATGCAAAGCGCCTTCGACATGCGTTCCGTTCCTCAGTGATGCAAGTCGAGCGAGACCGTCTCCGCTCGAAACTCTCCCTAAATCGGCAGGTAAGTATAATCGGAACTGCGCCGCTGTCATCCAGCCCAAGTGACTCCCCTTCCAGAAAAATTTCCTCGCAACCGCCCCCATCCCACAATTCGGCCTCGTCCCACAAATCGCCACAAATTGCCGTGGAGCCAGCCACCGCGGTCTCACGGTCCGCTCACTCCGCGAAGCGGGTCTCCCATCTTGCTTGCCGCTCACCCGTCGCTCATCATCCTTCATAACCCAGGAAATCGTACGCATCGGCATGGCCAAGTCGGCTCCCAGCACCTCCCGTAACCCCGATTTTGCACTGGCTCCCTCCATGATCTCAGCGGAAAACCGCGTTGCCGTATACACCGGCTCGTTTGACCCCATTACGCTTGGTCACCTGAATGTCATCGCCCGCAGCGCTCGCTTGGTCGATCGACTGATCGTGGGCATCGGCATTAATGTCGAAAAGACGCCACTCTTCAACCTCGACGAACGAGTGGAACAAGTCAGCCGAGCCGTCGCGCCGCTGGGAAACGTGGAGGTGCGGACGTTTTCTGGATTGGCAGTCTCGTTTGTGCGGGCCTGCGGGTCACGCGTGATGATTCGCGGTGTACGACCGCTAACCGACATCGCCGGCGAGTTCACGATGCAGATTGCCAATCGCCATCTCGATCCCGACATTGAGACGGTGTTTTTGGTGGCCGACGAGGAGTTTGCTCATATCTCGAGCAGCCTGCTGAAACAGATCGCTCCCTTGGCGACCGACGAAATGCTGCTCCGCTTCGTACCTCCCGAAATTCTGCCCGTGCTGCGTCGCAAAATCCCTCGCTCGCCGTAATCCAGCCCCACACGCCGTCATTAAATAATGAGCGGCCCCTGCGGTCCCGCGCCTAAATGACGCTGCAGGTACACCGCTCGCTCCTCATTTCTTTCCTTCGTACTCAGCACCCGCCCCTTGAGTTTCTGCAGGTGAGCGGGTTGCGTGTGCAGGAACAACTTGTTGATCGTGGCCACGTCAATGTCGGTAATGAGGCCGACGTTGATGCCTAAGCGGATACTGGAAAGCAGCAGCATGGTTTCTTCGCTGCTGATGGTCTGAGCGCGGGACAGCAACCCCTGCGCCCGACTCACGCGATCGTGCAACTCCTTGCGACTCTGCTCCAGCAACATCCGTCGGGCTTGCCGTTCATACTCGATGATCGCCGGTACGATATCACTTACTTGTTTACGCAGTTCGAATTCGGTTTGACCGAGTGTGATTTGGTTACTGATTTGGTAGAAGTCGCCCATTGCCTGCGAACCTTCACCGTATAGGCCCCGCACGGCCAGATTCATTTTCTGCAAGCTGCGAAAAACCTTCTCAATTTCGCGCGTCATCACCAAGGCTGGCAGATGCAACATGACACTCACCCGCAATCCAGTGCCGACGTTGGTTGGACAAGCGGTGAGATAGCCCAGTCGATCGTGAAACGCATAAGAGAGACGGCCTTCCAATTCGTCATCGATTTGATTGATGACGTTCCAGGCTGGTTCCAAATCAAAGCCGCTATGCATCACCTGCAAGCGTAAATGATCCTCTTCGTTAATCATCACACTGAACTGTTCGCGACGGTCAATTAACACCGCCCGCGGGCCCTCGGCGTCTGCCAGTTCCCGACTCATCATCTGTCGCTCAACCAAGAATTGCCGATCCAGGGGCGAAAGCTGAAAAACATTGAAGTACAGAGCCTCTTTCCAAGACTCCGTTTCCATCATCCGCTCACGAATTTCACGTTCGATTTGCGCTCGATCCTGCTCGCTGCAGCGCCGTACGAAGGGATAGTTCGACAAATTACGGGCCAGGCGCACACGGCTACTCATGACGATATCCGCTTCCGGACCTGTCCCCCGCAGCCACTCCCCACATTGCTCAGCCAACTCTTCCAGCTTCACGTTCGCTCTTCCCTTATCCTTCCTTATCCTTCCAAGTTGCGAATTTGGTCGCGCAGCCGAGCTGCCGATTCATAGTCCTCGCGCTCGACCGCCACCTGCATTTCGCGCTTCAAGCGCAAGAGCTCACTGTGCTGCTGCCCACTACGCGCCCCGGCCCGCGGTCGCTTGCCTGAGTGATCTTTGCGGCCATGAATGCTGTACAGCAGCGGCTCCAATTCCGTCGCAAAGAAATCATAGTCTTGCGGACACCCTAGCCGACCCTTTTGGCGGAACTCCCGAAAGGTAATTCCGCAGTGCGGACAGGTACGCTGATCAAGCTCCTCTAGCTTCTCGGCCGCCTTGCCAACTTTCGCCGCTTTGCCCGTCAAGGATTTCGACGTCTTGCCCGCTTTCTTACCAGATGGCTTTTTCGGCGGCACTTCCGCCTCCCGCTCTTCCGTCTCTCTCGCTTCTGCCTCCAACTGCTCCGCCAACAACTCGTCGTCCGTTAAGGCTTCACCCGAGCTGCCCGGCGAGGAAAACTCCGGCTGCTCATCGTCGCCTAACCCAGCTTCCAACGGATCCGCCGCCATTCCTGGAAGCGACCCCGGCTGCAGATACAAACGCGCATGCTCCGGACACAAATGCAACTCGACCGGTTCCGGTCCGGTAAGTTCCGTGACATGAAAAGTGGCCGGTTTATCGCAATGCTGACATTTCATGGAGAGCAGAAGCGGGCTGAGTGGGGAGTGATCGCAAGCACGGTTGTCGAGCCTCGATCGGATCGCGGTCCATGCGGGACGAAGGAAAGATTTAGGATTGACCGCAAAGAGGTAATACTAGACTTCGGCGATTCTAGCAATGCACCCCCGAGTGTCAAGCTGAGCGAAGGCTAAGTTACCTGCCCTCTGTACCGCCAAGTTGCTATCGTGTCTCATGATTCACGACTCGCACTTCGCCAGGAATCACGGACCATGCATCTGCCCGAACTCAACCGCTTCCAAGCACTCGCCCAAGAATTCAGTCGAGTGCCGGTTTATCGACGTCTGATGAGCGACGGTTTGACACCCGTGACCGCCTTTCATCAACTCGACGACGGACAACATGCCTGCCTGTTCGAGAGCGTCGTGGGGGGCGAAAAAGTGGGACGCTATAGCTTTCTGACCACCGGGCCCTACCAGGAAATCACCGCGAAGGGCTCTGAAGTGACGCTCACCCGCGGCTCCGAGAAAACCACTTGGACCGCCGCCGATCCGCTGGAAGAACTGCGACTGCGACTGCACAATATTCGCGCCGCTCAGCTGCCCGAGCTACCACCGTTCACCGCCGGCGCGATTGGCTACGCGGGATACGACGTTGTCCGTTACGTGGAAAAACTACCCCACGCGCCGTCGAATGATCGCCACTTGCCCGACCTCTCCTTCGCCTTCTACGATCGCATGGTGGTCTTCGATCATGTGAGCAAGTCGATGTTCGTCATCGTCATGGCCGACATCGCCGCGGCACAAGGCGACGCACAAGCGGCCTATCAAAACGCTCAGCACGAAATCGATCTCCTGGTCGAACGACTCTCTCGACCCCACACCCTACCGCCCGTCGATATCCTGCCCGCCGGTGACCCCAGCGTCACGTACCAGGCAAATTTCACTCCCGCTGAATTCACCGCCGCCGTGCGTCGCTGTATCGACTACATTCGCGCCGGTGACATCTTTCAAGTTGTCCTCAGCCAACGACTCGCTCTCCCTCTGAATTGTGACCCCTGGGAAGTCTACCGCACCTTGCGAGTGGTCAATCCGAGCCCATTCATGTTCTTTTTGCGCAGTCCCGAAGTCACACTCGTGGGCAGCTCGCCCGAAATCATGTGTCGAGTGGTCGACGGACATGTGACCGTTCGGCCACTCGCTGGCACTCGTCGCCGAGGTGCCACAGAGGAAGAAGATCAGGCCCTGGCCGCCGAACTGCTGGCCGACGAAAAAGAACGCGCGGAACATGTCATGCTCGTCGACCTGGGACGCAACGATGTTGGTCGAGTGGCTCGGTTTGGTTCCGTCAAATTGTCCGACGTAATGGTGATCGAACGCTATAGCCATGTCATGCACATCACTTCCAACGTCACCGGCGAACTAGCCGCCGGCAAAGATGCCTTCGACGCTCTCAAAGCCTGCTTGCCAGCCGGTACCGTCAGCGGTGCTCCCAAAGTGCGGGCGATGGAGATCATCGATGAACTAGAGCCCCACCGCCGCGGACCCTATGCCGGAGCCGTGGGATACTTCGATTACAACGGCAATATGGACACCTGCATCGCCCTGCGAACACTCGTCGTCGTCGGCGATACCGCTTACGTGCAAGCTGGCGCGGGTATCGTCGCGGACAGTGACCCCGAAAGCGAGTACCAAGAGACACTCAACAAGGCACGCGGTTTGCTACGCGCCATTGAATTGACGCAAAAGCGTGCCGCGCAGAAAAAATAACAGGACCGGCAATCCAACACCCACCCAAAAAACACGTTCACTCCGCAGTGCGCCCCATGTGCCCATGTGCCCATGTGTCCAAGCGCCGAGCACATGAAAACTCGTTGTTGTGCCTCGACGCCCATGCCACAGCTCCTCTGTGACGATCGTTACAAGCCTCGAACAGGGTGATAAACGCTGCTAGAGCAATCACGACGCTAACACGTTCCGGCTGCTGAATCCTTCACGGCCTGCGCCGCTCGTAATCGCTGGCACTCGCGGACCAGCAGAAGCATCTGGAAGAACTGTCCTAGCCCCTCCTCGTCTGCACGTGTCATCCGTAACATCGCCCGCGGCCAACCAGCCTCCCGCGCACGCTGCAACTCCCGCTGCTCCGCCTCCCGAGCCAGTCGCGGTAAGTGAGCACTGCCTCCCGGCTCGCCGCTTGGCTGGTTTGTCCCAGGCAGCGTGACCGGCAGCGTGACCGGCAGCGGTACCGGCAGCGTGACCGGCAGCGGGTCGCAGCGCCACTGTTCGAGCCCGATACGCGTGGCCGCCACCGCTTCCACCTCCTGACTTGTCGTGGAACCCAGCAACCGCTCAGTCCACTCGGCCAACACCCGCAACGAAGGCGAGGCACTCAGCCAGCGCTGTCCCTGTGCGCGACCGTCGCGGCGCAGTTGCTCCCACGTGGCCACGTAGTCCAGCACGGGATTCGAGCCCACGGGCGACTGCTCAAAACAGCGCTGCATCGCCGCTGCCGCGTGTAATAGTTTCACCACATCAATTCCTAAAATCGCCGCGGGGAGTAACGTCGCCACGCTGAACAGCGAATCAAATTCGTCCCGCTGATGCGCGCCTTGATCAACGCCCTGCTCGGTGTTCGGAGTCGTACCCTGGTGTGCGAGTAAAAATCGTTCCACACCCGGTAGCGCGTACGTGCATTCGTTCCAGGGCGACTGGGGACCGACGACAAAGGTGACGCGCTGCGCCATCGCTGCCACGTCCTCACGACACTCCGACCGCAGCGCCGCCGCGTAGCGCTCCCAAGCGGCCCCGAGTGGTGATGGCGGGCGGCCGGGAAGTTCCTGCGGATGGGCTCGAGGTTCACACGTCGCGGGGTCGATTACGACCACGGCCCAGCGGCGCTCCAGCACGTCCGGCCGCTCGATGGCCGTTGCCGTGGGGGAAACTCCCAGGAGCCGCAAAAGTCCCTGAGCGATATCATTGTCCCAGTGGTCGCCATCCAGATAGAGCCGTGGACGACTACCGCGCTCCCCACGACTCAACTCATTAAAAAACGGATCACAACAGGCCTGCATCAGGGCTTGGATGGCCAGTCGAGTGGCGGTAGGGGCGAGCACGACCACTCGATCGACCTGGTCCCGAAGCCGATTAGCGGTACGCAGCAGTTGATATAACGTACTGGTGGGCCGCGTTGTGTTGTAATCGTGCAGCAAGTGCTGTGGTGCCGCGGCCAAGTGATCGGCAGTACCTGCCGCAGTGGCAGTCGCCGCCTGCATCACCAGTTGGCGCCGAGTCTCCTCAAGGGAAAGAAGCTCCGTAGGGGACAGCAGTTTGGTGAGGGAAAAGGCGACGCCATTCGAGGTAGCGGCCGGACTCCCCAACCGCTCCCCAAAACAGCCTGCAGGATCGAACGCGAGGGTCTTCATAAGGATGGCTGGCGAGCTTACGAATGGCCGTAGGGCTTGTCAACAGGCGTGAATCTGCTACGAAATCCACTCTCAGGGACGTCTCTTTCGGTTTTAACCATTCGCCGGGTCAGTCAACGAGAGGGCTTTTAAAGTCATGGATCTGCACGATCTCACACGTGAATTGCAAGTGCGTAACGAGTCCAAGATTGTCATGCTGGTAGCCGATGGCCTCGGCGGTTTACCGCTCACCCCAGACGGCAAAACCGAACTCGAAACCGCTCACACCCCGCAGCTGAACGCTCTGGCGGCTCGTGGCGTGCAAGGCTCCAGCATTCCAGTATTGCCAGGAATCGCGCCCGGCAGTGGTCCCGGGCATCTGGGGCTGTTTGGTTACGATCCGCTGGCTTATTTGATCGGCCGTGGAGCGTTGGAAGCGACAGGAATCGGCATGGAACTGCGACCCGGTGACGTTGCCGCCCGGGGAAACTTTTGCACCCTCGGTGCCGATGGCAAGATCACCGATCGCCGCGCGGGACGCATCGCTTCAGAGGAAAGTGCTCCCCTGGCGCGAAAGCTGAATCAGGTCCGGATTCCGGGCTATGAGGTCATTGTGGAACCCGTTAAAGAGCATCGGTTCGTGGTGCTGCTGCGCGGTCCTGGACTGGGCGGAAACGTCAAAGACACAGATCCTCAAAAGGTTGGTGTGGCACCACTGCCACCGGTCGCCGTCGATGACGCCAGTCGCCAAACAGCAGAAGTCGCCGCCGAGTTTATTCGTCAGGCCACGGCCCTGTTGGCGGGTGAAGCCAAAGCCAATGGACTTACTCTGCGCGGTTTCTCAGCGCGGCCTAACCTGCCAACTTATGAGGAAGTCTATGGATTGAAAGCCGCCGCCATCGCGGTCTACCCCATGTATAAGGGACTAGCCCAATTGGTCGGTATGGATATTGTCGGCCAAGCGGAAACCCTCGCAGACCAGGTCGACACGCTGCAAAAACTGTGGCAAAAATACGACTTTTTCTTTCTTCATTTCAAATACACCGACAGCACTGGCGAAGATGGCAATTTTGCTGAAAAGGTTAAGCGCATCGAGGAACTGGATGCCGTGATTCCTCGCATCATGGCGCTCAACCCCGATGTCCTAATCGTTACTGGCGATCATAGTACGCCCAGTTTCTTGAAAAGTCATAGCTGGCATCCGGTACCGACCTTACTGGTATCGAACTGCTGTCGCCCCGATGGCCTGACAAAGTTTGGTGAACGAGATGCCTTGCGTGGTGGGCTGGGTCAATTTGAAGCGAAGTATCTCATGACCCTGGCCCTCGCTAATGCGGGGCGACTAGGAAAATATGGAGCCTAATTCAAACCATTTAGCAACATGTGATTTAGGCCAGGTGGCGTCGGTATGTCGTGTTACGCAATCGTTTTTCTGAAATCATCATAATTGGTTTTCATGCTAGAGAGGGAGCGGTACATGTTGGGACTGACAAAAACTCGCTCGAGCGGGTATGGGGGTCCGATTCAAACAACGAATCGCGGCCGATTCTGGCTAGCGATCATCATCTTGGGAATTCTCCTGAGCGGTACCCAGGATTGGGGCCGCACGGCGACGGCTGAAGAAGGGACAAAAAAAGTGAATACAGTCGAGGGCATCACGGAGTATCGACTTAGCAACGGACTCATTGTGCTCTTGTTTCCAGATGAGAGTCGCCCCACGGTGACGGTCAACTTAACGGTCTTCGTCGGCTCCCGGCATGAGGGATACGGCGAGACCGGCATGGCACATTTATTGGAACATCTGGTGTTCAAGGGGTCACCCCGTCACGCCAATATTCCCAAGGCACTCAGTGACCGTGGCGCTCGTTTCAATGGCACCACCTCGGATGACCGTACCAACTATTTCGAAACCTTGCCGGCATCGGACGAAAATCTGGAATTTGCACTGGATCTCGAGTCTGATCGATTCGTTAATAGTTTTATTAAACGAGAAGATTTACTATCCGAAATGACCGTCGTCCGGAATGAATTTGAGCGCGGAGAAAACTCACCTTCGCGAGTTTTATTTCAGCGCATTTCGGCAGCCGCTTATGAGTGGCATAATTATGGCAAATCGACCATTGGCAATCGCAGTGATATCGAGCGAGTTCCCATTGAAAACTTGCAGGCCTTTTATCGCAAGTTTTATCAGCCAGATAATGCCATGCTGGTAGTCGCTGGTAAGTTCCAGGAAGCCAAAGCTCTGAGCTTAGTAGAAAAGTATTTCGGAGCCATACCACGTCCGAAGCGCGATCTGCCAAATACCTATACGGAAGAACCAGCTCAGGATGGTGAACGATATGTGACATTGCGTCGCGTAGGTGACGTGGCGTTGATTGGCACCGCCTATCACGTTTGTGCGGGTGCCCATGAGGATTTTGCGCCCGTGGCTGTACTGACTCGAATTCTTGGCAATCAGCCTTCCGGCCGACTCTACAAAGCCCTGGTCGATGGGCGTAAAGCGAGCAGCATCTTTGCTTTCACTCAGCCTAAACATGATCCGGGACTCATTTTGCTGGGAGCCGAGGTACCGAAAGAACAATCGACCGATGATGCACTCGCTGCTCTCAACACGGTCACTGAATCCGTGGGAACGGAGGGAGTCACCGACGAAGAATTGCAGCGCGCAAAGCAGCAGTTGCTCAAGGAATGGGAACTTTCGTCGGCCGACACCACGCAAATCGCGATTCAGCTCAGTAACTGGGCCGGGCAGGGAGATTGGCGGCTCTATTTCCTCTATCGAGATCGCGTGGAAAAAGTGACCGCAGACGAAGTCAAAGCGGTCGCCACTCGCTACTTGCAGCGGAACAATCGCACGGTCGGTATCTTCCAGCCTTCGCAGGAATCCCAGCGAGTGGAAGTTCCGGCCACTCCGGATATCGAGAAGCTTGTCGGCAACTATAAGGGTCGGCAAGCCGTGTCCGCGGGTGAAGCATTCGATGTCTCGCCGGAAAATATCGAAGCACGCACGACTCGATCGGTCGGCAGTTCAGGACTCAAGATGGCGATGCTGCCGAAGAAGAATCGGGGAGAAACGGTGTCACTCACCTTGCGCTTGCGATATGGAGACGCCGACTCGCTGCGGGGTCGAGCCCTGGCAGCCAGCGTGCTACCCGATTTGATGGAGCGTGGTACGAAAAGCATGAATTTTGCTCAGCTACGCGATGCGCTGGACAAGGAGAAGATTCGCCTCGGCTCGGGTGGAGAGCCGGGAGTGCTGTCGATGTCGGTGCAGACGAAACGTGAAAACCTGCCCGCCGCACTCGATATTCTCACCAAGATTCTTCGCGAACCGGCTCTCGACGATCAGGAGTTTGAAACTCTGCGTCGCGAGCAGGTGGCGGAAATCGAGCAGAATCTCTCTGATCCGCAGATGCTTGCCTACAACCAAGCGCGACGAGAATCAGCTCCTTATCCCGCCGAAGATCCGCGCTACACGCCCACGATTGCAGAGAGTGTGGAACAGATGAAGAAGCTGAGCGTGAGCGAAGTGAAGGCGGTCTATGATGAACTGTTGAGTGCCCAGACCGGGGAGTTGGTGGTGGTGGGAGATTTCGATCCGGCCGCGGTCGCGAAATTCGAGAAGAGCTTGGCGGATTGGAAAAGACCAGCCAAATACGCTCGACTAACTCGTAGCGTGCCAGAAAAAATGCCGGCTGGCAAACAAGTGATCGATACGCCCGATAAAGAGAATGCAGTCTACGTGTCGATCGGCGTCTCCGCCATGAAGAACGACGATCCCGATTATCCCGCAATGGTGGTCTCGAACTACATTTTCGGGGCTAGCTCGCTGGCGTCTCGGTTGGCCGATCGAGTGCGACAGAAGGAAGGTTTGTCATACGGAATTGGCTCGTCGTTTAATGCTGCCTCGCTGGATCCGCGAGCGGTCTTCCAAATTGTGGCCATCACCAATCCCAAGAACATGGCTCGACTGGAAACCGTCGTGAAGGAAGAGCTGGCGAAATGGCTGAAGGACGGCGTTAAGCCTGAAGAATTGGAACAAGCTAAACAGGCCTATCTCAAGCAGTTGGAAGTGGGACGTTCAAGCGACGATCGACTCACCGGCATGCTCGCCGACAATCTCTTCGAGAATCGCACGATGGCTTTCCAAGTTGATTTTGAAAAGAAGGTCAAGGCTCTGACGGTGGAGCAGGTGAATGCGGCGATCCGACGTCATCTGAATAGTGACAAGCTGCTGACCATCACGGCGGGAGACTTCAATAAGAAGTAAAGTTAGATATCCAAGTAGAAAAATTCCCTTGTGGGAAACCAAGCATGTGGTTGCTTGATGAACAAAACGCGGCCGACTATTTGCGAGCTGTCGGCCGCCTTGATGCTCACGAAAAAGTCGAGGTGACGTGGCTGTCCGGCGGCGTATCGAACGTCGTGCTGCAGGTGAGTGTAGGTGATCTGGCTGATGATCAACTGAGCTACCGAGAATTTGTGCTGAAGCAGGCTCGTAATCAATTGCGAGTGCCTGAGCCTTGGTTCTGCAGTGTGGAGCGGATTCGAACGGAGGTGGCCGTTCTGAGACGTTATTCGGAACTGGCGACAAGCCTGCCTGTCCCGGCCCAGGTTCCCTGCGTGCTGTTTGAAGATGTCGAAAATTATGCGTTTGCGATGACCGCCGCTCCACGTGGCCATCGCACGTGGAAACAATGCTTGTTGGCGGGTGAATATGATGAGTCCATCGCGGTAGCTTGCGGAGGCTTGCTGGGCGTTTTGCACGGAGCGACTTGGCATCAGGTGCATGACGAGCAACAGTTTGCCGACCGAACGTTTTTTGAAGATTTGCGTCTGGACCCCTACTATCGCCACGTGGCGCGTGGATTTCCTGAACTGGCTGGCTCCTTAAATCGGCTCATCGATTCGGTATGGAGCGAACGTCATGCGCTAGTGCATGCGGACTTCAGTCCTAAGAACCTTTTGGTTTGGCCGGCAGGGCTGATGCTCATTGACTGCGAAGTGGGACACTACGGTGATCCCGCTTTTGACCTTGGCTTTTTTCTCGCTCACCTCGTACTCAAGACATTTCGAGTAGGTGGAGCACGAGAAACAGCGGAAGGTGCTGCTTGTTACCGATTAACGACTCGTTTTTGGGATGCTTATCGTCGTTCTTTGGGCGAGTGCGTGGATCGAACCTCAATCGAGGCGTTGGAGCGACGGGGAATTGCTAATCTGGCCGGCTGCCTGCTCGCTCGGCTCGATGGCAAAAGTCAGGTGGATTATCTGCAGGACAAAAGCCCCGTCCGCGCCGCTGCTCGTAGACTCCTGCTCGACACTCCACATTCTTGGCAAGACGTAGAAGATCTACTCTTTGCTCCCTAGACACTTTTTTGGCGATATCGATGGCTCGAATAACTCACGTAGTAGCGCGCGAAGTTTTGGATAGTCGTGGTCGACCCACGGTGGAAGTGGAAGCTTGGTCGGAGCGCATCTGCCGACGAGCGATCGTACCTTCGGGGGCCAGTACTGGCAGCCACGAGGCCTGTGAATTACGCGATGGCGATGCGAACTGGTATGACGGTCGCGGAGTGCAGCGGGCGGTGCAGCATGTGAATGAGGTTGTCGCCCCGGCAATTCTGGGAATGTCTGTCGATGATCAACGGACGATCGATCGTTTACTTATCGAACTCGATGGCTCACCCCAAAAAATGCGTTTAGGCGCCAACGCGGTGCTGGGCGTCTCGCTCGCCACGGCTCATCTTGCAGCGGCCTGTCGCGAACAGCCGCTGTACCGCTTTTTTCATGACCTGCTGCAGCAAGTAGCCGCCAGCTTGGGTGAATCGCCCGTCAGCGGCGCGTCGGTCGGCGACCATCGCCCGAAAATATCCTCTTCCGCCAGTACCCGCTCAGGCAACTCGCCGATCGGCATCCAGGACTGGGCATCGCTGGTGCGTCAGCCGCGCATGCCCCTGCCGATGACCAACATGATTTCGGGCGGTCTCCATGCGGGAGGAAATATCGACTTTCAAGATGTGCTCGTCATGCCGATCGGTGCGACGAGTTATCGTCTGCAATTGGAGTGGCTCGTGCGAATCTATCAGCGGCTGGGGGCACTACTCTCTTCCGCTGGATTTGAAGGACGACTAGTGGGTGATGAGGGCGGTTACGGGCCGCGTCTGCCAGGCAATCGGGAGGCGGTCGAGTTCGTCGTGCGGGCGATTGAAGCGGCCGGATTGCAGCCAGGTACGGATGTCACCATCGCACTCGATGTGGCAGCAACCCATTTTTACGATCAGGGAACTTATCGATTAGCCACCGAGAAAAACATTCAGCTCACGAGTTCCCAAATGATTGACCGACTGGAGACGTGGGCTCGCGATTTTCCTATCACTAGTTTGGAAGATGGCTTGGCGGAGAACGATTGGGACGGCTGGCGGGAGTTAACCAATCGACTGGGCGATCGAGTTCGACTGGTGGGGGATGACCTGTTCACAACGGATCGACGTCGTGTCGCGCGTGGCATTGAGCAGGGAGTGGGTAACAGCGTGCTCATCAAGATCAATCAGATCGGAACGCTCACGGAAACCCTGGAGACGATTTGTATCGCGCGTCAAGCGGGTTACACTTGTGTCGTTTCTGCTCGCAGCGGAGAGACAGAGGATCACACCATCGCGGATCTCGCGGTGGGTACTGCCAGCGAGTTAATCAAAATTGGTTCCATTGTGCGTAGCGAGCGGCTGGCGAAATACAACCAGCTACTACGAATTGCCGAAGAACTGGAGACACGTTCATGACCTCCTTCATTATTCGTCCCGCGGATTGTGCTTGCCATCAGATTTTCCCTGGAGTGGGAATTACAACCGCCACGGGGCAAAATATGACGTTGTCCGTTGTGCAATTTGAACCGCATGCGGTTGTGGAAGCTCATAGCCATCCCCATGAACAGATGGGCATTTTACTGGAAGGTGAGTTGACGTTTTTGATTGGGGAGGAACGTCACGTGGTTCGACCGGGGGAAATGTGGCGGATTCCGGGAGGCGTGATTCATAAAGTTTGGGCCGGCGAACAGCCCGCACGAGCACTCGATGTATTCCACCCCGTACGCGAGGATTACCGCTAATGATTGAGCAGTTACTGAACAGTCTGCGTGCCAGCTTGGGTGATGCGGGTAGGACAGCGATTTGGACTGCAGCCGATCCGGCCGAGGTGGCTGGTGCTCGAGATGTTGCTCAAGCCGTGCTCGCCGGCGGTTGCTTCTGGTGTACCGAGGCTGCTTTTGAACAACTAACTGGGGTACTGGATGTCACCAGTGGTTACGCTGGTGGGAGTCGCGAAACCGCACACTATGAACTGGTTTGTAAAGGTAGCACGGGGCATGCGGAGGTAATTCGAGTGAGCTACGATGCCTCGCGGCTCAGCTTTCGCCAACTGCTCGACGTGTTCTTCATCGCCCATGATCCCACACAACTCAATCGTCAGGGCTACGATCAAGGTACTCAGTATCGCTCGGCGATTTTCTATGCCAATGACGAGCAACTGCAGATCGCTCAACAAGCCATTGCGGATTGGAACGCCAGCGGAACTTATCCCACGCCGATCGTGACCACTCTGGAGCCGCTGGTGGAGTTTTTTCCTGCGGAGGCCTATCACCAGGATTACGCGCGCCAGCATCCGGATCAGCCTTACATCGCGGGTACGTCACTACCCAAAGTCTGTAAGGTACAGGCTAAATTTCCGCAGCTCATCCGTCGCCCCGCGTCGCCGTAAGAACGCACTCGCCACGCCGCACCTCGTTACTGCAAATGTCGGGCGAAAAATGCTTTTGTGCGGCGCCACATTTCATCGCTCAGCACATGCCCTGCCCCGAGTTCGATGTAGGCCGAAAAATTCTTTTCGGCGTGCTGCGCTTCGTAAGCTCGTTGGATCACCTCGATCCCGCGACGAACTTCGTCAATTGGACTGCCGCCATCCATCTCGCCAAAATTCATGTGAACGGGTCGAGGAGCAATCAAGGCGACCATATCAGGCGTGTCACCAATCGAGAACAAGCCGGGGATGAAGTTGGGAAAACAGTGCAAGATCTGCTCACGATGAATCGCGGCATAGGTCGGCAAGCAGCAGTTGCCGACTAATGCTTTCAAGCGAGGTTCCCAAGGTCCTACCAGATACATGTGAGTCGAACCCATGGAGTGTCCATAGCAACCTATCCGATCCACTTTGACTTCCGGTCGCGTCACAAGGTAATCAACGGCGCGGCGCATATCCAAAATATGCTTCCACGCCAAGCATTTCCCCGCCACGACATACTTCAGAAAGAGATATCGTTCGAGGTTACCAGCACTGAGCTTGTAGCCCTTTTCACGCTCGCCGAATCCCAGTGCGTCCGGGCAGATGACGACATAACCTTCCTTCGCCAGCGCCACTCCGGTGTGATGCATTGGCATACCATCCAGTCCTGCTGGTTCGCTCTTGCCCAGCGACCAGCGTCCATTGTGCTGATGCCAAAGACAGATTGCGGGGGCCGGATGTCCGGGATCAACACCGTGAGGAATCAACACATACGAGGCGACTCGCTCACCCGGCTCGACCACATACTCGACTCGCTCCAGACGATAGCCCTCTTTTTCCGTCGTCTCGACGGTCTGCGCCTGTAATTCACAGGGATCGGGCCAGAGGCCACCCAAACAATTGAGTAAGCGATCTCGAAAATCGGCGACAGCCATCGGGGCACTCCAGTGCATTTCCTGTCAGGTTTCACCGTCAGGCGAACAGCTCGCGTACGATGCGCGCTGGGCGACCATCGGTGAGCTTTTGTTCCTGGCCGTTATGTAAGTAAAACAACTTGGCATGATCGAGTCCAAACAGATCAAGCACCGTCGCTTGATAATCATTGGGAGAGACGACGTTGGTCACGGCCTTGTGGCCCACTTCGTCCGTCTCACCGTAGACCATCCCGGCACGAATTCCACCACCGGCCAGCCAAGTGCTGAAGCCTTGTCCATTGTGATCACGTCCGACGGACTCACCACTGCCTTCCACGACCGGTAGCCGACCAATTTCACCACCCCAGTGGACTAGCGTGGTCGACAGCAGGCCACGTTGTTTCAGGTCTTTCACTAACGCGGCACAAGGCTTGTCGGTGCGTTTGCAAATCGCCGGCAGAGCACTGCGTATGTTGTTATGGTTATCCCAGGGTTGTCCGCCAAGAAACAACTGCACGAAGCGCACTCCTCGTTCCACGAGCCGTCGCGCGATCAGGCAGCGTGTGCCGTATTCGCGGGTCGCAGGATCATCTAGACCGTACAAGCGATGCGTGTCCGCAGTCTCTTGCTGGATATCGAGCGCCTCTTTGGCAGCTGTTTGCATGGCGGCCGCCATTTCATAGCTGGCGATCCGAGCTTCGAGATCAGCCTCGCCGGGATGCTGCTGCAGATGCTGCTGATTGAGTTCTGCGAGGAGCTGTAGATTCTGACGTTGCAACTCCCCACGCAATTGCAGTGGAGCTTCCAGATTCAGAATCCGCGGCTCTCGTGGTCGCAGCACTGTTCCCTGAAACATCTGTGGCATCCAGCCACTCGACCAGTTGTGAACACCATCGACCGGATGACCATCCGGATCCACCAGCACCATGTAGGCCGGTAGATTTTGAGTTTCACTACCCAGTGCATAGGTCAGCCAAGAACCAAGCGTTGGCCGTCCCGTTACCGCGGGTAAACCAGCATGCAGATAACGAATCGAAACTTCGTGGCCGTTATGCCCGGTATGCATGGAACGCACCAGTGCAATGTCGTCCACGATCGATGCCAAATGCGGGAGGAGCTCGGATATCTCCGTCCCACTTTGACCATGACGAGAAAATTTCCACGGGCTTCCTAGCAGCTTCTTGCTCGCTCGATTCACAAAACTGTAGACGACTTCACCCGAGTAATCTTTGCCATCTTGCTTGGCTAACTCGGGCTTGGGATCGGTCAAATCAACATGCGAGGGACCGCCATGCATGAAGAGCGAAATCATCGCTTTGGCGCGCGGAGTAGCCGGTGGGGCCTTGGGCTTGAGGTCGAACTTGGCCGGTGCAGTCCGCACATTGGGCGGTGTCGCCAGGAGCTGATCCTGCTGCAGGAGCCACGCCAGTGCGACGGTGCCCAGTCCCAGCGCGTTCTCCGCCAAAAACTGCCGACGACTAAAACCAAGTGGACGCTGCGTTTTATTCCACATACAAAAACTCGTTGGTGTTCATTAAAACCTGACAGAGATTGCTGAGTGCGCGAAGCTCGAGATCAACCGCGGGTTCACCCGGTTTATCGGCTACCGCTGACGTTTGTAAGTAGTTCCATTGACGCGCGAAATGGGCGAGTGCGAGCCGATACTCCTGCTCACTCGGTTCCCGATTCAGCGTTCGTTGCCAAGCGGTGCGAATGAGGGTCAGCAGCGGTTTACTGGCGGAACTCGGCCCCTGAAAACCCGTAGCTGAATTCCATTTGCCGCCCGGTCTTGCCGAACCGGCAGCCGCCTTCGCGTCTAGTTCCACCGCCGGCTGTAACTCAACATTCCAAGTAAATGAATCCGACTCGACCGTGTCGCGACAGTCGGCGATGAAATCGATCGTATCTCCAGGCTCAACCGCCAGCGCTTTTGTTTCCGTCTTCACGGAACTTTTCTTCACACTCCATTCGCCGACAAGTCCTTCACGACTGGAAACGATTCGCCCCCTGACACCATCGCCGTTCTCGGCGGGATGTTCAAGCGTCCCACGAATCTGGATGGTAGCTCGTACGGGCGATGTCCAGCGGCGAATGGCGGCGAGTTCCTGTCCGTTTCCCGGATGTCCGCCCTGCTGATGAAGAATCGCCCAGTTTCGCTGTGGATCCGGCAGCTGCGGTCCACCCTGCCAGGCAGCGCCAGTCCAGTGCGGTAAGTCAGCAAAACCAACTACGCGTTGAGTGGCCAGATCAAACCGCCCCGTTCCATACTGCCAGTACCTCGTGGCCCGCAGACGTTCGGTCTGTTCGGCCAACTGATCAATCTCGGTCGAGAAACCCGTGGGCCTCTCCGCTCCTGCCTGCTCACGAATCAGCGTGGCCAGTTTCAGCGCCTGCTGTAACACGAATTCACTGTTCATCAGCATTAATGACTGAGTGGCGACCGTTGAGACTTGACGGCAATCGCAATTCGTCTCCATCACGGGCGCATCGAAGGCGGCCAGCAGCGCGAGCGGCTGACTGCGACGCACTTGTACATAAACGCTGCGTCGAGCTTCATCGCCGCCGACAATTACTTGTCCGACGTCGTCTTCTTTCACGGCCACCGCGGGACCAAACATCGCGCTTCGCAGCGAACCACTGGCCGATAACAGCCGATCACGCAGTGCTTCCGCATCTAACCGGCGGACCGACATGCGAGTGAGATAGCGATTGTCATCATCGCGATTGGACCGCTGCGGATCACGCTGCGATACCTGTCGGTAGACCGTCGACGTCATGATCTGGCGATGCAACCGCTTGACGCTCCATTCGCCCTCCGGGAACTCCATCGCGAGCCAGTCGAGCAACTCGGGATGCGACGGGCGATCACCCAGCACACCAAAGTCGCCCGGAGTACCCACGATCGCGCGGCCAAAATGTAATCCCCAAATACGATTCACCCAAACTCGACCTACCAGTGGATGAGTGCCACTGGTCCAAGCGCGCGCGAGCGCCAGACGTCGACCGCTCGTGGACAGTTGGGGATCGTCGGCCACGATCTCGAATCGCTTGCCGGGAGCGGCGACGATTGTCAAATCACCGGGAGCAACCGCCTGTCGTGGCTGACGATAATCACCGCGATGCAGCAAATGCGTGACGCTGGTAGACCCGGGCGTTTCCACGAGCGCCTGGACAAAATCCTCGACCGGTTTTTTGGTTCGCTCGGCATTGATCCGCTCATCGTATTTCTTAAGCTCCTCGGCCGCCTTCGGATCATATTGATAGAGCACCCCGGGAGAGATGTTGACGCTGGGGTTTTCTTTGAGCAGTTGGTTTTGAGCGGGCGTGCGTTTGTCGGCCGGAGTGTCGTAGGCCTCGCGCAAGACGGCACGCTGCGGCTCGGGGAATTTCATCAACTCAATGTTCAGTGCCGCCGCGAGATATTCCGCTTGCTTAGTACTCTTTTCGGCGACCAACTTGTTCGCTTCCGCTTCTACTGCCGCTGCTCGTTGTCGATCCGCATCGGTATAAAGCGAAACGAGCCGCTGCTGAGGGATCTTCCAGGTTTTGGGATCGAGTGCCGGCTCGAATACCGCTCGCAGTCGGTAGTAATCGGCTTGCGGAATCGGGTCATAACGATGGTTGTGGCACTGAGCACAGTGTACGGACAGGCCGAGTAATCCGGACGAAACGATTTTGATCGTGTCGGTAATGACCTGCTGTCGGGCGAGCTCCTGATCGGGTGGCCCCGATCCCGTACCATCGGCCGCCATGCGCAAAAAGCCTGTCGCCGTCAGCAACTCAATCTGTCGCTCAGAAAAATTCGTGGTCGCTTGGTTGAGCAATTCATCACCCGCCAACTGTTCGACGAGGAACTCGTTCCATGGTTTATCCGCATTGAATGCCCGAATGACGTAGTCGCGATATTTGTACGCATAGGGTCGTGCCTGATCGGCACTCGTATAGCCATCGGATTCCGCATAGCCCGCCAAATCCAACCAATGTCGTCCCCAACGTTCACCGTACCGTGGTGAGGCGAGCAGACGATCGATGAGCCGTTCCCAGGCATCAGGCTGATCGGCATTCGGCTGCTGGGCAGCGGCCAGTTCCGGGAGCTGTTCCAGTTGCTCTGGCGAGGGCGGTAAGCCGAGGAGATTGAAGGTCGCACGTCGCAGGAGCACAGCCGCGCTGGCCTCAGCGGAAAACCCACCCATTTCCTGCTGCTGAGCGGTCCATGCAATCCAGCGGTCAATCGGTGTTCGCAGCCGATGAGGATCCGCAACCTGCGCGGGAGGAGCTGGTCGCACCAGTGGCTGAAAGGCCCAGAACTCACGCTCCTCGGGTGTGATTCCAATGCCTTGATCGAGTGTTTCGGGTTCTGCTCGAGCGGTCGGTGCCCCGGTGGCAATCCAGCGGCGGAGGATGGCAATTTCGGCAGCTGGCATTTTCTTTTCGCCCGGCGGCATCTCCCCCGATTCCACTCGGTGAAGGAGCAAACTTTCTTCCGCTTTGCCCACTACGATTGCCGCTCCCGATTCACCACCCTGCACGAGAAATCGTCGCAGTCGTAAATCCAGCTTGCCCTGTAACTCGTCGCCTCCTCCATGGCAGTCTAGGCAGTAGACCTTGAGTAGCGGACGAATATGCTGCTCGAACGTCAGCGGTGCCGGTGGCTCTGCGCCGAGGAGCTGCGAGGTCATACCCCGGAGTAGAACCAGACAGAAGCTGAAGACGATGATGAAACGAAGCGGCGGCATATCGTGAGTGTCTTTCAGAGGCGACAAGTCAGATGGTGAGCCAGCGGTCGCGCGCGACCACGTCCCAGCGGGCGATTACCTGACCGTCGCGAACGACGTAGACCTGTTTGTGCAAAGCGGAAGTGGGACAGACATGGCGGGGAATGGCAAGCAGCTCATCACCGGGACTGAAATCGGCCGCATGCTCGGTTTCCATCACCAAGTGTTCTTCATTTTGTAACACAGCCTGGCCATCGGGCAGCGAGGGAAATACCAGTCGTTTACCGGCCGGTGGGTCCGATGCAATCGCTTTATAGCCGAGATCAAAGGTAACTCGACTGGGCGTGGGACGACTGATGCAGCGGGTCAGCACTAGGGCCGCCGGCTGAAAGTTCAGATCAGGAAATGTTTCGGAGTAGCCGGAATCATGAAAGACAACAGTACCAGGGCTGAGCTCAAGTTCTGGCAGATCGATCGCCGCATAGATCGGAAACGACCCCGTGCCGCCCGCGACGATGCGCGGTACCGGTAGTTTATCCGCCAACAATTGCTCACGTAATTCCATCACGCGCTGCCAACCGGACTGGACGGCCGCTGTGCGTTCGTCGAGCACTCGCTGATGATTCTGACCGTCGTACACATGCAACCCGCCAGGCTGAATACCAGGTGTTCGAGCGATCTCAGCGTACAGCTGACGTGCTCGCGGCCCCGCTTCTAACCCAGTGCGATGCTGTCCCGTATCGATGTCGAGCAACACTTCGAGGGAACTGTTGGCGGCGGTGAGGGCAGCCCCCAGCTGACGTAGCGGCTCGGGATGATCAGCGGTACATGAAAAACGCACATGCGGAAACTTCTGCACAAACTTCACCGCTCGCCCAATGTTCGGTCCCACCAAGTTGTAGGCCAGAAAAATATCGGTGACGCCAGCCGTTGCCAGCATCTCTGCTTCGGCAAAAGTGGCACACTTTCCCTTGGTGATTCCTCGCGCCAGCTCCAGTTCGGCCACCTCCCGCATCTTGTGTGTTTTACAGTGGGGTCGCAGTCGAGCTGGATTACCGGCAATCCGAATCATTTCGTCGATGTTGCTCTCGACCAAGTCTGCGTAGACGATCAGGGCCGGTGTGATGATCTCCGAGGTATCGTCGATCCGATAGCGAGGGTCAGGCGGGATATGCATGTTGCTCCTTTACCGAAATGAATTCCAGCGTAGTATAACCGTTGGTCGCTCCGTTTCGTACGTCCAGGATTCATTCCAACTTACTTGTTATCGGAAACTAACCGCATGCCGCTCGACACTTCTGGTCCCCATGCGGAACGAGCAGTTCCCGCGAATCGCGAGCCTCTCCCAAACAACCGGCGCCGCCGCTCACCCTGGATTACTCTGCCACTTAAACTGCTCTTCTCGCTCACCATCACCGGATTATTTCTCGAAGTCGCTCTGCGCGTGGTTGGTATTCAGCCGGTTAGCAGTGCCGTCGTGAAACGATCCGAAAGTGATTTGCATCCCCTGCCCTGGATCGCCGAGGCGCAGCGCAAAGGCTGGATTCCCTGGCCAAATGAAACGCGCATCATCGAGTCCGTGGCGGAGCATCCGCGGGGTCGAATCGAAATGCGACGCAACGATGTGAGTTGCCGCGAAGATCAAGCAACGCCACTGGAAAAACCGGCGGGACGTCGTCGAGTGGTCGTCTTAGGGGATAGTCATACCGATGGCTTTTGCTTCAACGACGAGAGCTTTTCCAATCGCTGGGAGCAGCGGACGGGCGCCGACGTCATCAATGCCGGATTTGAATTGTCGTCACCCTATCAGCAGTGGTGGGCTTACTCGCAAGTTTATCAACAGTTTCAACCCGACCACGTGGTGATGACATTTTACGCGGGCAATGACCTGCTGGAACTCTTACGCACCGACGATCGAGTCCATCTGCGTCAGGAGGGTGAGCGTTATGTACACGCGGAACCCAGCGGTGGTAGCGAGACAGTTCCACCCGCGCGCGGTCTCATCGGTCGCTGCCGAGCTTGGGCCCGCGAACATCTGGCGATCTATGAAGGCTTGCGGCGAGTGACCATCCTGCGACGACTGGTGCGCCGTGCCTCGGTGGACGAGTATCGTGATCGCCTGGTGGCCGCGCAGGAACTTCACCCAGGTCCCGTCTGGCAAGGACTCAATCAAGCCTATTACTTTCAACATCATCCCGAGGATTGGGACCAAGCCGTCGCTCGGGAGCGCTGGGTCCTGACGACGCTGCGCGACGCATGTCAAGAAGCGCAAATCCAATTCACGCTGCTCATCCTGCCGACGCTGCGCCAGATCCACTCCGAGACGGATCAAGCGTCGTTTGATCAGCTGCAGACGACCTTGCAGTTGTCGGCTGAGTCGCTGGAGTGTGACGAGCGTGCGTGTGACGCCGTGTTGAGCGTGGCCCAGGAGCTGCGGATCGAGGTGCTTGATCTACGCCAACCGCTGCGAGAACAGCGGGAAAAAGAGCCGAAAACAAGCCTTTTTTATCAGTTTGATCATCATCTGAACGTCGCTGGCCATCGACTGCTCGCCGAACAACTCGATGCCGAACAACTCGATGCCGAACAACTCGATGCCGAACAGCAACTTCCTGCTGCGGGCGCAAAAAATTAGGGCCACCGGATCACTCCGGCGGCCCTCTCTCGCTATAGTCCTGCGCGATTGATTCCGCAGAATCAATCACTTGCCGCGAGGCGCCCTTACTTCTTGGCAGCCTTCTTCGCCTTCTTGGCAGCCTTCTTTACGGGAGCCTTCTTAGCAGCTTTCTTGGCCACGGTAACCTCCGTTGCAAAAAAAATGACCCTGTGATTCGGCGGTTCTAATTCGCAGTTGCCTGCAAATGTGACTTCCGTTTCACCCAACTAATCTAAACCACTCGGCCATCACTCACTCCGCATTTCATCACAAGCGATGTCGCGTTGAGCTCTGGGTTGTCGTCCTGCACAACAGATCCGCAGTTGCGAGTCGACAACCACGAGTAGTTACCCACTCTTTAGGGCGTAGTTGTAAGCATCTGAAAAATAAATGCAACAGGTTTTCCACAAAAAAAGTGTTGCTTTGTCAAAGATTTTTTCGCGCTACTTCCAGCGCGCTCATCCACTCGACTACCAGCGCGAACCGGTGCCTTGCAGCGCGAGGTAGTTGTTCACCGCGAGATAACCGAACATCACACCCATCGCGGTTTGCTTCCAGAGCACGAGACTGACATAGGCCAAAGCGCCCGCCATCACGGCACTCGCTAAGTGCGCACGACGATTACCCGTCCAAGAATCACCGCGACAAAGCAGCGCGCGCATGATCTGTCCGCCATCGAGTGGCAACACGGGCATCAAATTCAAAATGCCCCAGCCGATGTTTACTTGCAGCAGCAAGCTGGCGACGAGCGACAGTGCAGGCTGCGGCAATTGAACGCGCGGCGAAGTCCAACTAAGCAGACTGGAACCCACCACGACAATCTGACCGCGCGACACGAGCACCAGCACGGCCACGAAGAACGCCAGTAAAAAACCCGCCAGCGGTCCAGCAGCCGAAATGATCACCTGCTCCAACCACTCGCTCATCCGCGGACCACTATTCACCAAATGTCGCCGCGCCCAACCACCTTCGCGAATGGCTAAACCACCCATCGAATACAAGACAATTCGCGATGAGTAACCGAAATAGCGATGCGCCAGCGCATGTCCCAACTCATGGATCAAAATCGACACAAAACAGACTCCCACCCAACTCGCCAACTGCAGCGGCTCCCGCAGAGATTGACCCAGTAACAGGGCGAGCAGCCAGAAGAATGGGTGCACTCGCACCGGAAAAGGTCCCAGTCGAAAACGTAGTTCCCAGGGACTAGCAGGAGGTTCTTGCAGCAACACGGAGGCAGATCCTGTCGTTGATGAGGCGGTAATGAAACATCGATCAAGAACTCGAAAGACCCCGCAAAATGTACTCGGCAGCCCGCTCCGATGCACCCGGATGTCCATAGCGTGACCGTAGTTCAACCAGTTCATTCACGCGTTCTTGCCAGGCCTCGTCGTCGCGCAGCCACCGCACGATCCAGCGCGCCATGTCCGCGGAACGATCGCGAGCTGTTAAGTATTCGGGAAACGGTACCGGCTCGGCGTCCCCTGCATCGGGGTCATACACCGCTCGCCCCACTTGCTCGATCTGGTCGTGCGCGAGCAGATTGACCAGCGTAATGTACTTGCAGCTGCGAAAGAAACTTTGCAGCCACAATCCCCAACGACTCACCGCATACAAAATCACCGTCGGTTTGGCATGGTACATCAGTTCCAGGGAGACGGAGCCCGAGCAGGCCAGACAGGCCCTTGCGGCGACCATCAGTTCCTGGGTCTGTCCAACATAAATCTGCCAATCGGATGAAACCGCGCGCACCAGCGGCGTTGCATAGTCCGCCTGCTGCTGATTGAAACTCGCAATCGCAATGCGTACCTCGGGAACTTGAGCGGCCACCAGCGCTGCCGCTCGCAGGAGCCCCGGTAAGTTGTGAACGACTTCTTGCGTGCGCGAACCCGGCAGCAAGGTGATTAACGGTCGTGGATCGTGACGGAGCTGAGCGATGAGGGACAGATCGAGTTGCTGCTGGGCGAGTTGATCAAAATAGGGATGACCAACATAGGTCGCGCGACATTGACGCTGCGCATACCAGGCCGGTTCAAACGGAAGCTTACACAGTACATGATCCACGAATCGTCGCATCTTCGACACGCGCCACCCCGCCCAGGCCCAGAGCTGCGGAGTGCCGTAGTAGAAGACGGGAATGCCGCGCGCTTTCGCGCGCCGCGCGATCCACCAGTTGAAACCAGGATAGTCAATCAGCACCACCGCATCCGGGTGTTGATCGCGAAAGTAACGGTCCGCTTGCCAGAGCAGCCGCAGAAATTTGTGCAGGTTTAAGATCACACGCGACAGCCACATCACCGCCAGCTGAGTTAAGTCGGCATGTAGCCGACATCCGGCCTGAGCCATGCGCGGACCACCATACCCCACACACTCCACCTGCTCACAGCGAGCACGCAGTTGTCGAATCAAATTCGCGCCGTGCAAGTCACCGCTCGGCTCTCCCACCGAAAAGAAAATACGCATGAGCGGCAGTATGGTCAGGAACTCGCTTGACAGACCAGAGCAACCAGCAAAAAAAAGAGCCTCCGCACGGCGGAGGCTCTTCGGATTTGTCCATGGCGGGAGCGATCTCATGCGCTGCCGCTAGTGGTCGAGGCTGGAACTACTTGCCAACCTTGAAGCCGGCCTTTTCGAAAGCGGCATCGCTGAAGACCAACTTGGCTTGCTCATCGCCCTTGGCTTCGGCAACCTTGCCCTTGCAGTTATCGCAGCAGAAGAAAACCTTGGCTCCGGCAACTTCCAGAGCCTTGTCTTCCTTGCAAGGACCACCCGACAGTGGGCACTTGGTCTGCTTGGCTTGTCCGGTCTGGACGAGCTGAGCGTTGGCCTTCACGGCGAACTTGGCCGTGTCGTCCTTGAACGCCTTGGGGCAGTTACCGCAGCAGAAGTAAACCTTGCCGCCCTTGTAATCGGCCGTGCACTGTTCCTTTGCGGCCTTGCTGCCGGCGATCAAGCAATTGACGCCCTTCAGGTTCACGTCGGCTGCAAACGCAGCGCTCACCAACAACGCAGGAACCACCAACGCCATCAGAACTCGCTTCATCATCGCTCACTCTCCCTCGAAAAAAATGAAAATCGATCCCCGTTTGGATGCTAGTAACCGACGCTAGCAGCCCATAGGCCGCCCGCATCGAAACATTCTTATACGTAAGAATAAGCTGCCGTGTCAATCGTCAGATCGCGAAAAATCCGGATTGGATACCGGGAAATGATATCGAGCGTAACGGGCCGAAAAATCGAGTTTTCTTGCCCAGTTTATGAAATCGATAGCTCTTCGCATCGCCGCCGCTGGACGAGGTTGTCTTGCAAACCCCAGACGCTACGAGATAATTCGCACTTCTTCGGGCCAATTCGCTGGCCCCCGACGCAAAAATTGGTTGAAGAGGAACGTGAGCAATGATCGTCGTCATGGAACGCAATGCCACTCGTCAGCAAATTGACCACATGGTTAGTCGAGTGGAAGGATTGGGGCTGAAAGCGCACGTCATTGTGGGGACGGAACGCACGGTGATCGCCGCCATCGGCACCAAACGCGAGGATACCCGCAGCTCACTGGAAAGCGGCCCTGGAGTCGCCGAAGTGGTGCCGATTCTGGCGCCGTATAAAGTTGCCAGTCGCGAGGTCAAGCCGGAACCCACGCAAGTAGTGGCCGGTAGCTTGCGTGTGGGAGCGGGAATCATTGGCGTGATCGCCGGCCCCTGCTCTGTTGAAAATGAAACTCAAATCGTGGAAACCGCACGAGCCGTAAAGGCCGCTGGCGCCACCGCACTGCGTGGTGGAGCGTTCAAGCCGCGTACCAGTCCCTACAGTTTTCAGGGACTCAAAGAAGCCGGCCTGCAGATGCTGGCCACTGCTCGTCAGGAAACTGGCTTAGCCATCGTGACTGAAGTCGTGGCCAGCGAAGATGTGGAACTCGTCGCGCGCTACGCCGATGTACTGCAAATCGGCGCTCGTAACATGCAGAACTATCGCTTGCTGGAAGCCGTTGGTCATACCAACCGAGCGGTGCTGCTGAAGCGGGGACCAGCCGCGACCATCGAAGAACTCCTGCTGGCCGCTGAATACATTCTCAACGAAGGCAATTCACAAGTGATGTTATGCGAGCGGGGCATTCGCACGTTTGAAGCTCACACTCGTTTCACACTGCCACTGGCCACCGTGCCCTACCTGCACAATAAAACGCATCTGCCCGTCGTCGTCGACCCCAGCCACGGCACCGGGCATACCTATTTAGTTCCGGATATGGCTGCGGCGAGTGTCGCGGCGGGTGCCGATGGCCTGATCCTGGAAGTTCATCCGGACCCCGAAAAGGCGCTGAGCGACGGTTATCAAACGCTCAACGTTCCTCAGTTCCAAGCCACCATGGATCGCTGCCGCAAAATCGCGGACGCCTTGGGACAAAAACTAGGCGGCTAACTCGGTTGGCTAGAGCGCCAGGAAAGCACCTTGGCGGGGCACTGGCCATGACCATGTTCAGGGCGCTACCGTTGTTGATTCGGAACGTAGCGCCCGGGCTACGTCGAATTGCTGCGTCGGGGATGCGATCACCACCAGATGACGACTGAGCACGTCCCACTCCACGCTCGGCACTCCACCTGTCGCCTCGGCCGCATCCTCCAGCTTTAAAACCGTGCGAACGCGTTGCAATGAATCCTTCACCGGTGCGGAATCGTTGGTAGCAGTGGTGAGTCCTGGAATGGCATGCAACCGAAACTCTACTCGCCTGGCAATGGCACCTGGAGTGGTGACCTCAATCAGTGACGCGTCGAGGATTCGATAGGTCAGCTCCCGCGGACCGAGCAGTTTGTCCAGCACTTCGCTCAACGGACGATTCTCGACGCCAAGCGTCGCAGTCATATCGGGTGACCAATCGGCTTCGGCCAAGGCTTGCCAATCCACCAGGAACTTCGTGCCGGCACTTTTGCCCAGCCGCTCCAGGAGCACCGAAAAACGGACTGGCTGCGGAAAAGTAAGTGTCAGCGGTTTATCCAGCAGCGTTTGCCACTGTTCCAAGTTGATGCCCACGTCGACCAGCGGTGCGGGCAAAGGAAATTTGGGACGTATCTTCCGCGCCACCCGCCACTGGTCACAGAGTCGCATAACCTGAAGCTGATTGTCCGTCGTATGCTCCACGATCAGCTGTCCACTGTCGAGCCTCAGCTCATCCGGGTTTACATCGGGTTGCCAGCCACTGGGATCGACCGAACTGCGAATCCAGCGCAGCAAGGTGGTCGCAAGCTCTGGCTCTTTGCCCACTAAGTCGCTGACATCATAAGTGCGTGATTCGCGCCGCGGCATCGTTTGCTCGCGAGGCATAATCACCAGTTGCCCGTCGAGCTGCCGATATCCGAGTTGCTGCGATTTGAGGATCGCATCGAGTCCCTGTTCGATCGTGGTCTTTTCCAATTGCACCGGCAGAGGATTCAACGGCGAAATCCCGCGGAGGGCGAGTGCGTCAAGGTCGATCGAGATGGGGATGGTTGTCAGATCGGAAATGAGCTGCAGGAAATCGCACAGCGGCACGCGTTCAATACTCAAGCCGGCCACTCTATCAGTCAATCGAGCTTTTAGATCGATTTCACGGGCAGCGGGACGTTGCATCTCTGCCGCTGCTCCTTCGCCGCTTGTTGAGCTTTTGTTGGGCGCAGCGGCAGATACAGGGGACGGTGGATTGATAGCGGGAGCACTTTTCTCACGGGCAGGAGCAACCGGCGAAGCAAGCGGGCTCGGAGTGGTATCAACGGAAGAGATCGCAGCTCCACCAACCAGTTTGGCAAAGCGGCCCGCCACGGGCTCAGGTCCGGAATTGTTCGTCAAACTCGGTTCCGTCGGTTTCAATCCGGGAGGGCCTGGCAAAACTCGATTGATCCCCGTGCTCACTTCATCTTTTTTACTCGCCGTGATCGACTCTTGCGACTTACGAGCGGTCGTACCTGCGTCGGTTGAGCGGGCTGGGATGGGCGCTTCATTGCCGGAAACGGGCGACGTCTTCTCGGGCGAGTTAGAGGTCTCGGGAACCGCTGGCTTCTCGGTGGGCTCGCTGCCGTCGGGGAGCTCTGGTTTGCGTACCGGTGTCGACGGCTTATCGGCCGCATCGACCGGAGGGGCCTTGGATGAGTCAGCGGCGGATGAGTCAGCGGCGGAAGGGTCAGCGGCGGATGAGTCAGCGGTGCTTTTTTCCTGCGACTCCGCTGGCTTCGGCGCCGCCGAACGGTTGGGGTCGACAGCCGGCGGTGAGTTTCCGTTGGGCTCCGGAGTTGTCGGTTCATGGCTTCCACGCGACCACAGCAAAAACGCGATCAGTGCCGCAATGATGGCGACGGCGATCACCAGTGGGATAAGCAGCCGTTTGGCAGGTGGCGCAGGGGTGTCTGACGTACCCGTCGCGGCTCGCACGGCATCTTCAGTCCACGGGATGGCCGCGGCGTCGGGAATCGCCACGGGTGGTTCCGCACCTGCCACTCCGCCATTCTGGGCGGCTGCCTGCGGGGCCGCGGTCGCTCGCCCGGCGGGTGGCTGCGGTGCCGCTCGCGGCGATTTTTTGGAATCCTGAGGCGCAGCGGACTGGCCGGGTGGAGGGGCAACACCAGCCTTAGCCCCGGGAGTTTTCGCGCTCGAGGCGGCGGCACGCCCCGCTCCCGCCCGCTGGCCAGCTTTCGGCAAAGCTCGGCCAGCCAACAAATGGTTCATCGCATCGAGTTCAGTGGGGGGTGGCCGCGAGGGAGGCAGTACGGTAGTTCTGCCCATCGACTCTCGTGGTTCGGCATCCGACTCCGTCTCGGGCGCGGGAACCAGTTGCACCATGCTATGACAGGTCGGGCAATGGTCGATGGTGCCCAGGCGCGACATATCGGACACGATGATCCGAGAATTACATGTCTGGCAGATCGCTAAAAATTTGTCCACGGCATTCACCGTTGCGTCTCGAGGAACTCCACCGCGAATCCGTTACGACACGAATGCGCGAATTTCATTCCTTCAATTGAAAGGGTTTGGGCA
The DNA here is from genome assembly GCA_044235425.1 of Pirellulaceae bacterium. Classification (GTDB taxonomy): domain Bacteria; phylum Planctomycetota; class Planctomycetia; order Pirellulales; family Pirellulaceae; genus JBJSXJ01. The sequence continues at coordinate 245,680 of JBIIHW010000001.1, forward strand.
GCTGATACTTGCGTTTCTCCGCGGCCGCTCGAGTCGTCACGAGCACAATCGTTTTGGCAGGATCAGCGGGATCTTTATCGAGCACCCAGATCAGCTTTTGATCTTTTTCCGAGGCATCTTTTACCGTCGTCACGGGGTTGGCTTTACGCACCATGGCGGTGAGTACTTCGCCCACCGTTTTGCCCTTTTGCTGAAAATCTCGGATCGTCTGATTACGGGTGATACCGTCGAGCTGCAGGTCATCGCCCAGAATCTTGATCTTGAACTCGAACGGTAACCCCTTCAGCGATTCATTGACATCTTTGGCGATGTCCTGCAGGGCGAACTCCAGCGATTGAGCCTCAAACATCAGAGTGGTTTCGAACTTGTTCACGACATCGTCCAGGGTCATCGAGGCGGGGGTGTACTTGCTGCTGGCGGTCGGCGTATTCGCCACCGGCAAGGCACCGGGTGTCGAGGCCAAAACCATCTCCGAGCCAAACACCAAATTGTGAGCGGCGGATGGTGGCAGCACGCAATTTACGACTGCCATATCCTCTTCCACTCCCACTCGCGTCATCTTGTGCAGCATGCGAATCATGTTGGGATACAGTAGTCGCACTCGTTCCCAGTACGGGTTGGAACCAATCGTCGCGATGTAATCGAGAGCCTGATCGGGAACCTCCGCCAGGCGATCGCGAAGCTCCGTCGCCAGTTGCAGTTTTTCCTTGCCAATGTTGGTTGCGAGGCGCAGTTCCCAAAATGAATCCGTATCACAGTGCATGCTGAACAGCAGTGCCTGCAGCTCATCCTTGAGGAACCAATCAAGCGGCTCACGGGCCTTTTTGCCATCGCCAAAGTAATACTTACGTCCGTCTCGAAACAAATTACTGGAGAGGTAATTCGGAGCAAGTAGCAGAGAGACATGTCGCTGCGAATCGGTCACTCGACGTAGCTTTTCGATTTCTCGACGGAGTGCTGGTGGAGCACCCTTAGTTTCCTTGGCAACTTTCTCCACATCTTCGGTCGCCCCCATGACAAACACTCGCCCCTCGGCGTCCGCTGGCACGTAATACGTCCAGACAGCGTTTTTAAACAAACTCGTCCCCGCGTCACCTAGCGGCTGAGCATTACCCCACCGCGCCGTCAAATCCTCAATGGGAACGGCGTCAGTCAGATGAACAACAAGCGACGGTCGCGGAAACTCCTCCCCGTTGTCGTGCAAGGTCAAAATCAACTGACGGATATCGGTAAGCCTCACGCCAGCCGCTGTTTCCCATTCCTTGATGGCCAGTTCTAAATTTGGTCCCAGTCCACGCAGTACCCGTGGGCCTTCGCTGGTCGCCAACATTTCGGCTGGTCTCACGATCAGAAACAATTGACCGCCCGGGGGAACGAAGTCGAGTTCCACGGCGGGCCCTTGAGTCGGTGAGGCCCAAAGTAATTGTCCGTTGTCGGGAATTACCTCCTGCCGCACGGCGGGTCCATCGCTGCTCGGTTTCGACTCGGCCGCATTCCCAGCGCTGCCCGCAGAGGTCTTGCCTGCCGCAGTCTTGCCTGCCGCAGTCTTGCCTGCGGTAGTCTTGCCTGCGGTAGTTTTTCCCGCCGCGCTCTTGTCTGTTTTGTCAGTCTGAGAAGTTACCGCACTCGTTGCTGTCCCTGGCGTCTGACTGCCCTGAGTGCTGCCTCCCTTAGCTTTTGCGCTTGCAGAATTACTACTGGGAATAGCTGTCGAGCTTTCGGGTGAATCGCCGGTTGTTTCCGAATCGGCGGCTGGATCGGACTGTGTAACGGCGTCGCTTTCCACTTTCGTGGGCGACGAGCCACCACCGAAAAACAGGGCCACCAGCAAGCCCACAATCATCACTCCGACGGCCCCAGCACCAATCAGCAGCAGTTTTTGATTGGGCTGCGATGTCGCATGCTTGGTCGCTCGGGTGACGGTTGGTGCCAGGGGTGGAATACCGGTAAGGGGTGTGGTTGTCGACTCGCTGCCACTCGTTGCGAGTGCTGCGCTGGTCGTCGTTGTCACCGCCTCCGGTTTGCTCACTGTCACCGCCGCCGGTTTGCTCGCTGCCGGTTTGCTCACCGCCACCGCTGGGCGTGCGGCTGTGGGTGAGCTCTTCGGTTTCACGGCTACGGGGGCCACTTTCGCTTGCCCATTAGGCGCTGACGTCGCGGCCGTGGAGACGGACTGCTGCGGTGCTGCCGCGGACGGCAGAGGTGTTGCCGCAGACGTCATCGGCGTGGGCGTGGGCGTCGCGTGGAACTGCGGAGTGGGTGGCAACGCTGCAGCACCTCCCGTCGAGCCACCATGGCGCTGCGCGAGGTACTGTTCGTAAAGTGGTAAGGTAGGTACGGGAACCGCAGTGAGCTGTGCCAGGGCCTGCGGGTCGACCCATGCGGCCAGGTGATCGGCGACGGTGGCGGCGGAACTGATGCGCACCGCCGGATCTTTGGCTAACAGGTAGGCCAGCAGTTGTTCGAGCGGCGGGGGCACACCCCAGGCGGCCAAAGAGGCTGGTACCTCGCCCTGATGGCGTCGCACTTTGGTGGACCAATCACCGCCGGGAAATGGCGGCTGGCCCGTCAGTAACTGATAAATTGTGCAGCCAAGGCTATAGATATCGCTGGCGGCATCCGGCAACCGATTTCCCGCACCATATTCCGGCGCAATAAAGTCCGCTCGCTGTTGCCAGACGCCAGCGGAATCATCGTGGCTGGGTGACCAGGCCATCGGCAGCTGCGCCGGGTCCGACAGGAGCAGCAATCGCCCCGTCGACTCGACCCATAAATTCGCCGGACGAAGATCGCCATGAGCGAGGCTCCAGCGCTGCAGGTGTGCAAGTCCAAGGGCGGCCTGCCGGGCCAGAAAGCAAGCCGCGGTGGGTGTGAGTCGTCCGGTACGCGCGAGCAAATCCGCGACCGTCTCTCCGTTCAATTCTTCCGACACAAAAAACTTGTAATGTCCCAGATCCACCGCTTCGTAGCAGCGATGATGATGCAGCTGTGGCTCGGCCAAACAGCGTTGCACTCGACTCGCTACATAACTCCACTGCACCGCATCCTGGGTGATCGTACCGGTAGCAAATTGCAACAAGACGGGATGCCGAGTGGGCATGTGGAAGGCGCGGAACAGTCCGGTGAGCGGTCCCTGTTCAAGCCGTTCATAAACTTGGTAGTCGCCATAGATAAATGGTCCGGGCCGACCTGCCAGCAGCACATTGGCCTGATAGCGACTTATCGCTTGCACCGAGACGAGCCAATCGGCGAGTAACTGCGGCGCACCAACTCCGTTCCCACACGCCGGATAAGCCGCTTCAAATGCCGGCAATAATTGTTGACACTGCGGCAAGGCCAGCAATCGACTATCGACCGCTAGCTTCCAGAATTCCGCCATCGAGTTTACGGGCATAACTGCTTTTCCATTTCCCTAGACGCCGACCGTGCGAGAGCGTGGCTGACGCTCATGACGCTCCGCCAATTCCTCGATTACCTGTGCGGCTCGCTGGATGCCGGCCAAATTCACATCGAGATGCGTGACCGCTCGAATGAGCTGAGGGCCAATGGCGATCATCAGCACGCCCGCTTGCTGGAGCGATTCCACAAACTCCGCCGCCGTCCCCAGTTCCGGCTCCACACGAAAAATCACAATATTCGTATCCACTTCGTCGGGCTGCAGCGTGAGCCCAGGAGTCTGCCGGATCGCCTGCGCCAAGCGCTGAGCATGGTCGTGATCGACCGTCAGACGCTCCCGATTATTTTCGAGCGCATAGAGAGCGGCGGCGGCTAATGTTCCAGCCTGTCGCATGCCACCCCCAAAAAGTTTGCGATGGCGGCGAGCTTCGCGAATCAGATCGCGTGGTCCGGCTAAAGCGGAACCGACCGGAGCGCCCAGGCCTTTGCTAAAACAGACGCTGACCGTGTCAAAGTGACTGGCCCAGCGATCGGCTGCAATGCCGGTGGCGGCGACAGCGTTAAATAGTCGTGCACCGTCGAGGTGCGTGGCAAGCTGGTGACGTTTCGCCCAGTGGCAAATCTGTTCCACATATTCGTACGGCTGAATGCGACCCGCACCGCGATTGTGCGTGTTTTCCAAAGCGACCAAACGAGTGCGGACGAGGTGATCGTTATCAGGACGAACAAGTCCTTCGAACTGTTCCGGACGCAGCACGCCAAACTTTCCTTCAATCGTCCGCGCTACCAGGCCGCTGAGCTGCGCGAACGCTCCCTGCTCATAATTGTAAATATGACAGCCAGCCTCACACAGAAACTCATCGCCAGGTCGACAATGCAGACGCAGTGCAATCTGGTTAGTCATGGAACCACTAGGCATGAAGATCGCATCCTCTTTGCCCAGTAGTTCGGCAGTACGCTGCTGAAGCCGTTCACAGGTCGGATCGCGGCCGAGCACGTCGTCGCCCACTTCCGCCGAAGCGATCGCCTGCCGCATAGCCTCACAGGGCTTGGTTACCGTGTCACTCCGCAGATCCACCAGCCAATCCGACTTCGACATTTCAGCTCCCTAGCTACTTAACAGCCGTTTCCCGCATCTTGAGTCCGCTGACAGCTTCCCAGGCTCGCAAAACCACTACTTCACTGGCCCATTCACTTCACTGGCCCATTCACTTTACTGGCCCATTCACTTCACTGGCCCATTCACTTCACTGGCCCATTCACCTTACTGGCTAGGCACCCCAATCCGCCACTTTCCGTATCCTATCGATTCTCCGGGGTTCCGACGAGAGATAAGTGGCGGGAAGCGACAAAACGGGAATTTGCCTCGCGGGGGCGCTGGGCCTTTTCAGTCTTGCCGCTCCCATCCACAATAGAGACTTCGTTCGCTGGCAGATTCGGAGTTTCTCGCGCATGACCGGTTCGTCCTTAACCATCACTCATATCGATGCTCGCACGGGCGACCTGGAGGCTCGGCTGGCCGAACTGCGGCAACGCTTGAGCCCCCAGGGCAATATCGTTAGTCCTCAGGGGCGCCAGCGAACGATCGAGGTATTTGGGGAGCCGCTGAGTCCGGAGCAAGTGGTCGAGCGAATCTGCAACGACATTCGACAGCAGGGATTGCCGGCGCTCCTGGACTATTGCCGTAAACTGGATCGCGCCGAACTTACCCCCGACACGCTGCGCGTCCCCGCGGCCGAACTGCAAGCGGCTCATCAAGCGGCTGACCCGGAATTCCTGGGAACGGTGCGCCGCGTGCGCGACCAGATTTGGGAGTTTCAAACGGCGATCTTGCAGCGTGATGTGGAAGTTCGTCGGCCCACAGGAGTCGTCTTGCGACAGCGCTACCAGCCACTCGAACGGATCGGCATCTGCGTGCCGGGTGGTGCTGCCGCTTATCCCTCGACGGTGCTCATGACGGCCGTACCGGCTGCGGCGGCGGGCGTCGAGCAGATTGTGGTCGTTGCGCCGCCAACCCCGTTCGGCTCCCGTAACCCGGATGTCTTGGCGACCTGCTGGGAACTGGGAATTCGCGAAGTCTATCGCATGGGTGGAGCGCAAGCGGTCGCCGCCCTGGCTTATGGAGTGACGGGCGTGGCCCCAGTCGACAAGATTGTCGGCCCCGGCAACCTGTTCGTGGCACTCGCCAAAAAACGACTGTATGGCACCGTCGACATCGACTCGATTGCGGGCCCCAGTGAAGTGGTCGTGATCGCCGACGAGTCGACTCGCGCTGATTTCACGGCCGCCGACATGCTGGCTCAAGCTGAACATTCTCCCGGCGCCAGCATCCTTGTCACCTGGTGCCCCGAAGTACTCACAGCAACACTCGCCGAACTCGAAAAGCAAGTCGCCCGTTTAGAACGAAGCGAACTGACGGTCGAGAGTTTGAATGCGTTTGGAGCTCTGATTCTGGCTCGCGACGCGGACGATGCTTGCCGCATCAGTAATTTACTGGCCCCCGAGCACTTGCATGTGGCGATGCAGGATGGCGAGCGATTACTGGGGAAGCTGCGGCATGCGGGCGCCATCTTCGTCGGTAACTACTCGCCTGTCGCACTCGGTGATTATGTCGCGGGTCCGTCCCACGTGTTGCCCACGGGTGGTACCGCTCGCTGGGCCGCCGGACTCACCGCCAACCATTTTTTACGAGGTGGCAGTATTATTCAGTACAGCGCCGACGCGCTGCGTGCTGTCGCGGAAGATGTGCGCCGCCTGGCGAACAAAGAGGGATTAACCGCTCATCGCGCCAGCGTCGATATCCGGTGTGATTGAGTGCTAGCAACAGAAAACGCTGCCGAGATACACGGAACGCGGCGTTTAACAACAAGCGATCAAGACGCGCTGAACAAACGCTGAAATGAAATACTCTGAGAAGGAATACGCTGAACATGTCTTACGTGCGACCAGAAATTGCCGCGCTGGCTGGGTATGTCCCCGGTGAACAGCCGCAAGGTGGCAAGTTCATTAAGCTCAATACCAACGAGAATCCCTATGCCCCCTCACCAGCCGTGGGACGAGCGATCCAAGATGCCGTGCTCGCCGGCCTCGCTCGTTACCCCGATCCGCTGGCCACCGCCTTTCGCATTCAAGCGGGCGAAGTACTGGGCGTTGATCCCAGCTGGATCCTCGCCGGCAATGGCAGCGACGACCTGCTAACGATCATCACTCGAGCGCTTGTTGGCCCTGGCCAGCGACTACGTTTGCCCTATCCCAGTTACATTCTTTACCGGACGCTGGCGGAACTGCAGGGGGCTCGAGCCGAAGAAGTGCGGTTTCTTCCCGACTGGACGCTGCCCGACGAGTTTGGTCAGGGTGACGCGGACCTGAAACTCGTGGTCCTCCCGAATCCCAATAGCCCCACCGGTACGATTGTGCCACGCGCTCGGATTCTCGAGTTAGCGGAGCGGCTTCCATGTCCGCTGCTGGTGGACGAAGCGTATGCCGATTTTGCCGACGAACAGTGCATCGACTTGGTACGTCAATGCGACAAAATCATGGTTTCGCGAACGTTCAGTAAATCCTATGCGCTGGCCGGACTGCGATTCGGCTACCTGGTCGCCCAGCCAGCCCTCATCGAACAATTCATCAAAGTAAAAGATTCCTACAATTGCGACTCGCTGTCCATCGCCGGCGCAACGGCCGCCATCGGTGACCGAACGTGGTTCGTGGAGAATCGACGTCGAGTACTCGCGACGCGCGAACGACTCACACATGCCATGCGCGAACTCGGCTTCACTGTGCCCGATTCCCAGGCGAATTTCGTCTGGTGCACCCACTCACGACCCCTCCGCCCACTCTACGAATATCTTAAGTCTCAACGTGTCCTCATCCGCTACATGAACTATGCTGGCTGGGGCGAAGGCCTCCGCATCAGTGTGGGGACCGATGAACAGATTGATGTTTGCATCGAGATGCTGCGGCAACAGCTCAGCACCTAGCGAGTCAGCCTGGTCAATCGCCCGGCCAGTTAACTGTCCGGCAGGTTCCGACTGGCTAGTCCGCGTTTTTTTACTACCAAGCGTTTGTTACTGGCAAGCGATTTACTCCAGAAGCGGTGATACTCACCCCCTCTCGCCTCATTAGCAAGGAATGTCCGCTCATGGCTCGCACTGGCACCGTGAACCGTAAAACTGCTGAAACTGAGATTCAATTGACCGTGAATCTAGACGGTTCAGGTCAAGCCGACATTCAAACGGGTGTCGGTTTCCTCGACCACATGCTTACCCTGCTGACGAAACATGGAGTCCTCGACTTAACCGTTCGCGCTCAAGGTGATCTGCAGGTGGACCAGCATCATACGGTCGAGGATGTTGGCATCTGTCTGGGACAAGCGGTGCAGCAAGCGCTGGGGACGAAGAGCGGCATTCGGCGCTACGGACACTTCACGCTGCCCATGGAAGAAACACTGGTCACCACGGCGATCGACTTGAGTGGCCGGATGTTCTTCGTGTTCGGCGTCCAGTTTCCGACCGAAAAGATTGGTAACTTTGACAGCGAACTGGTCTACGACTTCTGGCAAGCGTTCGCCGCCAACTCGCTCTGCAATCTGCATGTGGTTTTACATCACGGTCGCAATAGTCATCACATCGCCGAAGCAATTTTCAAGAGCGTCGCGCGATCACTGCGGATGGCGACCGAAATCGATCCTCGGCAGACAGGTGTTCCCAGCACCAAGGGAACACTGACCCACTAAATTGCTCGCGCGGCTCTCACGAAGCAAACGGTTCTTCCGTGTTCTTGTACAACTCCAGAAACCGAGCGAGTCGATAGAAGTCGCTCTCAGGATTGATATACCGCACGACCGTCACCAGGGTCTTGGGATCAACCAGTTGATCGAATGGCACATAGCGTAATTGCAACTGCCCCTCAACGGAAACCATCACCCCGTTCAGCCGTCGTTCGACTAGAGCACGGAAAGCGCCCACGCCGAGCTGACTGCCGAGCAGCACATCGAAGGCGTGTGGCTTGGAGCAGCGTGATTCGTAGCCGAGCTGGATACCGTTGATCTTCCGCTCTTTACCCGTTTCCTTCGTATAAGCCTCCGCGACGAGCTTCGCGAGACGGCGACCGAGCATCACTTCGGCAATCGCCAAGTGTCCATGATCATCGCGCGGCACATCTTTAACCGCCTCGAAGGGCATCAGTTCTGCCAAGCCTTCGGCGAGTACGATCACGCCAAATTTTTTGCCATCTTTTTCGCGATCCTTCATGAGCTTGACGATGCGATCGATGACCTTCGGCAGATTCATGATCTCGCGCGTTTTCGTTTCGCCGGTCTTCTTATCTTGATAAGTCTCGGACGTGCGATAGATGCCTGAAATGTCTTCAACACTCAGCACCAAACTGGCTTCGCCCGCAATCGCCGCACCATACGACAGCCAACCAGCACTGCGGCCCATCGTTTCCGCAATGAAGTAGCTGCGAGTGGCTTCGGCGTCATACAGCAGCGTGCGAATTTCGGTGGCAAGCGTATCACAGGCCGTGAAATAACCGAACGTAAAATCGATGCCGTGGTAATCATTATCGATTGTTTTGGGAACATGCACGACGGGAATGCGAGCCGCATCGGCGGGCAGTACATCCTGAAACATCTTGAACTTGTTCGCGGTCTTCAGCGTGTCATCGCCACCGATCGAGATGAGTGCATCGACGCCCAGCGATCGCAAGCCTTCGTAGGTGTTGCGCATTTTCTGAGAGCGTTTGGGGTCGTGCAGATGCTCGGGAGCCGAAATCTCTTTACCTGGGTTGGCCCGAGCCGTACCGATCATGATGCCCTGACTCGCCCGCGTGCGTTTCAGGTAGGCGTGACTCATCCGCACAAAGTCTTCACCCTCGAGCATGGGCTCGCTGGGGGAATACTTTTCAAGTTTCGAGTAACCGTGCCGAATCCCAATCACCTCCACTCCGCTGCGCAAAAAAGCTGCAGCGGCGGTTGAAATGACCGCATTGGCGGCCGGCGCCGGCCCACCGGCAAATAGAATTGCCACGCGTTTGATCGGTGCCGCGGTGTTCGCTGAAGTCGACGCAACTGAGGACATGATTGAGCTTCCTTCTGGCCCCGCCACGTGATGAAAAACGAAAAACTTCGCCGGCTGTCTTTAAGATGGAGCAAGCCAAGTACGTTCGACGAAATGCGTGTCGATGGTACCGGCTGCGAATTCCGCATGCTCCAGTACCTCGCGTAAGAAACCAGCCGTCGTCGAAATTCCCTCCACACGCAACTCATTGAGCGCTCGCCGCATGCAAGCAATCGCTTCGCCGCGCGTGGGTTGATGGACGATCAACTTGCCGATCATCGAATCGTAGTGCGGTGGCACCGTGTACCCGACGTGCGCGTGGGAATCAAATCGCACACCCTTGCCACCCGGCACAAACAACTGCGTAATCTTTCCGGGCGTCGGCTGGAAATTCTTGGCGGGATTTTCCGCATTGATGCGACATTCAATCGCACAGCCCGTGGCTTTGATCTCCTTTTGCTTAAACGGCAGCTTTTCCCCGCTGGCGACCATGATTTGCGTCTTGATGAGGTCGATTCCCGTCACCATTTCGGTCACCGGATGCTCCACCTGAATACGAGCATTCACTTCGATGAAATAGAAATTGTGCTCCTGATCCACAATGAACTCGACCGTACCCGCGTTGGTGTATCCCGCTTGCTTCACCAATCGAACCGCCGCTTCACAAATCGCCGTCCGCACCTTTTCGGGCAAGTTCGTGGCGGGACTTTCTTCAATCAGCTTTTGATGACGGCGCTGAGTGGAGCAATCACGTTCCCAGAGATGGACCGCGTTGCCGTGGTGATCGGCGACGATTTGCACTTCCACGTGACGCGGACGCTGAATGTATTTTTCGAGGTACACACCGGCGTTACCAAACGCGGCCTGAGCCTCCGTTCGCGCTTGCTGCAGAGCGGTCTGCAAAGCGAGTTCATTCGCGGCCACTCGCATCCCTTTGCCACCACCGCCCGCCGTCGCCTTGATCAGCACCGGAAAGCCGATCTCCTTGGCAATCCGCGCCGCTTCGCGGTCATCCTCGACGAGCCCTTCACTCCCCGGCACACAGGGCACCTTGGCAGCCCGCGCGACCGCTTTGGCGGAGTTCTTATCGCCAAGCATTTTCATCGCCTCGGGCGATGGACCAATGAAATCGATCTGGCAACTGCGACAGACTTCGTTGAAATGCGCATTCTCGGAGAGAAAGCCGTAACCGGGATGAATCGCTTCGACGTTCCCGACCTCAGCCGCACTAATTACCTGGTCAATGCGTAGATAGCTCTGAGCCGACTTAGCGGGGCCAATACAATATGCTTCGTCCGCCAATTGCAAATACTGCGAACCACGGTCAGCTTCGCTGAAGACCGCTACGGTCTCAATCCCCAGCTCGCGACACGCCCGAATCACTCGCAGAGCGATTTCACCCCGATTGGCAATTAGAATTCGCTTGTACATGAAACCCTTCCATCGGCCTCTGACGATCCGTCGGTCGCTCGTCGTTAGCCAGCGGTGTCAATCTTGAAGAGCGGCTTACCAAATTCCACGGGCTCTTCCTCGTCAGCCAGAACGGCCACGACGCGCCCACGAACCTCGGCCTGAATTTCGTTAAAGACCTTCATCGCTTCGATGATGCAGACGACGGTCTCCGCCGTGATGTGATCGCCCACTTTGACGAAGGTCTGGGAGTTGGGATTGGGCCGCCCATAAAACGTTCCCACCATCGGACTTTTGATATACGCGATGTTCGGACCATCAGCTGCCGCGGCGCTGCTGGCGGCGGGAGCGGCGGCCGCTACGGGAGCAACCGGGGCAGGTAGGTACGCCGGAGCGGGCGCTGCCACGGGAGCGGCAGCCAAACCACGGCTAAGCCGAATCTGCTGCTCCTCCTCGCGCAAGTCGAGTTCGCTGAGCTCATACTCTTTCATCAACTCCACTAACTGACGTAGGCGTTCCAGATCAAATACCTTGCCGCGAGTCGGCTCGGAATCGGCCATATCTCAGTCTCCGCACTCTATGTGAATCACAACTCTATGCAGTCATTCGAGTTTGGGCGGGATTTTAGCCCTGCCCCCCGGAACCGTCAAGGCAACCCAGCCCGCCCTTCGCCCACCGCGCCGGCTCACCGCTGGGAATTCATCGACATCCCGATCAGAATGGAACTCGCCTTGGCGGGCCGCCTAACAGCTCCCCCCGAGCGCCGTTTTATCTAATGTTTTTTTGAGGAGCTTCCGAGATGACGAGTGCCGATCGTGCCGCTGATTCGTCGCCCCCACACCCAACTTCCGCCGCGCCTGATCCCGCACCGGCAGCCAACTCCTGGGTTATCGACACCAACGATGACAACTTCGTTAGAGATGTCATGGAACGTTCCCAACGCGGGCTCGTCGTGCTGGACTTCTGGGCGACCTGGTGTCAGCCCTGCCGAATCCTCGGCCCCGTTCTGGAATCCCTCGCGCAGGACTTCGCCGGCCGGTTCACGTTAGTGAAGGCGGAAGTAGAACGCGTGCCCACTGGGGCGAGCCAGTTCAATGTGCAGTCGATTCCGGCGGTGTTCGCTGTCCTCCAGGGCGAAATCATCGACTTCTTTACCGGCGCGCAGTCGCGTGAGCAGACTCGCGGCTGGATCGAACGCCTGCTCATCGCGGACGAACTTCGTCAGGCACGAGAAGACGAGTCGACGGCGCCTGACCAAGCGCTGGCCGCATATCAGTCACTGCTGGCAAAAATGCCCAAGGAATCAGCCGTTTCCATCGGACTGGCTCGCACGTACCTGGCCCTGGATCAAACCGCGCAAGCAGCAGAGATCATCAGCCAACTCGCGCGCCGGGGATTCTTGGAAGAAGAAGCGGAAAAGGTCAAAGCGGCCATCGAACTACGCACTCGAAAAACTCCGAGCGTCGACCTCTGCCGCGCCGCCGTCGCCGCCGAGCCGCAAAACCTGGCTCTGCGCATCCAACTCGCAGAAGCACTAGCGGCTGCCGCCCAATACGAAGAAGCGCTAGCCGAGTTTTTGCAAGTCGCCACGGCCGATCGCGGAACACTGCGCGAACAAGCCCGCGTTTCGATGGTCGATATCTTCCGAGTGCTTCCGGCCGATAGCGAACTGACTCGAACCTATCGGCGGAAATTATCCTCGGTGTTGTATTAATCCGGATCGAAAAAGCGGCAAGAGGATGTACGCATTCATTTTCTTCTGTATCCCGATCGTGGACGGCGAAGCTCTCTCGATCGTTAAGCCTCGTCTCGATCTGTTAACTCTGTGTTTTAACATCCTACGCCCTCGCTCCGCGATTCGGTCCAGCAACAGCGCCAGCGCGCACGGAAATCCCGGATCGACCTTTGATGCTACTTTCCCTCGCTGGCGCGTCGGGCGAGGGTGAAAAAAACTCGAACCAGGCCGTCATCTATTCGTGCGATTCGTGGTAACTACACACTGGCACTTCACGAAACTTTGCTACGCGATCAGGCGAGTTGAGCCAGCAGCTGTGGGTGATCAAGAAGCGTGTCGAATAGCAAATCGGGTTCGTAGACTTCCAGAGTCTCACGATCAAAACTGCCCGTGGCGACTGCCACCACGCGAGCTCCGATCGCGCGGGCACACGTGACATCCAGCGGCGTATCACCGATCACCCAGACTTGATCGGCGGCTGCGGTCCAACCGCGACGCTGCGCATGCTGCTTTGATTCCGCCAGCGCCGCAGCTGCGACCATATCGCGATCGGCATGCAGATCTCCAAAGCCGCCAAAATCAAAATGTTCATGAAGTCCGTAATGTTCGAGTTTCATCTGAGCGCCGTCGCGGATGTTTCCGGTGAGCAGTCCCAGGAGAACATCCGAGCGACCTTGTAGATGTGCCAGGAGAGTGGTAACTCCCGGCAACACTTCACCACCTCGCGCGGGTAATTGCTGGCGGAGGTGATGCAGGTAGGCGCGACGAAAGCGCAGCCAGTTCTCTTCGTTGTCTTCCAGATCATGAGCCCGGAACAAATTGCGGGCAATGCCCCGATCCGTGCGACCACTCACCGGCACCTCGGCCGGCTCCGGCACCGCGAACTCCTCGAGCATCGCGGCGTTCAGAGCCGCTCGGCCAGCACCACCGGTGCTGATCAGCGTGCCATCAATATCAAACAACAACGTGATCATACCGGCGGCACCTTACTTGGAATTGCCGGGTGGTGGTAGCGGTGGCGCGGGTGGGCCACCCGGAGCCCCTTTGCCAGCCGGCGGAAACCCGGGGAGGTTCGGAAAGCTGGGAAAATTCGGCAGCCCCGGAATTCCTGGTGCGCCGCCTGCCTTGCCTCCACCCGCAGCCTCAGGAGGAGGATCGTTGATTTTGAAGGACTCAAAAAAATGATCCGTGATCTTCGTCGGCTCTTTTCCCGCCAAGCCTTCCCAGCCCAGAACGTAGATGCGCGAGCCCGCCAAGTAGGTACGAATGTGCAACTGTCGCGCGACATTGTCCTTCTTGAACTCCACTTCAACCTCTCTCCCCAGGTTCGTGCCAAGCTTGATGCTTTGGGTGGAGATAATCTTCGACTCGGGCAGCGTTTTCGTCATCTGCGAGGTCATCTGCTCCATCACTTGATCCGCAGCAAAGCCCGCCAACATTCGTGCTTGAGCTTCCGGGATCGGCAGCTTCATCATCATGACCTGCAGCTCCCCATGGTTCCTCTCCAGCACGACTTTGTCCATTTTCATCGACATCGATCCCATCGGCGTCGCCTGCGATTTGTCCTCGCGAACCGGCGCTCCAGGAAAATCAACCGCATAGGCTGCATCAGCAGACGTATGTGGAGTCCAAGTGACGTTCTGCCCCAGCTCCAGCGATGGCACGACGACCAAGATCACGACCAGCGCCACGCCAATCAGAACGAGTCCTGCCAAAGCGGCGACGATGCCCAGGACGAGCCCCTTCGAGCTACCCTTTTTCTTGGCGGCTTGGCCGCCCGCTGCGCCTTGCCCATACGCTGGCTGACCATACGCTGGCTGACCATACGCTGGCTGCCCATACGCTGGCTGACCATACGCTGGCTGACCTGGACTGGCGGCGAACGGATCATGGCCGGGTGCTGCTGCCGCCGCAAAGGGATCGACTCCCGCCGCAGCCCCCAATCCCAAGGGCTCAAAATTGCCGGCAGGAACTTGAATCACAGCCTGACAGTTGGGACAAGGTAAACTCTTGCCAGCCAATTGGTCATTCGCGGAATAAGATTTACCGCAGCGACAGGTCACGACGATCGGCATAGCAAGAATTCCTCAGTGGCGGTTCGAGAAACTTATGAAAAAGCGGCTGAATGAAAAGTGAGATCGTCGGCTGGCGTCCGCCGATCGCTAGCCACTGCGGCACTACTATGACAACTAGCCACTCACCATGCAAACGATGGAACAAGAAACGACATCAAAACGTTAGCGTCAATTCCACCAGTTGTTCATCGCCGGAGGTGCCACCTCGCAGCACCACGATCTTAACGGTTTGTCCCGCCTGACACTCTTCCAAAGCGGCGAACAGATCGTCTTGTTGTCGAATCGGGCGGTCGTCCAGTCGCTGAATCACATCGCCGACATGCACGGTGCCATCCGGATCTTGATAGCCGGCACGCAGGCCCGCCCGTGCCGCCGGACTATTGGGAGCCACATACCGAATCATCACTCCACTCAGCCCCAATTGCCGCACTACATTATCGGGAACCATCGCAATTCCGAGTATGGGACGAACGATTCGTCCGTCGCGAATGATGCGGGGCACCGAGCGATTCACGAGATCAATCGGGATGGCAAAACCGATTCCCGCCGAGGTTCCCGTGGGACTATAAATTGCGGTGTTCACCCCAATCAAACGACCGGCGCTATCGAGAAGTGGTCCACCGGAATTACCCGGATTAATCGCCGCATCGGTTTGAATCACCCCCTGAATCACTCGCCCTTCCCCGGACGGGATTTCACGACCCAGCCCGCTGATGATGCCGGTGGTGAGAGTTTGATCGAGTCCAAAGGGGTAGCCGATGGCGAACACTTTTTGGCCGACCAGCAGATCACTGGAGGTGCCCAGCAGGATCGGTGTTAAGCGATCGGCGGGCGCGTCGATGCGCAGCACGGCGATATCGCGATCTTCATCGCCGCCCACCACCGCCGCTTGCCAGACCGATTGATCCGCCAGCTTGACCGTAAAATTTTGAGCGCCGGCGATGACGTGAAAGTTCGTTACCAGGTGGCCCTTTTTGTCCCAGACGAATCCAGTTCCCGTGCCGCGCGGCACCTCGGTGACGTTGTATCGTCGATCAATTGCAAGGCTCGTCGTGGTCACATAGACCACGGACGACGCTGATTGACGAAAGAGTTCCACGGTGGACTGTTCGTCGGCAGCCAAGTCCCCGCGCGGTGTGGTCGGGCGAGGTTCGAAGTCGCTGGAGGTGAGGCCCGGCCGTCCCCCACGTAGGGATTGAATGATCGCCACGACGATCAGCACCATGAGGATGGAAAGAAGCACGACCAGCAGCGGTGAACTGCGCGGCGAGTCCGGTTTCAGGCTCGGGGGGACCGCAGGATATCCGGGGGGATTCAGCGGCGACTCAGAGGGAACTGGCTGATTCATGAATCCTCGTTTTCCGTTCGTTGTTGATGAGGAGTGATTGACCGGCGGGACGTGATCGCCTACGGTGTCGTTCCCTCGCACGAAATCATTACCTCGTAACTCCCCTCCCATTTTCAACTCCGTGAGCATAACGACAAGCGGTTGTCGATTGAGAGTTCCCATGAAACGAGTTGTTCGCACTTGGTTAGCCGGTTTTTTGACCGTCTGTTTTATCGCCGGTTTGGGGCTAGGGCCTTCGAGTTTGCTGCGGGCACAGCCGGCTGCCAACACCGCCGCGGCGTCAGCTGCTCACCCTCGAGTGCCCGGGTTTGAACGTTTTCCTGCCAAAAATGAACAGCAGCAAGTGGCCGCCGGCGAATTACTGCTGGGCGAACTGGGCTGCGTCACGTGCCATGCCGCCGATGAAAAGATGGCGGCTCATCTGCCGAAGAAGCAAGCGCCCATCCTGTCCCAAGTGGGCAGTCGAGTGCGAGTGGAGTGGCTGCGAAAGTTCATCGCTGATCCAGCTGGCACAAAGCCTGGTACTACGATGCCCAATCCCTGGGCCGGTGTGGATGCAGAGCGGAAAAAGGCGAGCGTCGAGGCGCTGACTCATTACTTGGCATTGACCGGGCAGCTGGCCGAAACGAGTGCTGCTCCAGCAGCGGTCAAGCGTGGCGAAGAGCTGTTTCATCAGATCGGCTGCACCGCCTGTCATGATTCCCGCAAGGACAACGCCACTCCACTGCCCGATTCCATGCCGCTTGTCGCCCTCGCGACGAAATACTCCATTCCGTCCCTCACCCAATTCCTGACCGATCCACTCGCCGTGCGGCCCGCCGGACGCATGCCATCACTCAATCTCAATCCCGACGAAGCTCGAGCGATCGCTTCTTATCTGCTCAAAGAGGTGACGGCTCCAGCGAGTGTGAAGTTTGAATATTTCGAGGGCGAGTATTCGAAGCTGCCGAATTTTGCGGAGCTGAAGCCGGCCAAGACCGGCACCGTTTCGGGCTTCGACATTCAAGTTGGTCGGCGTGATAACTTCGCGATGCGCTTCACCAGTTTTTTACGCTTGCCCAAAGAGGCCAACTACCGGTTTCATCTTTCGTCAGATGATGGTTCGCGGCTGCTGGTTGACGGTCGCCAAGTGGTGGATGCCGACGGTATCCACCCACCGGGCTGGAAGCAGGGTGACGTAAAACTGACCGCCGGTGTGCATGAATTGATCGTGGAATATTTTGAAGCTGGTGGTGGTGAAGAGATCACCGTCGAAATCGAAGGGGACGGCATCCCTCGTCAATCGCTCGATGGTTTCCTCTCGCTGACCCGTGAAACAAAAGCTGGCAGCAATGCACCCGCCGCGTTCGTCGTTGATCCACAACTCGCCGCCGAAGGACAGAAGCAGTTTGTCGAACTGGGATGTACCAACTGTCACGTACTCGGTGAAAACCGCAAACCCAGCCCGACTCAGGAACTGCTGACCACGCGTGCCGCACCAACCCTGGCACAGCTTAAGAGCACCGCTGGCTGTATCGCCGAGCAGCCCGTGGCCAAGTTACCGCATTATCCCGTCTCGGCGGCTCAGCGCACCGCGCTCCAAGCGGCTCTTGGTCAGCAACGACAACCAGCTGCGGCGGCTAAGAGTCGCGAAGCGACTGCGGTGGTCGAGGCGACGATGCGGCGAATGAACTGCTACGCCTGTCATGCGCGCGGCGGCATCGGTGGTCCGGTGGAAGGACGCGAAAAGTTCTTCACGTCAAACCAACCGGAAATGGGTGACGAAGGTCGCCTGCCCCCGCCACTCACCGGAGTCGGCGCTAAACTTCAAACCGATTGGGTCAAGCATGTTTTCCGTGACGGCGCCAAGGATCGACCTTATATGCTGACACGGATGCCGAAATTTGGTGAGCCGAATGTCGGCACGTTGGTCGACGATTTAGCCAAAGCAGATCCGGACGTGGAATATCAGCGAGTGGAAGCTGGCGTTAGTCCCACGGTGCTGAAGTCGACTGGCCGCAAGCTGGTCGGCAGCCAAGGATTCTCTTGCATTAAATGTCATACGTGGGGAAATGTGCCCGCATCGGGAATCCAATCAATTGGCATGACGACGATGACTAAGCGACTCAAGGAGTCCTGGTTCCATCGCTATGTGTTGGATCCAGCCGCCTTCCGTCCTGGCACGCGCATGCCAGCCGCTTGGCCGAACGGTCAGACGCTTCTGCCAAAGATTCTCGACGGAGACGCTCAAAAGCAAATTCACTCGGTCTGGGCGTTTCTCTCCGACGGAGAAAAAGCCACGATGCCGACCGGATTGGGACGTGATCCGATCGAATTGGTGGCGGTGGATGAACCGGTGATCTATCGCAACTTCATCGAGGGAGCGGGATCGCGAGCGATCGGTGTTGGCTATCCCGAAAAAGTAAATCTGGCGTTTGACGCCAATCAAGGCCGCCCGGCACTCCTCTGGCAGGGCTCGTTCATCGATGCTGCTCGGCACTGGACGGATCGTGGAGTGGGCTATCAGCCGCCACTGGGCGACAACGTGCTCAAGCTGCCGACGGGCGTCACGGTGGCGAAACTCGCGCAGCCCGATGAAGCCTGGCCGACCGCCGCACCGCGACAACTTGGTTACCAGTTCCGCGGCTATGAACTCGATTCCAAGCGTCGGCCTGTGTTCGCCTACGAGGTATCGAAAGCCAAAGTTTCGGAGAGCTACGAGCCGATTGGAAACGTCGACCAACCGGGTTTTCGCCGGTCGGTGCGTGTGGAGCCGGCGAGCGATGCTGAGTCGCTGTACGTGCGGCTGGCCACCGGTTCCCGCATCGTCGAAGGGGCAAATGGTGGTTTTGTGATCGACGATCAATCACGCCTCAAAGTGACCGCCGGTGCCGCTCGACCAATCGTGCGCAAGGTCGGCAATTCCATGGAACTGCTCGTGCCGGTCCCCGCAGGGGCTCAACCTGCACAAGTGGTTGTGGAATGGTTTTGGTAAAGCAGTTAGTTCGTTGTCTTCAGCCTGGTTCGTTTTTGTGGAGATAGATCGATGCGTCGAGTTAACCAGACCAATCGCCTGTGGACGGTGACGAGCCGGTGGTCAGCTTTGTTGGTACTCTTGGTCACGCTCGGCCAACTGGCCGCTCCGCTATCAGCACAAACGAACGCTGTTCCCACTCCACCTAAAGAAGAGGATTTCTACAGGATCATCTCGCTGCCCATTCCGGACGGCGTGGTGCTCGAAGTGGGAGCACTCGAGCTGCTACCGGGCAATCGGCTAGCGGCGGCTTCACGGCGCGGGGAAATCTGGATCATCGACAACCCTGCGGCAGACAATCCAGAACAAGTTAAGTTCACGCGGTATGCGGAAGGCCTGCACGAAGTTCTCGGGCTGGCCTGGCGCGATGGCTGGCTCTACGTAACTCAGCGCGGCGAAGTGAGTCGTTTGAAGGACCGCGATGGCGACAGCCGCGCGGATTTGTTTGAGACGGTCTGCGATCAGTGGGAAATTGGCGGCGACTACCATGAGTATGCATTTGGGTCCAAGTTTGATCCCGAAGGAAACTTGTGGGTCGTCCTCTGCCTTACCGGCTCGTTCAGCAGTGAGCTGCCCTACCGTGGCTGGTGCGTACGTGTCTCAGCGGACGGAAAAATGACACCGACCTGCTCGGGTTTACGTTCACCCGGCGGAGTAGGCGTGAACGTTGATGGTGCGATGTTCTATACCGATAACCAAGGGCCGTGGAACGGGACCTGTGCGCTCAAGCATCTGGAACCCGGCAAATTCCTCGGGCACCCTGGTGGCAATCGCTGGTATGAGCTGGCCGGTAATATGGGCCCAAAGCCGAAAGAGCCACTTAGCGGTGGACGGATGGCGGTCGAGTCGGCGAAGATTCCGGAACTGGTACCGCCGGCGATTTACTTCCCCTATCAGAAGATGGGGCAATCGGCGAGCGGCATTATCTGTGATACGACGGCCGGTAAACTAGGTCCGTTTGCGGGCCAGATGTTTGTGGGCGATCAAACGCATAGCACTGTGATGCGCGTCGTCCTCGAAAAGGTGAATGGTCGTTATCAAGGTGCCTGCATTCCGTTTCGCGGCGGATTCGGCTCGGGAAACCTGGCCCTGATCCTGTCCCCCGACGGCCAGTTCTATGTGGGTGGAACGAATCGCGGCTGGGGCTCGCGCGGCTCCAAGCCCTTCGCGCTGGAACGGATGGTCTGGACCGGAAAAACGCCGTTTGAAATCCACGAAATGCACGCTCGACCCGATGGTTTTGAACTCACCTTCACCGAGCCGGTGGACGCGGCAACGGCAGGTGACGTGAAATCCTACCAGTTGCAATCCTATACCTATATCTATCATGCCAACTACGGCAGTCCGGAAGTGGACCAGACGACGCTCAAAGTGGAAAAAGTCGTCGTGTCCGAGGATGGCAAGCGAGCTCGTTTGTATATCGACAAACTGCAACCGGGACACGTGCATGAACTGCATTTAGACGGGGTTCGCAGCCGGGGAAAACTGCCGCTCTTGCACCCCGTCGCCTACTACACGCTTAACCAGATTCCCGCCAAATAACCGCTCGCCTGCACTCGGAAAAATCCCCGGCGTACCCCGCCAGGGATTTTTCCAAAAACTCTTTTTTGGCGGTTTGCGAATCGTTATACTTTTCGACCGGCGCCGAGTAGCGTTCTCGTAGCGTGCGTTTTTTTGTTTCTGTTAAGGGTTCGGCAATGGCGAAGCGTATCTATGTGGGCAATCTGCCTTGGTCAACAACTTCGGCAGATTTGGAAACAATGTTTTCGGCTTTTGGAGCAGTTCATACTGCCGAAGTGATCATGGATCGAGCGACGGGCAGATCTCGTGGCTTCGGATTCGTACAAATGAATGATGATGGTGAAGCCGATTCCGCCATCAACGCACTTAACGGTAAGGATTGCAGCGGCCGCCCGCTGGTGGTGAATGAAGCGCGTGAACGAGCGCCTCGCACTGGTGGTGGTGGAGGCGGTTACGGTGGCGGCGCACGCGGACCTCGCGGTGGCTACGGCCGCTAAGCGGTAACAGTCGATTCACGCTCAAATAAAACGTCAACTCTCGCCCACGATTTCGCGGGCGAGAGTTTTTTATGCGCCGGGCATTGATCATTCCCAGGTCGTGATTCAAATGCAGACGGCGAGCCATCGTTCATCACGCACGGCTTAACCTTGCGGCATGAACACCACGAGTGGGCAGGTACGCCGCCATTTCAGACAGGCAAAAGGCCCCATTCCTCCACTCGGTCGGTGCGTAAATCTTAGGTAAAGACGTAAATGTTGCGTAAAAGCGGCCGGTTGAGAGCCGCTTCTCCGTGGGCGCTTGGTCGATCGTGGCGCATAGTATCCGCGTTCCGTTCGCCTGACCAAGTCGTGAGACGTGTCCGTCGGGCGAAGACATTCACCTCACGTTTACCCGAAGAGATTCCAGCATGGCCTCGATTGTTATCCCCAAACCGGGCGATTCAAATGATCCAGCAAACTCCAGTCCCACCGCGAGCGACGATCGTCGCTTGATTGATGGACAAATTGTCGACGGCAAATTCATCCCCCCAGCTGCTCCGCTCTCCGACAAACTGATCATGCTCAGCGCCATCATTGTGCCCGCCGTGGGGTTGGTGACTGCGATGGCTTTGATGTGGCCCTTGGGCTGGATGTCACCGCTCTACCTGTCCATCTTCCTGGTCGGTTGGGCGATCACCGGGATGGGAATCACGATCGGTTTCCATCGCCTGCTGACGCATCGTTCGTTCGACACCTATCCGGTGATTCGTGCCATGTTCATGTTCTTTGGAGCATTGTCGGTCGAAGGCTCACCGCTCGTCTGGTGTGCTGTGCATCGCAAGCATCATGAACTCTCCGATCATGTCGGTGATCCACACTCGCCACACCTGCATGGCACAGGTTTTTGGGGACGCCTCAAGGGACTCTGGTACGCGCAGTGCGGCTGGCTACTTACCGGCTACTGGGCCAAGCCCGACTTGCAACGTTACGTACCCGATCTGCTGTCAGAACCGCTACTGGTTTTCGTCGATCGCTTTTACTACTTGTGGGTGCTGATGAGCCTGGGAACACCGGCCTTGATCGGCGGATTGGCGACGATGACCTGGCAAGGCGCCTTGCTCGGATTCCTCTGGGGCGGCTTGGCTCGCGTCTGCTGGAATCACCACATCACTTGGTCAATTAACTCCATCTGCCATGTGATGGGTGGCAAGCCATACGACGGCGGCGATGAATCGCGTAACAACGTGGTTTGCGCACTGCTGGCCTGGGGCGAAGGCTGGCACAACAATCATCATGCGTTCCCCACCTCGGCGCGCCATGGCTTGGAATGGTATCAGTTCGATACCAGCTGGATCGTGATCCGGACCATGGAAATCCTGGGCTTGGCTTGGAACGTGCGAGTGCCCAGCGAACGAGCACTCGAACAAAAGCGAATCACTCCCGCCAAGTAGATTCTCATCCAACCGAACGATTGTGGACCGTAGTTAATACCAGCACCCTTCAATTGTTGTTGCATCCAACAATTGAAGGGGGCGATCGGGAAAGATCCACTTTCACAGTCCCCACGGCGACGGTGCAACTCGCCTGAGGCTCGTTACACCTCTGCCGTGGGCTGACTTGTTATCGCCCCATTCGGGGCTTTGGGACATTTCAAGCGTCCACGAGATGAATTGCCCCAGCTCAAGCATCCACTAGATGAATTGCTCAATCGACGGTGCTAGCTCGGGCACAGTTCTGCTGCTTGAACCGGAGCGTTTACGCCCCATGCCGCTCAACTCAGACTTTCATCACAACCGCTCGTCGATCGCGGCGAGCGTTTCACCAATCCCGGCCGACAACACAATGTCGGCCAGCGGATCACAGGGCGTGGGAGTGCGGTTGATGATGACCAGTCGCGCACCTTGCTCGTGGGCATAACGCGGTAAGCTGGCAGCTGGTTCTACGACGAGTGACGAGCCGATGGCAAGGAATAGATCGGCCATTTGCGTCACTTGGTAGCTTTCCGCCAACAACTCACGGTCCAGTGACTGTCCAAATGAAATGGTGGCATGCTTGAGTGCGCCACCACACTCGGGACAGCGCGGAACCTGATCGGTTTGCAGAAATCGCTCTACCCACGGCTGCGCGACATCTCGATAGGCACACCGCAGGCAGGCTACTTGCCGAGCGGTGCCGTGCAGTTCAATGACGCGCTGGCTGCCAGCTGCTTGATGTAAGCCGTCGATGTTCTGAGTGATCACCAGACGCAAGCGCCCCGCCTGTTCCCAGCGGGCGAGCGTTTGATGACCAGCGTTCGGCTGGCAAGACTCAAACTCCCGTTGAAAGATCGCCTTTTGTCGCCAGTACTCGTATCGCGACTCTTCATGAGCGACGAAGTCCTGATAGAGCACGGGAGTGGATTGCGACCAAATGCCTCCCGGTGAGCGAAAGTCGGGGATGCCACTTTCCGTACTGATCCCCGCGCCGGTAAAAGCGACAACCGAACGAGCTGCTCGTAACCACGAAGCAATCTGGTCCAGATCGACACTCATCTCACTCTCCACCCGCTGCGGACTCACCACCACCTTCCGCAGCTGCACTTCGTTCGGCGAGCTGTCGGTCTAAATCGAGTAGCGCGGAGGGATCGTCTTTGACCAATTCAAACTTGGCCACAATGTCGCGTGCCGTTCGCTCCTCCTCCACTTGCTCGCTAATGAACCATTGCAATTCCACCAGCGCCGCAAACGCACGCTCCTTGAATGCTAATTCATACAGCGAGTCGATCCGACGACTCACTTCCTCTTCCTGCTTGAGCATGTCATGAAAGACGTGCGGAATGGAATCGTAGTCCGTCCGTGGTGCCGTGATCGACTTTAAGACAACTTTGCCATTCCGCGCCAGTAGGAAGTCGTACAACTTCATGGCATGCTCGTACTCTTCTTGACTCTGCACTCGCAGCCAATGAGCGCAGCCACGAAAGTTTTTTCGTTCACAATAAGCCGACATCGCCAAGTAGTTGTAGGATGAAAAGAGTTCCGTCGAAATTTGCTCATTAAGGGCTTCTTGGACAACGCTGCTGAGCATGGCCTGTTCCTTTTACCTAACGAATAAACACGAAGATAATCAAAGCCTAAACGTCGAATTACGAAGTGGTGTCGAGCGAAGCTTGGACCACTTCCCGAGCAATACCAAGCTGCCATGCGGCAGCAATCGCTCCCAAAATACCATCCGTCGTCGCGTCGATGGATTCACCATGGCGAGCTGACAGTGTGGCGATCTGAGCAGCGGTCAGGGATAGACACCACGGATCCCCAGCCTCGCCCTGACACCGCACCTCGTGCCCGTTCCAGCTTACCAAAGACCGGCCAGCCGATTGGCAGGACCGGGCTGCCTCCCCGGCGGGATCGCGAGTAAACAGAACAATCGATCGGCGACAGTTCTCCGCCATGCCAGCCACCAGCGGATCGTCCGCGTTGAGCACGGCTACACCCGTTGGCAGAATCACATCGACGACAGTCGTCATGGCCCGCACGAACTTTTCGGCCGTATCGAGTCCACACCAGTCGGCTTGCTGCACGTCACCCAGCCAGGTGACAATTCCCACAGATCCACGATCGTAACCCAGTCCCTCGCGCACGATTCCCTGGCAACTCACTTCGCCCACCACCGCTTCAACCACCGGATTGACCAACAAGTCGTGCATGCGTGCAGCTTCGCCGTCCCCCAGCTGCTCGCCCGCCGCACGCACCATTCGATCACCGACATACAGTCCCGTCGGATCCACTCGTCCAACCATCCGCCCCGTGGCTTGCAGGCAAGCGGCAAGATGTCGACAGGCGGTTGTCGCACCACGCAGTCCGCTGACCCCGATCGTCGGCAAGCGTCCATCTTGCTGCTCCCCAAACAACATCTGCACAATCGCCTCGCCCACCGGTCGTGACGATCCGGCCGTCGGTTCGATATGCATGCGCAAGCCAGGTCCCGCGTTCACTTCTACAACTCCCGCACGCTGTTCTTCCAGCGAGCGGCTGATATCGACAGCCACGACATCGACTCCCGCGATATCCAATCCAATCACGCGTGCCGCTTCGATCGCGCGGCGCGCCACCTCGGGATGCACTCGGTCCGTCACGTCCGTTGCCGTGCCACCGGTGCTCAAGTTCCCATTGCGACGAATGAGCACTTTCTGACCATTTGCCGGGACGCTGTCCGGAGTGAACCCTTCCTCGGCCAACACCTCCAGGCCGATCGTGTCGAGTTTGATGTAGCTGAGTGAGGTGGAGTGGCCATCACTGCGGCGTGGATCTTGATTGACGAGGGCGACCAGTTCACGAATGGTGTGCTGACCATCGCCCATCACGTGTGCGGGATCACGAATGGCGGCCGCGATTAACTGTCCGTTGATTACAAGCAAGCGATGATCGAGTCCTTCGATGAACTGTTCGACCATGATATTGCGGCCTTCTTCCCGAGCTGCCGCATAGGCTTTCTCGACCTGCTGGCGCGTCGATAGATTCGTAGCCACTCCGCGACCATGATTTCCATAACGGGGTTTGACGACGACCGGCAGGCCCAACTGCCGAGCCGCCAGCCAGGCATCCTCGGCATCACATACCGGTCGCCCTTGAGGCACTGGCACGCCGACAGCCCGCAGCAGCGCGCGAGTGAGCTCTTTATCCTGAGCGACTGTTTCGGCAATGGCACTGGTCTGATCCGATTCCGCCGTACAGATGCGGCGGGCGCGAGCCCCATGGCCCAGTTGAACAAGACTGTCACGGTTGAGCCGTCGATGGGGAATGCCACGCGCCTTGGCCGCACGGACGATCGCCCGCGTGCTCGGCCCCAGACGCACGTCGTAGGAGAGTTCCTTAAGTCGAGCGATCGTGGCGGCCACGTCAAAGGGCTGATCGAGTGCCGCTGCCAGGCAGAGTTCACGCCCAGCTTCTAAACAAGCGCGACCTAAATCCTCTTCTTCAAACTGCAGCGCGACATGGTAGACCCCTTCCTGCTCCAGTTCCCGTGCGCGTCCATAGCCGCAATCGCTGCCGGCCAGCGCTTGCAGCTCCAACGCCACATGTTCGAGGATGTGAGCTAAATACGTACCCCGTTCCAAACGCTGAAAAAAACCACCCCGCTCGCCTACACTGCAGCGATGTTCGATCAGCGAGGGCAGCCAGGTTTTCAACCGCGAGTTGAAACCTGGTATTTCGTCCGACGAACGATCTTTCCAAGCGCCGAGATCGACTTCGGCTTCTAAGACCGGAAAATTGGCCCAATAATTCGGACCTCGCAAGGTCCAGATCCGACGAAACTCCATCGCCTTCCCCTGTGCACAGCTAAATTGACCGCCTGCTGATACGGCGTCATTGTAGCAGAGAGCCCACCAGGCGGAGAGCCATAAACCTCTACGGGGCCCATCAGTCCAGGGCCGAGTTGCGATGAGCCTCCGGCGAGTTGTACCACCGTAGGTTACAAGGGCACACCACCCGCTCAGGTTTACACTCGGCTGCTGCGGGTTGAGCCGCGCACGGCGTCTTTAAGCTGAATTTCCCGAGTAGAATTCGAGGAACTCATCAGCTGCTTGACGACGTTCACCGCCTCGTCGATCGTATCGGCCTGCAGCAGCACCAGGTTCCCCGGCTGGATCAATTCCAAAATCAGCTCCACCGCCTTCGCCCAGCCCTGCACCGATCGCATGTTCTGCACTCGGCCACCCTCGCGCAGCCCTTGGTCGAACAGCTTCATGATCTCGCCCGGCTCACGCCCGCGCAGATACTGATCTTCGTACAGAATCACCTCGTCAAACGCTTTGCCCAGCATCTGTCCCTGCTGGATCATGTCGGCATCGCGGCGATCGCCCGCTGCCGAATACACCGCCAGTCGCCGTGGATGAGGGAACATCGATAGCGTCTGTAGCATCGCTTGCAGCGATGACGTGTTGTGTCCATAGTCCACCACCACCGTCGCTCCGTTGAGCTCCAGCAGATTAAATCTTCCGGGTGACTTGTCGACACTGGCTGCAAATGTCTCCAGCCCGTTGCGAATCACTTCAGCCGGAATGCCCAGCGCCCAGTTCGCTGCCGTCGATGCCAAAACGTTTTCCACCTGGAATAGAATGCGACCGCCATGAGTGAGTGGAATCCGGTCCAGTGACAGGATCGGGAATTCCAATTCTCCTTCCGCCAGCACGACAAAATGATCGCGGACAAAGACAACTCGCTGTCCTTGCTGGCGATGCCGTACCATCACTGGATGTTCACCATCCAGTGCAAAAAAGACCACCGATCCACGGCAGTGAGCCGCCATGGCTTCGGTGAGTGGATCATCGGCCTTAAGCACCGCGGTGCCTTGCGGTCCCACCGCGTCCACAATCGTGCGTTTCACTCGGGAGAGCTGAACTTTATTGTGGACGCCGTTCAGACCCAGGTGATCGCCCTCACCGATGTTGGTCACGACGGCCACATCGCAGCGATCAAACGCTAATCCCTCACGCAAGATTCCCCCGCGCGCCGTTTCCAGAACAGCCGCGTCGACCGAGGGATTCATAAGCACATTACGCGCGCTTCGCGGCCCACTGCAGTCATCCGTGTCAATGCGACGACCAGCAATATAAATGCCATCCGTACAGGTCATGCCGACCCGTTTGCCCGTTTGCGCGACGATGTGCGCACAGAGACGCGTCGTCGTGGTTTTGCCGTTGGTACCCGTAATCGAGATCACCGGAATTCGACCCGATTGATGATTGGGGAATAACCCCTCCAGGATCGCCTCGCCAACTCGACGCGATAACTCCGGACTCACACCACAGAACGTTGCTAAATCGGGATTCGCCGAGACCGTTACGACCGCGCGCTCCTCGCCATCCAGCGGCGCGGACAAATCGGGCATCTTGATCGCAAACTCGGCCAGCTCAAGTCCGAGCATCCGCGTGCCTTCTACCAGCTGAGTGACCAGATCCGCCGAGACGGCCCCGGTAAGCTCTTCATATTGCATGGACGTCGGTCCGCCACCGGCAGCACCGTCGGCCACGGGCGGCGCGATCGCCTGAATCGCTGCCACCCAGCGATGGTGCAGCACCAGCACGCGGACATTCGCCGGACGAGCGTCCTCGTCGGGGTCGAACATCGGCACGCCCGCCGCCTGCAGCATTTTCCAGGTAACGTTGGGGTCGTGCAGGAAGGAGTCGGCAATTGTGTGACCACGCTGAGTCAGCTTGCCATGCAGGCGATGCTGACGCACGCCCCAGCCCAACTGCCACACATCGTCGGCCGGAGTCCGAAATACGGGCACGCCACGATTCGCCGCCGCTTGCAGAATCGCCGCTAAGCCCGGCAACTGCTGACGACTCGCACACCCTTCTCGCAGCTCCGCCAGCCGCTCGGCCAAACGATTCGCCAGCGAACTCGCTGCCCCTGCGGGCACGGCCGCAGCCGTCGCCCCCTCACTCGCGCCGCTGGCACTCGGCAAGTCCGCGGTCGCGGCGAACTCCGTCACAGGAGCTGTCGACGTTCCAGCACCAGAAACGATCATCTGGCAGAACTCGACCGCCCAATCCAAACACGACCGGCCAATACGCTCATCATCGTAGGGCATAACCAAGCGGTGGACCGACTCCTCCGCCAGCCATTGAAACTGACACTCCACCGCCCGTCCGCTAATCCACTGCTGCAGCGCACTGGCTACACCCGCGATGAGTCGTGCGATGTCCGCCGCTTCGCGAGGAACCTCCACAGACAGTGAAACATCCCGCAACACGAGTGAGTTCGCCGTCGCGCCGGTGTCACACGTCGTCCCATCGGCAGTCGCCGACGCCGCCGTGTCACGTGCCACTAGTGCGGCAGCCAAAGCCTCCAGCGCCGCATCCCAAGGAGCATGAAGTGCTGCCGTGGCTACGTGCTCGTCCAGCCAGCCTTCTAAAACCGGAGCCAAACTCCAAATGTTTGGGCCTCGAAGTGTGAGAACCTTACGCAGTTCCATATCTCGATTCTTTTCGATGACGACGTGTAAGAGGATCCAGACGCGACCACTGAACAACTAACTGCGATCGCTAGCAATCATCACTCTGGATACGATACTCGCTGAGGGCTAGGTGGGAATCGAGTGCGTACGTCCCTGCAGACGCACTGAGAGGTAGATGGATAAACTCGTTTCGGTTCGCGGCATCCAAAGTGCCACGTTCCGAGCGAGGGAATAGTGTATCGTACAGCACGGGCTAGATACCAGTTTTCTTTTGAAAGGATTTTTTAGTCCGCAGAATAGCGATCAGCCCGGCGCCGGCTCAGCCTGGCCGGTCTTCCCTCCCGGTGACTTGACGGGTTATATCGGTCAGGCGAACCTTCCTTCGTCACCGCTACTGAGTAGAATTTGTAGGCTTCCACGACTTCCGGCCCCAGCCCGGGAGGCTCGCTACCTTGACTGGCTTCACTAATTTGAAAGAGTTCGCACGACTTCATGACACGATTGGTTGACCAAGCCGCCGCCGAACAACAACTTCTGCCCGGCGAATCGCTGCTGGCCACCTGGTCGACCGACCTGGACGCGAGCCTTCGTTTTGAGCGTGAACAGATCCTGATCACGGATCAACGAATCTTGACGAGTCGCGGTCAGCCGCTCGCCTGGCAAGCCTGGCCGCTGACCGCTGACATGTCCTTAAACGCCGAAGAAAACGGTGGCTTGGGCACCTTGCAGCTGCGAGACCAGAACGGTCGCCTGGCGGTGTGGCGTTTTACGTCAGCGGAAAGTGCGGCCGTGCAGCGACTGCTGCGACAATTTCAGCAGGCGCTGCCGCAGACCGACGCCCACGAGCACCATCAGGACCTGACCGGTGGAGTCTGTCCACAGTGCGGTGGCCTGCTGGATGCGGACGGCGAATGCCGCGCCTGCTCGCCGCTCTTGCAGCCCCCACCCTCGCAAGCCCTCTACCGACTTGGCCGCTTCGCTGCACCGCGCAAGTTCGGCATTGGTGGCGGATTCCTGCTGCTCCTGGCCAGCACCGCCGTGGGACTCATCCCCCCCTACCTCATCGGTCCCTTCTATCAAAACGTCCTTGAGCCGCTCGAAAAGGACGCTCAGGTACCCACCTCGCTGGTCGTCTGGTATCTCTCGTGGTTATTCGGCGCAGCCGTGGTCGCCTGGCTGCTCGGCTGGCTTCGCAACTATGTGCTGTTCACCGTCAGTGAAGGAATCAGCGCAGATCTGCGAAACCAAACCTATTCCCATTTACAAAAACTGTCACTGGAGTTTTTTGGTGGCCAGCGGACAGGTGATTTAATTTCACGCGTCAGCAGTGACACGGATCGCATCTGCGGATTTCTTTCCGCCGATGCGCTCGACTTCATCACCGACGCACTGCTCATCGTCTTCACGGCCGCGATTTTGATCTGGATTAATCCGCTGTTGGCCGCCGTCACCCTGGCTCCGCTGATTCCAATCGCCTGGTGGGTGCAGCGTCTGCGTAACCGCCTGCGACATGGGTTCGCGCGTGGCACAACGGCCTGGAGTGACATGGTAAGCGTGCTGGCCGATACGATTCCCGGCATTCGAGTCGTCAAGGCGTTCGCTCAAGAGGCGCGGGAAGTCCAGCGGTTCGAGCGTTCCAATCAACAAGTTCTGGAAGCCAACTACCGCGTCAATCGACTGTGGGCGTTTTTCGGTCCTCTGGTCGCTTTCCTGACCGAATGTGGCGGACTCATCATTTGGGCCTGCGGCGTCTGGATGATCACCCGCGGCGAAGTACGCGTGGATGTGCTGCTGCAATTCGTCGCCTACATCGGTCGCTTTTACACTCGCTTGGAATCGATGAGTCGGATTTTGGCATCGGTACAACGTGCCGGTGCCGCTGCTCATCGCATCTTCGAAATACTTGATCGAGTGCCGAGTGTGCCGGAGCCGCCGGAGCCGATCCAGCCGCAGCGGGTGCAAGGATCCATTGAGCTGCGCGATGTTCGCTTTAAGTACGGCAAGCGCGAAGTGATTCATGGTTTGAATCTGCGTATCGAGCCGGGTGAGATGATTGGACTCGTCGGTCCCAGTGGCGCTGGCAAGACGACGCTCGTGAACCTGGTCTGTCGCTTCTACGACGTGGGCGAAGGTGCAATTTTAGTCGATGGACACGACATTCGCCGCTATCCAGTTGAAGCCTACCGGCGGAATATTGGCATCGTGCTGCAAGAGCCGTTTCTCTTCTACGGCACGATTGCCGAAAACATCGCCTATGGTCGCCCTCAGGCGTCGCGCGCTGACATCATCGCTGCCGCTCGTGCCGCTCACGCACACGAATTCATTCTGCGACTGCCCGATGGTTATGACTCTCTTGTAGGTGAACGCGGCCAAGCACTCAGTGGTGGCGAACGGCAACGGATCTCGATTGCTCGCGCCCTACTGACCGATCCTCGCATCCTCATTCTCGACGAAGCTACCTCCTCACTCGACTCGGAAACCGAACGCGAAATCCAGGGTGCACTGGATACGCTCGTTAAGGGTCGCACTACGATTGCCATCGCGCATCGACTGAGCACTCTGCGCCGCGCCAATCGACTCGTCGTACTCGAACGTGGTCATATTGTCGAAGTGGGTCAGCATCAGGAATTGCTGGCGGCTGGTGGCACTTACGCTCGCCTGCACACCGCGCAGCTGCAACTCGCAACACAAATTGGAATCTAACGATGTCCACTGAATCCGCGACCACTCCCGCCTCCCCGACTCCCGCCGCTTTAGCCCAAGCCCCGCTGGCGCTGACACTGGCATTGGCACGCAACGTCTGGGGCGACCTGGTCTGGACAAGCCCTCAAGGTGAGACGCATGTTGGCGTGTCCGCGATTCGTATGTTTCCCATCAGCGACCCCAATCGCTGGATCGCACTTTGTGACCGACAGGGACACGAGCTCACCACGATTGACGACCTGACAACGCTTCCCTCGTCCATTCGAACGTTGGTCGAAGAGGAACTCGGCCTGCGCGGGTTTATTCCCGTCATTCGTCGCGTTTACCACATTTCCAGTTTGTCAGAGCCTTGCGAATGGGATGTGGAAACCGATCGGGGACGCACTAGGTTTGTTCTGCGCAGCGAAGAGGATGTGCGGCGGCTAACTCCCCATCGTGCCATCATCGTCGATGCCCGCGGCATCCGTTTCTTGCTCAGTGATGTCCGCGAGCTGGATCAGACCAGCCGCCGCTTTGTGGAATGGTACTTATAGCCAACGCGACCAGCGCAAGAGGTAGCCGCAGTCGAGTGGCCGCCGCGCGCCATCCACCAGCGTCGCTCGATCCTCAGAGAACTCTCTTAAACCGCAGGCCTGTGCGGCCGTCGCCGCTTGAGTAACGAAGGGCCGCATCTCGCGCACCTCGTTATGCCCCGTCCACAAGACGCCCACCGCTCGGTCGCTAAGCAGCGCAAACACATTCGCGAGCAGCTCCGCCATGTCCTGGCAGAAGTTCCAGGACTGGCCCTGGGGTCCATGTCCATACGACGGGGGATCGAGCAGGATGACTTCATAGCGATTGCCGCGTCGAAGCTCGCGCTGCACGAATTTTCTGGCATCTTCGTGCAGCCAGCGAATGGGAGCAGCGGCCAAGCGATTCCGACGCGCGTTTTCGCGCGCCCATTCCAGCGTGGGGCGCGAGGCGTCCACGTGGACTACTGCGCCGCCCGCTTGAGCCAGCGCCAGGGTACTCGCGCCGGTGTACGCAAACAGGTTGAGGCAGCGCATGGCGGACGAAGAATCACCCCGCACCAAGTTTCGTAACCAGTACCAATTCGACTCTTGCTCGGGAAAAATCCCTAAGTGACCAAAGGGCGTGGGCCGCAGCTGAAATTCCAAATCCGCCAACTCGATCTGCCAATCACTCGAACCAGCCTGTCGCTCTACCCACCCCTGACGCGGCTGTCGATCAAAGCTTAAGTCGGCAGCCTGCCATTTGCGCGCCGGCAGACAGGGCACAACCTCGTTCGCCGCCGGACATGGACGATCCACCAGTCGCTCGCCAAACTGCTCGAGCTTGCGACCATGTCCAAAATCAAGCAACTGGTAACCGCGATTCATAGACTAACGACTCAGGGACCGCACCAAGGCCTCAACCAGCCCCACATTGGTTTGCTCGAACGCCTCCGCCGCCGGCTCCAAGCCAAGTTCGCGCAATGTTTGCGACGTCACGGCACTCATGGAAATCAGCCGCGTGCGCTGAAGGGCATCCC
Organism: Pirellulaceae bacterium; assembly: GCA_044235425.1. Taxonomy (GTDB): domain Bacteria; phylum Planctomycetota; class Planctomycetia; order Pirellulales; family Pirellulaceae; genus JBJSXJ01. Next base: position 278,888 of record JBIIHW010000001.1, read on the forward strand.
CAAACAACTGGTGGAGCGCCCGCGCACTCGCCGAACTCGTCACCGTCGTTGCCTCCACCTCACCCACACTCAAGCGATGTGCGATGGATTCGTCCGGCCGCGTCACATCACGACTCAGATAAACCGCCAATTGCTCGACTACCCCGCCCGCTGCCAACAGTGCATCGGCGAGCAGATCACGCCCGCGATTGGCGCGGATCAGCAAAAAGCGCTGCCCCGCTGCCCCTGGCACCAGCAGCTCCGCCAACCCCTCAGCACGGGAATCCTGGGGAGCGGCATCGGCCAGGAGGTGATATTCGCGGAGCGCGGCGGCAGTCCCAGCTCCCACCGCAATGATTCGTGCTCGGTGCAGTTGACGCACGTCCCGCCCCTGTGACAACAAACGCTCCAGAAAAAACTGCACGCCATTGCGACTGGCAAACACCAAACAATCAAACTCCCCCAGCCGCTGGAGCACGCCATCCACCGCTTGCCAGTTCTCAGGCGGCAAAATCTCGATAGCTGGCTGAGTGAGCACTTCGGCACCTAGCTCGCGCAAGCGTTGGACGAGTTCACCGCTGGTCTGCAGCGGTCGAGTCACCAGAATTGTTCGGCCGAAGAGTGGTCGCCGCTGGAACCAAGCCAGCTGATCGGCACACCGGACGACCGCCCCCAGAATGACAATCACCGGAGGGCGCATTTTGGTCGCCGGAACCAGCTGATCGGTGAGCTGCGCAAGCGTGGTGATGACCAACTGCTGGTCGGGTAAACTGCAGCGACGAACGATCGCCGCCGGCGTATCGGGTGCCATGCCCGCCGACAATAATTCGCTCGTCCAGCGCGGCGCAGTCGTGACCCCCATGTAAAAAACCAGCGTGCCAGGAAATTTAGCCAACGAAGCGAAGTCGAGCGACGAACCGGTTTTGTCGTCGTCCTCGTGGCCTGTGACAAACGCTACCGCCGATGCCACTTCGCGATGCGTCAGCGGAATACCGGCATAACTGCTGGCGGCAATCGCCGCCGTCACGCCCGGTACGATTTCAAACGGAATCCCGGCCTCCACTAAACAAGCGGTCTCTTCCACGATACGGCCAAATATGACCGGATCACCGCCCTTCAATCGCACCACCAAGCGGCCCATGCGCGCCTGCTTCACCATCTGAGCGTTAATTTCTTCCTGCGACCAAAGCACCGTCCGACCGTGTTTTCCCAGACAAAACAAAGTCGCCCGGGGACTCACATGTTCCAACAGTCCCGGATTCACGAGGTAGTCGTAGAAGACCACCTCGGCCAGCCGCAACACTTCCAGTCCCCGAGCGGTGATCAACCCCGGATCACCCGGTCCAGCGCCAACCAAATAGACAAATCCTGGACCTGCCGGCTGCACTTCAATCGCCGACGACGGATCAGCCGTTGAAAGCGGAGGATCTGGCCGTGCAGGATTTCGTTGACCCGCCTCCCGGCTCGCAGTGGAACGACTCGGCAAATTCATCCGCTCACTCATGACGTTCGACCACCCACTCGACAAACACCTTGCCCCACTCGATCGGAACCAATCATCCTCGGTATGATCCGAAACGTTTACTATCGCACGGTGACGACGTTCTTGGCTACGGGGTTGACGCCGCACATGACCGATTCGATGAACCACTCGGCCTCTCGGCAAATTCCCCTGTCACTATCCGAGCGTCAGCGTTTACAGCGGCTCTGGGAAGAAGCCCGAGCGGCGATGAAGGCGGGCCCAGTCCATTCTCCGCACGCGCACCGCCTGCTGGTGGAATGCGTTGTGACCGATCCCGCTAGTCCACTGTACGTGGAAACCCTGATCCTCAATCTGCAGCAGTGGCGTGGAGAGGCCGGGGCCTGGCAGCGCTGGACGCGCTGGCTGCGCCCCGCCAATCTCCAGCTCGCCTGGCGCGCGCAGCACTGGAGCGAGATTCTGCAGCGCGGTCCCGATCTGCTCGCACAAGACCCCGGCGACCTGCGCGTCCTATTGCCGCTCATCGATGCCTGCCAGCAGACGGAATGCCGCGAGTCGGCTTGGCGCTACCTGGAACTGGCCACCACCCTGCACCCCAGGCAGCCTGAAGTACGTCGTCGTGCCGCCCGGTTGCTCCTCCTGCTGGCTCGCTTCGCGGAAGCCCGGCTGCACTGGCAAGCGGTGGTGGAACTGGCCCCGGCCGATCAGCTCGCACGACAGTTCCTCGCCTGCCTCCCAGAGGCCGAACAGCCCGCCGGCAGCGGTGCCGGCAGCGGTGCCGGCACTAGCGCCACTAGCACTAGCACTAGCACTGGCACTGGCACTAGCACTGGCACTGGCACTGGCGGCAGCGGTGCCGGGAACTCAGGTGGTACAGCCGCAGGTGCCGATCGTCGTGACGAACTTCCTGCATCGAGGTCGGCAGGGGAGCCAGTTGGCCGATCTGGTCTCGAGGCTCACGAGCGGGCTGAAAAGTCGCTGCTCGAACAGCACCGCCGTCAAATCGAGATCGCGCGACAAATCGTGGCCGTCGAGCCGACGGAACCGCTTTGGCAGCGGCTGGTCGAACAGCTCCAGAGCAGTTACGAGCGGGTGGAAATCGAGGTGCTGGCGGCCAGTTGCCGCCGCTTACCCACCGCCGTTGACGTGCGTTATGAACTAGCCCAACGACTTCGCCGCCAAGGGAACCTGCCCGAAGCTCAGCGATACCTGCAGGAAGTGGTGGATTTGGCAGCGCCGGACCAGTGGAATTGGCGACTTGCCGCACTTGGCGATCTCGGCGAATGTCGCCAACGATTACGCCAGTTTTCCACGGCGATGGAGGCTTATCGGCAGGCGCTCCGGTGCGGGGTCGACGCCACGGGGAAGTCCGCCGCGGCGCCGTCTGTCGCCGGAGCAGGCCCTGATGTGGGGGAGGAGCGTTGCCGAGTGCTGCGGCGTGCCGCCGTGCTAGCCGAAGCTCTGGGATTCGCCCCCGAGGCGATTTGCTACCTGCGAGAACTGGTGCACCGGTCGCCGGCCGATCAAGAGTCGGCTGGACGGCTGGACAAACTGCTGCAAATTGACGATAACAGTCAGTCCGATTAGTCGTACCACGTATCACCCATTCACTCACAGGCAAGCGGAAGTCAGGAAAAATGCCCCACTCCAAGAGCGCCAAGAAACGCCACAAGCAAAGCGAAGCCAATCGTGCTGTCAATCGTTCCACTCGGTCGATGCTCAAGACCCTCGGAAAGAAAGTGCGTGAATCGCTGAAGACCGGTAACGTGGCGGCCGCTGAGGAGCAGTTGAAAGTGACCGCTGCGCGACTGGACCGAGCGGCCAGCAAGGGCGTCATTCATCGCAATACTGCCGCTCGCACCAAATCGCGCCTGCAGCATGCGATCAAGTCTGCCAAGGGTAAGTAAGGCCCCGCTTGCTTAGCTAGCGATTTCCGGCGTGCTCATCGCATTTCAGTCGGCGATGCACGCCCGCTTCTGTTCGCGACACAGGAACCGTCTCACACCGCGACGATCAGGCGTGGCACCCGTTCGCCATCATTACCGCCGCTGTCCCAGCTACCGCCGTCTGTCCCAGCTACCGCCGTGTGTCAACGCTACCGCTGTCGGCCAAAGCTACCGCTGGTAGATCGGCAGGAACGCTTTATCCAGCTGCATCATGATCAAGTTGCAGGCCGAGACGTAGATATCGCCGACATTCGACGACTTCCAAGCGCCATCGTCCGACTGTTCACTGATGATCTTGTTGTACAGTTTATCGCGGAACGGCTCCCACTCCTTCGCTCCCTGACGGTACACGACCTGCGAATAGTAGAGGTACGTGTAATGCCAGTGTCCAAACGAGCCGCTGGCATCGTTGAGGTTACTCAGAGTCTGTTTGCAGTACTTCATCATGTCCGGCACATGCTTACTCTCATAGTCGCCGGCGTTGTAGAGTGAGGCGAGCGAGGCGGCGGTGATCGCGGGGCGCGAGCTGCCGCGATTCCGAGAACTGTACGAGATTCCGCCGTCGCTGTTCTTGCACTGATAGATGTACTCTTTTGCCTTTTCGATCACTTCGGCCGGAACCGGAATGCCGGCATTGCGGCACCCACGCAATCCTTGCACCTGTGTGATCGTGGTCGAACCTTCATCAAAGTTCGCTCCATCCTTGGCACTTACATAGCCCCAGCCGCCCGACGGCGTCTGCGCCTGGGCGCTGAATTTCACCGCCTTATTCAGCAGTTCAATTAACTCCTTGCGTCGCTCCTCATCTTCTTCCTCGCCCAAGACCTGAGACAGGAAGAGCATGCTGAATCCGTGACCGTAGGTGTATTGCTGGTCGAGCTGCGGGTCGCCGATGAGACCGTTCCCGCGCACTTTGGTGGTCAGGTAATCAACCGCTCGACGAATATTCTTCGCGTACGGGCCTTGCGTGGTGGTAGAACCCGAGCAGATGAGTGCGGTGCCGCCGAGAGCGGTCATGGCAGTGGGATAGTTGGCGGCAGTCCAGTGACCAACATTCGACTGCGTCCGCGCCACCCATTTCAAGCCGCGTTCAATCGACTGCTCCCATTTGGGGTCGCGTTTGGCAGCTCGCGCGATCGAGCTGAGCGGGCTGCTGGCGATGGCGGCCAAGCCGGCCCCCGTCGCGATGCCTCGTAACGCCGTTCGACGATCCATGTCTCTTGTCATGGCGACCCCCTTTGCAAAACACGCCCGCACCGATGAGTTACTTCGCCTTGTCAGTATAACCAAACGGGAGTCTCGACAAGCGCCGGACGTCAAAATCGCTCGATTTTAACGCCCCGTCGAACGCGGGAGGTTACGCGAAGCCGCACGTGGTCCAATCGGGCGTGGATTCTGAGCGGGTGGCGTGAGCGACTCCTCTTCGCCGTCGACTGGTTCATCCAAAATACCCGGCAGTTCACGCGACAACCGCTCCCGTTGACCCGTTGCCTCCGACTCCCCATTCGCGACGCTACCCAAGGAACCGCGTGCAGCACGAGTGCGGCGAGAACCCAGGTGCGGTTCGTCCAATTCTTCGGTCGCCGCTGGACGCGGAATCACCGCACTCATCTGGCGATCAGACAACTGGCTGCGAATCGAGGCTGGTGTTGCAGTCGGCCCACCGACCCGCCGTGAACTTCCCTCAGGAGTAACCGCATAAACCGGTGCCGCCAGGAAGCCGGGATCACCATACGCATAGGCCTGCAGCGAATCGCTGCTGCTCAACGAACTGGAACTGACGCCCGATCGATCGAGCGAGTTAAAGGTGCTGGATAAGCGGCTCGTCAGAAAAGGCCGACGAGCGGGCAGACGCTCGGCTCGCTCCACTTCCCGCTCGACCGCCCGCTCACCAAGTGTTCGACCGGAGGACTGAGCGGCAGCGGGGTGGGCGACAAGGAGCCCCAGTTGCAGCCCACCGACAATCGCTAACGTTTTCCCAAGGATTCGACGGGCAGTATGAAATCGACTTTCCATGATAGGCATGCTGGTGAGGAATGGGGTGACGGGTGGTGGATGGCAGGCAACGGAGGGCAGGTAACGGATGGCTGGCGGCGGAGGGCAGGTGCCGCGAGAATGCGGCCGTGGTAATCAGCATCGACGGCTCAATTGCAACTCGTGAGCGGAATCGCTGTTACCGGCGCAACCGTTCTGGGCGCTAAAGTCGAGGGGCACTGCTCGTGATGGCGTGAGAAGATGACTTCAGCTGGGACAGCAACCGATCAGGGGTCGCTGCGATTGCCGGCCGGCCGGCGCTCGGGCCCGGGCCGTTTTTGCAAGGAGTCCCCCAGGGTCGCACGCGCCCGCTCGGCCAAGGCTTGCAAACGACGTACCTGCTCGGGCTCCGTCGACGCTCGATCTTGCCGCTCGCCGATGTCTTCCCCCAGGTGATACAACTCCAATCCCGTCTCGCGCTGCTGGTATTCGAGCGGCGCACCATTTTTACCTGGCTGAACTGGCTTACCAGCGGGGGCTGGCTGACTGGCCGAAGCGGGGGAATCAACCTTGACTGACGCTTCACCCAGCGTGCGGTAGCGATGTGGAAAATGCAGTTTCCAGGGGCCCGATCGTACCGCTTCCAAACCGTAATCCCAGTAGTAATAAAACGCTTCGTACGGCGTCCGCGCGCTGGCCTCTGCCCTCCACAACGACCAAGCATCATGTCCATCCAGCACTCGATCTCCAGGCGGCTCGCCCCCCGCCAACTTGACGAGTGTCGGTAATAGATCCATGGTCGTGCAGAGTTCACGACACGTCTGGCTGGCAGGAATTTTTCCCGGCCAACGCACAATCGCAGGTACTCGCTGCCCACCTTCCCAGGTCGTCCCCTTGCCTTCGCGCAGTGGGCCGGCTGAGCCCGCATGTTCACCGTACGAAAGCCAAGGGCCATTGTCCGACGAAAAGAAAACGAGGGTCTGTTCATCCAAGCCGGTCCGTCGCAGCGTGTCCAGGATTTCACCCACACTCCAGTCCAGTTCCTGCACAACGTCCGCATAGAGACCTTGACCACTCTTTCCTCGATGACGCTCGGAAACAAACAGCGGCACGTGAGGCATGCTGTGCGGCACGTAGAGGAAAAACGGTTGGTCGCGATGCTGCTCGATGAAGCGGCACGCTCGCTCGGTGTACCACGTTGTTAATTGGCTTTGATCTGGATCGATCTTCGCCACTCGCGCACCTTCGATGAGTGGCAACTCGGGAAAGGTCTTGTTCGTTGGATGCCGTGGCCACATGTCATTGGAATAGGGCAAGCCCAAGTAATCTTGAAAGCCGTGGCGAGTGGGCAGGAACTGCGGCGCATCACCCAAATGCCACTTGCCATACATGGCTGTCGAGTAACCACGTTCGCGCAGCAGCTCCGGCAACAGTCGCTCCGCAGCATGAATCCCTTTGGGACTATTCGGCCCTAGCGCCCCCAAAATACCAACACGCTGCGGATAACAGCCTGTTAGTAGCGCGGCGCGTGACGCGGAACAAACAGCGGCTGCGGTATAGAAGTCCGTCAGCCGCACACCCTCCCGAGCCATTTGGTCCAAGCGTGGAGTCGGATTTCGAGTCGAACCATAGCAGCCCAAATCACCGTAGCCCAAATCGTCGCAGTAGATAACCACGAAATTGGGCGGTCGCTCCGCGGCCAGCAGCCCACTCGCAATCCAGCTCGTGAGACTCAGCACCACGAGCAACGCGGACCACCGAACCATCGCAGGAGCAGCTGACAACATCCGGGCCACCACCAGACTCAAGTCCATTCGCCGATCCATTCGACTGCTCCCTCAAGGCCACCGATCGCCGTCACGATCCTGAACGGTCATCCGCAGCTCAACCGCACTCTTAGTGCTTGTGCTCGGCATCATGATCAATCGCCGACGTGAACTTTTTCCCAGCGATTTCGACGCTGAGTGTTGCGGTGGCGCCCTCTTTACCAGCAGCCAACAGAGCGGTGATCAGCGACTTATCTTCGACCACGAACTTCGCCGATTTCGTTTTGTCGCCGTCAGCCGGATATTCGGCGTCTAACTGATATACTTTTTCAGCATCGCCGATCTTGGTCGTAATCTCCACCTGCTTGGATTCGATCGGCACATCCTTCTTCATTTCCTTATCAAGGATGTAGACAGCGACCAGCCCCGATTCGTCATCATGAGTCCACTCGGCGTGATATTCCTCTTCACCCAACTCCACAATGTGCCCTTTATGCGGACCTTGGGCTGCGTGACTATGGTCGTGACCGTGGTCATGGCCATGATCGTGATCATGACCGTCCTTGCTCGCCGTTTTGGCTCCCCCCTTGGACGCCGTGGAACTGCCTGAATCACAGCCGCCGGTCAGCCACAAAACGGTCGAAATCAACGTCAACATCCAGAAACGTCGCATCATCTCTGCACTACTCCTGATCAATAAAAAAAGACTCGAACCTGGAACTATTCACTGCTGCCTGATGAGAGCTTGGCGAGCGAATCACGGGCCGTCTGCACGATTGCCTGTGCCCAACTCGCCTCACCGTACAACTCAACGAGCCCTTGGTAAATCCGTCGAGCGGCCGCTGGATCGCCGGCCGCTTGTTTCTCCGCCGCCGCCTGCAGCCGCGATTCCGCTAATCGGACCGACTGCCGTTGCCACTCCTCGTTGATCTTAATCAGGCGCACTCGCTGCTGCCGCGCCAAGTCCACAACCTGCTTGGTGCGCTGACTCGAAGTGTCATCGTCGCCGAAGGCATCGATGAGTGCCTCCAGTTGTCGCAGCGCCTGAGCGGGACGTCCGACCGCTGCCTGCATCGCATCGGCATACCAGCGTTCGATCGGCTCCAACTGCTCGCCTTCGTCATCTCGTCGCAGTCGGCGATCAACCTGGCGTCGAGTGATTTGCTGTTGAATTAATCGCTGCCAATCGCGCACCGTCTCAGCCTGTGGATCGGTCGGATAATTACTGAGAAAGTCGTCAATGTCGCTTCGAGCGATGACGAGTCCATGTTCTGGATCGGATTCCATCGTCGACCGAATCCGTTCAAACAACCGACTGGCGGACAGCGGCTGCCGCAAATACCAGCCTCCACCGATGATCGCGACCAAAGCAGCTGTGCCGAGTAAAACCTGCGCGATCAACTGCTTGTATTCAGTCTGACGCTCCTTTTCGGCCCGTAACGTTTTCGCCCGCTCTTCTTCCACCGCACTGGTGAAGTGACTGAGCGATGCTCGACTGACCGACGCGGTGGAATCGACTTGCGTGACGCCGGTGCGATCCACCGACGCTGCCGCCCGATCTCCCGCACTGTGATTATCCGCTGCGGGATCTCCCGCTCGCTGCGATGCGGCACCGGGCTCGAGCACGGTATGCGCGGGCAGCGACTTGGATTGCAGGCGAGTGGGGATATCACACGCGTCTAGCATGGACGAGGGGCCAACGTCCAGCGACAGCGACACCCCCTCTGCTTCCATCACCGGCAGCGACGAAGACGAAGCAGGCATCCCATTGAGCAGCCGATCCTGCATTTCTTTCAATCGTTTGCCAACGATGAGTGCAGTGGGCGGTCGCTTCTCAGGCTGCTTATGCAGCAGTTCACCGACGAGCGCTTCGAGTTCCGGGGGGGCCTGGGGGGCAAGCGTGCGTAGTCGTGGTGCTTCGTCGTAGCGCACCGCATGCAACAGCTCCGGCAGCGAACCGCCAGCAAACGGCGGCCGCCGCGCGAGTAAACCAAAAATCACCCCACCCAGTGCGTATAAGTCACTACGCTCGGTCACGGACTTTCCTTCCGCTTGCTCCGGCGCCATGTAGTCCGGGGTCCCTACCATGCCACCCGTCACCGTCAAACTTGAACCGCCAAACAGTTTGGCAATTCCGAAGTCGGTGAGCTTGACGTGACCATCATGCGTGAGCAGCAGATTGGCAGGCTTCAAGTCACGATGAATCACACCACTGTCATGTGCAAGCTTGAGTGCTCCAGCAATCTCGACCGCCCAATGAACAACCTCCTCGACCGTAAAGACTCGGCCCGTCTTCAGTGAATCCTGCAGACTCGCGCCCTCAACCAACTCCATGGCGTAATACAACTGCGCATCCTGCTCGCCAAAACCATAGTACTCAACGATGCGCGGATGCTTGAGACGCTTGAGCGTTTCTATTTCGCTGTGAAACCGCGTACGAAAACTCGCCTTGCTACTCAACGTGGCCGCCAGCACTTTCACCGCCGCTCGTTGCCCCGTCTCGCCATGCACGGCTGCATAGACGACTCCCATGCCGCCTTTGCCGAGCACACGCTCGATGACGTACGGTCCGAGTTGACTTGTGCTCATCGTTTTTCGTCCAACGATTTAGAAATTGGGTGGAGTGGATCTTCGGGTGGCAGGGAGCAACGATCCACTACCAATTACGTCGAGCCCGCAGGCGCTCCAGACGCGGATCGGATAAGTCTAAACGATACATGATCTGGTTGTATTCGTAACGCGGCGTGGGATCGTTTCGTCCCGAAAAACTTTGCGTATAGGTTCCTTCGAAATAAATTAACCGTCCTCCCTCTTGATCGAAGAAGGCATGTTGCTTGGGATTGTAAAAACTGTAGCGATCGTGCGTGACGATTTTTTGCGCCCAGCGCCATGGGCCTTCCGGTGCCGGTGCTTCCGCATACCAGATCTCGCCCAAATACGACGCCGCGCCGCTTCGCTCTCCGGCAATCATAATCCAGCATTGCCGCCAGGCGTTCCAGGTAATTGAACCGCGATGGACGTCGATCAGGCGTGGTGAGGGGTCATCGGCCGTGGTCACATCCGCCAGTCGCAGCCATTGCTCACGCTCTTTCAGCAAACCAGCTTTGGTAAGTCGAGCTTGCAAGCCAGGGGTCCAGAGCAGTCCACCCCGTCGCCAGGCAAACCGCAACCCACCGGACTCGTCGCGATCAAGCTCGATTTTTTCCAGCGGTACCTCAGCCGTCTGGGCGGGTGCCGATTTCACGGCCGTGTAGGTTTCATACTGAGTCAGATCACCATACGCCGCCGCCGTAGCGCGAACGCGAGTGAGCAAATAGGGATTTCCAAAATAGACATAGTCGATGCCGTCCTGACGATGACGCCACGGATGACCTTCGGGCTGGAGTGGTGCGTCGACAGGAAACTTACCCATGGGACGAAATCGCTCTTCCCCCGCTGTCGCATCCCAGCGCAACCAGCCGCGTTCATACACCGTCAGCGGCGGTTTAATCTTCATGTAGGCAGCCAGCAACTGCTCTGCACCCACCTCGTCCGGCAGCGCCACCAGGCCGGTAATCCAAGTGGGACCAGTTCCCGCTACCTCTGCCACATTGCGTGCACGCCCCTCTCGATCCACAAAATAATTCAGACTCACGCCAACCTGGGGCTCCAGTCCGCCGCGACCTGGTAACTGCGACGTAGCTCCTGGAACTTGAAAGAGCCCCAGGGGATGACGAGGCAAATTCGTGTCTCCCCAAAACCAATAGAGCTGATCGCGAAACCGCGCAACTTCCACACTGTCCGAGCCAAGCACCTGAGCATTCAGCAGGGCCGCTGCGGCGTTGAGCGGCACTGGCTGTCCGAGGCGCATGCTATCCGCATAGATGCCCGCCCCGGTGATGCGATAAAGCCGCTCCGCCACATTGACGCGCCGCACTTTCACGGCCGTGATTTTCCCCGGAGCGGTTCGCAACGTGACGCCACGAAATCCGAAGCCATCCGCCGCATACTCATATCCGTGACCACTCAGCGCAAAGAACACGTCGGCGTTCATGAGCCCCGGTTCGTGAAAGGCGGCGTACCCCGCACTATCGGTTACCAACCGCAGATCATGCACCGTGCGCAGTTCGATCAACGGCACGCCACGTCCCGTCTCCGCATCCACCACCTGAATCCCAAATGGTCGTTCGTCAACCGGCGCCAGCAGACCAGCAGCAATGAATAACAGCAGACGGGCCATGTCTGGCAAAGCTTGAAACAAGATCATCGCGGCTCACTTCTTACTCGTCCGTCGTGCGGATCAGGGCCGTGGATAGGATCGTAATTTACGCCGCGACTTGGCATCTTGGCGTCGAGTCCACCAGGTGATGCTCATGACGACACCAAGCCCAAGAAGCAGCGCACCCCCCAAATAGAAGCCGAGATCGACTTCTTGCCGCGGTTTGGGCGGACTGAATTCAGCAGCCGCCGCCACGAACATGGGACTGGGTTGTCGTCGCCGTGCTTTTTGCTGCTCCGGCGATACCGTCTCACCGGGCGCTCGCGCCGCGTTATTCAAAAAAGCCGACTGGTAAGACCAGAGCCGAAAGTTGAAGCCGGTGATCGTCATGTCTTCATTAATGCTCGCATTCTCCGCCAGTTCGCGCAGTCGCGGCGGCACATCCAGCACGCAGCAGACGACCGGAAACGAATTGCTAATCACGGGAGCTTCTTTGTCTTGAGCGTTGCGCGGTAAACGAATCTCGCGATTACCAAGCGGAATCATCAAGTCCACTTCGTAGTAATGGTCCAGTCCGTAGCGATCCTGGATTTCACTGTTGGTGAGCACGATTTTGGTGACCCGTTTCACGCGCCCGGATACCCGCGCGAGCTTTCCGTGCTGCTGCTGCGGATGCTGAATAAACGGAACTAAATCAAATTCGGGTGCTGTCGCCCAATCCGCGGCTGTCCCCTGCCCCGCCGCTGTCAGCATCTCATAGAAGCAAGCCGTATCGGAGTTCTCCAGCGGCAAACCATCACGCTTGCGAATGTCATCCAATCGACCAATATCCATGCCCAGTCGTGCCAGCAGAACCCAGTCGCTGAGCACCCCCGGCAACTCTTCGGCCTTTTCTGGAAACCAAGCCAAGCGTTCAGCCGCGAAGAAATGTCGCTCCTCAGCCGCTTCCGCATCCCTGGATTTGAGATAGACCGCTTCGACCCCAGCCGGCTCATCTAACTCCTTATCCAAACTCCACGCCGCAGGAACTTGCCGCGCATAAACGATCACCTGAAAGGACTCGCCAGCCGGCCGAAACGAAACCACATAGTAGTGATCAAACTGAAAACGCGTCGCCACTTCGGGAATCAATTCCACGCGTCGCACTCGGTGCACACGTCCACGAAATCGCACCATATCACCACGCTGCAACGCAAGCTCGCCAGGGAAGTCCTGCCACGTTTCAACGGACCGCGCCAGCCGAAAACTATCATTCGGGCCGATGATCGGCAAACGATACAAGACCCGCGTCAACGTCTCTTCCTCATCGGCATGCCAGCCACGCCCATCGCGCAGCATCTCCCATTGGCTCGGTTCCACATTGACGATCAAGTCGCGCGCCGAAACCAGTCGACGTGGAGCCTTGCTACTACTCGCTCCCCCAGCGCGAATCCAGGGTGGCTTGATACGACTAGCCGGTTTTGCGCCCGCGGCAGTCGAAGATGAACCAGCAGCCTTAGACTCGCTCGATGTCGGCGACTCCTTAGACTCCGGCGACTCCTTAGACTCCGGGGACTCCTTAGACTCCGGGGACTCGTTAGACTCCTGCGTTGCCTTGGACTCCGGCGTTGCCTTGGACTCCTGCGTTGCCTTAGACTCCTGCCTTGCCTTAGACTCCTGCGACTCCGCGGACTCTTGCGTTGCCGTGGACGAATCCAAAGCGGTGGGCAGGCCCGCTGCGGTCGTCTTCTCGGACTCGGCCGCCACCGCGGGCTCTGATTTCTCCTGCGCGTGACCGCCCAGCACCATCAGTCCACTCCAGCTCATAACCACCAGCCAAGCCGTGAAGAGCCAACTGGCGGATCGCGGTTCAGCTGGCAGCCAACACCTCGGCAATAGCACGAGCCGACGCGAGACACTCAGCGCACAGGCAAGGAACGCGGATTTCATGGCTAGTACTCTCTTTCAGTCGGCAACAATCGGAAGTATACGCTGAGTGTGATCAGCGCTTAGGCGAAGGGGCGATCTACCGGGGAATGCGACGCAGCGGCAGCACCAGGGTGCACGGGATTCGCATCACCTGCTCGCTTAAACAGGAACCAGGCCACCAGCCCGCCTGCGACGGCGGTTCCCATCACCACAAGCGCGACATTAGTCCAGGTGAGTTCCGCGGTAGAATTCTCGCGCGCTTGCCACTGCGGTCCCCGCGCGAGCAGCAGCGGCGCGACATGAATTCCACCTTGACTCTCGTACGCCCAGCGTTTGAAAAATATCCCCGTAACTTCAACCTCTTCGTTGAGCGGAGTTGTAGCTCGGTCCCGATCCTTGTTTTTAATCGCCGGAAACCCCGCAGGGAGCTCGGTGCAATAAACCACTAAGGGTGAATTGGGACCACCGGCAGGATGAATCCAGAGCAGGTAGTAACTGGCTATCCCCGCTCGATTGGGCGGGGCGTCCACTTGATACGCCAGACGCACCACCCCGCGCACCGTGACAACTTTACCGCGATAGTCGCCGGATTGCTTGTACAGCGGCAGGAAACCAGTCGGCCCCGCTGAACGACTCTTGAGGAGCACAGGATCCTGCTCCCGCACCTCCTGAAAATAGCGAAACCAAGCCGCCTTCTCGGCCGGTCGCTGGACCATATCATCCTGGATGGCCGCTCGAATGGCCACGTCCAGCGCTGCTTGCACGCGGGCTTCGAGCGTTGGCCGAGCGGCGTGGCCCGGCTGAGCCGTGGAAGCTGCCACGGCTCCACCTTCAGCCATCTTACCTTCCGCCGCCCCAGCTTCCGCTGTCTGCACCTCCGCTGACTTGATTACGGCCGCAGCTGATCCGGCGGTCGCAGTCTCCGCCGCCGCACCAGCAGCCGTCTCGGCAGGCTTGGACGTCTCAGCGGGCTTGGACGTCTCAGCGGGCTTGGACGTCTCAGCGGGCTTGGACGTCTCAGCAGGCTTAGCCGACTCGGCAGGCTTGGACGTCTCGGCAGGCTTGGACGTCTCGGCAGGCTTGGACGTCTCAGCGGGGGCAGACTTCCCGGCAGCTGCTGTTGCCAGCCAGGCAGCGAGTTCCGGCCGCATCTGTTCCGTCCAGCGCAGACGCAATTCTGCCAGCAGACCACTCCAGGTCGCCTCTTCCTCCGCCGGTAAATCGTTCAGTACCGAACGAGCGGCCGACAGATGTTCGGTCCAGCGATCATCCAAACGGCGTACCAGTTCGCTCCAACCCTCCTGGTCCGCAGCCGATAAGGAGAGGCCTCGCTGGCGATGATCGAGGATGGCATAGACGAGCAGCTGATCATCGCCGCTCAGGTTTCCCAGGACATTGATCCAGGCATCCCATTCGGCCAGTTCCAGTGGCGAAAGCGCCGCATCGCCGCCCGGTGGCAGCGTCTCCAGCAGTTTCATTTTTTTCGTCGCTGCCGCTTTGTCGTCCGGCTGTGCATCGTTTGCCGGCCGCCAGCTGGTGTCGATGTCATGGTCGACAATTTCCTGCGAAGTGATTGGTGGTCCACCCGCGATCGGACGCTGAAATCCCAGAAAGTCCCAGAAGCGCGGCTCGCGAACTTTCGGCACGATGATCAGCACCAGCATCAGCGAGCCGAGCATGAAGAGCAGGCGACGCTGCACCTGTCGCGAAAAATAATTCGGTGGAGCGCGGCGACCGACGCGCTGTTCGGCGGGTGTGGAGCGTCGTTGGAAGTCAAGCGGCATGTGATATCTCCCGCCTTCATTGTAGCAGGATCAAGTCGATAGTTTAGGGAATGTGGTCGGGTTAGTTGCTACTGTCATCGATACCCTTATAATTCCGTCGTAGCTCGTCGGGCTTTAAGAGACAGATGATCGGGACAGACCTCACAGGATTGCCTCCATGCGACATTTAGTGACGTTCGTGATTCACTACCTGGTGACTCGGTTGAACTTCCTCAAGCGTTGGAACAGATCGCGTCCCGCACTCTGCCCCATTCCTCTGCATGGGAGCGCCCGGCGGGCTGTTCGTGACGCCCGCGTCAACCTGCCGGTCTGGCTGTTGGCCGGTGTGCTGACGGGCTTAGCCGGCAACCTGCTCATGACCGCGAACCAGCTGCCAGCCGCCGAGCCGGCCCGTGAGTTCCTCGACGCGCTGCGGAGTGCGAACTACTTTGACACGGCAATCGACTACCTGGATGAACTGGCCAGCAGCCCGCTCACTCCGGCCAGTCTCAAGGAAGTCTTGACCTATGAACGCGGCTTAACGCTGCTCAAGGGTGCCAGCTATCAGCGCGATGGCGTGTTGCGCGAGAAGCAATTGGATGAAGCCCAAAAGGCGCTCAACGAATTTATTGCACAGCTTCCCGATCATTTGCTCAATACAGCGGCCAAAGGTGAGCTGGGTAACGTGCTCATGGCACGCGCGGAATTTCGTCTCGAGCGAATCAAGCGGCCCTCGGAAGCCGCCAACCGCGACAAACTCACCGCTGAAGCTCGTGACCTGCTCGGCACCGCCCAAAAAACCTACCAAACGATCGAAGGCGATTTGAAGGCCAAACTGCAAGGTCTGCCACCGATCGATGAAAAGAAGAATCCGAAGGAATTCGAGCGGGTGGAGCAGATGCGGATGGATTATCTGCAAGCGCAGCTCATGATTCCCAACGTCATGATGGAGATCGCGGAAACGTATCCCAAGGGAGCCAAGGAAGCCAATGATTTGCTGACCGGGGCAGCGAAGGCCTACGGTGATGTGCACACGAAATATCGCCAACGACTCGTCGGCCTACGCGCTCGATTTCTGCAAGGCAACGCCTTCCAACGCATGGGAAACCTGAAGGAAGCCTTGTCGTATTATTCCGAGCTGCTGGAACTGGGCGACGAACCACAGGACCTCCATCAGCTTAAGACCCTGGTGCTCAAGTCGGCCTGTGAAGCGTGGATGGACGATTCGCAGAAGAAGTATGCGGAAGTGATCGAGCGCGGCGGAAAATGGATCGAGAAGGCTTATCCCTCGGAGATGAAGTCGGATGACTTTATGGAACTGCGGATGACCGTCGCTAAAGCCTCGCGGGCTTACAGCGAACAGCTCAAGAAGGAAAAGCCCAAGGATCCGCTGGTCAACGGGTTGCTGGTGGACGCGCGTAAATTGCTGGCTTACGTCGCCCGCTTCCCGGGAGACTATCAAAAGGATGCGCAGCGAATGCTCGCCGAACTCGGCGGCCCCGCCGCTGCCACCGCGGGTGCCGATCAGCCACTCCCCAAGAATTTCGAAGATGCGAAAAAGGCTGGCAAAGATGCACTCGATGCAGTCCAACTGGCGAAGGCCAACATCGAAAACCTGACGACCCAGATCAAGGCAGAAAAAGATCCTGAAGTGAAGAAAAAACTGCAAACCGAGTTGGCCGAATCTGAACGCGCAGTGAAAAATGGCAATGGCGATGCCTTACGCCTGTTTGAACTCGCTCAGCAGCTTGTCGAAAAGGACACGCCGGCTGATGAAGTCAGCACCGTGCGCTATTACCTCTGCTTCGTCAACTATTCCTTGCAGAACTACGACGAAGCCGCCGTGCTCGGCGATTTCGTCGCGCGGCGCTATCCCGAAAGCGTTGGTGCGCGCCCTTGTGGTCGTGTCGCCATGTATTCATTCTTGAAGATGTACAGCGACGCCAAGAACGACGCGCAACCAAAGATCGATGCCCTGCTGGCCGATTTTGACCTCGATCAAGACAAGAAACTTTCGACCGAAGAGGTCGAGAAGATGCCGGAGAATCAGCGGAACGCTCTGGCGGGCGCCGATGTCGACAAGAGTGGCAAAATCGATCACACCGAACTGACTCGCTTGGCTACTCGATTCGAGAGTCAAAGTGTCGTGGATATGTGTAATTACATTGCCAGCCAGTGGCCGGACCAGCCCGAGGCTCAAGAAGCCTTCGGCACGCTCATCACGTTCATGATCGGTGAACAGGAGCTCGATCGTGCCCAGGAATACTTGAACAAGATTCCCGAAGACTCGCCGCAACGTGCGACCGGTGAATTGAAATTAGGACAGGCGGTCTGGGCGGCATACGTGTATGGCATGAATGCAGTCCGAGAACGCAAGCAAGCACTGCCTCCGGGCACGCCGGCACCGGCGGACCTGGCAAGCCGAGAAACCGAACTGAAGACCTACCGAGATCGCGCTCAGAAGACGCTGATCGACGGCGTCGCGCGGATGGAAAAAGCGGGACAGGTGAACGTCACCTTTGGTACCGCCTCCCTATCGCTCGCACAGCTTTATCTGGACACCGATCAAGCCGCACAGGCGGTCACGCTTCTGGAAAAACCCAATGTCGGTCCCCTGGCACTGGTCACTGGAAACAATGAAGTCGCGAGTCGTCCGGGGTTTGCCGAGGAGACCTACCGCACCGCTCTGCGTGCTTATGTGTCGGCACTGGCCGGCGCGTCGAAGGATGCAGCCGCTGCGGAAGCGTTGATCAAAAAGGCGGAAGACATCATGCAGGGGCTGAAAACTTCCGTGGGCGACGGGGATGACGCTCAGAAAAAACTCTTCGCCATCTTTGTCACTCTGGCTCGCGACCTGGAACAGCAAATGAAGCTTTCGTCCGACGAGAGTAAACGAAACCTCGGCAAAGGCTTCGAGACGTTCCTGTCCCAAGTGCGAGCGAACTCCAAGGCCCTGAGTGAACTCTACTGGGTCGCCTCAACCTTCTACGGAATGGGGGAAAGCTATGGCACCAACGCCAGCGGTGAAGCGTCGGCGGACGCCAAACGATTTTTTGGTGAGTCGGCGAAGACCTATGAAGACATCCTCACCCGTTCCAAAGCGGGGACGCTGAAAATTGAAGATGCTTTGGTTCCGCAGATCACGCTGGCTCTGGCCAAGACCAGACGCGAGATGGGCGATTACGAGAACGCCATTAAGCTCTTCATTCAGATCCTGGAAAAGTCTCCCATGCTGCTCTCCGTGCAGCTGGAAGCCGCCAAGACGTACGAGACTTGGGCCGAGCGGAGTGGAAGTGAGAAATACTATGTCAACGCGATCCAAGGCAGCGGCGACAGCAAAACAGGCCGCAGCAAAATCTGGGGCTTCAATGAAATTGCTCGTATCACCGCTGGCAAAGCGGAGTTTCGCGACGCCTTCTATGAAGCTCGTTACCACGTGACGCTAGCACGTTATAAATATGCACTGGCACAGAAGGATGCGGCCAAGAAGAAGAAGGAACTGGAGAGCGCCGAGAAGTCGATTGCGGCAACCTACCAAGGCTACCCGAACATGGATGGTAATCAGACAGAAAACAAAAAGTCCTTCCGTGAAATGTATGACGGACTGGCCAAAGCAATTCAGAAATCGCTCGGCAAGAAAGAGGCGGGGATCACGGCGTACGAAATCAAGGTTCCCGGGGCAGGAGCTGCCGGAGCCACGCCGGGCGCCGCCACGCCGGCAGGAGCCGCCGGCGCCACTCCCGCTGGAACGACTCCTGCCAAGACCACACCGCCTGTCGCAGCACCGGCCAAAAAGTAAATCATGACCTGTGACCTGGTTTGCATTTCTTGCCAGTTCCGCCACAATCAAACGCCAGCCAACCCCAATCCCAAAGCCAACTAATTCTCTTGCCTGACCGGAGAGCATCTTATGTCGCAACGCCTGATTCAAACGCTCGCCCTGCTCGCTTTGATGCTGGGACTGGCTCGCGCAGCCACCGCCCAAGACCGCGTGATTCCACTGAAGGGGGTGACCACCAGTGGTACCGTGACGGGTATGTCGCCCGAAAAGGTGACCATCGATGTGGGCGGAACGCCGCGCGAACTCGCGGTCAACGAGATCAACAAAGTGGTCTACAGCGATGAACCCATAGAATTGACTCGTATTCGCGATCAGGTGATCGCGGGGCAGATCGAGCAGGCCAATGAGGAATTGAAAAAGCTCAACGCGGAATCGATTCAGCGTGATGTGGTGAAGCAGGACGTGGAGTTTTACAAAGCCTACTGCCAAGGGAAGCTCGCCCTGCAAGGCAATGGCAATCCGGTTACGGCGGATGCAGCGATGATGGCGTTCTTCCGCACGAATCGCGGCAGCTATCACGCCTTCCGCGCGGCGGAACTGCTGGGACAACTGGCAAACGCACAAGGCAACTATGCGGAAGCCGCCAAGCGTTTCAAATTTATCGGGCAAGCACCATGGCCCGATTATCGGCTCAAGGCCAACGTGCTGGAAGCACGCGCCCTCTCGGCGGCCAAGAGCTTCCCGGAAGCGCTGGAGCGATACAACGAAATCATCCAGTCACCCGAAACGTCTCCCGAAGTGAATCGACAAAAACTCTTTGCCACGGTCGGACGAGCCGTCTGCCAAGCGGAGACAGGTAAGGCCGATGAAGGCCTCAAGGCCTTGGAAACAATCATCAAAGACAACGATGCCAAGGATTCTCTGCTGTTTGCCTACACCTACAATGCGCTGGGGAATTGCTACTTGAAGCTGGACAAGCCGAAGGAAGCTCGACTGGCTTTCCTGCGTACGCATTTGCTGTTCAATGGTGATGGCGATGCTCACGCCGAAGCCTTGTCCAACCTCGCCAAGCTGTGGGCCGATGCCGCCAAACCCGATCGAGCCCTGGCCGCTAAGAACTTGCTCAAGGAACGGTATCCGGCCAGTCCCTGGTCGAAGATCCAGTAATACCGCAACGGACTCGTGACGATGGGCTCGTGGGAAACAGTAAAAATATTCCGCGAAAGTTTGCCCAACGGCTCAATACCCTTTATTGTGATTTCAGAAGTCAGCGAAATTTTTAGTTAACGTGGAGTTCAGCATGGTTCGTAATGTCGTTTCTCGCGCCTCGTGGTTGGCAACTGGATTCATGGTGCTCGCCTGTCTGGCAAGCTTGCCGCTGATGGCAGAGTTGTCGGCCGTGGTGGGATCACATTTATACGCTCAGGAAGGTGATGCTCCGGCACCCGCCGCCGAACCGGCCGCACCCGCCGCAGCGCCGGCCGCTGCACCAGCCGGTCAAGCCGCTCCAGTCGTGCAGAAGAACATGCTTGCCTGGACCTATGAAGCACTCGGTTTCCGCTATACGGTCGCGTTCCTCTTCATCTCGTTTGCTTTTATCGCAATGCTGGTGATGAACCTGCTCTCCGCTCGTCGCGATGCCGTCTGCCCCAGTCACTTGGTGGAAGGTTTCGAAGAGCAAGTGAATGAAAAGCAGGCCCAGGCAGCCTACGACTTGGCGATCAACGATGAATCGGTGCTCGGCAAGGTGCTGGCTGCTGGCATGGAAAAGATGCAAAGCGGTGGTATGGACGCTGCTCTGAAGGCGATGCAAGAGACGGGCGAAGATGAGAACATGAAGATTGAGCATCGCTTGAGCTACCTGGCCCTGATCGGTACGGTTGCTCCCATGGTGGGACTGCTCGGCACGGTCGATGGAATGGTGGCCTCTTTTAGCGTGATCGCCGCCAGTACCTCCACCCCGAAGCCTGCCGAACTCGCTCAAGGTATTTGTATGGCGCTCGTCACGACACTCGTCGGACTGGTGATCGCTATTCCCGCCATTTCGATCTTCAACATTTTGAAGAATCGGATGTCGCGTCTGATGCTGGAGACCGGCATGTACAGCGAAAACCTGATTTCAGGTTATGCCAAAATGAAGCCGTAGGCTTCGACTGAAAAGATTCGCTGTCTGACTGATTGCAGCGAGCCACTCCGATAGGGTGACTCGCTGGTTTTCCATCTCTGAACCAAGGCCGGCTAAAGCCATGAAGATTTGCAAAAAATCATCATCCCAGATTCAAGAAGGCGACAGCACGTCGATGATCGACATGGTGTTCCAACTCGTTGCCTTCTTCATGGTGCTGATTAACTTTAACGAAGCGGACCAAAATGAAGCGATTAAGCTGCCGGGCAGTGAACTGGCCCGGCCACCCGATGGGCCGATGAGCTTCCCGATTACATTGCATGTCACGAAAAAAGGCACCGTTATCATCGGTGGCGACGAGATTGTTCCATCAGAACTCAAGCGCTACCTGATGAACGAACTCTCCACCCTGGAAGTCAAGAATAAAGGTCCCGGCGACGCGACCGTCATCATTCGCGGAGATGCCGATGCAAAGACTGGCAAGATTCAAGAAGTGATTCAGGAATGCCAAAAGAATCGCTTTGATCGATTTGCCCTGCGAGCGAAGGAAGAACGCTAAACATGAAGATCAAAAGTAAAGAAGAAGGCAAGGTTGAGATGATGATGACACCGATGATCGACATCGTGTTTCAGCTCCTCACCTTTTTCATCATGACCTTCAAGATTGCCGCTCAGGAAGGTGACTTCAACATCAAAATGCCGCTCGCCGCCAGCGGCGGCATGCCCGAGGAGTCGAGTGTGCCGATGAAGATTCGACTCACCGCCAACCCCGGTGGCCAACTGGCCGGCATCCAGATGAACGACCGCAGCTTCGCCGGTTTCCCCCAGCTCCACCAGTTCATCATCGGAGTGATCGGCAGTGATCGTGGCCCAGGCAGCGTCCAGGCTACCGCCGAAGTCGAACTCGACTGCGACTATGATCTGCGCTATGAAGAGGTCGTGAACGCTGTCACGTCGGTGTCGGGCTATGTCGGCAGCGACGGACAAGTAGTGAAGCTCATCGAGAAACTCAAGTTTTCACCGCCACGACCGCCGGGCGGTTAATCATGAACCTCGCGTGAAGTTTGGATGAAGAGCGAGTCGAAACGCCTTGCCACTGATGGGCAGGGCGTTGTTGTTTAATGACCAGCTAGTTTGGGGAACAGCAGCGATGGCTACTTCGAAAGATTCCGGACATTGGGTCGGCTTTGACCTCGGTGGCACGAAAATGCTGGCCACCGTATTCAATCGGCGTTTTGAGCCGTTGGGACGTGAACGTCGCAAAACGAAAGGCCATGAAGGCACGAAAGCCGGCGTCGAGCGAATCATCGAAGCGATTCATAAAGCACTCGCCGAAGCGCAAGTGGATGTGGAGTCTCTGGCGGGGATTGGCATCGGCTGTCCGGGTGCAGTGGACCTAGATCGTGGCATCATCGAAGAAGCTGCCAACTTGGGCTGGCACGATGTACGACTGCGTGACAAGTTGGAATCGGAGTTTGGCTGCCCCGCTGTGATTGTCAACGACGTGGATGCCGGGGTGTACGGCGAGTATCGATTTGGAGCGGCGCGCGAGGCACGCTCTGTCGTGGGTGTCTTTCCCGGTACCGGCATTGGTGGTGGCTGCGTCTACGAAGGGCACATTCTGCGCGGCAAGAAATATTCGTCCTTCGAGATTGGCCATGTGCAGGTGCGGCCGCATGGCGGACGACTCTGTGGCTGCGGCCGTTACGGTTGCCTGGAGACGGAGGCGAGTCGCCTGGCGATTGCGGCGGAAGCGGCACAGGCGGCATTTCGAGGTCAGGCACCTCACTTGCTGCAAACTGCTGGCACCGACATTGCCAATATTCGCAGTGGAGCGATTGCTGCCTCGATTAAAGAGGGCGATGTGGCAGTGGAAAAGATCGTGCGGCGAGCGGCGGGGATGATTGGCCTGGCCATCGGTAACGTCCTCAATCTGCTCAACCCCGATATCGTGCTGCTAGGAGGTGGACTGGTCGAAGCTCTACCCAAATGGTTCGTCGAAGTGGTTGACCAAATGGCACGAGAACATGCACTCCCCACCTACGTCAAAGGACTAAAAGTGGTCGCTGCTCGACTGGGCGATGATGCCAGTGTGCTGGGTGCTGCCGCCTGGGCGGAAGCTGTAATCCGCGGGAACGATGATACGGTGCCAACTGGCAAGCGTTAGGTTGGTGATCCCAACGCCGGTTGTCATCCCCGGACAACGAATCACCGCGTCGAATTTACTTTCGTTTTTCCCTAGCAACCCATCGTTCTTATGAATGCCGTGAGCGCGAAAGTAACCAGCAGCAAATCGTCGAACCCGGTGGCGACGAATACCACCGTGCGCACGGTAGCTGTCATCGATATTGGCACCACCTCGATCCGAATGGCAATTGCCGAAATCAGTCCCAACGGAACGGTACGAAACTTAGAGCGACTGTCCCAACCTGCCAGCCTTGGTAAAGACACCTTTATCCGCGGCGCGCTCTCCAAATCAACCATCGAAGATTGCGTGCGCATACTGCAGTCCTATCGACACGTGCTCGAAGAGTATCGTGTGACCGGTCCTGATCAGATTCGAGTGGTGGCGACAAGCGCTGTCCGGGAAGCGATGAATCGCCTCGCTTTTCTTGATCGGATTTATATCGCCACGGGATTACAGATCGAACCCCTGGATGAAGCGGAAGTCAATCGCTTGACCTATCTCGGTATTCTGCCCTTGCTGCAAGCCGAGCCCGATTTGGCGAGCAGCAACACACTCGTTGTGGAAGTTGGTGGCGGAACCACGGAAGTGCTGGCGCTGCGTCAAGCGAATGTCACGTTTTCACACACCTATCGCCTGGGTTCCTTGCGGCTGCGAGAAACCTTGGCCGCCTATCAAACTCCCACCGGTAAACAGCGTCGCATCATGGAGACGCAAATCCAGAAAACGGTGGAGTCGATACGCGAACAGCTTCACGTCGATGGACCAATCGAACTGATCGCCATGGGTGGTGACGTACGATTTGCTGCCGCGCAGCTTCTCTCGTCCGCACCGCAAAACACGCTCCTGCGACTCCCCCTGGCGGAACTCGAAAAGTTCACCGATTCGATGTTAGAGTTGACGGATGACGCGATCATCAGTCGGTTTCACTTGAGTGGCCCCGATGCGGAAACGCTGGGCCCCGCTTTACTGACCTATGTCCTCCTAGCTCGCGTCTTTCAACTCGATCAAATACTCGTTCCTCCCACGTCACTCCGGGATGGACTCGTGACCGAAATGGCAGTTCCCGATGCCTGGACGGAGGAGTTTTCCAGCCAAATCATTCGCTCAGCCGTGGATCTGGGGCGCCGCTACTCGTTCGACGAAGCGCATGCGCGACACGTTGCGGAACTGGCAAGCTCGTTGTTTGAACAGCTGCAGGATGAACATCGCCTGGAGCCGCGCTACCTCACCCTGCTCTACTTGGCTGCTCTCCTGCACGAAATCGGTCTCTACGTGAGTCAGCGCAGCTATCACAAGCATTCGCTCTACTTGATCCTGCACAGTGAGCTGTTTGGGATTGGACATCGCGATCAATTACTGCTGGCACTAGTTGCCCGCTATCATCGTCGTGCGGCACCAAAGCCTGAACATGAAGGCTATGTCACACTCGATCGAGATGCTCGAGTGGTGGTGTGCAAATTGGCCGCGATCTTACGAGTGGCCATCGCGTTGGACGATTCACGCAGTCAGCGCGTCCATGAGATCAGTTGTCGCCGTGAGAATGGGAGACTGGTCATTAATGTTCCCGAACTAGACGATCTGTCGCTGGAGCAGCTAGCCCTGCGTCAGAATAGTTCGTTATTTGAAGAGACCTTTGGCTGCCCCGTCTTTATTCGAGCCGCTCGCAGGGTTCGCTAGTCTTAAAAACTGCCATGACAACCAATCCGCATCGTTTCATCAATCGTGAACTTAGTTGGCTGGAATTTAACCAGCGCGTTCTCGAAGAGGCGCAAGACGAACGCTTACCAGCCTTGGAACGACTACGGTTCGTGGCCATCTCCGCCTCGAACCTAGATGAGTTCTTCATGGTGCGAGTGGGCGGTCTCCAGATACTGGCAGATGGAGGCACCTCAACCACGGATCCCGCCGGTTTGACTCCCGAGGAACAACTACAGGCGATCTCACGTCGTGTGCATCAAATGGTCGCCGATCAATATGCCTGCTTCAATGGCCACGTCGAGCCAACGCTGGCAGAGGCGGGGTTAAGGCGAGTGCGTCCCGAGGATTTGAGCGAACGACAAAGAGAGTTGTTAGAGCAGGTGTTCGAAAGCGAAATCTATCCGATCTATACACCACAAGCTGTCTCCACGGGAGCAGAATTTCCGCTGCTCCCCGGTCTATCGCTCAACATCTGTGTGCAACTCGCCGCAAAACTCACCTCCGCGGGTTCGGCAGTGACGGATGCCATGAAGGAAGCAGGAGCAGCGACGGCATCCGAGCCTCGTTTTGCCGTCCTGCCACTGGGACGACAGGGGCGGCGTTTTTTCACCGTTCCCTCGGAACGTGGTTACGCCTACATCCTGATTGAAGACCTGGTTCGACTGTTCATCGCACGCTTCTTTCCGCAGGAAACGATTCTGGAATGTGTGCCATTTCGTATTACACGGAATGCCGATTTAAGTTTTCGTGAAGATCAAGCGGCCGACCTGCTTGTCGGCATGACCGAACTACTCACTCGACGTCGTCAAGGTGATTCGGTTCGACTGGAGATTGCTGCCAATAGTTCGACAGCCACCTTAGAGTTCCTGCAGTCGGTGTTGATGCTGTCTGAACGTGATCTGTTTTTGATACCTGGACCTCTCGAGTTGTCGACGTTTTCCCAGCTCTGTGATCTCAAAGGCTTCGACAGTCTGCGCTACGAATCCTGGCCCCCCCTGGCCTCCCCCGATATCGATCCCAAAATTGACATTTTTCAGGCCATCACTCAGCAAGATATCCTGCTGCATCATCCCTACGAAAGCTTCGATCCAGTTGTGAGATTGATCGAGGCGGCGGCCGATGATCCGGATGTGCTGGCGATTAAACAGATTCTGTACCGCACCAGTCGTAATAGTCCGATCGTGGCCGCACTCGCCCGCGCAGCACGTCGTGGAAAGCAAGTCACTGCGATTGTGGAGCTGAAGGCGCGGTTCGACGAAGCGCGGAACATTGCCTGGGCGAAGAATCTGGCGCAGGATGACGTGCAAGTCATTTACGGTGTCAAAGGTTTAAAAACCCACGCCAAGCTTTGTATCGTTGTACGTCGTGAACCCCACGGAATTCAGCGCTATGTGCATTTCGGAACCGGCAATTACAACGAGATCACTTCGCGCATTTACAGCGACATCAGCTTGATGACCTGTAACGAGGAACTCGGTGCTGACGCATCCAGTTTTTTCAATGCCATCACCGGCTACACTCAACCTCAAAACCTCCCCAAACTCGCCGCCGCTCCCCTCGGCCTCCGCAGCCGTTTAATGGAGCTGATCCTGGGGGAAACCGAACGTAAACGACAGGGGCAAAAGGCACAGATCACCGCCAAATTAAACTCGCTGGTCGACCCCGAAATCATCGCCGCGCTCTACCAAGCGTCACAAGCTGGAGTCAAGGTACGCCTGAACGTGCGCGGCATCTGCTGCCTGAGACCGGGCGTCCCCGGACTCAGCGAAAACATCTCCGTCGTCAGCATCGTCGATCGGTTCTTGGAGCACGCTCGAATTCTCTACTTCTACCATGGTGGTGACGAACGAGTGTTCATTTCCAGCGCCGACTGGATGCCGCGGAATTTAGATCGACGAGTAGAATTGCTGGTACCCATCGAGGCGCCACTCGCCAAACAGCGACTCGTCACCATCCTGGATTATTACTTTCAAGACAACGAAAAAGCGCGGCAATTACTGCCAGACGGCAATTATCAGCGAGTCAAATCCAGCAAGCGCAAGAGCTTTCGCAGTCAAGAGCGGCTCTATCAGGACTTGGCTCAAGTAGCGGCGCAAGCCGAACAAACTCGGCGAGTGGTATTTGAGCCACATCGCGCGCCCAATCACGAGGAG
This sequence comes from Pirellulaceae bacterium, assembly GCA_044235425.1. Classification (GTDB taxonomy): domain Bacteria; phylum Planctomycetota; class Planctomycetia; order Pirellulales; family Pirellulaceae; genus JBJSXJ01. The sequence continues at coordinate 305,847 of JBIIHW010000001.1, forward strand.
CTGTGAAGCCAATGAAAACGTTATTACTGATGCGGCATGGCAAAGCGACGCAGGATCGTCCCGTCGCCGACCATGATCGACCGCTCACCAATCGCGGGCATGACGATGCCGAATACATGGGAAGATGGCTGGTCCGTCAGCGGCTGCAGCCCGACCGCATCATCAGCTCCACCGCCCTGCGTGCCTACGAAACGGCGATGGAAATTGCCACTGCCTGCAAGTATCGGCAGCCAATTGAAACTCAGCCTTCCCTCTACCTTGCCCCTGCCGCCGCTTATCTGGCGGTGCTGCGCGCATTGCCCGGTAACCCCGATACGGTACTACTGGTCGGCCATAATCCCGGCCTCACGGAACTCGTCTGCCAGCTCAGCGGCGAAGACCAGGAAATGCGGACCAGCGCCTTGGCGCACTTCACTTGGCCCATCCCGAACTGGTCCGAGCTGGACGGTGGACTACCGAAACTGAAATCGGTTCAGACGCCCGATTCCCCGTAAAGCTTTTTGCTCCGCGATTGACAACCCGCACCGCGCCTAGCAAATAACACAGCTCCTATCGCATCTTCTAGGTTCTGTTAAATAACACAGATCTTGCCTGTGGTATTTGATAGGTTCCGCTGTCAGGATCGATCACCCTGGCGAGTGACTAGCGAGTCTGAAAAAACCTGATGCAGCTGGGCGGCAGAGCTTTTCCCGAGCAGCAGGAACTGCTGCCGAGGCACCTCAGAAATCGAACTGGCCTATTCACTTGCGCCATCTGCGACCGAGCTCTCGATCGGCCTGAATGGGACTCCACATAGCAGCTGAAGAGGGCCTGCCTGGGCCCCGTGCTGCGGCCGTTTTTCCACCTCCACCGCACCTTTGGCACAAGCCTTGCTTCCCTCTGCCACCCACGACCTGCTTCCCTTCCTTTCACTCCCCAATCCCGACTATCCCAGACCTTACGCCTGAAGGATTTTGTTCCATGTATCGATGCACGGATGCCGCCTCCTCGCCATCAGCCCTCGTCGCTTGCCCCTCCCGCACCCGCTTACTCGGCAGCCTCTCGCTTCTGCTGGCCACAAGCCTACTGCTTGCCGGCTGTAACTCTGGCAGTCCAACGGATAGCTCCGGCAACGCCGCAGCGAACGCGAAGCCCCCAGTTACGCTGCTGAATGCCTCCTACGATCCGACTCGCGAGTTCTATCAGGAGTTCAATCGCTCGTTTGCCGATTACTGGCTACAGAAGATGGGACAGGCGGTTACGATCGAACAGTCGCATGGCGGGTCGGGCAAACAAGCACGAGCTGTCATCGATGGACTCGAGGCCGACGTCGTAACCTTGGCACTCGCCTACGATATCGATGCGATCGCTCAAAAGGGCAAACTCCTGTCGGAAGACTGGCAGAGCCGCTTACCGCACAACAGTGCTCCCTACACCTCCACCATCGTGTTTCTGGTTCGCAAAGGAAATCCCAAGCAGATTCGAGACTGGAACGATTTGATTCGAGAAGACGTCAGCGTCATCACCTCAAATCCAAAAACGGGCGGTGGTGCTCGCTGGAATTACCTTGCGGCTTGGGGATTTGCCCTGCAGCGAGAGTTGGGAGACTGGAAGAAGCTTAACGACGAGTCGGCCGCGGCTGATGTAAAAGCGGCACAAGCGAAGGCTCGTGAATTCGTATCAGCGGTTTATCGTCGAGTGCCGGTACTGGATTCCGCCGCTCGTGGCGCGACCAACACCTTTGTGCAAAGGCAAATTGGTGATGTGCTCCTAACGTGGGAAAACGAAGCTCACCTGGCGGTCAAGGAACTGGGAGTCAACCAAGTCGAGATCGTTGTGCCCTCGCTGAGCATCCGAGCAGAGCCGCCGGTGGCTGTTGTCGATCGCGTGGCGGATGCACATGGTACACGCGAGGTCGCCGCAGCCTACCTCGAGCATCTCTATTCACCGCAAGGGCAGCAGCTCGCGGCACTCCACTTTTACCGACCAGCTCAACCAGAAAGCGTCTCGGCTGAACAGCAAAAGATTTTTTCCGACATCGAACTCTTCACGATCGATGAAGTGTTTGGTGGTTGGAGCAAGGCGCAGGCCGAGCATTTCAGCGACGGCGGTATTTTCGATCAGATTTATCAACCCGCCAGCAAGTGAGATCACCGTGCGCTACAGCTTTAAACGTTCCAGCGTCTTGCCAGGCTTTGGCCTGACGCTTGGCTATACCGTGCTCTACCTGAGCTTGATTGTGTTGATCCCGTTGGCGGCTATGCTCTGGCGCGCCAGCTCCCTGTCACTCGATCAGTTCTGGGCCACCGCCTCGCATCCGCGAGTGGTAGCTTCCTATCGTCTCACATTCACCACTTCGCTCATCGCCACGGTCTGCAAGCTGTGGTGACTCGCGTCGAACCGGCGCACGATGAGTGATTGCAGCGGGAAATGCTGGGCGAGCATGCGTGTGATCGTCGCGCACGACTCCTGGATCTCCAAGTGCCGCCCCACCTCGCGCCACACCTGCAGCAGCACCTCTCGAAACTCCGGCTTCATCATCGCGACGCCCCTCATTCAACACAGCAGCTCGATCTATTCCCAGCTCATGCCATCTCCTACGATGGCCAGGCCCGGCAAATATAACAGCCGCAGCCGTGAAATGAGAGGCTCTCACGGCGCTGGTTACTGCGGCTGAAGCGGTCGCAGCCAGGCCAGGGTGAGTACCGAAAGACCGATCACCACGGGCCCTTCACAGATGAGCCAAAACAGCGGCATGCCGACCGCCAGATCGATCGCCATCAGTACCAAGCCGAAGAAAATCTTGAGCCAGGCCAGCAGGCGAATTAAACGCATCTGTCGTGATACCTCCGACGACAAGTGCCAGTAGACCGGTCCCCAGAGCGCATACAGTCCGGACAGCGAACGCGTGAGATACTCCACCAGCGGTGTACGCGGTAACTCGCCCATGCCCAGCGCACGATGAATCTCCACCATCCACTGACCCGGTAAGACGACCGCCACGGCAGCGGATATCAGCACCAGAGCCTCAACTCGCAGCAGCCATCGTAATCGCCGCTCAGATGATACTGCCGATGATGTTTTTGCCGGCGATGATACTGCCGGCGAATGTTCGCGGGGCCGAGCAGGCACCGAGTTCGTTGGTTCGTGATTCATAGCCGAGTTGTATCTTGTACGACAGCGCCGATGATCTGCCACAACCGAGCGGCTGCCGTGGCAGCGGTCGCCAGCACTTCGTCAGCCGTTGTTTTGACCGCGACATCGGGCCTGGCAACATTCGTCACGATGGACAGCCCCAATACACGACAGCCTTGCTCCACCAATGCCAACACTTCTGGAATCGTCGACATGCCGACAACATCTGCCCCCAGACGGCGCAAGAAGCGATACTCCGCACGCGTCTCATAATTCGGACCACTCACCCCCGCATAAACGCCTTGCCAAGCTGGAAAGCCACCGGCGCGAGCGGTAGCGAGTGCCAGTTCGATGAACTGAGAATCATAGGGCGAGCCACTTAAGGAATGGCCGTACGGAATCGCTCCCATCCAATTCAAGTGACCGCGCATCACCAACACATCGGCTGCCGCCAAACGCGGATTCAAACCACCACTGGCATTGGAAATGACGAAGCGTGTCGTGCCCCAGCTCGCAATCGCCCGGACCGGCAACGTGATGGTTTCAAACGTATGTCCCTCATACCGATGACAGCGACCAGCGAGCGCCACGACGGGGATTTGTTGGTAGTACCCGAGGAGCAACCGCCCACGATGTCCCACTGCGGTCGGTGCTGGGAACCCGGGAATCTCTGAGTACGAAACGATGCGATCAACGTGAAACCAATCGGGGAGCTGGCTCAGCCCGCTCCCCAGTACCACGGCCACTTGCGGCACCGCCGTCCAACAGCCGCGTAAAAAATCGGTCGCCGCTTTCTCCGACGCCGACGCGCCGATCACGTCCGCTTTTCCTCACTCAGTACGCCCGTCACCAATCGAGTGAGTTTGGGCTGAGCCTCATTCGCGACGGCAATAATCTTTGCCACGTTCGCCGCTTCCAGCGCATCCGGCAGACACAAATCGGTGACGATCGAAAAGCCAACGACCCGCATGCCTGAATGCACCGCCACCAGCACCTCGGGAACCGTTGACATGCCAACCGCATCCGCACCGATCTGACGCAGAAAACGATATTCAGCCCGCGTTTCAAGATTTGGTCCGGCCACGGCCACAAAAACGCCTTGATGAGCGTGGATGTTTTCCTGGCGAGCAATTCGCAAGGCTCGATCGATCAGCTTCTTGCAGTACGGCTCACTCATATCTGGGAACCGTGGCCCAAGGCGATCATCGTTGATCCCGATGAGTGGATTTCCGCCCATGAGGTTGATGTGATCTTCGATGACCATGATATCGCCGCAGCGATAGTATGGATTCATCCCGCCACAAGCATTGGAGACCACCAGTAGTTCGGCGCCTAACGCCTTCATGACACGAATTGGCAGTGTGATCGCTTGCAGCGAGTAGCCTTCGTACATGTGGAAGCGGCCTTCCATCGCCACGACGGGAAGACCACTCAGCGTTCCACACACCAAGCGGCCACGATGACTCGTGGCCGTCGATTCCAAGAAATGGGGTATCTCGCTGTATTCGAAGGATGCTTCCACATCGATTTGATCGACGAGAGCACCCAAGCCAGTACCCAACACGATTCCTGCGTGAGGCCTTCCTGGCCAGCGGCTGCGAATCGCAGCCACTGCTTCCTCAATCCATCCATACAAATGCAGCATCAATCAGCCCTATTCTGGCAGGCGATCCTGTCGGACCTTGGGGAATTCTCCGGTCAGCGCTTCCATGAACGCCACCAGATCCTCCTTGTCCTCGTCGGTCAGCGACAGCTTCTTCACCTTTTCGCTGAGCTGCGGATTCGGATGTCCGCCCTTCGCATACCATTCCACGACTTCGGCCAGGGTCTTCTGGCTGCCGTCGTGCATGTAGGGAGCAGTCAAAGCGACATTGCGCACCGTTGGAGTTTTGAATGCTCCGAGATCCTTCTCATCCTTCGTCACTTCCTGACGACCGATATCAGGCTTCTCTTTGTCCATGCCGACGCCTAGATTGTGGTACTTCTCGTCGGTGAAGTTCGCGCCTGCATGGCAAGCCGTGCAGTTCGCCTTTTCCGAGAAGAATAACGCCCGACCCCGCTCAGCCGCGGCGCTAAATGGATGAGCGTCACTCGCCTTCTTCAATGCCTCATACTTTGCAAACAATTCCGCATCGTCCTTCTTGAGTGCTTCCAGGTCCTTCAGATCTTCGGCGTTCGCGGCCTGAAACACGCGCAGCGGTTCATGATAGTCATAGGCCGAAGGTCCGGTGACGATGACGCGTTCAAACGACGCAATCGCTTTGCCGACGTTCCCGATCGTCACGCCTTCCGAACCGAAGATTTTCTCGAACTGCAAGCGATAACCATCCATGCTCTTCAGCTTTTCCACACACTTCTCGTGCGTGTTGCCCATCTCGATCGGGTTGGCAATGGGGCCGATCGCCTGAGCCTCCAAAGAAGCTGCACGACCGTCCCAGAACTGAGTGGAACTCAGCAGACGGTTGTAGCTGACAGGGGAATTACGACCACCCATCTGCCCATTGATACCGACGCCGAACTGCGTGTGACGAGCGTAACCGTCATCAGGATGGTGACAGCTGGCACAGGACACTTTGCCATCAGCCGACAGACGCGGGTCGAAGTAGAGCTGTCGTCCCAGTTCAATCTTCGCTCGCGTGAGCGGATTGTCCTCGGGAATCGAGATCAACGCTTTGCCAGCGGCCAAACCAAGCGGAAGTTCGACGTCGAGTACCTCATGATTGGCTGGTGATTCCAGCCACTTGCTGATCTGCTCAACGGTAAGCGGTCCCTCGCCGGGAATACCGCTCGTCAAATCATCATGTCCCAGCATGACCGTCGACTTGGTGGCGGCTTTTGCTTGTTCGCCAGCGGGCTTTGCATCCGCAGGCTTGGGCTGATCGGCCTTGGGTTCATCCGCAGGCTTATTCTCGGGAGCCTTCGGAGCGTCAGCAGGCTTGGCGTCAGCAGGCTTGGCGGCGTCGTCCGCTTTGGCCTCGCCGGCAGGCTTCGCGGGCTCAGCGTCGTTCGTCTTGGTCGCCTCGTCCTTCTTACTGGCGGCGCCTGTGGTCGCGCCAGCTCCAGAGGACTTGGGGCGAGCTCCACTGCTGCCACCACCGCCCTGCGGTTCGCTGGGCGGCGAGCAACCAGCAAACGTCAGACCCACAGCAGCCACGACGGCCATGAGCCATCGAGCGTAAAACCGAGATCGAGAGATCGACATGATTTTCTTCTCCTACAATAAAACGAACGGAGCAGTTCACCCCTCGGGGAACCGTGAGCACTGCCCAGCAATAGGTTTGTTTTCGAACAATCCCGCACCCTGTCCGGTGAGTTAACTTAGCTCAACCGGCTGGGGTGCCTGCTGAATCAACGGTTGCTGATCAGACGAGCAAAATAATCGTGCCGTAGCCTCGCTGGCAAGTGGCAGTCGCCCCTCAGGAGCTCATTCATTCTGTTCTTCGAGGTAGGTATAGCCCTGCAGGCCATCCTCGTAGAACTTCACAATCCGACCAGCTTGACGATGATCGATTCGCCCTTCGGTCACAGCATTTTCAACAGCCATCTGCAGGCGATGGATCAGATCGCGGTCGTGAAACTGTACATAATCCAGTACCTCACTCACCGTCTCACCCTTGACGATCGTCTCCAAGACAACATCCCCGCGTTCGTTCAGATCGACGTGGACCGTGTTGGTATCTCCGAACAGATTGTGCAAATCGCCCAGGATTTCCTGGTAGGCACCGATGAGAAAAGCTGCGAGATAATAGGGACTGCCGTGATAGTCGTGCAGCAGCAGCGATCGCTTGACGTCACGGCGATCAATGAACTGATCAATTTTTCCATCCGAATCACAGGTGATGTCGCCCAGCACCGCCGGGTGAGTGGGACGTTCCTGCAGCCGATGGATTGGCATGATCGGGAACAACTGATTGATCGCCCAACTGTCGGGAATCGATTGAAAGAGCGAAAAGTTGCAAAAATAAGTATCCGACAAGGTGGCGTCGAGCCCCTGCAGTTCCTCGGGAACGAACTCCATCTGCTCGATCAAACGACGAATTTTATGGCAGATGGCGAAGAACAGCGTTTCGGCTTGGGCACGACGATCGAGCGATAAATAGCCAGTACCAAACAGCGTCATGATGGTATCAAGCGACTGCTGAGCGTCATGGAAGCTTTCCAGCACATTACGCACGCTGATATTGCGATGCGTATCGCGGAGGTCGGTGAGTGGCTGAGGTTCATCATCGTCCGTATCTGACGACCCGCCAAACTGGATTTCCGGCTGCTCCACACTCGCCAAGCCATTTCCCTGAGTGGAAACTCCGAGCACGCCAAAGACCAGCGCGCTGTGGTAGGCCACAACCGCTCGACCACTCTCTGAGATCACATGGGGATGCGGTACTTCGACCTCGTCACAAATAGACATGACGTGGTAAATCACGTCATTGGCGTACTCTTGCAAGGTGTAGTTCACGCTCGATTCAAAGTTCGTCTGCGACCCGTCGTAATCGACTCCCAAGCCACCGCCCACATCGAGAAATTCCAGACCCGCGCCACGCTTTGCCAAATCGGCATAGGCTCGAGCGGCCTCAACCATGGCGGCCTTTACGTGACGAATGTTGGTGATCTGACTTCCCAGGTGAAAATGCAACAGCTTGAAGCAGTCGGCCATTCCGCGGCGGCGGAGTTCCTCGAGCGCGTGCAGTATCTCGCTCACCGTCAATCCAAACTTCGAACGATACCCGCCCGAACTTTGCCAACGCCCGGAACCGCGTGCGGCCAGCTTGATGCGCATGCCAATCTGCGGCCGCACACCAATCTTTTCGGCGTACTGCAGGATTAATTCGAGTTCCGTGAACTTCTCGACGACCGGAATCACCTTGCGTCCGATCTTTTGTGCCAGCAGAGCCATCTCAATGAATTCCGCATCTTTGAATCCATTGCAAATGATCGGAGTATCTGCGTCCGTCATCGCTACGACCGCCAGCAACTCAGGCTTGCTGCCCGCTTCCAAGCCAAACCCCAAGGGTCGACTGTACTCCAGCACCTTCTCGACCACTTGTCGCTGCTGGTTCACCTTAATGGGATAGACGCACGAATACTGACCTTTGTAATCGTGATCTTTAATCGCTTGTGCAAACGCATCATGAATCTCTTGCAAGCGATTTTTCAAGATGCCATTGAAACGCACCAGCACGGGCAGATCGAGTCCGCGAGCCTGTAAACGTTCCACCAGCTCTTTCATGTCGATGAATCGAGTGGCGTCTTTGGTAGGATGCACCAGCAGGTTACCGTTGGGACCGACCGAAAAGTACCCTTTGCCCCAACTCGGCACTTCGTAAAGTTCGCTGGCATCGGCCGTCGTCCAACGATCAACAGCTTCCTTGAGCATGTTCATGATCCTCGCTGATTCGACCTGCCACCCCAATGCTAATTGCCGTCGTGCAGGCTGTGAGTTGTCATAATAGCGAAACCCCGCGCCAGGAATAGTCCGCAACATAAATCACTCCGGACTACCGAACGTTGTCGATCGAGCACGCCAGCGGTTCACTCCCACATCGCCCCAACCCTAGCAATTCCAACCCTAGCAATTCCAACCCTAGCAATTCCAACCCTAGCAATTCCAACCCCGGAAATTCCAACCCCGGAAATCCCGCCTCAGGAACCCCCTTCATGTCCATCCGTTGGATCACTCGCCCCACCGCCGCTGCCTGGCAGGCCCTCGCTTACGCCGCTGAAACCGCCATTGCTGAAACCGCCATTGCTGAAACCGCCATTGCTGAAACCGCTAGCGCCGAAACAGCCTTCGTGGTTAAACCTGCCGGACCGGCCGACGCTGGCGGTGTCTGGCGCGCACTGGTTTCCCAGTGGCAAAAGGGCGACCGGGATGCATCCGCCGCGCTACCGCTGTGGCCACTGCTCAGTGAGCTCTTAGCGACCGAAATCACGCTCGCCAACCATTGTGACGCCAAGCCGCTGGCAGCCCAGCAATTCTGTGCCGAGCTTACTCGGTGCGTTGCCACGATCGGTTTTGCGACCGATGCCACGGCGCTCTCGGCAGGTAATCTGCTTGGTGAGTTCGCCCAGGCCTTTCAGTCCGCGCAGCTTGAAAAGGAACTAGAGCTGCGCATTCGCCCCTTGCGGGAGCAGTGGGACGCCTTCGGTCCCGGGCTGTTGTACCGAGTTCGCAAACCGTCGCCGGCCACGGGAACTCCGATCGTTATCGCTGTTCCTCCGCTGGGAAGCCAAGGCGGCGGCTGGCCGCTCCTGCCGGGCCTGCAATCGGACTCCAGCCTGGAAGACAACACCGCTACGGATGAGAAACCGAGCGTCCAGCCAGCGGGCCTTGCGCCCCAGGTGCTGATCCAAGCGGTCCTCACCAATCCTCACCCCACGTTGCCGGAGGTGGTGCGTCTGGCTTGGCTCATCCTGGTCGCTGAAGCGTGGAGCTGCCACTCACACGAGGCGTGGGCGGTAGCAGGCCGTCGCAGCCCCGTCGAACTGATCCCCCTCGTGTTAGAAGCAGCGGAGTGGGTGGAACTGGCACGGGGCGACGAGTCCACGAGAGAGCTGGCCCAACGCGTCTGGTGCCAACCACCATTTCCCGTTTACAATCCGTCGTCATGAAACTTTCGTTGATGATCACCTGCCTCGGTGATGTGATTCGCCCGGGTGCGGGGCAAGCCACGGTTCGTTTGTTACGTCGTCTCGGACACGATGTCGACTTTCCTCAAGCGCAAACCTGCTGCGGTCAGCCGCTCTTTAATAGCGGTTTTTCTGATCTGGCGCGGCAGCAAGCGATGCACACGATCGAGGTCTTTGCGAGCGATCGGCTGGTCATCGTGCCGTCCGGTTCCTGTGCCGCGATGGTGAAGGTGGAGTATCCGCATCTGTTCGCGGATCAGCCGCAGTGGCTGGAGCGATCCCAGGAACTCGCCCAACGCACGTTTGAACTCGCTGACTTTCTGGTGAATCAGTTGCACATCGTCGACGTCGGGGCTCGGTACCAAGGTACCATCACCTACCACTATGCCTGCCATTTACGAGCGCTGCGGCAGACCACGGAAGTCGAGCAGTTACTGCGTCATGTCGAAGGGGCTACCTACGTACCGCTGGAGCGACAGGATCAATGTTGCGGCTTTGGTGGTTCATTCGCCGTCCGCTATCCGCAGATTTCCGGAGCGATGGTGGACGACAAAATGTCGTGCGTGATCCGCACCCAAGCCGACGCTCTCGTCTCGACCGATACGGGTTGCCTCATGAATATCGGTGGTCGCTTGCATCGCGAAGGTCGAGCGATCGAAGTGCTACATTTGGCCGAACTACTGGATCGTCATTAGCGCAGCACATTCATTAGCGCAGCACATTCATTAGCGCAGCACATTCATTAGCGCAGCACGTTCGTCCGGATCAGCCGAGAGAATTCGGGAGCATCACGATGCCGGTGAGAGAGCTCCTTGATATTCGCACGTTGCTTCAGTTCCGCGAAAGGCAAACTGCGATCTAGCAGTCCCAGATTGTAAGCCAGATTGGCGGAGTAACCGGGCAGTAACACATCGAGTTGGTAGGGAATGGTGTTTCCAGCCAGGCGGTTGATATGTGCGACAATGTTCGTCGTGCAGTTGTTCGTAAATGAATCGTAAAACTCCGGTTTTTCGCGGAGCTCATTCACGCGCTCCAGGATGTCGACAAACAAACGCTGTACCTGCTGCGGGGTAGCTTGAGCTCGATAGAGATAAACGTCGTCCTGACGCACCTCCGTGCGGAGCCGAATCGCATCCCGCTCATCCGCCAAGACATAAATCAATTCGAACTGCCGCAGAGCTCCCAGCACGGGACTGTAGCTTTCACCTTCTTCGAGCCGTACCTCCACCGAAACCACGAGCTGCTCGCCATCCTGAAAACCAAAGCTCAACATCGTGTGAGCGAGTGCGGGAGCATCACGAAACGGTACCACGATGAAGTCGACTGTCTCCAGATCGGACAGGATGAATTGTCGGTCATCGTACTGAGCGACAAAGTCCCGCTCCGTAATGAAGTCGAAGTTACGGATATCCCGCACCTGCACGCGGTCCCCCTCCCAGATCGCGCTCGGCATCCGCGCATGCAGTGCGCTCCACGAGCGATTTGCTGAGGGCTGCAGGTAACTGAGAGGACGTGGCTTTGGGCTGGGCGGAACACCAAACGACTTGGGTGAGTATCCGGCTTGTGCGACTGCTGGCGTGACATCGGCTGGGCGCGCCGCAGTGGCGGGCACAGCACGACAGGCGCTGGCCGACACCACCGTCAGCCAACTCACCGCGATCATCCAAAAAACTCGCCACACCTCTACCACTCCCCAAGCCACGATTTTGTCGCGTGGTAGGTAGCGGTTTATCCAGGTCCGTACAAGAGCAAATCACTCTGCATTGGTCGTCGACGTGGCTGGTAGATCCTTTTCCAGTTGATCGTAGCGATCTTCGAGGACGGGGAGGACCAGCGTTACCACCTCGGGTGCCGCCGCCCGAGCCTCATCCCACCAAGAGCGAGCCTTCACCTTGTTTTCGTCAGTCGCATTTTTATGAGCCAGAACATAAGCGCCCTTCGCCATGAGTGAACCAGGAGATTTTTTATCAAGCCAGCGATCAGCAATTGCGACCGCCAAACCAATCGGAAGTTCCTGGAGGCGATAGGTACGATTCATACCGGCGACACGCAAAACCAGTTTTTCGTCGGCCAAGATCACGTCGACAACCCCGGCTGTGGTCGAACCAATCATGATCGCATCGCCACCCTTCAGTTCCTTGCACGCCTCCATCAGCCCTCGACGAAATTCCTTGCAATAATGAGCCCACTGCTTGAGCCTCTCGACTTTGGCCAGATGTGCGGATAGCTTGGCCAGCCCCTCGGCCTTGGCCAGTTCCTGATCAACGACCGTGTAGTTCTGTTCGCCCAGCGCCGTGCGGGCCGTCGTTAACGCTTTCGCCAGCGTTCGAACCTCTTCCGCCGTCGTCATCGGCTCCGGTTTGGGTTCCGGTTTGGGTTCAGGTTTGGGTTCCGGTTTCGGTTCAGGTTTGGGTTCAGGTTTGGGTTCCGGTTTCGGTTCCGGTTTCGGTTCCGGTTTGGGCTCGGGTTCCGGCTTCGATTCCGGCTTCGGATCAGAGGCTGGTTCAGGCTTGGTTTCAGGCTGCGAATCAGGCTTCATCGCCGGCTTCGAGTCCGCCTCTGATTTCAGGCCGGATTTCGTTTTCGTTGACTTCTCCGACTGCGCATCGTCATCCGCTGCATCGGTCGATGAATGGGCTGACCGATCCATCTTCGTATTTCGATCGCGTGTGATCACGCGCGAGGAGCTCTTTTTGCTCGAGCTGGAAGTGGTCGCAGATTTTTTCTGTGCCACCTCCGTGCGACCTCGTCCGTCCTGCATTTGCAGCAGGAAAACCATTGCCAGCAGTGCGAGTAGGCAACCGCTGACGACCGTGATCAAGGTTGGCAGTTTTGAAATGGACCGCCGACGTTCAAGAGCCTTTCCGACTGCCGCGGAGGCTTTTAGGGTTGCGGCTTGAGCATCTGCGGAAGGGGACTCATCGGCGATGAGCAGCGGACCGCCCTGATAGCTGGAGAGCGGGGCGGACGGAGTCGGTAGAGAGCCAACCGGGAGACTTTGGGGATTCGTGGGCAACGCTTGTCCGAGGGGCAAACTGCCCATGGGCAGCGACACTCCCGCTCCGGCCAGCGGCATTCCTACCGGAGCCATGGGCATTCCTACATTTGGCATGGGAATACCAGCAGGAGCACCTGGCAGACCAGCACTCGGCAGCGGCATGCCAGCGCCAGGCAGCGGCAGACCAGCACTCGGCAGCGGCAGACCAGCGCCAGGCAGCGGCATGCCAGCGCCAAGAGTTGGCATGCCTGAGTACGGCATCGGCATACCTGCGCTGGGCATGGGCATGTACGCTCCCGGCATTGCCACACCCGCTCCTGGCATCGCCACACCCGCTCCCGGCATTGCCACACCCGCTCCTGGCATCGCCACACCCGCTCCTGGCATCGCCACACCCGCTCCCGGCATTGCCACCCCCGCTCCCGGCATTGCCACACCCGCTCCTGGCATCGCCACACCCGCTCCCGGCATTGCCACCCGCGCTCCTGGCATTGCCACACCCGCTCCTGGCATTGCCACACCCGCTCCTGGCATTGCCACGCCGGCTCCTGGCATTGCCACGGCAGCTCCTGGCATTGCCACACCCGCTCCTGGCATTGCCACACCCGATCCTGGCATTGCCACGCCGGCACCGGGAAAGGCTACGCCGTGTCCGGCTGGCATCATGGGGCCACCGACGGGTAAGGCATAAACCGGGGATTGATCGATCGCCGACGGGACAGCACCGTTTATTGAACTAGTTGAACCCGGAGCGTCTGTCGCGCTTTGCATACCTTGCGCGAGCCATTCCGCGCGGCGCGCATCGTATTCTCGTCGAGCCGCCGGGTCCGTTAAACAGCGTTTCGCGGCTGATAACTGATCCAGCAGCGCTGCCCAGGCGGCCGCCTGTGGACCTGGCCGAAAACTACGAACTCGAGCAATCGCCCGATCGGCCGCCGCCGCAATCGTGAGCGTATCCGTTTCCGCACGCGTCAGACCAAACAATTGATAGTGATCGGGAGTTTGACCGTGGAACTGGTCGAGTCCGAGCCAAGCTTGGTACGGATTGAAGGATTCAGACACAAATAGTTCCCTCGACAAAATAAATTCGACTCAGCATCCACGGCGGCGAGTGAACCGAGCGTGATACGAATTCGATCTGCAACTCAACTCAGAAGCGGTTTGACAACATGTCCATGCACGTTCGTCAGTCGTCGCTGAATGCCGTTGTGATAATAAGTCAAACGCTGATGATCGACGCCCAGCAAATGCAACACCGTCGCATGGAAATCATACCAACTCACCGGATTCTCGGCAGCTTTCCAGCCCAAATCATCGGTGGCACCGTAGGCGATGCCCGGCTTCAAACCGGCACCTGCCAGCCAAACTGAAAAGCCGGTTTGATTGTGATCACGCCCTAAACCCACCGTATTGGAATCCGACTGAGTGAAGGGCGTACGACCGAATTCCGACGTGAACAGTACAAGTGTGTCGTCGAGCATGCCGCGGGTGCGCAAATCACGCAGCAAGGCAGCCACGGGTTGGTCAATGCGTTGAGCTTCCTGCGAGTGATTCTGAACGACATTTTCGTGCGCATCCCAGTTGATTCGGGGTGAACTGAAATCACCTCCCGAAAAAACCTGCACGAACCGCACGCCCTGTTCCAGCAGTCGACGACTCAACAAACAGGCTCGACCAAACTCCGCCGTCTCCGGTTGATGCAGTCCGTAGGCTTGTTGAGTGGCCGCCGTTTCAGCTTCCAGATTCGTCACGCGGGGCACCGCCAGCTGCATCTTGGCCGCTAACTCGTAGCTGCGAATCCGTCCCGCCAATTCCTGATCGCCTCCCCGGTCGACCAAATTCAAGCGATTTAATTCACCCAGTAATTGGCGGGAGTCTGCCTCTAACTGGGCTGTCAAGGTGCGACCGGGAACAAGATCCGGAATCGGCGCACCTTTCGTCCGAAAGGCCACGCCTTGGTGTCGTGGTGGCAAAAATCCGTTCGTCCAGTTATTGGTGCCTCCCGCCGGATAACCCCGTGCATCGGGCAATACGACAAAGGTTGGTAAATCGTCGGTCTCGTTTCCCAAACCATAAGACAGCCACGAACCCAAGGTGGGAAACCCGTTCAAGCGAAAGCCCGAATTCTCCTGAAACGTCGCCGGCGTGTGACTCGACGATTCCGCGACCATCGAACGGATGACGGTCAGCTCATCGGCAAGTTCAGCAAGGTGAGGGAATAGTTCCGAAATCCAGAGTCCACTCTGACCGCGCTGTTTGAACGCCCAGTCATTCTTCCGCAGCAATCCCACTTTGCCAAAAAAAACATCCGGCTTCTCGCTACTAGTAAGCGACTTGCCATGCAGACGCTCCAGTTCCGGCTTGTAATCAAAGGTGTCGATATGGGAGTAACCACCGCACAAACAGATGTGGATGGCACGTCGTGCCCGCGGTGGGTGATGGGGTGGTGGGTCGCTTGCTTCCGGTGCGACGGGCGTTTTCCCCGCCGTTTGTGCTTCCCCTGCACGCAGTTGGCCGGCGGCCCCTAGCAGTGAAGCCAGAGCAGCACCTGCCAAACCACCGCTGGTCCAGTGCAGCCAGTCCCGCCGCGACGGACGGTATGAAAGCGAGTCGTAGGACTGCATGGAAACCTTCCTTTGGCCTGGCAAGAACGTGTAAACCACCAACAAGCAAAACGGTCGACGCAGATCGGTGGCCGCTCGGGCGACGACTGGCTATTTGATCATTGCAATGCCAATGTTCATGACTTCAGCTGCAAACTCCACCCGATCGCTGTCCACAATTCGCCTCCATGCATCGTAGGTCGACAAGGACTGGCTCACGTGAGGATTTTTCCAATCGATATCATCGAGCAGCAGAAGGGCGCCTGATTTTAAGTGCGGTGTGAGCACCTCAAAGTCCTTGATGTAGTTATCGCCACGGTGATTGGCGTCGTGGAACACAAAGTCGATTGGCCCAATTCCCCGCGCGATCGTATCGAGCTGTTTTTCTATGTCCGCGTTATGACTGGTTACGGCGGATTGAAAACGGGACTTCAAACTCGAACTACTGATTTCAAATTGCACTTCGGAGAATTCCACGGTGTGCAATTGCCCACCCTCCGCCAACGATTCCAATTGTGAAAGAATGAAATAGGAGGAGATGCCATAGCAAGTCCCCAATTCCAGACAAGACCGGGGACGCATCGCACGCACCGCAGCGGCGATGATTCGCCCCTTCGCCGGGTCCGATGAAGCACCCACGGAATGAATTCCGACATCTCCCGCCCAGCGAAAGAACTCCTTGTATCGGCGATTCTGCAGGATCGAATCAACATGCGATGCAATGTCGCGAGCCATGTCGAAACTCACCATCGGCGTGCCTCTTTTCAGCAAATCGATGTAGGTCGCCAAGCGACGCTGGCCGGTTGATTCAATTCCCAAAGTCCCCTTCAGGACCTTCACCGATACCGGACTGTGCGATAGGCTATCCGCGATGAATTTGACAAACGAAACGGGGTTTCCAATCTTCGACAGGCTCTCGCCAAGAGCGGTGGCGACAATATTCTGAGCAATTCCCTGGTCGAGTTTTGAGTTCGTAGACACGTCCACCAGTGCAGGATCCGAAGCCTGAGTTAGCCGCCGCGCGAGATTCTTAAAACGATCCAGGATACCTGCCATCACGCCCCCCGCTCTATTCACACACAACACTCGACGAAACTGCCCCGTTACCGAAAGGATTGTAGCGGGCGCACAAGCAGTCGTCGAGCATTAACGAGCCGCAAGGTGCTGGTGAGGCGCCTTGAGCTCACTCCCCCAAAAAGAATTGTGCGAGCGATCCCTTCAGGATCTGTCGCCCTTGCCCCTCTTGAACTTGCCCCTCTCGACCTTGCCCCTCTTGCTCTCGCCCTTGTCCGCTCCATCCGGTCTGCCGTAAACTGACGTAATGCGACCTCCCCCCCCTGCTCCAACCCTCAACGGCTTCTATCGTGGCACTCGGTGATCTGGCATTTCAACAATGTATCTCGCCGGCATGCCGAGCGACGTTTGGTGTGGAGGAAGTGCATGTCGAGTGCCCTCGCTGCGGGGACTTGCTGGATGTTCAGTACGACTGGACTCGTCTCCCCGTGCCAACCCGCTTAAGCGATTTCGAGCGGCGCTGGACGGAGCGGCACGAGCGATTACGGTTCAGTGGCGTGTGGCGTTTTCACGAACTGCTACCTTTCGCTCCGCCCGAAAAAGTGGTGACGGTTGGCGAGGGACAAACGCTGTTGCAGCAGGCGGATGCGGTTGGCACCTACGTGGGACTCAACCCAGGTCGGCTCCATCTGCAATATGAGGGCATGAATCCCTCGGGCAGCTTCAAGGACAACGGCATGTGCGCGGCCTTCACGCACGCACACATGATTGGAGCGCGGCGAGCTGCTTGTGCGTCGACCGGCAACACCAGTGCTTCACTCGCCATGTACTGCGCCGTTACTCGCCTGATGAAGGGCATCATCTTCATCGGCTCTGGCAAAATCTCCTACGGTAAGCTTTCGCAGGCCCTCGATTACGGTGCTCTCACCGTGCAAATCTCGGGCGACTTCGATGATGCCATGGCCCGTGTCAAAGAAGTCTCGCAAGAACTCGGCATCTACCTCGTCAACAGCGTCAATCCCTTTCGCTTGGAAGGTCAGAAGACCGTGATGTATCGAGTGCTTGAAGCACTCCGCTGGGAAATTCCCGATTGGATCGTAGTGCCGGGTGGCAACCTGGGAAACTCCAGTGCCTTCGGAAAGGCCTTTTCGGAACTCATGTGCTTGCGGCTGATCGATCGCCCCCCGCGACTCGCCGTGATCAATGCCGCCGGTGCCAATACACTCGATGAACTCTACAACCGCCATCATTTGCGGTGGCAGCAGGGCCAGGGCGATATGTCGGCTGCTCACACCTATTATCAGCAGATGGATGTGCAGCATCGCAAGGCATCGACCATCGCGAGTGCGATCGAGATCAATCGTCCAGTCAATCTGCGCAAGTGTTTGCGAGCGCTCGAAGTTTGCGACGGTGTCGTGCGGCAAGTATCGGATCAGGAGATATTGGATGCGAAAGCCAAGGTTGCCTGGGGCGGACTGGGTTGTGAACCCGCCAGTGCCGCCAGCGTCGCCGGCGCTCGCTTATTGCGCGATGAAGGCGTGATTGCTCCCAGTGACCGTGTCGTCTGCATCTTGACGGGACATCAACTGAAAGATCCTACCGCGACAGTCGCCTACCACACCACCGATCAAGATCAATTCAACGAGGTTCTGGGCAGTCGTGGCGTACGTCGGGCCTCGTTTGCCAATCGGGCAGTCGCGGTTCCCAATAACTTGGATGAGATCGTGAAGGCAATCCGCCTCTATTCCTGATCTACCCAGATAGTGTTTTTGACTCACCCTTTAGTCGCCGGGTCCCGACCCGAGTTTGTCGAGGAGAAACCTAGTCATGCCGAAGATTCGAGTTGCCATTCACGGTGCCGCTGGACGCATGGGAAGACGCCTGGTCGCACTAGGCTGTGCCGACCCCGAGGTGGATGTTGTGGCAGCGATCGACTCGCCCGCTCATCCCGACATCAACCAGGATGCGGGGGGACTCGCGGGTTTGGGTCCGATTGGCGTGCCGCTCTCCAGTCACTTGAATACCGGTGTCGACGTCGTAATTGACTTCTCGGTACCCGAGGCAGCATTGCACATGGCGGCCTTATGTGCCGAACGTAACATTCCGCTGGTGGTGGCTACGACGGGTTTCACCCACGAAGATAAAGAACGACTCGCCAGTATCGCTCAAAAAATTCCCTTGGTCTGGTCACCCAGCATGAGCATGGCGGTCAACCTGACCATGAAAATGGCCGCTCTGGCCGGTCAAGTGCTACGCGATTACCCGCATGGCACGGATGTGGAAATCATCGAACGTCATCATCGCTTCAAGGAAGATGCACCGAGTGGCACGGCACTGCGTTTTGGTGAAATCGTTTCGAGCGTGATGGGACAATCGCAGCACGTACACGGTCGCTCCGGTCGCCCCGGCCATCGCCATACACATGAAATCGGCTATCACGCTTTACGCACGGGCGACAATCCGGGCGAACATACGATTGTCTTCGGCATGCTCGGCGAAACGATCGAACTGACCGTCAAAGCATCCAACCGCGACTGCTATGCATTAGGCGCTATCGCTGCCGCCAAATTTGTGGCTGGTAAACCGAAGGGACTCTACAGTATGGCCGACGTGCTGGGGCTGTAATGGCACGCTGCGAAGAAGGCTATTTGTGCGATGTCTGCGGCCAAGACGTGGAATCGATCCGCGACAGCGATCTCTATTTACGCTTCGTGATCGGCCAAGTCGATGCCGCAGCACTCCACACCACTCCGGAACGACATATTCGCTGCAATCCGACGCTAGCCCAATTCATCGTGGCGAACGATTTCACGCCCGTCGTCTTGAATGGTGATTTTGACAAACGTCAGCTCGACCCCACCTTCGTGCAGCAGCGCGAAGCAGTCGTCACTCAAGGTTGGCTCCGCCTGCGTGAACTCGACGGCCGCGAACAAGATATTCCAGTTACCGACTATCCGCTCAAGCTGAATGAAACTTGAGCGATGCCAGCGCCAAGGCACCATGCACGACCACCTCTTCACCCCAGCGTGGAGCGACAATCTGGTAGGAATCGAGGAGTGGTGGAAAGACGTACCGCGCAACATGTCGCCGCACCGGCTCGTAAAAGAGTTCCTCACCCATCAGCGATACGCCTCCTCCTAAGACGATCACCTGCGGAGCAAGCAAGGTGATCATCTGAGCGACGGCCCAGCCCAAGGCCTGCATCGCTTCATCCAGTACCTGTCGCGCCTCTGCCCGTCCGGCGCACGCCGCCTCGGCAATCTGCTTGGCGTTGAGCGGCAGGTGCGAGTCGGCTAGCCCTCGGCGCACGGCCGCCGCCGCAATCCCCGGTCCACTCGCTAGCGACTCGACCGTGGCATCGCTACCATCCGCCTGCAATCCCGGACGAAGATGCCCAATCTCAGCAACGGCCGGCCGATCCGTTCCGTGCAGTCGTCCATCGACAACGAATCCGCCACCAATACCCGTGCCAATGGTCACGTAAAAAACGCTGCGGGCACCGCGACCAGCCCCGTAACATCCCTCGGCCAAAGCCGCGCAATCGCAATCGTTACCAAGCGCCGCGGGTAAGCCGACGGTTCGCTCGCACCAACTCACCAAGGGCCAGTGATCCCACCCCGCAATCTGATGACTCTTCGTGACTCGCCCCGCCATCACCTCGACCGGTCCACCAAATCCAAAGCCCACGGCACGGAGCGGGAAACGTCGCGCCAAAGCGGTCGCTTCCTGCTCAATTTGCTCGAGAATCCCCGCCGCTCCGCGGCGTGCCTCCACATCGCGGCGCACCAGTTCCACCAGAGGACTACCATCGCCATGCCCGACACCAAGTTGCAGCTTCGTGCCACCGATTTCAATTCCCAGAAACATATCGTCCTTCGTGATTGATGCGGGCGAAGACGTCGTTGAGCACCCAGTGAAATAGACTGAGATGAATGCTTTCCACCATTCCCATATCGTCGAGTGCGACATGGAGCCCATGCTGTTGAAGGGCCTTGAGTTTACCTCCCGAGTAACCGGTGAGGCCAAAGGTGATCAGTCCATGGCGATTAGCCCAATCGACCGCGTTGAGGACATTCGGACTATTCCCGGAACCACTGATCGCAATCACCAAATCTCCCGCGCGCCCGTAATTCATCAATTGCTGCACGAAAATCTGGTCGTAGGCACAATCATTGCCCACCGCCATGATCCATCCCAGATTGTCGGTCAGACTCAGCACCTTCAGACGCTTCTTCGACTCGTCATTCAGGTCTGAGGGACGGAGCGTGCTCTTTCCCAAGTCTTCGCTCATGTGCGACGCGGTTGTACCCGAGCCGCCGTTGCCAAAAATGTACACCCACCGATCTTGCTCCCAAGCCTGATAAATCAAATCAGCCCAGGTTTGTAAATCGGCCTGATTGATGCGTGCTAATTCTTCCTGCAACCGCCGCAGATACGCATCCCGATCCAAGGTCGCTCCCAACATCGTGCTGTTCCCATCCAATCAAAAAAACCAAAACGCACAGGCCAATCGCCTCGGCGCTGTTCCTCGCAGGCCCTTCGCCAACGTAGATCGGCAGTCTAGAGCTTTCCGCCCGGTGATGCCAAGTCCTGAGCGATCGGTAGGTAGCAGGCGGCAACTGCCACCGGCAACAAAATCGAGCCGATCAGCGCGAACATGGCACTCTGCGGCCAGCCAAATCCGTGAACCACCAACGATCCCACGGAATAAATTCCCGCCGACAGAAAGATGCCAATCCAGTTAAAGAGATTTTGAGTGGCAATGACTTGCCCTTTGCGGCCATCGGGTGGGCGCGATTGCAAAAAGACCTGCATCGGCACCGCAAACATCCCCGTGAATACTCCCAGAACCAATAGCGCCGCGACGCTTCCCCAATAGCCGAGCAGCTGCCGCTGGGGACCACCCGGCAGCGACAAAACCACCAGAGTCAATACCATCCCGGCCAACGACACCCGCGGCACCAAGCGCTCGCCCAGCACCCGCGACATCAGACCACTCAACGGACTACCGATCGCAATCCCCAGACTGATCGTCATCACTAAGTAACTCGTCCATTCCTCGCCCACAGCGAGTTGCTGTTTTCCTAAAGCATTCACCGACGGCTGCACGAGGGCTGCCACTAACCAAAAAACCGTCGATGCCGTCAAGGTATGGGCCAGCGGACGATCCTCACGCAAGAGCTCCCGCACCGCTCGCGGCACACCTAGGTTCTCCGCGGAAAATGGCATGTCTGGCACCATCGCCGGTGTCGGTCGAACCAACCACGAGGTGATCACCCCCAGGATCGCAATCCCACCGCACACCAAGCCGGCCCAGGACAACTCATGTCGCCACCATGTCATCAGAAGACCAGCCAAACCAGTACCCAAAATGATCGACAAAAACGTCGTCATGATGACGATCCCATTCGCCGTCTTCAGCATCCTCGGCGGCAACAACTCTGGCAGCACGCCGTACTTACTGGGCCCAAAAAAAGCACTATGCCCACCCATGAAAAACAGAACCAGCGCCAAACCACCGATCACGGTCGTGGACAATTGCTGCCGTGTCAAAAGCCAGAAGCACAACGTGCCCAGCAGCATGATCAGCACTTCCGCCAGCTTGCAACTGCGGATCACTGTCGATTTCGAGTAACGCTCGGACAGATACCCGGCATACCCCGAAAAAAGAATGAACGGCAACGAGAACATGAGTAGCCCGAGCCACTGCAGATCACGCGTTTGTGCCACCGCCGGAGATGAGACGCTCACCGCCGAGGCCGCGAACGACTGAGCTGCCTGCTCCGCTAACTCGGAGCCCGCCGTCGACAACTCAGCTACCTGCTCCGACAATTCCACACCACCGTCCACCGAACTGCTGCTCGTCACAGGAACCGCCACGAAGAGCAGCAGCACGATTTGCTTGAAGAGATTGTCGTTGAACGCACCCAGGAACTGGGTCGCCGTGAACGCCCAAAACGAACGTTGGCCACTCAGAGTTGCCACGGAATCTCCCAGGTCGGGCCGCTGAGGCTCGTCGATAGAATCCGTAGCTGACACCTGCCTGCGATCGTTCATGCCGCGACTAACGAGCAGTAGCTTCGAGCGTCACCACCGTCGCGGACTCGCTGACTGCCTCTATCGTCGCCGGCTCGATAGCCGCCCCATCCGCACTCATCTTGCGAATGTCCTCGGTAATACGCATCGAGCAATACTTCGGACCGCACATACTGCAGAAGTGAGCGCTTTTGAACGTATCTTGCGGGAGTGTCTCGTCGTGATAGGCCCGAGCGGTTTCGGGATCGAGTGCCAAGCGGAATTGCTCATTCCAGTCGAAGGCGAAACGAGCCCGCGATAAAGCGTCATCTCGATCACGAGCACCCGGGCGATGTCGAGCGAGGTCAGCGGCATGGGCCGCGATCTTGTAGGCGATCACTCCCTGCTTCACATCCTCTCGGTTGGGCAGCCCCAAGTGTTCCTTGGGAGTGACGTAGCAGAGCATCGCGGCTCCGCTCCAGCCTGCCAACGCCCCACCAATCGCACTCGTAATGTGGTCGTACCCCGGTGCGATGTCGGTGACGAGCGGTCCGAGTACGTAGAACGGCGCACCCTTGCAGATCTCGATCTGCTTCTTGATGTTCATATCAATCTGGTCCATCGGAATGTGACCAGGTCCCTCAACCATCACCTGAGTTCCATTGGCCCAGCCGCGTTCCACTAAGCCACCTAAAACTTCCAGTTCGGCGAATTGAGCGGCGTCGCTAGCATCGGCAATGGACCCCGGACGCAACCCATCTCCGAGACTCCACGTCACATCGTACTCACGCATGATTTCGCAGAGCTGATCAAAGTGCGTATACAGCGGATTCTGCTGGCGATGAGCCACCATCCATTTGGCAATCAGCGAACCGCCGCGACTGACGATCCCCGTCACTCGATTGGTAGACAAATGCAGGTGCTCCAGCAGCACTCCGCAATGGACCGTCATGTAGTCCACGCCCTGTTTTGCCTGATGTTCGACCATATCGAGAAAATGCTGTGCTCGCATGTCCTCGATGTTGCCTCCCAGCTCTTCCAGCATCTGGTAAATCGGCACCGTACCGATGGGTACCGGGGAGGCCGCGATAATCTCTTGGCGAATCCGATCAATGTCTTTGCCCGTCGACAAATCCATAACCGTGTCGGCGCCATAGTGGACCGCCGCATGCAATTTATCGAGTTCCTCGCCGACGTTGCTGGTCACGGCCGAATTACCGATGTTGGCGTTGATTTTACAGGTCGCGGCAATGCCGATGGCCATCGGTTCTAAGCGTCCTTGGAGATGCACTTTATTCGCCGGGATGACCATGCGCCCCGCCGCGACTTCCTGCCGCACCTGCTCTGTCGTCAGTTTTTCGCGGCGTGCCACAAATTCCATTTCTGGAGTAACTTGTCCGGCTCGCGCGGCTTCTAACTGTGTCATGAGACCACTCCTCGATCGCTAAAAAATCTCAACTCCAACAATCAACCGTAAAGTTGGGGTCATCCTAACGACAGGCTTACGCCTGTCAATCGACCCCAGCACCAGACTCTCCGTCACTCTTCCTGCAATCCTAGAGCAGACGCCACACGCCAGCACGCTTGCTCCCGCAAGCTACTCATCCGGGCGGTGGTGACGGCTCCGAGGCCTTGGCCTTCTCCGACGCGCCCGCTGCATCCACGACGACCTGGCCCGGTAAGAAATCCTCCGTCGCCAACGTCTGCGTGATCACCGGCTCGCGTTCGGCCGAATCCGTGCGCGGCGGCATTCCACAGATTCGCTCTCGCCACTGATCCAATTCGGCCTGAGTCAACGTCTTGACCCGCACAATCTCCTGCTCAATCGGACTCGCCTGCCCCGGCACCTGCACGGTAACCGTGATGCGTCCATTTTCGGCGTACAGGAAACGAACTTCGAGCGGCGTTTGAGCGGGTAAGTTCGGCGGCAATCCACGGATCTTGCACAGCCCAATCTCGGAGCATTCCTCCGGCAACTGGCTCTCGCCCTCCACAATATGCAAGTGCAGCGACGTCTGACCGGACTTCGAGGTGCGGAAAATGCGTTTGACGGAGGCAGGCAGCGGCGTGTTACGCGCAATCAAGATCGCATTTTGCTTCCGCCCCGTGCGGCTGTCCGTGCCGACGATGCCCAAACTATGAGAATTCACATTCCGAATCTGAAATCGCGGGGGACGATCCCCAAACTTTTCCAGGAGTTGTCCAGCCCGTAAAGCCGCGCCGTGCGCGACCACCTCGTCCGGAGCCAATGAACTGTTCGGCTCTTTTCCCGTAAGATTCCGTAGCATCTCGACCACAGCTGGCATGCGCGTCGCCCCACCGACCAACAACACGTGATTCAGTTGATCCCACTTCAGCCCGGCGGCCGCGATCGCTTGGCGAGTGGTAAAGGCGGTTCGCTCCAGCAGGTCAAGTGTTAACTCCTGCAATAAGCTCCGACTAACTTCCAGTCGCAACGAATCACCGTGAAATTCGCAGATGATGTGTGTTTTGACGCGTGCCGTCAGCGTGCGTTTGGCTTCCTCGCAGTCGCGCCAGAGCCGCCCCAGCACATTGGGATCTTTTCGTGGATCCGACCCAAACTTTCGCGTGAACTGCTCCGCCACATGATCCAGCAACCGTTGATCCCAGTCGCGTCCGCCCAGACGTACATCGCCATCGGTCGCCAAAGTAATGAACTCGTTACCCCGAATCTCCATCACGGTCACATCAAACGTGCCACCACCGAGATCGTAGACCAGCACGCGTTCGACCACCGCGGAGGGAGCCGTCGTCCCAAACTGACCGCGCTGAAAAGCGTAGGCCAGCGCCGCGGCCGTCGGCTCATTAATCAAATCCAAGACATCAAAACCGGCCATGTAGCCGGCATCTTCCGTCGCCTTCCTTCGATTCTCATCAAAGTACGCCGGAACTGTAATCACCACGCGACGAAAGGGACCGATCTTGCGACTGGCATCCTGA
The DNA here is from genome assembly GCA_044235425.1 of Pirellulaceae bacterium. GTDB lineage: Bacteria > Planctomycetota > Planctomycetia > Pirellulales > Pirellulaceae > JBJSXJ01. Next base: position 331,179 of record JBIIHW010000001.1, read on the forward strand.
CGTAATTTGTTCAGCACATAAGCCTGTAAGACCTCGGGTGGCAGTCGCCGCCCGTCTAACGGCTTGTGATACTCGGGCTGACCCAATTCGCGCTTGGGACAGTCGGCGACCTGCTCCATCGCCACCGACATGGCCTTCACCGCCTCCTTGCCAACCACCACCTCATCGCCATCAAACAGCACCACACTGGGTGTGATCACTTCGCCTTCGCTGTTGCTAAGCGCATGCGGTCGGCCCAGATCGTCTAGATGAGCGACGACGGAGAACGTTGTTCCGAGGTCAATACCTACGGCTGGAAAACGGGACAGATGAGCTTGAGGGGCACTCTTCGCGGCACTTGCCCGCGCCACACTCTGGTCATCGGAATGCTCCGTCCGCGCATCCCCAGCACTCATGTCCGACGTCGCCTCCCGTTTCGACGGCAAGTCGACCGATAAGGTACGAGTGACAGCAAAGTCGAAATTTCGACGACCACCTCGCAGAGAACGAGACGTACTCGGCCCGGTGGCTCCCACGAGCGGCTCCAGCGCCTGTAACAATTCGCCCATGGTCTGAAAGCGGTCCCCCGGAGACTTCGCCACCATCCGCTTGTAGATTTCATCGACCGCTTCAGAAACATCCGTACGCTCAGCCCGCAACGAGGGAATGGGACGAATGCGATGCGCCATGAGCGTTTTCAGCGGCGTATCAGCGAGATACGGCGGATGTCCCGTCAGCAAGCGATAGAGCGTGCAGCCCAAGCTGTACATATCACTGCGGCGATCAACTTGCCCCGAGTCGTCTGCCTGCTCCGGCGCCATATACTCGACCGTCCCCACGATTTGATTTTCGCGAGTTAACTGATCGGAGACATTACTCCCGCTGTTTTCCACCTCATAATGCTCGTCAAAACGCGCCAACCCCAGATCCAGCACGCGCACAGTTCCGTGGCGATCGAGCAGCAGATTGCCAGGCTTGATGTCACGGTGAATCACGCCCTTGGAATGCGCATATTCCAGACCGCGAGCAGCTTGAGCGATGTAGGAAAGTGCCTCCGCCACCGTCAAGGGACCGTGTTGGTTGACGATCGACCCTAAGTCGGCGCCTTCCACGAATTCCATCACTAAAAAGAAAATGCCCTTGGCTTCGTCCGCGTCATACGCCGTCACGACGTTGGGATGGATCAGCTGCGCGGCTGCTTGGGCTTCCCGCTGGAAGCGCCGAATTGCCGACGGCGACGTCATCAGCGAAGGGCGCAACACCTTCACGCAAACCACTCGACGCATCCGCCGATGCTCGGCTCGAAACACTTCCCCCATCCCGCCTTCACCAATCTTCTCCAGCAGGATGTTGTTCCCCAGCACCAAATGCAGGTGCTTGCCCTCCATCAACCGCTCCACCTGAAAAGGCGTCAAACGCTGACGCTGGAGCATCGCTTCTGCCATCGCGGCACCGGTGGCCGGCCGCTGTCCCGACGGAAACTTCTGCCGGAACGACAAGATCTCGTCCGGTGTCATCAGCCCGCTCTCCACGAGCCGCTGGCAGAAATCTTTAAGGGACAAGTTGTCGGTCATGAGACTCAGATTGGGCAGCTAGCAAAAAACCACGGCACCGCCCGGGTCAAAAGCGGTGCTGCCGGACGATCCAGGGCTCCTTAGTATAACGGGTTGTCCCAGAGTTAATCGAGTGAGTCGGGAAAATCCTGACCGATTAAACCTCATAACCCAAGTTCGGCCCCAACCACCGCTGGACCACATTGAGGCTCTCGCCTTTGCGTCGCGCGTAATCCTCGACCTGGTCCCGCCCCACTCGATCAACCGCGAAATAACGTGCGTCGGGATGAGCGAAATAGAGCCCACTGACGCTCGAAGCCGGCTCCATGGCAAACGACTCCGTCAGCTTCATCCCCGCTTCCCGCTCCGCATCCAGTAACTCCCAAAGACGACGTTTTTCCGAATGATCAGGGCAGGCCGGATAGCCGTGAGCCGGACGAATTCCCCGGTACTGCTCGTCAATGACCTGCTCGGCACTTAACTTCTCCTCCCGCCCATACCCCCACTCGTGCCGCACTCGCTCATGCAGCCACTCGGCAAACGCCTCCGCCAGCCGGTCCGCCAACGCCTTGACCATGATCGAATGATAGTCGTCATGCTGCCGATCAAACTCGGCACATAACGCATCAACTCCATGCCCCGTCGTCACGGCGAACGCCCCGACATAGTCCTGACGCCCGGAATCCAGCGGAGCCACATAGTCGGCCAGCGACCGGAAATCGACCTGCCCCTGCCGCTGCCACTGCTGCCGTAGCATGTAGAACCGAGTGAGTTCGTGAGTTCGCTTTTCGTCGGTGTAGAGCACCACGTCGTCGCCATCCGCTGCGGCCGGCCAGAAACCATAGACCGCCCGCGCGGTAAGCAATTTTTCCTGCACGATGCGATCGAGCAGTCGTCGAGCATCGGCAAAGAGCTCCCGAGCCTGTGCCCCGACCACCGCATCGTCGAAGATGCGCGGATACTTCCCTTTAAGTTCCCACGTCAAGAAGAAGGGTGACCAATCAATCCAGGGAACCAGTTCCGCCAGCGAGATGGCCGGTAATGTTCGCCGCCCAAGAAATTCCGGCTGATCAATCCTCACCGTCGCCCAGTCGGTCGCAAACCGTCGCCGCTTGGCTTCCTCATACGGAACCAGCGTCACCTGCCGCTTTTCATACGAAGAGACCAGCTCCGCTTGCAGCTTGCGGTTGTCACGCACGAAGTCACCCCGCAACTGATTACTCATCAGCCGATCCACCACGCCAACGCAGCGCGACGCATCCAAGACATGCACGACCGGTTGAGCGTAATGCGGTGCAATTTTGACCGCCGTATGTTTGGCACTCGTCGTCGCACCACCGATGAGCAGCGGCTGCGTCATCCCCAGCCGCTTCATTTCCTGCGCCACATGCGTCATCTCATCCAGACTCGGAGTTATCAACCCCGACAAGCCGATGAGGTCCACCTGCTGCTCGCGCGCCGCCTGCAAAATCTTCTCGCAGGGCGTCATGACTCCCAAATCAATCACCTCATAGTTGTTGCAGCCCAACACGACCGAGACGATGTTTTTACCAATGTCATGCACGTCGCCCTTGACCGTGGCCAGCAAGACCTTGCCACGATAACTACGCGCCACCTGCCCCTGACTCTCTCGCTCCGCCTCCATAAACGGCAGCAAATAAGCCACCGCTCGCTTCATCACCCGCGCAGACTTGACCACCTGCGGCAAAAACATTTTGCCCGCTCCAAATAGATCTCCCACCACCGTCATGCCATCCATCAGCGGACCTTCAATAATGCTCAGACAGCGTGGATACTGCTGACGCGCCGCCGCCAAATCTTCCTCCAGGAACTTATCGAGTCCGTTGATGAGGGCATGCTGCAGGCGCTGCGGAACCGACTCCTCACGCCAAGCCAAGTCCTCCGCGGCCGCCGCTTTCCCTTTGCCCTTCACCGTCCCCGCATACTCAATCAGCCGCTCCGTCGCATCCGCACGACGATTCAAGAGCACATCTTCCACGCGGTCCCGCAACTCTCGCGGTATCTCCTCATACACCGCCAACTGCCCGGCATTGACGATCCCCATGTCAAGCCCAGCTCGAATCGCGTGATACAAAAAGGCCGCATGCATCGCCTCTCGTACCACATCGTTGCCGCGAAACGAAAACGAGATGTTGCTGACGCCGCCCGACACATGCGCACCCGGACAAACTTGCTTGATGCGCCGAGTTGCCTCGATGAAGTTCAACGCATAATCGTTGTGCTCCTCAATGCCCGTGGCCACGGTAAGGATGTTGGGGTCGAAAATAATGTCGCTCGGTGGAAAGCCCACTTCTTCTGTGAGCAACCGAAAAGCCCGCTGGCAGACGCGCACCTTATGCTCCGTCTCGACCGCTTGGCCCGACTCGTCAAAGGCCATCACCACCGCCGCCGCTCCGTAACTGCGCACCAACCGAGCGCGCCGCAGAAACTCCTCCTCGCCGTCCTTCAGGCTGATCGAATTCACGATCCCCTTGCCCTGTAAACAGCGCAACCCCGCTTCCAACACCGACCACTTGGAACTATCGATCATCACGGGAACTTGGGAAACTTCTCCTTCGCCCGCCAAGAGATTCAAAAACTTCGTCATCGCTGCTTCACCATCCAGCAGCGCATCATCCATGTTGATGTCAATGATCTGCGCCCCGTTGGCGACTTGCTGTCGAGCGATATCGACCGCGGCCTCATACTGGTCGTTGCGAATCAGATTGGCAAACGCCCGTGACCCCGTCACGTTCGTCCGCTCCCCAATCATCGTAAAACTTGACTCCGGTCGCAGCGTGTACGGTAACGTGCCACTCAACCGTAAATAGGGCAGCGTAGAGGCCAAGCGATGAGGCTGCGAACGCGCGACACGCTCAGCGATGGCACGAATGTGAGCCGGCGTGGTGCCGCAACAACCACCCACGATGTTCAGCCACCCATTGTCCGCAAACTCACCCACCAGTTCTGCCATCTCGACAGGACCTAAATCATATTGCCCCATTTCGTTCGGCAGACCAGCATTGGGATAGCAACTGATCCGCGTGGACGAAACCTGAGCCAATTCCTGCAAATGAGGTCGCATGGTTTGCGGCCCCAACGCACAATTCATGCCCACCGCCAACAACGGAAAATGACTCACCGAATTCCAAAAGGCCTCTACCGACTGGCTGGAAACAAAGGTCACCCCCGCCGCACTGAAGGTGCCCGATACCACCACCGGCACTCGCACCGCATGCTCCACAAAATACCGATTGATCGCAAACAGACAGGCTTTCAAATTGAGCGTGTCGATGACGGTCTCAGGCAACAGCAAATCAACCCCACCCTCCACTAGCGCCGCCACCTGCTCGTAATACGATTCCACCATCTGCGGAAATGTCACCGCGCGAAAACTGGGATCATCCATCTTCGTCGAAATGGTCATCTGACGAGGCGTTGGACCGATACTGCCCGCCACAAATCGCGGCCGATCAGGATTGCGCTCGGTTACTTCATCCGCTGCCTGTCGAGCACAACGGACCGCCGCTAAGTTGATCTCCCGCACCAACTCTCGCGGTAAATCATAATCCTCCATCCCCACAAAACTCGCGCCAAACGTGTTCGTCTCCACTATGTCCGCACCCGCCTCCAAATACTGGCGGTGGATTTGTGTGATGGCGGCCGGCTGCGTCAAACAAAGGATGTCGGCAAAGCGAGCTAAATCCTTGGGATGAGCGGCAAAGCGATCGCCGCGCACATCCTGCTCCGTTAACCGTAGCGCCTGAATCATCGTCCCCATGGCCCCGTCCAGAATCAGAATCCGACGATCCAATTCCTCTTCAATTCGGGACCCCATCACTCGAACTTGCTGCACCGACTTCACGTCTATCTCGCTATCCAAGAGAAACGAAGATTAAGCTGACTCCGCCGTTTGCCACCAGCCGCCTCGGCTGCCCAGCCGCCACCAGACGATCCGACTCACGCCCTATCATATTCGTAAACCGTGAACACTCGAAGTAGGCGCACCAGCCACCAACCACAGAACTACCCAAACTACCTCACCCACCAAACTTCACTAACAGTCAAGATTCCGCTAACCGTTGCCGATAAACACAGACACCGGTTGGCAGAATTGCCGGAGCAAAATGGATCGAATAAGACCTCGGCCTCAGCCAGGATGCGAGCGTGCCGTATGAGTGACGCGTTGAACTCCCTTCACCGAACATCTCCAGCAGACGACACGGCCCCCGTTCCGCTCGTCGCTCGACTTCCCGATCTGACCTCCCGCACCACTGCGGAATTCATCCTCGCTCAGACCGCCGCGCCGCGGGAAATCCCCTCCCTCACAGCTCCGGCATCCCCCATCGTTGATTGGCGCGATGTCGCGATTCGCTATCTCAGCGCCGCCGTACTAGTCGTCGGAATGCTCGCCATAACGGTGCAGTGGCGTTACCACCGAATTAGCGCCCAGACGGCACGGCAGCAAATTCAGACTCCCGACCGACCGCCAGCTCCTCCTGCGGGAGAACAGCCGTGAGTTATCTGAATCGAGCGTTCATTCGTGCCTACGACCGCCAGCCCTCCGAGCTCACACCAAGTCGCGCGACCCTGCGCTCCGTCGCCCGGTTCCAGATTCCCCCCGCCAGCACGCAACTACTCGCCGCCGGTGGACGGCCACTCGCCAGGGCCACACAGGCTTTGTTCGACTTCCCCACGACACCCCGTGGATTACTCTTCATTCGCGGCACACAGCCGCAAGCCGGTCGCACCACCATCGCGATCTGTCTCGCACAAGCACTTGCGTCCCTGGGTCTGAAGATCGCTCTGGTCGACGCCAATTGGCACCATCCCGCGCTGCAATACCTGCTCGGCGACTCCACGATGGCAAATGAAACGGACCAGGCCCCCAGCACCGCTCCCGCTGAGCTCGCAGCGGACTGGCTCGAACTGGGCAGCGACATCTCGGCACTCCCACGGTTCGCCTGCTACTCCCACTACGATCGATTCACGCTGCTCCCTCTGCGCTCCCACCCTACCACCACCAACCTACCGCCGGCAGCCGCACCTGATCACCCTTCCCACAACCAGCCGGCTCAGGGTTGTAAGCCTCAATCCGCTGCCCAATCCGCTGCCCACTTTGCTGGCGCTCGCAGCAGGGCGACTGCCGGGCAGTCACTCTGCCACCTCGCCCAGCACTTCGACATCGTCCTCGTGGACACATCGCGCTGGTCACCAGCTGGGATTGAGTCCCGCGCAGAATTTGATTTGCTGACCGGGTTAGTCGAAGGCATCCAGTCTGTGTCGCTGATCGTGACCGACGCGCGGCCAGGCACCGCAGTCGCCGTTCAACCGCTCGTGCGAGAGTTACGCCGAACGGGCCAGACACGCATCGGCTTCGTCGAGAATTTCAGCCCCGTCGAGAATTTCAGCCCCGTCGAGCGTCACGCACACACCGCAGCGGATTCACACACCGCAGCGGATTCACACACCGCAATCTTCCCCCACGCGCAGCCACACCGGGAGGAACTCGTCCATGTATGAAGCTTACTGGGGATTGCGCGAGCGCCCATTTGAACAACTGGCAGATGCTCGTTTTTATTATCCCTGTGACGCCCATCAGGGAGCGCTGCTGAAACTTCGTTATGCCATCGAGCATCGTCGTGCCGCAGCGCTACTGACTGGACCATCCGGCAGCGGCAAGACCCAGATCCTCCACAAGCTCACCGATCTTCTTCCCACCGCCTACCAGCCACTCGTACACGTCCTATTTCCGCAAATGCCCGCCGATCAACTTCTGGCCTATCTCGCCGACGAATTGCCCCCAGCATCCACGGATTCTTTCGGTACCGGTTCCATTCAAGTGCCACTCCGTCGCATCCAGCAGTCGCTCCTCGCACGCTGGCGGCAACAGCGCCATACGGTCATCGTACTGGACGAAGCACATGTACTGCGCAGTACCGAGTCCTGGGAAACCGTGCGGCTACTCCTCAACCTCCAGCATCAAAATCAAATGCTGCTCACGATGATCTTGGTCGGTCAAAGTCCCATCCTGGCGGCGCTGCGAGATTTTCCAGAACTGGAAGAGCGACTGGAAATGAAATGCACCCTCACTCGTTTGACAGCCACCGAGTCGTCGGCGTACCTGGAGCATCGACTGCGAGTGGCCGGCGCTAGCCGCTCCATTTTTACCGCCCCCGCACTCGATGCCCTGCATGATTTGTGCGAGGGAATCCCACGCAAACTCAATCGCCTTGCCGACCTGGCACTCGTCGTTGGCTACGCCGAGGAGTTGCCGCAGATTGACGCCTCCGAAGTCCAGGCAGTCGCCGCTGATATGCTGATGCCGGCCAGCGACTAACATGCAAGTCGAACGTACGCCCCCCACGCCGGCCCTTACCCAAACGTCTCCCAACCGTCCCAGCGGACGAATCCTGGTCGCTCTGCTGGCTATTACCGTGCTGGGGATCGTGCTCCGAGTGCGAGGGTTGAGCGAATCCTTGTGGCTCGACGAACTTCATACCGCCTGGGTGATTGCCGACAGCGACGAACAACTCGCCGCACGAGCCCAGATCGGCAACCAGTCCCCGTGCTATTTCATTCTGGAACGAGCGTGCGACCAGATCGTTCAGCGTAGCTGGCGGTGGCTGAGTGGTGCGGAGCTTCCCTATGCCAGCGAATGGTCGCTGCGATTCCTGTCGCTCCTGGCAGGCGGTTGCCTACCGTGGGCCACCTATCAGCTTGCCAGAAAATTCAGTATCCCACCGCCCCTCGCACTCCTCGCACCGCTGCTCACAACACTCGATCCACAGTTCATCTTTTACGCACAAGAAGCTCGCTGCTACGCTCTCGTACAACTCGTCGCTGTCCTTCACCTCGGACTTTCGCTCGCTCGCTTACCAGCGGCAGTAGCTCGTGAAACCTGCCAACTGCCGCGGGCGACCAACTTGGTACCAACCAAGAGACTTCCACGACTTAGTCCGCAATTTGTCACGTCAACCATACGTCTTGCCGTCCCGCGCATCGCCTGGATCACCAGCGCGATTCTTTTGTTCTATCTCCATTACCTCACCATCCTGCTACTCGTCGTTAACTTCGCCCTACTGCTGCTCGCACATCGAAAACCATTACGCGGTCCCGAGGAGCAATCGAGCCCGACCGCGAAGCAGATGGAGCACACGGTCTGCACCCGCTCCACTCTCGTGGCACTCGTCTGCGACATGCTGCTCGTGGCACTGGCGGGAATCTGGGGGAGTGAACATGTTGTAGCCGTCGCCGCTCGCCGACAAAACTGGCTACGGTTTCTGCCGTACACCTCCTGGCAATCGGTCTGGGACTGGACGAGTTATTTGGTGGTACCGCTGCTCGCCAGCGGCACTTTTTTTCTAGTGCGACAGTTAGTACACCAGCGACGCCAGCCCGCCGAGGTGAAAAAGGGTACTGGGAAGAGTGTCATCCTTGGCCACCTGCCACGAATCGAACCGCTCCTGTCGCTCTACCTATTCGCCTGCACCTTCCTACCGCTACTCATCGCGGTCGCTGCCTACCAGCTTGATCTGGGACCACCGCTGCTCTACCGCTACGTCATCGCCTCCGCAACTCTGCTCCCAATCGCCGTCACACGAATAATCAGTTGGACACCGGGCAAGATGAGTCGCGCGCTGGTTGCATTCGCCACGCTTGGTTTGCTCGGGAGTAGCTCCTATCCGGTGCGCGAATTACTCACCGGCCAACCACCTTCGCCCCAGCGTGGTGAGGATTGGCGAGGACTTTGTCGTGAACTAGACGAGCAACTACGCGCGGCGCCCGCGGCCGCACCGCCGCCAATTATTCTGCTCTGCCCGGCCCTGGTCGAAGACTGGCAAGTCGCAGCGGCGGCACCAGCGCTGGTGGAATTCTGCCGCTTCCCGCTGCGTTCGCGCTATCCACTCTCACTGGACTCCTCCTGCATCTGGCCATTGCCGACGATCGATGAACCCCGGCTCACCATCGAGCAATCGGCAGCACTCGAAATTCAGCTACGCTCCAGGCAACCAGTGATCTTGATCGTACGCGGCGACGAACTCTTGGCAGATCAAATAGAAGCCGAATTACTCGCCAGTCTGGCCCAGCGTAATCTCTCCGTTCGCTCCGTTCGTGACCAGCGCTTCGCAGGACTCATGATGGCCAAGTGGCAGCTGCGCTGAGCGTCGCTTCTCATGCGACGCTCGTCCTGCAGAGCTTTCATGGCTACGACTGTTTTGTCACATTCAGCGGCGCATCGGAGCCGGTCAAGCCGTGCGTCTTCAGTTCGCGCTGCAGCTCTTGGCCCAACACACTATGACGCTGTCCATAGATGAAATAAATGACCAGCCCCAGTCCCAGCCAGACGGCCAATCGGATCCACGTGTCGACCGGCAAAAACATCATCAAAGCCACATTCACCAGAATCCCAGCGGGAGCGACAAAGTAAATCAACGGACAGCGAAAGGGACGTGGAGTTTCTGGGCGAGTCCAGCGGAGCATCAGGACCGAAGCACAAACCAGCGCGAACGCCATCAAGGTGCCAATATTCACCATCTCCTCTAACTGCTGAATCGGGGTGAATCCGGACAGCAAACAAATCACCACGCCCGTCAGAATCGTGGAACGGTGGGGAGTGAGAAAACGCGGGTGAATCGCGGCAAAAATACTGGGTGGCAACAGGCCATCACGCGACATCGCCAGAAAGATTCGAGCTTGGCTCAGAAACGAAACCAGCAGCACACTCGTCATTCCGGCCAACGCACCCGCGGCAATCAATCCCGCCGACATGTTGAGCAGTCCGCTCTGCTCCACCTCCGCTCGTCGACGAAACGCGGCCGCCACGGCGGCATTACCATCAATCGTGGGGTAAGGCTCCATGCCGCTGATCACCGCCGCCACCAGCATGTAGAGCACCGTGCAAATTGCCAGTGACAAGATGATCCCCAGCGGTACGTCACGCTGGGGATTCTTGGCCTCCTCCGAATGCGTGGAGATGGAATCAAAACCGATGTAAGCAAAGAACACCAGCGCCGCTCCCACCATCAATCCGGAAATTCCATACGGCATGAACGACGAGCGTACGTTGCGATCCAGCGGTTCCAGCCAGCGTTTGATACCGAGCAAGCCGAGTAGCCCCCATTTGCGTCCCTCGGCCGGCAATTCGTTCAAACGCTTCACCTGCTCAGCCGACAACTGGTCCTTCAGCTCCGGCACGCGTGCGAGTAACTCCGCGCCACTCTCCAGCTCGCGCCACGATTCCCGCGGGACCAGTTCGTGCAGCTCAGGATTCCGCTCGAGGAAATCGATCGTGTCCGTCGAATGCCGGTCTGCAATGGGCACTTGTGTCCAGTTTTCACTCCGCGTGTAATGCCACCCCAGGACGATGACAAAGAGGACGACGGCGAGCTTCACCACCACCAGGATCGCGTTCGCCATCGCGCTTTCGCGAATTCCCAGCACCAGCACCGCCGTCACGGCCGCCATGATCAGCATCGCTGGCAGATTAACCCAACAAGTGACCGGCTCGCCCTCCACCGTGACTTTGGTAAAGGGATCGTTGAGCAACTGCACGGGTAGGTGCAGGCCGCATAGCGCATGCAGGAACTCGTCGAGATAATGTGCCCAGTGCCAAGCCACGACCGCACAACTCATCGCATATTCCAGCACCAAGTCCCAGCCGATAATCCAGGCCCAAAGTTCGCCCAGCGTGGCGTAGGTATAGGTGTAAGCACTGCCCGCGACCGGCGCCATCGCCGAAAACTCGGCGTAGCACAGAGCGGCAAATCCGCAAGCGATTCCCGCGACGATGAAGGAGAGCATGATGGCCGGACCTGCATCCGTCGCGGCCACGCGACCCGTCATCGAAAAAATACCCGCCCCAATGATCGCGCCGACGCCGAGCGACGTGAGAGCGATCGGTCCCAGCACGCGCTGCAAACGGTGCTCGCCGGCCATCTCGGCGATGAGAGTATCCAGGGACTTACGCGCCCACAGCTGCTTCCAACGCATCGCGGAATCTCCTGAAATGCCGTCAGCGATTAACGTCGGCGACGACGATTTGTCGGCATTTCGACAAGCTGGATCTTGGTAAAGCCAGCTGTCGCCGTATCGACGACGATGCGTCCACCGAGATCCAGTTCGACTTCGAGTTGTCGCGGTACGAATTCACCCCGCAGACTCTCCTGGTTACGAAGTTCCACCCAGCTCTCGCGATCGCAGCGTCCCGGAATCCATGCCGTACGCAACTGATCCAAGGCAATAGGAAGCGAAGCATAATCGGTCTGCAAGGAAATTGCATCCGTCAGCAATTGCCCCGAGAATGAATCGGTGTTCCCCAGCAAAAACACCCACTTCGGATTCACCCCCGCCGTCTCTTTGGGACGTGTTCGAAAAATCACCTTAACGACCTGTTCACGGGTCACCTGAATGGTGATGCCTTGAGTCAGTTCGAACTCCAAACGATCTTCCTCGAGCACACCCGAGAAGCGATCCCCCAGCACGCTGATCACCGCGGCACGTCCCAGCGGCTCATTCCGCCACGACAAAGCAGCCAGCTTGGCAGTCTCGAGTTCCAATCGACTATACGGGGTACGCAGCGTCAACCGTTCGTTCTTGAGTTTGCCATAGAGTCGATCACCGTTTGTGAGAAACAGCATGTCGTGATCGGGCGAGCGAACCTCACTCATCACCCGGCCGCCGATTTCACTGGAGTTGGAATCGTTACGATACGGTCCCCAGATGCTCAGCTGCGCGAATCCTTGCGATGGTGCCAGGAAACAGCAGACCAGCAGCAGGCCCCCAATTGGCATCTTCAGGCCATATCCAAGTCGATTTTTCATCTTCCACCTCCCGTCGTTCTCGTCCGAATGGTGGACGGTCACCAGCCGCCAGCACCTCATCCGCAACTCAACCCCGAACATCCGCAGCAGGAAAACTCCCCACCGCGCCGTAAATCGGATATCGACGCAAAAACCCCGTTTTCAGCGGTCTGGCTGGGGGGAAAGTGAGATCCGCCATCAAGATGGTGTGGAGGAAACGGATGATGCCAGACGGACGGTTCGCGGAAGGGGCCCCGAATAGATCAATTGAAGCGTCGCGAACGATTGCAACGAATTAGTACCAGAGGTGGGAGTCGAACCCACACGCCCTTTCGGACACAGGATTTTGAATCCAGCGCGTCTGCCATTCCGCCACTCTGGCCAAGAAGCGTCTTAAACTACTCCAAGTTGCCCCGTCTGGGAAGCGGTGACTTACTATCATCGCTTCTGATTGCTGCTCCGAGACTCCCGCGATTCCCGGATATGCCTAGGCGAATTTCGCCGCTCGCGATATCATGCTCCCCGTAATAACTTCCCACAGGAATTGAAGTTTTATCCTCCTCTCAAACCTCAACTGACAAGCATCGCCATGAAGACCGACGAGCTGCGTGAAAAGTACTTGGCATTCTTCGAGACCAAAGGACATGTGCGGAAGCCCAGCGATGTGCTCGTGCCAACCTGGGATCCTTCGGTACTCTTCACGCCCGCCGGGATGAATCAGTTTAAAGATCACTTTCTCGGCAAAGTGAAACTGGACTTCACCCGCGCCACGACCTGCCAGAAATGTCTGCGCACGGGCGACATCGATAACGTCGGTCGCACCGCCTACCACCACACGTTCTTCGAAATGCTGGGAAACTTCAGCTTCGGCGATTATTTCAAACGCGAAGCGATAAACTGGGCCTGGGAGTTCCTCACCAAGAAGGAATGGCTCGGTATCCCCGCCGATCGACTCACCGTCACCGTCTACCTGGATGACGACGAAGCCGCCAACATTTGGCAGCAAGATATTGGCCTCACTCCCGATCGCATCGAACGCATGGGGGAAGACGACAACTTCTGGCCAGCAGGCGCTCCGAGCAATGGTCCCGACGGAGTGTGCGGCCCTTGTAGCGAAATCTTCTATCATCCCGGCAATGGGAAGTCGGTCGAGATTTGGAATCTGGTGTTCACGCAATTCAATCGAGTGGGCGATCCACCGCAGAACCTGCGCCCACTTCCGAGCAAGAACATCGATACCGGCATGGGACTCGAACGTACCGCCTCGGTCCTGCAAGGCGTCGAAACAAACTTCCACATCGACATCCTCAAGCCGATCGTGCTTGCCGCGGCTGAAGTATGTGGAGTGAAATACAACCCGGCGGACGACAATGGGCGACGACTGCGCCGCATCACCGATCACATCCGCGCTTGCTCGCTGGCGATCCACGAAAATGTCTACCCCGGCCCGAAAGAAGAAAAGTATGTCATTCGGCGGCTCTTGCGCCGCGCCGTACTCGACGGACGACTCATGGGCCTGCACGAACCATTCCTGCATCAACTCGTGCCGATGGTCGCTGAAATGATGAAAGGCCCTTACCCGGATCTGAGCGGTACGGTCGATCGTGTTGCTGCTGTTGTGCGTACCGAAGAAGCAAATTTCTTCGGCACGATTGATGCCGGACTAGCCCACATCGAACGGCTGTTTGGTGATATGGTCAAAGCCGACCGTACGGTGGTTCGTGGCGAAGACGCAGCGTTCCTTTATCAAACCTACGGCGTGCCACCCGAGTTGTTTGAGCAGATGTCGGCCGAACGCAACTACACGTTCGACTGGCCCGGATTCCGCTCCGCCATGGAACAACATGGCAAAGACTCCGGCTCCGATCAGTTTGTAATTTTCAAAACCGGTCCGATCGAAGCGCTCAAGCGAGCCCTCCATCAAACCAATTTCCTGGGTTACGAAACCACCCAAGCGGAAGTGGAAATCAAGGGCGTCGTCGCCGCTGATAAGCTGTGCGATGAACTGGTGGAAATAGGTCATGAAAACCCCGTGACCCTGGTGCTCGATCAAACCCCGTTTTACGGCGAGAGCGGTGGACAAGTGGGCGATTCCGGTTTCATCGTGGGACCCGAATTCCGCTTCCAAGTGACCGACACCCAAAAAGATGGTGATCTGTTTTTGCACATCGGCCACCTACTCAGCGGCAAACTGCGTCCCAACGTCAAAGCGACCGCACAAGTTGATACTGAACGGCGCAATGCGATCCGTCGCGCTCACTCGGCGACTCACATGCTGCATCACGCCCTGCAAAAAACCCTGGGCAAACATGCGCAGCAGCAAGGCTCCAAAGTCGATCAAGATTGGCTCCGCTTCGACTTCTCCAACATGTCGCCCGTCACACCTGAGCAACTGACAACGATTGAAACCGACGTGCAAACTCATGTGGCACTCGCGGCCCCCGTGTCTTGGCAATATCTGCCGCTGAGCGAAGCGCGTAAGACCGGCGCCATGATGCTCTTCGGTGAAAAATATCCGGACCCCGTGCGCTTGGTTTCGATGGGAAATTTCAGCTTCGAATTGTGTGGCGGTACGCACTTGACCAACACGCGCGAAGTCGAGAATTTTGAGATCGTGGCCGAAGAAGGTGTGGCCGCTGGCACGCGCCGCATCATCGCTCTCACCGGTGCTAAGGCACGCGAACATGAACAGCGCACGCGGACCACACTGGAACAAGCCGCTACTGTCATTCAATGCCCCGCTGCTCAGGTACTAGACGCAGTCCGCGCACTGGTCACCTTCACGCGTGACCTGCGTAAGGCGGTGTCAAGCGGCAGTTCGGCGGCCGTTTCCCCCGAGCCGCTGCCGGCATCCAAAGGCCTGAAAATCCTCACCTACGTGGAAGCCCGGCATGCCTTGCGGGATGCCGCTCGATTGCTAAACGTCGCCCCCTTCGATGTCCCGGAACGCCTGACGGCCCTGCAGGCCGAGATCACATCGCTCCAGCAGCAGCAAACTCGACTTGCCGCCGCCGGTTCCGTCTCCGCAGAGACGCTCCTGGCCAGCGCTACGCAGCTTGGTGGCAGCCAAGTGATCGTCGCCGAACTACCCGGAGCGAATTCCAACCTCATGCGACAGCTGATCGATCAGATTCGCAAGAAGTGCGATTCGGTCGCCATCTTGCTGGCCGCTGGTCAGGAGGACGGCAAGGTGACACTCGTCGCTGGAATCACGCGCGATTTAATGGATCGCGGACTGAGTGCCGGCAAGTGGGTTTCGGAAGTCGCCCCCGTGGTTGGTGGTGGTGGTGGTGGCAAACCCGACATGGCACAAGCCGGCGGTAAA
Organism: Pirellulaceae bacterium; assembly: GCA_044235425.1. Lineage (GTDB taxonomy): Bacteria > Planctomycetota > Planctomycetia > Pirellulales > Pirellulaceae > JBJSXJ01. Next base: position 346,838 of record JBIIHW010000001.1, read on the forward strand.
GATGCCAGCCAACTTCCCGCAGCCCTCGAACAGGCCCGTCGCTCCATCGCCCAGATGCTCGGCTAAGCCGCAACTGGCGAACGGGCCGCGGATCGAGCGATTGAAATTCAGGCCTGCGTCCACAAACACAGGCCAACTCAATCACGCAGAAGAACTTCAAAGTGCAGTCGAGAATGCTCTGGCAACCATCGACTTAGTCAGCTCACGGCGACTCGGGATCGGCTTCCAGATCGACGGCCGACTGATTGGGGTCGTCGCGCGTTTGAATGAAGAGCGCCTTCTTTTCACCGGGTAGCGTAAAGTCGAAACCGCAGGTGCGAAAGAAGGCCTCATTCGACGTGATCGCCATCACTTCGAGCACACGCGTTCGTCGCGCTAAATCGACGCAGGCACTGACCAGTTGCCGACCCACTCCACGCGCTCGATACTCCGGCGCAACAACCAAACTTCGCACCTCGGCCAGCTTAATCGAGTAGATCTCTAAAGCACAAAAACCGACCACCCGGTCGCCGTCCCAGGCCACAAAGCTGGTCGGTAGTAACTCAAACAATTCCCCTTCCGTACGCGGCAACAGAATGCCTTGCTGCACGAGTGGGGAGATCAGCTGGCGGATCGAATCGAGATCTTGAAAACGCACGGGCCGAATCTTGAGTTCGGATTCAGCCTCGTGCGCCATGTTTGGTATTCCTCGATTTCCGCGCTTAAAACGGGCCTTACAGGAGCGACTTCAGAGCCGCCAAGGCGGCATCGTAATTCGGCTCGCTCGTCACCTCACCCACCGTCTCGGCGTACACCACCTTGCCGGTAGCGTCGAGTACGAAGGTGGCACGAGCCAACAGCTTCAGCTCTTCAATCAACAGCCCCCAATTGCGACCAAAGTTGCGATCCATGTAGTCGCTGCCGCTGCGCAGATTCTTGATGCTCTCCGCACCACAAAATCGATTCATCGCGAACGGCAAATCCAGGCTGATCGTGACCGCATTGATTTTATCGGCGAGTGCTCCAAGCTCATCATTGAACCGCTTGGTCTGCTTTTGGCAAACGCCGGTATCAAGCGACGGGACGACGCTGAGGATCGTGGGCTTGCCACGCAAATCAGCCAGCGTGATGGTCTTGAGTCCACCCTCGAAATAATGCACCGTGAAATCTGGCGCCTGCTGCCCCGCTTGTACCGCTTCGCCCGCCAATGTCATTGGCGTTCCTTTAAAGGTGACCGCGCCCGAACGAGCCATGAGCTGACCCTCCCCGAATAAATGTTCTCAAACCTCGACGACATCACTCGACATCGCCCACCGCTCGCACAGTATCTAGCCCGGTCGTCACCCTCACAAGGGGATAACGCCACTCCGCCAAACCAATCGTGACGACCAGCGACCGTGACAACTCGTAAATCAGAACTACATCGACAGCCACGGCGGCGATTCACCCGCCGCCGGCATCGATATCACTTTCACCAAGCGAACGTCCGGCTGCCGAGCAACCTCGGCAATCGCCTCCGCGGACGGGATACTATCCAGATTCAGCACCCCCACCGCTTCGCCACCCGGCGCATCACCCGCTCGCCCCACCGACATCTGCGCGATATTCACCTTATGCTGACCAAATATCGTCCCCACTCGACCAATAATCCCTGGCACATCCTGATGGATGAAGACCAGCAAGTTACCGTCGAGATAGGTTTCCAAGCGATGTTGATCCAGCCGAATCAGTCGCGGCATGTTCGTGCCGAACAACGTGCCGCCCGCGACAAACCTACGCCCCTGACAACTCACCTCCGCCGTGATACTCGAACTGAACGCTCCCGGATCCGTACGCAGCTCCTCGCGCAGTTCAATCCCTCGGCCACGCAGAAGCACTTCCGAGTTCACAATGTTCACTTCATCCGCCAGCGCTCCCTCCAAGAGACCGGCGCAAAACGCTGCCGTCAGCAGCCGAGTGTCCTTCTTGGAAACTTCACCGCGATACTGCAAATGGACGGAAGATGTGCCACCATCGTTCCACTGCGTTAGGAACCTTCCTAAACGATAAGCCACATTCAAATCGCCCCGCAAAGCATCCAGAGCCTTCGGATCAATCGAGACCATATTAACCGCATGACGCACTTCGCCCGTCGTCAAGAAGTTCACGAGCAACTGCACCGCTTCCACCGCCACCTGCGTCTGCGCCTCCTCGGTGCTGGCACCTAAGTGCGGCGTACAGAGCACTTGTTTCATTTGAAACAGCGGACTGTCTGTACAAGGTTCATTTTCGAATACATCGAGTGCCACGCCCGCAATTTTTCCAGACTGCAGACCCGCCAGCAGCGCCGCTTCCTCATAGATGCCGCCCCGCGCACAATTGATCAACCGCACGCCGGGCTTGAGCAGCGGCAGTTCCTTCATGCCAATCAAATATTTGGTTTCTGGTGTGAGCGGAGTGTGGACGGTAAGGTAATCGATGCGCGGCAACATTTCGTGCACCTGATCAACCCGCTCGATCCCCATCTTCGTCGCCTGCTCCGCCGAAAAGAATGGATCGAACCCGATCACCCGCATTTGAAAAGCCAGCGCCCGCTTCGCCACCTCTTGGCCAATCCGTCCCAGTCCAACAATGCCCAGCGTTTTATCGGCCAGCTGAGCTCCCATGTAGGCGTTACGATCCCACTTGCCATCGGCCAGGCTGCGATGAGCGGCCGCAAGATTCCGGGACAGGCCGAGCATCAAGGCGAACGCATGTTCGGCCGTACTTAACGTATTCCCAGTCGGCGTATTCATCACCACGATGCCCTGGCGAGTGGCAGCGGTTTTATCGATGTTATCCGTTCCCACGCCCGCCCGCACGATCGCCTTCAGTCGCCGATTGCCCTCCAGCGCTTCAGGCGTGATCTTCACTCCACTGCGACAAATCGCCCCCTCATACTCGGCCAGCGCCGCTTTTAACTCCGCACCCTTCAGTCCGGTGCGCACGTCATACGTGATTTTGGGAGCGGCTGCGTCGAGCAGTGCCAAGCCTTCTGGTGACAACGTATCCAACACAACAATGCGAGCCATAAGCAGTCCACCCATCCTCGAGCACGAAACAAGTTTCCACTGACCTAACTTCCTCGGACCCAGTTGCCTCGAACTTAATTCGTATCAACTCGGTCGGAATTCACGCATGAAATCACGGAGCGCCACCACGCCCTCGTGCGGCATGGCGTTATAGATTGAAGCTCGAATTCCACCCACGCTGCGGTGACCTTTCAGGTTCCCTAAGCCACGCTTGGGAGCCTCCGTCAGGAAAGCCTTCTCCGTCGCCGCATCGGGCAGCTGGAACGTGACATTCATCAGCGAACGACTACCAGCCTCTGCATGCCCGCGATAGAAATCGGGATGTGCATCCAGCAGCTCATACAGCAGCGCCGCCTTCGCTCGATTCCGCTCCAACATCTTCGCCAGCCCACCCACATCATCGCGCAGCCAGTGCGCGACCAAACCCAAGAGGTAAATGGCAAAGGTCGGCGGTGTGTTCCACAGCGAGTTTTCGGAGGCATGCGAGTTGTAGTTCAAGTAACCCGGCAAATTCTCGGGCGAACGAGCCAATAAATCCTCGCGAATGATAACGACGGTCACGCCGGCTGGCCCTGCATTCTTCTGCGCACAGGCATAAATCATCCCGTAACGCTCGATCGGCAAAGGCCGACAGAGGAAGTCGGACGAGGCATCGCACACCAGCGGGACGCTGCCCGTATTGAGCTCGTCCAAGAACTGCACACCTTCAATGGTTTCGTTCGAGGTGACGTGCACGTAAGCGGCGTTGGGATTGAGATGCAGTTCGGACGCCAGCGGCAGTCGGTTGTAGCGACACGCCTGACCATCCCAAGCCACTCGCACTTCACCCTCACGCTGCGCTTCCTTCAGAGCCGTTTTGCCCCAAGTGCCCGTCAGCACGTAATCGGCCGCCTGACCTGAACCACGCAGCAGATTCATCGGCACCATGGAAAACTGCAGCCGCGAACCACCCTGCAAAAAAAGCACTCGATAATGAGCCGGAATACCCAGTAAATCGCGCAGGCTTTGCTGAGCGTCCGCCAGGATATCCAGGAACGCCTGGTCCCGGTGGCTCATCTCGAGAATCGACAGCCCTTTGCCCGGCAGACAGACGAGATCGCGTTGAGCTTGCTGGAGGACGGGGAGCGGCAATACGGCCGGTCCCGGTGAAAAGTTGTAAATCCGCTGCTCCACCCCACCATTCGACATCGCCGTGATCTCCTTCGCTTGCCGTCCTCTATCACCCCACCCTGCCACGTACAAACCAAACCGAGATTTTACGGAACGAAGTCAAACTTGACTATGAGGCTTGGGCAAGTCAGAACCCCGCCCAGCGTGGTGATGGAATCGCCAAGATCTTTCGAGACCAGCCCGACTCGACCCTCGCTGGCGCACGGGCTTGTGTGAGGCTTGCTCGCTTCTGCCTCGAGAACGGTTGGCCCTACCAGCGAACCGTCGCACCAGGCTGAGATTGCAACGTGGCAATACGTTCCGAAACCGCAGGCATCGAGCGGTTGAGCTGCAACGCTCGCTGATAGTTCACTAGCGCTTGAGCCGGATCACCCGACTGCTCACGTAGATAGCCCAGAGCCGCCCACGCGCGAGCGTTGTTCTGGTCGAGCCGCAAGGCCTGCTGCAACTGATTATTCGCCGACTCGGAGTCACCAAATTCTTGATAGAGCCGCGCCAGCTCCACACGAGCATCCGCCGATCGCGGATTGTTTTGAGACCAGTTTTTCAGCAGCGTAAAGGCCTTATCAGGCCGTTCGGTCTCCGCTAGTAGCACGGCCAAGCCGCGATAGCAGTCTGGATTCTCTACCGCATAGCCCTGACGACGAGCTTGATCGTCCAGATCGAGTGCTTGGTTGTACAACTGCTCGGCTTGATTGATCAGATTGCGATCGGCCCGCTGAGTTCCCAGGCGATGGTAGGTCGAGGCTAAATTGTAATAGCCATCGGAACTTTGCGGCTGAGCGGCAATCGACTGCTGAAAAAACGGAATTGCCGCCTGGTACTGACCTTGTTGATAGAGTGCCAGTCCCTGCGGAGGTGATCCTCCCGGCATCGATTGACAACCGGTCATCCCGCCGATTAATAGACCAAACCAGAGCACGACCGTCACTTGCCCAGTCCACGACCACCCGCCCCGCTCATGCCGAGCGACTCGCGATCCCTCTCGTGTTTTGTTTCGTTTCGAACCCACAGCGGGCACCTCGCAGTAGACAAGCTGCGGGCGAAGAGTAGTGCCAACCGGGCAAACAGGGCAAGATCAATATTTTGGGCCCCGAGCGCGGCGCTTCGAGTGAAATGGCCAGAGAGCCCCGGAGGGGGCGTTTCGCGTGATAGGCCCCAACAGCCCCGAGCGCGGCGTTTCGAGTGATAGGCCCCAACAGCCCCGAATGGGGCGCTTCGAGTGAAATGACCCAACAGCCCCGACTGGGGCGCTTCGAGTGAAATGACCCAACAGCCCCGAATGGGGCGCTTCGAGTGATATGCCCCAACAGCCCCGAATGGGGCGACCACAAATCAGCCCATGGCAGAGGTGCAACGAGCCTCCGGCGAGTTGCACCGTCGCCATGGGTTACGGAGACCAATCTTCCGCGTGTTACCCATTCC